>CAVSLY010000001.1:0-14869 GCA_963728705.1 uncultured Gemmatimonadales bacterium
CCCGCGCCTCGGGGGTCCGGATCTTCCCAAGCGCGATCGCGGCGCAGGCGCGGGTCTCCGAGGCCTCCTTCATGCGCAGCAGGCCCCGCGGCAGCAGCAACGCACTCATCGACTTGATGCCCGCCGCTCCCGCGATGGACCCGTAGGTTTCGAAAAAGGCCATCTTCTCGGTGAGGTCCATCTCCTTGACCGACTTCCCGAGCACGATGCCCTCGACGCGCTTCTGCGCGCCCTTGTAGCCGCGGCTCCCGACGACACGGATGGCGGCCAGGCGCACGGCCCGGTCGTCGTCTTCCAGCGTCTTCTCGATGAACGCCATCGCCGCGGGAGTTCCCAGCTGAGCCAGCGCCTGCACCGACGCCAGCCGCACGGCCGCATCCTTGTGGGCGATGGTCTCGCCGAGCCCCGGCACCGTCTGGGTGAGCTGCAGGCGGCCGCAGAGAGCCACCACGGCCGCGAGCGCTTCCGACTCGGGCGAGCGGAGGATGCGGAGCACCTCCGTGGGATGCGCCTGCGCGAGCCGGTCGGCCACTTCCTCGAGCACTTTCCTGAGCGCCGGCGAGGCCAGCGTCGGAATCCAGGTGAGGATCGGCTCGAGTGCCGTGGCGCGGAGCTCGCCCAGGACCTCTCCCACCGTGGGCTCGCCGGCCAGCGCGGGCACCTCGTCGATCGACTGTACGAGCTGGCTCACGATGGCCGGCTCGCTGAGCTTGGCCACGAAGCCGTCCAGTCGCGCGGCCTGGGCGGGCGCCAGGCCGGACGCGCGCTGGATCAGCAGGCGGCACTCGCGGAGAATGGTGGCCGCCGTCCGGAAATCGCGCGCGTTGAGCAGATTGGGGAACAGCGACTCGAGCGTGCCGAGGATCTCGCCGCGGGTGGCCTCCTCGCCCTGGGTCTCGAAGAGATCGAACAGGATGTTGAGGGCGGCCATGCGCACGTCCCGGCCGTACTCGTCCTCGACCGCCGCGGCTACCTGGTTGATCTCCTTTTCCTCGAGGAAGTAGAGCGTAGAGTCGAACTCTTCCAGGTCGATGACGCCCTTCGGCCGCGGCGGCGCCTCCTGGGCAGCCGTCGCCCTGCGGTCGCGCGCGGCGGCCTCCGCGTCCTGGCCGCTCGCCGCATAGCTGCCGGTCTGCTCGGGCAGTCCAGCCCCGGTGTCGCCGATGAACTCCATGAAATTGTACTGGATGAACTCGAACTCCTCCTCCCAGAGCAGCGTCAGGAGGTCGTCGCCCGCGTCCGTCGGAAGGAATCGCGCACGGTTGATCGTCTCGAGGAACCGAGGCAGCTCCTCCAGCTCCGCGCCGCGGCGGATCGTCAGCGAGCGCATCCCGTCCTTGAACAGTCCCCACGCGATGCTCTCCGCCTTGTTGAGCTGGTGGTAGACCACCTGCTCTTCCCAGACGAAGTCGGTCTCCGCGACCGTGAGCACCAGCTCGTCGAGCACCGCCCAGATCGGCTGGAACGCGATCCGGAGGTTATCGCTGGCCCGCTGGTAGATCGGGTTGTTGGGCAGGTACATGTGGTAGGCGCGAAGCGCCTTCACCAGGCCGTTGATCAGCTCGGTGACCTGCGACGCGGGGAGGATGTCCGTCGGCACGGGGCCGCTCGTCACACGGGCGCCCCGAGCAGGTTCGCCACGTGGGCGACGTCCTTGTCGCCGCGGCCGCTGAGGCAGACCAGCACCATCTCGTCCGCGGGCCAGCGCCCCGCCATGCGGCGCACGTACGCGAAGGCGTGCGCCGTCTCGAGCGCGGGAATGATCCCCTCGAGCCGGCTCACGGCCTGGAACGCGTCGAGCGCCTCGGCGTCCGTGGCCGATTCGTAGCTCACCCGCCCCGTATCCCGCAGATAGCTGTGCTCCGGCCCGACGCCCGGATAGTCGAGCCCGGCCGACACCGAGTGGGCCGGCGAGACCTGGCCGTCCGCGTCCTGCAGCAGGTAGCTGAGGCTGCCGTGCAACACGCCGGGCACGCCGGCGCTGAGCGTGGCGCTGTGGTGCCCGCTCAGAATCCCCTCGCCGGCGGCCTCCACGCCGATGAGCCGCACGTCGGGGTCGTCGAGGAAGCCGGCGAAAATCCCCATCGCATTCGAGCCGCCGCCGACGCACGCGACCACCGCGTGCGGCAGCCGCCCGTAGCGCGAGAGCATCTGGGCGCGGGCCTCGCGACCGATGACCGATTGGAAGTCGCGCACCATCCGCGGGAACGGATCGGGGCCCACCACCGAGCCGATGATGTAGTGCGTAGAAGGAACGTTGGTGACCCAATCGCGGAGCGCCTCGTTGGTGGCGTCCTTGAGCGTCCGGGTACCCGACTCGACCGGGACCACCGTGGCTCCGAGCAACTGCATCCGATAGACGTTGAGCCGTTGGCGCGCGACGTCCTCAGCGCCCATGTACACCACGCATTCGAGCCCGAAGCGCGCGCAGACGGTGGCCGTGGCCACTCCGTGCTGTCCCGCCCCGGTCTCGGCGATGATGCGCCGCTTCCCCATCCGGAGGGCCAGCAGCGCCTGGCCGATCGTGTTGTTGATCTTGTGCGCGCCGGTGTGGTTGAGGTCCTCGCGCTTGAGCACGACGGTCGTGCCGGCTTCGGCGCCGAGCCGCGGCGCCTCCGTCAGCGGCGAGGGCCGGCCCACGAACTCCGCCAGCAGCGCCTCGTACTCCGCCCAGAAGGCCCGGTCGCCGCGGACGCCGTCGTATAGCGCCGCGAGATCGTCGAGTGCGGCGACGAGCGTCTCGGGCACGTAGCGCCCCCCATAGGGACCGAAGCGCCCCCCGACGGCTCGCTCAACTGATAGCGCTATGGCCAAGGACCGCCTCCAGAAAGCGCGCGATTTTGTCAGGATCCTTGATGCCCGGCAGGCGCTCCACCCCTGAACTTACATCCACGATGTCCGGTCGAACGAGGGCCATCGCGCCGACCACCGACTCGGGCGTGAGCCCCCCGGCGAGAACCATCGACGCTCCCGCGAGACGGGAACGGGCTCCCTGCGCGAGCCCGAGGGCCAGCCGGATGCCGGTGCCGCCCGACAAGCCGGCCACGCGCGGCTCCACCAGGACCGCGTCCGCGTCCATCGACATCTCGGACAGGCGCGCGAGATCCTTCTTGTCTGCCACCCAGGCGACGCGCCAGACACGCAGTCCCTCGGCGCGCAGGCGCGCCGCGTCCGCGCGACCGTAGTCGCCGTGCAGCTGGACGCCCTGGAGCCCGGCAGCGCGGGCGATGCGCAGGATCTCGTCCACTGATTGGTCGCCGAAGACACCGAAGAGCGGCACCCCGTCGGCCGCGGCGCGGATGTCCGCCGCCGCCTGTCGAGTGACCCGTCTCGGACCACCAGCAAAAACGACGCCCAGGTAATCCGCGCCGGCGGCAACGGCGGTGGCAGCGTCCTCGGCACGGGTGAGGCCGCAGACCTTGGCGCGCACCAGCCTCCTGCTATCGACCATGGCGCGGGACGGCAGCGAGGTGTTCGAGGAGCGCGTCCGGATCGGCGGCAGTCGAGAGCGCCGTCCCGATCAGGACCGCGTCCGCGCCGGCTGCGGCCGCGTCGGCGACGTCGGCGGCGGTGGCCATTCCGCTTTCCGCCACCGCGATCACGCGCGCCGGCACCGAGCGCAGGATGGTCCAGGCGGCCGCGGTGTCGATACGGAAGGTATCGAGATCGCGACTGTTCACGCCGAGCACCACGGCACCGGCATCGAGCGCTCGAGTCACTTCCACGGCCGTGTGGACTTCCACCAACGCCTCAAGGCGCGCATCGGCCACACAGGCGAGCAGCGCCGCAAGTCGGGCCTGGCTCAGGGCGCGCACGATGAGCAGCACCGCGGCCGCGCCCGCCCCGCGCGCCTCGATGATCTGGAGCTCGTCGAGAATGAAATCCTTGCGGAGCACCGGCACGACGGTGCGGCCGACCGCGGCGCGCAGGTCGTCGAGGGACCCGCCGAAGAACGGGCCGTTGGTCAGCACCGAGATCGCCGCCGCGCCATGACGCGCATAGCGCTCCGCGCGCTCCGCGGGGTCGAGATCCTCCCGGATGGAGCCCGCGGACGGCGAGCGCCGCTTGACTTCCGCGATGACGGCCACCCGCTCTCCCCGGAGGACGGCCGCCAGCGACGGTGCGCGCGTGGCCTCCGCCGCCGCCCGTTCGACGGCCGCACGTCGGGCGCGGAGGCCGGGCAGCCGGCCCCGCGTCGTGCTGAGGATTTCGTCCAGAGTGACGGGCATCTTGTCCTTCGGCCGGTCTTCGGGTATAGTAGTTCGGGCTCTATTCGGTCGCACCCAGGACGAGGAGATGACATGCCCCTGACCAAGCGACAGAGCGAAATTCTGGTGTTCCTGCAGAACCACATCCTGGAACAGGGCTACGCTCCCAGCTTCGAGGAGATCGCCGAGCGGTTCGGCTTCCAGTCGCTGGCCACGGTGCACGAGCACCTGACCAACCTCGAGCGCAAGGGATACATCCGTCGCTCGTACAACGAGAGCCGCTCGATCGAAGTGCTGCCGCCGCGGGGCACGTCCGCCGCCAGCGAGATCCCGCTGCTCGGCAAAGTCGCCGCCGGCACGCCGATCGAATCGCTCATGCACCAGGAAACCATCGCGGTGCCGGACCAGATGCTCCCCCGCCGCGGTCCCAACTACGCGCTCCGGGTGCAGGGCACTTCCATGATCGACGAGCACATCCTGGATGGCGACGTGGTCGTGGTACACGGCAAGCAGAGCGCGGAGAACGGCGAGATGGTCATCGCGCTGGTCAACGGCAGCGAGGCCACCGTCAAGAAGTTCTACCGCGAGTCCGGCGGCTGGATCCGGCTCCAGCCGGCCAACAGCACCATGCAGCCAATGCGCTTTCAGGAGCGGGACGTCCTGATTCAGGGCGTCGTCGTCGGCGTCATCCGAAAGTACTGAGGAGGCACCGCTGTCGGTTCAAGCGGCCGGCACCTGGCCGCTTGCGCCGACTCCTACGCCATCTCCAGTGCCAGCCCTCGGCGCCGCGCGCCGGAGGGCCGCCAGCACCCTTGCCCCGCCGCCGTCATCCAGCGCCTCCCGGGCCCGTTCGGCCGCCGCCGCCATCGACCAACCCCGCCCCGCCACGTAGAGCGCCGCTGTCGCGTTGAGCAGCACGGCACAGCGCTCGACCGCGGATCCACGTCCCAAGAGCAGCCGCTCCAGTCGGGCTGCGTTCTCTGCCGGCTCACCGCCGGCGAGGCCGTCCAGGTCGTCGCAAGCCAAGCCTAGCGACTCGGGAGACACCTCCCACGTCTCGACTCGGCCCTCACGCACTTCCCACACAAGGGTCGCGCCGGACGGGCTGATCTCGTCCATCCCTACGGCCGCGTGGAACACCAGCGCGTGCACGGCGCCGAGCCGGACAAGCGCCTCCGCGACCAGCGGCGCACGGTCCGCGCTCGAGACGCCGATAGCCTGTCGCCGCACCCCCGCCGGATTGGCCAGCGGACCCAGCAGGTTCATGATGGTCGGCACCGCAAGCTCTCGTCGTACCGGCCCGGCATGCCGCATAGCGGGGTGATAGGTCGGCGCGAACAGAAACACGAGCCCCGCCCGGCGGAGGACTGTCGGCGCCTCCGCCGGCAGGAGCCCGATGTCGACTCCCAACGCCTCCAGCACGTCGGCAGAGCCCGAGCGCGAGGTATAGCTGCGGTTCCCGTGCTTGGCGACCGGCACCCCGGCGGCCGCGACGACGAAGGCCGCGGCCGTGGAGATGTTGAGTGTGCCGACGCGGCCGCCGCCGGTGCCGCAAGTGTCCACCAGGGCGTCCGGATTCTCGAGCTCGACTCGGACCATCGCCTCACGCAGCGCGCGGGCGGCCCCGGCGAGCTCGTCCGCCGTCTCGCCCTTGGCGCGAAGTCCCATCAGCAGCGCGGCCGTCTGGACCGGGGTGGCCTCGCCCAGCATCACGACGGCAAACGCAGCCACCGTCGCCTCAGCCGAAAGCGAGGCGCCTTGGGACAGCAGGTGGAGGGCATGGCGGAGCGGAGCGTCCTGGGTCACGGGCGGTCGCGGTCGGGGCCTCGTCGGAATAGCGCGGGAAGTGTCGAAAAGAGTATTCGTGAAAGGCCGCTTTTGTCAATTGTGACAAGCAGTTGCGCGGCTTGCCCGGGGGGTCTCTCCCCGCTAGATTTCGGGCCGATGAGCCGGACATTCCTCGCCACGCTGCACTTCGACGGTACCGGGTTTGTCGGGTGGCAGCGCCAAGCCGCCGGCCGCTCCGTCCAAGCCGAGTTCGAGCAAGTGCTCGAGCGCCTGTTCTCGCACCCCGCCATAGCCCACGCCGCTGGCCGGACCGATGCCGGCGTGCATGCAGTCGGGCTCGGCATCAGCTTCCCCGCCCCCGACAACTGGACTGGTCCCACGCTGCACCGGGCACTCAACGCCCTCGTCCCGCGCGACTGCTGGGTTGCACAGGTGGATGAGATGCATCCGGGGTTTCACGCCCGGAAGAGCGCATCGTCCCGCCGCTATCGTTACGACATCGGCACCGATGCCGCGTCGGCCTCACCGTTCCGCCGGCCATTCGAGTGGGCGCTGGGCCGGCCGCTCGACCTGGTCGCACTCCAGGCGGCAGCCACGCTTGTGCACGGCACGCACGACTTCCAGGCCTTTGCGGCCAAGGGCGAGCCCAAGCCGCACTACCGCTGCCGGCTGGCCCTCGCTGAATGGGCCGAGCGGCCGGACGGCCGCGGCATCAGCTTCCACGTCGAGGCCGACCGATTCCTCCACCACATGGTCCGCATGCTCGTCGGCACGATGGTGGACGTCGGCCTGGGCCGCCGGCCGCTGGGTGACATCGAGATGCTGCTCGAGCGCGGGGACAATCAGCGAACGAGCCCGCCAGCCCCGGCGGAGGGACTCTATTTCGTAGCCGCGTCGTATCCTCCGGAGCTCTTCCTGCGGCCGGAGACCGGTGTGCGTCAAGCCGAAATGTCGGTCCCCGATGCGTAGGATCGCGTTCCCCTTCGCGCTCGTCGCCACCGCGTTCGCGCTGGTTGCCACCGGGTGCCGAGACGTCCGCCGCTCCGCCGGCGACACCGCGTCTGCCGATAGAGCCGCGCGCGGTCAGTCGATGCCGGTCGCCAGTGCCGGCGCCCAGGTGGCCGCCGCGCGCACGGCGGATGCGCAGGCGATCAACTCGCGGCGGACCGCCATCGTCGCCGCGGTCGAGCGCGCGTCCGGGGCGGTGGTCTCCATCAACGTCGCGTCCACTCGGGAGGCGCCGGCGCGCTCGCCCTGGGACTTCTTCTTCGTCCCCGAAGGCGCGCGCGTGGTGCAGGGCTACGGCACCGGCTTCATCATCCGTCCCAACGGAGTCATCGTCACCAACCAGCACGTGGTAGCCAACGCCACCAAGGTGGTCGTGACGCTGCCCGACGGCACCGACCTGCCCGCCCGCGTCCTCGGCGAGGACCCCCTGACCGACATCGCGGTGCTGCGGGTGGAGCGGCAGGGCCTCCCGACCGTGACCATGGGGCACAGCACCGACCTCATGATCGGCGAGTGGGTGGTCGCGATGGGCAACCCGTACGCCTACCTGCTCGGGAACGCGGAGCCGACGGTCACCGTGGGCGTCGTGAGCGCCACGGCGCGCAACATTCTCCCGACCGGCGAGCAGACCGGCCTCTACCTGGACATGATCCAGACCGACGCCGCCATCAACCCCGGCAACTCGGGCGGCCCGCTGACCAACGCGCTCGGCGAGGTCGTCGGCGTCAACTCGTCGATCTTCAGCAACAGCGGCGGATCCGTCGGGCTAGGCTTCGCGATTCCGATCGAGCGCGCGGTCCGGGTGGCGGACGAGATCATCAAGAGCGGCTCGGTGCGGCGGGCGTGGGTCGGACTCGACGTCGAGGGCGCCGCCGCGATGCGCAACTGGAAGAGTCAGGGCGGCGTGGTGGTCGCGGCGGTCACGCCCGAAGGCCCGGCGGCGCGTGCCGGTCTCCGCCGGGGCGACGTGCTGGTCGAGGCCAACGGCCGCCGGCTCCGAAATTATCTCGACTGGGAAGCGGTCAAGCTGGACCTTCACGTCGGCGACGGCGTCGAGGTCAGCGTCCGGAGCGGCGGCGGCACCGTGCGGCGCCGGATCGTCACCGGCGACCTGCCCACCGTCACCGCTGAGAAGGTCACGGTGCTGCAGGATCTGCAGCTCATCAACGTGACGCCGCAGATCCAGGCCGAGCGCAGCATCCGGAGCGATCGCGGCGCGCTCATCTTCCGGATCTCGTCGCAGGTGAGTCGGGCCACCGGCCTGCGCGAGGGCGACGTCATCGTGGGCATCAACCGGAGCGCCGTCCGCACGGCGTCGCAGGTCGAGGAGCCTGCTCAACGTGCGCTCGGGCCAGGTCATCCGCGTGTACGTCGAGCGCGATGGGCAGATCACCTTCACCGACCTCGTCTTCCGATGACCGACGACCGCTGGCGCTCGCCGCTCGGCACCCGCTACGCCTCGCCCGCGATGCAGATTCTCTGGGGCGAGCCGCACCGGGTCGGCCTCTGGCGCCGGCTCTGGCTCGCGCTGGCGGAAGGCGGAGCGCGAGCTCGGTCTCGACATCCCCGACGAGGCGCTGGCCCAGATGCGCGGCCACCTGGACGATGTGGACCTCGCGATGCGCCGCCAAATACGAACGCCGGTTCCGTCACGACGTCATGGCGCACATCCACGCCTTCGGCGACCAGGCGCCGGCCGCGCGCCCGTACCTGCACCTCGGCGCCACCAGCGCCTTCGTCACCGACAACGCCGACTTGATCGTCATGCGCGACGGGCTCCGGCTCCTGCTCGGCCGGCTCGTGGCGGTGCTGCAGTCGCTCGAGGGGTTCGCGCGACGCACGGCCGGCATCCCCTGCCTCGCCTACACGCACTTCCAGCCGGCCCAGCTCACGACCGTGGGCAAGCGGGCGACGCTCTGGATGCAGGACTACGCGCTGGATGTGGAGGAGATCGCGCACCGGCTCGACGTGCTCCGCTTCCGAGGCTGCCAGGGAACGACCGGGAACCCAGGCCTCGTTCCTCGAGCTCTTCGGCGGCGATCACGTCAAGGTGCGCGAGCTCGAGCGACGTGTCACCGCCAAGCTCGGGTTCCGCGAGCAGTTCGCCGTCACCGGCCAGACCTACGCGCGGAAGACCGACAGCATGGTGCTCGACGCGCTGAGCGGCATCGCGCAGTCGGCATCCAAGATGGCCGGCGACCTGAGGCTCCTCCAGCACGAGGGCGAGCTGCTCGAGCCGTTCGAGTCCGAGCAGATCGGCTCGAGCGCCATGGCCTACAAGCGGAATCCCGATGCGCGCCGAGCGGATCACCGGCCTGGCACGATTCGTCATCTCGCTGCAGGCCAACGGGGCCCACACGGCCGCGAGCCAGTGGCTGGAGCGGACGCTCGACGACAGCGCCAACCGCCGCCTCACGCTGCCGGAAGCGTTCCTCGGCGCCGACGCCATCCTGGTGCTGGCGACGAACATCGCGGCCGGGACTCGAGGTGCGCGAGGACGTCATTCGTCGCCACGTCGCCGAGCAGATGCCGTTCATGGCCACCGAGCGTTGGCTCATGCTCGGCGTGAGCGCCGGCGGGGACCGCCAGTCGCTGCACGAGGTGATCCGCCGGCACAGTCTGTCGGTGGCCGAGGCGGTGAGCCGCGGCGGGCGGAACGATCTGCTCGACCGGCTCGTCCGCCGACCCGGCGTTCCGGCTCGTGCCCGCCGAGTCGCTTCGCGCGGAGCTCGATCCGGCGAGCTACACGGGGCGCGCGGAGCAGCAGGTGGGCGAGTTTCTCGGCGAGTACCTGCAACCGCTGCTCGAGCGCGCCCGTCCGCTCGCGGCGGAGACTGGCGGGGCGGAGGTGCGGGTATGAGCGCCGCATTCGGTGCGCCAGCCGCTCACCGAGAGCCGGCTGCCGCTGCCGCTGCTCCGCCGCGGCAAGGTGCGGGAGGTGTACGAGATCGACGCGGACCACCTGCTGCTCGTCGCCAGCGACCGGGTGAGCGCCTTCGACATCGTCATGCGCGAGCCGATCCCACGGAAGGGCGCGGTCCTCACCCAGGTGAGCGCGTTCTGGTTCGAGCGGCTCGGCGGCATCGTCCCGTCGCACTACGTGACCGCGAATGCGGCGGAGATCCTCGAGCGGGTCCCCGCGCTGGCCGGCCGCGCGGACGAGATCGCCGGCCGCGCGATGCTCGTGCGGCGGACGACGCCGGTGGCGTTCGAGTGCGTCGTGCGCGGTTACCTCTCGGGCTCGGCGTGGGCCGAGTACCACCGCCGCGGGACGCTGGCGGGCGAGGCGCTCCCGGCCGGCCTCCGCGAGAGCGACCGGCTGGAGCCCCCACTCTTCTCGCCCGCCACCAAGGCCGAGAGCGGCCACGACGAGAACGTGACCGTCGACCGCATGGCGGACGTCCTGGGCCGCGAGCTCACCACCGGCTCCGCGACCTGAGCTTCGCCGTCTATCGTGCGGGCCGCGATCACGCCGCGTCGCGCGGGATCATCATCGCCGATACCAAGTTCGAGTTCGGCAGCGCCGCGCGACGGGACCCTGCTGCTGATCGACGAGGTGATGACGCCTGACAGCTCCCGCTTCTGGCCGGCCGACCAGCTACGCGCCGGGACGGAGCCAGCCCAGCTTCGACAAGCAGCCGCTGCGCGACTATCTCGCCGGACTCAAGGCGGCCGGCCAATGGAACGGCGAAGCGCCGCCGCCGCCGCTCCCGGCGCGACGTGGTGGACGCGACGAGCCGGCGCTACCTCGAGGCGTACCGGCTGCTGACCGGCCGCGCCCTGGAAGATGCCGGTTGATCCGCACCGCCCCGGAGGGGCGCTGGTTCATCACGGGGGCCTGGGTCGGAGCGCTGGCGCTGGTCGCGGCCGCGGTCCGGACGCGAGAGCACCGGGTGGATCCTCGGCGCGGTGCTCTGGACGCTCCTCGCAGTCTGGGTCGTCGCTTTCTTCCGCGACCCGGAGCGCGCCTGGTCCCTCGGCGAGCGGCTGATCGTGGCCCCCGCGGACGGTAAGGTTGTGAGCATCATCGAGGTGGACGAGCCGGCCTTCTTCGGCGGGCGGACCCAGCGGATCTCGATCTTCATGAACGTGTTCGACTGCCACGTGAACCGGTATCCGACCGATGGCAGGGTGGCGTATCGCCACTATAACCCCGGCCCGTTCGGACACGCGGGAGCCGAGAAGGCCAGCCTGTCGAACGAGCAGTGCTCGGTGGGGCTCACGACGCCGAAGGGTAAGGTGCTCGTCCGGCAGATCGCCGGACTCATCGCCCGGCGCATCGTCACCGACCATCAGGTCGGCACCGACGGTGCACCAGTGCGAGCGGCTCGGCATGATCCGGTTCGGATCGCGGGTAGACCTTTTCCTCCCGCTGGGAACCCGCGTGCTCGCGCGCGTCGGGGACACCACGCGGGTGGGGGTGACGGTGGTGGCCGAATGGAGCTGATCCCACGCAGGGGCGGCGGCGCCCGGCGGCCCACGATGCGGCAGGTCGTGGTCATCATGCCGAGCGCGTTCACGCTGGGCAACCTGTTCTTCGGGTTCTGGGCGATCGTGTCCGCCTTCAACGGCAACTTCCGCTGGGCGGGCTGGTTCATCGTGTTCTCCGGCATCCTGGACGTGCTCGACGGGCGGGTCGCGCGGCTGTCGAACACGGGGACCAAGTTCGGGGCGGAGCTGGACTCGCTGGTCGACGTCATCTCGTTCGGCGTGGCGCCGGCGCTGCTGATCTACTTTCTCGACTTCGCCAGCGCGGGGCGGTTCGCCTGGGTGCTGTCCTACATCTACGTGACCGGCGTGGCGCTGCGCCTGGCGCGATTCAACGTGCTGTCGGCGGGCAAGCCGTCCACCGGATGGTTCACCGGGCTGCCGTCGCCCTCGGCGGGCATGACGCTGGCCGTCTACTATCCGTTCAGCCAGACGGACTGGTACCGGGCGTCGGTCGCCTATCTCGACCTGCAGCACCAGGGGCTGGTCGTGCTGATGCTGCTGCTCGCGCTGCTGATGGTCAGCAACGTGAAGTACCCCAAGCTGCCGTCGATCGGGCTCCGGAGCGCCAAGGGACTGTTCGGGCTGGCAGTGCACCTCGCCATCCTGATCGGCGGCATTCTCGCACCCGAGTATTTTCTGTTTCCATTGGGCTTGTTCTACGTGGCGTTCGGGCTGGTCCGGACCACGGTGCTGGGGCTGATGGAGCGCCCCGAGCCGGCGGCCGCGGTGGACGACCAGCTCTGCGGACTCCGCCATGAGCGGCGACGCGCTGTCGCCCGAATCCACTTCCAGCGAACGCCGGCTCGGCTGGAGCGACCGGCGCCAGGAGCCGAAGGAGCGATGAGCTTTCGAGTGCACGTGCGGGTGATGCCGCGAGGTGGGCTGCTGGATCCGCAGGGACAGGCCGTGGAGCATGCGCTCGCGGCCCTCGGCTTCGCCGAGGCGGGCGGCGTCCGCGTCGGACGGGCCATCGAGCTCGACGTGGCAGCCGCCTCTCGCCCCGAAGCCGAGGCGCGGGTCCGGCAGATGTGCGACAAGCTGCTCGCCAATCCGGTCACGGAAGACTACCTGCTCGAGGTGGAGGAAGCCTGATGCTCAAGGTGGCGGTCGTCCGGTTCCCGGGCAGCAACTGCGATGTCGACGCGCTTCGCGCCGCCGAGCGGGTCGGCACGAACGCGTACCTGGTCTGGCACCGCGACACCAGCCTGCAGGGGGCCGACGTCGTGATCCTGCCGGGAGGATTCAGCTACGGCGACTATCTCCGCTCGGGGGCCATTGCGCGGTTCAGCCCGATCATGGCAGGCCGTCCAGCGGCACGCCGCCGACGGCGGAGCGGTCCTCGGCATCTGCAACGGCTTCCAGATCCTGTGCGAGGCCCACCTGCTGCCCGGTGCGCTCATGCGGAACGCCGGCCTCACGTTCGTCTCGAAGCCGGTGGACGTCGTCGTCGAGCGCACGGACACGGTCTTCACCTCGGCCTACGCGCCGGCGCCCGGATCCGGGTGCCGGTCGCCCACGGCGACGGCCGCTTCGTGGCGCGCCGACGACACTCTGCGCATGCTCGAGGCGGAAGGCCGTGTGGTCCTGCGGTACGAGCCGTCCTCGGAGGCCTCGCCGTTTCAGCCCAACCCGAACGGATCCGCCAACCACATCGCCGGCATCTCGAACGCCGCGGGCACCGTGGTCGGCATCATGCCGCATCCCGAGCGGGTCGGCCGACCCGCTCCTCGGAGCGCCGGACGGCCTCGGGTTCTTCACGTCCCTCGCGGCCTGGCAGCCGCGCGACACCATGCTCAGGGTTCCCAGCCAATGACGACCGACAAGCCCAGCCGCAACGAGGACGAGTATTTCGTCAAGCAGGAGGCCGAGCTGCTGCGGAAGCAGCGCGCCCAGACCGACGCCGCCGCGCTCGAGGCCGAGCGCCGGACGCACTACATGAAGTGCCCGAAGGACGGGTATGACCTGGCCAGCAGCGTCTATCACGGCGTGCAGATCGAGACCTGCCCCCACTGCGGCGGGATGTGGCTCGATGCCGGCGAGGTGGAGGCCGTGTCGCACGAGGAACGGCCCGGCCTGCTCACCCGGGTGCTGTCGGACGCGTTCAGCAGCCTCGGCCACTCGCGAAAGAAGCCCGTCGTGAGCAGCTCCACCGTCGCCGCCGGCGCTCACCGAAGCCGGCTCCTTTCCCGGCGAGCGTCCCGTCACGCCCGAGGTCGTGCGGGAGCACAACCTGAACGAGCTCGAGTACGGCCGCATCGTCGACATGCTGGGCCGGACGCCGACGCTCACCGAGCTGGGCGTCTTCTCGGCACTCTGGTCGGAGCACTGCTCGTACAAGCACTCCAAGTCGGTGCTCAAGACGTTTCCCACCACCGGGCGCGCAGGTCGTCCAGGGCCCCGGCGAGAACGCCGGCGTGCTCCGGCTGCCCGAGGGGTGGGCGGTCGCGTTCAAGATCGAGTCGCACAACCACCCGTCGGCGGTGGAGCCCTACCAGGGCGCGGCCACCGGCGTCGGCGGGATCCTGCGCGACGTGTTCACGATGGGCGCGCGGCCGGTCGCGATGCTCAACAGCCTCCGCTTCGGCACGCTCGACCATCCGCGGAACCGCTACCTCTTCGCCGGCGTCGTCCGCGGCGTGGGCGACTACGGCAACTGCGTCGGGGTGCCGACGCTCGGCGGCGAGGTGGGCTTCGCCGAGGGCTACACCGGGAACCCGCTCGTTAACGCCATGTGCGTGGGACTGCTCAAGGAGGCGGACCTGATCCGCGCGGCCGCGTCGGGCGTGGGCAACGTGCTGCTCTGCGTCGGTGCCCGGACGGGCCGGGACGGCATCCACGGCGCCAGCTTCGCGTCCGAGGAGCTGCGCGAGAAGAGCGAGGCGCGGCGCCCGCAGGTCCAGGTGGGCGATCCGTTCACCGAGAAGCTGCTGCTGGAGGCCAGCCTCGAGCTCATCACGTCCGGGCTCATCGTCGCGATCCAGGACATGGGCGCGGCCGGCCTCACCAGCTCGAGCGCCGAGATGGCGGCCCGGGGCGGCGTGGGTGTGGAGATCGACACCGGGCTCGTGCCCACGCGTGAGCCGGGCATGACCCCCTACGAGATCCTGCTCAGCGAGAGCCAGGAGCGCATGCTCGTCGTCGCCGAGCCCCACCGCGTGGCGGAGATCCAGGCGGTGTGCGCCAAGTGGGAGCTCGAGCGCCACGCCGATCGGCCAGGTCACCGACGACGGGATCTATCGCGTGCGTCACGACGGACTCGTGGTCGCCGCGATCCCGGGCCAGCGCCTGGTCGACGACTGCCCGATGTACGACCCCGATGCCCGCGAGAGCGAGGCCGCGCGCGCCCGCCGCGCGGCCTCGCCCAGCCGCGCACC
>CAVSLY010000002.1:0-16550 GCA_963728705.1 uncultured Gemmatimonadales bacterium
GTTGTCCGAGCGCCCCCGACCACACCAGAAGCCCCAGGACCAGGAACCCCGCCCCGATCACCGCGAATATCAACCCCAGACCACGTCCATCCATCGCGACCTCGCCCCGGCCGTAGGATCATGTGAAATCGAGCTGCGCGGCCAGCGCATCCACGAGCGCGCGGCAGCCGAAGATCGTGTCCACCTTCCCGGCGGCATTCGATGGGCGCACGAGCTGTTTGCCGCCTGCCTCTTCGATCAGCACCTGCGTTGCCCGGATGTCCCAGGGGCTCAGGCCGGGCTCGACGACGACGTCGATCGCGCCCCCGACCGCCTGGACGTGCGCCCAGCAGTCGGTGTAGCCCCGCACGCGCTGGTAGGAGCCGTGCAGCAGGCGGTAGAGCTCGGGACATCCGGCCTCGAGAAACTGCGCGAGGTCGGGCGCGGATATGATCGCCTCGTCGAAACCGGTCGCCTGGGAGGCGCGGGCGGGCTGGCCGTCGCGGAAGGCGCCGACGCCACGCGCGGCGCTCACCGTTTCGCCGCTCGCCGGCAGATGGATCGCGCCGGCGAGCGCCCGTCCGGTGGCGGTCTCCTCCAGCGCGACGATCGTCCCGAAGGTGGGCAGGCCACGGGTGTAGGCGCGGGTGCCGTCGATCGGGTCGATGATCCAGCGGTATTGTGAGGGTGCGCCGTCGAGTCCACTCTCTTCGCCGAGGATCTCCAGCCCCCCGAACTCCGCCGAAGCCCGGAGCGTCTCGCGCACGATCCGCTCGGCATCGCGGTCGGCCGCAGTGACGGGCGAGCCGTCGGGCTTCATGTCGGCGCGGAGCTCGGGCGAGCGGAAGGTCGAGAGAATGCGTGCCCGCGGCGCAGTGGCCGCCGTGACGGCGAGCTCGAGGGCGCGGGCAAGACAGTCGGGGTCCACAGGTATCCTTACAGGCCTGGGCGCTGGCAGCGGCGAGCGGGGGGCGCCGAGCGGCGGCGCGCGGTGGAATATAGAGTTGGTCGCGTGCTTTATCGGCGCCAGGATCATCGAGGTGATCCGCGACTCGACGAGCCAGAAACGGAGGTTTCCATGCCCGATCCATCCCGGCCGCTCCGGCGCTCAAGCACCAACCGACAGGTCGCCGGCGTCGTGGGCGGTCTCGCCGAATATTTCAACGTGGACCCGACACTGCTCCGGGTGATCTACGTCGTCGTGTCGATCGTGTCCGCGGCATTTCCTGGGCTTCTCGTGTACCTCCTGCTCTGGCTGTTGATCCCCCCGGCCGACGACTCGCGCACGCCTGCGGGGTGACCGGTCGTAGCTCCAAGGTGCGGCCGCTAGGCGCGGATTCGCCACTCGTCTGCCTCGGAGCTCCGGTGAAGACCCGCATCGTGCGCATCGGTAACTCGCGCGGCGTCCGCATCCCCAAACTGCTTCTGGAGCAAGCGGGCCTCGCCGCCGATGCCGAGGTCGAGCTCCGCGCCAGCCGCCAAGGCCTGGAGATTCGGCCGGCAGCCCGCCCGCGAGCAGGCTGGGGCGAGGCGGCCGCGCGAGCGCGGGCCGCCGGAGAGGGCGAGCTTGTGGACTCCCCCACCCCCACCCGGTTTGATACCGAGGAGTGGAGGTGGTAACGCGTCCGCCCACCCGCGGGCGAGAGATCAAGAAGCCACGGCCATGTGTGGTCGTCTCGCCCGACGAGCTGAATGAGCATCTGGCCACCATCATCGTGGCGCCGTTGACCACGGGCGGGCACACCTATCCCGTTCGGGTGCCCTGCCGCTTCCTCGTGCGGCCGCACGTCGTCGAGTGGTGGGGCCCGCCGCCATCACGAGCCGAGGTCGAGCAAGAGTTCGGCGCCCTCACCAGCGACCAGTCTACGACGCGCGCGTATCTCGTGTTCGACGACGGTGCACCGATCGGTTACATCCAGTCGTACGTCGCCATGGGCTCGGGTGACGGGCGGCGGCCCGAGCAGGACCCGGGCGTGCGCGGAATCGACCAGTTCCTGGCGCACCGCGAGCAGCTTGGCCGCGGCCTCGGCACCACGATGGTGCGCGCCTTCGTGCAGCGCCTGTTCGCCGATCGCACCGTCACGCGCATACAGACCGATCCATCACCCTTGGGGGGCGCGATAGCCCGCGATCGGTTGCAGTCCTACACGATCGTGCCGGGCCGCCCGACTGACACAGATTCTCGGGAGTGGCATCTTCGACGTTCCCGACCCGTCTACGTGCTCGGCCATTCGCCGGGCGAGCTGGCACGGCTGTCGGCACAGGCGCGCCTGTTCGACGAGCAGACCGGGCGCCTCCTCCTGCCCTGGGCGTCCGCCGCGGCATGCGCGTCATCGACCTCGGTAGCCGCCGAAGGCTCGCGACTGCCCTGATGGGCGCTACAGGGTCAATGCAGACGACACGTGGCGCGGGTGCCGGCGAAAGTCACATCGGTTCGACCACGACTCTTCGGGGCATTTATGAGACTCACCGGACTGCTGTTCCTCCTGATGGCTTGCTCTGGCGCGAGCCCCAGGGCAGGCCGACGACGACGGAGGCGTTTATGACGGGATGGTCACTCGCAGCCGCGTTGCTGATTGCTGCGACTCCGGCTCTAGCCCAAGAGTCGGATCCGCAGCGTGACGCGCTCATTGCACGCGCGAAGTCTCTCGAGCTCAGCACCCCCTACGCACCGCCTCCGGGAGACCCGTTGGTGCACCATGCGGCGGGTTTCGCCAAAATCATGTGCTCCGCCGTGTTCGTTACTGGCCTCCAGCCTGACTTCGCGGCTGAGAACGTGGGCTATTTCACGGCACCCCTTGCCGAGCGCGCGAAAATGGGAATGCCAGCCGTGGACCGAGCCCGGAAGACTGTGCAGGTCACTCTCCCGGACGGTACCCAACGAACGGCCCTGTATCTAGGCGACCAGGGATGCGTGACCCTGCCGATTGGGAAACAATCGGTCCGTTTCACCCCGGTCCGCTTCCGGCGCCAACTAGCGGATCCGTCGACCCAGCCGTGGCCGATGGGTGACGCAGTGCCAGTGAATCCTCTGCCTTCAGGGTTGGATACCGCGAAGCTGCGTCAGGCCGTGGATGCCGCGTTCGAGCCCTCCGCAGCGATGACTGCCGCCTTCCTCGTCACGTGGAAGGGGCGGATCGTCGGAGAGCGATACGGCCCGGGCATCACGGCGCGTACTCCCCTCGAGAGCTGGTCCATGGGCAAGAGCGTGACCGCCACGCTCATGGGGATTCTCATCAGGGACGGCGTATATAGCTTGTCACAGCCGGCGCCGATTCCCGAGTGGCAACAGCCCGGGGACCCTCGAGCGAAGATCCGCATCATGGACCTCTTGCAGATGTCGAGCGGCCTGCGCATCCGCGCCCCACTGGACCCAGACTACGATCCGTCAGGGCCCTATCCCGATCACCTGTATCTCTACACCGGCGGGGTCAACTCCTTCCACTACGCCGCCACGCGCCCGCTCCAGTGGCCGCCCGGGACGGTGGGTCGCTATCGCAACACCGACCCCGTGCTGGTCAACTACCTCATCCGGCTCGCCGTCGAGAAACGTGGTGAGGAGTATCTGTCGTTTCCGCAGCGGGCTCTCTTCGGTAAGCTCGGCATCAGGTCGATGGTGATCGAGACCGACCCATACGGCAACTTGCTCGCGCAGGGATACGACCTGGCCTCGGCTCGCGACTGGGCACGGCTGGGCAATCTCTACCTGCAGGATGGCGTGTGGAACCGCGAACGGATTCTACCCGAAGGCTTCGTAAAGTTCGTCAGCGAGGTGGGTCGAGCCTGGGCGGCCGATGGTCAGTCCATCTACGGGGGTTTCTTCTGGATCAACGGGGACGGTGCGCTGTCGGTTCCTCCGGACGCCTATTACATGAACGGCACCGGCAACCAGTTCACCGTAATCATCCCGTCGCATGACCTGGTCGTGGTCCGGCTGGGGCACGCCCGGGGCGCACCCATCGGCGCTGAGAGCCTGAACCACGCGCTGTCGCTGCTGATGGCGGCCGTGCTCACCAGGCGCTGATGCCCTCCGGTTGTTGAAGCAGCGGCGATGTCATCACGAGTCTACGCGCATGCGAGCGTCTCTGACCGTCCGCCCATCGAACCGTTGTGGCCATGCTCCGCGGTGTGCCGAGCTACGAGCGCTACGCGACCCGGCCAGAGCGACAACTCCTCGTGGCAGGTCAGGAAGGCCTCGGCCGGCCTCAAGCCACCTGCGCGGCTCTGATCCCTATCGCGAAGTCCGAGGCTACTGGCATGCGGTACCTACTGGCAGTCGCCCGCCGGCTGTATCACTGTCGAGATCTCGGCGAGCCATTCGACTTTCTGACGTGGTTTGAGTACGCCCCCCAGGACGAGTCTTGTTCGATGAACTCATCGGGCTGATGCGTCGGACCGAGGAATGGCAGTTGGCGACCGGTGATGTCGCCCTCGTGGCGGCGCAGCCGCGCCGCTAGAGCCGGAGCGTGCCCTCGGCGACGGTGACCGCGGCGCCGCCCAGGCGAACCGCGCGGACCGCGCCATCGGCCACCTCGGCTTCGAGGTAGAGCAGGCTCGGCCGGCCCATCTCGAAGCCCTGTTCCAGGGTCCACCGGAGCGTCCCGTTCCGCGTGGCTTCGCGGGGGGCGAGATAGCCGGCCATGCCGACCGCGGCGCTCCCGGTCGCCGGATCCTCCACGATGCCCACCTCGGGCGCGAACATCCGCGCTCGGATCGCGGAGCCTGGCAGCTCCGGGTCTCGGCAGAACACGTAGACGGCCCGCGTCCAATACGCGCGGAGCGTCCGCCGCCAGCGATCTTCAACCATGAGGGCGCGCGCCAGTGCGGCCCGGTCGTTCACCGGCACCATCAGGTATGGGAGGCCGCACGAGTGCGCCTCCGGGCGGTCGCGAGCATCATCGATGACCGCCTCCGGTGGAAGCGAGAGCATCACCGCGAGCTCGGCGGCGGGCGGCGGCGGCGGGCCCGCCTGCGGGAGCCGGGCCGTCGTGAGCTGCGCGAACTCCGGCTGGCCGCCCGCGAGTCGTATGACTACCGGCACCAGCCCGACGCCCTCCTCCAACACGACGCGCGCCCCGCCCTCCGCCGCCGGCGCGTCGCCGAGGAGCGCGAGCAGGATGGCCGTGCCGATGGTCGGATGGCCCGCGAAGGGAAGCTCGCGCGCGGGGGTGAAGATCCGGACCCGGTGCGTGGCGCCGGGATCGGTCGTCGGCAGCACGAACACCGTCTCTGACAGGTTGAACTCACGGGCGATCACCTGCATCGTGGCATCCGGCAGACCATCACCGCCGAACACCACCGCCAGCGGATTGCCTCCGAACGGGCGGTCGGTGAAGACGTCGAGGGTGTGGAAGCGGAGGGTGGTCATTGGGCAGACGTCTCTGCCACTGCGCGAATCCGGAGCGAGAACGCCGAATCGGCCGCGAAGCGCACGGCGCGATCGTTGACCCGGTACCGGCGCCGGATCTCCTCGACCGAGCCAGCCCCCTCGATGAGACCGAGCTCGAGCGCCACCTCGTCGGCGTAGCCAGGCAGCAGCGTGCGCCACCCCGCCGGAATCCTCCCGGGCGCGATGGCATTGACGTGCTCCACGAGGTTCGACGTGCAGTTGTTCCACGCCGTGTTGTAGAACTCGGGTCGCTCGGCGAGCCGATTCGCGCGCTGCACCATCGCGACAAACAGCTCCCGCGCCTTGGCCGGCGACCCATTTACCGGGTAGAGGTAGACGTCGTTCGAATCCTTGAGCACCCGCCGGAGCAGCAGGTCGCGCTCATCCGCCATCACGTACATCAGCTCGTAGCGGCGGAACAGCCCCGCCAGCACGCCGTACGTCTCGTCCGCCTCGCGACGGGCTTCGACCGAGATACCGACGAACTGAGAATCACCGAAGCCGAAGCTCACGAAGCTGTGCGCAGGGGCGCGCCAGCGCGCGGAGAAGGGTACCAGCACGAACCAGACGCTCTCGATCTGGTCGAGATCGTAGGTCCGCTGCTCGTAGCCAGGCTCGACCGCCCCGTCGGCGCCATACCGGAAGTTGCGAACGCCGGCGACCCGCACCCGCGAGCCGTCGAAGCTCGCCCGCGGCAGCACCGCGTGGTCGGCGCTCCAGGCCCGCTGGGTGGCCGGCCTTCGCGAGGCGAGCCACCCACCGCCCGCGAGCGTGAGGATCGAACCTACCAGAATGATCGAGCGAGAGGATGGCATGCGATGTCCCGAATATGCCGCCAGCCGCACCCGGCGCGAATCCCTCAGACCCGGCCGGCGCGGAGCGAGAGCGTCCAGACCACCCGCCGCCTCGTGGCGGGATCACCCCAGACCCTGGCGAGCGACGCGCGGAGCGCCGGCATAGGATCGTGCCTGCGTGCCGTTCGGTACGCGGCCACCGCCGACCACGTCCCCAGGTAGCCGACGACCTGGTCGAGCGTCCAGACGGCCGTCATTGGAAACGCCGGCGTATCGAGCTCCGCGAACGGGAACGCGATCGTCCGGTAGCCGGAGTCCACCAAGGCTCGGCCGGCCGGCCAGTAGGGACGAACATCTTCGGCGAATTGGTCGAGCACCGATCCTGAAGGTCCCTCGAGCCTGGGATCGGCGTAGGTCCACGCCGCCAGCACGCCGCTGGGACGAAGCACGCGACGAGCTTCGGCGTAGAAGTCTGGTAGGTCGAACCAATGTAGCGCCTGCGCCACGGCGATGAGGTCCACTCGAACCGTGCGGATCCCGCTTCGCTCGGCCGTGGCAGCCCAGGAGGATACTCCCGGAGCCCGCACGCCCGACCCGAGCTGCGCCCGGCTTGCGTCCGTGGCCACGACCCGCGCGAAGCGCTGCGCGAGGGCACCGGTGGCCTGCCCGGTCCCTGCCCCGCAATCCCAGGCCAGCCCCCGCGCGGGCGCCGCCTCCCCCAGCCAATCGAACAGCGCGGCCGGATAACTCGGCCGATACGCAGCGTACGCCCCGGCCACGCTGGAGAAGTGCTCGATGGCTCCGTCGTGGCTCATGCATCGGCGCTCATGTTGCACGCCCGATGCTCTCCCACGCCTCGTCGCACTCCGCACATCCGCTCCCGCGGGCATGCAGGAAAACGAGCGGGTCCCGCGCGAGCTGCTCGCGCGCCACGGCCACGACGTCGCGCGAGCGCACCAGTCGTGCGTGCGCGTGACCGACGCGCCCCTCGCGCTGGAGGCCGAGCTCGCACAGCCAGTCGTCCGCAAAGGCAAAGCGTTCGCAGCAGTGATCGTTCTCGCCGTACTCGATGCGGACCGGGCGGTCGCGCTCGAGCGCCGTGCAGTGCTTCGGCACCCGATACGGAACGCCGGCCATCAGCTCCGCCAGGTGCAGTGTGGTGTTCGCGTCGTGCCCGACGCCAAGGAGCAGCACCTGACCGTCCAGCTCGTGCACCCGGCCGACGGGGCTCTCGGGCCGATGCGGGGGCAGCGGGAGCGGGTCGGCCGTGACCCGTGCCGCTTCGGGCCCAGCGGCGGCAAACGCGAAGCACTGCGGGCTCCGCCGCACACCCCGCAGCCGCCAGAACGTGTCCGCCACCACGCCGAGATCCCGCGACGCGGGTGTGGTCGAGGGGTCGAACGGCGCGTCGTCGTCGCTGCCCCACGACGGCATGACGAGCGTGCCGCCTGGCCCCAGTGCGTCCCGGAGCGCCTCGACCACTCCGGCCGGGCCGCCCTGCACCGGACGCATCGCCCGGTAGGAGGCGTGGATGAGCAGCACGCCTCTCTCCTCCACGCCTAGCGCGCGGAGCTGCGCGACCACCTCGGCGCGGCCGACCTCGGGGCGGGCGATGGTGAAGTCGGGCATGGACCCGCAAGATACGGTGTTGGGATCCCGGCGACCCCCGGCCGGGTTTCCAGTTTGTGTGACCCGCATCGCTTCGCCTCGGGGACCGCCGGCCTAGTGTCCTCGGCGTCAGGCTCACGCCGATCTCGGAGGAATACATTGGCCACATCGACTCAGACGACTCCTCGCGCTGCCGGCGGGCCTGCCGGCACCGGGGGCATCGCGACCGTAGGCTACGCCGCTCACAGCGCCACCAGCCCCCTCGTCCCCTTCGAATTCGACCGCCGGACGCCGCTCCCGACAGACGTGCACATCGAGATCCTCTACTGTGGCGTCTGTCACTCCGATCTACACACGGTCCGGAGCGAGTGGGCCGGGACGGTGTACCCTGTGGTGCCTGGGCACGAGATCGTGGGCCGCGTCGTGCGAGTCGGCGACCAGGTGCGCCGCTTCAAGCCCGGCGACCTCGCGGCGGTGGGATGCCTGGTGGACTCCTGCCGCATCTGCCCTGACTGCCGCGATGGTGAGGAACAGTACTGCCAGAACGAGAAGATCTTCACCTACAACAGCCCAGACCGCCACATCGGCGGCGTGACCTACGGCGGCTATTCGAGTCAGATCGTGGTGGACGAGAGGTTCGTGCTCCGGTTTCCGGAGACCCTCGATCCCGCGGCCGGATCTCCGCTCCTGTGCGCCGGCATCACCACGTATTCGCCGCTCCGCCACTGGCAGGTCGGGCCCGGGCAGAAGGTCGGCATCGTAGGGCTCGGCGGGCTCGGGCACATGGGCGTCAAGTTCGCCCACGCGTTCGGCGCGGAGGTCGTGCTGTTCACGACGTCGCCCGGCAAGACGGCGGACGCCAAGCGTCTCGGGGCGGACGACGTGGTGGTCTCGCGGAACGCCGACGAGATGAAGCGCCACACGTCGAGCTTCAACTTCATTCTCGATACCGTGGCCGCCCCGCACGATCTCGACGCCTACCTGCGGCTGCTCAAGCGCGATGGCACGCTCTGCCTCGTGGGCGTCCCCGAGAAGCCGCACCCGTCTCCGAGCGTCGCCGAGCTCGTGTTCCGGCGTCGGAGCATCGCCGGGTCGCTCATCGGCGGCATCCGCGAGACGCAGGAGATGCTCGACTACTGCGCGGAGCACGGCATCGTCTCCGACATCGAGCTCATCCCCATGCACACGATCAACGACGCCTATGAGCGGATGCTCCGGAGCGACGTCAAGTACCGCTTCGTGCTGGACCTGGCGACGCTGGCGGCGGGCGAGGGTGCGGAGCGGGCGGCATGAAGGTGCAGGTGGCGCAGGGATCGGAGCGCGGCATCAGGCCGCCGGGGCACCGGTTGCCGCCCGATGCGCGGGTCGGCGCCGTGCGGCTTCAGGTATCCGAGCTGAGGCAGTCGCTGGCCTACTACGAGCGCGTCATCGGGCTCCGCGTGCTGGAGCGATCGGACGGCCTGGCGCTCCTCGGCGCCGAGGGCGGGCCGGCGATCGTAGAGCTTCACGAGCGCCCCGATGCGGCGCCCGTGCCCCGCCGCGGGCGATTGGGCCTGTACCACTTCGCCATTCTGCTGCCGGACCGGCCCGCCCTCGGTCGTTTCGTGCGGCACCTGGGCGAAGTGGATGCCCGCGCCGGGATGTCCGATCATCTCGTGAGCGAAGCCATTTATCTCTACGACCCCGACGGGCTCGGCATCGAGGTCTATGTCGATCGGCCGCGCGACACCTGGCAGTACGAGGGGCGGCAGCTCGTGATGGACACGCGCCCGCTCGACGTCGAGAGTCTGCTCGGCGCCGCGGGGAGCGAGCGGTGGACCGGCGTGCCCTCGACAACCGTGATCGGCCACGTGCATCTCTTCGTCGGCGATCTCGCGCGCGCCGAGACGTTCTATCACACGGGGCTCGGCCTCGACAAGACGGTGTGGAGCTATCCCGGCGCGCTGTTCCTGTCCGCGGGCGGCTATCACCATCACGTCGGCACGAACACCTGGGCCGTCGGCGCCGCACCCGCCGGCGAAAGCGACGCCAGGCTGCTGGAGTGGGAGCTGATCGTGCCCACTGCCGCCGACGCAGCCGCGGCGCTGGACAGTGTCGCTCAAAGCGGTGCGGCCGTGGAGCGGACGGCCGGCGGTGGCGTGGCGCGTGACCCCTGGGGTACCGCCGTGCGCGTCCGCGCGCACGTCCCCGCCTCATCGAGCTGACACCGCAACGCTTCGCCGGTCAGACCAGGTTGTGGACGCCGGTGGGAAGCCTACGGCGCCTGCGCAGACGACTTGGCTTCAGGCATGACCTGCAGCAACACCGTCGGCTTCACCGAGAGGCCGCCGGTGAACGGCCGGCTGTGCGCTGCGATCAGGATCGCGGCCACGCCCACCGCGGTCGCGAAGATCGTGAGAATGATGCGGTTTGCCGTGCGATTGTCGCTGTGCACCAGGGCGATGGTGACCAGCGTGAGTCCCGCCTGAAGCAGCAGCGCGGTCCATTTGACCCAATTGATCGACGATTCACTCAGGATAATGCGTTGCCGCCGGGCATCGAGCGCGTTCTGAAGCGCGCTGATGAGCTCCCGCTGAGCCGCCGCCTGCCCTTCCCCGGTTGCCTCGAGGCTCAGCACGAGACGCAAGGCCTCCGAGACCTCTCTCGGCACGATGGTGAGCGTCGCGCTGCCCCGCGCCATCGCGGGCCACTCCTCCGATACCGCGGTCTTGATGTGCTGCACGACGAGCTTTTGTAGTCGGTACGCTGGTGCCGCGGGAAACGCGTCCGAGAGCAGCACCACGGCCCGCAGTGCACTCGCCTCCCGGTTCACCGCCGTATTCGCGCGGTCGGCGTCGCTCCAGACCTGCGCGGCAAGAAACCCCACCAGCAGCGCGAAGACGACGGACAACGGCGGCAGTATGCCGGGTGAGATCGCCTTGAACGCGCGTCCGCGGTCGCCGACGGCGAGCCGCGTCACGACCAGGTAGAGGACGGCGGTGAACAGATAGATCCCGCCGAGGATCACGAGCGACATCCACACTACCGGAAGGCCGAGGAGCCAGTCGTTCATGGTCGCAAATGAAACCGTCCCACCGCACCGGCGTAAGTCTCAATTGGCGTCCACCCCGAACCTGCCCTGCCGTTCCCAACCGAAACGTCCGGAGGATTCTATGCCTCATGCATTGCCGCCGCCCATGGCGGGTCTCACCACCGCTCTCATCGTCGCGCTCGTCTCCGGCTGCGATGCCGGGAAATCCGGCACCGAAACCGTCAGCGCGGCCACCGGCCGCGCCGACGAGGCGAACGAGAGCGCGGTAGCGATCACCAGCGCTTCGGACGAGGCGCGCACGCTCTATCTCCAGGGCCGGGAGCGGTCGGAGCAGCTCCGGGCGCACGACGGCCGCCAGCTCTACCAGCAGGCTGCCGCGAAGGACCCCGGCTTTGCGATGGCCCACTATCAGCTCGCCCTCAACGCGGCTACCGCCAAGGACTTCTTCGAGCACACCAAGCAGGCGGTGGCGCTCGCGGAGAAAGTCTCCGAGGGCGAGCGGCTGATGATCCTGGCGCTCGAGGCCGGCGGGAACGCCAACCCGGCGAAGGCGTTGGAGTACCAGAAAGAGTTGGTCGCAAAGTATCCCGGCGACGAGCGGGCCCACTTCCTCCTCGGCGGCGCGTACTTTGGCCGGCAGGAATACGACGAGGCGATCGCGGAGTATCGGAAGGCGACCGAGATCAACCCGCGCTACTCCCCCGCGTACAACCTGCTGGGGTACGCATACCGCGCGGTCGACAAGTACGAGGATGCCGAGGTGGCGTTCAAGAAGTACATCGAGCTGATTCCCGGCGATCCCAATCCATACGACTCGTATGCCGAGCTGCTGATGAAGACCGGCCGGTTCGACGAGTCGGTCGCCCAGTACCGGAAGGCGCTCTCGATCGATTCGAACTTCAGCCCGTCGAAGGTCGGCATCGCGACGAACCGCAT
The DNA here is from genome assembly GCA_963728705.1 of uncultured Gemmatimonadales bacterium. GTDB lineage: Bacteria > Gemmatimonadota > Gemmatimonadetes > Gemmatimonadales > GWC2-71-9 > CAVVWJ01. Next base: position 11,738 of record CAVSLY010000002.1, read on the forward strand.
GCTCCAGGGCAAGCATGACGAGGCGGCGGTGCTGATGGACGGGTTGTACCAGGCTGCGCGCGACGACGGCGACCGCCGCACCGCCGTGCTGACCAAGGGCATCATCCAGGTGGATGCGGGCCGCACGGACGCGGCGGTGAAGGAGATCGAGAAACTGTACGCCTTCGACGCCCGACTTGCAGACTCGGCAAGCATGAGTGGCGATGCCCAACTCATCGGCGACATCCTGCTCGATGCCGGCCGGACCGACGCAGCGGCCAAGCGCTACTGGCAAGCGCTCGACCTGATCGAGAAGTCCAGTCAGTCGGAAGACGCGAAGCAGGACATCCGGCTGGCGGATCACTACAACCGCGCCCGGGTGGCGCTCGCGAAGGGGGACGTGGCGTCGGCGAAGTCGCACGCGAAGGCGTATACCGATGGTGCGGCCTCGCGGCAGAACAACTTCCGCGTTCGGCAGGCGCACGGGTTGGCCGGCACGATCGCGCTGAAGGAGAAGCGGTACGACGAGGCGCTCGCGCACCTCGGCCAGGCGAGCCAGCAGGACCCCCAGGTGATTTACTGGACGGCCCTCGCGTGGAAGGGCAAGGGCGATGCAGCGAAGGCGAAGGCGCATGCCGCCCGGGCGGCGAACGCGAACATCCTGCCGCTGCCGACGTATGCCTTCATCCGGGACAGGGCGAAGAAGATGTCGTGATGTAGTCTCAGCACCGAAGATGCCAACGGGGTGCCGGCCGAAGCCGAGCACCCCGTTGTCGTGCCACCCGTAGCGACCGCTATCTGCGGAAGACCACGATCATCCGCACTCGCTGAAGCCGCACACGTGACACTTCATGCACCCCTCGGCGAACTCGAGCTGCGACCCGCAGTCGGGGCACGCCCCAGACAGCGTCCCCTGCATCCCCCCGAGCGCCATCTGCTCACTCCCACGGGTGACCGACTGCACCGTGACCGGCGCGTCGGCCGACGACGGCGCCACGCCAGGCAACAGCTCCTGCTGCACCCCCTCCTTCTCCTGCATCCACCGCTCGATCGCGATACCCACCGCATCCGGCACCGAGAGCACCTTGTGGGGCCCGAGGCCGATCACCCGATCCGAGCTGATGCCGCGGAGCTGGCGCCAGATTTCCTTGAGCGGGATGCCTGAACGGAGCGCGAGGCTGATCAGGCGCCCCAGCGCCTCGACGTCGGCCATCAGGGCCCCACCCGCCTTGCCGAGGCTCATGAAGACCTCGAACGGCTGCCCCCGGTCGTCCTCGGTCACCGTGACGTACAGGGTGCCGAGCGGGGTCTCGAGCCGGCGCGTGGTGCCCCGGAGCAGCTCGGGGCGCGAGCGCTTCTGCCGTCGCTGCAGATTCTCCGCCTCCAACTCCAGCACGCTCTTCCGGAGCCGTTCGTTCTCCAGCCGGAGCTCGGCCAGCTCGCCATGGAGATCGGCCGTATCGCTCCCGCCCCCGCCCACCTTCTCGACGACCTTCTTTGCCGTGCTCCCGGTGGACAGGACCTGCGCATCCCGGCTCCCGTCCCGATACACCGTCACGCCCTTGCAGCCCAACTTGTACGCGAGGCGATAGATCTCCTCGACATACTCGACCGTCGCGTCGTTCGCGAAGTTGCAGGTCTTGGAGATGGCGGAGTCGTTGTACTCCTGGAACGCCGCCTGCATCCGGATGTGCCACTCGGGCTTGATGTGGTTCGCGGTGACGAACACCCGCTGCCAGCGCTCCGGCACCTCGGGCATATCGATCCGCCCGGTCTCCGCGATACGGCGCATGAGATCGTCCGAGTACCAGCCCTCCCGCTGCGCGATGGCGACGAAGTCCTCGTTCACGTCGGGCATCAGCACGCCCGCCTGATTCCGCATGAAGGCGACGGCGAAGAGCGGCTCGATGCCGGAGCTGCAGCTCGCGATGATCGAGATCGTGCCGGTCGGCGCGACGGTGGTCACATTGCAGTTCCGGAGCCGCCGCATCGGCCGGATCCGCTCACCGTTCGGCGTCCGGGCCGCGCTGCCGTCGGGACCCCAGATGCTCCGCTCCCACTCGGGGAACACGCCGCGGAGGGTCGCGAGCCGCTCGCTCTCGTTCTTGGCCTCCTCATCCACGAACTGCTGGATCTTGCGGCCAAGGGCGACGCCATCCTCTGAGTCGTAGGGCACGCCCAGCCGCACGAACACGTCGGCCAGGCCCATCACGCCCAGGCCGATCCGCCGGATCCGCTGAGCCAGCTCGTGGATCTCCGGCAGCGGATACTGGTTCGCGTCGATCACGTTCTCGAGGAAATGGGTCGAGAGATGAATCACGCGGCGGAGGCCATCCCAGTCGAGCTGGCCGCCCCGCGCGAACGCGCCGAGGTTGATCGACCCGAGGTTGCAGACGTCGTAGGGCAGCAGCGGCTGCTCGCCGCACTGTGCGGTCACGCAACCGTTCACCACGATCGAGTGCGTCTCGTACTCGGTCGTGCAGTAGACGTCTTCCGCGCCCGCGGGCTCGATCGAGCGTATCCGCGTGACGAACGTCTCACGATTGGACAGCCTCTGCTTCTGCGAGATCCAGCGCTCTACCTTCTGCTGCTTGGCCGGAGAAATGAACCCGATGGTGCGCGCGAAGCGGTCACGGTTCTGCTTGTCGATGATGAGCTCGTACTGCGACGCGCAGTCGTACCGCTTCTGCCCCTGGTGCCCGTCGGGCAGGCTCTTCTCGTGAACCGCCCGGCGCAGCCGGAGCTTCGACACGATGCCCAGATTGAGAAGGAGGAGCTGCACCTCCTCGAGCAGCGGCTGATTGCTGCCGGCGAGGCGAACCGAGCATGTCTTGCTGTGCGCGGAGATATTCACCGTTCCGTCCGCGGTGAACATCGCCTGCAGGAATCCGATTACGGCCTCCCGGGGCGCTCTCCAGATGCTCTCCGGCACGCGTTTGGACGCTCCGGGTGCGTTGATGCCGAGCGAGCGCAGGAAATAGTAGAGGCCGGATTTGTACATCAGTTGGAGCCGGCCGGGGCGCTCGGCCAGATTTCCCTCGAGCGCCACCCATTGGCGCACCCGCGCCCGGAAGGTCTCGACCAGCGGCCGCTCGTCACCGCCGAACAGCAGGCCGACCGTGTAGTTCGGCACGGCCCGCCCATCCGGAGTGTCCTCGCTCGTCCATCCATCAGCTATCACCCAGCCGAGGAGCTGGCCCAGCTCCCGTGACCACTCCTTCGGCAGGTGCGCTTTGCCGCGGTTGACGCGAGCCTTGAGCTTATCGGTGGGCTCGAACGTAGGAAGCGCGTAATCGGTGCTCCACGCGCCCTCCCCCGACTGCAGGAGGATCGGATCGCCCGCCCGAAGGTCCCGCAGCTCGATCAGGCCGTCCGGCGCGAAGAACCGGTGGTTGTCGGTCGCGGTGATCGTGTAGCCGTGCTCCGTAACGAGCCGGAACACCGGTGCGTTCACCCGCGTCTTGAACACCGGGACCGCATGCCGAAGGGTCGTACCCAGCCTGGTTCGCGTGCTCACGCCACCACCGGCGAGCGCGGTGCGAATCGCCGGCACCCTGTCATCGGTGGCCACCCGGATATCCATGACCTGCCGGTGCAACTCATCCATCGTGAGCAGCCCGCGGTCGGTCGCCAGGCGAGTCGAGCCGACCACACACGGGTTCGTCGCCTCGTACGCGCCGAGGTGCGGCACCGGGTTGTACTGGTTGGCGCGGTCGATGAAGAACACGCCCGGCTCGCCGGTCTTCCACGCGCCGTTGATGATCCGCTCCCAGACGTCGCGGGCGCGGAGCCGGCCGGCCGGCCGGCAGGTGCCCGGGTGGAGCAGGTCGTACTCGCCATCGGTCTCGACCGCGTGCATGAACGCGTCGGTGACCGCGACCGAGATGTTGAAGTTCGTGATCTTGGTGGTGTCGTCCTTACACGCGATGAACTCGAGGATGTCCGGATGATCCACCCGGAGAATCCCCATGTTGGCACCGCGGCGGGTGCCGCCCTGCTTTACGACGTCGGTGGAGGCGTCGTAGAGCGACATGAACGAGACCGGCCCCGAGGCCACGCCCATCGTGGAGCGCACGATGTCGTTCTTGGGACGGAGCCGTGAGAAGCTGAACCCGGTGCCGCCCCCGACTGGTGCACCAGCGCCATCGCGCGGAGCGTATCGTAGATGCCGCTCCGCCCGTTCGAGATGGCGTCCTCGACCGGCAGCACGAAGCACGCGGAGAGCTGGCCGAGCGGCCGGCCCGCGTTCATCAGGGTGGGCGAGTTCGGCATGAAGAGCCGATTGGCCATCATGTCGAAGAACGCCTCCGACAGCGCCTCCACCGCGCCCACGGAGGCGCCGTAGCGACGGTCCGGCTCCGCGACCGTCCGTGCGACCCGCCAGAATAGATCGGCCGGCGCCTCCACCGGTGCGCCCGCGTCGTCCTTGACGAGGTACCGCTTTTCGAGCACCGTGACGGCATTGGACGACAGCGCGACCGCGTCCCGTGGGCTGGACGAGTTCATGGACATCCCCGGCATGTGGTGGAGTCGAGCGAGAAAGCGGCGGGTAACGCGCGCCCGCAGTGGTTCTGGTCTCGGCCCATCAACGACCTGCTTCCCTGCCTGAGTCAGCGCTCACCAAGGGGGGTGGCGGCGCCGAACGGACCGCCAACCTAGGCCAACCCACAGGGTCGCACAATCCCGTGTAAAATCCGCGTCACGACGCCGATTCTCGTTGTTCACATCACAAAAATAATCGACATTTCGCGGTGTGGATAAAGGACACAACCGTCCGGACTTACGGCAGGTGCGCAGCGTCACGTCACTGGGTCGGTCCGCCCTCCCGCGCCCT
>CAVSLY010000003.1:0-34493 GCA_963728705.1 uncultured Gemmatimonadales bacterium
TCGACGGTCATCAACCGGCATCCGACGACCCGCGGCGTCGGCCTGCTTGGAGACAAGGTGTTCCTGGCCGCCAGCGACGCCGTGCTGATGGCCCTGGACGCGCGCACGGGACGCACGGTGTGGTCCACCACCGTCGCCGACAACCGCGGCGGCCACTACATGAGCCTCGCGCCGCTCGTGGCGAATGGCAAAGTGCTCGTCGGTACATCTGGCGGGGAGCTCGGCATCCGCGGGTTCATCGCCGCCTACGACCCGGACACGCGGCAAGGAGCTGTGGCGCACCTACACCGTTCCGGCGCCGGGCGAGCCCGGGAGCGAGACGTGGCCCAAGGGCGGCGAGCAGTGGAAGACCGGCGGCGGCTCGGTGTGGGTGACGGGCAACTACGATCCCGAGACCGGCCTGGCCTATTGGGGCACGGGCAACGGCGGACCGTGGATGGGCGACCAGCGTCCTGGCGACAACCTCTACACCGCCTCGACGATTGCCGTGGACGTGGCCACGGGGCAGATCAAGGGCCACTTCCAGTACACGCCCAACGAGTCGTTCGATTGGGACGAGGTGTCGCCGCCCATTCTGGTGGACTTCCAGCGGAACGGCCGGACGGTGAAGGGACTGATCGACGTGGCCCGCAACGGCTACATGTGGTTCCTGGAGCGCGGGACCGGGCCCATCAAGTTCGTCCAGGGCGTGCCTCACGTGCGACAGACGGTGTTTCGCAGTCTGGATCCCGTGACCGGCAGGCCCGACCTGGATCCCGCACGCAAGCCGGGCACCGGCAAGGTCGCGGACTTCTGCCCCTCGCACTGGGGCGGGAAGAATTGGCCGCCCATCGCCTACAGCCCGCAGACGCGTCTCGTCTACGTGCCGGCGAACGAGAACCTGTGCGCGTCCATGGAAGGGCTGCCCGTGAAGTACTCGCCCGGTTCGGCCTTTACCGGCGCGAGGAACGTGATGTCGATCGTGCCGGGCGCCGATCACATCGGGGAAGTGCAGGCGTGGAACGTGGACACGGGCGCGCGCGCGTGGACCCACACCTTCGCCAAGTCGTCGAACTGGGGACCGCTGCTCGCGACCGGGGGCGGGCTGGTCTTTGGCGGCGGAACCTCGGACCGCATGTTCCGGGCGTTCGACGCACGGACTGGAAAGGTCCTGTGGGAGTACCCGACCAACTCCGGCGTCATCGGCCAGGCGTCGTCGTTCACCCTCAACGGACGTCAGTACGTCGCGGTGCAGTCGGGGTGGGGCATCGACGCGCGCGGGATGCAGAACCGGCTCAACGCCATCCGCCCGGGCGAGTTTCCGGAGGTGCCGGAAGGTGGCGCGGTGTGGGTGTTCGCGCTGGGCGACTGACGTCGCGCGAAGGTTGGCCCGGCTGGAGCCATCGTCGCCATGTGTGGGGGGCGGTCGCTGCCGTTCTAGTCCTCGCCTTGTCGCTCGTGACCGTGACGGTTACCGGGCCCTCGCGTATCTATCAGGTGGCAATCGGCGGTTACGTGCGGCCGAGCGGCTTGCGCTCGAGCGGCGGCACGACCTTCGGAATGGCCGGCAGGACGGCGGCGATACCGAACTGGTGTGGCGCTACGAGCTTGGCGACTGGTCACGCGACGCGGTCGCGGCCCTCGTCCAGGACCCGGCGGTCGCGGACACCAACTACATCGATCGGTCCTCGTACGCGGTCGGCGACTCGACGGTGACCGTCTCGACCCGCATTCCGTCGATCGTTCGCTTGCTGCCGTTCCCTTTCAGCACGGACAACCGCTTCGACTCGCTGTGGTTCCTGTTCCACGTTCAAAGCCTGTGCCTGATCGTTGCTGGAGTCGTTCTCCTCAGAGCCGCTCGCCTTGCCAGCGAGCGGCACCGGCAAGCGTGGGCCGTCGCCGCGCTGCTGACCGTCGGGCTGGCCACGTATGTCGCCCCACTGCGGCCCGGCCTGCTCCGCATGGCCGATTCGGGCATGTACACGAAGAACCGGACCAACTTCGAGACCGCGCTGAAAGCGGTCAACTTCGAGAACCACTTGACGATGGCGATGCTGGCCAAAACCTATCCGGCCTTTGGCCCGGGAGAGGACGCGCCAGAACGGACCTTCAGTGCCCTTACGCGAGTGGCATCGGCCTGGTTCGTCGTTTGCGCGCTGGTCATCGGCATCGTCGAGCGATGGTCTCCCCACGTCGTGCGGTATCTCGCTCTTGCGCTCCTGGCCCCCTCGACCTTGATGTACTTCGGACACCGTGACTTCGCCTACCTGTCGTTGAACCTGGCGGCTTTCCCGCTGCTGGCCCACGGCATGTCCGAAGGCAGCAAGCGGCTCGAAGCCGGCAGCGCACTCGCGGGGCTCGGCGCGGCGCTGCACGCGTTTGGCTTGCTGTCGCTTGCGGGTGCGTGGATTGGCGCGCTCGTGACCCGCGCACCGATCGTCGCGCGCGTCGAACGCGTCCTGCGCATCGCGGCGTGGGGCACCGCGGCGTGGGTTGGATGGCTTGCGATCTACTTGATCGTCCTCGACCTGCCGATCGCACAGGGCCATGCCGGTTCAGGGTCATGGCGTCCGCTCTTCGTCGACCAACGAGGCAACCACCTCAACGTCGCGATCTTCACCCAGGCGGGAATCCGTGACCTCCTGATCTCGGCCTGGGTCGTCGGAGTGCCGCTGCTGGTAGTTGCGACGTCGCTCTGGAAGCGGCATCGCGACCAGGTCGTTACGGCGCTCTGTTACGCGGTGCCGTCGATGCTCTTCCTGATCTTCTACTGGCCGCCGCAAGGCCTGGCTGTTGACACCGGTCACGTGTTCGGCACGTTTCCAGCTGTTTTCGCCTGCGCGTGGCTGTGCGCGCGCGAGCAGCGGCATACCGCTGTCGCCGCCGGGCTGCTGATCTCGGGTCATCTTGCCTTCTGGCGGATGGTGCTCGATACACGATTCGTGAACTGGTCACTGTTGTACTGAACGTATACTTGACCTTCGATCCAGGCATCGTGGCCGTTTTCTACCTGTCCCTCCCGTGACCACCTCGCTTCTTCGCGCGCTGCGGATTGTGATTGCCGCCGATTCCGATCCGGTGCGACAGGTGCTGTTCAGAAACCTGATGCAAGCGCGGCGTTCCGTCCGGATGGCCTACGGACTCCACGCGCGATTCGCGGGCACGTGGGCGTCTGCCGTCATCGTGTCGGGCTACGGCCTGGCCTACTATCCTGCGGATTTCTCCGCCGGCAGCGCGTCGGCCGGTTTTCGCCGTCGCCAAGCACGTGAACGCGCGGCGTCAGGTCGATCGGATCGGCGGGTGGGTGGGTCTCGAGCACTATCACCGGATCCGAATCGGATTCGGGTTTGGCGCGACGATGGCGGGTTCGTGCGGCTGGTCTCCCCTTCGTCCGGCCGCGCGCTGTGGCGATCGCTGCGAATCATCCGCGTTATCGACCGCCGGCACGGGTTCCTGGTCGCCTGCCGCGCTGCGGCAGCGATCGGCTGGTACGCCCGGACCAGGGCCATCCTCGTCGAGCATCGGCCCGGCGCGGTGCTGGTCTCGAGCGATTCGAATCCCGGAAGAGGTGGGCTTCGCCGCTGCCGCGGCGGCGCTGGCCGTGCCTCGCGTCTTCGTGGCGCATGCCTATCCGACGCCGTTTTCTCCGCCGCTGAACTTCAGCCTGTCGATTCTCGAGGGCGAGGCGGCGGTTCGCTCGCGCGCGCGCAGGGGACCGATCAGCGGTGACGTCGTGCTGGCGGGGGTCGATGGAGAATCGGCGCCGTTCGACTTCTCGCGCTTCGAACGGAAGGAGCCGGTGATCGGCATCTTTGCCCCGAAGGCGCGTGTCGTGGCCGACGCTGGCGGCGATCATCGACGACTGCCGTCGCGAGTTCGGCGCCAGGCGAATCGTGATTCGCTGGCACCCGAGCCGGCTCGATCAAGCCCGGCATCTTCACTCGCTGAGCGACCTGTCCGGCGTGGAGGAGTCGCCGATGAGCGCGTCGCTGCCCGAAGTGGCCCGCCAGTGCGACTGGGTGATCGCCGACGAGAACAGCAACGTTCACTTGCCGGTGCTCAAGCTCGGCATACCAACCGTCGTCGTCAAGGGCTTGGGTCTCTATCCGGAGAGCCGGTCGGACATGTACGGTTTCGCCGCCGACGGAGTCGTGTTTCCTCCCGTCCGATCGATCAGCGAGATCCGCGCAGCCGAGTTCAAGGCGTTCTTCGACGACGGATGGGTGGGACGGTTTCGACAGTACGACGCGTCGTATCTGCGTCCCGCAGGCCGAGATTCAGGCCGAGGTTCGGCAAGCCATCTGGCGCTTGCTCGACGCCGCGCCGGCGAGCGCCGCTGCGGGGAATCGCCCGGAACCCTCGCGCCAGAGTGACGGCGTGACGCACGGAATCGCGCGGCTGGACCAGCCGGCTCGCGGCCGTGCTCAGTCTGGCGGTGAGCGTTGCGCTGCTCGTTGCGTTGTACCGCACGCTCGACGTCCGCCTGGTCGCGCAGACGCTGCTACGGGCCGACATCGTCTGGCTGGCGATCTCGGTCGGTATGATCGTGCCGATCACCTTGCTGCGGGCGATGCGCTTCTACTGGGTCGCACCGCCGGGCGCACTGCCGGGCATCGCGGAAGCGTTCCGGCTCACGCTGGTCGCGTCGGCCCTGAACGTCTTCCTTCCGGCGAAGGCCGGAGACCTGGTCAAGAGCTACTTCGTCGCGACGCGCAGCAACACCCCCGCTGGCGTCGCCCTGTCGATGGCGGTCTACGAGCGCCTGTGCGACTTGTTCGGGTTGATCACGTGCTGTCTCGTGCTGTGGCTCATCGGCCAGCCGCAGGCCGCCGAGCATCCCACGCGCGTTCTGGTGGTCGCTGGCCGCCATCGGCATCGCCTGCTTCGGGCTGATTACGTCGGAACGCCTGGCCCGTGTCGTGCGGACGGTCGCGCAGACCGCCGTATCGCACGACAAGCTCCGGAAACTCCACCAGCTGGCCGACGGCTGGCCGACGTTGTTGCGGGTGCTGCGGCGGACGACGCCGTTGGATCGTGTCGTACTCGCTCGTCCTGTGGCTCACGCATCTCGTCCAGATCTGGCTGTTCACGCGGGCGCTGTCGGTTCCCGTGCCGTTCACTGTCGGGGCCAGCCTGTCGGCGCTCGCGCTGATGGCCGGCCAGGTGCCGTTCACGGTCGCTGGCCTGGGTGCCCGCGACGTAGCGCTGGTGGTGCTGCTTGCACGCTACATGACGCCGGAATCCGCCGCGGCGATGGGAGTGCTGATTTCGACGCGGGGGCTGCTGCCGCCGCTGATGGGATTGCCGATCATGCGCCGTTACCTGTCGTCGGCGGTCGAAGACGCACGACAGTGGCGACAGAAAGCGGCGATGGCGTCCTGACGCACTACCGGCCGGCGACGAAAGCCAGGAGTGGCGACGTTGACTGACGTTCGTCGTGGGATTCCACGAGCACTGCGACTGGTGGCAGGTTGGGCCGCACTCGGACTCTGCTTGACGGCACTGGCGTTCTATCTCGTTCGTGCAGGTCTCCCCGACCCGTCCATCAATGTGCGCTGGTCTTCAGGGGTTGACGAGGCGCAACGCGCCGAACTGGAGGCACGTTTTGGACTCGCCAACGGCACACCCCTCGAACCGCCCACGTGGTCGTATCAACTGGAGAACACGAACCGCTCGAACGTCTCCGCGCTGGTCGCACACCCGGATGTCGCCGACACCCAAAAGATTGATCGGCGGACGTTCGAAGTCGAGGGCGCAGCCTCTGCTTGGGACATCCTCCCGATGGCCCTGTCCATGGGTTTCGGGCTGTCAGCAGCGCTCTGGCTGGGAATGGCCGTTCGCCACTCCGTTGCCAGGCACGTCGCCCGCGTCGGGAAGATGCTGCCCTCGGCGATTGAATGGCTGAAACGGCATGCGACCGTTGAACGGTTGGCACCGTCTCCGGTCGAGAGAGTGGCTCGATGGGAAACGGTGGCCGGGCTGGCCCTCGGCCTGCTGTTCCTGCGCCCTCTCCTGATCTACGGTCCATTCGACGTTGAAGAGAGCGGGCTGGGAATCTTCTCGAGCCAGCTGTTCTACCGGAACATCTTCGCTGGCCACTGGCCTTTCTGGCTGAACGATCTTGGCTTCGGGACGCCGATGCCGATTGGGCAACGCTTCGATTTCCATCCGGTCTTCGCCCTCGGCAACCTCTTCTCCCTTCGAGTGGCGGTATCGGCCGTGTGGGTGGCCCACGTCATCGTCATGACGGTCTACTTCAGGCGTCTGGCCGCCGCACTGGGAATCGGGCCACTGGTTCGCACCGGGCTGACGGCTTGCTACCTGTTTTCGGCACCCTCCCTGAACTACTTCCACGCGTCGGACTGGTTGTCGGTCGCCATCGCCTGGAGTCTCTACCCCGTGGTCGCCTATTACCTCCACCGCACGGTGCTCGAGGATGGGGGCCCGAAGGTCGGAATCGCCGCGGTCCGCCTGGCATTCCTGGGTGCATTCTGGGTGCTCAACTCGCACACCGGCTACCTCGCGCCCCTGGCGCTGATTCTCGGGCTGTATGCGGTGCTGATCGCGCGGCCACGAGCGCGTGTCTATGGATGTCTGCTGGCGGCGGTCGGTCTGTGCGCGGCGGCGTCCGCCGAGCGGCTGTACTTCCTGGCGAGCGAGGCCGAGGTTCTTTCCGGCCTCACTGGGCCACAACACCCAACCCGGCTACACCTTGTTCGAACACGCCTGGGCCGCAGCGGTTCCATTCACGGAATTGAGTGACACCGGGCGACAACCGTTCATAGGCGTCGTCGTCGGTCTGGCCGCTGTCGCCTCCGTGTTCCGGCGTTCACAGGCAGCAGGGGCCCATCCCGCCGGGCTCGCCTTTCTGGCCGCCGCCACGTGCACCCTTCTTCCACTGGACCTGATCGCGCCGTTGCAATTGTTCTCGGCCGTCTGGTTCTTCCGGGATCCGATGGTGTTTTTCGGGCTGTTGGCTGCCGGCGTGGTGCTGCAACGTGGAATCCACGCTCGGCACACGCGGTGGCCCCTGATCGCGGTCGCCCTGATCGCCGTGCAACTGGTGCAACAGGGGGCCGCCTTGCGCCCCTCGTTCGAGGTCCTTGCCAACCAGGTCGGGCCGCTGCGCTTCTATCGCTATCAGCAGGCTCCGGTTCGCCTGGCGGCTCTCCTGTCGGATCGCGCCAGGACCTACGGCCCGCGGCTGTACACATCCGAGGCGGTACGTCGCAGGCTCCGCGGAGGCGTCTCGGACCTCGGCATTCATTCGATCACCGACCTGGTGCTGTTTGGCCTCAACCCGATCAATGGCTGGTTCAAGAACGTGTCGACGGACCGGATCCACCCGTCCTGGCAGTACATGCACGGCATGATCTACGGACAGCGAGACGTGATCGCGAACCAGCCCCTGCTGAATGTCCTCGGTATCAATCTGGTGCTGGCAACCCCCGATGATGGTCCGTTCCCACCAGGACTGGTGATCACGGATCGCCAGTCCACGAGGACGGCCAGCGATCGCGGCCCAGGCCAGCACGAGCTTGTAGTACTGGGAAACCCGCAGGCCTGGCCGCGCGCGGTGCTCCTGCCCGGAGGAGCGGGGCGGGTGAAACTGCCACTGCGGCCAGGGTGTGATCACGACCGGGCGCTGTGCCGCGACTTCACGCTCTTGGCGCAGCAGCGCCTGCCGGATCACGTTCGTCTGGATGAGGAGGACGGCCTGTACACCGCGCGCTTCCCTCCGAGCGACCGCGCCAGACTCCTTTTCATCTCGGCGATGTACCGACCTGAATGGCGGGCCGCTTCAGCGCGCGGTCCTCTGCAGATCGAACCAGCCGCGGATGCCTTCCTCGGAGTGATCATTCCCGCGGGCGTCGAGGACGCGGAGATCCGCTTCAATCCCCGCCCGCGCGTCATTCTCGCCTGGGTCAGCTATGGCACGATGCTGGCGCTCCTGGCCGTGCTGTGCGTCAGCACATGGCGAGGTCGACGGCGCGCGCTGACCGCTGGTTGAGGCGCGGTCAGCTCAACCGTGTGCATAGGAGCCGCCTGTCGCGAGCGGGTTGACGAAGAATCCAGCCATGGACTTCAACACAGTCAGGGACTTTGCCACGGCGCTGCTGATTGGCGCGTTGATCGGCATCGAGCGTGAGAAACGCAAGACCGAAGACGGCAACCAAGCCACCGGCGGGCTGCGCACCTTCATCCTGATTGCTCAGATCGGGGCCAGCGCGGGTTGGCTATCCCAGGCCGCAAACGCGCCTTGGCTGCTCGTCGGCTCCCTGGCGGCCGTGACGCTGCTCGTGCTGGCGGGCTACGTCCTCGAGACTCGCGTGAAACCGAACGAGCTCGGGCTGACCACCGAGGTTGCGGCCATCGCCACCTTTCTGCTCGGAGCGATGGCTACTCTCGGCCATTCGGCGCTTGCGGTCGGCCTCGCGATCGCCACCGCTGCGGTTCTGGCCTACAAGCAGCCGCTGCATGGTGCCGTCGCCAAGCTCGGTTGGGACGACGTGTTTGCCGGCCTGCGCCTGCTGATCGCCTCGTTCATTGTTCTGCCGCTGTTGCCCGCCCGCCCCATCGATCCCTGGGGTGCCCTGAATCCCTACACCATGTGGCTGCAGGTGCTGTTGATCTCTGGCCTTTCGCTGGCGGGCTATGTAGCCATGCGGTGGCTTGGAAGTGACAAGGGCTTGGCTGTCACCGGCATCACGGGCGGGCTCGTCTCTTCGACCGCCGTGACCCTCTCTTTCGTTCAGCAGAGCCGCGAGCGCACGGCAGCGGCGGCCCATTACGCGCTCGCCAGCGGCATCATTCTCGCCTGGTGCATCATGTTCGCGCGCGTGATTATCGAAGTACTGGTCGTCAATCGCGCGCTCGTCACATCCATCCTGGCGCCCTTCGCGGCGATGGAAGTGGTGGCCGGCCTGTTCGCCTGGATCTACTTCCGCCGTCACGCCACATCCACGAGCGCAGCAGCTGGCGCGGGTCACCAACTGGCCGTCAAGAATCCCTTCGGCTTGACCGCGGCGGCGAAGTTCGCGGCACTTTTTGCGGCGGTGCTGCTGGTGGTCAAGATCGTGCAGCGCAGCCTGCCGGCCGAGAGCATCTACGTCGTGGCTGCGCTCGCCGGCCTGACGGATGTCGATGCGATTGCGCTCTCCATGGCCGAGTCCGCAAAGGGGAGCGACCCCGGCGTAGCGGTGACTGCGATCGTCATCGCAGCCCTGACGAACACCGTCGTGAAGTGTGGCATGGTGATCACACTGGGCGCGCCGGCGCTGAAACCCCCGATCGTGATCGCGACGGCAGCAATTCTGGCAACTGGCGTCGGCGTGATTGTTCTCCTGTGAGGGAGCCTCTCACGCCACCCTGTGAGGCCGAAATGCTCTGCGTTGACCCTACTTCCTCTCCTGGATCGTGACCGGCGAGCGGAGCTCGAACGCCATCACGGTCTCGGCCGGAATCTCCGCTGCTTCGCCGCGCAGCGCCGCGCCCGCACCGCCTCCGACCAGCGCACCGATTGCAGCGCCTTGGCCGCCACCGGCGATGGCGCCGACCGCCGCGCCGGCGCCCGCGCCGATACCCACCTTCTTGGCGTCGCTGGCCTTGCTGGACGCGGCTTCAGAGCTGATCGGCGACGTCACGATCTCGATCTTCCGCCCGTCGGCAATCGTCAGGCTGGTGAGCTCGACGGAGAGGTTGGCCCTTCCTTTCAACCGTCCGCCCTTGTCGGCCTCCACGATGCGGCCGTCCACCCGGGCGCCCGCGGGCGCGACCACCCAATCGCCGACTGCGATCGGCGCTTCGAGAATCGCGGAGAACACGTCGCCGGATTTCATCGTTTTCGTCGACAGCTCACGAGTTGTTCGGATAGTGAGCGCCCGGCCGGCAGCCAAGTTGGCGACCCTGGGCTTGGGCGGGGCCGGCGGTGGCGCCGGCGCCGCCGCAGGTGCGGGTGCGGGTGCGGCCGCCGGGGCGGGCCGCGACGCTGGCTGCGCGCTCTCCGCTGGCGACGCGCTCTGCACCGGGGCGCTCTGGGCCGTCGCGCCCGGAGCCGGTTCCGCGGTCTGCGCCGGCTGCTCTGGCGCAGGCGCGGCTTCGGTGGAAGCCGCCGGTGGCTGCGACTCTGGCGCGGAGCAGGCGGCCGCCACGATCGCCATCGCTCCGATGACCGACAGGCTGCTGAGTGTTCGTGTGCGAGCTGGCGTCTTCATGGCATCTGCTCCACGATGTGTCGCGCGATCTATCGGGTGGCGCTGTCGATGATCAACGCCGCTCGCCGGTTGAGGGCCAGTGTCGCTGGCTGTGAACTGTCGTACTTCAAGCGTTCCTCGCCGTAGCTGATGACCGTCAGCCGCGACGCGGCGATGCCCCGGCTGGTCAGGTAGTCCCGCACGGCCCGGGCCCGTCTCTCACTGAGCGCCTTGTTGTACTCGGCCCGGCCTTCGGGGCTGGCGTATCCCTCGATGTGCAGACGGATTCGAGGGCTGGTCGTTCAGTGTCTTCAGCGCCCGCGTCAGCACGCTGAGGGCATCGGGGCGAATCGTGGACCGGTCGAGATCGAACTGCACATCGGCCAACACCTGGAGCGCGGCCACCTCGATCGTCACCGTGTCCGACGCCAGCCCACCCCGCCCGTCGTCGGCGGTCACCGTGAGCACGACTTTGCCGGGCGCGGTCTGTGCCCGCCATTGGGTCGTCGCCGCCCGCGTGTCGGCGATCGTGCCCGACGGCACCGACCAGCGAGCGTTGACGACGTCACCATCCGGGTCCTGACTGATCACGCGAACCGTGATTGTCTGGCCCACCTCGACGCGGCAGGGGTCGCACTGCGCGCGCACGGTGGGCGGGCGGTTGGGCGGAGGAACCGGGGCCGGTGGGGGCCGCGGGGCCTCGACCACCGGGGCCGGTGCCGGTGGCGGCGCCTCGACGCGAGGTAGGCGGCGCCGGCGGCCGCGGCGGCACTGCCGGTGGGGCCGTGAAGACCCTGACACCGCTGTGGAACCCGAGCCGGAGCTGCAAGCCGACGCCGGAACGTCCCTCGATGCCGACGCGATAGTTGGCACCGACGCCGATCAACACGCCGCTCGGGTGCTGCCAGGTGAGGCCGGCAGCCACGTTGACCCGCGAATCCAGCTCCGTGACGATCGGCGAAACCGAACCGTCGATGCCGACCAGTGTCCCTCGTGTGGTCAGCACGGCATCGTCTGCCGGCACTTCGCCGTGCACTTCCGTGGTCAACCTGAGGCTGGACCGCGAACCGAACGCCGCCCCGACGCCCCATCGCAGCCCGTCCGAGAGGGTCATGCCGGTCGGGTCGCCGCGGAACACGTAGCCGCCGAAGCCGGCCACTTCGAGCAGGCTGTTGATCTCCTTGCTGGCGATGACGTCGGCAAAGTAGTCGAACTGGCCCGTGCCGACGTTGTCCTCGCCGGCCGTCGGCACCTTCACCGTGCCGCGGAACGCCATCGCCAGCGGCTGCCGGCGGTACTCCGAGAGCAGGTTGACCTTGGTCCCGACGTACACGTCCCCGAAGTTGCTGCCGGTCCATTCGTCCCGGACGAGCGGATACTCGTTGACGACGCCAGAGAGCCCCGAGGTGGCGGGCGAGAACAGCGGACGCGTGTCGCGATCGATCGCGGTGACGGCGCGGACAGCGCCGAAGATCTCGGTGCGGCTGCCGGCGCCGATGGCGAATGTCCCCGGATAGAACGATGCATCCGTCGAGCCCTGCTTGAAATCCAACTCGGTGCGGTAGGCGCCGAACGCCCAGCCACCCTTCTTGAGGACTTCGCCGGTCGGGACGAACCACAGCCCCGTATCGCCCCAGAACGAGGTAACGGCCGGGCGAACGTCACGGACGTTCGACGAGTCTTGCGCCCAGGCCGGCGCACCAACCGCCAGACCCGTCAGCATCATCACTGCTACCGCTACACGCCGCATGCCCTGCCGCTCCTATCGCCTCGCAATCGAGGTCAGAACCGGCTTGGTGCAGGAATCGGGCCATCGCGCCGATCGGCCGTGGACGGCCCGAGCTGCTTGCGGCCTCACAACCGGCCGTGACGCGCCGCGACCCGCGGTGAGCGTGTCGCGCTTCGCTGACGTCGTTCAGCTGTCTCGAGCGCTATTCAGTGACCATCAGAAGCGCGACGACCGGATCCAGGTGTCCGAGCGCGACCAGCTCGCCGCGAGGTCGGCGTCGACCTCGGGCGACGTCGTTGCCCATGCCCTCGAGCGCCTGCTGCAGGCCGAGCAGCGACCAGCCGTTGTGCGGGTGGTCCTTCAGCTCGGTGCGATACGCCTTCTCCGCCTCGTCGAACCGCTTCGCTTCCACGAGCGCGGCGCCGAGCCAGTGGAACGCCGAGAACGGCAGCGGCTCCGGCTCGTCGTAGACGAGCGCCGCCTGCGTATCGGCCGCGCGCTGGAACGACGCGATCGCGGCCGTCGAGATCGCCCGCCGTCCGCTGAATCTCGCCCTCGAGGATGCCGGCGACGATCGCCGAGCAGGTTCTTCGCCGGGTGGACGCGGAACGCGGCCGTCGACGTCTCGGCCGCCTTCTTGACGCGCGCCGAGATAGAGCGCTGGCGAAATCGGCGTTGCCCTGCTTGAGGTGGGCGTAGCCCTGCGCGAAGTCCCACAGCCCGCCCTGGATGTCCGGCTTCGGCCGGTTCGTGACCTGCAGCACCTCGTCGAAGCGGCCGAAGCGAATCAGCGTCAGCACTTCGTAGAACGACTCGCCGGTCAGCTTCGTGTAGTCCTTGCCCGGCGCGCATCGCGATCGCGCCCTGGCCGTCGTACGACGCCGCGTAGAGCAGCATGTGCAGGTTGTGCTCGGGATAGATGGCGAAGCCCTGCGCCGATCGCCGCCTTCTGATCCGAATGCCACGCCTCGAGGTTGGCGCGCACCGAATCGCCCCAGCGGCCGACCTCGTTCCAGGTGTGCGACGGCATGTGGTTGATGTGGCTGGCGCCGGGAATCGATCGGCCGAGGAACTCGGCGCACGCCTCCGCGCGGCCCGGGCACGACCGTCGACTCGGTGGCGTGCACGTAGAGGTGACAGGCGCCAGGATGGTGGACGTCGCGCGCGAGGATGCTCTCGAGCACCTGGTGCAGCCGATGGACGTTGGGATCGTTCACGTCGCGCGTGCCGCGGCGCGGCTCGAGCAGGAAGAGCGCGTCGGCATAGAGCGTGGCGATCTCGAGATCGTCGGGATACTGCGCCGACACCTTCTGCATCGCGTCGGCGTAGGCGCGGTCCTGCTCGACGCGCTTGGCCGCGTCGAACTTCTCGACGTAGCGCACCGCCATGGCGTCGATGAGCGCGCGCTCCTTCGGCGTGGCGCGGCTCTTCAGCGACAGCGCCTTCTGCGCCGCGGCATACGCGTGCGGCGCTTCCTCGGCGGTCATCGGCGCGTTCAGGTACGACCCCCACGCCCACGCCTCGCCCCAGTAGCAGATCGCGCAGTCGGCATCGCGCTTCCACGCTTCGCGGAACGACCGCACGGCCTCCGGCTTGGCGAACGAATACATCATCTGAAAGCCCTGGTCGAAGAACGCCTGCGCCTCCTTGTTCGTCGAGGACATCGGCTTGGTGAACGTGCCGAGCCCGATCTTGAAGATCTGGATCGGCTCCGTGTAGCGGTCGTACAGCGAGCGTGGCTGCTGCGCCTCGACCGCGGCGGCCAGCACGATACAGGTTCCCGCGAACGCCAGAACGGCGTGACGGGGCAGGCGACTCAACATGATGAACCTCACGCGGATGGTTCACGTGATCATATGGCAGCCGCGCGGGGACCGATTCTCGAACCGGCGCAGATCGTTCGCGCCGTCGGTCTGTGCGCCCTGGGAATGGGCGTCATCGAGGTCGCCGTTCTCGAACAACGGATTCGTCCAGCTGATGGAGTTGAACGCGCCGGTGAACTGGACCGCGACCGAGGGCGAGCCCAGGCTCCATCTGGCGAGAATCGGGTTCACGACCGCGGTGGAGAAGGTGATCAGGCGGAAATCCATCTGCTTTCTCCTTGGTGTCCGGGCACGCAGACGGAACGACGGTCGTCGGCAAGCTCAATGCCAAGCGACTCTTCGCTATTTCACGAGTCTTTCTCGGGACGACTCGACGAGCCAGTCCGCGGAGGGACTGACCTGTCGTCACACCGCGCCCGGGTTTCTGGCACCTTCGATCGGGTGCTCTTGGCTTATCCTTACTATCGTTCGGAGTCGCCGGCCCGAGGCGGGTCGCGGCCAACGGCCGCGGAGCCGTGGGTTCGTGCGTGGCGTATTGCTGAGGCTGGTTCACGGAGAGAGGCGCCATGTTCATCACCAAGTCGTCGCTGTCACGTCGAACGGTTCTGAAAGCCATGGGCACGACGCTGGCCCTGCCGCTGCTCGACGCCATGGTCCCGGCGCTCACACCGACCGCACGCACCGCCGCCGCGCCCACACGCCGCTTCGGCGCGGTGTTCGTGCCGATGGGCGAGCGTCCGAGCCACTGGACGCCGGCGACCAACGGGCGTCGGCTTCGAGTTCAGCCCGATCCTCAAGCCGATCGAAAAGTTCCGCGACCACGTCAACGTGGTCTCGAACCTCGATCGGCCGCCGCAGGGTACCCACGCGGTCAGCACCGGCACCTGGCTGACGGGCAGCGCCCCGAAGCGCACCGAGGCCGAGGATTTCCGGAACGGGACCTCGCTCGATCAGATCGTCGCCAACAAGATCGGACAGGAGACGGTCTTCCCCTCGATCCAGATCGCCACCGAGGACCTCACCGGCTACGTCGGCGCCTGTGACACCGGCTACAGCTGCGCCTACATGAACACGATCTCGTGGAAGTCGCCGACGCAGCCGATTCCGCTCGAGACCAACCCGCGCGCCGTCTTCGAGCGCATGTTCGGCCGGCCCGGCTCGGTGGAAGAGCGCGTCAGGCGGATGCAGCAGAACCGCAGCATCCTCGACTCGGTGACCGGAGACGTCGCCGCGCTCGAGCGCGGCCTCGGCAGCCGCGATCGCGTCCGCCTCGATCAATACCTCGAGCACGTCCGTGAGATCGAAGCCCGCATCCAGCGCGCCGAAAAGCAGGCAGCGACCGAACTGACGCTGCCGGTGGCGCCCGTGGGCATCCCGGACTCGTGGGAAGAGCACGCCACCGTGATGTTCGACCTGATGGCGGTGGCCTACGAGGCCGACATCACGCGCGTCTTCAGCTTCATGCTGAACCGCGAGGCCAGCCAGCTCGTGTTCCCGAACCTCGGGTTCAACGAGCCGTGGCACCACGTGTCGCATCACGGCAACCGCCCGGAGCAGCTGGCGCTGCTCGTCAAGCTGAACACCTGGCAGATCGAGCTCTTCGGCAGGTTCCTGCAGCGCCTGCAGGACACGCCCGACGGCGACGGCACGCTGCTGGATCATTCGACGCTGCTCTGGGGCAGCGGCATGAGCGAGAGCAACGTGCACTCGCCCGATCGACGTGCCCTACCTGATGGTCGGCAAGGGCGCGGGCGCGTTCACCGGCAACCGCCACCTGGTGGCGCCGAAGGGGACGCCGCTGGCGAACGTGATGCTGACGGTGGCGCAGCGCTTTGGCTGCGAGATCGACAAGTTCGGCGTCAGCACCGGCGCGTTCGCGTTGTAGGCCGCTTCCCAAGGGATGCAGAACTCACTGACCGTTGTTTTCACCGACGGCGCAGCGAAGGGCAATCCCGGCCCGGGCGGTTGGGGCGCGATCATCGTGACACCCGATGGGAGGGTCACCGAACTCGGTGGCGGAGCGCCGCATACGACCAACAACAGAATGGAATTGAGCGGCGCGATCGCGGCGCTGCAGCGAGTGGCCGATCGGCCGGGCCCAATTGTCGTCTACACGGACTCCACCTATCTGATCCAGGGCATCACGCAATGGATTTGGGGCTGGCGCCGGCGCGGGTGGAAGACTGCCGAAGGCAGCGACGTCCTGAATCGCGACCTGTGGGAAGGGCTGTCCAGCCTGACCGACGCGCGCGCCCGCGGCGAGCTGGACTGGCGCTGGGTCCGCGGCCACGTCGGCACGGCGGGCAACGAGCGTTGCGACGAAATCGCGGTGGCGTTCGCGTTGCAGAGTCCGACCGACCTGTATGACGGGCCGCTCGACAGCTACCCGCGGCCGGTACTGCAACTGCCCGACGATACCTCGCTGCCGAAGCGATCGTCGAATTCAGACCGGTGCGAAGAGCAAGGCGCCAGCCTATTCGTATCTCAGCGTCGTGGACGACGTGCCGATGCGGCACGGCACGTGGGCCGAATGCGAGGGCCGCGTGAAGGGCCGCGCCGGAGCCCGCTTCAAGAAGGCCGCGAGCGCCGCCGACGAATCCGCCATCCTGCGCGGATGGGGCATCGACCCGAGTCGGGTGTAGCCTCGGTCTCTCACCGTATACTTTGCGATCGACCGCGGTTCAGGAAGGAGCCCGTTCATGCCGTCGTGGCAGTTTCGCGCGCTGTCAGCCGCTTTTCGTGCTGACAGCTACCGTCATCGCCGGACCCGCACGCGCCGAGGTGCTCGAGAAGTCGCGGACAGTTGCCGGCGTCACCGTCCAGTACAAGGTGGTGCTCCCGTCCGGCTACGATCCGGCCAGGGCCTATCCTGCGGTCGTCGCGCTCGGTGGCGGGCCGCAGACGATGAACACCGTGGACGGCGTGCTCAATCGGAACCTGCGCGCCGAGGCCGAGAAGCGCGGTTACATCGTGATCGCGCCGGCGGCGCCCAATGGCGAGCTGTTCTTCGAGAGCGGTGCCCGGATCTTTCCCGAGTTCCTGAAGCAGATCCTCGCTGACTACAAGATTCGGGACGGCAAGTTCCACATCGCCGGGCCGTCGAACGGCGGCATCGCGGCGTTTCACGTCGCCGCCGCCAACCCGCAATACTTCCTGTCGGTCACCGCCTTCCCCGGATACATGTGGCAGCCGACGACGGCGAAGCTCCAGGCGATCTCGAAGCTGTGCGTCTTCATGTACGTCGGCGAGAACGACGACTACATGTGGCACGACGAGATGAAGCGCGAGGCGGAGTTCCTGCGGGGCAAGGGAACGGTCGCCCGCTACACCGTGGAGAAGGGCCAGCCACACCGGATCGAGACGCTGGCCGGCGCCAGCGCCTCGCGGCTGTTCGACAACTTCGACGAGACGGGCAAAGGCTGCAACAAGTAGGCGCTGGTTGATGGGTGACCTGAGCGGAGGGATGCGATGCGACACCTGATTGCCTTGACCGCGGTCCTCTATCTGTCGTGGCCGGCGCCGGCGGCCGCCCAGCTCGTGGCGCCCAACCCGACTGGCGTCGCCATGGGCCACGTGCACGTCTTCGCCCGTGACGTCGAGGCGATGCGGCAGTTCCTGCGCCTGCTCGGCGGCGAGCCGACGCAGAACGGGACGCTGCAGATGGTCCGATTTCCCGGCGCCTACGTGAACCTCGGCTAACGCGACATGAACTCCGGCGGGAGCGTGGGCTCGGTGGTGAACCATTTCGGCTTCCACGTGAAAAGCGTGGCCGACACCCTGGCGCGCATCGCACCACTCGGCTTGAAGGTGGAGCAGAACAACCCGCGGCAGGCCTTCATCACCGGACCGGACGACGTCCGCGTCGAGCTGCTGCAGGACGACGCGCTTCCGGTGCCGATTCGCATGCACCACGTCCACCTCTGGCTGCCCGCGCCGCTCGAAGCGCAGGCGTGGTACATCAAGCACTTCGGGGCCACGGCGGGGAAGCGCGGCGACTTCGACACCGCCAACGTGCCCGGTGTCGAGCTGACGTTCACGCGCCAGGAGCCGGCGCTGGCGCCGACGCTGGGCCGCTCGCTCGACCACATCGGCTTCGAGGTGCGCAACCTGGAGGCGTTCCTGAAGCGTCTGCAGTCGCTCGGGATCACCGAGATCGACGGCCCCCGCCTCGGCGGCAACAAGGTGACGAAGATCTCCTACGTCAAGGATCCGTGGGGCACGCGAATCGAGATCACCGAGGGCCTCGAAGCGGGACAGTGAACCCGGCTACGATGTCGCGGCCTCCAGTTCCAGCACCTCGTGGGCCATCGTGGCCGCCGCCCGCAGCACCTCGAATTCCTCGCCGCGCGGCAGGTGGTCGGGCTCGAACGTCGCCTGCAGGATGACCGGCGATTCATCCCTGGTGGCCACGGTGAAGTAGACGGACTCGCTGCCGTCGTTCTGCACGACGGGAACGTCGCGAAGCCGGATCTCTCGAGCCGTCACCAGCTGGTGGACGCCCTGCTCGAACGCCGCGCGAATAGCGTCGGGGCTGGCGCCGCGCTGGGCCGCCGCCTTGACCGACGCCATTACGTCGTCGAGACCGTCGGGGCCACCCGGTTGGGACCGCGCGCCCAGCTCGGTGACTGCGCGATCGAACGTGGCCGCCGCATAGGTACTTGACCCCTGTGGAACCCACCGTGGCCACCTGGCTTCGGACGACCTTGGCGGGAATCACCAGGTGCCGGTCCGATCCGCTGAGCTGGAACACCGTGGCGCTCCCGGGCATGAAGCGGACCCCCGACTCCACCAGCAGACCGGTGCTCGAGATGTTCAGGAGTCGGACCTCGAGGCCCCACGGGAGCGTGACCTCGTCCAGCCACGACAGCTCCGCGCCAGCCCACCGCTGCGCCCGCTCGCGCTTGGGGCCCAGGCCTGAGCGCGTGAGGAAATCATCGTCGCCAGCCTCCACGCGTCGGCCACGAGCCTTGGCGATGTCCCGCAGGAGGCTTTGGAAGCCGTGGTCGTCGAGCACGGCGGCTGGTGCGGTTCGACGCGGTGCCTGGCGGGGCAGGTTCGGCTGCAGCGCGGCGCGCGATTCCTCGAGCGCCTCCCTGATGCGAATGCCGACAGCCCGCTGATCATATGGCCGCCAGATGCCAGGCTGCGGTCTTCGCCCGAAGAACGACAGCAACCCCGGCCGGCGATCCTCGTGCCCGGTGTCCTCCTCCAGATCGACGACCGCCGGCACTGTCAGGACGGGTACCTGTCGATCCGTTGGCAGCAGCCTGAGATGTTCGTTGAGGATCGAGTCGTCGCCCGGCGTGATCAACGCCGAGGTCAGAATCAGCTCAGCCTTCTGTTCGTTCATGAGCGCGATCGCCTCGTCGGTCGAACCGCACGCCACGTTCCTGGAAGGCGGTGCGTGATGCCGTGGTGAAGTCGCTGTAGCGGGTCCCGATGCCGATCACCAGATCGGCCTCGCGCGCCGTCAGATTCGCGCCAGGTGTCCCGGTGACCCCCATCGCACCGAGCGACGAGGGATGATCGAACGGCAACGCCCCCTTCCCCGCCTGGGTCTCCGTCACGGGTATCCCGGTGGCGGCCACGAACGCCTTCAGCGCATCGGTCGCTTCGGAGTAGATGACGCCGCCGCCGGCGACGATCACCGGGCGCCGCGACTGCCGGATCTGCTCCACCGCGCGCTCGAGCGCGGCCCGGTCCGGCAGCGGCCGAGCTATGTGCCACACCCGCTTGCCGAGGAATTCCGCCGGGTAGTCGAAGGCCTCCGCCTGGACGTCCTGCGGCAGTGCCAGCGTGACGGCCCCGGTCTCCGACTGGCTGGTCAACACCCGCATGGCCTCGAGCGCGGCCGGGACGAGCTGTTCCGGTCGGGAGATCCGGTCCCAGTAGCGCGACACCGGCCTGAAGGCGTCATTGACCGAGGTGTCCTGCGACCCCCACGCCTCGAGCTGCTGGAGAACCGAGCCCACCCGCCGCGTCGCGAAGACGTCGCCCGGGAGCAGCAGAACAGGGAGCCGGTTGATGGTCGCACCGGCCGCGCCGGTGATCATGTTCGTCGCGCCCGGTCCAACCGAGCTGGTGCAGGCCAGGGTCTGTAGTCGGTTGGTCATCCGGGCGTACGCGGCGGCCGCGTGCACCTGGGCCTGCTCGTTGCGAGACTGGTAGTAGCGCAGCCGGCTCGTGTACTGCTGGAGAGCCTGTCCCACGCCGGCGACGTTCCCGTGCCCGAAGATGCCGAACATGCCGGCGAAGAACGGGCGCTCGCGGCCGTCGCGCTCGACGTGCTGGGCCGCGAGGAAGAGCACGAGCGCCTGCGCCATGGTGAGGCGCCGGGTGTCGGTGCCACGGGAACTCATGCGGAGGCCCCCACCCGACTGACCAGGGGTACCCGGGGATCGCGGGGCATGCCCTGCCAGCTTTCCCTGATCCAGGCGTACACCGGATCGTCGCTGAAGCCGAGCGAGCGGCCATCGCTCGCTCCCGCCAGGACGTTGAGGTAGTACATCGGGTATTCGGGCGGGGCAACGCAGGGGCCGTGGTAGCCACGCGGAACCAGGAACACGTCACCGTCCCGCACCGCCACCGTCTCGTCGATGGCGCCGTCGGCAGTGTACGTGCGATGGATTCCAAAACCGGCGCGCCCCTGAATCCTGAAGTAATAGATCTCCTCCAGCTCCGCCTCGCCCGGATTGGTCGCGTCGTCGTGCTTGTGCGGGGGGTACGAGGACCAGTTCCCCCCGGGCGTGAGTACCTCCACCACCACCAGCCGGTGCGCGGGGGGCCCCCCGGCGACAAACAAGTTGTTGATCTGGCGGGTGGCGCTCCCGGCGCCACGGGTCTCGACCTGCACATCCTTCGCCTGCACGTGGGCCGGCGGCAGCCGGCGGCTCGCCACCGCGGAGGGGACCGCGAGCTCGCAGCCGCCGGAGCTGGTGATCCTGGCGTCGGAGGCCATCGGGAGATAAGTGAAATCCGTGATTCCCTCGAACACGCTCTCCCGACCCTCGAGCACGAAGTCCTCTGCGCCGACACTCACCCTGCATCCGCCGCTGAGAGGCACCACCAGCATCTCCTGGGTTCCGGTCGCGATCGTCCGGCTCTGGCCCGGGCGGATGCGAAGGACACGGAGGCCGGTGTAGCGCCATCCCGCCAGCGCCGGCGTCATCACGACGGAGTCAGAATCCTCGGCCGCGGTTCCGGCGGGCCAGTGCAGCCGCTGCTTCATCCGTGCACCATGCGCGCCGCCGCCGTCACCGCGGCCGCCACGTCGCCGTCGGGCGGATACAGGAGCGCGCGGCCCGCGACCAAGCCCCGCACCTGCGGAATGCGCAGCGCCCGCTTCCACTCCTCGAACACCTCCGCCTGCCGGTCGCCGGGATCGCCACCGAGCAGCAGCGTCGGAAGCGTGGTCGCCTCGAGCACCCGCTCCATGTCTTCGGTCACGTGCACCTTGAGCCAGGTGTACGCGGAGCTGGTGCCGAGCCCGGACGCGACCCCGATCAGCCGGATCAGCTCCTCGGGATCCTTCGAGATCCGCACCGTTCCGTTCGCCTCGCGGCAAGCCGGGAGGGGCTCCACCAGCGCCACCAGCTTCCTGGCCGACAGCTCGCTCACCACCCGGGCGCAGCCCTCCAGCGTGGCCGCGGTGCCGGGATCGTTGAGCGCGAGCCGGAGCAGCATCTTGCCTCCGTCGAGCCCGGTCCTCGCGATGGCCTCGGCATCGTACGCCGTGAACCGGTCGTCCAGCTCCCACGCGGCTCCGGGAAGGCCGCCGCGATTCATCGAGCCGATCGCGATGCGGCCGTGGAGCGCCTCCAACAGCAAGAGGTCCTCGATGACGTCGGGCGTCGCGAGCACGCCGTCGACCCCCGGCTGCGCCAGCGCCGCCAGCAGCCGCTCGAGAAGGTCCCGGCGCCGCGCCATGGCGAGCGGGTCGGACCCGACCTTCACCGCGGCCCGGGCGGGATGGTCGGCCGCAATGAGGCAGAGGCGTCCGTCCTCGGGGAGCAGCGGCCGACGCCGTCGCGCGGCGGCCGCCTCCGCGATCCGTTCCGGCCGGCGGGCACGGGTGTCGAGCAGCTCCCGGAACCGGCGGTCGTCGATCACGAGTGTCGCTCCACGTAGGGGGATTCCGCCGGCTCCAACAGTCGCAGCACCTCGGATTCGGTCGGCATGGCGTCGGCGCAGGCGAGCCGCGCGGCCACGTACGCGCCGGCGGCGGCCGCGAAACGGACCACGCGCACCGGGTCCCATCCCGCGAGGAGGCCGTGACAGACGGCTCCCCCAAAGGCGTCGCCGGCGCCCAGTCCGTTCACTACCTCGACTCGGATCGGCTCGACCCGGACGGTCTCGTCCTCCCAGGCAACCACCACACCGCGCTCGCCGAGCTTCACGATCGCGAGTTGGGGGCCGAGGTTCAGCAGCCGTCGGGCGACCATCTCGGGGCTCGCCTCGCCGACCGCGACGGACACTTCTTCGAGATTCCCGATGGCCACGGTGGCCAGCTTGAGCGCGCAGCGCTGATACGCGCCGGCCGAGTCGGGCTGGGGCCAAAGCGAGCGGCGAAAGTCGAGATCGTGAATCGTGATCCCCCGGCGCCCGCGGGCCTCGAGCGCGCCGAGCGTGGCCGTGCGGCTCGGCTCGTCGGACAGCCCGGTGCCCGTGGTCCAGAACACCCTGGCCCCTTGGACGGCGTCGAGGTCGAGCTGGTCCAGCGCGAGAGTGATGTCGGGCGCCGTCGGCTGGCGGTAGAAGAGCAGCGGGAAGTGATCGGGCGGATGCAGCTCACAGAACACCAGCGGGGTGCGCAGCGCGGGATCGGTGCCCACGAACCGGTCGTCCACGCCGAAGCCTCGGAGCGCTTGGCGAACGTAGGCGCCGAAGCCATCGGCGCCGACCCGGGTGATGACGGCGGCCGATCGTCCGAGACGCGCCGCCGCCACGGCCACGTTGGTCGGGCTGCCCCCGAGTGACTTGGCGAACGTGCGCACGTCCGCGAGCGCGACGCCGCTCTGCTCGGGGTAGAGATCCACACTCACCCGGCCCATCGTGAGCACGTCGAACCGCGGGGCGGTCATCCGGCCGCGCCCTTCGGGCTCGAGACGCGATCCAGCTCGTGGGCGAGCCGCTCCAGCTCCTCGCCGCCCGCCATCATCCCGGCGAGATCCTCCAGGCGGATGTCCTGGCGGCCGTGGTCGCCCTGCACCTCGCCCCGGCGCAGGATGACGAACCGGTCGCCGATCGGGTAGGCGTGATGAGGGTTGTGGGTGATGAAGACGACGCCGACCCCGTGCTCTCTCGCCTTCGCGATGTACCGTAGCACCACGCCGGCCTGCTTCACCCCGAGCGCCGCGGTCGGCTCGTCGAGGATCAGCACGCGCGCGCCGAAGTGGATGGCCCGCGCGATGGCGACCGCCTGCCGTTCGCCGCCCGAGAGCGTCCCCACAGGTTGAGCCGGATCCCGGAGGTGCACGCCGAGCCGGCCGAGCTCCTCCCGCACGATCCGCTCGCAGCGGCCGGTGTCGATCCGCCGGAACGGTCCCGCGCCGACGCAGGGCTCCGCGCCGAGGAAGAAGTTGCGCCACACGCTGAGGAGCGGAATCATCGCGAGGTCCTGGTAGACGGTCGCGATGCCGCGGGCGAGCGCGTCGCGCGGCGAGCCGAAGTCGGCCGGCTCTCCGTCCACCAGGTAGCGTCCCGAGCTCGGCCGGTGCACCCCGGCCAGGATCTGGATCAGGGTGGACTTCCCCGCCCCGTTGTCGCCCAGGAGGCAGGTGACCTGGCCCGGGCGCACGGCCATCGAGACGTCCCGCAGGGCCACCACGTTGCCGAAGCGCTTGGAGACGCGGTCCACCTCGAGGATCGGCGCGCTCACCGGGCCTCCGACGCGCGCCGGCGGACGAAGTTGTTGAAGACGACGGCCGCCACCAGCATCACACCGAGGAAGACCTGGAACCAGTCGGCATCCACCCCCGTGATCACGATGCCCTGCTGCACCATCCCGAAGATGAGCGCGCCCAGCACCGCGCCGATGGCGGAGCCGTATCCGCCGGTGAGCAGCGTGCCGCCGATCACCACGGCGATGATGGCCCGAAATTCCTGCTGCTCGCCGCGGAGCGCGTCGGACCCGGTGAACCGGACCACCTGGAGCACCGCGACCAGCCACGCGGCCATGGCCGTGGTCATGAAGAGCGCGATCTTCACGCGCGCCACCGGCACACCCAGCTTCCGCGCCGCCTCCGGCGCGCCGCCTGCGGCGAAGATCCAGTTGCCGAAGCGGGTGCGGAGCAGCACCCAGGTCGCCAGGGCGGCGAGGGCGATCCACCAAACGATCGAGACCCGGAACGGCCCCAGCCCCTCGCCGCCGAAGATCCGCTCCGCGAAACCATATCCGGCGACTTCGTCCAAGCCGCCGAGCTGGGTTCGGCGGGTGAGCAGCCGACTCACGGCGATGGTGAGTCCGCGAAACGCGAACAGGGTGCCGAGGGTGACGATGAAGGACGGCAGTCCGGTGCGCACCACGAGGTAGCCGTTCCCGACCCCGATCGCGAGGCTCAGCAGCAGCGCCGCGCCGATCGCGGGCCAGAGCGACCAGTCGAAGTGGCGGGTGAGGACCATGATGGTCATGCCGGCGAAGCCGATGACGGAGCCGACCGAGAGGTCGAACTCGCCTGCGATCATCAGCAGCGCCACCGCGACGGCGAGGATGCCGAGCGGCGCCGCGGCGTTGAGGAACGCCGCGGTCCCCTCCAGGCTCCGGAAGGCGGGCCCCGCCGCGACCGCGAACACCAGCCAGATGAGCAGCGCGCCGACCGCAGCGCCGACCTCGGGACGCGCGAGCATTCGGCGGAGGCCCGCGGAGCGGCTGGACGCCGCCGGCCGGGCCGGCGATTCCGCGGCCAGGGCGGGCACGTCGTTGGTCCCGGCGCCGGCGCTCATCGACCCGCGAGCCTCATCGGATGCCCCGCTCGGCGAGCGCGATGATCTCCGCGGCATTCTCCTTCGTGACGAAGGTCGGTCCGGTGCGGATGATCTGGCCGCCGCCCGGCATCGCCTTCGTCTCCAGGTACTTGGTGAGGAAGACGATGCTGAGGTAGCCCTGGAGGTAGGGCTGCTGGTCGATGGCGAAGAGCAGCTGCCCGTCCCGAACCGCGGTCAGGACCTCGGGAGTCAGGTCGAAGGTGCCGACCGCGATCCGGCCCAACATCCCGCTCTCCCGAAGCGCTGCGAGCGCCGGGGCGGCGCCACCGGGCCCCAGGGTCAGGACGCCGTCCACTTTCGCGTCCCGGGCGAGGGCGCCGCGGATTCGTTGGGCGGCATCCTCCGGGTCCGCGAGGGCGACGCCGAGGACCTGCATCGTCGCTCCGCCCTTCGCGAGGCCGTCGCCCAGCCCCCGGCAGCGGGTATCCAGCGACACGTTGCCGACCTCGTGATTCACGCAGAGCACTCGCCGCGCCTTGCCCGCGGCGAGCCGCTGGCCGGCGGCCAGACCGGCCTCGTATTCGGTCTGACCGATGTGGCCGAGGAAGCCGAGCCGCTCCCAGGCTTCGTCCCCGGAATTGACGGAGAGCGCAGGAATCCCGGCCGCCACCGCCGCGCGGATTGACGGACCCAGCGCATCCGGATCGGGTACCGAGATGGCGAGCGCACTGGGCCGGCTTGCCACCGCGGCGTCGATGAGCTGGCTCATCCGCACCATGTCGAACCCGGTGGGCGATTGATACTCCAACCGGACGCCGAGCTCGCGGGCGGCGTCGTCCGCGCCGTTGGCCACGATGGACCAGAACGGATCCGAGGTCTGGCCATGGCTCACCATCACGATCCGGACGCCACTGCGGTCCTGGCCGTCGGGTTTGGCGCCTTCGCCGCCGCCGCAGCCCCACATCGCGGCCGCGAGCGCGACCCGCCATGCGAGCGTGGAGGAATGAGTCACCCTTGCATGATCCCCGTGAGATAGTGGACGCTGCGCGATGCCGCGAGGGCCGGCCCCTCGCCCTCGGCCGGCTCCGCCTCGAGTACCACATCCTGCTCCAGCACGTACCAGCCCTGGTACTGCCTGGCCTCGAGCAGGGTGACGACCTCGGCGACGTCCACGTCGCCGTCGCCGAGCGGACGGTAGAGTCCGCGGGCGACCGCATCGCGGTATCCGATCTCGCCCCCACGCACTCGTGCGGCGAGCGCCGCATCCACGTCCTTGAAGTGGACGTGGGCGACCCGTCCGTCGGCCGCGCGGACCAGGCGCACCGGATCGGTGCCGCCGACGACCAGATGCCCGGTGTCCACGCAGAGCGCCACGTCGCTTCCGGCGATGATCCGGTCCACATGGGACCAACGCTCGACCGCCGTCCCATAGTGCGGATGCAGCGCGATCTGGATCCCGTGGCGCGCCGCCGCCCCTCGCGCGGCGTCCACCGTATCCAGGAGCATGGTCCACTCCCCGTCGGACAGCTCAACGGAGCGATCGTAACCGCCCGTGCCGTTCCCCAGCTCCGCGGCGAGCACCAGCATCGTCGCGCCGGCGGCGGCGAGTGTCTTCGCCGCGGCGGCTATGCCCGCCAGGGTGCCGCGCTGGGCCTCGCGCCGGTGAAGCACGGCGGGGACGAATCCGCCCGCCAATCGAAGGTCGTGGCGGCGGAGCAATCGCGCCACCTCACCCGGGTCGTGGGGGAGGAAACCGTGCGGCCCCAGCTCGATGGCCCGGAGGCCGACGGCCGACACCTCCCGCAGCACCCGCTCCGCGCCGAGCTGGCAACCCCAGCCCGGCACCTCACAGACGCCCCAGGTGATGGGCGCGCCGGCGAGACGGGCGAGCGGGCTGCTCAACCGACCTCCTCGACCCGCACCGGCCGGTGCAGGCGACGGGAGAGGTCGCACGCCATGGCCACCCGGATCGCCTCTCGGGCTTCCTCCGGCGGACAGGGATTGGGCCGCCGGCCCGCGACGACCTCGACGAACGCGTGCAGCTCCGCGCGATAGGCCGCGTCGAACCGGTCGAGGAAGAACTGGTAGGGCCGCTCGGGCGGCGGCGGCCCGTCGGGCTCGACCGAGCGGAGCGGTGTACGGCCGTTCCAGCCCACCGCGATACTGTCGCCCGAGCCGAAGACTTCCATCCGGATGTCGTAGCCCAGCGGATCGTGGCGCGCGCCCGAGAGAATGCCCAGGGCCCCGCCACTGAACCGGAGCGTCGCCACCGCCGCGGCAACGTCGCCGTGGCGGGCGAACACCTCGAAGCCGGCGTCGTCGCCGTCGGCGTAGACCTCGACGACCTCCTGTCCGATCACGTGGCGGACGATGTCGAAGTCGTGAATGTGGAAGTCGCGGAACAGTCCGCCGGAGCCGGGAATGTAGTCGTCGTGGGGAGGATGGGGATCGTGCCCGGACATACGCACGATGTAGATCCGGCCCAGCTTTCCCTGCTCGACCAGCTCGCGCGCCCGACGGTACCCGGGGTCGAACCGCCGCTGAAAACCCATCTGCACCACGGCCTTCCGCCGGTGAATGTGGCGGACGACGTCTTCGGTCGAGGCGAGGTCGATGGTGATCGGTTTCTCGCAGAAGGTCGGGCGGCCGGCGTCGGCGGCCTGGCGGATGAGGTCGGCGTGGGTGATCGTCGGGGTGGTGATCACGACCGCGTCCACCGCGAGGAGCAGCGCTTCAATCGAGGGAGCCACCGTGCCGCCGATGTCGCGGGCGACGGCGGCGGCGCGATTCCCGTCGGGGTCGGTCACCAGCACCTGGGTCACCTCGGGGTGCTCGGCGAGGACGGCGGCGTGAAACGAACCGATCCGGCCGACGCCGGCGACGCCGACACGCATGGGGACCTCGGTGGCAGGATGAGCCTGGCGGGCTTTGGAACGCTCCAACTTGCATTTGGAACGTTCCAGCGATATCTCCTAGATACGGCCCGGCGAGAACGCTGTCAAGCACGGGCCCGCCTGCCCCGTCCTTGGAGCACCTCATGGCCCAGCCCACGATCCACGACGTCGCCGCCCGCGCCGGCGTCTCCAAGTCGCTGGTCTCGCTCGTCATGCACGATTCGCCCTCGGTCAGCGAGGGCAAGCGTCGCGCCGTCCTCGCCGCCGCCGCCGAGCTCGACTACCGGCCCAACGCGGTGGCGCGGAGCCTGGTGCAGCGGCGGACCCGGGTGCTCGGCGTCATGCTCTCCGACCTGCACAACACCTTCTTCGCCGACGTGCTCGACGGCGTGGCCGGCCGGGCCGGTGAGCGGGGCTACAAGGCGATGCTCAACACCGGGAACCGCGCGGCGAGCGGCGAAGCGGCGGCCATCGAGACCTTGCTCGAGCTCCGGAGTGACGGGCTGATCCTCGCGGGACCCCGGCTCGACGCGGCGCGAATCACCGAGGCGGCCAGATCGGTGCCGGTAGTCCTGGTGGCCCGCACCATGGCGGGGAAGGCGGTGGATTGCGTATCCAACGACGATCCCGCCGGCGCTGCGCTCGCCGTGGACCACCTGGTCGCGTTGGGGCATCGGCGGATCGCGCACATCGATGGCGGCGCGGGCGCGGGCGCGCAGCCCCGGAAGCAGGGATACACCCGCACCATGCGCCGCCACGGCCTCGGGGACCAGGTGCGAACCGTGCGGGGAGACTACACCGAGGAGGGAGGAGCCAAGGGCGTCGCCTCCCTCCTCGCCAG
Source organism: uncultured Gemmatimonadales bacterium (assembly GCA_963728705.1). Lineage (GTDB taxonomy): Bacteria > Gemmatimonadota > Gemmatimonadetes > Gemmatimonadales > GWC2-71-9 > CAVVWJ01. Next base: position 28,383 of record CAVSLY010000003.1, read on the forward strand.
CGGCCCCAGGCCCACCGCGATCTTCGCCGCGAACGACCTCAGCGCTCTCGGCGCGCTCGACGCGCTCACCCGCAGCGGGCTTCGGGTGCCGGGTGACATCTCACTGGTGGGATACGACAACACCTCGCTCGCGGCGCTCCGGCACATCGATCTCAGCACCATCGACCAGCCCCGCGAGGCGATGGGACGGACGGCGGTGGACCTGCTGCTCGAGCGCCTGGAGCGCGGACGGGCGGTACCCCGGCGAGTGGTGATGGCTCCCGCGCTTGTGGTACGGGGCACCACGGCCCCGCCCCCGAAGGCGCCGTCGTCGAAGGGAAAGACGTCGTTGAAGGGAAACGCGTCGTCCCGCTGACCGGCGATTAGTCCGCGAGCCGGCCGGAGGCTCCATCCGCGCCGCTCCCGGTGCGGCGACGCCAGTACCGGAAGACCGGCACGCCCAGCGCCAGCAGCCCCGTGCCGATGATCGCATTCCGCGGATTGGAGTACACCGAGCTCGCGACGACGAAGATCGCAGCCGCGACGAAGAGCGCCGGGGTCCAGGGGTAGCCCGGTGTCCGGAACGCGCCGCTCGGCGCCACCGCGGCGCTCCTTCCGTCCCTGCCGCGGTAGACGAACAGCCCCGCCACGGTGAGCCCGAAGAAGATCCAGTCGGCGAAAGCCACGTAGTCCACCAGCTGGCCAAAGCTTCCCGACAGCACCAGCGCCGAGGCCCACACGGCCTGGACGCCGATCGCGGCGGCGGGTGTGCGGTGGACGGGGTGGAGCCGGGCGAGTCTGGGGAAGAACACGCCGTCCGCCGCCATCGCCTGGAACACGCGAGGCGTGACGAGCACCACCAGGTTCAGGAACCCGAACGTGGAGGCTGCGATGCCGGCCGCGATCAGGGTGGCGCCGGCGGGGCCGAGGACGCGGCGCATGGCGTCCGCCGCCGGCGCGGTGCTGGCAGCCAGGTCGGCCGCACCGAGCACGTGCAGGTAAGCGAGGTTGGCCAGCAGGTAGACCGCGATCACCACACCCACGCCGAGGATCAGCGCGCGCGGCAAGTTCCGCTCGGGATCCTTCAACTCTTCCGCGATGAAGTTGGTCTGCTGCCAGCCGCCGTAGGTGAAGAGGATCGGCACCAGCGCGGCCCCGAACGCGGCCGGGGCTCCCGCCGGCGCCGGCATTCCTGCCGGCAGACCGGCCGCCAATCCGATCACCACCAGCGCGGCGATCGCCGCCAGCTTGAGCAGGGTGAAGAAGTTCTGGACCAGCGCGCCGGGGGCCACGCCGAGGTAGTTCACCGCCGACACCAGGAGAATGGAGCCGATTGCCAGCGGTCGCGTGAAACGGGTCGGCAGGCCGGTGAGCGCCAGAGAATAGTCGGCAAACGTCACGGCGATCGCGGCGATCGCGCCGCTGGCGATGACGAGCAGCAACGCCCAACCGTAGAGAAATGCCGGCAGCGGGCCCCAGGTCTCCCTGAGGTAGACGTATCCGCCGCCCGCCCGGGGCCGGCGCTGCCCCAGCTCAGCGAAGCAGAAGGCGCCGATCAGTGCCACCGCGCCTCCCGCGATCCACGCTGCGAGGATCAGCGCAGGCGATCCCACGCGCTCCGCGACCGCGGCGGGGGTGCGGAAGATGCCGCCGCCGATGATCCCCCCGATGACCGCCATCGTACCGGAGAAGAGCCCGAGCCGGCGCGCGTAGGTGGTCTCGCTAATCCTCCGCCCTCCGCGCGTACTCCGCATGCGCCCGGGAGAGCATCTCCAGCGTCTCCCGTCGCTCCGCGTCGGCGTTCCAGTCACTGTGCGCCTCGACCGCGGCACGCATCCGGTCGATCCACGCCATGAAGTAGCGGGCATCCTCCGGCGAGCGAGCCGGCCGGCCGCCGACCGTCAGGTAGATCGGGCTCGTGGTCGCGTAGGGGAAGACGTCGAGCGTCGGGTAGGCCGCGCTGTCGCCCCGCGCCCGGAGCAGGATCCAGCCGCTCCGGTCCACCGGGACGCGCACCGTCGCGGTGGCCGACCGGCCGCCGGTCTCGAGGGGGATTTCCTCGACGACGTTCCCGTTCATGACCAGCTCCAGATGGTCCACGGGCACGTTGGAGCGCAGTCGAACGGTGACGCCCACCGGCCCGCCTGCCGAGGGAATCGTCACCTCACCGCCGAGCCCGATGCCGTCCACCGACATGGCCAGCAAGGGCCCGTTGGTCGCGAAGGACCGTCCGGCCTTGAGGGCCGAGAGCCATCGGCGGTGCTCGAGCGGTGCACCGCTCCGGACGTACACCCGGTTCATGCCGACCGGTCCCCGGAGTGAGGCAAAGTTGGCCATGGCGTCGGTGCCGCCGCCGGCCGGAAGCCGGAAGCCGCAGTTGAGCAACCGGTACCAGACGTCCGCGGTGGCCATCAGATCGTCCACGAAGCCCACGGCCTCGTAATAGTCCACCTTGCCGAGCGCGAGGTCTACGGGAAGCGCGTGGGTCAGCCGGCGTGTGGTGTCGGCCGGGTCCGGGTAGGCATCGTAGGGATGGACGTAGCCGGTGATCGCACCCTGCGACCGCGCGAGATCGAAGACCCGGGCATTGGTCGGCTGAAGCGTCGCGACGCCGGTGTTGGCGTAGGCGGTATACGCCGGCAGCAGCAGATGGTCGGTCAGTCCCAGCAACCCGACGTGACCCCAGAAGCTGGTGTGGAACTCCTCCCCGTGCATGATGAGCGTGCCGGGGCTCGAGGCCGGGTCGGGTCCCGGACGGAACCAGGCGACGTCCGGTACCCTGCCCTCCTTGTTGACGATCAGGTTCTCCACCACGTGCAGGTCCTCCGCGCGGGCCTGGCGCGCCAGCCGCGTCGGATCGTTGCGGTAAGTGCCGCCGTAGTTCATGTGCACGTGGAGGTCGCCGCTGTACCACCCTCGCGCCTCGAGATCGTCGAGGACCCCGAGCGAGATTCGGAGGGTCCTGTGTGCGTCGTTCGCGATCTCGACGGATCGCGTGGCCACCTCGTATTCCGGTCCCCGCGATGTTTCGATCCGGTAGGCGCCTGCGGGAAGGGTGAGCGTGACCGGTCCCGTGGTGTGGAAGTATCCGTACTCGAACCCGCGCCGGGCGCGGTCGAAGCCGTCGTCGGCATGATGCCAGGCGTCCGACGGGGCGTAGCTCCGGCCGTCCGGCCCCAGCACGGAAACGCGGGCAGGCATCGGCGCCCCGGCGGCGTCGGTCACCGACAGGCGCAGGGTGCCCAGGGGACCGAGGTAGCGTCTGCGCTCCGCCCGCACCTCTCGCCTGGCGCCCCCGACGAAGTCGAGAACCCAGAGCGAGGTGTTCCCGCGCTCGTTGCTCACGTATGCGATGCGGTCGCCGGCTGGGGACCAGCGCGGGACGGTCGCGTCGAACTCGCCGTAAGTGAGCTGGAGCGGGTCGCCCCCATCGGCGGTCATCAACCAGAGCTGGTTCCACTGCCGGCCGAGATAGGAGGAATACGCCACGCGGCGCCCGTCGCGGCTCCAGTCGGGTCGCGCCTTCCAGGTCGTCTCCTCGTAGTGGATTTCGCGCGCCCGCCCGCCAGGGCGCGCATCGACCCGCCAGAACCCGCCCGATCCCCAGATCCGTCCCCGATTGGACAGGAGCACCAGCTCGCGTCCGTCGGGCGACCATGTCGGCGAGAAGTACTGGTCCTTGGTGTGGTAGTAGTACCGCGGGAGTCCGCTCTCATGCTCGGGGGTCACCCGCACCGGTTGCGTAGGGGTTCCATCCTGGCCTACCTCGACGACGAAGACGTGCCAGAGCCCCTGGTGGGCCGAGGAGGTATAGGCGATCCGGGTACCGTCGGGCGACCAGCGGGGCTCGATGTTGACGGCGCCGTTCGCGACGAGGGGCGAGGATCGGCCACTCGCCAGATCGAGCAGCAGCAGCTCGATGGCGTCGTTCCGGTAAGACGCGTACACCACGCGGCGTCCATCGGGTGACCAGTCCGGCTGGTAGTCGTAGCCTGGGCCAGCGGTGAGCTGATGTGCGTCCCGATCGCCCAGACGCTGCCGCCACAGAGAGCCCTGCATCGAATAGACCAGCTCACCGCCGTCCGGCGACCACGCGGCCCCACTCGGACCGGTGGTCATCTGGGGAATCAGCATCTCGCGGAAGTAGTACGCGTGGGGCGTCTTCACCTGACGGAGCACGGGAGCGCGCTGCGCGGAGGCCGCCCCCGCGCCGATCGCCATGCAGGCCAGCGGCAGGAGCGCGCGGCGCAGGAGCGCGTGGCGTACCGGGGTCACCGCCGCCCCCGCAGGTACACCACGCCCCCCAGCAGTACCACCGCCCCCGCGCCGCCCATCACCTTCAGGCGGAACAGCCACGGCGCTTCGGTCCCGCCCGGCGGCACCGTCGCGATGCCCATCGCGAGGAGGGTGAGAGCCAGGCCGCTCAGCCCGATGACGGCCGCCAGGGCACGGCCGCTCATGGGTGCCGCCCCGGCGCCGCGAAGCCGATCGAGGAGGTAGCAGAGAAACAGGTAGATGTAAGGGATGAAATAGACCAACAGCATCGTATCGAGAATGATCAGGTAGGCCTTCTCGACCGTAGTGCCCCGCCCGACGACCGAGATCAGCAGGAACAGCGACGCCAGGATCGCCTGCACCAGGATCGCCACGTACGGGGTCTTCCAGCGGGGATGCACCTTCCCGAACGCCGGCGGGAAGTAGCGGTCGAGGCCGATCACGAAGGCTACGCGCGCCGGGCCGGTGATCCAGGCGCCGACCCCGCCGATGTTGCCGATCACGTACATGGCGGCGGCGGCCGGAGCGAGCCAGGCCAGCGCCACCCCCGCGTCGTTCGCGCCGACGTGGAGCGCCTGTAGAAATCCCGAGACGATGTTCACCTCTCCTGTCGGCACCAGCCACAGCACCGACACCGTCCCGGCGATGTAGAGGAACGCGATGAGCGGCGCCGAGATCAGGATCGAGCGCGGAAGCGTGCGCCGCGGATCCTTCACTTCGTCCCCCAGGACGGCACCGAGCTCCAGGCCCGCGAAGGCAAAAGCGATGGACGCCCAGAGATTGAGGGACGACCAGTCGCCCAGATGGGGCACCAGGCTCTCGATCGTCATCGGCGTCGCGGAGGGCCGGGTGAGAGCGGCGTAGACCCCGAACCCAACGATCAGCAGGCCGGGCAGATAGGTGCCGAAAGCGCCTAGATTCTGGAGCCAGCGTCCGGTCCGGAGACCGACGATGTTGATTCCAACGGCCAGCCAGAGCGCGCTGAGCGTCGCCGGCAGCACGTAGCTCCAGTCGCTCTCCAGCCCGGTGCCGCCCCGGCCGATGACGTAGGTGCCCACCACCGCGGTGGACATCAGCAGGTTCGGGTAGTACAAGATGTTGTTGACCCAGTAGCACCAGCCGCAGAGAAAGGCGTGCCCCTCTCCGAACGAACGCTTGGTCCAGAAGTAGATCCCGCCCTCGCTGGGGTACCGGGCCGAGAGGTGGCTCACCGCGAGCCCCTGGGGCACGAAGAAGAACAGCGCCGCCAGCACCCAGAGCGAGACGGAGCTCGGCCCCGCGGCCGCCGCGGTGGCGAACCATCGCAGGCTGGCCACCGCGACGATGTTGAAGAGGACCAGGTCGCGCAGCCCCATCGCCCGGGGGAGCGCTTGCACCGCGGCATGCGATGCAACCGTGGCGGGCATCGGTCAGCTCCTCAGGTAGAGCCCACGAGGGTCGAGCACCTCGCGCAGCAGGGTGAGGTCCCCGTCGCGCGGCGGGGCCACGTCGCGCAGCGTGTCGCGGATCCGGAGCGGCCAACCGACGCTCTCACGCACCTCGTCGGTGCCGACTCCGGGATAGAGGGCGGCCAGCACCAGCTCGCCCGTGATTTCATCGACCTCGAGGATGCCCTTGTCGGTGATGACCCGAACCGGCCCGTCGCCCGGCATGCCGAGCTCTCGGCGTGTCCGGCCCTGCATGCGGTGACCCGGGCTGGTGACGAAATCCACTGCGGCGGGAAAGCTCCGGCGGCTCAACCGCGAGATCACGACGGTCCGGCGCGCGTGAATCGCGATCTCCGCGGCCCCGCCGCTCCCCGGAAGCCGCACCGACGGGTGCCGGTAGTCTCCCACCACCGTGGTATTGATGTTCCCG
>CAVSLY010000004.1:0-14563 GCA_963728705.1 uncultured Gemmatimonadales bacterium
TCGGCTCGGAGCGCAGGGTTGCCCCGGACTGTTGCAGCAGTGCCCGGGCCACGACGAGTCCCAATCCGGCCAGTGGCAGTCCGGACTTGGTCGTGACGAACGGCTCGAAGAGTCGGTCCACGATCTCGGGCGCCACCCCCGGACCGTCGTCGGTCACCCCGACACGGACGATGCCGCCGGTCGTCTCCGCGGTCAGGTAGACGGTTCCCCACCCGGCGCCCCACCGCTTCGTAGGCGTTCACCATCACATTCATGAGAGCGTGCTGGAGCTGGTCGTCCACTCCGCGGACGGCAGGCAGCCGCGCGTCCAGCGCCTGCTGCGCCTCCAGCGTTACGCTCGATCGGTGAAGCCGTAGCAGACGCACCGCGACGGCGATCGGATCACGGAGCACGATCGGCCGCGGCTCGCTGTTCGGGGTCTGGCCGGCGCAACACCTGATCCAGGAGGTCGAGCAACTCGCGAAGACGCCCGGACGCCTCCGCGAGGGTCTGGCGCACCGAGGACTCCTCCAGCGTGTCGCCCTGCTCCAGCAGGTCGCTCACCAGCGACAAGGCCTGCGCTGGCCCGCGCAGGTCGTGGATGAGCCAGCGAGCCACCGTGCCGTACAGGGCGGCGCGGTTGGCGGCCACGAGCAAAGCCGTTCGCGCAGGCTCGTCGCTGGAACGCGCCATGGGGCTCCGGGGAAAGGGGGGTCGCGGGAGAGCACCCCCGCGCGGCTGCTGAATCGAATAGAACGCCGCGCGGCGGACGCCGCCAGCGGAGGGTGCCGCCCGCTCAGCCGGCGGCGGCCACCCGGCGCTCCAGCGCCCGGCGGACGGTCTCGAGCAGGAGGTCACCCGGAATCGGCTTCTGCAGGAACGGCTGGTCGTCGTCAAGCAGCGCTTCGCTGAACGCCACATCGGGCGGATACCCCGACATCCAGACCACCGGCAGCGGCGGCCGGTGCTGCGCCAGCTGCTCGCCGAGCTCCGCCCCGCCCATGACCGGCATGACCACGTCGCTGAGGATCGCGTCCACCCCGCCGCCCGCGCTCGAGCTGCTCGAGCGCCTCCTCCCCGTGCCGCGCCTGCATCACCTCGTACCCTCAGCTCGAGCGTGCGCGCCAGGACGCGCGGACCTGCGTCCTCGTCCTCCACGACCAGCACCCGAGCCCGGGCGGGGGGCGGGCGCCTGCCGCTCGGCCCGACGGCCGTCCCGGCCCGGGCCGGCGCCTCGGCGAGCGGCAGCAGCACGGTGAACACTCGCGCCGCCGTGCCGGCGCGTTCTCGGCCCAGACGTGCCCCTGGCTCTGGGTGACGATGCCGTGCACCGTCGCGAGCCCGAGCCCGGTCCCCTTGCCCACGTCCTTGGTCGTGAAGAACGGCTCGAAGATGTGCGGCAGGTCTTCCGGGGCGATGCCGGTGCCTGAGTCCGTCACCGTCAGCGCGCGCGTAGCGGCCGGCCGCGACCGGTGTGCCGGCGGACGTCGTCAGCTCCGCGCTGCTCGCACCTCGCGTGCGCGGTCTCCAGCGCGAGCTGCCCGCCGTCCGGCATCGCGTCGCGCGCGTTGATCGCCAGGTTCATCAGCACCTGCAGCAGCTGGCCCCGGTCCACCCGGACCCAGAGCGGGCTCCGGTGCGCGAGCTCGGCCGCCATCTCGATGTGCGAGCCGAGCAGCCGCTGGAGCATGCGTCTGGGCGTCCCTGCACCGCATCGTTCAGGTCGAGCGTCTCCGGCATGAGCACCTGTTGCCGGCTGAAGGCGAGGAGCTGGCGGGTCAGGCTCGCCATCCGCTCGGCCGCCTTCTGGATCTCCAGCAGGTCGTGGCGCGACCTGCGCGCTCGAGCCCGGCATCGCGCGCCACGAAGTCGGCGAAGCCGCGCGAGGGCATGGAGCTGGTTGTTGAAGTCGTGGGCCAGGCCGCCGGCCAGGCGGCCGATGGCTTCCATCTTGGTCGACTGCCGCAGCCGCTCCTCGATCTGTCGGCGATCGTGGATGTCGAGGACCGAGCCGATGAAGCCGAGAAACTGCCCGGCCGGGCCGAACCGGGGCGTCCCGGAGTTGAAGGTCCAGCGGTATTCGCCGTCGGCGCGCCGCAGCCGGTACTCCAACTGGAAGGCGACCCGCCGCCGGTTGGCCGCCGTGAACGCCTTCTCGGTCTCCTCCCGGTCCGCCGGGTGTACCGCCTGCATCCATCCATGTCCCAGTCCCATGGCGTCCGGCTGTCCGGTGAATTCACTCCATTGCCGGTTGAGGTAGGTGCACGCTCCCGACGGGTCGGTCACCCAGATCATCACCGGCGCGTTGTCAGCCATGTTGCGGAAACGCGCCTCGCTCTCGCGGAGCGCGCTCTCCGCTTCCCGCCGAGCGGTGATGTCGAGGCTGACCTCCACGGTGATCTCGGGATCGCCGGCGGGACTCTCCAGCGCGTACACGCTGTTCTGCACCCAGACTGCCGACCCGTCCGGACGCAGGTAGCGTTTCTCGATGACGAAGTCCTCGCCGGTTTCCTGCATCCGCCGGTACAGCTCGCGGTGTCGGGGGAGATCGTCGGCGTGGGTGATGTCGTCCATGCGCAGGCGCAGCAGCTCTTCGCGCGGCCGGCCCACCATCTGCGCGAACCGCTCGTTCACGTACACCAGCCTCCCGGATGGATCGGTCTGGGCAACGCCCACCGTCGCCTGGCGGAGGATACCCGCCAGGCGCTGCTCGCTGGCGCGCACCGTGGCCTGCATGGTCTCCCGTACCCGTTTGAGGCGCAGCAGACCCTCGACCCGGGCCAGCAGCTCGCGTGCGGTGAACGGCTTGACCAGGTAGTCGTCGGCTCCCGCCTGCAGGCCCTCCACGCGCGCCTCCTCGCCGGCGCGCGCCGAGAGCAGGATCACGGGGATGGCCTGGGTCGCGGAGTCGGCGCGCAGCGCGCGGAGCAGCCCGAAGCCGTCGAGCCCCGGCATCATCACGTCCGCGAGCACCAGGTCGGGCGGCCGCGCGCGGGCCGCCGCGAGCGCCGCGGCGCCGTCCGCCGCGGCCTCCACGTCGTACCGCTGGGCCGAGCAGCCGGCCGCACGTAGTCGCGCATGTCGGCGTTGTCGTCGGCACCAGGACGGATGCGGCCGGCCTGTCGGCGGTGCCGGTGGCGGCGCCTGCGGGGTCGGTCGCCGCGAGCGCCGGGCATGGTCCGGATCGCTCGCATCGGGCAGCCAGCGGAGCGCCTCCTCGACGAACGGCGCTCGCCCCGACGGCCGTCGAGGCTGAGCGCCGCGCGCCGCCGCCAGCCGCTCGCGTCGGCAGGTGGGCCGTGCCCGGTCGGGATCCGGACCGTGAACGTGCTGCCCGCGCCCACCGCGCTCTCCACCGCGACCGAGCCGCCGTGCAGCTTGACCAGCTCGTGCACGAGCGCGAGCCCGATGCCCGATGCCCTCGTGGGTGCGGCCGCGCGCGCCGTCGACGCGGTGGAAGCGCTCGAACACGCGCGGCAGCTCGCCGGGCGGGATGCCGGTGCCGGTGTCGCGCACCCGGAGCTCGACCGCTCGCCGTCCGGGCCGCGAGCGAGACCGCGATCTCGCCCGTCGAAGGTGAACTTGAAGGCGTTGGAGAGCAGGTTCAGGACGATCTTCTCCCACATGTCGCGATCGACGAAGACCGGCTCGGCCAGCGGCGGGCAGTCCACCGTCGAGCGCAGCCCGGCGCGCTCGATGGCGGACGCGGAAGTGCTCGGCCAGCTCGCGCGGTGAGCGCCGCGAGGTCGGTCGGCTCGTAGAGCGCCTGCGACGCGGCCGGCCTCGATGCGGGAGAAGTCGAGCAGCGTGTTGACCAGCTTCAGCAGCCGCAGCGCGTTGCGCGTGGACGGACTCGAGCAGCTCGCGCTGGCGCGGCGGCAGCCGCTCCGGTGCGCGCCGGCGAGCAGGTCCTCGAGCGGCCCCAGCATCAGCGTGAGCGGCGTGCGGAACTCGTGGCTCACGTTGCTGAAGAACGCGGTCTTGGCGCGGTCGATCTCGGCCAGCGCCTCGGCGCGCCTCCGCTCCTCCTCGTAGGCCCGGGCGTTCGCGAACGCCGTGCGCGCATCTGCGTGGCCAGCGACCTCGAGGAAGCCGCGGTAGGCGTCGTCCAGCGGCCGCCGGGGGCTGATGCCCGCGACGAGAAACCCGGCCAGACGGTCCTGGCCCGCCCTTGCGATCGGCAGCACGACGGCGGTGTGCGGCGATTCCGGCCAGACCCCGCCCGGGAGCGGCCCGAAGCGCTGCCTGAGGTCCGCGACGATCTCGGCACTGGCCGCGTCGCGCGACCCGGCGCGAGCGGCCACGCCGCGTCGCCGTCCGCGGGCGGTGAGATCGACCCGCTCGGGTGCGGCGGGCGAGCCGTCGGGCAGGCCGGTGGCGCCGGCCAGCTGCGCGCTGGAACCCGCCGGCATCGAGCAGATAGATCAGCGTGAACGGCAGGTCGTGGCGGTTCCCGGCGAGGGTGTGCGCGGCGGTCCGGCAGGCCTGGCCGACTGACCGCGCGCCATCGGTGGTTCGCGCCGAGAGCTCGCGCAGCGTCCTCAGCCGTCGCTCGCCGACGACGCGGCCGGTGGTCTCGCTGACGATGCAGAACACTCCGCCCACCTGACCGTCTCGTCCCGCACCGGGTCGTAGGAGACGTCGAAGAACGTCTCCTCGGGATACCCGTAGCGCTCGAGGAAGAACGGGTGGTCGGTGGCCCAGAAGGCCTCGCCGGTGGTCGAGCACGCCCTCGAACAGCTCCTGCAGGCCGGCCTCCCAGATCTCGCTCCAGGCCTCCCGCGCCGGCAGGCCGAGCGCGCCGGGATGCTTGGCGCCGAACACGGGCCGGTAGGCGTCGTTGTAGAGCGTGATGAGGTCGGGGCCCCAGAACAGCACGATCTGCGCCTTGGAGGGCAGCAGGATGCTCACCGCGCTCCGGAGGCTCTGCGGCCAGCTGATCCGGGTGGCCCAGCGGCGTCCGGGTCCAGTCGAAGTCGCGCATGCGCCGCGCCATCTCGCTGTGCTCCGGACAGGAACGACACCCGGGTTCCTTCGGCCGAGGCCGTCATGGGAGCACCAGTCTCGGGCTCGGGTTCCGCCGGCGTTTCGTCCGTCGTCTGCTGTGGGGCGGGCAGGGAGGGCCGGCTCAGCATCTCCCGCACCTTGCGGGCGAGGCTCTCGGGCGAGAACGGCTTCTGCTCGAACGGCGCGCCGGCGTCGAGCAGGCCGCGCTGCACCACGTCCTCGCCGGTGTAGCCCGACATGAAGAGCACGGGAAGCGACGGGGCCACGCGGGTCAGCCGCTGGGACAGCTCGCGGCCGCCCATCACCGGCATCACCACGTCGGAGAGGACCAGATCCACCCCGCGCGGGTTGCTCTCGACATAGGCGAGCGCTTCCCCGCTGGTGCGCGCCTCGACCACGCGATAGCCCCTGGTCGGTGAGACAGCGGACCGCCAGGCCGCGGACCATCTCCTCGTCCTCGACCACCAGGATCGTCTCCCCGCCGCCCCGGAGGTCGCCGTTGGCGCCGGGCGGGTCGATCGCCGCGGGCGCGAGCCGCGCGGCCTCGGGAAGGTAGATCTTGAACGTGGTGCCCTGGCCGGGCTCGCTGTAGGCCCAGATGAACCCCTCGCTCTGCTTCACGATCCCGTAGACGGTGGAGAGGCCCAGGCCGGTGCCCTGGCCGACCGGCTTGGTGGTGAAGAACGGCTCGAACATCCGGGCCTGGACCTCGGGGCTCATCCCGGCGCCGGTGTCCGACACCGCCAGCACGCGTATGCGCCCGTTGGGCACGGTCACCAGCTCGTGTCGCTGGGCGTAGTCGCCATCGATGAGCACGCGGCCGGTCTCGATGGCGATGCGGCCGGTGCCCTCCATGGCGTCGCGGGCGTTCAGCACCAGGTTGACCAGCACCTGCTCGAGCTGACCGCGGTCCATCCGCACGCGCGCCGCCTCTTCCCGGAGCCGGAGCACCAGCTCGTGGCCTTCGCTGAGCGAGCGGCGGAGCATCCGCTCGAGCGCCGGTGATGACCTGATTCAGCTCGAGGATCTCGGGACGGCGGAACTGCTGGCGGGTGAAGGCGAGAAGCTGGCGGGTGACGTCGGCGGCGCGGTTGCCGGCCTTCATGATCTCCTCGACGTCGGCGCGGCGCGCGGTCGTCGGGATCGAGGCTTCGGAGCAGGAAGCTCGCCGAAGCCGATCACGCCGGTCATCATGTTGTTGACCTCGTGGGCCACGCCGCCCGCGAGCTGACCCGCCGCCTGCATCCGCTCCGCGCGGCGGAGCTGCTCGTCCACCCGCTTTCGCTCGGTCACATCGCGCCAGATGCCCCGCACCATCACCGGCAGCCCGTCCTTCACCACCGAGCTGGCGCTCCCCTCGACGGCGATGGCGCTGCCGTCCCGGGTGAGGAACGTGAGGTCGAGGTGGCCCACCGTTTCGCCGGCCAGCACCCGGGCGTAGGCGTCGGCCAGGCAGGCGAACTGCTCCGGCTGGACCAGATCGGCCAGACGCATCCGGCGGCAGCTCATCGTCCGAGTACCCGGTGGCGTCGTGCCAGGCCCGGTTCACGTACAGGAACGAGCCGTCCAGATCGGTCATGCAGACCAGGTCGCTGGCGTTGTCGAACAGGTCGCGGTAGCGCGCCTCGCTGTCCCGGAGCGTATGCTCCGCGCGCTTCCGCTCGTCGATGTTCACCGCGCTGAGGCAGACGCCGATCACCTGGCCCGCGTCGTCCACGATGGGCACGTCGCTGGTCTCGAACCAGCGGAGCTCGCCTTCGACATCGGGGATCGCCCACTCGCGCCGGCGGACCTCGCCTTCCTGGGCGGCGGCCAGGGTTTCCGACGTGCCGGGGAGAAACTCGGTGATCCGCTCGCCTTCCCGGAGCTCCCGGCCGCGGAGCTTGAGGAGCCACTCGTAGGCCGTCCGGTTGAAGGCCTGAACGGTGCCGTCCCGGTCCACCAGCACGAAGCATTGGAGGCTGTTCTCGAAGATCGCCCGGAGGTTGGCCTCGGACCGGCGGAGCGCGGCCTCGGACCGCTTCCGCTCGGCCTGGAGGCGCTGGCGCGCGAGCGCCGCCTCGATGGCCGGACCGATGCGGGAGAGGTTTCCCTTGAGGAGGTAGTCGTCGGCGCCCGCCTTCATGCAGCCGACCGCGGTCTCCTCGTTCACCGACCCGGTGACGATGAGCAGGGGGGTGCTGGGCGCCCGCTCCCGCGCCAGCGCCAGCGCGGTCATCCCGTCGAACCGGGGAAGGGTGTAGTCGGAGAGGATGACGTCCGGCGCGAACTCGTCGAGCGCGGCGAGAAACGCCTCCCGGGTCTCCACCCGCTGGGCGGTGAAGGGGATGCTGGCGCGCCCGAGCTCGTACTCCATGAGCTCGGCGTCCATCGGCATGTCCTCGAGTATCAGGATTCGGAGCTGATCCGACGGCATGCACCGGCCCGGGCACGAGAAGAACGCAGCCCCCTCGAGAGGGGCGCGACGCAGTACCTATTACGTATAATGTGTGCGGCGACGAGCGTCGGTAGATCGTGACGCCGGCCAACGGCTCTGTGACCGGCGTCACGGCAGGGTCGGCTATCACTAGCAGATTGAAGCAGATTCCCCGATTCAAACTCGCCAGACTCGGAGTCGGCATGCCCAGCCCAACGGCAACCGCCAACGGCCGTTCGGCCGCCCAAGGTCGGCCGCAGAAGCGCCAATCGGCAAAGGCGCCCAAGGCAAGACCGCGAGCGGGTCCGAAGAAAGTCCTCCACCCTCCCACCGCCCCCCTCGCGGGTGACACCCTCGACGCCGAGCAGCTGCTCGCCGTTCTGACCGCGGTGCGCCGGGGCGACTTCACCGCGCGGATGCCGCGGACCCTCACGGGGGTCGCGGGCAAGATCTCCGACACGCTGAACGAGATCATCGAGCTCCAGGAGGAGCAGGTCTCCGAGCTGGAGCGGGTGGCCAAGGCGGTCGGCAAGGAAGGCCGGATCACGCAGCGCGCGGGCCTCCGGAACGCCGCCGGGCTCGTGGAGCGCCTCGGTGGCGTCGGTCAACACCCTCATCGCCGACCTGGTGCAGCCCACCAGCGAGGTGGCGCGCGTGATCGGCGCGGTGGCCAAGGGCGACCTCTCGCAGACGATGTCGCTCGAGATCGAGGGCCGCCCCCTGATGGGCGAGTTCCTCCGCATCGGCCGCACCGTGAACACGATGGTGGACCAGCTCGGCTCGTTCGCCTCGGAAGTGACCCGCGTGGCCCGCGAGGTGGGCACCGAGGGGAAGCTGGGCGGCCAGGCGCGGGTGAAGGGCGTGGCCGGCACGTGGAAGGACCTGACCGACTCGGTCAACTTCATGGCCGGCAACCTGACGGCGCAGGTCCGCAACATCGCGCAGGTGACCACCGCCGTGGCCAACGGCGACCTCTCCAAGAAGATCACGGTGGACGTCCGGGGCGAGATCCTCGAGCTCAAGGACACCATCAACACGATGGTGGACCAGCTCAACTCGTTCGCCTCGGAGGTGACCCGCGTCGCGCGCGAAGTGGGCTCGGAAGGCAAGCTGGGCGGTCAGGCCAACGTGAAGGGCGTCGGCGGCGTGTGGAAGGACCTGACCGACAACGTGAACTTCATGGCCGGCAACCTCACCTCGCAGGTCCGCAACATCGCGCAGGTCACCACCGCCGTCGCCAACGGCGACCTCTCCAAGAAGATCACCGTGGACGTGAAGGGCGAGATCCTGGAGCTCAAGAACACCATCAACACGATGGTGGACCAGCTCAACTCGTTCGCCTCGGAGGTGACCCGCGTGGCCCGCGAGGTGGGTACCGAAGGCAAGCTCGGCGGCCAGGCCCGCGTGACCGGCGTCGCGGGCGTGTGGAAGGACCTCACCGACTCGGTGAACTCGATGGCCGGCAACCTGACGGCCCAGGTCAGAAACATCGCCGAGGTGACCACGGCGGTCGCCAGGGGAGACCTCAAGAAGAAGATCACGGTGGACGTCCGGGGCGAGATCCTCGAGCTCAAGAACACCATCAACACGCATGGTGGACCAGCTCAACTCGTTCGCCTCGGAGGTCACCCGCGTGGCCCGCGAGGTGGGCACCGAAGGCAAGCTGGGCGGGCAGGCGCGCGTGAAGGGCGTGGGCGGCACCTGGAAGGATCTCACCGACAACGTCAACTCGATGGCGCGGAACCTGACCAGCCAGGTGAGAAACATCGCCGAGGTGACCACGGCGGTGGCGCGCGGCGAGCTGGACAAGAAGATCACGGTGGACGTCCAGGGCGAGATCCTGGAGCTCAAGAACACCATCAATACGATGGTGGACCAGCTCAACTCCTTCGCCTCGGAAGTGACCCGCGTGGCCCGCGAGGTGGGCACCGAAGGGAAGCTGGGCGGCCAGGCCAACGTGCCCGGCGTCGGCGGCACCTGGAAGGACCTGACGGACAACGTGAACTTCATGGCCGCCAACCTCACCTCGCAGGTCCGCAACATCGCCGATGTCACGACGGCCGTCGCCAACGGCGACCTCTCCAAGAAGATCACGGTGGACGTGAAGGGCGAGATCCTGGAGCTCAAGAACACCATCAACACGATGGTGGACCAGCTCAGCTCGTTCGCGTCGGAGGTGACCCGCGTCGCCCGCGAGGTGGGCACCGAAGGGCGGCTGGGCGGCCAGGCGGAAGTGAAGGGCGTGGCCGGCACCTGGAAGGACCTGACCGACAACGTGAACTCGATGGCCGGCAACCTGACCGGCCAGGTGCGCAACATCGCCGAGGTGACCACCGCGGTCGCCCGCGGCGAGCTCAACAAGAAGATCACCGTGGAGGTGCGGGGCGAGATCCTGGAGCTCAAGAACACCATCAACACGATGGTGGACCAGCTCAACTCCTTCGCCTCGGAGGTGACCCGCGTCGCCCGCGAGGTCGGCACCGAAGGGAAGCTGGGCGGCCAGGCCTACGTGCCGGGCGTCGCCGGCACCTGGAAGGACCTGACCGACAACGTGAACTTCATGGCCGGCAACCTGACCTCGCAGGTCCGAAACATCGCCGAAGTGACGACGGCGGTGGCGCGCGGCGAGCTGGACAAGAAGATCACGGTGGACGTGAAGGGCGAGATCCTGGAGCTCAAGAACACCATCAACACGATGGTGGACCAGCTCAACTCCTTCGCGTCGGAGGTCACCCGCGTGGCGCGCGAGGTGGGCACCGACGGGAAGCTGGGCGGCCAGGCCAACGTGAAGGGCGTCGGCGGCACCTGGAAGGACCTGACCGACTCGGTCAACTCGATGGCCGGCAACCTGACGGCGCAGGTCCGCAACATCGCGCAGGTGACGACGGCCGTCGCCAACGGCGACCTCTCCCGCAAGATCACGGTGGACGTCCGCGGCGAGATCCTGGAGCTCAAGGACACCATCAACACGATGGTGGACCAGCTCAACTCCTTCGCCTCGGAGGTGACCCGCGTCGCCCGCGAGGTGGGTACCGAAGGGCAAGCTGGGCGGCCAGGCCTACGTGCCCGGCGTCGCCGGCACCTGGAAGGACCTGACCGACTCGGTGAACTTCATGGCCGGCAACCTGACCGGCCAGGTCCGCAACATCGCCGACGTGACGACCGCCGTGGCCAAGGGCGAGCTGAACAAGAAGATCACGGTGGACGTGCAGGGCGAGATCCTGGAGCTCAAGAACACCATCAATACGATGGTGGACCAGCTCAACTCCTTCGCCTCGGAAGTGACCCGCGTGGCCCGCGAGGTGGGCACCGAGGGCAAGCTGGGCGGCGAGGCCAAGGTCCCCGGCGTGGCCGGCGTCTGGAAGGACCTCACCGACAACGTGAACTCGATGGCGGCGAGCCTCACCAGCCAGGTGCGCGGCATCGCCAAGCTGGTGACCGCGGTCGCCAACGGCGACCTCAAGCAGAAGCTGGTGGTGGAAACCAAGGGCGAGATCTCGGCGCTGGCGGACACGATCAACACCATGATCGAGACGCTCGCCACCTTCGGCGACCAGGTGACGACGGTGGCGCGCGAGGTGGGCGTCGAGGGCAAGCTGGGCGGCCAGGCGCGCGTGCCGGGCGCGGCGGGCGTGTGGCGCGACCTCACCGCCAACGTGAACCAGCTGGCCGACAACCTGACGACGCAGGTGCGCGCCATCGCCGACGTGGCCACCGCGGTGACCAAGGGCGACCTCACCCGCAGCATCGCGGTGGAGGCCCAGGGCGAGGTGGCGGAGCTCAAGGACAACATCAACGAGATGATCCGCAACCTCCGCGACACCACGCGGAAGAACACCGAGCAGGACTGGCTCAAGACCAACCTGGCCAAGTTCAGCCGCATGCTGCAGGGCCAGCGCGACCTCGCGGCGGTCTCCCAGCTCATCCTGTCCGACCTCGCGCCGCTGGTGAACGCCCACCACGGCGCGTTCTACGTGGTGGACACCGCCGGCGACGACCAGGTGCTCAAGCTGCTGGCCAGCTACGCCTTCCAGGAGCGGAAGAAGGTGGCGCGGGTCTTCCGCTTCGGCGAAGGGCTGGTCGGGCAGTGCGCGCTCGAGCGCCGGATGCTGGTCCTGCACGAGGTGCCGCGCAGCTACATCCGGATCTCCTCCGGGCTGGGCGAAGCGCCGCCGCGGAGCCTCGCCATTCTGCCGGTGCTCTTCGAGGGCGAGATCAAGGCGGTGCTGGAGCTCGCCACCTTCGACGAGTTCGACCAGATCCGGCTGACCTTCCTCGAGCAGCTCGCCGAGACGATCGGCATCGTGCTGAACACGATCGAGGCGAACATGCGGACGGAGGAGCTCCTGAAGCAGTCGCAGGCGCTCACCGAGAACCTCCAGAGCCAGCAGGACACCCTCACCGAGACCAACAAGCGGCTGGAGCAGCAGACCCACTCGCTCCGGCAGTCCGAGGAGCTGCTCCGGCAGCAGCAGGACGAGCTCACCCGGAAGAACATCGAGCTCGAGGAGAAGGCGACGCTGCTCTCGGAGCAGAAGGCCGAGGTGGAGCAGAAGAACCAGGAGGTGGAGCAGGCCAAGGTGGCGCTGGAGGAGAAGGCCGAGCAGCTGGCCCTCATCTCGAAGTACAAGTCGGAGTTCCTCGCCAACATGTCGCACGAGCTCCGCACGCCGCTCAACAGCATGCTCATCCTGTCCCAGATGCTGATGGAGAACCAGGACGAGAACCTGACCGCCAAGCAGGTCGGCTTCGCGCAGACGATCCACGGCTCCGGCTCCGACCTGCTCGACCTGATCAACGACATTCTCGATCTGTCCAAGATCGAGTCCGGCACGATGCAGATCGACGTCGGCGCGGTGACGTTCGCCGAGCTTCGCAAGTTCGTCGAGGGCACCTTCCGCCAGATGGCCGACATCAAGGGACTGCAGTTCGACGTCGAGCCGGTCCCCGGCCTGCCCGCCGCGATCCAGACCGACGGCCGGCGCCTGCAGCAGGTGCTCAAGAACCTGCTCTCCAATGCGTTCAAGTTCACCGAGCGGGGCCGGGTCACCCTCCGGATGGAGGTGGCCACCGAAGGCTGGAACCCGGAGCAGGAGCTGCTCAACGCGGCCAACACCGTGATCGCGTTCTCGGTGTCGGATACCGGCATCGGCATCCCGCGCGACAAGCACGCGGTCATCTTCGAGGCGTTCCAGCAGGGCGACTCGGGCACCAGCCGGCAGTTCGGCGGCACCGGCCTCGGCCTCTCCATCAGCCGCCAGATCACCCGCCTCCTGGGCGGCGAGATCCGGCTCGAGAGCACCCCGGGCCGCGGGAGCACGTTCACGCTCTACCTGCCGCTGCTCTACCCGGCCGCCCCCGGCGCGGGAGAGCCGAGCATGGCGGCGCCCGCCGTGGCCGACGCGCCGACTCAAGCCGGCCGCGCCCACCCCGGCGCGCGCCGTGCTGGCTCCCGTGGTCGAGCGCGCCGTCGCCGACGACCGGACCAATGTGGTGCCGGGCGACCGGGTGCTCCTCATCGCCGAGGACGACCCCAGCTTCGCCCAGATCCTGCTGGACCTCGCGCGCGAGATGGGGTTCAAGGGACTGGTGGCACAGCGGGCCGACCGTGCGCTGGCGCTGGTGCGGGAGTACCGGCCCGCGGGCGTTACCCTCGATCTCCGGCTGCCGGATGCCGACGGCTGGACCATCCTCGACCGGCTGAAGCACGATCCCGCCACGCGGCACATCCCGGTGCACATCATCTCGGTGGACGAGAGCTGGCAACGCGGGCTGCGGCTGGGCGCGCGGGACTTTCTGGTGAAGCCCGCCACGCGGGAGTCGCTGTCGGAGGCGCTGGACGGGCTGCACAAGTTCGTGGACCGGCCCACCAAGCGGCTCCTGGTGGTGGAGGACGACGAGGCGCAGTGCCAGAGCATCCGCGAGCTGATCGGCGGCGGCGACGTCGAGACCGTCACAGTCGGCACCGGCGCGGCGGCGCTCGAGGCGCTGCAGCGGGACGCCTACGACTGCATGGTGCTGGACCTCGGGCTTCCCGACATGACGGGCTTCCAGCTGGTATCGCGCGTCAAGAGCGAGGTCGGGCTCCGCAAACTCCCGACCATCGTGTACACCGGGAAGCAGCTTACCCGGAAGGAGGAGGCGGAGCTCAAGCGGCTGGCGGAATCGGTGGTGATCAAGGACGCCGGCTCGCCGGAGCGGCTGTACGACGAGACCGCGCTGTTCCTGCACCGGGTCACCGCGCAGCTGCCCGAGTCGCGGCGCAAGATGCTGGAGACGCTGCACCGGAGCGACCCCGTGCTCACCGGCCGAACCGTGCTGGTGGTGGACGACGACGTCCGCAACATCTTCGCGCTCACGACGTTCCTCGAGCGGAGCGACATGAAGGTGGTCTACGCCGAAAGCGGGCGCGAGGGCATCGCCCGGCTGCAGGATACGCCGGAGATCGACGCCGTGCTGATGGACGTGATGATGCCCGAGATGGACGGCTACGAGACCATGCGGGCGATCCGGACGCTGCCGAGCTTCGGCGCGCTCCCGATCATCGCCGTAACCGCCAAGGCGATGAAGGGCGACCGCGAGAAGTGCATCGAGGCGGGCGCCACGGACTACATCGCCAAGCCGGTGGACATGGACCAGCTGCTGTCGCTGCTGCGGGTATGTCTCTACCGGTAGGCGGGCGGCCGGCGGGCCGTCGAACGGGAGCGCGGGCGTGGCGGACGTACCGGCGGGCGGTGCTCTGTCCGGCGGCGCACGCGTCCGACCGCCTCGCCGCTGACGACGGGTCAACATTCTGCTGGTGGACGACCAGCCGGCCAACCTGCTGGCGCTCGAAGCGATGCTCCAGGAGCTGGGGCAGACCATCGTGAAGGCCAGCTCCGGACGCGAGGCGCTCAAGTGGCTGCTGACCAACGAGTGCGCCGTGATCCTGCTCGACGTCAAGATGCCGGAGATGGACGGCTTCGAGACCGCCGAGCTGATCCGGCAGCGCGA
Source organism: uncultured Gemmatimonadales bacterium (assembly GCA_963728705.1). Classification (GTDB taxonomy): domain Bacteria; phylum Gemmatimonadota; class Gemmatimonadetes; order Gemmatimonadales; family GWC2-71-9; genus CAVVWJ01. The sequence goes on from CAVSLY010000004.1 coordinate 14,396, forward strand.
CAAGTCCCGCCACACGCCGATCATCTTTCTCACCGCGGCGGACCGAAGCCAGACCCAGGCGGTCCGCGGGTACGCAGTCGGCGCCGTGGACTACCTCGTCAAGCCGGTTGTGCCCGAGTTCGTCCGCTCCAAGGTCGCCGTCTTCGTAGAGCTGGCGAAAACCACCGC
>CAVSLY010000005.1:0-126153 GCA_963728705.1 uncultured Gemmatimonadales bacterium
CCGAGCCGCCGATGCTCGGGAGCTGGAGCAGCTCCTGTCGGCGGAGCAGGCGCTCGACGCCGGCCGATTCCTCGAATCCAGCGCCGGCCCGCTCGACCACGAGGCCTCGGACGACGCGCCACGCGCCTCCCGGACTCGCGGCTGGCAGCTGGGGTTGGACGCTGGAGCGGCCGCTGGGCCAGGGTGGCATGGGCACCGTGTGGCTTGCACGCCGGAGCGACGGACGCTACGAGGGGACCGTCGCGGTCAAGCTGCTCAACCTCGCGTTGCTCGACCAGGTCGGCGCGAGCGGTTTCGGCGCGAGGGCACCGTGCTCGCCCGGCTCAACCATCCGAACATCGCCCGGCTGCTCGACGCGGGGGTCACCGCCGGCGGGCAACCGTATCTCGTGCTCGAGTACGTCGAGGGCGAGCGGATCGACCGCTGGTGCGACGAGCATCGACTCGCCGGGCGCGGCTCCAGCTGTTCCTCGGCATCCTGGAGGCGGTGGCGCACGCCCACGCCAACCTGATCGTCCACCGCGACCTCAAGCCGTCGAACATCCTGGTCGCCGGCGGCACGGTGAAGCTGCTCGATTTCGGGATCGCCAAGCTGCTCGAAGCCGAGAGCGCGGCGCGGCGACCACGACGCTCACCGATGCGGCGCGGACGGGCGCTGACGCCGGAGTACGCGGCCCCCGAGCAGGTGACCGGCGGAACGATCACGCGCGCGACCGACGTCTACTCGCTGGGCGTCCTGCTGTCCTCCTGCTTGCGGGGCGCCACCCGACCGGGCACGGCAGTCGCTCGGCCGCCGAGCACTGCGCCACGTCGTCGAGACCGAGCCCGCAGCGCCTGAGCAGCTGCCGCCAATGCGCGAGGCGTTCGCGCTCACGGTTCCCCGCCTGCGCCGGCTCTACGCCGGCGATCTCGACAACATCCTGGCGAAGGCGCTCAAGAAGCGCCCCGAGGAGCGCTACGCGTCGATCGGCGCGTTCGCCGACGACCTGCAGCGATACCTTCGCCATCAACCGGTCTCGGCGCGCCGCGACTCGTTCGGGTATCGCGCCGCGAAGTTCGTTCGGCGGAACCGCCTGCCGCTCGCGCTGGGAATGGCGGCGGCCCTCGCCCTCGGCGCGGCCGCGGTCCGGGAGCGCCAGCTCAGGGGGCGCGCGGAAGCGAGGCCGGCAAGGCCGTCGCTGTGCGGGAATTCCTGGTGAGCGTTTTCGGCGCCGCGGATCCCTACGCCGCGCCCGGGGACAGCGCCGGGGAATCACCGCGCGGTCGCTGCTCGATCGCGGGGTCGAGCGGATCGACACGGCGCTGGCCGATCAACCCGAGATCCGTGCCGAGCTGCGCGGCGCCCTCGGCCGGGTCTACGGAATCTCGGCGTGTACGACAAGGCCGCGGCGCAGCTCCGCCGACGCTGCGCGAGCGGCGCGCGCTCCACGGCGCAAGCGACCCTGGCGTGGCCGAGCGATGGATCAGTTCGGCCTGGTGCGGCCTGCGGAAGGTCGACCTCGCTGAGGCGGACTCGCTGCTCACCGGCGCGCTCGACATGCGCCGGCGCCTGCTCGGCACGGACCAGGACGCACGGCCGAGAGTCTCGAGCACCTGGCCGATCTGCGCTTCAAGCGGAACGACTATGCCGGCGCCGAGCCGCTCCTGCGCGAAGCGCTCGCGATCCAGAGCCGGCTGCACGGCGACAGCAGCCTGGCCGTGGCCACGACCAAGCTGGCGCTGGCCGAGGTGCTGCGGATGAAGGGCTCGAGCGCGGACGCCATGGTGCTGCACCGGGAGGCGGTCGCCATCCGGGAGCGCCGCCTGGGCGAGAACCACCCGCTCACCGCGGAGGCCGTCGGCGGCATGGCCAATGCCGTGGAGGCGCTGGGGCAGCACGCCGAGGCCGAGCGACTGTACCCGGCGGCAAGATCGCCGCGCAGCGGCGGGCCTTGGTGACGCGCACCCGGTGCTGGCGTCGAGCCTCAATGCGCTGGGGCAGATGCTCTACAAGGCCGGCGACCGCGCCGAGGAAGCCGAGTCGCTCCTGCGCGAGGCGCTGGCGATCAACCGGCGCGCGCTCGGCGAGAACCACCCGGCAGTGGCCGACAATATCGGCAACCTGGCCATCATCGCCCGCGACCGCGGTGACCTCGCGGAGGCGGAGCGGCTGCTGCGGCAGGGGCTCGCGATCGACCGCGCGGTCTACGGGCCGGAGCACGTCACGGTCGGCTTCGATCTCAACGAGCTGGCCGTCGTGTTTCGCGCCCGCGGGCAGCCCGACAGCGCGATTCCGCTGCTGCGGGACGCGCTCGCCCTCACCCGGAAGCTCGTGGGCGACTCGCATCGGAACACGCTCGCGGTCACCACCAACTTGGCCCGCGCGCTGCGCGAGAGCGGGCGGCTGGCGGAGGCCGAGCCGCTCTTTCGTCAGGCGCTCGAGCGATTCGAGCGCGACAACGCGGACACGCGCGTGCTCCGGCTCAGTGCGCAGACCGGGGTCGGGCGGACGCTGACCGGACGCGGGCGGGCGGCCGAGGCGTTGCCGCTGCTGGAGGAGGCCGTGGGGGACAGCCGGACCCACATGGGCGCCGAGCACTGGCGCACGGCCGACGCCGAGCTCGCGCTGGGCGAGTGCCTGTTGGCACTCAGGCGCTACGCCCGCGCCGAGGCGCCGCTCCGGCACGCGGCGGCGGTGCTCGCCGTGGAGCGCCAGAAGCAGCCGATCCCGGCCCGTGAGGCGGATGCGATGCTGCGTCGGCTCTATCGCGCCTGGGGAAAGGGCGACCCGGGCGACGGGCGTCCCGGGTCGCCGTGAGAGGCGATCAAGCATCGATGCAGGCCGGAGCGGGCGCGAGCTAGCCATGCGATTCAGTCACGCCATCGTCCGTCCGCCGGCTGCGACTTTCGCTGCCGGGATCACCACCTCCGGCCTGGGCCCTCCTGACCTGGCGCTCGCGCTCGAGCAGCACGAGGCCTACTGCCAAACGCTGGGGCGTCTGGGGCTCTCGCTCGTCCGGCTCGTGCCGGACGCAGCGTTTCCCGACAGCACCTTCGTCGAGGATGCGGCCATCGTGACCGCTCGGGGCGCGATGCTCCTCCGCCCCGGTGCCGCAAGCCGCGCGGGTGAGGTGGCGGCGCTCGGCGCTGCGCTCGACCCGTGGTTTCCCGATCTGAACGCGATAACTGCCCCGGGCACAGTGGACGGCGGCGACGTCTGCGAGGCCGGCCCGCATTTCTCCCTCGGGCTCTCGGCGCGGACCAACGCCGAGGGAGCGGCCCAGGTCACCGCCTGGCTCGAGCAGCGAGGTTTCGGATCGAGCGTGATCGACATCAGACGGATGCCCCCCCTGCTGCACCTCAAGACCGGACTCTCCTGGCTTGGCGGGCGACGGCTGCTCGCCGCCGACGAGGTCGCGGGGCACGCGGCGCTGGGCGGCTGGGAGGTCGTGCGGGTGCCGGACGGCGAGGCGTACGCGGCCAACTGCCTCATGATCAACGACGTGGTGCTGATCGCGCAAGGATGTCCGGGGACCGCATCGCTGCTGGGCAAGCTGGGCTACGAGGTCGTCGCGCTGGGGATGTCGGAGTACCGGAAGATGAACGGCGGGCTGAGCTGCCTGTCGGTGCGGTGGTGAGTCCCGGGGTACTCCCGTCGAGTCCGACACGGGGCCATCTTGTAGGCACCTCCTAACCAAAAGACCCGCCATGCCCGAGCTGCTCAACCGGCTCCAGGTAGCGCTCGCCGACCGTTACCGAATCGAAGCCGAGATCGGCGCCGGTGGGATGGCGACGGTTTACCTGGCCCAGGATCTCCGGCACGACCGCAAGGTGGCGCTCAAGCTTCTGCGCCCAGAGCTCTCGGCGGTGATCGGCGCCGAGCGCTTCCTGGCCGAGATCAAGCTCACCGCCAACCTGCAGCACCCGCATATCCTGCCGCTGTTCGACTCGGGCGAGGCCGACGGCTTCCTGTTCTACGTCATGCCGTTCGTCGAAGGGGAATCGCTCCGGAGCCGGCTCAACCGGGAGAAGCAGCTCCCCATGGCCGACGCCGTCCGGATCGCCACCGAAGTCGCCTCGGCGCTCGACTACGCCCACCGGCACGGCGTGGTGCACCGGGACATCAAGCCCGAGAACATCCTGATCCATGACGGGCGCGCCCTGGTGGCCGACTTCGGCATCGCGCTCGCCGCGAGCAAGGCCGGCGGGAACCGGATGACCGAGACCGGCATGTCGCTCGGCACGCCGCACTACATGAGCCCCGAGCAGGCCATGGGCGAGCGCGAGATCACGGCGCGGTCCGACGTCTACGCCATCGGTGTCGTGCTCTACGAGATGTTGACCGGCGACCCGCCGTTCAGCGGCTCAACCGCCCAGGCCATCGTGGCTCGAGTGCTCACCGAGTCGCCCCGTCCCATTCTGCCGCAGCGTCACACCATCCCGCCCCACGTCGAGGCGGCGGTGATGACCGCGCTCGAGAAGCTCCCGGCCGACCGGTTCGGCACGGCGGCGGAGTTCGCCGAGGCGCTGGCGGGCCGGGGAACCGCACCGACGCTCCGGACGGTGGCCACCGGTGCGATGCCCGGCGCCGCGCCCGGCGGAAAGACGCGGCTCGATGCGGTGAAGATCGGGCTGGCCGGCGCCGCGGTGGTCGCGGCCGCGCTCGCGGCATGGGGATGGCTTCGGCCCGCGCCCGCGCCGGAGGTGAATCGGTTCAGCCTCTACATTCCGCCGGAGCAGGGGCTGGCCCCCGTGAGCCAGTCGGGCAACCGGATCGCGATCTCGCCCGATGGCAAGCGGATCGTGTATACCGGCCCCGGGCCGCGAGGCGCGCAACTCTGGGTCCGGGAGCACGATCAGCTCAGCTCCACACCGCTCCCCGGCACCGAGGGCGCGGGCACGCCGTTCTTCTCGCCTGACGGCCGCCATGTCGGGTTCGTGCTCGGGGGGCAGAAGCTCCGGACTGTGTCGCTCGATGGCGGCCCCACCCAGTCGCTCACCGACAGCGCCAACACGACCGGCGGCGACTGGGGACCGGACGGGTACGTGTACTTCGAGGTCGACTCGGGGATCGCGCGCATCCGCGCCTCGGGCGGGCCGATCGAGCCGCTCTACAATTTCTTCCCGCACAAGGAGGCCGGCGCGGAATGGCCGGTGGTGCTGCCCGGTGGCAAGGGGCTGCTCTTCCGGACCCGCCGCCCAAACCAGGGCGTGGGCGACTTCCAGATCGTGGCCATGCCCCTCCCCCGCGGCGAGCCGCACGTGCTCATGCGGGGGGTCTACGCGCGGTACTCGCCGAGCGGCCACCTCCTGGTCGTGACCGCCGACGGCAAGCTGGTGGCGGCCCCGTTCGATCTCGGCAAGCTCGCGCTCAGCGGTCCGGCGGTCGGCGTGCTCGAGGGGATCGGCGTCGAAGTGGGCGGATTCTCCACCAACCTGGCCCTGTCGGACAACGGCACCCTGATCTACAGCACCGGCGCCGCCGTGCGGAGCCGTCAGCCCGTCTGGGTGACGCGCGAGGGGAACGCGAGCCCGGTGGATTCCACCTGGGAGCCGCAGGGCGCCATCGCCGCGTTCGGGCTCTCACCCGACGGTCGGGCCCTCGCCGTGGATGTGATCCAGAACGGCAACAATGCTATCTGGATCAAGCAGATCCCCACGGGCCCCTTCTCGAGGCTCACCTTCGGCGACACTGCGAACCTGCGTCCCACCTGGTCCGCCGACGGGCGCTCGCTGGTCTACATCGGGACCGCGAACACCAACGGCGGCGCGCTGATGATGCGCCGGGCCGACGGGACGGGCACCGCGCAGACGCTTTCACGCTCTCCCTTTAACTTCGCCCATGTGTTCGAGACCCGCGACGGCAAGTGGATCGTAGCGCGCCGCTCGTTCTTCGAGGCCGGCGCGGGCGACATCTACGGCATCCGCAAAGGCGACTCGACGCTGGTGCCTCTGGTGACCGGCCCGGCGTCGGAGGTCGACCCCGCAGTATCGCCGGATGGGCGGTGGCTGGCGTACGCGTCGAACGAGTCGGGCGTGGGCGAGGTGTATGTGCGCCCCTTCCCCGACGCCGGGTCCGCCAGGTGGCAGGTCTCGACCGCGGGCGGCACGGATCCGGTCTGGTCGCGCAGCGGCAAGGAGCTGTTCTATCGGAGCACGCAGGAGCAGCTCATGACGGTGGCCATCCAGCCGGGCGCCACGTTCGCGTTCGCGCAGGCGAAACCGATGTTCTCGACGGCCAACTACGTCTTCGTCAATCCGGTGCAGTCGTTCGACGTGAGTCCGGACGACAAGCGCTTCCTCTTTCTTCGCGAGACGGCGCCGAACGAGCGGAACGAGCTGATCGTTGTCCAGAACTGGACGGAGGAGATGAAGAATCGGGAGCGGAAGTGACGAGCTCCGTGAGGGGCCGCCGATGACCACCACCCCCGACCGCCTCGCCGCCGCGCTGTCCGACCGCTACCGCGTCGACCGGGAGCTCGGCCAGGGCGGCATGGCCGTCGTCTATCTCGCCGAGGACCTGCGGCACGGCCGCAAGGTCGCCATCAAGGTGCTGCACCCCGAGCTCTCCGCTGTGATCGGCAGCGAGCGGTTCCTGGCCGAGATCAAGGTCACCGCCAACCTGCAGCACCCGCACATCCTGGGATTGATCGACTCGGGCGAGGCCGACGGGCTGCTCTACTACGTGATGCCGTTCGTCGCGGGCGAATCGCTCCGCGCGCGCCTGATCCGCGAGGGACAGCTCCCGGTGGAAGAGGCGCTTCGGCTCGCGCGCGAGGTCGCCTCCGCGCTCGACTACGCCCACCGCCAGGGCGTGGTCCACCGCGATATCAAGCCGGAGAACATCCTGCTGCAGGACGGGGCGGCGCTGGTGGCTGACTTCGGCATCGCTCTCGCCGTCCAACAGGCGGGCGGCAGCCGGATGACGCAGACCGGGATGTCGCTGGGCACCCCGGCCTACATGTCGCCTGAGCAGGCGATGGGCGAGCGGGCGATCGGGCCCCGGAGCGACGTGTACGCACTGGGTGCCATGACGTACGAGACGCTGGCCGGCGAGCCGCCGTTCACCGGGCCCAGCTCGCAGGCGATCGTCGCCAAGGTCCTCACCGAGCAGGCGCCGCCGCTCCGGGCCAAGCGCCCGACGGTGCCGCCGGCCGCCGAGGCTGCGATCATGACCGCGCTGCAGAAGCTGCCGGCCGATCGCTGGGGCTCGGCCCGCGAGTTCAGCGATGCGCTGACTGGCGGCGGGTCGCGAACCGGGTCGGCCCCTACCGTCCCGATGGCGGCCGCGCGGCCTCCGGCCGGCTCGCGCCGAGCGCCGCTCCTGTGGGCCGGCTGGGTGTTGGCGGGCATCGCCGCGGGGATCGCCGCCTGGGCGCTGAGCCGGCCGCGGCCCGAGCTTCCGCCGTCCCGGCTCGCCATCCTGGTGCCGGGCCTGGGCGGGAGCGGGGCGAGCTCGCAGCTGCGCCACCTGGTCTTCCTCCCGGACGGGCAGACGCTGGTGTACGCCGTCGGCGGCACGGACGGCACGCTCCGGCTGGTGCGCCACGCGCTGGATGCGGAGGTTGGCACCCCGATCGAGAACGCCGTCGGCATGGGCAGTCCGCTGGTGTCGGCCGACGGGCGCTGGCTGTTGGGGACGCAGGCTGTCACGCGACAGGTACTGCGTCTCCCGCTCGACGGCGGCACGCAGGAGCTGGTCGTCTCGTCGCTGATCTCGAGCGACGCGGCGTTTGCCCCCGACGGCAAGCTCTGGTACAGCAGCGACGCCGACCTGGGCACGGTCGAGGGCGACTCGCTCGTGCCCAGGCTGCACAAGGGCGGCTACCACCTGCTGCAGATCCTGGACAACGGACGCTCCGCGCTCACCGTGCGGACGAGGGTCGGGAACGCCGCCGGCCCGCTCGTGCTGGTGAATCTCGAGACTGGGGCCGAGACACAGATCCTGAGCACGCCGGTCATCGAGGCGAAGGTGACCCAGGGGCTACTCGTATTCGTGACAGGTGCCGGCGCCATGCAGGCCGTGCCGTTCGATCCGAGCCGGCGGCAGCTCGGCGGCTCGCCGGTGACGGTGGCGACCAACGTGTCGGTCACCGGGAATGGGGTGGCCCAGTTCGCGGTCGCCGAAAACGGCAACGTCGCCTACATCCCGCAGGAGCCGGCGTCCCTGGTGTTCGTCGAGCGGAACGGCGCGAGCCGGCTGGTCACGACTGAGCGGCGGAACTTCCATCACCCGCTGTTCTCGCCGGAGGGCCGCCGGCTGTCGCTGGACTTCAACTCGGTCGAGGGGCGCAACGTCTGGGTCCTCGACCTGGGCGAGGGCACGCTCTCGCGCGCCACGTTCGACCGCGATGGGCACGACGCGACCTGGACGCCCGACGGCCGCTTCCTCACCTACATCGTGCCCGTAAACCGGCCGGGGAGCGTGCTGCTGCAGCTGCTCCGGAAACGTCCGGGCAGCGCCGAGGCGCCGGACACGCTGCTGACCTCGCCGCTGCTGGCCTACACCGGCGTGTGGCTCAAGGACGGCAGCGCGATGGTCACCACCGCGGCCGACCTCCGGCGGGACCCGAAGCTCCCAGACTCGACCCAGGGCGGCGCCGGCACGGACGCCGCGATCATCCGGAATGCGGGCAAAGGGCCGATCGAGCCATTGGTGGCGAGCCGGTTCAACGAGTCGTTCGTCGGCGTTTCGCCCGACGGCCGCTCGATCTCCTTCGTGTCGGACCAGTCGGGGCGAGAAGAGGTCTACGTCCGCGACCTCGCCGGCGAGCGGGACCAGGTGCTGGTCTCGGCCGACGGCGGGAACGAGCCGGCATGGAGCCCGGACGGGCGGGAGCTGTTTTATCGGGAGACGAAGCAGGAGGGCCCCTACCTGGTCGCGGCCAGCATCGCGACGACGCCGGCGCTCGCGGTGACCAAGCGGACGCGGCTGTTTCCGATCGGCGACATCGTGGGGACAGCGCCACACGCGAACTATGGTGTCTCGCCGGACGGGAAGACGTTCGTGATGGTGCGGAGCAGTCCGGCGGCGCGGGTGATGGTGATTCAGAACCTGCCGGGGCTGGTGCGGCGGATGCGGGCGGGCGGGTCGTAAACCGGCAATGCAGGACTCTGGTGCAGCTGCGAACCGGCCCGTAGGTTGATCTCGGTCAAATGGCATTTCTCCTCGAAGGGGGGACTATGCGCTTTGGCCTCGCTCACTTCGGTGCGTCTGCCTGTTCGGATCAGGCACAGGCAATCACGGTCACCCGGCCGTGATCGAGCAAGTGCTGGCGCGGTGGTCGCCGACCTGGATGGACCTGCCCGGCGTCGTTGGGACCGGGGTCGGAGTGTGCGAGGAAGGGCCCTGCATCGACATCTTCGTGGAGGGCGAGGGGACGGCGCTCGAGGATCGGATTCCGGCCGCAGTCGAAGGCTGTCCGGTCCGGCTCGTCGCCGTCGGGTAAGTCGCCCGCCCCGAGTCACCCGAGCGTAGCGAAGGGGGAAGACCCTGAGGCATGTCCCCTTGTGCGTCGAGGTGGCGAGCATCTCCCCTGGAGACTAAATGGTGCGACGGTCCGTCTACGGTTCGGGTCTCCTGCTGCTCGCGACCGTCGCGACTCCCACGGTTGGTGACGCCCAGGCGGAAGTGCCGCGCCGCGATCGCGTGCGGATCGCCGAGGCGATTCGGCTGGCGGACAAGCTCGGGAACGAGATCTGGCCCGGCTGGAGCGACACGCCCATGCGGGTGCTGCTCGTCAGCGATTCCGTCGAGTTTCTGATTGGCCATTCCGAACCGACTGCTGACTTTGCCAGGCTGGGCTACGACAGCGTGCTGAAGCGTGAGGTGTGGACTCGTCCAAGGCAGTTCCCCCCTACCCTGCTGGCAACTTTCCCCGCGGTGAGTGGGAAACCCACCATCGTCATCGGATCCGCCGAGCGCACGGGCAGGTCGTCGACCGCGTGGGTGCTGACGCTGCTGCACGAGCACTTTCACCAATGGCAATCCTCTCGGCACGACTATTACACGGGCGTGGCGCGGCTCGCTCTGGCCCGCGGCGACACCACCGGGCAATGGATGCTGGACTACGCGTTCCCGTACGACTCTGTTCCCGTCCAGCAGGCGGTGCGGGGCCTCGCGACTGCCCTCGGCCACGCGCTGGATGCGCCTCCGGGCGCTAGGAGCAGTGCTCTGAAGGTGGTCGTGAGTGCCCGGGACACGCTGCGCGGCCACCTCACGGCCGCCGACTACCGCTACTTCGAGTTCCAGCTCTGGCAGGAAGGCGTCGCTCGCTACATCGAATACGCCGCGGCGCGGGCGGCAGCCGTCGATCCCGGGAGGCCATCGGCAGCGTTCGAGCGCCTCGCCGACTACGAGCCGTACAGCGCGGCCGCCGGCGAGGCGCGGCGTGGCCTCCGGCGAGAGCTGGAGCACTTGGCGCTCGGCCGGCAACGGCGAATCGCGTTCTATCCCATCGGTGCCGCCATGGCGTTGCTCCTCGAGGAGACTCGACCCGACTGGAAGCAGGCGTACGGCCGGCGGCCGTTTGCGCTCGCGGCGCTGCTCACTGCCAGCCATTAGTACCGCATGATCATTCACCTGGTCGACGGCACGTACGAGCTCTTCCGCCACTTCTACGGCCAGCGTCGTTTCAACAAGGGCAAGGACAAGCCGTTCGGCGCCGTCGCGGGCGTGCTGCACACCGTACTCGAGATGATCGAGGGTGGTGCGACGCACCTCGGCGTCGCGACCGACCACGTGATCGAGTCGTTCCGGAACGAGCTCTGGCCCGACTACAAGACCGGCGAGGGCATCGAGCGCGCTCTCTGGGCGCAGTTCTATCCGCTCGAGGAGGCGCTCGCGGCGATGGGGGCTGCCGTCTGGCCCATGGTCGAGCTCGAGGCGGACGATGCGCTGGCCTCGGCCGCGCGGATCGCGGCGGAGGATGAGCGCGTGGAGCAGGTATGCATCTGGGCGAACGACAAGGATCTGGCGCAGTGCGTCCAGGGCACTCGCGTGGTACAGGTGGACCGGAAGGCGAAGGAGATCCGCGACGCTGAGGCGGTGCGTGGAAAGTTCGGCGTCGAGCCGGTGCTGATTCCCGACTATCTGGCGCTGGTCGGGGACGCGCAGGACGGCTACCCCGGCATCGCGGGCATCGGGAAGGTCGGCGCCGCACGGATGCTCAATCGGTACGGGCCGATCGAGACGTTTCCGGAGAACGTGCTCGGGAAGGAACGCGAGCGGGCGCTGCTGTTCAAGCTGCTGGCGACGCTCAGGGCCGACGCGCCGCTGTTTCGGGACGTGGAGGAGATCCGGTGGCGGGGGCCGACGGACAGCTTTGCGGCATGGGAAGGACGCCTCGCGGACAAGCGGCTGATGGAGCGGGCGGCGACGGCTGCCACGCTCCGCGATGCTCGGGGCACCGCTTGACGGTCGGTCGACTGTTCCCGATCTTGGGTCTGTGTCCAACAACCTCGTGGCAGCTCCCCCAGCTCGCGCAGGCGTGGTGATCGACGGCGTGCACGACGCCGTGGTCCGGTAGCCGCTCATTCCGAGGGCTCGCCAGAGCAAGCTCCTCCAGGTCCTCGGCGTCTCCTTCGGGGTCGCTGTTCTCGTCGGCAACACCATTCTGATCGGCATCCTGCGCACGCCGGGCGACGTGGCTGCACGGCTGCCCAGCCCGGCGCTCTTCATCGGGGTCTGGGTCGTCGGCGGTATCTACGCGCTGCTCGGAGCCGCCTCGTTGGCTGAGCCCGGCGCGATGGTCGCCGAGTCGGGGGGCCAGTACCCGATCGTGCGCCGTGGGCTCGGCGAGTATCCGGCCTTCGTGGTCGGGTGGAGCGATTGGCTCTCGACCTGCGGACCCATCGCGCTCGGTGCGATGGTCGTCACCGAGTATCTCGAGCCCCTCGTGCCCGCGCTGACCGGGCGGCGGGTGCCTGCAGGCGTCGGGCTGGTGCTCCTTTTCGGGCTGCTGCTCTGGCGCGGCATCCGGGTCGGCGATCTCACCCAGCAGCTCCTGAGCGCGCTCAAGGCGCTGGCGTTCGGCAGCCTGATCGGGATCTGCCTGCTGGTTCCCGTGCCCGAGGTGACAGGCGCCGGGCCTGCGGCGCTGCCCTCGGGCGTCGCGCTGGTGACGGCCGTCGTGCTGGCGCTGCAGGCGGTGATCTACACCTACGACGGGTGGACCGGACCGCTCTACTTCGGGGAGGAAACGCGGGACCCCGGCCGTGGCATCCCGCGCTCGATGGTGCTCGGCGTCCTCCTCGTCATCCTGATCTACGTGCTGGTGAACGTCGCGTTCGTCCGCGTGCTCGGCATCGCACGGATGGCAGGCGACCCGTTCGTGGCCGCGAGCGCGGGGAAGGCGATCTTCGGCCCTCGGGGCGACCTCGTGATCCGGCTGCTGGTGCTGATCTCCATCATGAGCGGCATGAACGCGTGCGCGCTGATGGCGCCGAGGGTCATGCTGGCGATGAGCCGCGACCGGCTGCTCCCCGGCGCGTTCGAGACGGTGAACGCCGGCGGCACCCCGACGGTGGCGCACTGGACCAGCATCGGGGTCGCGGCGGGGTTCATCGTCTCGGGCACGGTCAACACGGTACTGGCATTGTGCGCGTTCTTCTTCGTCGTCAACTACACGCTGTCGTTTCTGAGCGTGTTCGCGCTCCGGCGCAAAGAGCCCGATACGCCGAGGCCGTGGCGGGTGCCCGGGTATCCGTTCACCACGGGCCTCGCTGTGCTGGGGTCCGTGGGATTCCTTGCGGGGTCGGTGGTGAGCGACTGGGGGAACAGCTGGAAATCGATGCTGCTGCTGGGGCTCAGCTATCCGGTGTATAGGGTCGTGATCGCGAGGCGAGCTCGGGCAGGGGCGAGCTAGCGATGCGATTCACACGCGCCATCGTCCGTCCGCCCGCCGCGACTTTCACTGCCGGGATCACCACTTCGGGCCTGGGCCCGCCGGACCTGGCGCTCGCGCTCGAGCAGCACGCGGCCTACTGCCAGACGCTGGAGCGGCTGGGGCTCTCGCTCTTCCAACTCGAGCCGGACGTCAGGTTCCCCGACAGCACCTTCGTCGAGGATGCCGCCATCGTCACCGATCGGGGCGCAATTCTTACCCGGCCCGGCGCCGCGAGCCGTGCCGGTGAGGTGGCGGCACTCGGCGCGGCACTCGGCCGGTGGTTTCCCGACTTGGACGCGATCACCGCCCCGGGCACAGTAGACGGCGGCGACGTGTGCGAGGCGGGCCCGCACTTCTTCATTGGGCTCTCGGCGCGCACCAACGCGGAGGGCGCAGCCCAGCTCGCCGCCTGGCTCGAGAAGCGCGGGTTCGGGTCGAGCGTCATCGACATCCGACGAATGCCCGGCCTCCTTCACCTCAAGACCGGACTCTCCTGGCTCGGCGCGCGACGGCTGCTCGCCGGCGAGGAGGCCGCGGGACACGAGGCGCTGAGCGGATGGGAGGTCGTGCGGGTGCCGGCGGGCGAGGAGTATGCGGCCAACTGCATCACGGTCAACGACGTGGTGCTGATCGCCCAAGGATATCCACGGACCGCGGCGCTGCTGGGCGCGCTGGGCTACGAGGTCACCGCGTTGGGGATGTCGGAGTACCGGAAGATGGATGGCGGGCTGAGCTGCCTGTCGGTGCGATGGTGACGTGGCTTCGCAGGCATCGGACGCCGGCGGCGCTTCTCTTTTGCACCGCTCTCGGCGGGTGGAAGAGCGGTGCTGCCGGCATGCGCTCCCCTGCCCCGTTGGGTCCCTCCGACACGACGCTCGTGCTGCTGGGCGGCCATTACGTCGACGTGCGCAGCGGGACGCTGCGGGCCAACGGCGCGATCGTCGTGAGCGGCGGAAAGATCGTCGCGTTGCGTCCGCCGAAGCCCCGCTGGCAGCCGCCGCGCGGCGCCCAGGTGATCGACCTGAAGGACCGCACCGTCCTCCCGGGGCTCATCGACGCGCACGTCCACCTCACCCTTGCCGGCGACCCCGACTCGAACGCCCGTGCCACCCTCCTTGCCGGCTTCACCACCGTGGCCGACCTCGGCTCGGCCGGTGGCGCCGGCATCCGCCTCCGCGACCGGATCGCCAAGGGCGAGGTCCCGGGTCCACGGATCATCGCGGCCGGCTCCTGGATCGGCGAGCGCGGAGGCGTGTGCGAGTTCGGCGGAGCGACGGTCCACGGCGCCGCCGAAGCGGGGGCCCGCGCCCGCGCCGACCTGGAGGCGGGTGCCGACCTCCTCAAGGTGTGCGTCACGGGGTGGCCGGCGGATGCGGTCGCCCATCCCGATTCGATCGAGCTCGGCGCCGAGCCGCTCGACGCGGTTATGGTGGTGGCCAAAGCGGCGCGGCGCCCGGTGTTCGCGCACGCGATCGGCCAGGCCGGCGCGCTGTTGGCCGCGGAGCACGGCGTGCGAGCGCTGGCCCACACGCCGGTGGTCGATTCGGCAGGCGCGGCGGCCCTCGCGCGTTCGGGCGTGCGGGTGATCTCGACGCTCGCCTCGCTCGGTCCAAGACGCGGCGGCCCCGAAGTCGTGGCGTCGTTCCGCCTGCTCCGGCGAGCAGGCGTCCCGATCGTGCTGGGCACCGACGCCGGCGTGCTGCCTCACGGGCGGAACGCCCGCGAGCTGGTGGCGCTCACGGAGGCAGGACTCTCCCCCGCGGAGGCGCTCCGCACCGCCACCAGTGACGCCGCGGCGCTGCTCGGTGCGACGGACGCGGGGGCGATCAGAGTTGGTGCGGCGGGCGACCTGGTGGTCGTGAAGGGAGATCCGCTCGAGGACATCCGCGTGCTCGAGCGGCCGGAGATCGTGGTGCAGCAGGGGCGGATCGTGCGCTGATCGCGGAAAGCCGATGGCGACGATCCGCGGGAAGGCTCAGGGTGTTATGTCGAACGAATCGCTCACGGCTGACGTCGCACCCGTCGTGCTGACCATGATCCGGAACCCGACGCCCGGAACCGGCATAATGAAGTTGTTCAGGACCGCCTCGCCCGCGACGATGGTGTCGGCGCGATGGACCACGCTGCCCACCACGTCAACCTGAGTGACCCCGTTGAAGCCGGCTTGCATCGCACCCCACGCATCCTGGACCGCGACTCGGGGCGGCGGCGCGAGGGGCTGCCCCGCGGTCCCGGTGACTGGCTGGACCAGGAAGACGACGCGCAATCCGGGCACGTGCCCGAACGCTCGGAGGCGCCGCAGCCGTCCACCCGCGATCACCCGGAGGACGTTGATGGTCGCTGAATCTCCCATCTGCCACTTGACCGTCGCTTGTCCGGCCGAGTCGGTGAGGCGAATCGAGTCGCTGACGTTGCCGCCGCCGGAGTCGACCCGGAACGCGACCGGCACCTTGCTCAATCCCTGACCGGTCGTGCTATCCCGGACCAGGACGACGGGATCTACCCTGACCAGCGAATCCACTGCGGCATGCTGGCTGTCGCCCACCACGGAGAGGGCGACTTTCGCCGCCGCCCCGAGGGCTCGCCGCACATCCGCACGGAAGCTCGTGTCCCGCGCCAGCCCGGCCACCAGTGCAGCATGGGCGCGCTCCGTGGCGATCGCCGTCAGCGCCCTGATGGCCCGCAGCTGATAGGTCGCGATGTAGTTGTTCTCGTAGTGGTTCGAATACTCCTGCCCGGCAATCGCGGGGAGGCCGATGCGGGCATGCACCGCCTCGGTCTGCACCCGCATGTTGTTGCGCCCCGAATCCGAGGGTCCCCGGAGCGCCTCCGCCAACGCCGGCACCGCGCGGTCGCCCAGCTTGACGACGCGAGCCAACTCTCCCTCGGTGCATTCCTCGCACAGGAGCCAGCGCCGGATATCGCCCTTCTCTGCCGTCGAGAGACGCGCGCAGCCGGCGAGCCCCAGCATCAGCACCAGGACGGCCCGTCCGCGCGACGTCATGGGGAGACGTCCGGGCTGAGGGCCGGGCAGGGCGAGCCTCCGCACAATTGGGAATCCAGAACAGCGTTGATCTGGAACACCTGACTCAGCGTCAGCTTCTGTCCCCGGGCATTGGGATTGGCCTGCATGACATTGGCCGTGAACCCCTGACCCGTCGTTGTCAGCACTGGAAGGCCGAGTGCCTGGCCCAGGAAGTGGGAGACCGTGCTCTCCGCATGCCCGCCGAGCACATCGATGTGGCGGCCCGTCAGCCTGGCCTCTTGGGTGCCGCCGGAGAGATAGCAGATCTCGAGCTTGGACGACGCAAGGGAGACCTGGGGGCAGGATACGCCTTCCTTCTTCTGAAACTGAAGCCGGATCCCGCTCCGGTTCGATGGGCCGAAGACCTGCATCGCCTGCTGGACCGCGAGCCGCACAGCCTTCTTGGCCGACGAGGGGTAGTACACGTCCACCGGGACGTCGACCCGGTCGGGAGGGGGATCTGACGCCACGATCTCGTCCGCCGCCTGCGTGAACACCACGGCGGGCTCGGCCAGCGGGAGGAAGCGCACAGCGTGCTCCCGGAAAAAGATGGCCGCCCATGCCGCGCACGCCCCGGGACGCGTGAGATTGTCGAATCGGACGAGGGTCGCGCCCAAGTGGTGCTCGGTCTTTCCGGGCAGATCGGTGCGGCAGGTCCCGGGCGGCGTGCCCCAACGCCGGCCCGCGACCACCCCGACCGGCTCCTCCGTCTCGTCCACGTCGAGCCACACTTGATCGAGACAGTCCCATGCACGGATGCCATCCGGCCTGGCGCTTCGCGCCGCCACGTCGTCTCCAATCCCCGGACAGCCCGCCACGGGGTCATCGGATCCGCATTGGCAGTGGAGCCGAAGGGCCGTCGGCTCACGCACGGGCTTCGCCAGACCCCCTATGTGATTCGACGCCCAATTGAGCCAGGAGCCGGAGTCTGCGTTCATGCGAAACACCTGCCCGACCGTCAGCCGCCGGCGTCCACCGCGATCGGTGTCACGGTCGCCGCTCGTCATGATGTTGGTGCGGTCGAGTCCCCGAATTGTATCGGTGTGTCCCTCCCCAGGCAGCGTGAGGCCAAGGGTGTGGCCGATCTCGTGAATCAACGTCGTCGACTGCTGCTTGTCCCATCCGACGTAGATCACGTCCTGAGCGCGCCCATCGTGCCGGTCGCAGGCTCGTCCGCGCAGGTCGAACAGGGTGTTCACGTAGTACACGTTGAGGACGCCGGCTGCGTCATGCGTGGAGGTCAGTGCATCCCCGGCGGCGCAACTGGCGATCTCCACCAGATCCAACACGGTGATCACCACGCTCGGGACGGTCTCGAGCCGGATTCCCGCGCGACTTTCGGCGAGGAGGGAGTCCGCTGCCGAGATGTCGTCGGTCGCAATCTTGCGGACCGAGTCCGTGAGCTTGACGGGGTCGATGGGGTCAAGAGGGTCCGGGGCAACCATCACCCGCAGGGCCAGAGGAAGCACGCGTGGAGGACCCTGCAGCGCGGCGGCGTCAATCACCGGGTCCGCTCCGGGCGTCCACGTCACCGGCGTGAGCACCAGACCGTGATCCACGGACAGCACGGCGGCGCCCCAGCCGGCATCATCGTGGCTGCACTTGGCGTTCAGCGGCCCGAGCGTCGAGCGCTTGACGAACGCGGACATCGATACACAAGGATCCTGGCTGGAACCTCGATCACCGCTCACGACCACCACATCGGGGGCCCGGTCGGGAACGTACGCCGCCTCCACACCATCCGTGCCTTTGAGCCCGTCCGGCGCGAGAACGATCTCCGCACCGGGGTTCGTCGTCTCGCCGTCGGCCGTCACCTGGACGAATGCCGGCCCGGACGCCACCGCGCCGGCGGCAATCTCGAACCTAGCCCGAAATCCCTTCTTGCTCACCAGCGTCAGCCAAGTCTGGCTGACGGTCCAATGCAGCACGTAGCCGTCGGACTCCACGATGCTCTCGCGGTCGGTCGACTTCCCGGCCCACAGCCGGGCCTCGAGCTCGAACGAGGTCGCGTGCGAGGGATCCGATCCAACCACGACCCGCGACGGAACAATCTCGATCTCCGTCACGCCCGGTGGAGCGCCGCCGGCCCCGGTGACCGCGAGGAGCAGGATCGCTAGGGCCGGCTTGGACCACAGCCCCGGACCTGCTCGAGGCCGTGGCCCAGCCATCTTCAACCGTCGCTGCACTGCCGACCTCCGCTCACTGCGGCGGGAATGCCGGCGGCGGCTTCTTGTCGCCCGGTCCGGGCCCTTTGCAGTACCGTTTCGCGGGATCCAGGCCCCAGTTCGCGGGCGCCTTCCTCTCGAGTTGGCAGACCCCTTCCGCCAGCTCCTTCAGCCACACGTTCAGGTTCTCATCCGAGTTGTTGCCCTTCTTGAGCAGCGTTGCCAGGCTGTCGCGCAGGGCCTTGAGCGCGTCGACATCTGTCCTGAGTTGCGCAATCTCGGGATCGGTCGCCTGCACTGCCGGGGCATTGCTGCCACCTTGCTGACCTCCGCCGCCGCACGACGGCACGGCCACCGCGATGCCCACAATTCCGAATCCGGCGAGCCAGCGTCTCCATTTCATGGTGCCTCCGCGGTGGGTGTGGTTAACGCTGCGGTTGTCCCGCCTGCGCGCTGTCCCAGCGCCAGCAGACGCTCCTGGAAGCGGCGGGCCTCGGCTGTCCGCCCCAGGGCCAGTGCCGCTTGGCGACGGATGACGAGGCTGGCGGGGAGAAACGGCAGAAAGACGACTGGCGCCTGGTGGTCGAACAGTCCGGCGACCGCCAGCGCCTCCGCCGGCATCCGCCGCGCCAAGAGCAGTTCGGCGAGCAGGAGGCGATCCGCCGCGAGCGATTCGCCCACGTTCCAGTCGAGCGCGTCGCGCCGGCCGACGCTGAGCGCGGGGCGGAGCCGGGCGATCGCGGCCGCGGTGTCCCCGTCGAGCAGCAGCAGCCGCGCCCCGAGGACCTCCGCGAACCGAGCCGCCCATGGATCCGGCGGGCCGGCTCCCAGCGCCTTCCGGAGGGCGTCCGTTGCGGCGCGGTCGCCGTTCCGGGCATGCCATGATCCCAGGAGCCAGAGGGTGAACGGCCGGGTCTCGGCGTTCCTTTGCAGGCCCAATCGCTCCGCGACCGCGGAAGCATCGGCACCGACATCCACCCCGGCGAGGGCATCGAGCAGATAGAGTTGGGCGGCCGAGGGATCCAATCCGCTGGCCGTGTCCATCAGTGAGCGCAGCTCGCTGGTGCGGCCCTCCGCTGCGAGCACGCCCTGGAGCCCGAGGAACCCGCCCCAGCGGACCCCGATCGGCGCCTGGTGGTTTTCGAGCACGGCACGGAAGCCGTCCTCCGCGCATCCGAGGAAGGCCCCACCCACGGCCAGCATCATCGCCGCCCTCAGCGCCTCGAGCGGCAACGCGGCGGCGAGCTTGGGCCACCCGACCGCACTCCTGCCACCCCGGGCACACGCCAGCATGGCCGCGAGCTCCGCCCCGCTGCTGTCGTATTGGGCATGCCGCATGAAACGCCCGACCGCCTGCTCGGCCGCGGCCGGGTTACCCCGGCGAACCGCGATCTCGGCCAGGTGGAACTGGGGCGGCGAGAACCCGGTGTCCGCGGCGGCCTGAGCGAACTCGAACTGCGCCAGCGAATCGGGCGGACCGTCCATTGCCGGCAGGAGGTGATAGTAGACCTCCCCCAGCGCCATGTGGGCCTCGGTCCACTGCGGGCTTCGCCGAATCGCGAGGCTGAGCCAGTGCACGGCCGAGTCGGCCTGCCCGGCCACGTAGGCATCGAGGCCGCGGGCGAAGTCCGCCATCCGCGGGGGCAGGAGGGACACGTGACGGACCGCGGACCGCGCCAGCGCGCCGGCCTCGGGCATATCGTTCAGCCAGCTCGCGGCCTGCGCGCCACGGAGCGCTGCCACCGCGAGTGCGGAGTCCGCGGCCACGGCTCGGCGCTCGAACTCCAGAGCGGCCGCAAAATTGAAACGGCGGTACTCGCGCTCTCCCTCCAGCCAACTCGCCACCGCCGCGGGGCGACGATCCGCCAGTGCAGACAGATCGCCGAGCCGTTGTCCCGGCGCGAGGAGTTGCGGCAGCAGCTGGTTCACCGCATCGAGGCCGGCCTGGGCGGCCTGGGGCGCAATGCGGGTCGCGCTGCGGCGGGCCACGACCGAATCTCCGGCTGCGTCGTTCAAGCGCAGGACTACGGTGACGGAATCCTGCCGACGAATCACGCTGCCGTCCACGTACCATCGCGCCCGAGCGGACCGGCTGATCCGCCGGGCCTCGCGCGGCGTCAGCGGGGCAGCATCGCGACGGCCACGCCTGTCGAGGAGCGGCAGGCCATCAATCCACTCGAGCGGATCGGTGAACTCAAGCGCGCTCCCGATCATCAGGGCGACCTCAATCCCGACGCCCTCCTGGTTGGCGGCGGGCGGCGTCTCCTCCATCGGGAACACGACGACCCGTTCCGGCGCCAGCGGGCGGGCGGGACGGAGCAGGACGGCAGCCAGGACGATGGCGACGAGGCCCAGCACCGCGAGGGGCCACCTCCAGCGCCGACCCGGCCGGCGCTCCGCCTCGGCCTCGCGCGCCGCGGCCGCGAGCTTGGCCGGGTCGGACAGCGCGCTGGCGAAGTCACCCGCCCGCTGATACCGGTCGGCGGGAGATTTCGACAGCGCCTTCCGAATGACCGGGTCGACGCCCGCGGGCAGCTCGGGCCGCACCACACGCGCTGACGGCACGGCCATCGAGTGGTGGCGCGCCACGATCGCCTGCGGGCTGGGACCGGTGAACGGAGGCTCACCCGCCAGCATCTGGTAGGCGACGCAGCCGAGCGAATAGATGTCGGCGCGGCGGTCGGGTTGGTGCTGGCTGTCCGCCTGCTCCGGGCTCATGTAAAGCGCGGTGCCCACCACGAGACCCGTGCTGGTGGTGCTCTCGTCGGCCGTCGGGGAGAGATCCTTGGCAATCCCGAAGTCGGCGATCACCGTCTGCCCCGCACTCAGGAACAGATTGCTCGGCTTGATGTCGCGGTGGATGATGCCGGCGTCGTGGGCGTAGTCCAGGGCCGCCGCGGCCTGGGAGACGATCTGCTGCACTTGGTCGAGCGGAAGCTGGGGCTCGCGCTCCAGGCGCGCGTGGAGCGTGTCCCCCTCAACCAGGGGCATGACGAAGTAGTAGAGGGTCTCGGTGTGGCCGGAATCCAGGACCGGCAGAATGCCGGGGTGGTGCAGCTGAGTGAGCAGCCGGACTTCGCGGAGGAAGCGCGAGGGACCGACCGCGAGGCCGAGGTGGCGCCTGAGCACCTTGAATGCCACGGCCCGCTGCTCCGTGGTGTCCCAGCCGCGGTAGACGAACGCCATGCCGCCGCGACCGATCTCGTCTGCCACCTGATATCGGGGAAACACCGCGCGCTGAAGAGCTTCGCGGGACTCTTGAGAGTCGTCACGCTCGCGCCCGGCGTCGATGGTATCCGGAGCGCCTGACCATTCCATGGTGGGCTCCCTGACTGACCTTGTATTGGGGTAGAGCCCTACCATACCGCCCGGGGAGGAGGAACGCTAGGCGCTGGCCATGCCGGCGCGTGTCAGGTGCTGCGGTCGCGCCAGGTGCGGGTGCCGGATCGTCCGGGTGGGTAGCCCGACGCAGCACTGGTCGCCAGATTGATCGTAGCGCCTCACGCCACACACCCGGAGCCCGCATGCCCGCACCCGACACCACCACCGCCGACGCCCCCGTCACCCGCAAACCCCGCGAGGACGAGATCGACGTCCACGGTGTGACCCATCCCGGCAAGGTCCGCAAGGACAACCAGGACCACTTCGTCCTCTGCTCCCTCCGGAAGCAGCTCGTGCTCCGGTTCTCCAGCATCCCCGACGCCGCCGAGCTCATGGCCGACAGCGAGCGGCTCGCCTCCCTCGCGATGGTGGCCGACGGCGTGGGCGGCGCGGCCCGAGGCGAGACCGCCAGCCGCATGGCACTCGGGGCGGTCACCCGCTACGTCTCACGCGCCACCCGCTGCTACTTCGGCCAGGCCGAGGACGATGACCAGGCGCTGCTCGACGCCCTCCAGGAAGGTGCCCGTCAAAGCCACGCGGAGCTCCTCCGCCTCGGCGAGGAGGACGCCAACTATCGCGGCATGGCCACGACCCTTACCCTCTATCTCGGTGTCTGGCCGCGCGGCTACCTGCTCCAGGTGGGCGACAGCCGCTGCTACCTGCTTCGTAACGGCGAGCTGACCCAGATCACCCGCGACCAGACCATGGCACAGGCCATGGTCGACGTCGGTGCCATGAAGGCCGAGGAGGCGGCCGAGTCCGACTTGGCGCACAGGCTCACGAGCTCGATCGGCGGCAGCGAAACCCACCCCACGGTCACCCGCTTCGACATGACCTGGGGTCAGGTGCTGCTCCTCTGCAGCGACGGACTTACCCGGCACGTGACCGACGAACGCATCCGGGACGTGCTTCGCTCGATGACGTCGGCGAAGCAGGCGTGCGAGACACTGCTGCAGGAGGCGCTCGACGACGGCGGGAGCGACAACATCACGGTGATCGTCGGCCGGACGGTGCAGCAGGGGTAGCGACGAGCGCCTGGAAGCCTGGATCTCGCCGAACCGGATCCCACGTCGGATCGACCCGTAGCAACGGCACCGAGATCCACGAGGGGGACGCCAGCAGCGTCCGGAGCGCCTTCACCGTCGAGTCCGCCTCGCCCAGCATCGCGTACACCACCGCCAGGTTCCGGAGCATGTCCACCCCGTACCAGGTGTCCTTCGAGACCGGCCGCAGCTCGACCGCGCGCCGGCCCTCACGGATGGCGTCCTCGCGCCGGCCCGCGCCGGCGTAGGCGACGGCGAGCGTCGCATGGAGCCCTGGATCGTCCGGCCGGGCGCGGCTCCTCGGCTCCAGAACCCGGGCCGCCGAATCGAAGTAGGCCCGCGCGGCGCTCGCGTCGCCGTTGAACCGCCGGATTCTCCCCTTCGCGAGATAGTACCCGCTGGAATCCGAGCGTGAAGCGGTCCAGGGTGACGGCGTTCACCGCTGTCCGCATCTGGCGGCCCATCCCCCGCCAGAGCGAGGCGCCGAAGTCGAACTGCGGCACCCAGTACGCCATCGCCTCGGTGCCCGCGCGGCGCATGCCCTCCTCGAGCACGGCGTTGGCGGCGGCGGGATCGCCGTCACGGGACACGATCAGCAGCGCCTTGAAGATGTAGCCGGGCGAGTCGGGCTCGAGCTCCAACACCCGGTTCACGTAGCGCTCGGCCTCAGCGTACTGCCGCCGGCGGAGGTGCAGCTCGAAGAGGTCGAGGCTCTTGACCAGCGACCTCGGGTCGAGGTCGACCGCCCGCTTGAGGTCCGCCTGCGCCTCGATCCAGCGGCCGAGTCGCCGCTCCACCAGGCCGCGGGCCCAGGCCAGGTCGCCGTTGCCGGGGTCGCCCTTGAGCGCCGTCCGGAATTCCGCCAGCGCCTTCTCGTAGTCGAGCTCTCCCCAGTAGTGGATCTGGCCCCGCGCGAGGTGCCCCTCCGGCAGGTCGGGCTGGAGCGCGAGCGCGGAGTCGGCCGCGCGCCGCGCCAGGTTCAGCCGGGCCTCAGTGCGGTCGGAGAAGAGCTGGAACTGCCAGATGTGGCTCCGGGCCAGCCGGGCGAAGGCCAGCGCGAACGCGGGGTCCAGCTCCGTCGCCCGGGCATACATCTCTTCCGCGTTGCGGAGGCCGCCGGGATCGCCGGCACGGCCGAAGTAGTCGTTGCCGCGGAGATAGAAATCGTAGGCCCGCAGGTTCGACGTGGGCTTGGCGGCGAGCACCGCGTGCTGCGTCGGCTGGAGCGCAACATCGAGCGCGGTCGCCACCTGCTCGGCGATCCGCGACTGGACCGTGAAGACCTCCTCCAGCGTCTCGTCGAACTGGCCCGCCCAGAGGTGGCGGTCGTCGGACACGCGGATGAGCTGCGGCGT
This sequence comes from uncultured Gemmatimonadales bacterium, assembly GCA_963728705.1. GTDB lineage: Bacteria > Gemmatimonadota > Gemmatimonadetes > Gemmatimonadales > GWC2-71-9 > CAVVWJ01. Next base: position 23,835 of record CAVSLY010000005.1, read on the forward strand.
GACCCGCACGCGGCTGGGCTTGCCGGGCGTCTTCTCCCACCGGACGCTGCCCTCGAGGATGTAGTCGGCGCCGAGCTCCTTGCCGATCTGTTTAAGCGGCTTGCCGCTGGCCCGGTACTGGTCGGCGCTGGTGCGGGAGATGACGCCGAGGCTCGGCAGCATCGCGAGCCGGCTGGTGATCTCCTCGGTGATGCCGTCGGTGAAGTAGCCGTCCTCGGTCGCGCCCAGGTTCTGGAACGGCAGCACGGCGATGGCGCGCGCCTCGGCGCTGTCCTCTCCCCGCCCGGGCAATCCGAACACCAGCGCCAGCACGACCGCCGCGATCAGCGCGCCGCCCGCCGCGAGCGCAGCCACGCGCCGCGACGGGCGCTGAAGAACGGCCACGCCGCCGTGGCTGCCGGACGCACGGGCCTCCTCGAGCGCGGCCGCGAAATCGGCCGGCGTTGCGAAGCGCTCGGCCGGCTCCTTGGCGAGGGCCCGCTCCACCGCCCGCACGATGGGCTCGGGCACCTCGGGACGACGCGGACCGAGCGGCGGCAGCGCGGCGACGACCTGCTGGACCATGACCGCGTGCGGGGTGAAGCCGGTGAACGGCGGCTCCCCGCCGAGCATCTCGTAGACCACGCAGCCGAGGCTGTAGATGTCGCTCCGGCCGTCAAGCTGGCCGTCGCCGCCGGCCTGCTCGGGGCTCATGTAGGCCGGCGTGCCGACCGCGCGGCCGGACTCGGTGAGCTTCTCCTCGGCGGCGACGACCTGTATAGCGGCGGCCACGCCGAAATCGGCGACGACCGCCTGGCCGTCCTCGAGCAGGATGTTCTCCGGCTTGACGTCCCGGTGGATCACGCCCTGGCGGTGGGCGTAGTCCAGGGCGAGGGCTACCTCGCGCGCGATCCCGAGGGCGACCGGCACTGGGAGCCGGCTCTCCCGCTGGAGCCGTCGGCGCAGGGATTCGCCGCGCAGGTACGGCATGACGTAGTAGAGCAGGCCGTCGGCCACGCCGGAATCGAACAGCGGCAGGATGTGCGGATGGGAGAGTCGGGCGACGACGCGGATCTCGCGCAGGAACCGCTCGGCCTCGACCGAGGCGGTGAGCTCCGGATGCACCACCTTGAGGGCGACGTCGCGGTCGTGTCGGAGGTCGTGTGCGAGATACACGGTGGCGGTGCCGCCCCGTCCCAGGAGGACCGGGCCGCCGTCCGGCTGCCGCTCGATTCGATATCGGTCGGCGAGGGAGGCCGCGAGACGTTCGTGCACCGAGAGCATGCGAGGGCCTGGAAGTGAAGACTACGGAAGGATATCGGCACTGGGGTCGGGCTACCAGCATGGGCCTGGATCCGGGAAGGGCTGAGGCCGCGCTGGCCGTACGCCGCACGCCAGGCCAAATTGAGCAGGTCGCCCCACGCTACGCACCCGGAGCCCCCATGCCCGCCGCCCACGCCACAACCGCCGACACCCTCGCCATGCACGCGGGCGGCGAGCGCCAATGACGCCGCAGCCCGAGCGCTGGACCGCCTCGCACCTCGATCGGAGGGCCCTCGAGCGCGCCGAATATCGCCGCACGTCACCGGCGCTGCTCGAGCTCGATGGCCTTCGCTGCGCCGTGCGCGATCTCGGCCTCGGCGGCCTCCGGGTCGAGCCGGCGCCGGGGAGCCGCGCCTGGAGCGTGAATCAGCAAGTAAGCGGGACGGTAGTGCTTCGAACCGGAGACCGGATCGGGCTGGAGGCGCGGATCGGCCGGATCGATCGCGCCGGCCTCGCGCTGTTCCCCGATGGCCTCTGGCCGACCGGGGCGGACATCGAGACGGAGCGCTCCGCCCTGCTGCAGCGCCACCGCGAGCGCCGGGCGGCGCCTCGGCTGCCCATTCCGCTGGCCGCGGACGCGTCGGGCACCGGCACTCCGCTCCGCGACGTGAGCGCGGTCGGCCTGCGCTACGCCCTCACGCGCTTCGAGTCGGCGCCGGCGATCGGGAGCCGGATCGAAGGCGCGCTCCAGATCGATGCCGACACCGCGATCGAGGTGCGCGGCCGGGTGGTCCGCCACGTCGGGCGCGAGGTCGCGCTCGCCTTCGATCCGCCCGGGCTCGATCGGGCGGTGCTGGAGCTACTGCACCAGCGGTTCTTTCCGGGATAGGCGGCCAGGCGGGTCCGGTTCTCGGTTACTTCTCCGCGTGTCCCTTCAGTTGCTCCAGCCAGTTCTCCGCCACGATCAGCTCGCTCTGCTGTGCCGTCTCGCCCTCGCGCACCATCAGGAATCGCTTGTCGTCTGGACTCACGGAGTACGACGGGACGGGCCCGCCGCGGGCGAGCTCCGCGACCGAGAACAGGATCCGCTGCCGCCCGACCGAGAACGTGGCGCCCGGCGGAATCTCGGCGGACACCATCTCCGACTTGCCGTTGATGTAGAACAGCTCCCGGCCGGAATTGGACCACACGGGCTCGTTTCCGGCGGCGGTGGACACCTGCCACTTGGCCGACGCGGTCTCGGGGAACGGTCGAACGTAGATCTCGTTCGTCCCGGATTCGTTCGAGGCGTACGCCAGCCAGCGTCCGTCCGGCGAGAGCGTCGGGTAAAACTCCGCGGCGGGCGAAGCGACGAGCGGGACCAGGGTCGTATCCCCGGCCTTGAGGCCAAGGATGTCGGTGCTCCCGGCCCCGACGGGGGCGGTTCGCAGGATCAGCCAGCGACCATCCCGCGACGGCGCGACCTGGCCGAAATCGAACGTGGGTAAGCTGGCAAGCAGCAGGCGCGGCGTGCCCGTCCCGTCGGCCCGGTGGGCGTACACCGGCCCCACGCCGGAGCCCGACCGATCGGTGATGTACAGGACGTCGCGGCCGTCGGGGGACCAGGCAGGACGCACGCTCGAGGTGTCCCCGAACGTGATTCGAGAAAATGGTCCCTCCGGGAGCCGCTTGACCCAGATGTCCCGCCGACCATCCCGCGACAGATCGACCGCTACCGCCTTCCCATCCGCTGAGAGGCTGGCCGAAGCGATGACGCCCTGCGGATCCCACGTGGGGTCCACCAGACTCGCTATGCCTTCGCGGCTCACCCACACCGCGCGGCGGGAGCCGAGTGTGCCGCCAGTGGTGTACGCCAGCGTGCCGTTGCCGGCGAGTGCCAGGTCGATGTTGAAGCCGCCGTTCCGCACCCCGACCCCTTCGATCAGCGCGACGGGCGCGCCGGTCAGCTCGAGTTTCTTCGGGTCGAAGGGGATGGAGATCAGCTTCCCGTCCGCGGTGACCACCAGGAGGTGCCCCGTCGGGGCGTACGTGGCGTAAATGCCGCGGACCAGCGAGTGCGCCGGACCGTGCGGCAACGCCATCGCCATGATCTCGAAGTCAGCCGGCCCCTGCCCGGCGTGGCGGAGCCGGAAGAGCAGCCCGGTCGCGCCGGGAAGCACGTGCACCCACTCGGCCGCGATCTCCTTCTTCTTGGGCACGATCGTGTAGACCGGCTCGATGCTCCCGCCGGCGGCGCGCATCCGACCGACGCCCGAGTCCACCTCGAAGTAGATGTATCCGTCGGGTCCCCAGTCGCCCGAGGTGGTGTTGGCCTTGTCGGTCAACGTCACCGTGGGCGCGCCCGCGAGCGAGGCGATGCGCACCAGCGTCCCGCCGCCGATGAACCCGACCCGCTGACCGTCCGGGGAGAAGAAGGGACTCGATGCGCCTTCGGTGCCGGCAATCGGCGTGGCGTCGAGTTGGTCGATCCGCCGGAGCCAGAGGCGGTTCCCCCCCTCGCCCGGCCCGCTGTACACCAGCGCCCGGCCATCCGGCGAGAGCGTCATCCGCGCGCCGCCTGTCCCCAGCGGCGGCTGCAGCGCCTGGTTGGGACGGAGCGCGAGGCTGAACTGGCTCAGCAGGGGTGCCGGCGCCGGCCGGAGCCAGCCCCAGAGCGCCGCGGCGATTGCTACCGCCAGTGCCGCACCCAGGGCCAGCACGGCAGTGCCCGGCCGTCGACGAGCTCCGCGCTTGGGGACTGACGCTGCCGCCGCCTCCATCGAGACGGTAGAGGTGTACGTCTTGTCCTTGAGCGCCTCGGCGAACTCGGCGGCCGTGGCGAAGCGGTCGGCCGGGAGCTTCTCGAGCGCCGTAAGCGCTGCGGCCTCGACGTGCCGCGGAATGGTGTGGCGCTGCGGGACGAGCGGGCGCGGGCTCTCGGTCACCACGCGGGCCACCACCGCCTGCGCGGTGGCGCCGGTGAAGGGCGGCTCGGCGGTGAGCATCTCGTACAGCACAGCGCCGAGCGCGTAGATGTCCGAGCGCGCAGTGATCTCGCGCTCGCCCATCGCCTGCTCGGGGCTCATGTAGTGCGGCGTCCCCAGCGACATGCCCGTCTCGGTCATCCGTGAGCCACCCGCCTTGCTGGCGGCCAACGCGATGCCGAAGTCGGCGATGAGCGCGCGGCCATCGTGCAGCAGGATGTTCTCGGGCTTGATGTCGCGGTGAATGACACCATGCCGGTGGGCGTAGTCGAGCGCGCCCGCCACTTCGGTCGCGATCCGGACCGCGTCGGCGACGGGAAGCTGCTTCTCGCGGTTCAACCGGTCGCGCAGCGACTCGCCGTCGATGAAGGGCATGACATAGAACAGGTAGCCGTCGGCTTCGCCCGAATCGAACAGCGGCAGGATGTGCGGGTGCTGGAGGTTAGCGGTGAGCTTGATCTCGGCCAGGAAGCGCTCGGCGCCGATGACGGCGGCGAGCTCAGGGCGGAGAACCTTCAGCGCCACGCGTCGGTCGTGGCGAACGTCTTCCGCGAGGTAGACGGTGGCCATGCCGCCGGCGCCGATCTCTCGGTCAAGGCGATAGCGGTCCGCGAGGGCGGATTGGAGCCGGCCGAGCAGTTCGGGCATGCGGGGCTTTGTTTGGGGTGCTGGAAGATGGGGCCGGCGCGCCTGGTGTGCTAGGGGGCCGGTGCCGCGCGTCGGCTTGTGTCAACTGTCGTGTTTCCCTGGCAAGTTCCCGCGTCGTACAGTGCGACTTTCGGGGCTTGCGCCCGGCGGAGTGTCGCTGGCATCCTCCGGAGGCCGTCGACCGCGCCCGAGACGCATGCCAAGGAGACATCAACATGACCACGCAGAGCCACACCCGACTACCCAACGTCGTATCGCAAGCCGAGTGGCTTGCTGCCAGCAAGCAGGTGCTCGCGAAGGAGAAGCAATTGACGCGGGAGCACGACCAGCTCGCCGCCGAGCGCCGCCGGATGCCGATGGTGAAGATCGACAAGCCCTACGTGTTCGATGGCCCGGCCGGCACCGTCAGCCTGCTGGACCTGTTCGAGGGGCGCCGCCAGCTCATCGTGTACCACTTCATGTTCGCGCCCGGCGTCGGCGGCTGGCCCACGGCCGGCTGCCCCGGCTGCTCGTTGGTTGTGGACCAGATCGCCCACCTCGCCCACCTGCACGCCCGTGACACCTCCTTTACCCTCGTCTCCCGCGCACCGCGGTCCAGGATCCAGTCCTATCAGAAGCGGATGGGGTGGGCCATTCCGTGGTATTCCTCCTCCGAGAGCGACTTCAACGACGATTTCGGGGTGACGACCCCCAAAGGCGAGACATTCGGCCTCAGCGTCTTCCTCCGTGATGGCGACAGCGTCTACCGCACCTACTTCACCAACGGGCGTGGCGTCGAGGCGCTGGGCAGCGTCTGGACCCTCCTCGACCTGACGCCGTACGGCCGGCAGGAGGAGTGGGAGGACTCGCCCGAGGGGTGGCCGCAGACTCCGCCCTATGAGTGGTGGCGGCGGCATGACGAGTACGGCAGCGAGCAGCGGGAGGGTTGAGGCGGACCTGCCTACTCGCCGAGTCACCTTGGGAGTAGCGGAGTTTACCCTGGGCGAGGCCAGGGCTCAGGGTGACTCGTGAGAAGCCATCAGCCGGAACGTCTCCCGGGCGATGAGATACTCCTCGTCAGTCGGAATCGCATACGCCGCCAGACCCGATCCCTCAGCCGAGATCAGCAGCTCGTTGCTCCGGTTACGCTCGACGCCGAGGGTCAGCCCGGCCCAGCCGAACGGCTGGCACACTCTCCGCCGAATCTCCGGCGCGTGCTCCCCGATGCCACCGGTGAACACGATGGCCTCGGCCCCTTCCAGCACGGCGAGGTAGGCTCCCACGCACTTCTGGACGCGGTAGCAGAACAGCTCGAGCGCGAGCTCGGCCGCCGCGTCCTTGCGCTCCAGCAACTCCCGCACGTCCGCCGTCCCCGCCAGGGCCTTGAGTCCGGCCTCGTGCTGCAGCAACTGCTCGAGCCGCGGCAACGACATTCCCTCGTGCAGCAGGTGAGTCAGGATGCCGGGGTCGAGGTCGCCGGCCCGAGTGCCCATCACCAGGCCCTCGAGCGGCGAATAGCCCATCGACGTGTCCACCGAGCGCCCGCGAAGGATGGCGGCGGCGGAGCAGCCGCCGCCGAGGTGAAGCGTGATGATCGTGGGCGCGGACGAGCCGGTGAGCGCCGCGTACCGCTCGGTGACGTATCGGTGGGACCAGCCGTGGAATCCGTACCGGCGCACGCCGGCGAGCTCGGGAAGGGCGTAGCGCCAGGCCCGGGGTGGGAGCGTGGCGTGAAACGCCGTGTCCAGCGCCGCGATCAGTGGCACCCCCGAGCCCAGGGTCGCTTCGATGCCCTCGAGGGCCGGCCCGTTGTGCATTGGCGCCAGGGGCGTCACCTCTCGCAGGATTCGTAGCACCTCGGCGTCGATCCTGACCACATCGGGCAGACGCCCGCCGTCGTGCACCACCCGATGGGCGATGACATCCGCCGGCGCCGGGAGCGCCGCCAGCGCCTGCTCGACCGCGGCGTGATATCCACCCGTAGTCTCCACCACTGCCGCCGCCAGCGGCTCGAGCTCGCCGTCCCGGCCCTGAAACAGCTTGTACTTGAGCGTCGTGCTGCCGCAGTTGATCACCAGCACTCGCATCGTTGCCGACTCCCGAGCTGAAGTTTGCTATCGTACAGGTGACCAGAATGCTTGGGAGAGCACGATGGACCAGAAACCGCTGTCACCCGCCGAGCTGCACGCGATCGACGCCTACTGGCGCGCCGCCAACTATCTCTCCGTCGGCCAGATCTATCTGCTCGACAACCCCCTCCTCAGGGACGCGCTGACCCTGAAGCACATCAAGCCCCGCCTGCTGGGACATTGGGGCACGACGCCAGGGCTCAATTTCATCTATGCGCATCTCAACCGCATTATCAAGCGGGACGACCTCGACGTGATCTTCATCGCCGGGCCGGGCCACGGCGGGCCCGGGATGGTCGCGAATACTTACCTGGAAGGCACGTACACCGAGCGGTATCCCGAGGTGACGCGGGATCTCGCCGGACTCCAGCGGCTGTGCAAGCAGTTCTCCTTCCCGGGCGGGATTCCAAGCCACGTGGCGCCGGAGACACCCGGCTCAATCCACGAGGGCGGCGAGCTGGGATACTCGCTGACCCATGCGTACGGCGCCGCGTTCGACAATCCGGACCTGATCGTGGCGTGCGTGGTTGGCGATGGAGAAGCCGAGACCGGGCCGCAGGCCACGGCGTGGCACTCGAACAAGTTCCTCAATCCGGTCACCGACGGCGCCGTGCTGCCGATCCTGCACCTCAACGGGTTCAAGATCGCCAGCCCGACCGTCCTTGCCCGAATCAGCGCGCAGGAGCTGGGGAGCCTCTTTCGGGGCTACGGGTACCGTCCGTATCTGGTCGAAGGCTCGGAGCCCGAGGCGGCGCACCAGGCGATGGCCGAGGCGATGGATGCGGTCCTGGCGGAGATCCGCACGATCCAGACGAATGCGCGCTCGAGCGGCGAGGCCACGCGCCCCAGGTGGCCGATGATCATCCTGCGCACGCCCAAGGGATGGACCGGGCCCAAGGCGGTGGACGGCAAGAAGACGGAAGGCTCGTGGCGCTCGCACCAGGTGCCGCTGGCCGACCTGGCGACGAAGCCAGCGCACGTCAGGCAGCTCGAGCAGTGGATGAAGAGCTATCGACCGGACGAGCTCTTCGACGAGGCCGGCGCCCTGATTCCGGAGCTGGCCGCGCTCGCCCCCGAGGGCGACCGGCGGATGGGGGCCAACCCTCACGCCAACGGCGGTCTCCTGCTCGACGATCTGGCGCTGCCGGACTTTGAGGACTACGCCGTCGACGTCCCCAAGCCCGGCACGGTGACGGGGGAGGCCACCCGCGTGCTCGGCGGTTTCCTCCGGGACGTGATGCGGCGGAACGTCGATCGTCAGAACTTTCGGGTGTTCGGTCCGGACGAGACCGCCTCCAACCGGCTGGACGCGCTGTTCGAGGTCACCGGGCGCACCTGGCTGGCCGATCAGACTCCGGACGATCAGCAGCTGAGTCCGGATGGACGGGTGATGGAGATCCTGAGCGAGCACACCTGCCAGGGATGGCTCGAAGGCTATCTGCTCACCGGCCGGCACGGCTTCTTCTCGTGCTATGAAGCCTTCGTTCACATCGTCGACTCGATGTTCAACCAGCACGCGAAGTGGCTCAAGGTGACCCGGCAGATTCCATGGCGGCAGCCGATCGCGTCGCTGAACTACCTGCTGACATCTCACGTCTGGCGGCAGGACCACAACGGCTTCTCGCACCAGGATCCCGGGTTCATCGATCACGTCGTCAACAAGAAGGCGGACGTGATCCGGGTGTACCTGCCGCCGGATGCGAACACCCTGCTCTCCGTAGCCGATCACTGCCTTCGGAGCCGCAACTACGTCAACGTCATCGTGGCGGGCAAGCAGCCGGCGCTGCAGTATCTCGACCTCGATGCCGCCATCAAGCACTGCACGGCCGGCATCGGCATCTGGGAGTGGGCCAGCAACGATCGCGGCGCCGAGCCTGATGTGGTCATGGCGTGCGCGGGCGATGTGCCCACGCTGGAGACCCTGGCGGCGGTCAGCCAGCTCCGCGAGCTGGCCCCGGAGCTCAAGGTGCGGGTGATCAACGTGGTCGATCTCATGCGGCTGCAACCCGCCGATCAGCATCCCCATGGCCTCTCGGACCGCGACTTCGATGCCCTCTTCACGACTGACAAGCCCATCATCTTCGCGTATCACGGCTATCCGTGGCTGATCCACCGGCTGACCTACCGCCGAACCAACCACGGCAACCTCCACGTCCACGGGTACCGCGAGGAGGGGACGACGACGACCCCGTTCGACATGACCGTCCGGAACGGGCTAGACCGATTTCACCTGATGGCGGACGTGTTCGACCGGGTTCCGAAGCTCGCCGCGACGGCCGCGTCTGCGAAGCAGGCGATCCGGGACAGGTTGCTCGAGCACACGCAGTACATCACGGCGTACGGCGACGATCTGCCGGAGATTCGGGACTGGAGGTGGGCGGGGGGCTGAGGACTCATTAGCGCAGTCACCCTGAGCGAAGCGAAGGGGGCATGCTTGAAGCATGCCCCCTTCGCTTCGCTCAGGGTGACTCGCTAATGCTACTGCTGCCCCATCGACGCTCCGTCGATCACGAACCGATACCGCACATCCCCCTTCAGCATCCGCTCGTACGCCTCGTTGATCCCCTGGATCGGGATCAGCTCGATGTCCGACACGATCCCGTGCTGGGCGCAGAAGTCGAGCATTTCCTGCGTCTCCTTGATCCCTCCGATCGGCGACCCGGAGAGCTTCCTGCGCTTCAGGATGAGCTGGAACGTTTCGATCGGCGGGTGCGGGTGCTCCGGCACGCCGACGAGACAAAGCGTGCCGTCACGCTTGAGCAGGTTGAGGTAGGCGCCGAGGTCGTGCGACGCGGCCACGGTGTCCACGATGAGATCCAACCGGTTGGCCTGCTTCGCCATCTGATCGGCGTCGCGGGAGATGACCACCTGGTCGGCTCCCAGGCGCTTGGCGTCCGCGGCTTTGTCGGGCGAAGTCGTGAACAGGGTCACCTCCGCACCGAGCGCGTGGGCCAGCTTGACGCCCATGTGGCCCAGGCCGCCGAGCCCGACGATGCCGACTCGGCTGCCGGCGCCCGCCTCCCAATGCCGGAGCGGGGAATACATGGTGATGCCGGCGCAGAGCAGTGGGGCCGCGCCGGCCGGATCCAGCCGGTCAGGGACCCGAAGGACGAAGTCCTGGTCCACGACGATCTTGTCAGAATAGCCGCCGTAGGTCATCAGGCCGGTCTGCTTCTCAGGGCTGTTATAGGTCAGGGTGATCCCGACCTCGCAGAACTGCTCCAGTCCGGCCTTGCATTCGGGACAGGTACGGCAGGAGTCCACCATGCAGCCCACCGCCGCCAGGTCGCCCGGGGCGAACTTCTTCACCTCGGCGCCCACCTCCGTCACCCGACCTACGATCTCATGACCCGGCACGATGGGGTATGCAGTCATGTCCCACTCATTGCGGGCGAGGTGCAGGTCCGAGTGGCACACCCCGCAGAAGAGGATCTCCATCCGGACGTCGCGCGGCCCGGTGGCGCGGCGCTCGAAGCTGAACGGCGCCAGCGGGGTCGTGGCGCTCTGGGCGGCGAAGCCCTTGGCCGCGGTCGTGGATGCGCGCGACTTCGGCGCTGTGGTTTGCTTGATGCTCGTCATCTCGTGTCCCCAGCTGGGAGGCCGCCGTTGGGGGCCTCGGGAATACCCTGACCCGCCGGCATGCGGCGGATCGCGACTCTGAACAGTATAGGCAACCTGGAGCGCGCTAGATCAAGCCCCAATCTCGTAACGGGCATACCAGCCCGGCGGCGACGCTTCGCCCCTTCGCTTCGCTCAGGGTGACTCACGGTCGCCCAGGTTCATTTTCGCCAGCAGCGCCCGGAACCGCGGGTGCGGCCGCAGCGTCGTAAAGAGGAAGGACCCCTTCACCCCGTACACACTTCCTCCCCTCTCCTCATACGCCCGCTCCAGGCACCCGATCGCCGTATCATCTTCCCCCAACCCCGTATACACGTACGCCATGTGGTATGGCGACACGTAACGCTCGCGCGACATATCCTCCAGCCGCCGCAATATCTCCCGGGCCTGCTCGGTCCTCCCCGTCAGCCCGTAGGCCTCGCCGAGCTGCGCCAGGTACAACGTGTGCCCGGGCGCGAGCCCGCACCGCGTGCTCCAGCTCGGCCAGACCCTGATCCGGCATCCCCGACTTCAGGTAGGCCCACCCCAGCGTGGAGCGCACTCGCCCGTACTCGGGATCGAACTCGACTGCGCGGAGCGCGGCCTGCAACGCCTCCTCGTTCCGGCCCGCCCGCAAGAGGGTGGAGGCGACGTCCGCCCGGTGCGTCAGCGGGTCGAGCTCCTGCGCGCGCCGCACCAGCGCCAGCGCCTCGTCGTACCGCTCCATCGCGCCGCAGAGCCAGCCGTAGTGATCGTAGATGTCGGCGGCGCCCGGGCTCAACTCGAGCGCCAGCTTGAATTCCGCCTCGGCGCCAGGCCCAGTCGAAGTCGTGCACCATCCGGAGGAGCGCCAGCACCGCGTGCGCCTCGCCCAGGTCGGGGTCGAGCTCGAGCGCCGCCGAGACGGCCTCCATGCCCTCGTGGTACGCCTCGTCCGGCCGCAGCGTGCCGCCGCCCGCTCCCGCCGCCAGCTCGGCATAGGCCAGGGCGGCCCCGACGTGGGCCATGGCATACCCGGGATCCCCCGCGATCGCCTCCTTGAAGTAATCGATGCCCTTCCGGATGCTCTCCTCGGTGTACCGGGTGTAGCAGTGACGCCCCTGGAGGTAGAGCTGGTAGGCCCGGACGTCGGCCGTGGGCTCCCGGCGGATTCGAGTTCGCTCATCCCGCGACAGCTCCGCCCGGAGCGCGGCGGCGATCTGCAGCGCAACGTCGGTCTGGATCGCGAAGATGTCGGTCAGCTGGCGGTCGTACGTCTCGGCCCAGAGATGCTGGCTGGTCGCCGCGTCGAGGAGTTGGGCGACGATCCGCACCCGGTCGCCGGCGCGGCGGACGCTGCCCTCGAGCAGCGTCTCGACGTCGAGGGCGACACCGATCTCCCGCAGATTCTGCTCCCGCTGCTTGAACCCCATGACGGAGCCGCGCGAGATCACCTTGAGCGAGCGGATCTTCGAGAGCTGGGCGATCACGTCCTCGGTAATCCCGTCGGCGAAGAACTCGTTGTCGGGGTCGGCGCTCAGGTTGAGGAACGGCAGCACCGCCACCGACGGCGGCCGGGAGCCGCCCTCCGCTGGAGTCGATGAGCGCTTCCGCGAACGCCGCGGCTGTCGGAAATCGCTCGACCGGCTCGAGTGCCAGCGCCCTCACGAGCGCCTGCTCCACCGACACCGGTACCGCCGGCCGGAGGCGGCGCACCCGCGGGATCGGCTCGGTGAACCGCTTGGCGATCACGATCCGCGCCGAGGCGCCCGGGTGCGGCGGCTCGCCCGCCAGGAGCTCGTAGAGCACGCAGGCGAGGCTGTACACGTCGCTCCGGGCATCCAGCTCGCGCTCGCCGGTCGCCTGCTCGGGGCTCATGTACTCCGGTGTTCCCAGCATGAGACCGGACTCGGTGAGCCGCTCATCCGCCGCCGCGCCGGCCGCGAGCGCGATGCCGAAGTCGGCCACCATGGCCTCGCCCTCGTGCAGCAGGATGTTTTCCGGCTTGATGTCGCGATGGATCACGCCCTGGAGGTGCGCGTGATGCAATGCGGCGGCGACCTGCCGGATGAGGCGGATGGCGTCGTCGATCGGGAGCGGCCCCTCGCGGGCGAGCCGCCGCCGCAGCGAATCGCCTGCGACGAAGGGCATGACGTAGTAGAGCAGGTCGCCGCCACCCGCGGAGGCGGGCACCAGCCCGGAGTCGTGGAGCGGGAGGATGTGCGGATGGTTGAGGCCCGCCGCGATCCGGATCTCGCGGGCGAAGCGGTCGGGGCCGAGCAGGGAGCCGAGCTCTGGGCGGAGGACCTTGATGGCCACCTTGCGGTGGTGCTTGAGGTCGTCGGCCAGCCAGACGGTGGCCATGCCGCCGCGGCCGAGCTCGCGCTCGAGGCTGTAGCGGCCCGCCAGAGCGGGGGCGAGCCGGGAGAGGTGGGTTGAGGATACGGACGGCACGCTGGAAAGCTACAGCGTGCCAGGCGGAATGGTGACCGCACTGGCGGCCGCGAAGGCCGACACGTTGACTATGGCTTGATCAGCCGCTCGGCACCGTCCCCGTTGATCAGCTTCAGTGTGCTCTCTCCGCCCTCCGATAGCACCTGGATGTGCGTCGGGTTGGCTTCGCCGCCGATCACGAGCCCCGATCCCAGCCTCGTTGCTCCCAGCTTGACATTCGGCCGTCCATCGGGGCTCATCAGGCGCAACAACACGGTCTCGGGATATGGCTTGCCATTCCACGTAACCTTGGGGTCCTCCGGGAGTACCGAAAGGCTGGCTCGAACCCGTCCCTGAGCATCGACGATCTCGAGAGCGCGTCCACGGATCACGGCCGGCGAACCGGCTGGCGCCGCCATACCTGGCTGCGATTGGATCGACTGGTAGCAGACGAGTCCCAGATTCACAGCGGTGAGGACGATGAGCAGTCTCTGAGTTTGCATGGTCTACCTCTCCACCCACCGGGATGAGGTTTCGCAAAGGTCACGCCGCGCCACGCGGGCGGCTAGCGACCGGTCCGGGTGTACTTGAGGGCGACCTCGCCACGATCGAATGTCCTGGCCTCCTGCAATTTGAGGTCGAGCATCGGCGCATGATCCCTAAAGAGCGGAGTGCCGCTTCCCAAGACGACCGGGCACACGACGAGGTGATACTGATCGATCAGCCCCGCCTTGGTCAGCGATCGCGCCAGTGAGATGCTGCCCCAGAGTACCATGTCCTTGCCGGGTTGCGCCTTCAGTGTCGCCACCGCTTCGGCCGCATCAGTCTTGACGACCCTCCCCCCGGCCCATTTGCCCCAGGGTGCCTGGTCCAGCGTCTTCGAGAACACGACCTTGGGCGTCAGGTTCAGCATGTCCGCGGCTTTGTCCGTCTCCACCGTTGCGGTCGGCCAGTAGCCGGCAAACATCTGATACGTCACCCGGCCCAGCAGAATGGTGTCGATGGTCTTGGCGAGCTGGAGCTGGTGCTGCTCGAAGCTGTGGTCGTCCTTGGTCGCAGCGGGAATGAAGTCGACACTGGCGTTGGGGCCGGCGGCGAGGCCATCGAGGGAGACGAATTCCTGAAGGATGACTTGGCGCATCGTATTACTCCGGATCGCTCGTTCGCTCAGGACACCGCGCGCTTGGGCTCAGGCGGGGGTTGGTCGTCGCCGGACAACCTGATGACGCTGAGGCGGCCGTCCGCCTCGAGATAGCACCGCTTGACCTCCGCGAGCTCCGCCACCCCCTGCTCCCGCAGCTGCTCCTTCAAGTCACTCATGGTGAGCATCTCGGACCGGAGATTCCGCCGGTGAATCCGCCCGTCCTTGACGAGAAGCAGTGGCGCGGGATGCAGGAGCGTGTGAAACCAGGCATATCGATATCCCAGCCAGTCGAGCAGATAGTTCCACCCGAAGATGGTCGCGACCAGGACGGCGCCCTCGGTAATCGAGTGATACTCGCTCGCCATCGCGTTCTGCGCGGCGTCGGCCACCAGCACGACCACGAGGAGATCCGCCGTGCTTAGGGCGCCCGCCTCCCTTCGGAGAACGCGCATCAGGACCAGGATCCCGAGATAGATGGCGGATCCTCGCAGCACGAGCTCGAGGAGGCTCACGGTCGGGACCAGCAGGTTGTGCCAATCGATTTGTGCGATCATCGGGCCTCCGGGCAGTCGGATGACTGCCGTTTGGCCCTCTCCATGAAGAGGGCCTACGGTGTGGTCATCAAGGTAGGAGGAAATATCGGGTGCAGCTGTGACGTGGGCGACGTACGAGGCTCATCATGCCGCCTTATCTCGGAAACCCCTCCGCCAACCCCCCATCCACCGTGATGATGTCTCCCGTCGTAAATCGGAACCGCTCCCCCGCCAGCACCACCGCCAGCTCCGCCACCGCCTCCGCCGGAATAAGTCCCACTTTCATCAGGTTCCGCTGACGGTACACCTCGAGCTGCTCCGCCTCTGTCACGCCCCGGCTAGCCGCCCGCTCCCGCACGAAGCGGCGGAACAGCGGTGTGTCCACCTGGTCCGCGTTGATCGCGTTGATCCGGATCCCGTCGCCGCCCAACTCGACCGCGGCCACGCGAAGCGCCTGCAGGAGCGCGGCCTTGCTCCCACCGTAGGCCACCGCATCCTTGCCCGGCACGATCGCCGCCTTGGAAACCGAGGCCACGATCGACCCGCCGGTCCCCTGCCGCCGCATCACCGTCGCCGCCCGCCCGATCGCGGCCACCGCGCCCAGGTAGTGCACCTCGAGCTGACGTTGCAGATCCTCCCGACGGATCTCCGTGATCGGCGCGAACCTCGGCGGGAGGCCGGCCGTGTAGAACAGGCAGTCGAGCCCGCCGAACTCGAGCACGGTGCGGCGGAAGAGCGCGTCGAGGCTCGCGTCGTCTCGTACATCTGCCGCGGCGCCGATGACGCGGCCGGGGAATTTGGTGGCGAGCTCGGCCGCAACGCCGTCCGCCGCCTCGTCGAGATCGGCCACCACGACGTGCGCCCCCTCTTCCGCGAACCGCCGCGCGGCGGCCTGGCCGATGCCACTCCCGCCGCCGATGATCACCACCACGTGCCGCGGCAGCTCCTTGCCGGCGCGCTCCCGCGCGATGGCCTCCTCCACCTTCCGCCGCTCCAAGGGCCAGTGCTCGAATTCGAACACGTCCCGCTCGGGCAGAAACTCGAACTGGTCCACCGCCTCGGCGCCGGCGATCGCCTCGAGCGTGGCCCGGTAGCAGAGGTTCGCGGTCACGGCGCTCCGCTTGTCGGTGAACGCCGTGATGAGCCCGAGCCCCGGCGCCAGCACGACTTTGGCCCAGTCGTCGAGCGGGCGCTCACCCGGCGCTGCGTGGCGGCCGTGATACGCCTCGTACTCCGCCCGCGCCGCAGTCAGCCGGCTCCGCACCTGGGCGACAACGGCCTCCGCGGGCGCCGCCAGGTCAAGATCGAGCCAGACCGGCAGCCGCCCGGCGCGGAGCAGGTGCTCCGGCGTTCCCATCCCGCGCGACGTGAGCTCCGGCATCCGTTCGGCGGCCAGGGTCGCCAGCACGTCTTCGGCGTCGTCGTAGTGGAGGATCACGCGGTCCGGCGCACTCAGGGCGCCGCGGACGGCGGGGAGCACGAGCTCGGCGAGACGGCGGCGTTCTTCCGTCGGAACAGCCGCGGTCAGGACATTCCCGGGCAAGGTCCCTCGCTGCGCTCGGGATGACGACGCGGCGCTGGCCGAGAGCCGGCCGCGGCGGCTGGTGGCGATGTACGCCTCGATCTTCGCCACGACGTCCTGCAGCCGCGCATGCGCCTGCTCGGCATCGTCGCCCCAGACCACCAGGCCGTGGTGCGCCAGCGTCATGCCGATGGCGTCCGTGGGAATCCGGTCGACCATTGCGCTCACCGAGCGGGCGAGCGGGAAGCCGGGGCGGCTGTAGGGGACGTAGACGATCCCACCCTCGAACAACTCGTTCACCAGGCGCTCGGCCGTACCGTCGGTGACGTTGGTCAGGCTCATGGTCGCCACGTCGTGCGTGTGGGCGATGACGCGGTGCGGCAGCAGCGAGTGCAGTGGCGTCTCGACGCTCGGCGCGGGGCCCTCGGCGAGCATGCAGCCGGCCATGAAGCGCATCATCTCCGTGTCGCTCATCGACTCCGCCTGGGCGAGCGGTGCCAGGCGCGCCAGCGAGAGCCGAGTGAAGCCCTCGCGGCCGATGGTGCGGAGGTCGGTGCCGCTGCCTTTCACGAGCAGGGCGTCGCCGATCTTGATCGAGGTGTTGCCGCCGCCGGGCTGGACCAGGCGGGTCTGCTGGCCGAGGAGGTGGGAGAGGTGGACGAGGCTGTCGAGGGGGTCGGGGGTGGTGGTCATGGGAGAGGAAGATGCGCGGGGCGGGACGCGGACGCGAGCGTCGCCACCTGCTTCCTCTGGAATCAGGGTCAACTGTGCTGAGATGCGGTCTGCGACGATGGAGCGATCTGAAAGCGGAACCGCTGCTGGACGAGCTGGCGGACAGCCTTGCCGCCACGCTTGGCCGGCCGGAAACGCGCCTCACCGAGCGCGGTGCGCACCGACTCGCTGAATCGAGGATCGTCGCTCTGGATCACCTGGATGGTGGTCGTGTCCACCCGGCCGATGGTATCCACGACGTAGGTGACGTCGACCTGGCCCTGCGTACCCGTGGCGATCAGGTCACTCGGGTAGATCGGCGCGGCGCTTCCCTCGTAGCGCTCCACCATCTCGTCCACCTCCAGCACGCTGAAGGCGGTGTCCGACAGGAGCGGAGGCGGCCCGAAGGGCGTCTTGCCGTGGACACCGCTCCGCTCGCCCCATGGGCGGTTACGGGATGCCGGGCCGCGGACGCGGAGCCCGTCGCCCGGAGGCGCGAGTCCGGCACCTCCTTCGAGCTCGGTCCCCGGCTTGCCCCACTGGATGCGGTCGGATTGGCGGAGCGGCGCGTCGACCCGGTCGGGCGGGAGGAGGAAGAACACCCTGGCTTCGCGCTCGTCGATGGGAAGCTGGCCGCCGCCATCGGTCGACAGCAGGGCAAACCACACCACACCCGCGTGGGCCACGATGCTGACGAAGGCCCATTCAGCGGAGTGGAGAAAGCTCCGGTCGGATTCCAGCAGGGTGAGGTGCATGCTCCAGGCGCCCGGCGGCGGATGCGCCGTTATCAACAATATATGACATATGACGCCGTCCGCCCGCCGGGGTGCACGGCCGGGACAAGCAGCGGCGGACACGACACGGCAGGGGCCGCTGTGGACACGACGCTGATTCGCACTCGGACAGACTCAGGAAACGGAAGGATTGACAGTGCCGGTACCGACTCCTAGCTATGGTGTGAACCGTGACGGAGGGGAGGGGCAACGGCGCTCGCCCAGTCTTCGGGTACCCGCGAAGCGTTCGCCGGCAGATGAACCGATTCCACACCCGCACGCACACGTCGCAGGAACAACGGCATGACTGAAGCGGCATGACCGCCGCGAGCCAGCACGGCGCCGGGGACCACGGATGGACGGGCCCCGGCTTGTGCTGTCAGAGTTGCTTCTGCAGTACCCACGCGAACCGCTCCTGGATCCGCTCCCACAACGGCCGGTGGTGCCACTCCTCCAGCGTGACCCGCCGGGAGTGGCCGCGATCTTCGGCGAAAGTCCGCGCCTGTTCCGCCCCGAACCTCGAGTCGAGCACATTGAGGTTCGCTTCCTGGTTCAACCGGAACGAGCGATCATCGAAGTTGGTGGAGCCCACCGAGGCCCACACATCGTCCACCACCATCAGCTTGACGTGATACATGGTCGGCTGGTACTCGTAGATTCGCACGCCCGCTTCGAGCAGCGGCCCCCACTTCGCACGGGACGCCCGGCGCACCAGCTGGGCGTCGAGGATCGGCCCCGGGACGAGGATCTCCACCTCCACCCCCCGCCTGCGGGCCGCGACCAGCATGTCGATCGTCATCCGGTCGGGAAGGAAGTAGGCGTTGGCGATCAGAATCCGACGCGAGGCGGAGGCGATGGCAAGGAGGAACATGAGCCGGAGGTTCCCATCCCCTTCCTCAGGTGAGCTCCGGAACACCTGCGCCAGCTCCGATCCAACCGGATCCAGGTCGGGGAAGTAGCCCGGTCCGTCGAGCACCGCGCCTTCGGTCTCAAACCAGTCGTCCATGAAGGCGGCCTGGAGCTGCGCAACCACCGGCCCCTCCACCTGGAACTGCGAGTCCCGCCAATGATCCCGATCCTGCGCATGGCCCCGCCACTGGTCTCCGACACCCATGCCACCGGTGAATCCGATGCGCCCGTCTACGACGAGGAGCTTCCGGTGCGTCCGGCGATTCAGGCGGCCCAGCTGGTACCAATGAGGCGCACGATACAGCACGACCTCGACGCCGGCTTTCCGCATCTGCTCGAGGTCGTCCCGTTCCACCTTCTGGGACCCCGCCCAGTCGAGCAGCAGGTGCGTGCGCACACCGGCCCGGGCGCGCTCCGACAGCGCTTCGGTGAACTCTCTTCCCACCCGTGAAGACCAGTAGATGTAGCTCTCGAAGGTGATCGTCCGCCGCGCGGACCGGATGGCCGTCAGCATCGCCGGGAATGTCTGGTCGCCGTTGAGGAGTGCCGTGACCCGGTTGCCGGGGACAAACGCGGGCCCGAGCAGGCTCCCCATGGTGCGGACGAACTGGGAGTCACCGGTGGCATACAGGTGGGGAATCGGGTGCTCGACCTTGCGCTCGGAGCTGGACAGGTTGACGTAGAGCAACAGGGTGACGATGGCGAGCCCCACCACCACGGCCAGCTGCGCGCCACGCAGGCGCACCACTCGCGCTGCCCACCCTGGCAACGGTCGTGACGCCGAGCGTTTCGGACTCATGGCAGCGACTCCGTAAGAGGGCTGCCGCGAGCCTCGAGCACCACGACAGCCCAGACCGGCCGGTGGTCGCTCGCGCCGTGCACCTGCCGGACCACGCCCGCGCTGGCGGGCCGGGCGGGTGACAGGCGCCGCACGAAGATGTGATCCCAGGAGAAAATGGAGATGGTCGGATCCAGTCGTGCCGTGAGCCAGCGATAGCCGTTCCGCACCAGGAACGGGCCGATCGCATAGCTGTTGAAGTCACCCGCGATCACCACCGGACCGTCGAACCCTGCCGCATCGGCGAGGATCGCGGTCACCTGGTCCCGGCGCGCGGCATCCGAGAACCGGAACGGCGTCTCCAGGTGCACGGCGTAGACCCGTATCCGGCGGCCGCGCAGCCGAAGCTCGGCGACAGTGGCCGTGCGTTGCTGGTGTCGGAGCCGGCTCTTGTGCGGCAGAAACAGCTTCCAGCTCCGCTCGATCGGCCAGCGGGAGAGGACCGCCGGACCGAAGTACCTGTGATCGGTGGGATGGATGGCGCCCGGATAGTATACGTAGTTGAGACGAAGCGCCCGGGCGATGCGGTCCACGCCGACATCGTCCATCTCCTCCAGGGCGAGGATGTCGGCATCGCGCAGGCTGTCACTCTGCAGGACCTTGACGGCGCGGTCGATCCGGCGGCCCAGCTTGATGTTGAAGGCGACGATGCGGATGGCAGAGGTGGTCGAGGTGTCGGGAATCCGTGGGGCGTACTCGCCCGAGAACACGGGTGTCCTGGGGTTGAGCAGGTTGGTAGCCTGCGCGCAGGCGGCGACCGCCCCGGCGGTGCCGACTCCGAGCAGTACGGCTCGGATGCGCCGGCCGACCGAACAGCGGCAAGTCATCCTGAGCCCTTCGCTTCGCTCAGGGTAAACTCCGCGAAGGATCGGGGCGGTGATTCGAGCGAGCCCCGAGCTTCAGTCCCATGTGTCGGTAGCGAGAGCCGCAGCAAAGGGTGCGCGTTCCTCCGGTCACAACGCCTGAAACGCGCGCACGAACTGCTCCGTCCGGGTTGAGCCGAAACGACGCGCACCGGCGTGCAGGTATGCCAGCACTTCGGAGAGCTCCCGAATTCCTCCCGCGGCCTTCACGAGGCATCGGCCCTTCACGACCTGGTACATGAGCCCGACGTCTTCCAGCGTGGCACCGCCGTCGGCATAGGCAGTGGAGGTCTTCACGAAGTGGGCCCCTCCCTCGACAATCCACTCACAGGCGCGCTGCTTCTCCTGCCGAGTCAGGTAGCAGGTCTCGAGGATGACCTTCACCCGGCGGCCGGCGGCGGCGTTGACCACCCCGGCCACATCCCCGATAAACAGGTCCCGCTCGCCATTCCTGAGGGCGGGGATGTTCATCACCATGTCGATCTCTTCGGCACCCAGGTCCAGGACCGCTTTGGCCTGATATTCCTTCATGGAAGGCGTCTCGTTCCCGTGTGGGAACCCCACCACCGTTCCCACCAGCACGCCGGAGTCGCGTAGCGCGTCGGCGGCGAACCGGACATAATGCGGCTGCACCGTGAGGGTGGCGGTGCCCAGCCTCGCCGCCGTCTCGGCGATTTGCGCCACCTCCGCGTGGGTGGCGTCGGGACGCACGATCGAGTGATCGAACAGCATGGCAAATCGGACGACTTCCATGGCGGCGCCCCCTGTGTCCCAATATTATTGGGTCGACTGAGAGCTGGGCAGCCCGCCTGCGTCCCGCGAGCTCCGCACGACCTTTCGTCCCCCGCAGAGGTGATCGCCTCGAGCATGGCCTCCCCATCCGACCGCGTGATCGGCCTGACGCTGCTGGCGCCGCTGTCCGGCGTCATCGTGCCGCTCGACCAAGTGCCCGACCCCGCGTTCGCGCGACGGCTGGCGGGCGACGGTCTCGCGCTCGATCCGCTCGACCAGCGCCTCCTCGCCCCCTGCGATGCCCGCGTGCTTCACGTGCATCGCGCCGGCCACGCCCTCACCCTCTCCGCGTCGGGACTCGAGATCCTCATCCACGTCGGGCTCGACACGGTGGCGCTCAAGGGCAGCGGCTTCGAGCCACGCGTCAAGGCGGGTGACGAGGTGCAGGCGGGCGACCTGCTGCTGACATTCGACGCGGACTACGTGGCGAGACACGCGCGCAGCCTGATCACGCCGGTGCTGGTGTTGAGCATGGATCGCGTTGCGGCGTTGCAGGGTCGGACCGGCCGGGTCCTCGGCGGGCGCGATGCGCTGCTCGAGGTGCGCCTCGCGGCCGCCGGCCCCGAGGCGACGGTCCGCGCGCAGGGGAACGCGGTTGAATCGGCTCCGGTCGTGATCGCGAGCGAGGCGGGACTGCACGCGCGTCCCGCCGCGGCGGTCGTGGCGACGGCGCGCGGCTTCAGCTCCGACGTACGGCTGGTCAAAGAGGGCCGCGAGGCCAACGCCCGCAGCGTCGTCTCCATCATGATGCTCGAGGTGGGGCGCGGCGACGCCGTGACCGTCGTCGCGCGGGGGGAAGACGCCGCCGCCGCCGCCGACGCGGTGCGGCAAACACTCTCCTCGGCATCGGCCGCGGTACACGGTGGCGAGCCAGGGCGACCATCCGGGACCTCGCCCACGAGCGCCGTCTCAGCCCGTCCGACCGGCATGCCCGGTGGCCCGCTGACCGGCGTGCCCGCCTCGCCCGGCGTCGCGATCGGCCGCGTGTTCCAACTCCGACATGCCGACGAGGTGCCGGAGGAGCGCGCCGGTGATCCGAGCCACGAGCGGCGCGCGCTCGACGCCGCGATTGCCGGCGCGCACCGCCAGCTCGAGGCGCTGCAGCTGCGGCTCACCGCGGAGGGAGACGCGGACCGGGTCGCGATCTTCGCGGCGCACCAGGAGCTGCTGGAGGATCCGGCGTTGCTCGACGGCACCGTCGAGCAGATCCGGGAAGGGGCCACGGCGGCGTATGCCTGGCGGCAGACTTACCTGCAGCAGGCGGACCGGCTGCTCGCGCTCCGCAACGAGCTGCTCGCGGGCCGGGCCGCTGACCTGCGCGACGTGGGCCGGCGCGTGCTCCATCTGCTCGTGGGTCGCGACGGCACGCCGCCCGAGGTACCCATGGAGTCGATCGTCGTGGCCGAGGACCTGGCCCCCTCCGACGCCGCGACGCTGGATCGCACCCGCGTGCGGGGCTTCTGCACCACGACGGGCAGCGCCACGTCGCACATGGCCATCCTGGCGCGGGGTCTGGGCGTCCCCGCTGTCGCGGGCATGGATCCGCGCGTCCTCGAGCTTCCCTCCGGCGCCCGGGTAGTCCTCGACGGTGACGCCGGAACCTTGCGGCGCGATCCTTCTCCGGCCGAGGAGGCGGAGATCGCTGCGCGGCAGGCATCCGCAGCCCGACAGCGCGCGCGCGGAGCTCGCGGTGGCCACCCAGCCGGCCGTCACCAGGGACGGCCATCGCGTGGAAGTCGCCGCCAACGTCGGTGACGAGGACGAGGCGCGCCGGGTGGCCGAGGTGGGCGGCGAAGCGATCGGGCTGCTGCGGTCCGAGTTCCTCTTCCTGGACCGGCGGACGGCGCCGACCGAAGATGAGCAGGCGGCCGCCTACGAGGCGATCATCCGCCAGGTCGGACCCGAGCGCCTGGTCGTCATCCGGACCCTCGACGTGGGAGGGGACAAGCCGCTGCCCTATCTGCCGGTTGCCGCCGAGGCGAACCCCTTCCTCGGCGAGCGCGGCATCCGCCTGCTGCTGAATCGCCCGGAGGTCTTCGCGGTCCAGGTACGCGCCATCCTTCGGGCGTCGAGCGCCGGCAAAGTGGCCATGATGTTTCCCATGATCTCGACCATGGCCGAGTGGCGCGCCGCACGCGAACTGGTGGAGCTCCAGCGCCTGGCGCTGGGCGTCCCGCCGTTGCCGGTCGGCATCATGATCGAGACCCCGTCGGCCGCGCTCCTGGCCGACCGCTTCGCCCAGGAGGCGGATTTCTTCTCGATCGGCACCAACGATCTGACCCAGTACACGCTCGCCATGGATCGCACCAATCCGGGCCTCGCACCCCAGGTGGACGCGCTCCATCCGTCGGTGCTGCGCCTGATCGAGCGGGCCGTCGAAGGCGCGCACGCGCACGGGCGGTGGGTCGGCGTCTGCGGCGCGGCCGGCGGCGATCCCCAGGCCGTGCCGGTGCTGATCGGGCTGGGGGTGGACGAGCTGAGCGCCAGCGTGCCCCTCATCCCGGCCGTGAAGGCACAGGTGCGCACGCTGTCCTTGGAGCAGTGCCGGGAGACGGCGCGGTTGGCGCTCGATGCCGTCGACGGTGCGGAGGTGCGCGGATTGGTCGCACGGCGTCATGCGGGAGGTCCGGCGTGAGCATCTGGCGCACCGCCTTCGGCTGGCTCCAGAAGATCGGCAAGTCGCTGATGCTGCCGGTCTCGGTGCTGCCGGTCGCGGGAATTCTCCTCGGCGTCGGCAGCGCGAAGTTCGCCTGGCTGCCGTCGGTCGTGTCGAACGTAATGGCGCAGGCGGGTGGTGCGGTGTTCGGCAACCTGCCGCTCATCTTCGCGATCGGCGTCGCGCTTGGCCTCACGGGGAATGACGGGGTTGCCGCGCTCGCCGCGGTGGTGGGGTTCGCGGTGATGGTCGCGACGATGGGGGTGATGGCCCCGCTGGTCGGCTACGAGCCGCGTCCGATCATGGGCATCCCCTCGATCGAGACCGGCGTGTTCGGCGGCATCATGATCGGCGCCATCGCGGCGATCCTGTTCAATCGATTCTACAGGGTCCAGCTCCCACCCTATCTGGGGTTCTTCGCCGGCAAGCGGTCGGTGCCGATCCTCACCGCGTTCGCCGCCGTCTTCGCCGGCATCGCGCTCAGCCTGCTCTGGCCGCCGATCGGCCGGGCGATCGACCACTTTTCCCATTGGGCGGCTTCGGAGAACCCGGCGCTCGCGTTCGCCCTCTATGGCGTCGTCGAGCGGTCGTTGATTCCCTTCGGCCTGCACCACATCTGGAACGTGCCCTTCTTCTTCGAGGTCGGCCAATACGTCGACCCCGCGACCGGCCAGGTCATCCGGGGCGAGATCTACCGCTTCACGGCCGGCGATCCCACGGCCGGCAATCTCGCGGGCGGCTACCTGTTCAAGATGTGGGGGCTGCCCGCGGCCGCACTGGCCATCTGGCGTACCGCGCGCCCGGAGAATCGCGCCAAGGTCGGGGGTATCATGGTCTCCGCCGCCCTGACCTCGTTCCTCACCGGGATCACGGAGCCGATCGAGTTCTCCTTCCTCTTCGTGGCGCCGCTGCTGTATGGCCTGCACGCGTTGCTCGCCGGACTGGCGTACTTCACCGCGATCGAGCTGGGGATCCGCCACAGCACGACGTTTTCCCACGGCCTCATCGACTACATCGTGCTGTTCCCCCACAGCTCGCGGGGACTGTGGCTCCTGGTGTTGGGCCCGCTCTGGGCGCTCATGTATTACACGCTGTTCCGGACGCTGATCCTCCGGTTCAACCTCAAGACGCCGGGCCGCGAGGTCGAGGAGGTCACGAGCATCGCGCCGGGAGCCACGGATGAGTCGATGGCGGCCCGGCTGGTCGCGGCGTTCGGCGGCGCGTCCAATATCAAGAGCCTCGACGCCTGCATCACGCGCCTGCGGGTCGAGCTGAACGACGTCTCGCTCGCGAGTGCGGAGGCCCTGCGCGGCCTGGGAGCGGCCGGGGTGATGCAGGTCGGCGGCGGGATGCAGGCGGTCTTCGGCACGCGGTCCGAGAATCTGAAGACGGACATGGAGGAGTACATGCGGGCCGGGGGTACGGCCACGACGCTGGCACCCGCAACCCCGCTCCCGCCGGCTGGGGAGGCCTCGGGCAAGGTGGAGCCGCCCGTCGAGCCGGAGGACCGCGCGCTCGCGGCGGCGCTCATCGCGGCCCTCGGTGGCGCGGAGAACATCGCGCGTGCCGAGCGGTGCGCGCTCACCCGCGTGCGAATCGAGCTTCGTGACTCGCGAGCAGTGGACGACTCGGCCCTGAAGGCGGCGGGAGCACCCGGCGTGCAGCGCGTCTCCGACTCGATCGTGCACCTCGTGTTGGGCGAGCGCGCCGCCGCCACCGCTGCCGCCCTCGACGACGAGCTTCGAACGCTCGCCTCTCGCTAGTGAGGCGCGGCGTATTCACCACGAAAACACGGAACGCACGGAAGGAGCACGGAGCAACGGGAGTGGACATCAACAATGTGGTTTATCCGTGTCATTCCGTGGGCGCTTGTGTTACGGTGGTACGTGCTAAGGGTAGTGGTGTGGCCCTCCGTGTCTTCCGTGCTTCCGTGGTGAACTCCTGCATCGAGATCCGGCTGGAAAGGCCTGAAATTCCAACGCGAAATGCCTGAACCTCACGAAAACCGATGATCTCGCGCGCTGTTCTCTCGCCGCACGCGCCTGGCTTGCGCTGCTCCTCGCGGTGGCGTTCTCCAGCGCCGGCTGCCAGCGCGCAGCGCCGTCCACTGCCACGCCGGCCGTCGCGCCCGCCGCGGGGGCGGCGGGGTACGACCCGGCACACCAGCTGGGGCCGCTGTTCCATGACGTACAGATGGCGGCGCTCTTTCCTGACTCGAAGACCTTCGCGGATGCACGCCCATTGCAGTCGCCCTCGGAGATCGCCCGGAGCTACGCCGCTGACAAGGGCCGCCAGAGGTTCGGTCTGCGCGCGTTCGTAGACCAGCACTTCGAGCCGCCCCAACCGGCCGGGGAAGGTGTTGCAATCGACACGGCGCGCTGCATGGAGGAGCACATTCAACGGCTCTGGCCGGCGCTCACCCGCCCGGCCGACGCTCCTGTGCCCTTCTCGTCGCTCATTCCGCTGCCCAATCCGTACGTGGTTCCGGGGGGGCGATTCCGCGAGGTCTACTACTGGGATTCCTACTTTACCATGCTCGGGCTGGTGGAGAGCGGACGCACGGATCTGGTGCGTGGCATGCTCGATAACTTCGCCTACCTGATCCGGACCGTCGGGCACATTCCGAACGGCAACCGGACGTATTACCTCGGGCGCAGCCAGCCGCCGTACTTCGGCGCCATGATCGGCCTCTACGCGCGTGCGGCGGACAGCACCGCGGCGCTCCGTTATCTCGATGCGCTCGAGACCGAGTATGCGTTCTGGATGGATGGGGCGAGCCGGCTGAGGCCGGGGACGGCCTATCGCCGGGTCGTCAGGCTGCCGGATGGCGCAATACTCAATCGCTACTACGACGACGTTCCGGAGCCGAGACCCGAGTCGTACCGCGAGGACTACACCCTCGCCCAGACGGTGCCGGCCGCGCAGCGCACCGCCCTCTATCACAACCTGCGAGCGTCGGCGGAGAGCGGCTGGGATTTCTCCAGCCGGTGGATGCGGGACCCGAAGGATCTCCGCACGCTCGAGACGACGGATCTGGTGCCGGTGGACCTGAACAGCCTGCTGTACCACGCCGAGCAGACGATCGCCGCGCTGCGGCGGCGCCGCGGGGGGGTCGGTGACGTCGAGGCGGCCGCGCGTTTCGCCGCCGCAGCCGCCAACCGCCAGCGCGCCCTGCTGGCCGCGGCCTACGATTCCGAGCGGGGCTTCTTCTACGACGTGCGCTGGCGCACCGGCGAGCGGGTGACCGATCGGCCGACGCTGGCGGCCGCGGCCCCGTTGTACTTCGGCCTGGCGACACCGGAGCAGGGTCGCGCCGTCGCGGCGCTCCTCGGGCGGGAGTTCCTGAAGCCCGGGGGATTCGTCACGACGCTCGTTCCCACGGGACAACAGTGGGACGCGCCCAATGGGTGGCCGCCGCTGGAATGGCTTTCCATCGAGGGCGTGCGGCGATATGGCCGCGGGGACCTGGCGGACCTCGCGGGTGAGCGCTGGCTCGCACTCAATCGACGAACCTATCAGACGACGGGCAAGATGACCGAGAAGTACGACGTCGTGGACCTGACGCGGCGCGCCGGCGGCGGCGAGTACCCCACGCAGGACGGGTTCGGCTGGTCCAACGGGGTCGCGCTCGCGCTGGCGGCTGAGGAGTGCGAGCCGGCGCGAGGTCGTCCCGCCTCCTGCTGCGACCTTCCGGCGGCGGCGGGTAGACCTTAAGGCCCGGGGAGGGCGAGACTGGCCGGCGCCCTCTTGCGCATGTTCCCGAACAGCATAAGAGTGTTGGTGCGAGCGGCGTCCGATGAGCCGGCCGCGGTCTAACAAGCGAAAGCCGCCTTTGAGATATTCCGAGCGGGTCCTACACCCTGCGGCGAGTCGCCGTGCTCCCCGTTTTGGCCGAAACCGGTGCCTCGCACCGCTCGGGCCGGCCCCCCTCGTAATTGCCGACGTTTCCCCACGTTTCACGTTCGACCCTCACCCGATCCGTTCCGCATTTCCACTGCTGTCCGCCTCGCTCGCGCGCACCAGCCTACGGCATCGTCCGCCGGCGCACCGGGCGGAGGCGACCAAGGGATGGAGGTAGTCAATGCACCGCAGCTTGCGTTCGAACCGCTTCTCCCTCAACCGCTTCGCCACCATGGCGATCGCATGCCAACTTGTCCTGCCCGTCATCCGGCCTGCGATGGCGGTCGCCCAGGGCGCGACGCAAACCGGTTCCATTGCTGGGAAGGTGACGGACGAGAGAGGAGCACCCATCGCCGGCGCCCAGGTGGGCATTCAGGGAACGACCGCCGGTGCGCAGACCGGCTCGAACGGGGAGTACGTAATCCTCCGAGCTCCCACGGGCGCCCAGACGGTCCGGGCGCGGATGCTCGGTTTCCGGCCCGACTCAGCGAGCGTCACGGTCGCGGCGGACCAGCGCGCCACCCAAGACTTCAGCCTCCGGCGAGATCCGCTGCAACTCCAGACCCTGGTCGTGACGGGTCAGCAGACGGCCCGGTTGAATCTCGACGCGAGCGTCGCGGTGACCAGCATGACGCCCGCGGACATCCAGCGCGCGTCGCCTCGGAGCACAACGGAGATGCTCCGCTACGTCCCGGGCTTCACCCGGGTCGAGAGCTCCGGCGGTGAGGTCAACCAGAACATCACCATGCGAGGCATCCTCGGCGTCGAGTACGTGATGTTCATGGAGGACGGGATGCCGGTCTTCCCGACCATGCACACCTTCTTCATGAATGCGGACAATCTCTTCCGTCCCGATGAGAACATCGAGCGGCTGGAGGTGGTGCGGGGCGGCGCTTCTGCACTGTTCGGGTCCAATACGCCAGGCGCCATCGTCAACTTCATCAACAAGACCGGCGGTGACCAGTTCGCCGGCACCATGCGGGCGAGTGCCGCCACCGAGGGACTCGCGCGCTACGACCTCAACATGAGCGGTCCATTGGGCAACGACTGGCGGTTCAACGTCGGCGGATTCTACCGGTACGACCACGGCGTGCGCGATCCGGGCTTTCCCGGTGTTCGGGGTGGTCAGGTCAAGGCCAGCGTGACGCGGCTTCTCAAGAACGGCTACATCCGCGTCTCGGCCAAGCACATCGACGATCGCAACCAGTTTATTCTCGGCCTTCCGTTTACCAACGCAAGCGACCCGACCTACGTCTCGGGCTTCGGCAACTATGGCTCCTTCAACTCCAGTGAAGGCGTCGGCCTTCGGGTGCCGAACCCAACCGGAGACCTCACGCTGCCACTGGACAATGGCCTCAAGACGCGCGCCACCTGGTTCACGGCCGACGCCTCGTTCGACCTCGGGCAGGGCTGGCACCTGCAGAACACCGCTCAGGTCATGCAGAACGATCAGGAGTGGAACGCACTGGTGCCTTCGACCGCCATACCGGCCGATCTCTACGCCACCACGGCCACCGGCCAGGCTGGGCTAGGCTTCCCTGCGGGAACTACCCTCGAGCTCTTCTACACGAATCACTTCGATGCCACGGGGGCCCCGCTACCCTTCAACACCCCGAACAACCTCGTGGCTCCGGGTGAATTGGACCACATCTTTAAGCCGATCTCGGCGGTCCAGAACAACCTTCAGTTGAGGAAAGCCTTCGGGCCTCACACGTTGTCGGTGGGCGCCTATGTCGCCAACTATTCACAGGAGAACCACTGGAACTTTACCCAGATCCTCACCGATGTAGCCGACCAGACGCGCTTCCTTGACGCCATCGTCACTCCCCCGGGTGGCAGTCCCAGGCCGGTTACTAAGAACGGCTTCCGGAAGTTCCAATCCGGCTACAACAACGGAGATGGCCAGACGTCGGTCTTCTCCGGCGTCATCGGCGGCGAGATTCAGCTCACCGAGAAGTTGCGCGCCGACCTGGGGGCGAGAGTCGAGTACGACGACTTCGTGCAGAGCTCGGAGAACACCTCCATTTTCGACCTGGACGGAGACTCGACCACTACCTGGGACAACGAAACCTTCGGCAACAGCAGCTTCCGCCACTTTGAAAAGAGCATGACTGACTGGGCCGCCTCGCTGGGGCTCAACTACAAACTCTCGCAGAGTCTGTCGCTCTTCGCCACGGGCGCCCGGGGTTACAAGATGCCCGCGCTCGACGAGTTCCTGAACCCGAGCGCCGCGCAGCAGGTAGCGTTGTTCGAGGCCCAGCAGGTGCAGTCCGTGGAGGGTGGGGTCAAGGGCATCGTGGGACCCCTGGGTTTCACGGTGAACGGCTTCTGGACCAAGAAGAAGAACGTCACCAGCCAGGGGGCAATCGTTGACCCGGTGACCGGCGGCACCACCTGGATCATCGTCTCCTCACCCCAGAACAAGGCCTACGGTGCCGAGATCGAGGCGGTCCTGACGCCGGCCGAAGGACTCCAGCTCCTCGGGAGCACCACGATCCTCAAAGCCGAGCTGGGTACCGGGGCAGGCGCCGACATCGGCAGCCGGATCAGCGGCGTGCCGACGTCGCTCAGCAATCTCGCGGCGTTATACTCGATCCCGCGCACGGGCGTCCGGCTCAAGGGCGACTGGCACTGGGTCGACAAACGACCCGTGGACATCACGGCTGGCACGACGTTGCCGTCGTATAACTACTTCAACTTCGGCGCGAGCTATACCCTCCCGGCCCAGAGGACAACCCTCAACTTTGACGTGCTGAACGCGTTCCAGAGCAAGGGTCTGGAGGAGGGGAACCCGCGGCTGGTCACGCTGGGCGGGGTCTTCCTGGCACGGCCCCTCCTGCCCCGCCGCTTCATGGTCTCAGTGAGCTACGATTTCGGTGGATCGCAGTAACGGACTGAGGGCGGCGGGAGCCTGGCTCGTCCTCGCTCTCGCCGCCGTCCCGCTCGGTGCCCAGGTCCGGGCGCCGGGCGGGGTGGATTCGACATTCCTTCTCGCAACGAGTGATCCCGGGCGCTCGCCATCGCCGTTCATCGGCAATGGGCGCCTCGGGCTCGTGGTCCCCCCACTCGGCATCGGCGCTACCCCATCCTTCCTCGCCGGGCTGTATGAGAACGCGCCGACCGATATCCCCCGCATCGTCTCCCTCCCGGCCTGGAACGCCATCGGCATCAACGACGGCGACAGCTGGCTCGAGACTGCCTCGCCGGCAAAGGGGTCGATCGAGCGCTACCGCCAGGCCATCGACATGCGCTCCGGCACCGCCCGCACCGGCTACGACTGGGTAGACGGGGAAAAACACACGTCGGTGGAGGTCGAGACGTTCGTCTCGCGCGCCGACCCGCGCCTCGCCGCCCTGCGGCTGCGGGTGACGCCGCACTTCGCGGGGCCGGCGCGTATCCGTTTCGCCATCGTGGGATGGCCCCCGCCCAAACGGCTCGCGTTGGCCACTCTTGCGCGGGCAGCGCCCGACTGGAAGCCCGACGACGTCTGGTATCCCGGCCACATGAAAGTTCGCGCGAGGAGCGCGGCACGTCAGCCGCCTGGCGCCCGTCTCTCGATGGAATCGAGCCCGGCCGGTCGGACCACGGTCCTTGCCCAAGCGGCATCGATTATGTGGGACCAGCCCGGCGCGACGGTAAGCACCAGCTCGCGAGGGGACACGGCGATGGTCGAGATCAGCTTCGACGCATCTCCGGGGAGGACCTACACCTTCTCTCAGATCAGCGCCGTCGCCACGTCGGCCGAGGGTGCGAAGCCGATGGTGCGAGCCGCACGCGATGTGGACGCTGCCCTGGCGCGAGGCTACGAGCGCATCGCGGCCGACAACGCCAGGGCCTGGGCCCGCCGGTGGCAGACCGATATCGTGGTCGAGGGCAACCCCGAGCTGCAGCGGGTGGTGCGCTCGATGCTCTTCTATCTCCTCTGCAGTGCGGATTCGGCCACGAGACTCGGCATCCCGCCGATGGGCCTCTCGAGTGGCGGGTACTACGGGCACATCTTCTGGGACTCCGACACCTGGATGTTCCCGTCGCTGCTGCTTACCCACCCCGACATCGCGCATTCGCTGGTGGCTTTCCGCACCCGCACGCTCGGCGCCGCGCTCGACAACGCGCGGGCGAACGGCTTCCGCGGAGCCATGTATCCCTGGGAGGCCGACGAGCAGGGGCACGAGACCACACCCCACTTCGCCGTGCAGAACGCGCGCTCAGAGATCCACGTCACCGGAGACGTGGCCTTGGCGCAGTGGCAGTACTATCTCGCCACCGGGGACTCCGCCTGGCTGGCGCGCGAAGCCTTCCCGGTAATCCGGGAAACCGCGAACTTCTGGGTGAGCCGCTCGACATTCGACTCGACGGACCGGCGCTACCACATCGCGAACGTCGTCTCGGTATCCGAAGGCCTGATCGGAGTGACCGACGACGCGTACACCAACGCCGTCGCGCGCAGGAACCTGGAGATCGCCACACTCGCGAGCCGCCGGCTGGGGAAGCGGGCCGACCCGCGCTGGGCCGGAATCGGGGCCAAGCTGCACCTGCCCTACGACTCGGCCAGCGGGTTCTACCGCACCTACGAGGGCGCTCCCGACTCAACGCTCGGCGATGTCACGCCGCTGCTCGCTTACCCGCTGGGCATTCCGATGAGCGCTCGCGCCAAGCGCGCCCACCTCGATCAGGCGGTCAAACAGCTCCTCAAAGGAGGCAGCGGAGCGATGATGGGGTCGACGCTGCTGTCCGTCGGCGCCGCGGAGCTGGGGAACCGCGCGATGATCGACTCACTCCTCCCCCACAGCTATCGGGGCCACCTCAAGGGACCCTTCCTGATGCTCTCGGAGACCCCGACCAACGACGCGGTGAACTTCGTGACCGGCGCCGGCGGGTTTCTTCAGCAGGTGATCTTCGGCTACACCGGCCTCCGGCTCGGTGAGCAGGGTCTCGAGCCGGCCTTCCCTCCCCTGCTCCCCTCGCGCATCAGCCGGCTGCTCCTCAGGAACCTGCACGTCCGCGGGAAGCGCTACGACGTGCTGGTGGACTCGACCGGCCGCCACCTGCAGCCGGCCAGTGAGGCCGTCCCTCAGTGATGTCCCTGGCGCTTCTCCTGGTGCTGCAGGCGGCCCAGGCCCCGGTGCTCGCGTTCCCCGAGCCCGGGCGTGGACGACACGGCGGCATACCAGGGCTACCAGACCCGCTTCTTTCGCGACTCGAAGGGCAACACGGTCCAGATCTATCTCGAGCCGCGCGGCGGCCGAGTGGTGAACCTGTGGGCCGACGCGGCGGACGAGAGCCTCGGCTTCACCGTCAGGGACACGCGAGGTCGGTCCCCGCGTCTCACCTGGGCCGCCGACAGCGCGGAGACCGGCGATTCCGGCGCTACGCGTACCATCGAGTACCGGCTCACCGCCGAGTCGCCGAGCGTGACCATCGGCTGGTTCGTGCTAGGCTCGATGCGGGTGGAGCGCGACTTCCAGTACGGTAAGCTCCACCTGCGGCCGTACGGCGCCGCGCCCTACCATGTGGCGGAGGAGTCGCTGCTGGTCGCGAACGTCGCCCGGCTGCCGGCGGGCGAGCGTCAGCGCCAGCTCGAGCTCCTCGGCGCAAACAGCGTCGCGGCGCTCCGGTCGCGGCTTCAGCCGCAGCTCGCGGGATCCTGTTCGGCGGCCGCGTGCACGGTGCGCGTGGGGCGGCCGTCGCTCGACGGGCGGAACCGGCTCGTGCTCGAGCTGCGCGCCGATCCGCGGGAGACCGTCCTGCGAACCGGGACCCGGACGGTGACGTTCAAGTCCCGCTCGGGTCGGCCCGTGCGGCTCACGGTCCGCATCGCGACCGACGCCACGCCGCTCACGCCGCTCGCGCGCGACTCGATCTTCAACCGCCCGTTCATGGAGTTCCTGGCGGAGGCCCGGGCGACCGACTCGGCCTCGGGACGCGCCCGCCGGCTGGAGCGCGAGGTGCGGAGCATCGAGCTCCTGAGCTCGGAAGAGAAGCTCATGGCCGGGCTGCCCAACTTCGCGACCTACTTCGGGCGCGACATGTTGATGACGGCGCTCATGATGCGGCCGATCTGGCAGCCGGGCATGTCCGAGCACGTCATCGCGAGCGTGCTGCGGAAGCTGTCGCCGCGCGGGGACGTGAGCCACGAGGAGGCGCTCGGCGGCCAGGCGATCCGCGAGAACGGTGCTGAGTACAACGAGGTGATGGCGGGGTACTTCGAGGCCGCGCGGCGGCCGTCGAGCGGCATCGCCGACAGCGCCCTCGACCGAGCCCGCGGCCTGCTCCAGAATCTCCAGAAGACCCGCGAGAACTACCACATGCTGGACGACGAGTTCCAGCTCCCCATCCTCGTAGCCCGCTATCTCGCCGACTCGACCGTGCCGGCGGACCGCCGCCGCGCCTTCCTGCTCGAGCCCCAGGACGGCGGCCCCACCCGGCTCGCCCTGATGCTTCGGGAGCTTGCCCTGGTCGCCGCCGAGACGCGGCCGTATGCCCGGGACCCGCAGCCCACCAACCTCGTCGCCTTCGTGAAGCGGAACTCGACTCACTGGCGCTCCTCGAGCTGGCGCGACAGTGACGCCGGCTACGCCCACGGCCGCTTCGCGATGGATATCAACGCGATCTGGGCGCCACGCGCCCTGGAGGCGATCGCCGCCATCCGAACGTCGCTCTCCACCATCGGCATCGGCCGGGAGGCGCTCGACTCGCTCGCGCCGGAGATCGCGCGGGGACCGTTGGGCGAGTATCTGGCGGACTCGACCTCGCTCCGCCGCGCGATCGACACCTGGAACGGCGCCCGGCGCCACTTCGCCGTGACGATCTCGCGCGAGGAGATCGAGCGGCGCGTCGGGGCCAAGCTGGCCTGGCTTCCCGCCCCGGAGCGCGCGTATTGGCGGAAAGTGATAGCCGAGCGGGGCGAGCTGCCCGACTCCCTTGCGTTCCTCGTCCTTTCGCTGGATTCGGCGGGCCGTCCGATCCCGGTCGTCAACACCGACCCCGCGACCGAGCTGTTCCTCGACGCCACCTCGGCGCATGCGGTGGCGCTCGACGAGGTCGAGCCGTTTCTCCGCCCCTACCCCGTGGGCTTGTTCGTGGAGCGGCTCGGCCCGGTCGTCGCCAACGACGCCTACGCCTCGCGGCGCGTGTGGGACACCTTCGCGAAGGATGCCTACCATTCGCCGAGGGTCGTTTGGGGGCGGGAAGTGAACCTCCTGCTGCTCGGCCTCGCCGGCACCCTGGGGCGGGCATCCGACCCCGAGCTCAGGCCGCACGCGCGCCGCGCCTCGGACGCGCTCCAGCGCACGGTCGAGGCAGTGCGCGCCTCCGGGCTGGAGCACAACGAGCTCTGGAGCTACCGGATCGAGGGCGGCCGCCTGCTGCCGACCCGCTACGGTACCAGCTCCGACGTCCAGCTCTGGAGCAGTACCGATCTCGCCGTGCAGTTCGTCCTCTCCCGGCTCCCTCGCCCGTGAGCGCCAGATCGCATCAAGGGCCACCTCCATGGAGGAACCACCCCCCGGGGACCAGGCGCCTCGACGAACCGGGGGCGGAGACCTCGAGTCGCAGCATGGCGCCCTTGGTCGCTTGGAAGAACACCACCTCGATGGGGTGAAATCCTCTCCGGAGCGCGATCTGGCCCCAACCTTTGCCCCCGTTGTTGTCCGCGACTATCTCGCCGTTGATCCGGAGCTTGGCGCCGTCGTCGGAGGAGAGATAGAAGGTGTAGAGCGCGTCGTCCGGCACACGCAGCAGGCCCGAGAGACGAACGCCGTACTCCTCCGGACGCTCGTCGCCGCGGAGTCCCACGTCGGGCACCGTGCCAACCCGTAGCGGCTCGCCCTGTCCGACATCATCGGCCGAGCGGAATGCCCCCTCGAAGTACCCATAGGCGAGACCGGGCCGGAGGGTGTCTACCAGGACCGTGGATGGCTCGGTCCAGGTCGCGCGCGCGATCCGTGCTCGGGCGACCGGGCTGCGGCGTCCGTTCGCCAGGAATACTCGCGCACTCACGGTCACGGGAGCGTGGGTGAGGCGAAGGTCGAGAGGGGCGGTGTATCGAGGGGAGGTGGCGGCAGGCTCCGAGCCGTCGATCGTGTAGCGGATCTCCGCCCCGGGAAACGGCGGGGTCATCGTGAGGCGGATCCGGTCCTCGAGCACGAGCCGGTCCCCACCGAGTCCCACCGGTTCCGGCACGCGGTACTCCGCACCCAGCGCATCCAGCCGCGCGAACTGCGTCGGGAGCCGCGCAACGAACCGGTCCCAGTTCCGGGCCTCTCTGGTCGACCAGAGGACCTCGGCGAGCGCCAGCAGACGGGGCAGGGTCATGTACTCCGCAAGCGCCGGCGTCGGGATATACTCGGTCCAAAGGTTTCCCTGGGCACCGATGACGTGGGCGGCCTGCTCGGGCGCCAGGCCGCCGGGCACCGGCTCGAACGCGTACACGCTGTCGAGCGAAACGAAGCCACCAATGGCCAGCGGCTCGGCCGCCGGGTCGCCCTGGTAGTAGTCCAAGTAGGTGCGGTCGGCCGGTGTCATGATGACGTCATGTCCCTGCCGAGCCGCCTCGATCCCTCCCTCCACTCCCCGCCACGACATCACCGTCGCCTCAGGCGCGAGTCCGCCCTCGAGGGTTTCGTCCCAGCCGATCAGTCTGCGGCGGTGGGCCCGCAGGAAACCTTCGATGCGCCTGATGAAGTAGCTCTGCAGCTCCTCCTCATTGCCAAGCCCCTCGCGCCGAATCACCTCCTGGGCGACCGGACTGTCCTCCCACTGCTTCTTCGGCACTTCATCGCCGCCGATGTGGATGTACTTGCTGGGGAAGAGCTGCATCACCTCCAGGAGCACGTCCTGCAGGAACGCGAAGGTCTGCTCGCTCGGGCAGAAGATGTCTTCGTGCACGCCCCATCTGGTCGATACCTCAAACGTCTTGCCGGTGCACGACAGCTCCGGATAGGCCGCGAGGGCGGCCCGCGCGTGCCCCGGCATCTCGATCTCGGGAATGATCGTGACGTGGCGTGCCGTTGCGTACGCCACCAGGTCGCGCATCTGTTTCTGGGTATAGAAGCCACCGTGGGGCGTGCCATCGCCGACGTACGGATCGAAGTTCTGTCCGAGGATGGTCTCCCTCCGCCAGGCGCCGAGCTGGGTGAGGCGCGGATACTTCTTGATTTCGAGCCGCCACCCTTGATCGTCGGTCAGGTGCAGGTGGAGGACGTTGAGTTTATAGAGCGCGAGGAGGTCGATGAGCTTCTCGATGAACTCCGGTGGGTAGTACCAGCGCGCCACGTCCAGGAGAAGGCCGCGATAGCGGAAGCGTGGCGCGTCTTCGATCTCCACGGCGGGGAGGACCCATCGCATCGCCGGCGGCGCGGTGAGCGAGCGGTCCCCACGCTCCAGCTCCGGCGGGAGGAGCTGCCGAAGCGTCTCGAGCCCGTGGAGCAGCCCGGCCGGCGTCGGAGCGGAGAGGATCGCGCCGCGCTCGGTCACGCTCAGGCGGTAGCCCGCCGGCTCTCTGGAGTCCGAGCCTGGTGCCAGACGGATCGTGATCGCGTGGGGCGCGTGGTCGGCCGCCGGCTTCGAAGAGACCGGCAGCGGAAGTCCGGAGGCAGCCCGGAGGGGAACGGCCAGGAGCTCCGACAACGTGCGGAGCTCCATGCTTGCCGGATCGGAGAGCATGATCCGCGTCTCGCGATCGAGCCGGAATTCGCCGGGCCTGGCCTCGAGGCGTCGGGGCGCCGGAATGATGGGGTAGCGCTCCGGCGCCGGGGACACCGATCCGGGCCTTGCTCCCATGCCGGAGCATCCCGTGGCGGCCAGTGCGAGGAGGAGGGGCGCCCCCACGGCCAGCATGCGGGCCTGGCACGATAGAGTTCGAGCCAGCTCATCGATGTGTTTCAGGGGCAGACGGCTGATGACGACCAGATGGGTCGGCTGCTCGCAGGTGAATGGCCTCATCGGCGTGCTCCTTCCGCGACATCGAGGAGGGTACTCGACGAATGCCGCTTCGAACGAGCCGATGTCCAGGGACGCCCCCCCCCCGACAGTCTGCGGACAACAATGAGGATCGGCTGCTGAAACGTCAACCGTTTCTCTCAGGGCAAACAGGCTGGTGGGCCCGCGTACGCCGCCTGGTGCTCGGGCTTGCGGACCGGATCGCCGCCTCGTACGATTCCGCCAGCCGCCTCATGGACCCGTCGAACACGACGAGCTCTGGAGCTACCGGATCGAGCGGGGCCGCCTCCTCCCCACCCGCTACAGCACCAGCTCCGACGTTCAACTCTGGAGTTGTACCGACCTCGCGGTGCAGTTCGCCCTCTCCCGGTTGCCACGACTATGAACGAGACGCCCCTCACACCCCTCACGCACCTCGCGCCGGTGGACTATGTCGTGATGGCGGTGTACTTCGCTACCGTCCTCGGGGTGGGCTGGGCACTGCGCCGGCTGACCCGCACGAGCACCGATTTCTTCCTGTCGGGCCGGTCGCTACCACCCTGGATCACCGGGCTCGCGTTCATCTCCGCCAATCTCGGTGCACAGGAAGTGATCGGCATGGGCGCCTCGGGCGCCAAATATGGCATCGCCACGAGCCACTTCTACTGGATCGGCGCGATCCCGGCGATGGTCTTCGTCGGCCTCTTCATGATGCCGTTCTACTACGGCTCGCGCGCGCGGTCGGTCCCGGAGTACCTCCGGCTCCGGTTCGACGAGAAGACCCGGACGCTCAACGCGGTCAGCTTCGCCGTGATGACGGTGTTTTCCTCCGGCGTCTCGATGTACGCCATGGGCAAGCTGCTCAATCTCCTGCTCGGCTGGAGCTTCGACGTCAGTGTCATCGTCGCGGCGGTGATCGTGCTCGCCTACGTGCTGCTCGGCGGGCTCACCAGCGCCATCTACAACGAGGTGCTGCAGTTCTTTCTCATCGTGTTCGGATTCCTGCCGCTGGTCCTGCTGGGGCTGCACGCGGTCGGCGGGTGGGAGGGCCTCTCCGCCCGGCTCGCCGAGGTGGCCACCGCGCGGGGGCTCCCGTCCGGCGCGTACACCGAAAGCTGGCGGCACATGGGCAGTCCGGCCGAGAATCCGGTCGGCGTCGAATGGTTCGGGCTGGTGATGGGACTCGGCTTCGTGCTCAGCTTCGGCTACTGGTGCACCGACTTCCTGGTCGTGCAGCGCGCCATGGCGGCCGACTCGATGACCGCGGCCCGGCGGACGCCGCTCATCGCAGCCGTGCCGAAGATGCTCTTCCCGTTCCTGGTCATCGTGCCTGGAATGATCGCGCTGGTCCTGGGCGCCGACGCGGCGGGCACGGGCCAGGGGCTGGTGCCGGCCAAGCTCGCGGCCGGCGGGGGGCCGCTCATGGACAGCGCGGGCAGGATCGTGCTCGACTACGACCTCGCGACGCCGATGATGCTGATCCGGCTCTTCCCGTCGGGCATGCTCGGGCTCGGCCTCACCGCGCTGCTCGCGTCATTCATGTCAGGAATGGCAGGAAACGTGACCGCGTTCAATACCGTCTGGACCTACGACATCTACCAGAGCCACATTCGCCGCGGCGCTTCGGACGCGCACTACCTGTGGATGGGCCGGGCCGCCACCGTGGGCGGGATCCTGCTGGCGGTGGCCGCGGCCTACGTGGCGGGCGCGTTCAACAACATCATGGACCTGCTCCAGCTCGTCTTCGCGTTCGTGAACGCGCCCCTCTTCGCCACGTTCGCGCTCGGCATGTTCTGGCGACGGACGACGGGACACGGCGCGTTCACCGGACTCCTGGCCGGCACGATTGGCGCGGCCGTGCACCACGGCCTGACCCTGCCAGCCGGCGTGAGCGTCGGCGTGAAGGGCGGCTATCTCGGCCTGCTTCACACGTATCCGAGCGAGTTGGCACAGACGTTCTGGACCGCCATCGTGGCGTGGGTCACCTGCTTCGTCGTCACCATCGTGGTGAGCCTCGTGACCCGCGCGCGCGATCCGGAGGAGCTGCGCGGGCTGGTCTATTCGATGACGCCGAAGCCGAGTGAGGAGCACCTGACGTTGCGGGCACGGCCATGGGTGCTCGGCGTGGTGGTGCTCGCGCTGACGCTGGCCCTCAACCTGGTCTTCTTCTAGGAGGCTCGATGAGCGGAGCGGGCGGGCTCGATATCAGGCTTCCGATCGGCGGGCTGTTCGTCGTGCTCGGGCTGATCCTGGGCGGCTACGGGGTCGCGACCAACAGCAACGCGGCGCAGTACGAGCGCTCGATGTCGGTGAACATCAATCTCTGGTGGGGCCTCGTGATGCTCGTCTTCGGCGGGCTGCTGCTCCTGCTGGCGAGGAACTCGAGTCGCGATGCTTCGACGCACGCGGCCGGCGAGACGCCCGGAGGGCGGGAGACGGAGGATCGGGAACACCGGCTGGGGCTCGAGGGGTAGGCGCCCCTACGTGCCGTTCGTCAGCCGCTCGAACCGCGGATTTCCCCGGAGCAGCGCGAAGTTGGGATCGACTTTCAACCAGCCGGGGGACACAAAGTACGGAACCTTCAGCAGCAGCTCCAATTGATCGAGCGCCTTCTCCGGTTCGCCGGTAAGCACATGACTCCGCGCCAACAGATGCCGAGCATACGAGTGGAGCCCACTCCTCTCGGAGGGCATGAGCTCGAGACTCCGCTCGCCTTCCCGAACAGCGTCGGCCTTGCGCCCAAGATGGGCCAGTGCCAAGCCGAGGAGCGC
Source organism: uncultured Gemmatimonadales bacterium (assembly GCA_963728705.1). Classification (GTDB taxonomy): domain Bacteria; phylum Gemmatimonadota; class Gemmatimonadetes; order Gemmatimonadales; family GWC2-71-9; genus CAVVWJ01. Next base: position 64,135 of record CAVSLY010000005.1, read on the forward strand.
ATGCTGCTGAGGGTCCTCGGGGCTCCCTCGCAAGTTGGCCTCGTAGGCGATCCGGGCTGAGTCGGCATAACTTCGCGACTTCGCCTGCTCTCCCCGCAGAGCGTACTGCTGTGCCAGCACTATTCCCCAGGTTCCCCGATCATCTCCGAAGTGGCGCGGCTGCAGATGGAGGAGCACGCGCTGCTGTGTCGTGTCCAGCACCCAGTAGAAATCCATATACGTGGCAAAGTACGCCACGAGGAGCTCGCGATCGACGCCGGCGGAGACATCTCGCAGGACGGCCTGCGCCCCCGGCAAGTCGCCCTGCGCGACGCGGACCATGACCGCGTACTCCTTCAGCCCGAGGTGGCCTGGATTGGCGGCCAAGCCACGATTGCATGCCGCCTCAGCCTCAGCGTAGCGCCGGATGTGCATGAGCGCGCTGGTCAAATTGAACGCGATCCAGGCCGTCCGAGGATCGAGGATCGCCGCCCGTTCCAGATCCCTAGCCGCGAGGTCTGCATTACCGAGCACCCCCTGCACGATCGCGGCGCCGGCGAGCAGCTCGGCGTTGTTCGGGAACGCACGGAGCCCCGTCTCATATGCGGCCAGCGCGCGCCTGGGCTCCACCAGGCTCTGGTAGTAATCGCCGAGCGCGAGCTGCGTCTCCGCCAATCCCGGGGCCAAAGTGGCCGCACGCTCGGCTCCCCGCTTCGCCCCGGCGCCGTCGGTCGGAACAGGCTTGACTGCGGTATACAGCACCGTGTAAGTCCGGCTGAGCTGCGCCCACGCCTGCGCGAAGCCGGAGTCCAGCGCGATCGCCCGTTCGTAGAAGCCGACGGCCGTCCGGAGCTTCCGCGCGTCGAGCGTGCTCATGTGCTCGTTCGCGGCCTCACCCTTGAGGAAGGCATCGTACGCGTCGAGGCTGGTGGTCGGCCGCGTCCCGAGAGCCTGCCGCTCCGGCGCGCCGAGCGCCAGGTTCAACGCGTCGGCCACCTGGCGGGCGATGTCCCCCTGGACCTTGAACACGTCGGTCAGCGCGGCGTCGAAGGGCTGCTGCCACTTGGTCGATGCCGTGGCCACCTGCACCAGCTCCGGGCTCACTCGCACCCGACTCTGCCCTGCCGGCCCGTTCTCCCACCGGACCTTGCCCACGAGCAGGTACTGCACCCCGAGTCCTGCCCGATCCGTTGCGGTGTCGCGGTGGTTCCCTTGTATTGGCTCGAGCTGTTGGAGGCGGTCACCTGCAGGCCGGGAAGCGCGGCCAGCTTGCCGCGGACCTCGTCTGTGATCCCGTCGGCGAAGTACGCGTCCTCAGGGCTTCCGAGATTCTCGAAGGGCAGCACCGCCAGACGCTGGACGCCACCGCTCGTGGGCTGCGTTGCGCGATGGTTTCGCTGCCACACCAGCATCCCCATACTCGCCATGACGACCAGGCCTAGGACGAAGGCCGCCGCCATGGACCGGTTCGGACGCGACCTCGAACGATCAGGCTGGGTTGAGGACACCGCGGTTAGCACCGGTGTCGGCGCGGGGACGGCACTCGAAGGCTCGAGGGCACGGGCGAACTCGGCGGCCGTGGCGAACCGGTCGGCCGGCACCAGGGCAAGCGCCTGCGTAATGGCCCGATCCACGCTCCACGGCACGGCGGGACGCGTCTCCCGTATAGCAGGGACCTCGCCCTTGAACCGCTTCGCGATGATCGCCTGCGCCGTGGGTCCCGTGAACGGCGGTTCACCCGCCAGCATCTCGTAGAGCACCGTCCCCAGCGAATAGATGTCGGTGCGGGCGTCGAGATCCCGCTCGCCGGCGCCCTGCTCGGGGCTCATATAGGACGGTGTGCCCACTGCCATGCCGGTTTCGGTCAGCCTCTCGATGTTTCCGGCCAGCGCCCGGGCAATGCCGAAGTCTGCCACCAGTGCCTGCCCGTCCGAGAGCAGAATGTTCTCCGGCTTGACGTCGCGATGGATCACGCCGTGGCGGTGGGCGTAGTCCAGCGCAAGCGCCGCTTCCCGGGTGATCCGGAGCGCCTCGTCAACCGAGAGCTGCTTCTCTCGCCGGAGCCGGTCCCGAAGCGACTCTCCCTCGACGAAGGGCATGGTGAACCAGAGCTGGCCCGACGCCTCACCAGAGTCGAGTACCGTCAGGATGTGAGGGTGCTGCAGCCGGGCGGCGAGCTCAATCTCCCGCTGGAAGCGCTCAGGCCCAAGCGTTTGCGCGAGATCCGGATGGAGGACTTTGAGCGCGACTGGACGCTTGTGCTTGAGATCCTGGGCGAGGTAAACCGTGGCCATGCCCCCACGCCCGAGCTCGCCCTCGAGACGGTAGCGGGCGGCCAGGCCTTCCCGGAGCCGGTCGTGCAAGTCTGGCACTGGCCCTCAGTATGTCGTGGGGAGATGCGCGAAGCTTACCGGTTCAGCCCCCGGATGACCAGTCCGAGTCGCGTCGGGCTGCCGCCTTATGCGGGCGGAACGCCCGCCGAGGTGATGGCACAGGTGATCGAGGAGCGCCGTGATCCGCTACAACCTGCCGCTCTTCCCCGCCACGGGCACGCCGTTCCCGGTCGCGGCTGGCACGTTCGGCGACCAGGTCTGCTTCCCGCTCCCGGCGGTGGAGCGGCTCAACAATCCCAACATCCCGGATTAGTCGATGCCGACGCGCCCCTCGATCGAGGCGATCAGCTTGCCGGAGTCGTAGCCGACGCCGTCCTTGAACACCGTGGTGGTGTTGCGGATGACCGTCGGGTCGGCGGTCAGGTCACCCCGCAGCACCACCAGGTCGGCCAGCTTCCCCCGCTCCACCGTGCCGAGCTTCCGGTCCACGCCCAGGATCTTCGCCCCGTTGGCGGTCATGATCCGGACCGCCTGCGCGGGCGTGAAGCCCGCCTCGATGAACAGCTCGTAGTTCCGCTGGTCCCCGTAGCCGGCCAGGGCGCCGCCGATCCCGGTCGGATCCACCCCCGAGGCCAGCAGTCCACCCGCCGCCACGAACGCCCGCTCGAACGCCATCGCGTCGTGCAACCCTTGATCCGCAATCGGCCCGTTGCCGCTGGAGTCGATCTCATGGCGAAGCTTGAGATAGCTCTCCCGCACCTCCGGGGCCATCGCGGAGAGGACCCGCGGCTCCCGGGTCGGCCGGTTGGCGACGAACGGCTCGTACACCGCCAGCGTCGAGGTCATCGGCACGCCGTGCTTCACCATGATCGCGATGGTGGACTTCGCCACCTCGCCGGTGGGGTCGACCGCGTTGTTGCGGCCGACCTGGGCCACCGGGCAGACATCCGGCTGCTTGGCCGGATCGAAGTCCGACGCCGTGAGCATCCCATGCTCCAGGTTGTCGATGCCGAGCTCGACCGCCTCGCGGAACGAGACCGAGCAGAGGTGCCCCGTCACCTTGATCCCCCGACGGTGTGCCTCCTTGATAGCCGCGCCAAGCTCAGCGCGACGGATGTCGGTATATGCCTTGATCCAGGTGATCCCCTCGCTGGCCCAGTACGCCACGAACCGGCGCGCTTCGTCCGGGGAGGTCACCACGTCCATGGCCCCGCCGCCCTCCGCGCCGGTGATGTACGGAGCGGTGAGGTGGATCCGCGGCCCCGGCACCCGCCCAAGGTCGATGTTGTCGCGCAGGTTGATCTCGGCGTAGGTCGACCGGCTGCCGGCGGTGCGAATCGTCGTGACGCCCGAGGCCAGGTAGAGCCGGGGTCCAGTATACGACATCTGCACCGCGCGGCCGCCGGCGGCGGTGTAGAACAGGTGGTCGTGCATCCCCACCAGCCCGGGGATAAGCGTGTGGCCGGCGAGATCCATGGTTACGGCGCCGTCGGGCACCTTCACCTGGGCCGCCGGACCTACGTCGGCGATCCGGCCGTTCCGGATGACCACGGTCTGGTCCTGGCGCGGCTCCGCGCCGGTGCCGTCCACCAGCAGTACGTGAGTCAGCGCGACCAGGCCGGTGTCCACCAAGACGAACTTGCGGACGTTCTCGCTGAGCGAGTCGGGGCGCTGGGCGGCTACCGGGCTGAAGGCCAGGGCCGAGAGTGCGAGGGCGGACACGAATTGGCGCATGAGTGCTCCGGCTCAGTGGTTGTTTGCCATCGGCATCAGGATCGAGGGGAGCTCGACGGGATCTCGACCGACGAAGATGGCCAACTGCTCACCACGGAGACACGGAGGACACGGAGGCAGGCACGGAGAAAAACAAAAAATGTGTTGCTGTTCTCCGTGTGGTCTCCGTGGTCTCCGTGTCTCCGTGGTGAGCCTTTGACGATCCCTACTCTACAACAAACCCCATCATCATCCCCGCCGACAGATGCTCCGCGATGTGGCAGTGCCCCATCCAGTGCCCAGGGTTCGACGGATCGAGCAGAATATCCACCGTGGCGCCCGCCGGCACCAGCACGGTGTCCTTCCAGGCCAGGTTCTCATTCGGCACGCCGTTCACCTCCAGCACCAGGAAGCGCTGGCCGTGAAAGTGGATCGGGTGCTGCATCGCGTGAACGCTTTCGCGCTGATTCACCAGCCGGATACGGACCGGCTGATCCCGGCGGAGCCGCCAGTCGATATCCATGTTCTCCCGGCCGGTTTCGGGGTCGCGCAGGATCCAGCCGACCTGCCGGCCAGTGGAGGCCCAGTTCATCATCGGCATGGTCCCGCTCCACTCGACTGGCGGAAAGTAGATCGAGTCGAGCTGCATCAGCCGCTGGGTGAACGGTGGCAGACCCTGCGTCTCGAGCGCCAGCACCAGTGTCTTGCGTGGCGCGTTGGCCCCCAGCCGACGGTAACGCTCGATCTCCGTGCTGACGGCCACATTCCGGCGCGTCGCCGCGAAGCTTCGCGCTAGGTCGCGATCGACCCGCCGGTCCGCCACCGTCACCAGGCCAAGGGTGTCGGCCTCCGCGAAGAACCGGCCGTAAAGGTGATCCAGCCCGCGGACCCGGTTCACCAGCGCCACGCGGCCGGGCCGATCGAACCGGACGTGGACCACGTAGCGCTCGGCGGGCGCGATCACTACGCTCTCGACCCACTGTTCGTGCTCGAACGGCCCGACGTCCGACGCGACGACCTTCATCCGGGCGCCGGGAAACGAGACGTTCATCGTGCGCGCGTTGGCAGCGTTGGTGAGAAAGAAGCGCACCACCTCGCCCCGTCTGACCGCCAGCCGGTAGTCCGGCTCCCCGTTGACCAACAGCTGGTTGCCAAACCGGCCCATGAGCGCGTGGGTCGGCGTGTCCTGCCCGAGCGGCACCAGCCCATCCTCGCCGATCAGGAGGTCATCGAGCATCAGCACTGCCTCGCGGTTGGCCGGGCCGTAGTCGCCGCCATCGGTCGACCGCACGAGCAGGTTGCCGTACAGCCCCAGCTCCTGCTGGGTGTCTTCGCGCACATGCGGGTGGTACCAGTAGATACCGGCATCCGGGAAGTGCAGCCGGTAGATGAACTCGCCGCCGGGAGGAACGTCCCGTTGGGTAAGCCCGGGCACTCCGTCACTCCGGTTGTCCAGCCGGATGCCGTGCCAGTGCATCGTCGTCGGCCGCGACAGATGATTGGTGAACGCGACCGTGATCTCGGCACCGCGTGCCACCTCGATCAGCGGGCCGGGCTGCTGCCCGTTGAAGGCGTACATCGTGTAGTCCCGTCCCCCGAGCGTCCGCCGCACCAGTCCCGCCTCGAGTCGCAGCGTATCGCCGGTCGTGAGGCGGACTTGCGCCCTCGGGCGCACGGCGGGTGCGTCGCCCGACGGCAGGTAGGGTATCGCCTCGGGGCGCAACGCCATCTCGGCCGGCAGCATCGTGAGCCCCGGAGGCATCGGCACGGCGGTCCATCGCGGACCGGCGGCGGAGTCGCCGGGTGATCCACCGTGCATGTGGTGCCCCCCGCCCGGCGGCGCCATCGCGCCGATCGAGAACTGAAGAAAATCCGGCGGGAAGAGTCGCGTGCTGGCGGACTGGCCGCGCAACACCACCCGGCCGTCGGGCGCCGATGGCCGGACGTGCCGCTCGGCGGTGACCAGGATGGTGAACTTCTCCAGCGCCACGGTGCCGAGGGCATTGCTGCCGCTCCGGATCTCTCCGAGTCGGGCGACCGACTCCATCGTCGGCGTCGCGATCCATGCCACGTACCTCTGATACTTCCCCAGCGACTCCGGTGCCGGGAGGCCCTCAGCCATGAGCGTAAGCCGCTGGCGCATGCGGCCGTCCGCCGTGACTGCCACCGTGAACGGCCCCGGTGGATGACCCAGCTCGACCCGAGCCGTGGCTCCTTCGATACCCGGCGCGGGCACGAGCTCGAGACAGTAGAGGTCGCGGCTCGGAGCGAACGGTGCCGGGGCGTCGCACGGGCGCTGAGCGACGGCGGGCGTCGCCGAGACCAGGGCGAGTGCGGCGGCGAGGAATCGCCGGCGGGCGGGGATCATGAAGGGATTGCGCATTTCCGGTAGCGAGCTGGAATGTGATGCGGGCCGAGGACGAATACCAGCGGTGGGGCGACGCGGGGAACGCGAGTCCGCGCCGTGACGACGGGGCGGGTGGCGGCCGTCTCCCGATCGGCCCATCTTTAGCCACTGCACCGACCACCAAAGGAGCCTCCGTCATGTGCCGTAACATCCGACCACTATATCACTTCGAGCCCCCGGTCACCGATGACGAAGTCCGGGCCGCCTCGCTTCAGTTCGTCCGCAAGGTCAGCGGGTTCACCCGCCCGTCGGCGGCCAATCAGCCAGCCTTCGACCAGGCGGTGACCGAGGTGTCGGAAGTGGTGCACCGTCTCCTCCATTCTCTGGTCACCAACGCTCCGCCCAAGAACCGCGAAGTTGAGGCCGCCAAAGCCCGCGCCCGGGCCTCCAAGCGCTACGGCGCCGCTGCGACTGCGCCGGAGCCGATTCGAGAGTAGAGGCTCTGACCTTTCTTCACTCCCCTCGGCATGATCCTCGCTTCTTGATCCGCGGATTCGTCAAGTCAATCCGACCTCCAGCCGATAATCCCTGCCAGTACGGGCAGTTGTCTTTCCGCGGCCACGCCGGGGCCACCGAGGGCGTGCTGGAGGCCGCCGGCACCGTTCATCGAACGATGGACGAGCTGGTGCGCCTGCTTCGGGAGACGATCGCGGAGCCGGTCGCCGGCGCTGGGAGTCATCCCGAGTGCAGCGAAGGATGACGCGCTCGCTCTCACCGTAGCGGCCTGCCCCGTCAGCCCTTACTATCTCTAAGTACGGTACCCCTGAGATCCCGAACGCCGCTCCACCCCGGTCACTCCGCCGGTAAGGCGAAGGATGCCTGTCCTTTCGAGCGCCAGCGTTCAGCTCCCCCGCCCGGCGGCCTGGCTGCTGCAGGTCGCCGGGCTCGCCGCGGTGTACTACGCCACCGCCCGCCTCGGCCTCCACTACGCCTCGATCGGGCAGAGCATCTCGCTCGTCTGGCCCCCCACCGGCGTCGCGCTCGCCGCCCTCGTCCTCCTCGGTCCGGGCGCCTGGCCCGGTGTCGCGCTGGGTGCGTTCCTGGCGAACGCGGCCACGCCGATCCCGCTCCCGGCTGCCGCCGGCATCGCCGCTGGCAACACGCTGGAGGCGGTCCTCGCCGCCTGGCTGCTGGTGCGCGCGGCCGGCCGCCGCCCGCGTCTGGACGCCATGGAAACGGTTCGCGCGCTGATGCTCAGTGCGGCACCGCTCGGCGCGCTCGTCAGCGCGGTCATAGGCGTCACCGCTCTGACGATGACCGGCGCCCTGCCCGCCGCCGGCGCGGCGGCGGCGGTGGCCGTCTGGTGGACCGGGGACCTGCTCGGCGCGCTGGTGATCGCACCGCTGGTCCTGGCCTGGGCCCTCATCCCTCCGTCCAGCGCGAGTGCGCGCGGCCCGCTCGAGGTAGTCCTCCTCTGCCTCGGCACCGTAATCGCCGCCGAAGCCGGGCTCGGTCACCTGCTCCCCGTGCCTCAGCTCTTCCGATTCGACTACCTCTACTTGTTGTTTCCGTTCGTTATCTGGGCCGCGCTCCGCTTCGGCAGCCGTGGCGCGTCGCTCATGACGTTCACGATCTCGGTCGTCGCCGTCTGGCGTACCGTCCAGGGGGACGGACCGTTCAACGCCGCCACCGCCGGCGGGACGTTGTTCGCGGTTGCCTGCTACCTGGGGGCCGTCGCGGTCACGGGGCTCCTCCTCGCCGCGGCGGTGACCCGTGAGCGGGAGACCGCGACCGACGTCCTGCGGCGACGGGACGAGCAGCTCCGGATGGCGCTCGACGCCGCGCGCATGGGTGTCTGGTTCTGGTCGGCCACGGACAACCGGCTCACCTGGGACGACGCCCTGCGCCGGATGTATGGCGTGGGGCCGGGTGAGCAGATCGCCTCCTACGGCGACTTCATTGGCCGGGTCCACCCCGACGACCGGGAGTTCGTCGAGGGCACGGTCCGCCGCGCGTTGGCCGACGGCGGCCGTCTCGACTACGAATTCCGCATCCTGCTGCCCGACGGCCAGGTCCGATGGATCGCGGACCAGGGGCGTGTCATTCCTGGAGACAACGGGGGACCTGCCGGGATGACTGGCGCGTGCACGGACGTGACCGACCGCCGCACCGCCGAAGAGCAGCTCCGCCTGGCTCACCACATGGAGTCGGTAGGCCGGCTGGCCGGCGGGGTGGCGCACGAGGCGAACAACCAGATGAGCGTGGTGATCGGCGCGGCGCATTTCATCCTGGCCCGGCCCGACATCCCGCCGGCCGTGCGGACCGATGCGGAGTTCATCCGGAAGGCCGCCGAGCGGACCGCAGCGGTCACGGCCCAACTGCTGGCGTTCAGCCGGCGGCAGGTGCTGCGGCCGCAGGTGCTGGATCTCAACGGGGTGCTGGAGAAGTTCCGGCCGGTGCTGCAGCGGACCATGGGCGAGGATTGCCTGGTGAGGCTCCGGCTCGACCCTGCCCTTGGCCCGGTAAAGGCCGACCCCGGGCAGCTCGAGCAGGTCCTTCTCAACCTGGCGCTCAACGCGCGCGATGCCATGCCGCGCGGCGGCGCGCTCTCGATCGAGACGTCCGCCACCGAGCTCAGCCAGGGCTCGGCCGGCGCCGAGCACGGCATCACCGTTCGGCCGGGACGCTACGTCCTGATTGTCGTGAGCGACACGGGGCACGGGATGGACCGCGCGACGCTGGCCCACGCCTTCGAACCGTTCTTCACCACCAAGGGGATCGGCCAGGGCACCGGCCTCGGCCTCGCTACGGTCTACGGCATCGTGAAGCAGTCCGACGGGTACGTGTGGGCGTACAGCGAACCGGGCCAGGGGACGACCATCAAGGTCTACCTGCCGGTCACGGAGGAGCTGACCCACGCCGCCCCGGAAGAACTCACGCTCCTGCCGGCGGCGAACGGCGAGCTGATCCTGATCGTGGAGGACGAGGCGCCGGTGCGGGCGATCGCCGCGCGCGCGCTGACGGACGTGGGCTACCGGGTGCTGGAGGCTGAGAGCGGGGCCATCGCGATCGAGCTGCTGCGCCGAAGCCCCGACCGGCCTGCGCTGGTGCTCACCGACGTCGTGATGCCGGGGATGAGCGGGTCCGAGCTCGCCGCGGCCGTCAGCCGACTGGCGCCGGGGACACCGGTGCTGTTCACGTCGGGGTACACGGACGGCGAGATCCTGCGCCGCGGACTGCTCGAGCCGGGCGCGGACTTCCTGCCGAAGCCATTCTCACCGGAGGCGCTGGTGCGGGCCGTGCGAGTGAGGACGATTCCCGCATCGTCCTGAGCGAACCTGGCGCGCGGACCTGGCCTCCATCAGTACACCAACGGCACGATCGCCGGCGTCCCCCGCGCGTACTCCGCGTACTCCGGAAAGGTCTCCCGCATCCGCTTCTCCTCCGCCCGGCTCTTCACCGCCAACGACACCCAGGCCAGCAGCACCGCTACCAGTCCCCGCCACTCCCCGATCGTCACCGCCATCCCGAGGAACGCCAGCAAGAGCCCGCTGTAGATCGGATGCCGCACGTACCGGTACGGTCCGGTGCGCACCAGCGCATGGCCTTCCTTCACCACGACGCTCGCGCTCCAGTTCCGGCCGAGGTGCCGGCGGGCCCACACGGTGAACCCGAGCCCGGCCGCGAGCAGGGCGATGCCGAGCACGGGAAAGAACCAACCCACGGGCAGGAAGCGCCGCGTGAGTGCCCGGAGGCACCCGCACGTGCCGATAGTATCAGAGACGTGCAGGAATTCCGCGCTGTATCGTCACAGTCCTAAGTCGAGCATTCGTTCCACAGTCTTTCGCCGGAGGACCCATGCGCATCGTGATGCTGCTCCCTCTCGCCCTCGCGGCATTGGCCGCCGGAGGGTGCCGCACCGCCTCCGAGGGGACGGAGCAGGCGGCGCTGGATGTGCCTCAGCGGGACCTCACGCTACAACAGACTCCGGCGCCCGAGGTCGAGATCGCGTCCCCGGTAGAGCTGGCGCGCGTCCCGGCCGAGCGCCCGACGACGCACCGCCCACGGCGCGCGCTTCGGCCGGCTCCAGCACGGCATCCCGAGGTCAGCGCACCGGAAGTCGCTCCCGCCACGATCACCGCGGCTCCCGCGCTGACTCAGCCCCCGGCGACGGCCCTCGCCTCCAGTGCGCCCGAGGAGGCCGACCCGCACGCGCTCGCGCCGGGACAATCTGTCACCATCCTTCCGGCCAGCAGCGGACCGACGACGCCTGCCGATTGGACCGATGAGCTCCCGCCCGGTCGAGAGCGCGGGATCCAGGTGGGTGGGGGCGGACATGGCGGACGCTGCAAGCCTCGCGGCACCGGGATGCCGGGACGGGGTCTGCCCGCCGCATTTCGCTAGCCTGAACGAGTCGCTCCTCGAGTCATCCTGAGCGGAGCGAAGGAGCGGCCCGGGCATGCGAGTGAGGCCGACGCTCACTCGCACCACCCACCCGATCCTTCGCTCCGCTCAGGATGACTCTGCCGGCGGTCGCTCCCCCGCAATAATCGCCCCCAACCCCTTCAGCGCCGTGCGATACTGCGGCATCCACCCGCTCGCACTCCGAAGCTTCCGATTGGACACCCGCAGCGACCGCGCGATCGTCCCCCCGATGGCCCCGCCGAGCGGCGAGGCCCAGCGGGGCAGCAATCGGGGCGGCCGCACCCCCAGCAACCGGGCAATTCCGTCCGCCAGCTTCCGCCGCCGCATCGGCTCGTCCTCGACCACGTTGTAGACGCCCGCCGGCACACCGAGCGCGGCGAGTACCGCTCGCGCGGCGTCCTGGTGCTCGGCCCACGAGCAGAAAGCGTCCGGCCGCCCTAAGAGCGGGAACCACCCTCGCCGGACACTCTCGATCAAGGTCGCGGTCGCGCGATCCTCGGGGCCGTACAGCATCCCGAATCGAAGCACCACGCCCGACCGTCCGGCCCGCGTGAAGCGCGCGGCGTTCGCCTCGGCGTCGAGCGCGGTGCGATTGTACCGGGCGGGTCGCACCGTCGAGGACTCGTCGAGCCACGCGTCACCGCCGGCGGCGTAGATGGGCGCGAAGGACTCCTGGACGACGCGCTGGACCGTACCATCGGCCAGCGCGGCGTCGACCAGGTTCGCCGAGACGTCCCGGCGGATGCGATCCATCACGTGCCACGACCAGGGCAGGACTGTCCGGAGCTCAGTCGGCGGAACGGCGGTCGCGAGGTTGCAGATGATCTCGGCGCCACGGACTGCCCGGCGCACCGCGTCGAGATTGAAGAGATCGACGTCGACGGCGCGGGCACCCTGTCGTTCGAGCAGCGCCCGTTTCTCGGGGCTCCGGCCGACGGCGGTGACCTCGTGCCGGGCCTCGAGCATGAGCGGTACTGCGCGGCTGCCGAGTACGCCGGTGGCTCCGGTAAGGAAAATGCGCATGGCAACAACCCTGTCCGACTCGTGTCCGTGCGGAAACTACCCCCGTACCGCCAGCCAGAGCGCCCCCGACACCATCACGACCGCGAGACCCATCTTGAGCGCGACCGCGGCAGCCCGGCCGAGCACGGCACCCCAGCCCGCTCTAACCGCGCCCTCCGACGCCCGCGCGCGCGTGTACTCGAACACCGCGGCGCCGGCGAAGGCTCCGACGAACCCGCCGATCACCGACCCGATGATCGGCACCGGCACCCCCACGACGGCGCCGATCAGGCCGCCGGCGAGCGCGCCCCAGCCGGCTCGCCTGGACCCTCCATATCGCCGCGCGAAGCGGAATCCGATCCACGCCTCGACCGCCTCGCCGAGCAGGGCCAACCCGATGGCCAGCGCCACGAGTCCCGCGGTCAACGTCTGGAAGTCGGTGAGCCAGCCGTAGGCGAGGATGCCGAGCACGATCACCCAGAGGCCCGGAAGGCCGAGCGGAATCAGCAGGAGTCCGGCGAGACCCGCCACGGCGAGGAGGAGAACGGCGAGGGAATGATCCATGACTCGTATACTACACGGACTCAGGAACCCCGTCTGCGATAGTCTGCCGCCTGCTCCCGCTTTCCCCACCCCTCGTAGAGCTTCACCACCTGCGCCCGAGCGACCTTCGCCAGCGTATCTCCCGTGCTGTCGCGCACGGCGAGCACGCGCAGCGCCAGCGGCTCGGCCTCCGCGTAACGCCGCTCGTCGATGAGCAGCGCGGCGAGGGCCGCCGCCGCCTTGACGTACTCCAAGAAAGCCAGCCCGCGGTCACGGCCCTGGACCGCCATGGCCGTGCGCAGGAGCGACTCCGCCTCGGCGCGGTGCCCCTGCGCATAGAGCGTCCGCCCCAGTACGGAGGTGGCAAGCAACACGTCGGGATGGGTCGGCTCGAGCGCTCGGCGCAGACGGGCCACGGCGTCCCGATACATCGGCACGGCGGCCGCCGTATCGCCCTTGGCCCGGAGCACCGCCGCGAGGTTGAAGGTCGTGCGGCCGATGGCCGGGTTGTCGTCGCTGAGCATGGCGCGTCGAATCGCCAGCACCTGGGCCAGCACCAGGAGATCCAGGTCGTAGCGCTCGGCCTGGAAGTACACGTACCCGAGGTTCTCCAGGTCGGTCGCCAGGCTGGGGTGCATGGGCCCGAAGTTCACCGAGTCGAGCGCCACCACCTGCTTGAGCAGGGATTCGGCCTCCACGTAGTCCTTCTGGTCCGCCCGGCTCAGCCCGAGGTCGTTGAGCACGAGCGCCATCTCGGGGCTTCGCTCCATCCCGAGGTCGCGGAGCATGTCGGCGGCCTGGCGCGCGGCCGCCTCGGACTCCTTGTACCTGCCCTGGGCGTGCAGGGATGAAATGACCCGCCGCATCGCGTCGGCCACCGTCGCGTGGCGCGGGCCGTGAGCTGCCCGGAGAATCACCAGCGCAGCCTGCGCGAGCGAGTCCTCGCGGAGGAACTCGCCCCGCATGTGCGCCAGGTCCGCCAGAGCGAGCAGGCTTCCCGCCACCAGGGTGTCGCTCGGTCCCCGGAGCGCCCGTCGGATGTCCAGCGCGCGCTGCAGCGTCGGACCCGCCGAGTCGAACCGGCCCTGTGCGATATAGAGACTGCCCAGGTCCGAGAAGCTCTGGGCGCTCTCCTCGCTCTCCGGCCCCGCCTTCGAGATGCGCTCCGCGAGCGCCGCGCGCAGCAGGGTGTCGGCCTCGGCGGTGCGGCCGAGTCCGAGATAGACGGTCCCGATCGTGCGCTTGATCGATGCCTTGACCATCGGGTCCTGGATGGAACCGGCGTCCAGCTTAGTGGTACCGGCCTTGAGGGCTTCGATCACGGTGGTCTGACGGGCGCCGCCCTGCCACGGATCAGCCGACCTCAGCATGTCCTCGAGGAAGCTGCTGATGGCCTGTGCCTTGGCGCCCTCGAGCGCGGCCCGGTTCCGCTCACGCGCGATGCGGCCCGCCAACACCGTCATCGCCACCGCCACGCCCACGAGCGCCACGGCCGCGACCGATCCGGCCGCGACGGCGAGCCGGTGCCGGCGCACGAACTTGCCCGCCGAGTAGAGCGCCGTCGGCGGCCGGGCGACGACCGGCTTGTTCTCCAGGTACCGCTGGATGTCGGTGCCCAGCGCGCTGGCGGTCTCGTAGCGTCGGGTGCGGTCGCGATCGATCGCCTTGAGGATGATCCAGTCGACGTCGCCCTTGAGCGCGCGGTGCAGCTCCACCGGGGTCGTGTGCCGCTGCGCCGCCACCGGGGTCGAGGAGGTAGCAGGCAGGTTCGCGATCCGACGGCTCGGCGTGGGCACCACCGTGTCGCCGAGGACGTGCTGCCGGATGTATGTGGCGGGCAGCATGTCCGCCACGTCGAACGGCAGCATGCCGGTGAGGAGCTCGTACAGCACCATCCCCAGGCTATAGATGTCGGTTCGGGTGTCGATGTCGAGCCCCGATGCGTCCGCCTGCTCCGGGCTCATGTACGCCGGCGTGCCCACCGCGACGCCGAGCTCGGTCGTGAGCGCGTGGGCGTTCAGCTTCCGCTCGACCGCCTTGGCGATGCCGAAATCGATGATGGTGGGGACCGGCCGGCCGTCCTGCACCCGGACCAGGATGTTGGACGGCTTGAGATCGCGGTGGATTACGCCCTTCTGGTGCGCATGCTGGACGCCCTGGCAAACGGCGACGAAGAGCTCGAGCCGGGCGCGGGTGTCGAGCCGGTTGGCGTCGCAGTACTCGGCGATCGGGAGACCCTGCACCAGCTCCATCACGAAGTACGGGAGTCCCGCCTCCGTGGTTCCCGCATCCAGCGCCTTGGCGATGTTGGGATGATCCATCACCGCGAGGGCCTGGCGCTCGGAATCGAAGCGCGCGAGCACCTCGCGGGTGTCCATGCCGTGGCGGATGACTTTGAGGGCGACGGTGCGCCGAAGCGGCTCGAGCTGCTCGGCCTCGTAGACCAGGCCCATGCCGCCCTGGCCGAGTATGCGGACGATGCGATAGGGGCCGATGCGGTCGGGGTGAGAAACCATGCCGCCAATCTGGTAGGGGAAGGCGGTTTTGCAAGGCGGAGGCAAACACCCCGTCATCCCGAGCGTCGCGAGGGACCTTCTCACCCGGAGGTCGAACTCGGGCTGGCAAGGTCCCTCGCTGCGCGCGGGACGACGGGTGCAATCCGACTGTCTGGCTAGTTCAGGACGCCCCACCCCCCCGGCACAAGGCCACCGGATCCACCCCCGCTGCATCCGCCACCGGACCTGCCGCGCTCCGCACCGACAGGCTCGGCTTGGTCGACCCTACCCGAAGGCCGGCTAGCGGATCTTCCGGCTTGAAGGTGATCGACTGGATCAGGAAGTTGTCCGGCACCTTGACCTTCCAGTCGATCGTGCCGGTCGCGGGATCGACCGTCCCGAGGCTATTCAAGGCGCCGTTGATCCCCTGCCCGACTCCCCAGATGCCGCCACCGGGGCCGGAGTAGTCCAGCTCGACGCAGGCCAGCGACTCCATGCTGGGGATGTCGGCGAACTTCTCCCAGTCGATGCTCCCCGCATCACACGAGGTGATGAGCTGGCCCAGCTCCGGGTCGATCGCCATCGCCAGGTCCTCGCACGTTCCCGAGGAAGACGCCGACATGCTGAGGCGGAACGCCGCCGGAAGCTGCGCCGCCGGGATATGAGTGAGTCCGGCGATGTGCGCCACCTCGCCCTCGTGCGGGTCGCCGGCCGCATAGCGCGGCGTGTTGCCCGCGATGGCGGTCCCGTCGTCGGGGTTGATCGACCAGTTGCCGCCCAACTCGCTGGAGATAAGGCGGATGCGGTCGGTCTTGGGCTCGAAATCCATCCCGAAGTGGATGTCGAACGAGCTGATGATCCCGGGCGAGAACGGTGCGCCCACCGACGTCGCCGCGCCGGTCAGGGTGTCGATGGTGTACACCCGGCTGTCGTTTCCCACGCCGTAGAGCTTCCCGTTCGACGCCCGGAAGTCGATCCCGATCATGCGCTTGAGGATCGGGAGGCCGGTGATGCCGACCTTGCGGCTGATGGTCTCGCCGCTCTCGGTACCGAACATGAGCAGGTTGTTGCCGTTGTCCAGCGCGTAGATGACGGCACCCACCGGAGCCGGACCGTCTGCAGGCTGGCCCGGAGGGGGATTGTTGTCGCCAGAGTCGTCGCCCGGCGGCGGGCCGATCACATCGCCGCCCCCATCGCCACCGCCGCACGCGGCCAGGGCGATGGTCGCGGCCAGGGCGAGCGCGGTCAGGGTGGCCGCGTCGAATTTCCGGTGGAGCGTGTGGCTCGGCATCGTGCCCTCCAGTAGCTGACGGTCGATGAGTGCGTTGGTCGCGGACGGCGGCGGCACTGCTGGGAGTGCCGGTCCGGCCGACCGCGAGGTTGCTTCGGACGGGACCATTGTACGGGCGGGACTCATCGGGTTGTCACCTGGATCTCATCTGGGGGCGGAGAGTTTTGTTGCGTAACGAAAGGGTGTTGGGGCGGCGGGGTCCGCGGTTAGGATTGCGGTTGGGAAGTTTTGGAAACGGCACGCGTCATCCTGAGCGGAGCGAAGGATCGCCCGAGGCAACGCACCATAGGCCGAGGACCTTCATCTGACCGAGCCCGCCGAACGCCTCGATCCGCCAACTGCGACGGGCGCCGAGGCCATCAGCCTCTGGACCGTCGTCAAGGAGTCCCTCCGCGGCGAGGCGCACCACGACTTCACCGAAGGCCCGATCGGCCGGGCCATCCTGCTGCTCTCGATCCCGATGGTGCTGGAGGTCGTGCTCGAGAGCGTCTTCGCCGTCGCCGACATCTTCTGGGTCTCGCACCTCGGGCCGGACGCCGTCGCCTCGGTGGGCCTCACCGAGTCGCTCCTCACCCTGATCTACGCGCTCGCGATGGGCCTCGGCATCGGCGCCACCGCGACCGTCGCCCGCCGGATCGGCCAGAAGGACTTCGAGGGCGCCGCCCGCGCCGCGGTGCAGGCGCTGCTGCTCGCCCTCATCGTGTCCGCCGTGCTCGGCACCGCCGGCGCACTGCTCGCGCCGCGGCTCCTCGCCCTCATGGGCGCGTCTCCGTCCGTCATCGCCACCGGCCGTGGCTACGCCACCATCATGCTTGGCGGCGAGGCGGCGATCATCGTGCTGTTCGTCGTGAACGCCATCTTCCGCGGCGCGGGCGATGCGGCAATCGCCATGCGCGTCCTCTGGCTCGCCAACGCGATCAACATCGTGCTCGGCCCGCTGCTCATCTTCGGCGTGGGGCCGTTTCCGGAGCTCGGCGTCACCGGCGCGGCGATCGCGACCACGACCGGGCGCTCGATCGGCGCGCTCTACGCCGTCGTGCGTCTCTTCCGCCATGGGAGCCGCGTGCCGGCCGCGCGGCGCCACCTGGCGCTCGACCTGGGGGTGATGGCGCAGATGCTTCGGCTCGCGGCCTCGGCGTCGCTGCAGAACCTGATCGGGATGGCGAGCTGGATCGGGTTGGTTCGGATCCTGGCGGGGTACGGCAGCGAGGCGCTGGCGGGCTACACCATCGCGATCCGGCTCATCATCTTCGCGCTGCTCCCTTCGTGGGGCCTGAGCAACGCAGCGGCTACGATGGTAGGACAGGGGCTCGGTGCCCGGAAGCCGGACCGCGCAGAGGCCTCCGTTTGGCGCGCGGGCCGCTACAACGCCGTCTTCCTCACCGGCTCGGGCGTGATCTTCTTGGTCGCGGCGCCGCTACTCCTCCGAGCATTCACCGCCGACCCCGAGGTGACCGGCTACGCCGTGGCTTGTCTCCGCATCGTGGCGATCGGGTTCCCGTTCTACGCCTACGGCATGGTGTTGACCCAATCGTTCAACGGCGCGGGCGACACCTGGACCCCGACGTGGCTCAACTTCATCTGCTTCTGGGCGTTCGAGATCCCCCTGGCATGGTGGCTTGCCGGCCCCGCCGGGCTTGGCCCGTCGGGTGTGTTCTGGGCGATCATGGCTTCGTTCTCCCTGCTCGCCGGGGCGAGCGCGGCGGTCTTCCGGCGGGGCGCGTGGAAAGCGCGGGTGGTGTAGCGGGCGGTCAGACGGGCAGATGGTCGGTCAACGATGAGGAGCACGATGGAAACGAACCGAAGGACCATGATTCTGAGCGTGATCGCCGCGGTTGCCTTCGCGCTGGCCACGATGGCGCTCGGCTACCGCAAGATCGGCCTCCCGCCGGTGGTGATCGTCGGCGGATCGAGCGTGATCGCCCTGGTGATGTGGATCAAGTTCTACCTGCGGAAGCCGCTCGCTCCCGAAGTGATCCTTCCGCTGTTCCTTCTGACGGTCGCGGCGCTCGAGATCCACATGGCCGAGGAGTACCTCACGGGATTCGGGCCCGCCATGAGCCGCCTGTTCGATATCAGCTGGACCGAGCGGGGCTTTCTGATCGTCTTCGCCTTCGTGGGGCCGGCCCTGTACTCGCTGACCGCGCTGGGGCTGTTCTACCGGGTGCCGTTCGCCGGCTTTCTGGCGTGGTTCATCTTCATCGGGCCGGGGGTCGCCGAGTTCACCCACTTTATCTTCCCGCTCCTCCAGCCGGCGATCCAGCCGGAGCTGCCCGGCACGATCTCCCAGGCCGTCTCGAATGGCCGCTTCGTCGCCGACATGCGCAACTACTACATCGGGACCACCGGCCGGTACTACTTCCCCGGCATGTATACCGCGGTCCTCCCGATGATCCCCGGCATCTGGGCCATCGTGCGAATGATCCGGCACCGGCCGACGGAAGCCTAGACTCGCCGGAGTCGTTCCCTCGTTCCCTCACTCCCTCTTCCGTCCACCCGGCGGCCGTGCGATCGGGTCGGCCGCCGACGTCACCTCCTACGCCGAAATCGAGACGATGCGGCTCCAGATCGAGCGAGAGCTCGGGGACCCTTCGGCATCCGGCTGAACGGCATCGCCCCCGAGACCATTCTCACCGGGCGGAACATGGACCTCATTCCGGAATCTCTACGGCAGTCGCTCGTCGAGCAGCATCCCATCCGATGCCTCGGCACCGCCGAGGACGTTGCGGGCGGGGCGTAGTGATGGCGGCGCGCCGATCGTCTCCGCTGGCGATGGTGCTCGCTGGCGGGCTCGTCGCCGGAACCTTCGACATCGTCTACGCCTGCGTCTTCTGGGCGGCGAAGGCTGACGTGCCGGTCCGGCGGATCTTCCAGTCGGTCGCCGCCGGCCTCCTGGGCAAGGCCAGCTTCGAAGGCGGTGCCGCCACCGCGGCGCTGGGGCTGGGCCTGCACTACTTCATCGCCTGCTCCATGGCGGTGACGTATTACCTGGTGGCGCGTCGCGTGCCGCGGCTCCACGAGCGCCCGGTGCCATACGGCGCCGCCTATGGACTCCTGCTCTACGGGATCATGAACTACATCGTCGTGCCCCTCTCGGCGGCCGGCGGCGGCGCGAAGGACCCGCTCTGGGTCGGGCTCAGCGTCGTGGTGCACATGTTCCTCATCGGCCTGCCGATCGCCCTCTTCGTCCGCGCGGCGCTGAGGGATGCGCCCACATGCGAGCCCGCGCGAGGCTGACACAGCCGAGGTTCCTACCCCGGCGTTTCTGGCCCTTCCGACTCCGAGGCTCCACATTGGGGGTGGTGCCCCACGCTCCCACAGGAGTCTCTATGCCCGCCGCCGACACGACCGCCCCACCGACCCTGTCCACCCGGAAGCCCCGCGACGACGAAATCGACGTCTACGGCCTCACGCACCCCGGCAAGGTCCGCGCGGACAACCAGGATCACTTCCTCATCTGCGCCCTTCGGAAGCAGGTGGTCGTTCAGCTCACCAGCCTGCCCGGTGCCGGCCATCTCATGGCGGACGGCGAGCGGCTCGCCTTCCTCGCCATGGTCGCCGACGGCGTGGGTGGCGGCGCCAAGGGGGGCGAGGCCAGCAAGGTCGCGCTCGAGGCGATCACCCAGTACGTCACCCGCAGCATGCACTGCTACTATGCCGCCGGCTCGGCCGACGATCAGGAGTTCTACGACGCGCTCAAGGAGGGGGCAGCCCAGAGCCACGCGGAGCTGCTCCGCCGCGGCGAGGAGAATGCCGACTACCGTGGCATGGCCACGACGCTCACCCTGTTCCTCGGTGTCTGGCCCCGCGCCTACCTCCTCCAGGTGGGCGACAGCCGCGCCTACCGCCTCCGCCAGGGCGAGCTCACCCAGGTCACCCGCGATCAGACGATGGCCCAGGAGCTGGTCGACGCTGGCGTCATGCCGGCGGAGATGGTGGCGGGCACCCGGCTGGCCCACACGCTCTCGAGCTCGATCGGCGGCCGCCAGACCGATCCGCAGGTCACCCGCTTCGACAGCAGCTGGGGCCAGGTCCTCCTCCTGTGCAGCGACGGGCTCATCCGCCACGTGTCCGATGACCGGATCCGGGACGTGCTCCGCGCGATGACGTCGGCCAAGCAGGCGTGCGAAGATCTTCTGGCGGACGCGCTCGAGGGCGGCGGGAGCGACAACATCACGATCGTAGTGGCGCGGGCGCTGCAGCGCGGGGAGTAGCCGGTATCGGCCCTCTGTGGTGGTGGGAGGACCCTCGGCCGTCTAGAGTACCTGTCATGCCGACTCCCCGCATCCTGGGCCGGATGGCCAGGGACACGCCGTCCGACCTCACCGTCACCACCGGCGGACGCCCCCGGCGGCTGCCCGACGACCTCCTTCGCCAGGCCTCCAAGCGGCTCCAGATCCTGGGGTTAGTCGGCGCGGCGCTGTGGGTCCTGGGCCCCGCGCTGGGGCACCTGGCGCTCCATATCGCCGAGCCGCAGAATCCCGAGTGGACCAGGTTCCGGGTCCTCGACGGCATCGCGGTGTTCGCCTTCGTGACGTCGATCGCGCTCTACTTCTATGTCGGTCACACCAAGCGCGATCCCGCCTTTGTGCTGGACCTGTCGCTGGTCTACCTGGTGCTGACGGCGATCGACCTCGGCGTCATGTTTCACTGGGGGCCGGTCTCCGTCGCGCCGACCATCCCGCGGCCCATGATCAGCTGGATCGGGCCGGTCATCCTCATGACGGCCGCGATCGTGCCCGCCGAGCCCCGCAAGATGCTCGTCGCCGGGTTCCTGGCGGCGTCGATGGATCCCATCGGGATGCTGGTCGGGCGGGCCTTCGGCGTGTATCACTTCAACTCCGTCCTCGACACGCTGGCCATGCACTATCCCAACTACCTCCTGGCAGCCGTCGCGGTGGTGGTCTCGGGTGTGGTGACCAAGCTCGGTCACCAGGTGGGACAGGCGCGGGAGCTGGGGAGCTACCGTCTCGGAGAGCTGCTCGGCCGCGGCGGCATGGGTGAGGTCTACCTCGCGACCCACCGCATGCTGGCCCGCCCGGCGGCGATCAAGCTGATCCGCCCGGAGGCACTCGCCGGCGAAGATGGCACCAAGGCGCAGCTCGCCACCGCTCGCTTCCGGCGCGAGGCCGAGGCGGCGGCCCGGCTCAAGTCGCCGCACACGGTGCAGCTCTACGACTTCGGCGTGACGGACGAGGGCCGGCTCTACCTGGTGATGGAGCTGCTGGAGGGGCTCGACCTGGACAGTCTGGTCCGCCGCGACGGGCCGCTCACCGCGGCGCGGGTGGTTCACATCCTTCGCCAGGTGTGCGAGTCCCTCGAGGAGGCGCACGATGCGGGACTGGTCCACCGTGACATCAAGCCCGCCAACATCCACTTGGGGCGGGTCGGCCGGGAACCGGACTTCGTCAAGGTGCTCGACTTCGGGCTGGTCAAGTCGGTCGAGGGCACTGGCGGCGATGATCCCCTGGCGACTATCGCCGGCATGACGCTGGGCACCCCGGCCTACATGGCCCCCGAAATGGTGCAATCCGAAGCGATCGATGGACGCGCGGACCTGTACTCGTTGGGGTGCGTCGCCTACTTCCTCCTGACCGGAGAGCTCGTTTTTCAGGGGGATACCGCGATCCAGACGATGTTCATGCACATGCAGCAGGAGCCGGTACCGCCGTCGGAGCGGACGCAGAACCCGATCCCTCCGCCACTGGAGCGGCTGATACTCACCTGCCTGGCCAAGCAGCCGGAGGACCGGCCGGCGAGCGCGGCTGATCTGGCCGCCGGATTGGCCCAGGTCGAGGGGGCTGGCGCTGTCCCGTGAGGCGCTCCGTCATGACCCGGTGCAGCGCCGAGGCCGCGACGGCCGGACAGTAGACCACTGTCGATCGCGCGTCTCCACCCCGCACCAGCAGCGCCGTTGATCGACCGATCAGCCGCCCGATCAAGCCCAACACCTCGTCCTCGCCCACCGACGCCGACACGCGGGCACATGAGAAGAGGTCCGGCGCCGTCACGTACATGGCGGCGACGGCATCGAAGGGATAAAACCCCGCCAGACCAACATCCGTCCGCCAGAATTCCAGCCAGCCTCGCGCTCGGCCGGCGACCCATGCGCTCGCGCCGCCGGCTGAGGCCATCCGATCGAGATCGGCTCCGTCAACGCGTACCTCTCGTGCGACTTCGTAGGGGATGAGCGTCGTGGGGATGTGGCGAGCCAGGATCGCGGCCGCTGCCGCGGGGTCCTCCACCAGGTTCAGGTCGCGAAACACCGGCCCGTGGCCGAAGAGGATCGCGCCGGCACCATGCCCCTCGGTCGGGTGAAAGAGGTGACCCGGCCGGCGCCCCATGACACCCACCAACCGGACGCCGGCGGCGGCGAGCGCGGGGCTGCGCCGCAGCGTCAACTCGAGATTGGTCAGGGGTCCCAGGCTCAGGATGGTGAGCGGGCCACCGGCAATCGCGCGCGCCAGCGCCGACTGCGCCGGCGTCTCAATCTCGGTTCCCGTTTGAGGACCGTCGGTGGGCGCTCGATCGACCGGCAGCGCCGCGCCACGATACACCGGAACCCGGACGCCCTCCCGCTGCAGCATGGCGGCCAGCTCGCGGGTGGTCCGGTCGGTCACCTCGAGCGGCGCGTTGCCGAAGACCGTGGAGATGCCCACCAGCGATACGCCAGGCGACCGCGCGAGGACCAGGATCGCCACGCAATCGTCGGGGTCGGCGGTGCGCGCGTGGCCACACGCCGCGTCGGTGTCGATCCAGACCCGCCGGGGCAGGTCGACGGCAGGACCGCCACTGACCAGCGGGAGCGGTGGGGCCGGCATCTGGCCGGTACGCCACCGTCGAACCGGCAGCGCGAGCGTGAGCAGCAGCAACGCGGCGGCCGCCGCCGCCACGATGCCCAGCCGCCGGAGAAGCTTACGCGTCCACCAGCACCTTGAACCCGCCGTACGCCATCCGCTTCATGTCGAACGGCGTCATCTCGTCAATCATCTTCCCCATGCGGGGATCCTTCATCACCTTCGCGTTCACGCGGTCGCGGTGGGCGCGGGACTTGTAGACGATCCACGAGAAGCAGACCGTCTCGCCACTCTTGACCTTGGCCAGCCGTGGGAAGGCGACCCCGAACTTCGTCTTCAGGTCGTCGCCTACACACTCGCGGTACTCCAGGGCGCCGTGCTCGCGCCAGAGTTTGCCGGCCCGTTGCGCGATGCGGCGATAGGTCTGCACGTGGCGCTTCGGGATGGGGAGGACAAATCCGTCGACATATCGCATGTGCACATTCCTCGTTTTGCATGGGTCCGGTGTGCCACCCAGACGCGGCCGGGCGACGACAATAGCTCCAGGGCTACTCAGGGAACATGAGGGAGCGGATGGGGGTCTTGCAACCGCCGGGTTGCCCTTCCGCTATCCGCCGGTCCAAGATTCCGGGGCAATGGAACGGAGCTTGTCCAATGCAGGGTGAAACGGCCGTCAGCCGCCGGATGGTCCTGGGCGCCCTCGCGGCGAGCGCGGCGGCGGCGGCCCTGCGTCCGTTCGAGGCGCTGGCGCAGGCCCGCTCCCTCACGCGGCCGATTCCCTCGACCGGTGAACGGCTGCCGGTCGTCGGGCTGGGCAGCTGGATCACCTTCAACGTCGGCGACGACCCCGAGCTGCGAGATGAGTGCGCCGAAGTCATGCGGGCGTACTTCGCCGCGGGCGGCCGGTTGATCGACTCGTCGCCGATGTACGGCTCGTCGCAGGCGGTCATCGGCGCCGGCCTCCGCAAGCTAGGCCCGCCATCTTCGCTGTTCTCGGCCGACAAGGTGTGGATCTCTTCCGGACCCCGCGGCCCCGATCAGGTCGAGGAGTCCCGGGCCAACTGGGGGGTACCCCGGTTCGACCTGCTGCAGGTGCACAACCTGCTCGCGTGGGAAGACCACCTCCCGACCCTGCTCGCCATGAAGCAGGCGGGCCGGCTGCGGTACGTGGGCATCACGACCTCGGAAGGGCGGCGCCACGCGGAGATGGAGAACGTCATGGCCACCCAGCCGATCGACTTCGTGCAGCTGACCTACAACGTGGTGGACCGGGAGGCGGAGGCGCGTCTGCTCCCGCTCGCGCGGGAGCGGGGCATCGCGGTCATCGCCAACCGCCCGTTCCGCGAGGGTGCGCTCATCCGGGCGGTTCAGCGCCATCCACTCCCCCCGTGGGCCTCCGAATTCGGCGCGGCCAACTGGGCGCAGTTCCTGCTCAAGTTCATCGTCGCCCATCCGACGGTCACCTGCGTGATCCCCGCGACGAGCAAGGTCGCGCACGTAAAGGAGAACATGGGCGCCGCGGCCGGCCCGCTGCCCGATGCCGCGTTGCGGCGTCGCATGATGACCCACGTCGAGAGCCTCTGATGCCCGAGTGGTGGTCCTATTCCCTCGCGGATTTCCTGATGTTCTCTCCCCGGACCTGGTACCGGCTGGTGGAGCGCCACAACGAGGCGGTCTGGCCGATGCCAGTCCTCACGCTCGGGCTCGGGGTGGCGCTCATGATCGGATCGGGCGTTCCCGGCCGCCGGGGACGGCCGATCCGGTGGGAGGGCCGCCTCGCGCCGGCAGTGCTGGCTGCGATCTGGGCCTGGGTGGCCTGGGCATTCCTCTGGCGCCGGTACGCCGTCATCAACTGGGTGGCGTCTTACGCGGCCGGGCTATTTGCCCTCGAGGCGCTGCTCCTGGTGTGGCTCGGCGTCGTACGCGGCGACTGGAGGGTTGGTGGACAGCGGAATGTGCGCGGGGCGCTGGGCGGAGGCCTGCTCGTCGGGTCGCTGCTGGTGTATCCGGCCCTGGCGCTGCTCTCCGGGCGCCCCTGGCGGCAAGCCGAGGTCTTCGGCATCGCCCCCGATCCGACAGTCATCGCGACGATCGGCCTGGTGCTCCTGCGCGACAGACGTCCGCGGTGGCCATTGCTCGCCGTGCCGATCGCGTGGTGCGCATTCAGTAGCCTGACGCTGCTGGCAATGGGCTCCGGCCAGGCGATTGCGCCGGCGCTGGCGGTAGCCGTCGTCCTGATCGCGGGAACCTGGCCGGAGCGTCGCCAACCGGAGTCGATGGCGGCGGGAGGCTGACCGATGACCGCACCGCTCTCCCGGCGAGACATGCTGAGGCACGCCGCCGCCGGTGCGGCCGCGCTCCTCCTGCCCGGCCAGCTCACCGCGTGCGACGACGCCGCACCCGGGGACCGCAAGCCGGACCTCGATTTCGAGCGCCTCATCGGGTGGACCACCGCGCTACGGAACGCCGGGCTCGCCGGCGCCGCGTCCCCCCTCGGGCGTAGCGCCGTCCGCGTCGGCGAGCTCGCCACCGGCACCCCGTACAAGCCGTCGACACTGGAGGCGTACCTGCGTGCCGGCGGGAGCCCGTCAGGCGCGGAGCCGCTCGCGCTCTCGCTCACCCACTTCGACTGCGTCACGCTGGTCGAGTCCTGCCTTGCCGTCTCTCGGGTGGCCGGCGATCCAGGCGCGCCGACCTGGGAGCGGTTCGGCAAGGCGATCGAGCGGATGCGCTACCGCGGCGGTGAGCGGCGCGGGTATGGGTCGCGTCTGCACTACTTCAGCGAGTGGATCGCCGACGGGGCGCGGCGCGGGCTGGTGCGGGACCTCGGCGCCGAGCTCGGCGGCGTGGAGGACGCGCGACCCCTTCGCTTCATGACGCAGCACCGCGCCAGCTACCCCGCGTTCGCCGACGACGGTGCATTCCGCGAGATCGGATCCATCGAGCGCCGCCTCGACGGACGACCCCGCCGAGTGGTGCCGACCGACCGCATCCGCGCGGTAAGCGACGGCATCGAGACCGGCGACGTGCTGGCGTTCGCGACGGCGATCCCGGGCCTGGACGTGACGCATGCCGCGTTCGCCTATCGGGACCATGCGGGAATCCTCCGGGTGCTCCACGCGCCGCTCTCGGGCGGCGTGGTGGAGGTCACCCGCACGACACTCCCCGAATACGTCGCCGCCATTCGCCGCGCGACGGGGATCTTGGTGGCTCGGCCGCTCCGCGGCTGACGGGAGCGCGGGGGGCGTTGAAGTCGCCGGCCCTACCGGGGAGCGTAGGCGTTGAGCGTCGCCATACCCCGGCCCCCCTCGCTGCTGATGAGCAACGAGCCGTCTCGCAGGAACGCGATCCCCTCGGGCTGCTCCACCGCCGCACGGTCGAGCGATCCACCCTCCGTTGCCCGGCCATCCGTGATCTCGACGAAGAGCCGCTGCGGTCCCGCCACCAGCACGAGCGAGCGTCCACCGGGTGTGAAGGCGAGCGCCGATCCATTGAAGGCCTTCGTGCCGGTCAGCGGCCGCAGCGTCGCGTAGGGAACGACGAGACGCGGAGTCGGCTCGAGCCTCCGGTCCGCGATCGACCATCCGTAGGCCGCCACCCGACCCCGCTCCGCCTTGGCGTGGAACTCTTTGCAGAGGAGCAGCAGCTCCCCCGCCCCGGCGTCATGTGTCAGGCCTTCCACTTCGCAGCGCTCGCCGAGTCCGGTGGGGTGCGCCGTGTACGGCACGCTGGCCCCATCCTCGCCCTCGGCGAACTCCAGGAGGACGCCACCACTGGTTACCAGGAAGAAGCGGCCCCCCACGATGGCCATGTCCTCGAAGTCCCCGGCCACCCGCCCCTTTTGGGCCTTCTTTCCCAGGTCGGGCTCCTGTCCCGTCGGTGCCAGGTGAAAGCGTTCGAGCACCTGCCCAGTGGTAGGGTCGATCTGAAAGACCGTCGCCTCCTCGTCACCGTGCGCGAAGAGGCGTCCGTTGGCACCGAGCGCGAGGCCGGAGATCTCCCGGAGCTCCTCGGGAAGCGTGATCTGGCGAACCGGGGCGGCGCCAAGCCGATAACGCGCCACTTCACCACCAGGCGCGGGCTCGGCGGCGGGCGCCTCGGCGGACTCGCCTGGCGTGCTGGCGGAGGCCGCCGGTCTCTCGCGGCAGCCGGACGCGAGCAGCGCGGCGGCTGCGAGGGCCGCGCCGGCGAGCCGACCACAGAGCACCGGCGTCATGGCTCGCGCCGGAAGACGAGGGTGGTCCGCGCATCGGCGAGCTGCACACTCAGCGTGCCGTTGCCGGCGATCGTGCCGCGCTCGAGTTCGTCGAGGTCGATATCGGTGCCGACCTTCGACCCCCGCTCGGCGCTCGGGTGCCCGTCATCGTCCCGGAAGGTGAGT
This sequence comes from uncultured Gemmatimonadales bacterium, assembly GCA_963728705.1. Taxonomy (GTDB): domain Bacteria; phylum Gemmatimonadota; class Gemmatimonadetes; order Gemmatimonadales; family GWC2-71-9; genus CAVVWJ01. The sequence goes on from CAVSLY010000005.1 coordinate 91,441, forward strand.
GCGGCGCCATCGGCCGAGTAAGTGCCGTCGTCGCGGTCGCGGTCTTCCGTGCTCCGGTCGCCGCAGGCCTCGCGCGTCGTGGTTTCGAGCAGCCAACGGCCGTCGTCACTCAATGTGAGCGCGCCGGCGATCACATCCTCCCGGCAGCGCCACTCCTTCTCCACCAGCGCGGGCAGCGCCTTTCCCGCGACCTCCACCAGCACGTAGCGGGTAGTGGCGCTCGCCGGTGCCGGAGCTGCATCCGCGAGCCGGGACGTCCGCTCGACTCCGGCGGCGACGCGCGTAGAGTCGACGACTTGGGCCCCCGCCGGCGCTGAGGCTCCCGCGGCTAGGCCGGCTCCCAGTATCATCACCGTGGCGACCATCGTTCGATGCGGCATATCATTACCTCCTATGGATTCGGGGCCGGCGTCCGCTGTCGCGCGACCCATCGGTCATACTCTTCCCGTTGCTCGGGGCTGAGCAGGCCCCTGATCTCCATCCGTGTCGAGTCGATCAGTGCCTCGATCTCCGGAACCTTCCCGGCCCAGTACGTCTCGAGCCGGTCTTCGCGCCGGTCCAGCACGCGATCCACCGCTTCGAGCCGGTCGCGCGGGAGCCCGAGCCCCTCCAAAAACTTTTCCTCGGCGTCGTCGTCCATCGGGTCGTTCGATCGATCGCGATGGTCGACGTCGCGGCCGGCGTTCGGCCAGGACCAGTCGAGATCGTCCACGACATCCTCCAGCATTACGCCGGCCAACCCGCCGGCCAGAAAGACGGCGAGGAGGATCAGGACGGCCTTCCGGCGTACTCCGGCTACCATCGTCCCGCTCGCGGTCGGATGGCCCCCATGACCTCGGCGCCAGTCGGCGCGTGGCCGTGCAGCGCCGAGGACTCCGCCAGGTACGCGAGCCGGCGAGCTTCCGAGGGTCGGACCGTCCCAGACCCGCCGAGCGCACCGGCGGCGGCGCCGAGGACCAGGAGCAGGGCCGCGGCAGCGGCCAGAATCGGACGGGACCATCCGCTGACTATCGCGAACGGGTCGAGCTCCCGATCGCGCAGCACCGCGTCGATGCGCAGTCGGGTCGCCTCGGTGAGCCGCAACCAGCGCTCGGCATCGGCCTGCGGATCGAGCGGCGAGAGATCGACCGGCTCGGGCTCCTTCATGGCTCAGTCTCCTCCCGTGTCAGAATTTCGCGCAGTCGGCGCCGTGCGTGGTGCAGGTGCGAGCGCACAGTCCCGGCCGGCAACTCCAGCCGCTCGCCGATCTCCGCGTGCTTCCATCCCTCCAGATCGTGCAGCAGCACCACCTCCCGCTGCGCCTCCGTCAGCTGGCCGAGTGCCACCTCGAGCCGGCGGCGCAACTCGTTTCGCTCGAGCGTACTGGCCGGCGACGGTCCGCCGAATGCGGCCTCCTCGTCGAGCGGCTCTCCCCGCCGGAGTTCCCGTTGCCGCAGGTGGTTGCGGGCGCGGTTCCGGACGATCTGGAGCAGCCATCCGCCGAAGCGGTCGGGCTCGCGGCAGTCGTCGATCCGCTCCATCGCGGCCACGAAGGCATCCTGGCAGACGTCATCGGCATCGGCGGCGCTGCCGGTCGTCGCGAGCGCCACCGCGCGGCAGGCCCGGAGGTAGCGACCCAGCAGCCGGTCGGCGGCCCGGCGGTCGCCCGCCCGCACCCGCAGCACCAGTTCGGCGTCCGATTCCTCCATGTGACTCCATGACACGCGGGAGAGCGAAAACGTTGAGACCCGAGCTGAGCCGAACCTCTCGACTCGGATCGGGTGCCACGTCATCTTGCGGGCGGGAAGTATCGCTGTCCCTGCGGTCGGTTGTCGCCACCACGGCGGTGGTCGACTCAATCTGCAGTGTCCGGCCTTCGGAGCAAATGATGGCACTTATCAGGACACCGTTCGGGCACCAGTCCACCGCGGCCGAGGTGGTGGCCGGCATCGACCTGTCGGGCCGGCGGGCGGTCGTCACCGGCGCGTCTTCCGGCATCGGCGTGGAGACGGCGCGGGCGCTGGCTCGCACCGGCGCCGGGGTCACCCTGGCGGTGCGGGACGTGGAGGCCGGAAGGCGGGTCGCCGCCGACCTCGCGGCCACCACCGGCAACCGCAATGTCGACGTGGCGCCGCTCGAGCTCACCGATCGGGCGTCGATCGAGGCGTTCGCCGCCGGGTGGGACGGACCGCTGCACATCCTCGTCAACAACGCCGGCATCATGGCGCCGCCGGAGCAGTACACGCGCGAGGGATGGGAGCTCCAGTTCGCGACCAACCACCTCGGCCACTTCGCTCTGGCCCTCGGCCTCCACGGCGCACTGGCGGCCGATGGCAGCGCCCGGATCGTCTCCGTCAGCTCCAGCGGCCACATGCTCTCGCCGGTGATCTTCGACGATCTCCACTTCGCCTTCCGTCCCTACGACCCGTGGCTGGCCTATGGCCAGTCCAAGACCGCGAACGTGCTCTTCGCAGTCGGCGCCAGCGCGCGATGGCGCGGCGACGGCATCACCGCCAATGCCCTCATGCCCGGCGCCATCCTGACCAGGCTCCAGCGTCACATCGGCGGCGGGCTCGTGACTCCGCCCGAGCGGCAAAAGACGGTCGAGCAGGGCGCCGCCACGTCGGTGCTGCTGGCTACCTCCCCGCTGCTGGAAGGCATCGGCGGCCGATATTTCGTGGACTGCAACGAGGCCGCTCGCGTCACCCAGCGCACCGGGGACATGAGAGGCGTCGCGCCCTATGCGCTGGATGGGGAAAATGCGGATCGGCTGTGGGAGCTGTCGCTGCGCCTGCTGCGGGAAACGCCTCAGGGCGTGAGCCAGTACGACACTTTGACCAGGAAGGCATCGTCCGCCCGGCGGCCGAACAGATCGCCCAGATCGCCCCGGAACGACTTGGTGCCTTCGAGGTCCGATGACCCCTCCCGGCCCTGGCTCCACACCAGGAACAGCGTCGAGCCCGGCCGGTATTCCCAGCGGAATACCACGTTCGAGCGGAACTGCTGGAAGTTGAAGCCACCGGGATCGCTGGTGACGGCGGGATCGCCGTAGGGCCGGTAGCGCGCGTCGTACTCGCTCGCGCGCGCCGCCGCCACCTCGCGCACGTCGCTGTAGGTCCCCTTGGAGACGAACGGCGAGGCGTAGATCTGGAGCGACGTTGTCGGCGTGAAGGTGTAGCCCAGCCGCCAGGTCAGGCTGAACGTCCGCTGGTCGAGATGCGCGAAGGTGTAGTGCTCGACACCCGAGCGCATCCGTGAACGTGTCGTAGTACTGGATATCGTTCCGGTTGTGGTTGAACGACGCGCCGAGCGAGGTGGTGAACCGGCTGGAGACCTTGAGCGCGAGCTCCGGCGACACCTCGATCGTCTCCGACCGACCGCCGTCCCCGAGGGTGTAGTTCGCCCTCAGGATGGGCACAAGCGGCCGGCGGTCGTCGCCATCGATCTCGATCCAGGGCGAGAGGTAGGGGTCCTGCCGGATCGCGGGTCCGCCTCGCGCGCAGCGATCACAGTAGGTGGCGCCGAGCTGGCCAACGGTGCCGCCCATGTGCAGCCACCAGCGGTTGGTGAACTGGATGTGGACGTTGGTATTGAAGGCCCGTTCCGTCGGCAGCCCCGAGCTGGTCCAGTGTTCCCAGTTGTTGAAGTTCCACCGGAGCTGCTGGAAGATCCGGTTGGGCTCGTAGAAGAGCAGCGTGGCCCAGCTAGTCCACTGCTGCTGGTCGGCCTGGAGAAGAAAGCCGATATCGTTGATCTCGAAGCCGGGCGTGCGCCGCTGGTAGGCGGTCTCGAAGTGGAGCCGCTTACCGCCGACCTTCGCGAACCGGATCTCCTGGTTGGCGCCGCTCAGCGAGGTCCGGGTCGAGTCGAACTGCAGCGGACCGTCCGGACGCTGGTACAGATGGACGGGGTCCCGCTGCGTCCGGGCAATCGCCGCGCGGTCGCCTGCCACGCGGCTGAGATCGAGCGAGCCCGACACTTCGTACCGGCCGTTGAACCGATAGCGCGCGTCCACGCCGCCGGAATAGGCGCTGCGATGGAGATACGGCGCACTGGTAGCATCGAGCGAGCGGTTCACGCCGGTCAGCATGAAGCCGATGGTAGCGTCGCCGTTGTTGAGGTCCTGCTTGCCGCGAACCACCGCGTAGTTGCTGGTCGGCTCGAGCGTCGTGGCGCCCGGCCCCGAGATCCGGTCGGTCACGGCATCGAGCACGCCGATCGAGAACCCACCGGGCATGCGCCCGGTGACCTTGGCTGCGCCGAGGATCTTCGTCGCCTCGGGCGAGCTTCGGTCGCCGTAGATGTCGCCCAGCTGTGGCGAGCGGCCGATCCGGCGCGAATAGAACAGCCCTTCGCCGGTGTTGCAGTCGACGACGACGACGCAGTTCACCGTGAACGTGAACAGCCCCTTCCCCTCCACGAAGAACGGGCGCCGCTCGCTGAAGAAGGTCTCGAAGGCGCTGAGGTTGAGCTCGGACGGATCCGCCTCCACCTGGCCGAAATCCGGATTGACCGTGGCGTTGACCAGCAGGTTGGACGCGAGCCGGTATCGGAGATCGCCGCCGACACTGACATCCTGACTTCGCCCGAAGTCCGTGGAGGCGGCGTCCGTGACGTTCTTGGTGACGAGGTAGGGCGTGACCTCCGCCCGGCCGGCGCTGCCGAGCCCCTCGAGACCGGTGAGGGTGCCGAACTGGGACGCGAGGCCCGACCTCGACTGACGCCAGAGTGGCCAGGTAAACGTCGCGGTATGGCGCTGGACGACGCGCCAGATGAGCACGCCGAAGGTGCCGCCGCCCTTTGAGGAGTAGTGCAGCTGCGAAAGCGGGATCCGGTATTCGGCCGTCCATCCCAGCGAGTCGATGCGGGTCGCGACATCCCAGATCGCATCCCACGCGACGTCCTCGTCGCCATCGTTCGAGATCGCGAGGTCCATCTTGACCCCGGCGGCGTTCACCTGGAACTCGTACCCCGTGCGCCGGTCGTGGTACGGGTCGAGCATCAGGGTGACGTAATCGGCCGGAGTCGCTTCGTCGCGGCGGGCGAGCAGCGCCACGATGCTGTCGGGATGAGGGTCGAACGACCGGACGAACACGTACAGGTTGTGCTCGTCATAGCCCACCCGCGCCTCGGTGCGGAGCCGCGGGGGCGCGCCCTCGGTAGGCCGCGCCTCGAGGAACTGGTCGATCGGCGGCGCGGCTTGCCAGATGACGTCGTCGTCCCGCCCGTCCAGCACGGGCGGCGTTGCGGCGCGGGTTGCCAGGATAGTCGTGGCGCCGGGTGGCGCCGGCGCGGTGGCGAGGGCCTGTGCCTGGATGGCCAGCAGGATGCCGAGGAATGCCGTCACGTCGAGCGCCCGTAGGACCCGTGGAAGAGGTTCACGGGCGTTGGACACCGGGTCCGCCGAAAAGGTTGGATGGCCGGTGGCGCAGGGACGTTGCCGGTTGACGGATCAGTGCCCGCGAGAGACGTTGAGCTGAGCATCTCGATCACCCGGCGGCACGGAGGCAGGGACATGGAGCTCGAGCGGACGGTGGGACTTAGGTCGGACGGCGCGGTATGGCTGCCGGAGCGGCGCGCCGCCGTCAGCTCGATCCTGCTCAAGCTCGCGGCCATGGGCGTGCGGATTCCGGCCGGCGCCGGCGAGGAGGACGTGCTCCACCTGGCCGGCGATCTCTTCGCGCGCTATCGCGAGCAGACCCGGCTCCTGTCCGAGCACCTCTGCCCCGCCGACCGGCGAATCCAGCAGTACATCGACGGCCTGCTCGCCTCGGCGGGCCTGGCCGAGCCCAGTCCGCCTGCCCGCGCGAGACGCTCATCCTCGACCGCTACGGGCTCGCCCGCGAGCTGTCCCTGCCGATCGACGCGGAGGCCTGGCACAACGAGCTGGTGTCGAGCTACCGGCTCGACAACGGCGTGCTGCACAACCCCGTCAACGATCGCCGCACGACCCAGGGCGTCTTCCACGTGGCGGAGGGCGGTCTGCCGATTCCCGCGGACAAGCTGCGGGTGCCGCTGGCGGCCTACCTCCGGCTGCTCGAGGAGGCGCTGCGCCCTCCGGCCGAGCTGATGCGCCTGCCCTTCACCGCCAACTGGCCGGAGCCCGTCGAGACCATGGTCTCGCTGCTGCTGCGACCGCTGGTGTGCCCCGCCGTGCCGAAGAGCTCGCCGGAGAAGCGCATGGAGGTGCGGTTCTTCGTGCCCGGCGGCCTGGTCTCCAACCTGGACTTCGTGGAGAGCATCTTCGGCAACGCGGGCGACCCGTACCTTCCCGGGCACGACGCCGCGCTCGACGTGGACGGCTGGACCGGCCACAGCGGCTGCGTCATCCTCGCCCCGCACCTCACGCGCCTCCGCAAGAAGGACGTCGGCCTGCCGCACGTGAGCGGGGCCACCGACGCCGAGCGCGCAGCCGGCATGTGCTGGGCGGACGAGGCCGAGCTGTACAACGACGGACGGCCCTTCAAGCTCACCTCGCGCAGCATCGAGGGCGTGATGGTCACGATCCTGGCCGACAACTACTTCGGGTACTGCAAGAAGGAGGTCAAGACCCAGATCGGCTACAGCGCGAACCTGTTCGGGCTGGCCGAGGAGGAGCACGCGGGCGGAGCGCTGGCGTTCGCCACCTTCAGCCTGGGCGAGCGCTTCGTGCCGGAGCAGGTGCGGATCGTGAGCGCGAACCACCGGTTCGCGGAGGTGCTGGCGCTGGTCGGCGAGCGCGCGACGTACCACCCCTCGGGCTATGCGACCGACGGGATCTATCCCGAGATCCACTACATGCCGGAGGACATGGAGATCGACGTCACACCGCCAGGACATCAAGTGGATCAGCAAGGGTCAGGAGCAGCACCTGAAGCTCCTGCCCGGCCGCATCTACATCCACCCCAGCGGCTACAAGGTCCGCATGGCCAAGCACCGCGCGGCGCCGAGCTGGCGGCTGATCGGCACGGTGCCCGAGGGCGCCTTCTGCCACAAGCCGTGCACCGTCTCGGGCGGCGGCAAGTCGGAGATCAGCAAGAGCCTGGTCGACGCCGTGCTGCCCGGATCGTTCTACGTGCGGAGCTTCGAGGAGGACATGGCGCTGGTCCAGGCGATCGTCGAGCGGGACTACGACGCGCCGGCCGCTGCCTCGTCCCCCGAACGCTCGCTCGGCTCGGTGATCAAGCTGCTCACGCCCAACCCCGCCGAGTTCACGCCGGAGTACAACGCCTGGCTCGAGAGCATTCCGAACTACGTGCGGGCGCTGGTGTTCGTCATCAAGCGCTTCTACCGGCCGGAGTGGGGCGACGATTGGCGCGAGCCACTTCAGCGTCGACATCATCAACGGCGCGCCCGGGCACGAGCTCAAGTACGAGGGACGGCGGCTGGTCGCCAACTATCTCCGGATCGGCCGCGAGGAGAACGGCGCCTGGCGGACGTACAAGCTGCGGCAGGACTTCATCGCCGCCGACAAGGTCCAGATGGAGGACGACATCACCGCCTCGGTGGTGGTGCCGGCGCGCCGGCTCGTCGGCCTCCCGGGCGAGTACGACGGGCATCCCAGCCTCAAGCTGGCGGAGAACTGCGAGTTCAGGCTGTTCCAGCGTCCCGACGACGCGATCCATCCCGGCCTCGACCGCCAGACCGAGGAGGACATGGCGGGGCCGGGGCTCTTCTGCTCGAACTTCGAGCCGCTCACCCCGGCGGACGCGCGGCGCATCGTCGAGGACGTCGCGCTCCACGATGCCTTCACGCCGCCGATGCGCGCGCACGTAGCCCGGAACGCCACGCGGCCCGACGGCGGGTACTCGATCTGCTCGGCCCAGCCGCGGCTGATCGACGGGAAGCCATCCAAGAACCCGCGCTATCTCCAGGTTCGGCCGGACCTGGCGCGCCCGCGCGATCGGTACGTCGCCGAGATGGGCGCGCGGCTCTACCGCCGGCTGCCGCTGCACGCGCCGGTGCTGTTCCCGGTGATCAGCGTGCTCTCTGGACGTCGGAACCACCGGCCGGCGGAAGGCATCCGGCCGCTCTGCGTGTACGGGCCGATCCACTACCAGGAGCTGCCCGAGCTGTTCATGGACTACGTGTGCTCGCTCACGGGATCGTCGCCCAGCACGACCGGCGCGGGCTCGGAGGGCGCGCTCACGAAAGGGCCGTTCAACGCGCTCGCCGCGACCGCGGATCTCAACAACGCTCTGGTCTCGATGCTGCTCACCGGCTACGCGGGCTTCAGCTCCGCCGCCGGCTACATCGGCCCACGCTTCCGGGTGGACCACGACATCAGCCTGCTGATCCCCGAGATCTGGTGCCGCCTGTTCCCCCACGAGCGCGACCCGAGGCGGCTGATCGAGGCCGGCCACCTGGAGCCGCTCCACGACTTCGAGTTCGAGGGGAAGCCGGTGCTCGCCAGCCGGCTCGGCTACCGCATCACGGCCAAGTTCGTGCACACGTTCTTCGGGCGGGTGTTCGACAATCCCACGGCGGTGTTCACCGAGGAGATCCTCAAGCCCGAGACTCAGGATCCTGCGGTCTTCGCCGACGGAGTGAACAACATCGTGGAGGCGCAGCAGCGGATGGCGGAGGCCTACTTCACGGACGGCACGATCGAGGACGCGTGTCCACCGCTCAAGGCGTTGCTCCACATCATGGCGCGCGGACACTTCGAGGGCAAAGACGCCAACCATCCCGAGGTGCGCGCGCTCTTCACGCGGGATGCGTTGCTCGCCAGCGAATGGTATCACAAGCGACTCGCGGTCAAGCAGAAGCGGGACGTGGCGCTCTGGGAGCGGCACACCAGGAGCCTGACCGAGTTTCTGGCGCGCGCCGGCCACCGCGACGAGGCGGAGCGACTCGGGATCGCGGGCCGGCTGGAGCATGCGCGGGCCGAGCTGGAGCGGGTGAGCGCCCGGGAATATCTGGCCACTCTCGTCGGCACCATCGGCGCCGACCCGATCCACCGGCCGCCGCGCGGTCGGCTGGAGCGGGAGGCGGCCTTCGCCTCGGAGGAGCGGGCGCTCTCCCGGCCGGCGGGGGCGGCGCGCTAAGCTCGGCTGTCGAAAAAGGGTTCGAGCCGGCGAGAGGCTAGAGCGGCACGGACAGAATGCCGGCGACGCGCTCACGCCCGCGCCGGCTGAGGCGGCATCGCTGTCCGTCCATCAGGACGGCCACCATCCCCTCCCCGCCGAGCTTGAACTCCCGCACCCGAGCCAGATTCACGATCGCCGAGCGGTGGATGCGGACGAACCGGGTGGGGCCCAGCCGGGCCTCGAGGCTGCTCAACGACTCGCGCACGAGATCGCTGCGAGCCCCTCGGTGGATGCGGGCGTAGTCGCCCCGCGCCTCGATCCAGTCGATTTCCGCCGTGGCGAGCATCAGCACGCCGTCGGTGGTGCGGATGGCGAGGCGGTCGGCAGGCGCGGGACCCACCGGCTGGCCACGTGGAGTCGGCTGCGCGCGGAGCCGCTCCTTCGCGTGGGCGAGGGCGCTCCGGAACCGGCGGTCGCTGAACGGTTTCAGCAGGTAGTCGGCGGCATGCACCTCGAAGGCCTGGAGCGAATAGCGGTCGTAGGCGGTGACGAAGACCACCAGCGGCACGGCGTCAGGCGGCAGCTCCGCGAGAACGTCGAAGCCGGTGCCGCCGGGCATCTGGATGTCGAGGAACAGCAGGTCCGGCCGGTGGCGCAGTACCGCGTCCACGGTGTCGGCCCCGGTCCGGCACTCGCCGACGACCTGTACGTCCGGGTCCTGTCCCAGGAGCAACCGGAGGGTGCTCCGGCCGGCCGGCTCGTCGTCGGCGATCAGCGCGCGGATCGCCATGGGATCTCCAAGATCGCGAGGGTGCCGCCGGCGCCGCCGGGTGAGAGCTCGAGCCGCCACGCCGCGCCGTAGAGCCGGCCCAGGCGCGCCCGTACGTTGGCCAAGCCGACGCCGTTGCCGACGCCATTGCCGGGGCCGTTGCCGGGGCTCTTGCCGGAGCTGATGCCCCCGCCGTTCCAGAGGTGGGTTTCTCCGTCCCACCGTGGTCCGTCGTTCTCCACCTCCACCCGCAGCAGCTCCCCCGCGCGTCGCGCGCGAACGGCAACCCGCCGCGCGCCCGGATCGCGGGCGATGCCGTGGCGGATCGCGTTCTCCGCCAGCGGCTGGAGGGCCATTCGCGGAATGATCGCCTGCATCGCGTCCGCTGTGATGTCGTAGCTGACGTCCAGCCGATCGGAGAACCGCGTCCGTTCGATCTCCAGGTATCCCTGCACGAAGCCGATCTCGTCGGCCAGGGGCGACTCATGCCGGTCGCCGTCACCGAGCGTGCGACGCAGTAGCTCGCCCAGCGTGGCAAGGGTGTCCGTGGCCGCGCCGGCCCGGCCCTCGCGAACCAGCGAGGCGATGGTGTGCAGGGTGTTGAACAGGAAGTGTGGCTGGAGCTGCGCCTGGAGGGCCGTGAGCTGGGCCTGTGCCAGCTCAGCGCGGAGCCGGACAGCTTCGAGCTCCCGCGAGCGGAACGAGGCGTAGTAGCGCGCCGCGTGCGCCGCCGCGACGATCACCCAGTAGATAATGAAGTTGAAGTGGAAGTACTGAAGGGTCAGCCGGACGAACGCGTCGCGGAAAGTCCCGTTGGCCGACGCCATCCCCGCCGCCCGGCCCACCAGCGTCACCACCAGGATCTCCACCAGCGCGACCGCCGCTCCCGCGGCCAGGTGCACGCTGACCGCGCCCACCCACGGTGAGCGCTCAAGCCGGACCCGCTGCCCCAACCAGAACACCAGCGGCGTCACCGCCGCCCAGAAGTACCAGTCAGTGAGCCCCGCCAGCACGGCCCGGCCGAAGGGGTAGGTGCGGCCGAAGGCGTTCATACCGAAGTAGACGAACGCGACGCTCGACCAGCCCAGCACGGTGGCAACCGCCAGGGCGCAGAGCAGGACGATCAGCCAGCGAGGCCGGGACTCGGGCGCGATCATCCTCCGAACTTACGGCGCGATGCGCGCGAAGGTGAGGGCTGGACGCCCAATCACCGGCGGGCGCGCCGAACGGCGGCGTAGGCCCGGCGAACGGCCACCCGCCCACCAGGGCACCCGGCGCCTCGGCCAGCGGTTCGGCGCACGGACGCTTGCCGTCGACCCGGCTCCCGGGCAGGGTGAGATGGTCCGCACGCAGTCCTTCCGTTCCATCTGTAGGGGGTCCCATGTCATCGAGAATCGGTTCGCTTGTGGTGTGTTCCGCGGTCGCCCTGGCGGCGTGCGACGCCACCCGGTCCGCCGCTCCGTCCGCCGGCGATGCCGACGCGACGCGCCTCGCATTCTCATCCGCCGGCGCCGTGGCGGTACTCACAGGCAGCGGCCACCACACCCGGGTGGCGGGGACCGAGGAGGATCTGACGACCTTCTCCTTCACGGCGGTGCGGAAGGCTGACGGGAGCGTCTCGGGACACTACCAATACAACTTCCGCCTGCGCGGCTTCGCGGTGCGGGGCAAGGTGACGTGCGTGTCCACCAACGGCACGCAGGCGTGGGTCGGTGGCACGGTCGACCAGGTCGTCACCGCCGACCCCGCGTTCGAGTCACTCCTCGGCCTGGAGATGTGGTGGCGCTCGATTGACAACGGTGAAGGGGCCGGTGCGACGCCTGACCTCACGACCGGGGTCGGGTTCGAGCTCGAGGGCAACCCGACCACGGCGGCGAGCTGGTGTCAGGACCAGCCGGAAGTGCTGCCGCTCCGGGTGGTCGAGGACGGGAACATCCAGTTGCGGGCTGATTGAGCGTCTGGACTCTACGCGCTCGAGCCGAAGTCCGCGATCACCTGCGGGGTCGCCGTGTCGAACCCGACCACGTCCAGCATGCCGGCATCGCCCGGGTCCGCGATACTGAACCCGTTGGACGCCATCCCGACCACGGCCAGCCGGGCCGGAATGCCGGTCCGCTCCCGATACTGGCGGAGCGCCTGGGACGGGTGAACCTGCCCGGCCCAGGTCTCGCTGTCCGTGTAGATCACGAACAGGTCGATCGGCCACTGGTGCTTCAGCGCCTCGAGCATCGGGAGCGCGCAGTCCGTGCCACCGAACGCGAGCCCGCTGAGCCGCTTCACCACGTCGTCCAGGCGCTCGCGTGGCGAAATGGCCAGAGTTGAGAGGCCGCTCCCCAGCCGCGGCGACCACCGGGAGGGATAACTCCCGGCCGTGAACGCCGTGAACATGTGGTGCGGCTCGCTGACAGCGGTCACGAGCGCCATCGCCGCCGACGCCTCCCGGCAGTCGAGATACTTCAGGCCGTTCACCCGGGCCGACATCGACCCGGACACGTCGAGCGCCAGCATCACCCGCTGACCCGTGGTGGGTGCGTTCTCGAACGCGAGATAGAATGCCCGGTCGAGCGCATCCACCACCTGAGAGACCGGCCGCCAGGTGTTCTTCCCCTTCATGCCATGCCCCTGGGCGTACGTCTTGAGCGCCGCCAGTACCGCGATCGGGTGAACCCGCGCGGCCTTGATCGCCTTCCGGTCGCCCAGACGCGAGGTTACCGACCGGACCGCATCGCTCAGCGGCACCAGCAGGCCCACCTTACTCATGACGCCGAGATTCCGGATCAGGGCGGTGAGCGGCATCCGCTCGAGCAGCGCCTCCCACACTACCGCGTGGGTGAGGAGCTCGGTCGGCACCATCTCGCGGGTGAGTCCGTGCCGCGCGATGGTCCGTGCGGCCAGTCCCGGCGCCTGGTGCTTGAGCGCCTCCACCGCCTCGATGGTCTGGACCACATCCAGGTCGTCCACCCCCGCGAGGGTGAGAACACCGTCCCACCCCTTGGTGGCGTAGCGGAAGACCAGATCGTGCGCCACGGTCGGGGCCTTCGGGTGCGACAGCCGAAGCGCGTCCCGATGCGCCCAACCATCCCGGCTCGGGTACTTGAGCACCTGGTACATCAGATCGGTCGCCGGCTTCGCCGTGTACCAGCCGGCCACGACTCGCCGCACACCGCGCCCCCAGCCCCGGAACGCCTTCAGGTACTGGAGCCAGTGGAAGAGGTGCGTGCTCGTCCGGGCCACCTGCGGCAGCGCGGCCCAGACGGCAGCCTTGGTCTGGCCGTCGCCCAGTCCCGCGGCGATCGCGAGGGCGAAGAGGGCCGGATCGTTCTTCGGCGCCCGGCCTGCCACACTCACCTCGACGATTCGCCGCACCAGCCCCGGGCCGTCCTCCGCCAGGCACTCGACCACGGCCTGGGCGTTCTCCTGCGTGAGCTGCCGCTCGCCGATGTAATAGGTCCCACCCTCGCTCCCGAGGATGAGAAATCGGTCGAGCCGGGTCCACTTGTCGACCGGCCAGGCGTAGCCCCCGCCCGAGTTGGCGACCTGGGTGGATCCCGTGATGGGCTCGCTCTGCGGCGTCAGCAGACGCGTCAGGCGAGTCGCGAAATACTTCGTGAAGTCCATGGCTCGCCTCCTTGGGTCGAGTGGGTGATGGACGGGCGACGCCGCATGGGCGCCGCTGGCAGCCGGCACGCGGATAAGCTTTGTCGAGGTTGGGATTAGCGGTTCAAGCGATAACCCAGCCTCTACGACCCGTGTGCCGCTGAGCGATACCAGGATCAGCGCGAGGAGCGGGAATCGAACCCGCCAATCACCAGATAACCCTCAACCGTCGGCCCGTCGCCGGGCGAGGAGTGGCAAGGGCTTCCTCGGCTGACCCACTTCCTTTCATGGACCATTTCCGTTCACAGGGAGACCGGCTGGATTCGAACCAGCGACCGTCGGTTTCGATAACCCGGTGCCCGCGGCCCGATTCGGGCGAGTGATCGGCACGGGATGTCCGCTGCTCTACCCGCTGAGCTACGGTCTCCTTCATTCGATACTGCCTGGCCCGGCTGACGTGAGAGAGCATCGCACTCGCGGGCCCACGCCAGCCTGTCCTTCCGTCCGACCGCCCTTCATTCGCCCTCGCGCCAATCGCGCTCCGCCTTCCGCTCCCGATTCAACGTCCGGTGGAACGCCCGCTCCGCCGCACGCTGGCCAGCGGTGGACTGGGCGAGGTATTCGACCTCGAGACTCCGCAGTCGCACCCGCGCCCCGGTCAGATCCACGAAGCTGATCCAGGCCTGGTGATGCTCGACTTCGAGACAGGCCTCGATGTGGCGCGCCATCTCGGTGCTCACGTACCAGATCGCCGACTTGGCGCTGACGACGAAGTGATCGACGCCGATCGGCCGGGGCGCCTCCTGTTCCTGCTCCTGCCGTAGCCGGCTCATACCTCCTCGACAACTCGATAATTGGTGTCAGATCATGGATCACCTCGATGCTGTGGCCCACTGGGCCGATCACATGCATTCCGCATGTCGGGTTTCCTGTCTGATGATGCCCGGGCGGTTGTGCGCCGCCGCGCTAGGCGACGGCGCTCACTTGGCGCGCGAACCGTCGAACTGCGAGATCTCCTCGCGACGGAGCCCACGGCGTGACCCGCGTGGACCGGCCGACTTCCTTGAGCAGCCGGTCGTCCTTCCGGTGATTGCACGAGCTGCACGCCGTCACGACGTTGAGCCACTCGTCCGCGCCACCCTTCGACCGCGGTAGCAGGTGGTCCCGGGTCAGGCGCTCCCGGGCCCCGAGCTCCCGCCGGTGGCGACCGCAGTAGGCGCACCGATGCCCGTCCCGCAGGAACAGGTGCTCGTTGGTGAGCGACGCCACCCGCGAGCGGATCCGCCGGTGCTTCCGCAGCACGACGCTCGACGGCAGCGGGAACGCCAGGCGCGGACTACGCGCGACCCGACCCGGCAGCGTCTCCAGAATCACCGCCTTTCCCCGGAGGTGGAGCACGAGACCCATGAGCGACGGCACCAGCTCCAGCGGTTCTCCCGTCGTGTTGTAGACCAGGCAGAGCATGGTGCACCTCGCAGGGCGATCGGCGTCAGCCGTTCGCAGTGTCGTGTAACCGATGGATGCATGTGTGTGGGGTGGCCGAGCACGGCTGCCTGCTGCTTGGCGACGAGGACGGAAAGCCCCGGAGGGAATTGAACCCTCAGTCTCCCGGTTCGAAGCCGGGCGCCCTTCCGTTGGACCACGGAGCTATGTAGCGCCCGACGACCAACTGGCCCGCCGGGTTGAAGTCAATCCTTGTACGGGTCGAACTCGTCCGCCCCGGCCATCACCACGATGAGCGGCCGAAGCGTGTGCAGCACCTCGATCGTGGCGCCCTGGGCTGCCAGCACCTCCGGCAGCCGCCGGTAGACGTGCGGGCTCTCATCCAGCCCGCCACCCCGGAGCACCACGCCCTTCTTGCCGACCCACGCCTGCATCATCTCGGGCGTGACCCGGCCCTCGCTCAGCACACGGCCGGTCTTCCGGTGCCGCTTCCCTGCCGCGGCGGTCCGGCTCATCACTCGGCCCGCACCGTGGACCGTCGAGAACAGCGCCTGCCGCTGGACGTCCGTCACGGCCGGATCATTCGAGCTGGTTCCCCGAACGATCACGGCGTCGTCGCCCATCGACCCGCCGATGAAGCCGAGCTGACCCGGGAAAGCCGGGGTCGCCCCCTTCCGCACCACCACCAGCTCCTCGCCATCGTGCTGCTCCTTCCAGGCGAAGTTGTGATGGTTGTGCACCAGCTCCAGCTCCCGGCCTCCAAGGATCGAGGCCACCTTCCGGGCCACCCACTCCCGGCCGGCGTACGCGTACCGTCCGGCCAGCTCCATCAGCTGCCAGTAGTCGTGTCCCAGCGGCTGATCCAGGGTCAGCAGCAGCTCGGTCTCCGGCACCCGCTGACCCCACTGCGCTCCCTGCCCGAGGGCGAGGAAGTTCGAGGCCACGGTGTGGCCGAAGCCTCGGCTTCCGAAGTGCACGCCCACCCAGAGCGCGTCGGCCTCGTCGGCGAACACGTCCACGTAGTGGTTGCCGCTCCCCACCGTGCCGAGCTGCTGCCGCGCCTTCACCTGCAGCGCCTGCCGGTGCTTGGCCGGCACCGCGCCCCAGGCCGGGTCCTCGAACAGCGGGTCGTCGGTCGGGGCGTCATCCGCCCGGTTCTTCCGGCCCACACCGAAGCTCAGCGTCTCGGCGATCTCGTCGGCCAGGTTCGTGAGCCGCCGGGCGACCTGGTTGCCGGTGTTTCCCAGGTCCGCCACCGTCTTGTCGGTCCGGATCGCGGCGTTGCCGCAGGCGATGTCGAATCCCACACCCACCACCGACACCGCGTTGTCGTAGCCGGCGACCCCGCCGATGGGCATGACGTAGCCCACGTGGCCGTCGGCCATCAGGGCCACCTTCCGGGCCCGCTCCGCCACCTTGGCGAGCTGTGCCCGCGTGGCGTCGTCGTGCGTTCCAAAGATCTGCATGGCGCCTCCAGGTGTGAGGAGTGGAAGAGAAAGTGAGCTGTGACAAGTAGAGTGCCCCGGACTCGAACCGGGAACCCCCGCCGTCCGAGGGCGGTGCGCTGCCGATTGCGCCTGCACTCTGCGGGTGATGCGAGTGGACCAGCCGGGATTCGAGCCCGGAACCTCCCCCGTGCTAGAGGGGCGCCCTGCCGATTGAGCTACCAGCCCGCGGTCTGAATGTTGGCTGCCGGTGGTGATGCGCGGAGCTGGGATTGAACCAGCGGCCTCCGGTATGTGAGACCGGCGCTCTCCCGACTGAGCTATCCGCGTGTTTGTCGCAGTTCCCGGCGATGGACTCGAACCACCATATCGAGATTCAGATTCTCGCGGCCTGCCGTTGGCCGAGCCGGGAGTGGCGGGCCCGGTGGGGGTCGAACCCACACCCTCCGAGGTTGGAGCTCGGCGCTCTGCCTTCTGAGCTTCGGAACCCACGTTATGGCGGCTGAGGGACTCGAGCCGAAGGCCACCGGAGGTGAACCCCCGCGGGCCGGAGCCGTCGCGTTTACAGCGCGATGCCATCGCCTCTAGGCGAAGCCGCCTGATGATGAGAGCTCCAGAGGGGAATCGAACCCCTGTCGCCAGTTTGGAAGGCTGGTGCCTCAGGCCACTCGGCCACTGGAGCGAAAGACAACGAGATTACGCGTATGGATCCCCCGCCGGAGAGTCGAACTCCGCTCTGCGGGTTAAGAGCCCGCTGCATCACGCGTCAATGCTTACGGGGAGTACATCCAAGGTCCGCCCGGAAGGACTCGAGCCGAAGGCGGCCGGAGGCCGACCTCCGTGCTCCCGTATATCAGACGGGCGCTTGGACCGGCTCAGCTACAGGCGGAGCGGGTGAGACTCGAACTCACAAGACCAATCGGTCCGGCGGTTTTCGGGACCGCTTCCTGATCCAGCGGGTTCCGCTCCAGAATCAGGTGGGGCGGACTCGAACCGCCTCCTCGGGGACCACAGTCCCGCGCTCTACCGGGTGAGCTACGCACCTGGGGGCTCCCGGTCGGCTTCGAACCGACGCGCTCCCGCTTACGAGGCGGGTGCTCTGCCACTCTGAGCTACAGGAGCTTGCATTGCAGGGGCGGGATTCGAACCCGCTTCGCGCGGCTTATGAGGCCGCTGCTCGGCCGCTGAGCTACCCTGCCTCTGCATATACCGCCGGAGGGATTCGAACCCTCACGGGCACGTGGCCCACGACGTTCTGAGCGTCGCGCGTATGCATTCCGCCACGGCGGCAAGCAAGTAGTGCTCCGACGAGAGCAACAAGCAGCATGGCTCCGGCGGGAATCGAACCCGCACCGCGCTGGGCTTCAACCAGCCGCTCTACCGGTGAGCTACAAGAGCCGGACGAAGCCGACGGGATTTGAGCCGGAGGCCACCGGAGGTGAACCCGCAATCTCCCGAGAGACAGTCGGGCGCGCTCGCCATTGCGCCACGGCTTCAAAGACATCGACGCCAGGCAACCAGCGATGGCACGGCGAACGAATGAGGCCCCCACCCGGGAGTCGCGTGATCTCGTGTGAGAACGCCATCCGCCCGCCGGCCACGCCAATGGCCCGCGTGTATTACCACACACATGCATCCATCGGTTGTCAAAGAGCCGGAGCATTTTCCCAAAACGCCGATCGCCCCACCCGGCGCCATGCGCGCAGGTGGGGCGATCTCGCATCCCCTTCGGGAGACGGACGTGGACCTTGGACCTCACGGCCCCGGGTCGTTCCCTCCCGCCTGCACGCTGTTGTCCCGCACATACGATGAACCCCACCCACCTTCATCGAGTCGATCCAAGCCATTGGGTCGACCGCCGATACCGGTGACCTTCCCACCGACCTCCAGCATCCGGTGGAATCGGAACGCCACGCCACCGCGCCTCGGCGCCACGGCCGGGCACACTCCGCGCCGCTCAGCCGCGACAGCGGCTGTCGGGGCGGCCGCCAGGCTTCGGCCGGTAAGGCTAGATGGAGAAAGCACTTTGGCGTTCATCTACCGTCGGTTCTCCGTTGGTTCGAGCTGGGTCCAGTACCCGGAAAGCAAAAAAGTCGCGTCTCCGTGGTCTCCAGCAGCGAGCACCTGGCTCTGCTGCGACGGCCGAGTGGTGAGCTATTGCAACGCCAACCATCGAACCGAGGACCTACGGGACGCGACTCCCGGTCAAGCAGCCGACAGTTTAGCAAACGCATACGATCCGCGCAAGAGGGCCGCGTGCTTTGCCCCACTCACGTTCCCGCGGAGCCCCCATCCACTACCTTCTGCACCGGAAACTCCCCCGTCACGTCCGCGGACGAAACCATACGTACCGCGGCGGTCGCCGGAGATTCAGGCGCCAGTGATTCGGCCAGCGCCCAGGCGAACGGCAGGGTAGCAAGCACCAGAAGCCCCGCGATCCAGAACGGCACGCCTACCCCGAAGCGGTCCATCAGAAGGCCCGCGGCGACCGGGAACAGCACCCGGGAAACGCCGCCGAAGGTGTGCTGGACCCCCATGTAGAGCCCGCGCTCGTGGTCGGGCACCACGCGGGAGAGAAGCCCGGTGACACAGGGAAAGAGAAAGGCGGTGCCGAGCGGCATCAGGGTGAAACCGAGGAGGAAGAGGCCGCCGTGTGAGGCGAGGCCCGTGCAGCCGAGGCCCGCGGCCAGCAGGACGAGCCCTAGCCGGGAGAGCCGCGCCTCACCCAGAAGATCCACCGCCCGCCCCAACAGCAGTGAGCGAACCACCACCCCCATGCCGCCCAGGTACATGACGAAGTAGCCGATGTTCTGCTCGGTGACGCCCAGCCGGTTCATGAGCAGGAGCGGCACGACTTGGATGGTGCCGTAGAAGGCGCCAATACCGACGGTGTAGATCCAGATGAGCCGCGAGGCCGGCTCGCGCCAGTGGGAGAGGACCCGCCCGATCGCCTGGCGCGCACTGGTGCTCGCGGGGGCGGCGTGGGACCCCGACATCCCGAGCGGACGCGACTCGACCAGGAAGCGAGCGGCGAAACCCGCGACCAGCAGCGCCAGCGCCGCCGCGGCAAGCCCCGGTGCCGACCGTCCCCCCACGCTGATCATCACGGACCCGAACGCCGGGCCGGCCACGGCGCCCAGGCTGGTCACCGCCGAGAGCCAGCCCAGGCTCTTGGTGCGCTCCTCGGGAGACGAGGCATCGGCCACATAGGCCTGCACTACCCCGATGGTGCCGCCGCCCGCGCCCTGGACCAGACGGGAGAGGAGCAGGACCCACACCGATCCGGCGAAGGCAAAGATGACATAGGCGGTGCCGGTGAGCAGCAACCCTGCGAGGATGGCGGGCCGGCGGCCGTACCGGTCGGAGAAACGTCCCCATGCCGGCGCCACGGCCAGCTGGGCCACCGCGAACGCGGAGACCAGCAGCCCCACCACGGTCGCGCTGGCACCCAGCTCGGTGGCGTAGAACGGCAGCAATGGAATGATCATGGTGAGCCCCACCATGTCCACGAACGCCGTCACGAACAGCACTAACAGTCGCGTCATGGCCCAGCGAACGTGCCCGGCGTCTCCCGGATCGGCAGCCAAACCGAGACCGTCGTCCCACGGCCTGCCTCGCTGGTAATGTCGAGCCTGCCACCTGCCCGCTGAGCCCGGTCCCGCATGCCGGCGACCCCCAGGTGCTCCCCCGCGACCGCTGCCTCCATGGCACCCGGGGAGATTCCCATTCCGTCATCCGCTACTCGGAGCGTCAAGGACTGAGGACCATACTCGAGGCTCACCTGCACGGTGCCCGGGGCGGCGTGCTTCACCGCATTGATCACCGCCTCGCGCCCGACACGAAGCGCCGTCGTCTCGACGGCAAGCGGCAGCCGACGGCGATCGCCGTCCACGGTGAACACCAGTTCGGTGGATGAGTCCGCCATCGCGTGGCGGGCGGCCGTCTCCAGTGCCTCTGCCAGGTCCCGGCCTTCCAGCTCCACCGCTCGCATGTCCCAGATCATGTGTCGCGCATCGCGCAGCGCCGTGTCCGCGGATGCGAGCACGCTCTTCAACGCCGCGGCGCTCTCCTCTGGTCGCCGCCCCAGCAGGCGTTCGATCGCCCGCAGCTGCAGCGTGATCCCGGTGAATCCCTGCAGCAGCGTGTCGTGCAGCTCCTGGGCGATCCGGCTGCGCTCGGCGAGTGCCGCCTGATAACCCACGCGCAACCCGCCGGCCACCTGGCGCATTCGGGCCAGATAGGCCAGCCAGATCACTGCTCCGAGGGCGGCGACCCAGACGGCGAGAAACCAGCGAGTCTGTGTGAAGGAAGGGGGAATCGTGAAATCCATGGCCGCGCCCGCCTGGTTCCAGACGCCGTCGTCGTTCGCCGCGATGACCCGGAAGCGATAGGAGCCGGGGGCGAGATTGGTATAGAACGCCTCTCGCCGTCCACCGGCGTCCTGCCACGCCGTGTCGCTGCCGACGAGCTGGTACCGAAAGCGCACTCGCTCTGGAATCGACAGGCTGAGCGCGGTGTAGTCGATCCGGAGCGCCGCGGTATTGACGGGCAGCTCGAGATCCGGCCCGACCGAGTAGGACGTGTTGCCGGCCGTGAGCCGCCGGATCACGACGGGAGGAGGCACGGGGTTTCGCGGGATCGCGCGCGGGTCGAGCCAGGCGACGTTGACGGTGGTGGCGAACCACAGCTTCCCGTCCGTTGCCGCGATCACCGTCGGCTGCGGGCGAATCTGCTGCGCGGCGCCTTCGAGGCCGTCGCGGAAATCGAACCGCTCGTGTTCCATCTGGTGGGTGAAATCCTGCAGCACCCCCCGAACGTTGTCGGCAGGGATTCGCGTGATCCCGATGGCGCCGTTGAGCCACAGGTCGCCGTCGGACGTTTCCACGATGCCCGACGTTCCCCTGAACGCAGTGCCGTTTCGTCCGGTTACCGTCCGGAAACGACCCTCCGCGAGCATCGCCAGCCCAAACTCGCCTCCCACCCACACGTGTTGACCCTTGGCGTGGATGGCGAGCACGTTTCCGACGTTCAGGCCGTCCTTGCCGGTGTAGAGGTGGACCGAGTCACCTTGGAGCAACGCCACACGGTTTGCCGTGTAGCCGAACCAGGTTCGTCCGGAGTCGTCGGTGTTGAGGACGATGGCGGGTTCCCGCGGCAGCTCCGGCCGGTCTCCGAACGGTACCCAGCGCTCGCCTCTCCTTTCATACACGCCGCTTCGCGGGATGGAGAGCCACAGGTTGCCCGCCCCGTCCTGCGTCACGGCCTGGAGGCCCACGAAGTGCTCCACCGGCAGGCTGACTCGCACGAATCGCCCTCCCGCGGACCGCCAGAGTCCGAACGGGCTTCCGACCCAGAGCACGCCCGCGCGATCGCGATACGCCAGCTCGACTGGCCTCGACACCTCGGGAAACTCTTGCAGATCCTTTCCCAGACGAAGCAGTGGCCGGCCGGCGGATCCCACCCAGACCGCACCGGAATCCGCGGGAGCGATCGCGATGTCCTCCTGCAGGCCCGCCAGCTCGACTCTATTGAGCTTCGCTTGGCGAAACCGATCGAGCCCGCCGGTCGTGCCGGCCCATACGTTGCCTTCGCGGTCCACCAGCCACCGCAACACGGCGTCCGACGAAAGGCCGACGGTCATCCGCTGCGGCTCGGACCGAGCTGCTTCCGAGGAAGGGTCCAGCCAGAAGCGTTCGATGCCTCCATTATGAGGACGTGCGATCCACATCGCGCCGCTCGGATCGATCGCGATCGCCATCGACTCGCGAACGCTCGGCCACACCGCGTCCTTGCGGACCTCGCCGGCCGAAGACACCATGCGCAGGCCTCGGTCCTGCGACGAGCCCCAGATCGTGCCATCCGGCGCTTCCTGGAGAAAGCTGTAGATCCTCGACCCGCCGGCGGATGAGAGCGGGGGCCCGATCCGCTCGAAGCGGGTCGCGCCGGGCGTGCGCACGAAGACGCCCGCTTCGGCGGAGACCCACAAGCGCCTGTTCCGGTCCGCCAGGATCGCGGTGACGGCGCCTTCGGCCAGTCCATCGTCGGGGCCGATCGTTCGCCAGCGTTCGCCCTCGAGCCGCGCGAGCGCACTCGTGGTTCCCACCCAGGTGGTACCCTCGGAGTCTTCGACGACGGTGACGACGGTCCCGAGCGGGAGGCCATCGCGCTCTCCATAACTATGGATCGTGTCTCGTCGGATCAGGCTGATGCCGCCGAAGCGATAGCCGACCCACAGACCGCCGTCCCGCGCTGCGGCCAGCGCCGAAACATTGGTGGATGGCATCGACTGGTCTGCCGGCGGCTCGTAGAGCTCGAACCGGACCCCATCGAAGCGGGTCAGGCCGGTCCCGGAGCCGAGCCAGAGAAACCCGTCTGCCGTCTGGGCCAGGGCCTCGACTGCCGCGGGCGCGCCCTCCCGGACCGTCCAGGACGTGTGGTAGAGCTGCGAGAGTGTCTGGCCCTGTTCCTGGGCGGACGCGGCAGGCGCCGCTGTGGCGGCGGCGATGAGAAAGAGAAGCGTCCTTCTGCAGGACCGGGCCGGCATGGTCGCCAAATCTATGCCTCCCCGGCATCGGGAGCTACCTCTTTTTGGGTATGGGGCTTCGGTGTCGCGCGCCTTATCATCATCCGCATGACCAGCGCTTCGACGATCAGGATCCTTGCGGCCGACGACCACCAGCTCATCCGGGCGGGTCTGGTGTCGTTCCTCTCGACCGAGCCGGGCCTCGAGGTGGTGGCACAGGCGGGCAACGGCGAGGAAGCGCTCGAGAGGTATCGCGAGTGCCGGCCCGACATCGTCCTGATGGATCTCAGCATGCCGGTCATGGATGGGCTCGCCGCGACCCGGGCCATCCGCGACGAATTTCCCGACGCCCGGGTCATCGTGCTCACGACCTATGGCGGCGACGAGGACATTCACAGGGCGCTCGACGCGGGCGCCATGGGCTACCTCGTCAAGGACATGGTCGCTGAAGAAGTGCTGAACGTCATCCGGGCGGTCCATGCCGGGCGTCGCGGCATCCCCCAACCCATCGCCGCGAAGCTCGCCGAGCATACGCCGCGGATCCCGCTGACCCCCCGCGAAACCGAGGTGCTGTCCCTGGTGGCGAATGGGCTCAGCAACGGGGAGGTCGCCGGCCGGATCGGGCGGACCGAAGGCACCGTCAAGGTCCACCTCAAGAACATTCTCCAGAAGCTCGGCGCCAACGACCGGACCGAGGCGGTGACGACGGCCCTCCGACGCGGCTTCATCAGGCTCGACTAGTCGTCCTACCTCGAACGTGGTACGCCGGTCGTTCTACCCCCAACGTGATAGAGGAAGACTCCCTGTCGTAGGGACGCGCCCAGCGCCCCGCTCTCCTATCGTGTGGCCCAACGCCGCGGGGTTCGGCCGGCGCTCGTCGCCCATCTGTAGAGCCGTCACGAAACCATGGAGAAGGAGACAGGTATGCCTGCCACGATGGAAAAGCCACAGACCGCTACAACGATCCGGCCGTTCACGATCGAGACTCCCGAAGCGGAGCTCGAGGAGCTGCGCCGGCGCATCAAGGCGACAAGATGGCCTGACCGGGAACCGGATGCATCGCAAGGCGTGCAGCTCGCGACGATGCAGGAGCTCGCGCGCTATTGGGCGACAGAGTACGACTGGCGCAAGGTCGAGGCGAGGCTGAACGCGCTACCGCAGTTCATCACCGAGATCGATGGGGTCGACATTCATTTCATTCACGTTCGTTCGAAGCATGAAGACGCGTTGCCGCTCATCGTCTCGCACGGATGGCCCGGCTCGGTCATCGAGCAGCTGAAGATCATCGAGCCCCTGACCAATCCCACGGCGCATGGTGGCAAGGCTTCGGACGCTTTCCACGTGGTGATTCCGAACATGCCGGGTTATGGGTTTTCCGGCAAGCCGACCACGACCGGCTGGGACACCGTGCGTATCGCACGTGCCTGGATCGCGCTGATGAAGCGGCTCGGATACAAGCGCTTCGTCGCCCAGGGCGGCGACTGGGGCGGGGTGGTGGTTGATATGATGGCGGTGGAAGGCGCCCCCGAATTGATCGGCATTCACACCAACATGCCCGGCGCCGTTCCGGCCGACGTGTGGAAGGCTGTCGCCGCTGGCGGCCCGGTGCCATCCGGTCTGTCCGACGAGGAAAGCCAGAGGCTCGAGAAGCTGAAGGGCTGGTTTGCGAAGGAAGTGGCCTACGCGCTCCAGATGGGGCTCCGTCCACAGACGCTCTACGGAATTGCGGACTCTCCCGTCGGCCTGGCCGCCTGGATGATCGACCACGACCTGCTGAGCTACCAGGCAATCTCGCGCCTGTTCGTCGATGGCACGCCCTATGGCGCTCTGTCGCGAGACGATGTCCTCGACAACATCACCCTTTCCTGGTTGACGACCACAGGGATTTCCGCGGGACGCCTCTATTGGGAAAACAAGTTGCCCTTCTTCGAGCCGAAAGGCGTCTCCATCCCGGTCGCCGTGAGCGTGTTCCCTGATGAGATCGACGCAGCTCCGCGCAGCTGGGCCGAGCGGGCGTATCCCAAGCTCATTCACTACAACCAGCTCGATCAGGGTGGACACTTTGCAGCCTGGGAACAGCCGAAGCTCCTGGTGGAAGAGCTGCGCGCGGGGCTCAAGTCGTTGCGGTAGTTCAACGGTCGTACGGTGGATGGCGAGTCCGACCGCCGAGGCGCATCTTCAACGGAGAGAAATGCAAATGAACCCGCTCAACGAGACGCTTGCCGCATTCCCGGGCACCGATATCGCGACCGGTGCGTTCGCCCAGAGCACGGTCGTGCCCATCGACAACGAGCCCGCGCCCAGGCTGATCGTGGAGCCGCCGCTTCCCGGTCCGTTGGCCCAGGGCGTCGTGTTCATCCCGTACCGGGTGGAGAACTTGCGCATCCTGCCCGTGGCAGGCCCGGCCGCGCGCAACGTGTCTCCGCGCGTCGGGCACCTGCACATCACGGTCGACGACCTGCCCTGGCTGTGGGCGGATTTCGGCCAGAGCAACACCATCGTCCTGGCGGGCATGCCGCGCGGCCAGCACAAGGTGCTGATCGAATTGGTGGATGCCGAAGGCAACGTCTTTACCGCACAAACGGTGACGTTTCAATCGCCGGGCAAGGAAGCTCGTCCATGAAGCTGCAGGCATCCCTGTCGTAGGAATGGATCGACGGGGGCTCACACTGAACAGTCTTGGAGGCAGCGATGAGCACCACCACCGCTACACGGAGTCAGGACACCAAAGCCAGCGCGCCCGTCGGGAAGGTCGACCTGAAGCTCGAGGTGATCACCATCCCCGTCTCGGACGTCGACCGCGCAAAGGAGTTCTATGGGAGCCTCGGATGGCGGCTCGACGCCGACTTCACCTCGGACACCGACCACGTGGTCCAGTTCACGCCGCCGGGCTCCCCGAGCTCGATTCACTTCGGCACGAACCTGACGACCGCCGCCCCCGGATCCGCCCAGGGGATTCTCCTGATCGTCTCCGACATTCAGGCTGCCCGTGCCGAGTTGGTGCGGCGCGGTGTCGAGGCCAGCGAGGTGTTCCACTTCGCCGGCTTTAACCGCGTGGCCCCGGACGCACGGGTGAGCGGCCCTGCTCCGGACAGCCGCAGCTACGGGTCGTTCGCGTCGTTCACCGACCCCGACGGCAACGGCTGGCTGCTCCAGGAGATCACGACACGGCTGCCCGGACGCGTCGACGCGGCCGAGACGGCCTTCGCATCCGTCGCGGACCTGGCAAGCGCGCTTCGGCGTGCGTCGGTGGCCCATGGCGAGCACGAGAAGCGCACCGGAGGGCAACACGACGTGAACTGGCCCGACTGGTACGCCGCGTACATGGTAGCGGAGGAGCACGGGGCCGAACTGCCTCAGTGAGGGACGAGCAGAACTCGATCGTTGGCTGGCGGGTCGCTCAATCGACGACGCAGACCCGCCAGGCCGACGTTGCGCCCCACCTGCTCCCCTGCAGTCGCGCCGAATAGTCGCCCTACCTCGAAAGTGGTACCCGGAGCTCGCCTACCACCAAGGAGCTAGTGCAAGACTCCCTGTCGTAGGGACGCGGCCGGCGGCCCGCGACCCTATCGTGTGGCTCGAGTCACTCGAATTCTTCGCCAGCAACCACGCGTCGACCAGGAGCCCAGCATGCACCGCGCGTTGAGACACATCTTCGGTGTCGCCCTCCTCGCGGCGCCCTGTTACGCCCAGGCCGGCCAGGAGACTATCGCCACTGCAACCCGGCCTGGTACGGTCGGGCCTGCTTCGGACGCCATCCACCCCTTCCAAGTCCACTTCACCGACGAGGCCCTCGCCGATCTCCGCAAGCGCATCCTCGCCACCCGGTGGCCCGAGAAGGAGACCGTCGGGGACGAGTCGCAGGGCGTGCCGCTCGCGACTGTTCGGGAGCTCGCTGCCTATTGGGCGACCGATTACGACTGGCGCAAGGGCGAGGCGAAACTGAAGGCTCTGCCGCAATTCACCACCACGATCGACGGGCTCGACATTCATTTCATCCACGTCCGGTCGCAGGAGAAGAACGCGCTTCCGCTGATCATCAACCACGGCTGGCCGGGCTCGGTGCTCGAGCAGACCAAGCTCATCGGACCGCTGACGGATCCGGTCAAGTACGGCGGGAAGGCGGAAGACGCATTCGACGTCGTCATCCCGTCGATGCCGGGCTACGGGTTCTCGGGAAAGCCGACGAGCACCGGCTGGGGCCCCGAACACATGGCCAGCGCCTGGGCCGAGCTGATGAAGCGCCTCGGCTACACCCGCTATGTCGCCCAGGGCGGCGATTGGGGGGCGTTCGTCGTCGATCAGATGGGCCTGCAGGCCCCGCCGGGATTGCTGGGCATCCATACCAACATGCCCGCCACGGTTCCGGCAGACGTCGACAAGTTGCTCGGGATCGGCGCACCGGCGCCAGCCGGTTTGTCGGCGGAGGAGAAGCGCGCCTACGACCAGCTCACCGCGACGTTCAAGGTAGTGAACTACGCCAGGATCATGGGGTCGCGCCCCCAGACCCTGTATGGACTTACGGATTCTCCCGTTTTCCTCGCGGCTTGGCTCCTCGACCACAATGACGCCGACGGCCAGCCGGCCGCAGCGGTCGTGGCAGGCTTGCACCGCACCTCGAGCGCCACCGGCGAGCTGACACGGGACGAGATCCTCGACAACATCACGCTCTATTGGCTGACGAACACGGGGGTCTCTTCGTCGCGTCTCTATTGGGAGTACAAGGGCGGCTTCTTCAACGCCAAGGGCGTCAAGATCCCTGTGGCCGTGACCGTCTTCCCCGGCGAGCAGTATGAGGCCCCGCGGAGCTGGACCGAGAAGGCATACCCCAAGCTGATCTACTATCACCGCGCGGACAAAGGCGGACACTTCGCGGCGTGGGAGCAGCCACACGCCTTTGCGGAAGAGCTTCGCGCGAGCTTCCGGTCGTTGCGCTGATCGGCGCAAGGGGAAAGCCATGAGAGCCAATCAGCTCCTGATAGGGGCCCTGCTCGCCGGCGTCATCGGCGCCTCGAGCGACACCGCCACCGAGGACGGAAGCATGGTACTCCAGATGACGCCGGCGGCGGTTCCGCCGCCCGTCGAGGGCGAGATGCCATCCCTCGATGGCGCGACCACCTGGCTCAACTCGCCGCCATTGACTCCCGCCGGCCTGCGCGGCAAAGTGGTCCTCATCGACTTCTGGACGTACACCTGCATCAACTGGCTGCGAACCCTGCCGTACGTCCGCGCGTGGGCCGAGAAGTACAAGGACCAGGGACTGGTGGTGATCGGCGTGAGCACCCCTGAATTCGAGTTCGAGCATACCGTCGAGAACGTGCGCCGGTCCGTGAAGGGCATGGGGATCACCTATCCGATCGCGATCGATAATGACTACGCGATCTGGCGTGCCTTCGACAACAACTATTGGCCGGCCCTCTATTTCGTCGACGCGAAGGGTCGCATCCGCCATCATCACTTTGGCGAGGGTGACTACGAACAGTCGGAGAGGATGATTCAACAGCTGCTGGCTGAGGCCGGCCGCGGCGGCGGCGACCGCACTCTGGTCTCGGTCAATGGGGCCGGTATCGAAGCCGCCGCAGACTGGGGCAGCCTGCAGTCACCTGAGAACTACCTCGGGTACGGGCGGACGGAGAACTTCGCGTCCCCTGGTGGGGCGGCATTCGACAAGCCCCATGTCTATGCTGCGCCCAAGCGGTTAGGACTCAACCAATGGGCGCTGTCGGGTGTTTGGACGATGGGCAGACAGGCCACGGTGTTGAATCAGGCCCATGGGCGAATCGTCTATCGCTTTCATGCTCGCGATCTACATCTCGTCATGGGGCCTGTGGCGCCGGGCACCTCCGCGCGCTTTCGCGTGCGGATCGATGGACAGCCGCCCGGCGCCGCACACGGCCTCGACGTTGACGCCCAGGGCTACGGCACACTGACCGAACAGCGGCTGTATCAGCTGATCCGGCAACACCAGCCCATCTCCGATCGAGAGCTCGAGATTGAGTTTCTGGATCCAGGCGTCGCGGTGTTTGCGTTCACGTTCGGCTGAAAGGCAGATCTATGGCAACGGCAAAAGTCGCATCAGTGCCAAAGGCAAGGGGCGCGGTCGGAACAATGAGGGCCGCGCAGGTTCCGAAACCCGGAGCAGAGTTCCAGATCGTCGAGCGCGAGATTCCCACGCCGGGTACAGGGCAGGTGCGGATCAAGGTGCTGGCCTGTGGCGTTTGCCACAGCGACCTGTTCACCAAGGAAGGCGCGTGGCCCGGGATTCAATTCCCCCGCGTTCCGGGACATGAAGTGGTGGGCACCATCGATGAGGTGGGTAGCGGCGCTGGAGGGTGGAAGAAGGGGCAGCGTGTCGGCGTCGGCTGGCACGGGGGCCATGACGGCACGTGTCGCGAGTGCCGGCGTGGCGATTTTGGCAATTGCCGGAATCTTCAGGTTCCAGGCATCAGCTATGATGGCGGCTACCAGGAATACATGCTCGCTCCGCTGGAGGCACTGGTGCCGGTACCGGACAGCCTGGGCAACGCCGAAGCGGCACCGCTGCTCTGCGCCGGCATCACCACCTTCAACGCCCTGCGGCATAGTGGTGCGCTCCCCGGCGACCTCGTCGCCGTGCAGGGTATCGGCGGTCTCGGTCACCTCGGCATTCAATTCGCGAGCAAGTTCGGGTACAACGTGGCCGCCATCGGGCGCGGATCCGAGACGGCGCCGCTCGCAAAAAAGCTCGGCGCGAGTCTCTACATCGACAGCCAGTCGACAAACCCGGCCGAGGCGCTGCAAAGCCTGGGCGGCGCGGCCGTCATCCTGGCGACCGCACCGAGCGCCAAAGCGATGACCGCCCTGATCGACGGCCTCGGGCCAAACGGTAGGCTCATGGTCATCGGAGCGTCACCCGATCCCATCGAGGTCACACCAATACAGCTCATCAGTGGCAGCCGAACGATCCAGGGCTGGGCCTCGGGAACGGCAGCAGACTCCGAGGACACTCTGAGCTTCGCCGAGCTCAGCGGTGTGCGTCCGATGATCGAGACCTATCCGCTCGAAAACGCTGCCGAAGCTTACGCGCGCATGCTGAGTGGCAAGGCACAGTTCCGAGTCGTTCTGACGATGTAGCGGCGTGCGCCATGGATCAGGAGAGCTAGATGCACCCCGTGTTTCCCCAGCTGCTTCAATTCAGTGACGTGGCCTTGCTGTGCCTGCGTCTCATGGTGGCCGTGGTCTTCTTCGAGAGCGGACGGCAGCATGCCGGCGACCCGGTCCGCCGGGCCGCGAGCATCGGACAGAGCCCCGGATTCACCCGGATCCTGGGGTGCGTGGAGATGGCGGCGGCACTCGGTGTCGCACTCGGTGTTTTCACACAGGTGGCGGCGCTAGGCCTCATCGGGATCATGTTGGGCGCCATCCAGAAGAAGCTGTTTGTGTGGCACATCGGTTTCTGGGGCGACAAGACGTACGGGTGGCACTACGATCTGCTGTTCGTGGTGGCCAATCTGGTGATCCTGACGACCGGCGGCGGTCGCTTCGTCCTCGTCTGATCCGTAAGACAGACGGCCCGGCGCCATTGAAGTAGCGCCAGGCCATCCAGTTGCCGCTCTTGGGCTCGAACAGGCGCTGGGAGGGTACTGCGGGACTACAGCCCGATACGGACACCTGCCGTGAAGGGCCACACCCACGCGTTGCTGGTCCCCACTTCCTCATCGTCCGTCAACGCGATGTCGCCCTGCGGACTCAGGAGGAGCTGCACGCGCGGACTCAACCGATAGCCGATTTTGGCGCCGACGTTGATCGCTGGATAGGTATTCGAACCCGCGCCGTCGGCGTCGAACGTCAGGGCGCCCGCACCGGCATTGACGATCACGGACCACGGTGACTGCCCCTCGGACAGCAGCTCGTAGCCCAGCTTTGCGACGTAGTGGTAGACCTTCACGTCGGGGGCCTCTCCGCCTCCGGCTAGATCCGCCCCCGAGTGGAAGCCGAGGTCCACGTCTCCCATGAGCCAGAGCTTCGGCGCGAACTGCACCGCGGCTCCGAGCCCGAAGCTCGGCCCGGCGTCCACGGCATCGGAGATGTCGAACGTCGGCACGTTGAAGCCGCCTCTCGCCTCGATCGAGACCCGGCGCTCCACCGATTGAGCCTGAACAGTCGAGGCGATGCCGAGTAAAATGAGACCGGATAGCAGAACGGTCTCAGTTCTGGTACTTCTCATCGTTGTGTTCCTCCAAGTCGTGACAACTAGTTCAGGTCCTCGAGGACGAGCAGGTCGAAGGGGGCTCCGCCGCCCGCCGCGTCCACGGCGATGGCGGTGCGCACCTGTCCGCTCGACAGAGTGAGCGTGCCGCTGTCGATTGCCACGGTCTTGGTACCCGCGGGCGTCACCCGCACCTGGTAGTCGCCGGCCGGTGTCTCGATGTAGTCGGCAACGTCTCCGAACTCTACGTTGGCGAGCAGTGGGATCGTGGTCTCGAGGTCCGCACCCGGCGCGGTGACGTAGATGTCCACCGCCGGGGCGCTCGGCGCGCCGTGGATCGCACGCACGCGCGCATTGCCCGCGGTCGGTGCGCTGTTGTCGTCCTGGAGCACGATCGGCTCGATCGCGTCGACGAGGCCGATCGCGATCACCGTGTAGTCGGTTCCGTCGACCAGGCTCAGGTCAGCGTCGACCACAGTCGTAGCGGTGCCGGCGGCGTTCACCTTCAGATTCAGGTTGCCCGCGCGCACGTCGAGGTAATCGGACGCCGTCAGGTATGGCACGTCGCCCCGCACCTCGGCGTCGTCCAGCAGGATGTCCACGTCGGGCGCGTCGGGAGAGGCGTGAACCACGCGCACTCTCGCCCCGCCTTCGGGGCCGGTGTTGTCATCATCGTCGCTGCAGGCGGCGGTCAGCGCGCCGGCGGCGAGGAGGAGAGTGAGAAACTTCAGCTTCATGAGTGCACCTTCGTTGGGATGAGATTCGTGATTACCTAGCGAAGGCGGGCTGCCAGCGGTGTTGAATGGCCTTCCACTGCAGCGCCTGGTACAGTGCCGCGACTCCGACGAGGATGTAGACCGCCCGGCTCACGGGACTCAGGTTGCCGAAAATGGTCCCGACGATGTCCGAACCGGTCACTCCCACTACCCCCCAATTGATGCCGCCCACGACCAGCAACACGGCGGCGGCTACGTCTAGCTTCTTCATATGCCCCTCAGAGTAAAATGATTGTCTAACACTTGTATAAGAAAATAGTACCATATCTACACTCTGTCAAGCATTTGCCTAACTATATTACCTTGACATTATTTCGACAAAGGCGTAGTAATAAGACCATGATGGAGGCTATTGAGTCCCAGACCCCCCGGTACCCCGTTCGCCTGGTCGCCGTCCGGACCGGGCTCACGCCCCACGTCCTGCGAGCCTGGGAGCGGCGCTATGGAGTGGTGAGTCCCGCGCGGACCGATGGGGGCCACCGCCTCTACTCCGATCTCGACATCGAGCGCTTGCGGCTGCTCCGGCGGCTGACCGACCGGGGACACGCGATAGGCCGGATCGCGTCTATCCCAATCGCCGAGCTCGTCAGGCTGGACGAGGACACCGGCGGGGGCGAGGAAGGGGCCGCGTCATCAGACGGAGAAGGCAGCCGAGCGGAGGAGGCGGAGCAGACCCGTGCGAGGAGCGTCGGCGAGTCCGTTGCGGCGGCGTTGCAGGCCACCCGCCGGCTCGACGCCATCGAGCTTCAGGCGGTGCTCGAGCGGGCCGCGGTGACGCTCGGCGTGCCGATCTTCATCGACGAGGTCGTGGCGCCCGCGATCGTGCGCGTCGGCCACGGCTGGGCCGAAGCGTCGGTGTCGGTCGCGCAGGAGCACATGGCGACCGCCGTATTCCGCCAGCGTGCTGGGCTGGCTGTTCCAAGTGTACGAGGTCAGGGGCACCGCGCCTCGGCTGGTCGTGGCCACACCACCGGGCCAGGTCCACGAGTTGGGAGCACTGATGGTGGCAGCCAGCGCCGCCGCCGATGGGTGGGCCGTGACTTACCTCGGCCCCGACCTGCCCGTGGCCGATCTGGTGAGCGCGGTTGCGCAAACGGGTGCCCGTGCCGTCGCGGTCAGCGCCGTGTACGTGCCGGAGGTCGCGGATCTCCTCGCCCAGTTGAGGGCGATGCGCGCCGCGCTGCCCGAGCGAGTGCCGTTGCTCGTGGGAGGCGCCGCGACCTCGGACATAGCGGCTGAGGCGGAGGCCGCAGGTGCGCGGGTAATCGCGTCGTTGCCGGAGCTTCGGACGATACTCCGCCGGCTGGCGGCCGAGGAGGTGGAGTGAGCCGCGAGGGCGGGCTCATTCTTCTCACAGGCGCGAGCGGCTACGTCGGAGGCCGGCTGCGCCGCGCGCTCGAGGCCGGTGGGCGGCCGCTCCGCTGCATGGCCCGCCGGCCGGAGTATCTCCGCTCCCAGGGTGGCCGACGGCACCGAAGTCGTCGCGGGTGACGTGCTCGACCCGGGCTCACTCCCCGACGCCCTTCGCGGCGTGCATACCGCGTACTACCTGATCCACTCGATGGGCTCATCCAGCGACTACGCAGAGAGGGACCGCAGGGGTGCCGAGTCGTTCGCCAAGGCCGCGCGCGAAGCCGGAGTGCGCCGGCTCGTCTACCTCGGCGGGCTCGGCCAGGGCGAGCGCCTCTCTCAACATCTCGCGAGCCGGCAGGAGGTCGGCCGGATCCTCCGCGAGTCGGGCATTCCGACGATCGAGTTCCGCGCCTCGATCGTGATCGGCTCCGGGAGCCTTTCGTTCGAGCTGGTCCGCTCACTGGTGGAGAAGCTCCCGGCGATGGTGACGCCGAGCTGGGTGGACACACCGACTCAGCCGATCGGCATCGAGGATCTCGTCGCGTATTTGGTGGAGGCGCTCGATCTCCCGGCCCGGGAGAGCGTCGTCTACGAGATCGGGGGACCCGACCGGGTTTCCTACGGCGATCTCATGCGGGAGTACGCCCGGCTCCGAGGGTTGAGACGAGTGATGGTTCCCGTGCCCCTGCTCACGCCGCGGCTCTCGAGCCTCTGGCTAGCGCTGGTCTCGCCGGTCCACGCGCAGGTGGGACGAGAGCTGATAGATGGGGTGCGCAACGCGACAGTGGTGCAGGACGACGGCGCGCTCCACATTTCACCGTGAGGCCTCGTGGGGTTCGCGAGGTGCTCGCACGCGCGCTGGTCAACGAGGACCTGGGATTCGCAGCCACGCGCTGGTCTGACGCACTCTCTTCTCAGCGGGCGCCGCGGGGCTGGGGCGGAGTTAAGTTCGGGTCCCGGCTGGTGGACTCGCGGGCCGCCTGGGTGAACCGCGCCCCGGATCAGGCATTCCAGCCCATTTCTCGCATCGGCGGGGACGCGGGCTGGTACTATGGGAATATTCTCTGGCGGCTGCGTGGGCTGCTCGACATCTCGGTGGGTGGACCGGGGATGCGGCGGGGCCGGCGGGATCCGGTGTCTGTGATGCCGGGGGATGCCCTGGACTTCTGGCGGGTGGAAGCGGTGGAGCCCGGGCGGCTACTCAGACTCGCGGCCGAAATGCGGGTGTCCGGGGCGGGCATGGCTTCAGTTCGAGGTGACGTCGGCGGCCGGCGGCAGTCTCATACGGCAGACCGCGATCTTCGATCCCGTCGGGGTCTGGGGGCTGCTCTATTGGTATGGGCTGTGGGGGATTCATCAGATGGTGTTTGCCGGAATGCTGCGCAACATCGCTCGTGCTGCGACAACGGTGGAGGTGATGGCGCCGTGCGAGCGGACGCCGTGACACCCCCACGCCAGGCGGAATCTCCCGCCCTCCAGGACAAAGCGTTCCTGGTTCTGCTCGTCGCGGTAACGCTCGCCTTCGCCTTGATCCTCTGGCCGTTCTTCGGGGCGGTGCTGTGGGGGGTGATCCTCGCGATCGTCTTCGCACCGCTTTACCGGCGGCTGTTGCGGTCCCTGCGGCAGCGGCGC
>CAVSLY010000006.1:0-184422 GCA_963728705.1 uncultured Gemmatimonadales bacterium
GCGCTCCGGCCGGAGCTTGCGGTGGGCCGCCCCCGGTTGGGGAAGCGGTGGATTGGACATGGGGACCCCCTGGGCGATGCTTTTCCATACTATGCCTTGGATCCCGAAATCTCAAACCCGGACCCCTAAGCCACGGTCTCCAGCCACACTCGCCGGATCTCGCTCGCGCCGCGCGCATTCGGCTCGATCGGGTTCCGCTTCCAGTACCAGCGATCGCCCTCGCTCGCGGTGACGCCGTGCCCGAGAAAGTGCCGGTGTACGTCGGCCAGCAGGATGCGGCCGCTCTCCCGTGCCAGGACGCGCACGCGCTGGTTGAAATGGTCGAGATATCCGAGCGGGAGCCGGGCCGCGGACTTGAGGCCGCCGGGAAGGCGGCCGGTACCGTCGGTCGGGTCGTAGACCGTGGTCAGCACCAGCGTGGCCGCGGGCAACTCCTCCAGCACCGTGGCGATCAGCTCGGTGTAGCGCTGCTCGATCCGGCGCACCTCGCTCTCCATCGGCCGCCCCGCCGCCAATGCGTCGAGCAGGTCGTTGCCGCCCGCGGTGAGGGTGAGCAGGATCCCCGGGTCGTCCGAGTCCCGGCCGAGCCGGACAGCTCTTCGGTCGCGACATCGTCGATCATCGCGCCGTCCTCCGCCAGGTTGAGAAACTCGGCGGCGGGGTGCAGCCGCGCGAGGTCGCGCCCGCGGAACTCGGGCCAACGCGTGTCATCGTTCGAGTGGAGCAGGGCGCCGGCGCCGAGCGGGTCCAGCCGGCCGGGCGGCGCGTCAAGATTGCGGACGTCGCAGGTCGGATAGTGGTCGGTGGTCATCGAGTCGCCGAGGGCGACGTAGAGCGTGAATGGCATGACGACCCAAACTAGCGGGTGGGGCGAGGCCCGCCAGGGCGTGGGACTGCAGCGAGATCTGGTGCACCGGGGGCACGATCCCTATCGTAGCCGAGGTCCGGCCCACCTATCGGCGCCGGGCTTTGGATCAGGACCACAAAGGAGCCGTCGAATGCCAGTCCCGATCGTTAACGGGCCGCGGTGCCGCGGCGCCCGGATCGGTGTCGCGCTGCTGCTTGCCTTGGCAGCCTGTGCGGACCCGCCAACGAGCACCACCGCCGGATCAGATGGCAGCCCCAGCGCTCGCCCCCCTGCCGCTCTCGCCACTCCTCCCACTGTCAGCCCGCTCGTCACCGCCGAGTGCCCGGTGGGGACCACCACAGCGAGCGGCGCGATACCAGGCAGTGGCGCGCTCTACCTCATCTGCGTCCCGCCGGCATGGAATGGGAGTCTCGTCGTCTATGCGCACGGGTACGTGAACCCCTTCGATCCCGTCGCCATCCAGGACGATGTCCTGGCGGGCCTCAAGGTTTCCCAGATCGTCACCGGCCTTGGCTATGCCTTCGCGGCGACCAGCTACCGCAACAACGGCCTCATCATCTTCGAGGCGGAAAAGGATCTGCAGCGGGTGGTGGGCACGTTCCAGCGTCTGGTCGGGTCGGTACCTGGCGCCACGGTCGTCGTGGGTGTGTCGGAAGGAGCGCTCATCGCGGCGCTGGCGGCGGAGCGGAACCCGCAGCTCTTCGACGGGGCCTTTGCCGCCTGCGGGCCGGTCGGCGATTTCGCGACGCAGATCAACTACCTGAACGACTTCCGGGTGCTGTTCGACGTCTTCTTCCCGGGTGTCATTCCGGGGAGCGTGGTCGCGATCCCGGATGCCGTGATCCAGGCGTGGCTCCTTCCGCTCGGCGCGCCCGGCTCGCTCCAGACCGCCGTGCTCGCATCGCTCGCGGCCAACCCCGTGGCCACCGCGCAGCTCCTGGCCGCGGCGGGGATCACGCTGCCGCCGTCGCCACCGCCGGAAGTGATCGGCGGGACCGTGCTCCGGCTGCTCGCCTACAACATCCTGGGGACGCGGGACGCGCAGCAGCAGCTGGGCGGACAGCCGTTCGACAACACGGACCGGATCTATCCGAGCCCGGTCGACAATGCGGCCGTCCCGCGGTTCGCGGCCGACCAACCGGCGCTGAGTCACATGAAGGCGATGTTTACGACCGACGGAAAGCTCTCGGTGCCGGTCGTGACGATCCACAACCTGTTCGATCCCGTCGTGCCCTACGGCCAGGAGGCTCTCTACGCCGCAAAGGTGCAGCAGGCGGGTGCGTCGGCGCTGCTCACTCAGATCCCTGGTGAGCAGCTGGCATCGCCGTTCGGGCACTGCACGTTCACGCTGGCCGAGGTGCAGGGCGCCTTTGCCGCGCTGGCGTCGCAGCTGACGGGGCAGGGGCTGGCGGTGCACTGACGTCTTCGGCGCGGTCAATCGCCTTCGGATCTCAGCCGGTGTGCATGGCGCCGACGGAGGAGAGCCCTACTCCCCCGCGAGTCGGCTCAGCGCCTTGCGAGCCTCCTCCCGCTGCAGCCGGAGCGACTCGTCGGCGTACCGCCACCAGCGCACGAATCTGCCGTAGTGCGTCACCGCTTCCTCAGGACGTCCGCGGGCTTCGGCGAGCCGGCCAAGGTACAGTTCGGCCTGGGTGGTGGAGAAAAACTCATACGGGTTGAAGCTCCGGAAATACCGCTCCGCGTCGCGCGTCCGCCCATCTTCGAACAGCAGCTTGCCAACCCGGTAGGCGGAGGTACTGCTGCGGCTGTTCGATGTCAAAGCCGAACACGGGAAGCCGAGCCAGCGCCGATTCGAATTCCGCCAGCCGTCCGCGATTGCCTCTGGCGAGCTCCGCGTAGGCTCCCAGCGCCGCCGCGTACGCGCGGGCATTGGCTCCCTGGGGTGAACCGTCCGCCTCGACGCTCTTGGTCTGTCGCTCGAGAGCTCGCCGCACAGCCTCGGCCTCGGTCCAGCGACCATCGCTGATGGCGAGCGCTCCGAGCCAGAAGTAGTCCGTCGGCGCTCCCTGGGCGGCGAGCACTCGCGCGGCACGCCGAGCCGTGGCCGAGTCGGGGAACCCCGAGAGGTGCAGTTGGATCTCCCATCGCGCAAGACTCGTGTCGGGTACGGGTCCGGCGGCCAGCCGGGCGAGCGCGCGTCGGGCCGCCGTGATCTGGCCGTTCGGGACGCGAACCTGAAGCAGGCGCCAGATCGCAAACTTTCGATCCAGCGCCCGGGTAGCGGTGTCCGCCACGGCGGCATAGATCTGCGCCATGCGATCGAGGACGTGCGGGGGCGCGGCTAGCGGTGCCTGGACACAATTCGTCAGCGCCACGGTGTCGAGCACGGCCATGGCCCGCTCGCGCGCTGCAGCGCTGCCCCAGACAAAGTCATAGCCCACCTGGAAACGGCAGGTCTGGTTGCCGCCGAGAGTGACGTAGCCATCGATGAAACGTTGGGCGTCGAGACTGTCGAGGCGCAGAAACGCGTCTTCGATGAGGTGCTCGTAGGCTTCGGCGTTGTAGGGATGGAGCTGCACCGCCCGGGAGAACCCACCTCGGTATGCTTCGGCCGGACGCAGGTTGACGCCGATGTGATGGAAGTAGCCCTCCGCCAGAGCGAGCCACGCCTCGACATGGTCCGGGTACGTGGCAACCAATCTCTCCATCGCCTCGATGTCATTTGTCGACGTCGCCCGGATCAGCTTCGCGTCACGGTCCGGGAGCTGGTCTGCGAGGTCCAGGGCTCGTCTGAAATAGGCTTCCGAGAGCTTCTTGTGAGCACGCTCCCCAACCGCAGGCGCTGCTCAGGCGTAACCACGCGGAGGCGAAATTGGAGTCCGCCTCGATGGCGCGGTGATAATGCCGAACCGCGTCACTATAGTGCGCGGTCCGGCGTTCCCGCTCGCCGGCCAGATACGCCTTGAGCGCGGTGAGCGATCCCGTGGTCGCACGGCTCAGATTGGGCGCGGGGTACCCTCCGTCGGTTGGCAGGAGGTTCTGACGCAGGAGCTCCAGCGTCAGCCCGTCCACCAGGGGACGACGCGCTGTCGGCCGGCCGCGTCACCCGCACGGCGCCTCGCATCTGACCGGTCTCGACGTCGTGCACCTCGGCGATGAGTTGCACGTCCGCCCCGATCTGCACCGCTCTCCCGATGACGACGTAGCGGCTGCCCAGGCGGCGGCCCACTTCCCGTGCGTCGTCCGCGGTCAGCGCCTTGGAGGCGCTCCCTCCCATCCGACGCCATCCCGTGAGGACGGTCACGGGATCGATCTTCCGCAGTTGCCCGAGTCCGTCGAGGTTGTACGAGAGCAGATCGACGATCCCCTCGTGCCACAGCCCCGGATCGGCGCCCACGGTTCGGAACGGCAGGACGGCCACGCCGGGCACCGCGGCGGCGGCGACCGGCGGGCTCCTGCCACGCGGTCGGGCGACCCGCGGCAACGAAATCGCGAGCCCCACCAGCGGTCAGGGCCACGAGGGCGGCCAGTGGCAATCATGACCCGGCGGCGCGAGATCCGACGACCCGTCTGCGCCTCTGCCC
This sequence comes from uncultured Gemmatimonadales bacterium, assembly GCA_963728705.1. Classification (GTDB taxonomy): domain Bacteria; phylum Gemmatimonadota; class Gemmatimonadetes; order Gemmatimonadales; family GWC2-71-9; genus CAVVWJ01. Next base: position 4,414 of record CAVSLY010000006.1, read on the forward strand.
CGTCGGAGCGATCGGACTCGCCCCGAGCGCGTCGCGAAACGCCGCGGCCGAGGGGAAACGGTCCGCCGGCACACGTGCGAGCGCCCGCATGACTACCCGCTCGAGCTGATCCGGCACCGCTTCTCGGACGGTGCGCAGAGACCGGACCGGCTCCGCGAGCTGGCGCGCCACGATGGCCTGCGCGGTAGGTCCGGTATGCGGCGGCTCGCCCGCCACCATCTCGTAGAGCACGCAACCGAGCGCGTAGACGTCGCTCCGTGCGTCAATTGCCGCATCGCCCAAGGCCTGCTCGGGGGACATGTAGGCGGGCGTCCCGATGGCGAGCCCGGCCGCCGTGGTCACCTGCATGGCTGCCGCGCTGCCCACAGCGCGCGCGATGCCGAAGTCGGCCACCAGCGCGTGGCCGCCCTCCAGTAGGATGTTTTCCGGCTTGATATCGCGGTGAATGAGCCCGTGCTCGTGCGCATGAGCCAGGGCATCGGCCACCTCGCGCGCAAGACCGACTGCCTCGTCCACCGGTAGCTGCCGCTCCCGCCGCAGGCGGTCGCGGAGCGACTCGCCCACGATGTACGGCATGACGTAGTAGAGGAGCCCCGCTGCCTCGCCCGAGTCGTAGAGCGGTACGATATTGGGGTGCCGCAGCTGCGCCGCGATCCGGATCTCCCGCAGGAACCGCTCGGGCCCGAGCGCCGCCGCCAGCTCGGGTCGCATCACCTTCGCCGCTACCGGCCGCCCGTGCCGCGGGTCATCCGCCAGGTAAACCACCGCCATCCCGCCCGCCCCCAGCTCGCGTCGCACCAGATAGCGCGGCGCCAGCGCCGACTGGACGCGCTCGAGCGAGGTCGTCATCGAGTGAAAGGGAATGGTACCGCGGAATGCTGAACGAGCGCCGCCATCCAGGGCGTGTGAATGGCGCGCTCCGGCTGGAGCTTCTGATAGACCGCTCCCGGGTGGGGAAGCGGCGGATTGGGCATCGGGGCCCCTGGACGTTGTCTGTCCATAGTACGTCCTGAATCCCGAAATCTCAAACCGGGGCGCGGGCGGATCGCGGCGCTTGCGCGCCAAAGACCGTCATCCCGAGCGTAGCGAGGGACCTTCTCCACGATTTCGGAACCGGGCCAATGTTCCTGGAAGTGCGGGAAAGCTCCCTCGCTGCGCTCGGGATGACGAGGATTAATGCCCGCCCCCCGATGCGCTACGCCGCCTCCCCCGGCCATATTTGTCCCATCCCGCACCCCACCATCCCGAGCCCGGGCCCATCATGCTGAACTACATCTGGGCAGGCCTGATCGTCACCAGCTTCCTCTTCGCCATCGGGTACGACGCCCGCGACATTGCCGGCGACCGCTACCGCAACGACCAGCCGCTCCCGCTGGCCCTCGCCTTCCCACAGGGCTACGACCCTGCCGCCCGCCGCGTCCCGGTGGAGATCCGGATCGAGCCGCGACAGTACGCCAGCTTCTACCATATAGAGGAAGCACCCGCCGCGAGCTATCCGGGCTATCTGCTTCAGACCCAGGAAGGCACCCAGCTCCGCTTCGCGGCCGGCGCCAAGCTTCCCGAGCCGCTGGCCACCATCGCCAAGGTCTCGGGCTCGCGCGACCAGGAGCTGCAGGGACGCCTCGCGGGCTTCACGCCACCGGCGCAACCGGGGGACACGGCGGCAGTCGCCCTCGCGAGCGGCGTCGTCTTCGAGCCCGTGCGGTTCGTGAAGCTCAACGCCATCGCCGCCGCGGCGCTCGAGTTCGCCAAGACGGCCGCCGAGATCGCGCTCGGGCTGGTCGGTGTGCTCTCGCTCTTCCTGGGGCTGCTCAAGATCGCCGAGCACGCGGGGATCGTCTACGCGCTGGTCAAGCTGGTGCGGCCCATTCTTCGGCCGCTGTTTCCCGAGGTGCCGCCCGACCATCCCGCGCTGGGCCTGATCGCGCTCAACCTGTGCGCCAACGTCTTCGGCCTCGGCAACGCGGCCACCCCCTTCGGCATCAAGGCGATGGAGGAGCTGCAGACGCTCAACACCACCGAGGACACCGCGACCAACTCGATGGTGATGCTCCTGGCCATCAACACCGCCAGCGTGCAGCTCATGCCACCGGTGCTGCTGCTGGCGCTGCTGGGCCTGCAGATCAACAAGCTCATCTTCCCCATCATTCTCTCCACGGTTGGGGGGCTCATCGTCGCCATCGTGGCCGCCAAGCTGCTTGGCCGTCTGCGGGCGTTCCGCGACACGGACCCCAACCGGAACGCGGCGGCCCCGGCCGCGGCGCCGCAGGCCTGAGGCCGCCATGGAGACCATGCGCAACGCGATGAACCTGATTTCCTACTTCGTCATCCCGCTCATGCTGGTGGGGTTCCCGCTGTACGGGCTCTACAAGCGCGTCCCGGTGTACGAGAGCTTCGTGGAGGGGGCAAAGGAGGGATTCCAGGTCGCCGTCCGGATCATTCCCTACCTGGTGGCCATCCTCTTCGCCGTCGCGATGTTCCGCGCCAGCGGCGCAATGGACGCCCTGGCCCGGTTCCTGAGCCCGGTGCTGGAGCCGCTCGGCTTTCCCGCCGAAGTGCTGCCGATGGCCATCATCCGGCCGCTCACCGGCTCGGGCTCGGCGGCGATCGTGGTGGACATGATCAACCGGTACGGCGAGGACTCGATCTACGTGAAGATGGCCGCCACCATTTTCGGATCCAGCGAGACGACCTTCTATGTCATCGCCGTGTACTTCGGGGCGGTCAACATCAGGAAGACACGACACGCGGTGCCGGCGGGGCTCATCGCCGATGTCGCCGCGATGATGTTCGCGGTGTGGTCGGTGCGGTTGCTGTTCGGTTGAGGCTGGGCGCCCGGCGCGGGGGGTCGGGATAGCTCCCTTCGGGCGCTGAAGTAGCCGCCACGCATGCGTTGAAAGACCACCGGCGGTTGGGTTGTGTGGCGTCTACTTACGCGCCCTGCGGGACCTATCCCGACGCCCCCGCGCCCCGAGTCACCTGCGTGAGTCACCCTGAGCGAAGCGAAGGGGGCATACCCCAAGGCATGCCCCCTTCGCGGAGTTTACCCTGGGCGAAGCCAGGGCTCAGGGTGACTCGCTCGCGCCCTCCCGGGACCCAGGCGGGCAGGCCGGCGACGGAGGCGCGGTGGGTCCGCAGGGAGCGTCAGGGCGCGTCAAGGTCCCTGCGCGATTCCCGTGTGCGAAGCGCCCTGCAGCGACCGAAGGACCCGCCGTGCCCCCGTCGCCGGCCCAGCCCGCCGGCACCGACGCACCCCTCACCTCCCCGCCGTCACCCTCACCTGCCTGCTCCCCACCCGGTCCGACACCACCACATCCAGCGTCCGCTTGCTCGTCGCCACGTTCACCTGCCCGCCGCGGGCGAACGACAACACCTCTCCGGTATCCGGATCCCGCACCATCACCATCGGCCTCGCCGCCGCGTCCCACCGGAGCACGACGCCGCCCGCCACTGCCCGCGCCTCGACCGCCGTTCCCGCTGCCCGCGCTGCCGCCAGCGGGCCCGCTGCCACCGGTGCACGAGCGGCAGCGACCTCTCCGCCGGGCCCAGTCAACTTGAGCGATCCGACCTGATCTCCCGAAACCCCACCGATCGGCACCGCGAACGCAAACTGCCGCGCCCCCCGCCGGCTGTCCGCGACCTCGCTCGCATCGAACGAAAGGCTGAAGAGGCGTGTGCCGTCGTCCGTCGCGGCCTCCACCGAGTACGGGCCGCTGGCCTTGGGGAGGCTCGGCCGGGTCACGATCTCGAACGCCGGCTCGAGCATGGCGCGGCCATCGACGATCCGTCCCCAGACCAGCAGGCACCGCTGCGGTGCCGCCCTGGCGGCCGCCGCGATGGCGGCCTGGGCGGCCGTGCGGAACGCCAGCATGCCTTCGTAGGTGTAGTCGCTGATCCAGGGATCCAGGCAATACCCCATGATGTCGGCGAGGAGCGGACTCTTCAGCACATTGGTCTGCAGGTCGAACCCGTACGCGCCGGTGAGGCCGCCGGAGTACGGGTAGCTCGGGTCGACCCCGGAAGTCGCGCCGCAAGGCGAGTGGAGGCGACCGAAGTTGTGCCCCATCTCGTGGGCCATGACCCGGCTCCGGTCATCCGGCCGGTCGATGCCCATGGCGGTGGGGCGGTCCGTGTAACCGAGCCCGCCAATGCCGTTCGCATAGTCGATCTTCACGACGCCGTAGTAATTCCGCGTGGTCCCTTCCACCACGCGGAGCGCGTCGAGCTCGGCCAGGACCGTCAGCCAGGCGCCGTTGGCGTCGTCCGGGAGCAGCGGAGCCGGGGTGACGGTCGTGTACTCCCGGTGCACGATGTCGTCCACGGTGGAGACGGGAAACATCCGCCGGGGAAAGCTGAGGTAGGTCACCCTGTTCGCGGCGGTCACGTCGCCCGTGAGACCGCTGATCTGCTGCTTCACCGGCACCAGAGTGACGCCAAGGCCCGGCACACTGCGCATGGTCTCGGTCTCGGGCGTGCCGGACACCGGGTAGTTGTTGTCGGACTCGTTCTTCTCGGCGATCACCTTGGTCGGGTCCACGTCCGCGAGCACGGTGAGGCCGGCGCCGAAGAGCTCGCGCGGGATCTTCACGTTCCACGAGCTGGCGAGATCGTCTTCGTTGCGGCTCTGCGGCGTGGACGAGCCGGGCGCGGGAATGTCAAACGTGCGCGCCAGGGTGCCGTTCAGGTACATGCGGAGACGCACTCTCGGAGTCGCCGTATTGGGTCCGTCGGCAAGGACGAAGACGCGGATGAAGCCGTCGCGGTTCTGGACCAGCGGCACGTCACCTTCCGCCGACTGCACGCTCTGCGTGATGAACCAGCCGTCGATCCGGAGATTGACCGACGGCACGACCGCGGCATAGGCGACCACCGCATTGGCGGTTGCGCCGGCAGCCACAGGCACGACTCGGCTCTTGGGGCTCGGCGTATACGTCGTGCCGCCGTTCACCACGTCCGCCGCGGCGACGGTATAACTGCCCGGCGCCAGGTCGGCGATAGTGGATGTCTCGGTGACCGCGCGAGTGAAGCCATTGGGGCCGGTGACGGTCACGGCCGCGTTCGTGCCTGTCGGCAGACCGGTGACGGTGACGGCCAGTGCTCCGGTAGTGGCGGAGCACGTGACCGCGAAGGTCGTGGTGGCCGTCTCGCCCGCCACGACGGCGATGGTGCGCGGGTTGGCGCCGCCGATCGTGCAGTTGGCCGCCGCTCCCTGGAGCCGCACCGCATGGTTGCCGGCCGCCAGACCGACGGCACTGGCCGTGCCGTTGACGCCGATGGGCTGGGCGTCGCCCTGGTCGATGGTGAACGCGTACCCGTCCGGATCCTGAGGCGCGCCAGTCGTGCTGGTTGTGATCGCGATCGAGCCGGTGGTCGGTGGGAGGGCCGTGCAGGCAATGGTGAATGCGACAGGCGCGACCGTACCCGGCGAGACGGTGACGGTGCGCGGGTTGTCGCCGTCGAGAGAGCAGTTGGCCGCGAGGCCGGCGAGACCGACGGTGTGGGGGCCGGGCGTGACGCTCGCGATCGAGACGGTGGCGGTGGTTCCGATCGCCTGAGGGGGCGCACCGTCGAGCTGGAGCTGGTAACCATCGGCATCGGGTGGGCTGCCGGTGGACGTCGTCGCGATCTGGATGGTGCCGGTGGTCGCCGCGCAGTTGACCTCGAAGCGCACGGCGGCCGCCGCGCCGGCGAGGACTTCGATCGTCACCCCGAGGCCCGTCGCCACCGTGCAGTTGCCGGCGAGCCCGGCGAGTGTCACGGTGTGCTGCCCGGGAACCATGTTCTCGGTGTGCCGGCTCGCGTTGACGGCGATGGCCACGGGCGCCGCGCCGTCGATGCTGAGCGTGTACCCGTCCAGATCGGGCTCCGGCCCGGTGGTGGCGGTCGTGACGTCGAGGCTGCCGGGTGCGGGGCCGGCGATGTCGGACCCGCCGCCCCCGCAGCCAAGCCATGACATGGAGGAGGCCATCGCCAGAACGGAGAGGGCGCGAGCGACACTGCGAGACGGCATGGGCGAGCCCCTGCGCGTGTGCGAAACGGCCGGTGAGCGAGATCTTGAAGGGTGGGGGTGCGGCAATCTGGCGAGATGCTGGTGGTGAGGCAAGGAGCGGAAGAGCGCTCAGGATGACGCGATCCGCCATGGCGGTCCCGCGGTGCTGACCAGGGCAGGGAAGCGTGCGCGCGCCGGGGATGCCGAAGGTTCGCGAGAGTCTAGCGTGTCGCGAGGCACCTCCCGGCGGCATCATTGCGACGCCCACGAGCCCCAGAGCCGCCCGCCGAGCCCCTGAATGCGACTGCAGCACCGTCACTTGCGTGACCTGGACCAGGGCCCTCGCAGCCTCCCGAAACAGGCCCGGCCTGCTTCCTGCACCTCTGGCCCGTAACGCCATCGCCGTCTTCCCCGAAACCGATGAGGCTTTCCGATGCGAGCACTTGTCCGTGCCACGTTCGTCGTCGCGCTCATATTCGCGGCGTTCTCCCCCCGGGCCGCGTCCGCCCAGGGACGCGCGCAGACCCGCCAGGGATTCTGGTTCAACGGAGGGCTCGGATACGGGAGCCTGGGCTGTCAGGATTGCGGCAGCCGCGAGGGTGGTCTGAGCGGTGGTATCGCGCTCGGTGGGGCCGTGAGCCAGAAGGTACTGCTCGGCGTGGGCACCAACGGCTGGACCAAGAGCGAGAGCGGCGCGACCTTGTCGGTCGGCACCCTGGCCGCATTGATCCGGTTCTATCCTTCGTCCACGGGCGGCTTCTTCCTGCTGGGCGGGCTCGGCGTCGGCCGGGTGCACCTCGGTGGGGCCGGGTTCGACGCCAGCCAGACCGGCGCCGCCGCCATCGTCGGGTTGGGCTACGATATCCGGGTCGGTCAGAACGTGAGCCTGACTCCGTACTGGAACGGCTTCGCGATGAGCTCCGACGACAGCGACGCGAACGTCGGGCAGATCGGCTTGGGCGTCACCGTTCACTAGGCGTTCCGCAGGGTTGAACCGAAGGCCGGCAGCGGGTGCTGCCGGCCTTTGTCTTGGGCGGAGGGTCCGCCACCCCAGGTCGTCATCCTGAGCGAAGCGAAGGAGCCAAGCTTCGGGTGATGGCTCCTTCGCTTCGCTCAGGATGACGACCCTGGGGTGGGAGCTCGGGTGAGCACTGCGCCCGCCTCCGGTCCGTTCCGCGACTACTTTTCACCTGACCGTGGATGGTAGCGCCCGTTGCCCGGCTGAGGTGACCCATGAAACGACCTACGCGAATCCTGGCCATCGTCGGGACGCTGATCCTTCTCCTGCTCGCGCTCCTCGTCGTCCTGCCGCTGCTCTTCCGCGACCGGATCGCCCAACGCGCGAAGCTCGAAGTGAACCGAAGCCTGGACGCCCGCGTCGAGTGGCGGGACGTCGGCCTCACGTTCTTCCGCAACTTCCCCAACCTCACCCTGCGCCTCGACGACCTCACGGTCGCGGGCAAAGGCCGGTTCGAGGGCGACACGCTGGCCGCGATCCGGCACTTCCAGGTGGTCCTCGACCTCGCCAGCGTGCTGGGAAACGTCGTCGGCGGCGAAGCCGATCGTCGTCCGCGCCGTCGAGCTCGACCAGCCGCGGCTGTCACTGATCGCGCTCGAGGACGGCAGCGCCAACTGGGACATCACCAAGAAGACCCCTGAGACCGCGCCGAGCGAGCCCGCCAAACCGGTCGCGATCAGCCTGCGTCGCTTCGAGATCCACGATGCCGCCATCGCGTACGACGATCGCAAGGCGAAGCTCAAGGCCTCCCTAACCGGCTACGATCAGTCTCTCACCGGCGACTTCAGCCGGGACCTCGTCGGCATCCAGACCAAGGCCGATGCCGACACTGTGACCCTCTCCTTCACAGGCATCCCGTACCTCAACCGTGTGCGGCTGGGCCTCACCGCCGACGTGCAGGCCGACCTGGCCCACAAGTCCTACACGCTCAAGGACACCGAGCTCCGGCTCAACGACCTTCGGCTCGGCGTCTCCGGTTCGGCCCGGTCGGTCGGCCAGCAGCTCGGCCTCGACCTGAGGTTCGCCGCGCCCAGCACGAAGTTCAGGGACATCCTGTCGCTGGTGCCGGCCATCTACGCGCATGACTTCGAGAAGGTGAAGACGTCGGGCACCATCGCCGTGTCGGGCCAGGTGAAGGGCGAGTACGGCGACAGCGCCTTTCCCGCGTTCGCGCTCAAGGCCAAGGTCGACAACGCCGCCTTCCAGTATCCCGATCTGCCGCTTCCGGCGCGGGACATCTTCCTCGATCTCGCCATCGCCAACCCCGGCGGCAGCGCCGACAACACCGTGGTGAAGCTGAGTCGCTTTCACCTGCTCCTCGGCCGGAACCCGGTCGACGCGAACATGCTGCTCCGGACGCCGGTGTCCGATCCCGACGTCGATTTGCGCGTGAAGGGCAAGGTGGATCTGGCCGACGTCCGCCGCAGCATGAAGCTCGAGGGCATCGACCAGCTCACCGGCACCGTCGCGGCCGACGCCGCGGTGCGCACGCGGATGTCGTTCATCGACAAGAAGCAGTACGAGCGGGTCGTGGCGAGCGGTACCGTGGACGTCGGCGGCCTCACCGTCAAAGGCAAGGATCTGCCGCATCCGCTCTCGATCCAGCAGGCGTCGCTCCGGCTGGCCCCGGAGCGCGCGGAGCTCCGCTCCTTCGCGGGCTCGATCGGCAGCAGCGACGTCCAGGCGACCGGATCGCTGGAGAACCTGCTCGGCTTCATGTTCCGGGATGACGTCCTGCGCGGGACCGCGACCGTCCGGAGCAACCGGTTCAACCTGAACGAGTGGCAGTCCGGCGAGGGCGACCTGCAGGTCATCCCGGTGCCGCCGAAGATCGATTTCGGGCTCGACGCCACCGTGGCCGAGCTGACGTACGCCAACCTGAAGATGAACAACGCGCACGGCCGCCTCCGCGTGAAGGACCAGCGCATCACGCTCGAAGACTTCCGGATGAACACGCTGGGCGGCGAGATCGGGGTGACCGGCTTCTACGAGACGACCCAGCCCGCCAAGCCGACGTTCGACGTTGGCCTCAAGATGACCAAGGTGGACATCCCGTCGGCGTTCAAGGCCTTCACGACCGTGCAGATGCTGGCGCCCGTCGCCAAGTACGCCGTCGGTACCATGTCCACCGACCTGCGCCTGAACGGGGGGCTGGGCAAGAACATGATGCCGCTCTTTCCCGGGCTCGGCGGCGGCGGGAATGTCCAAACGTCGAATCTGGATCTGAAGGACTTCCCGCCGCTGGAGAAGGTGGTCGATGTGACCAAGCTCAATTTCCTCGACAATCCGGGGCTGGACGCCGTCCGCGCGGCGTTTCAGATCAAGGAAGGCCGGCTGTTCGTGAAGCCGTTCGACGTGAAGCTGGGCGGCACCACCATGACCGTGAGCGGGTCCAACGGGTTCGACCAGTCGCTGCTGTATTCCCTGGGGCTGCGCGTGCCGCGCTCGCTGATGGGTGGCTCGGCCAACAGTGCGATCGCCGGCCTGGTGTCGAAGGCGGGCGGGGCCGGCATCGATCTCAGTGCGGCGCCCGAGATCCCGCTCGGCATCCAGCTCGGCGGCACGGTGACGAACCCCTCCGTCAAAGTGGACGTCAGCAGCGTCGCATCGTCCGTGAAGGAAGGCGTGCAGCAGGCGGCCACGCAAAAGGTGTCGGCCGAGGCGATGAAGCTGGTGCAGGAGGCGGAGCAGCGGGCGGCGTCGATCCGGAAAGAGGGCCAATCGTTGGCGGACAAGGTGAAGCTGGAGGGCTACCAGCAGGCGGACTCGATGACGGCCAAGGCGACGAATCCGATCCTCCAGATGGCCGCCAAGCCCGCCGCCGATCAGCTGCGGAAGCAGGCCGATAGCAAGGCGGCGGGCATCATTCGGGAGGCGAACCAGCGGGCGGACAGTCTAGTGGCGCAGGCCCGCCGGCAGGCGGACAAGACTTCGGGTGCAAAATAGCGCACCTCTTACCAACTGCCATCCGCCGCAGTACGATAGGCGACCCCACTCTCTGAGGTCGTCCCATGCTAGCCCCGCGTACACCGCGGTGGATCGGCGCCGTCGGCTCCCGGCTCGCGCGGAGTGCGCGCACGCTCCGACGTCCCGCCACCGTCCGCCTGCTCGTGCTCACCCTCGCCGCGATCGCCCTCCACGCCTGCGGCGGCGAGCCGGACGCGCTGAGCCCGGAGCTCAGGGCGACGAAGATCCCACGACTCCTCACGGTAACCGGCGGCGGTACTGGCAGCGGCACGGTGACCGCCCCCAACTACGGCGAGACCGCTTCGCTGAACTGCGTCATCACCGGCGGCACTCTCGGCCCAGAGGACTGCGCGCTGTCGTACGGCTGGAAGACCCAGGTCCAGCTCACGGCGACGCCCGATGCTCCCTTCAGCACGTTCACCGGCTGGACCGGCGCGTGCACCGGCACCGCGCCGACGTGCAAGGTCGTCATGACCCAGTCCCGCTCGGTCAAGGCAACCTTCGCCGGCCAGGGGACGCCGGACTTCACGCTCAACGTGAGCGGCGACGGCAACGGCAACGGGACCGTGACCAGTCAGGCCGGTCTGTCGCCGGCCATCGCCTGCACAGTGACCGCCGGGACCGCCGTCAGCGGGACCTGCAGCGGCACCTATCCGCAGGGCACCCCGGTGACGCTCTCGGCTGCGGCCGCGGCCGGCGGCCACACGTTCGATGGCTGGAGTGGCAACTGCGGCGGCACGGGCACCTGCGCGCTGACCATGTCCGCCGCCCGCGCCGTCTCGGTCACGTTCAGCGCCCCACCCGGTATCGAGGCCAGCATCGGGCGGTGGGACGGACCGTTCTCCACGACGATCATCGGGCTGCACACCAGCCAGTTGCTCAACGGGAAGGTCATCATGTGGGGGCATGGTGGCGAGCCGCAGCTCTGGGATCCGTCCGGCGGCGGGTTCACGCCGAAGGCCAATACCACCTGCACCAATCCCACGACTTGCGAGCTGTTCTGCAGCGGTCACACGTTCCTGGGTGACGGGAGCCTGCTGGTGGCGGGCGGCCACAGCGAGGCGCTGGGTGACGGCAACGGCCTGAACCAGGCGAGCCGGTTCGACGGCGCCAACTGGCTCGCGACGGGGTCGATGAAGTACGGGCGTTGGTATCCGACACTGGTGACCCTGGGTGACGGCAGCGTCATCGCCATGTCAGGCAGTCAGTCGCCCGGCGTGTCCGCGACGATTCCCGAGCGCTACAACGGAAGCACCTGGACCGAGCTCACGACAGCCAGCCGCTCGATCTCACTCTACCCGCGGGCGTTCGTCGAGCCGAAAAACGGCGCCATCTTCGTGGCCGGCGAGATGAATCCCTCCCTGTGGCTCAACCCGAGCGGGAGCGGCCTCTGGACCGCCGGCCCCGCCCGCGTTGTCGGCGACCGAGGGTACGGCTCCGCCGTCATGCTCGACACGAAGGTGGTGTACTTCGGTGGTGGCGGCGGGGGCAACGCCAGCAACCCCTGTCCCGGCAACCTGCCGCAGGCCTCGGCCGAGTTCATCGACCTGGCCGCGGCATCTCCCGCGTGGGCGCCCATCCACTCCATGAAGATCCGGCGACGCCAGACCACGGCGATCATCCTCGCGGATGGCAAGGTGCTGGTCACCGGCGGCAGCAGTCAGTGCGGGTTCACGAACGAGGCGGGGGCGGTGTTCGCGCCGGAGCTGTACGATCCGGCCGTCGTCTCGCCGGCCGATCCGTGGACGACGATGGCGAACGCGAGCGTCGTCCGCGTCTACCACAGCACCACCGTGCTCCTGCCCGACGGCCGGGTGCTGTCCGTCGGCAGCGGCGACGGCGGCGGCGTGACCCAGCAGTACATGTACGAGATCTACTCGCCGCCCTATCTCTTCAAGGGCGCGCGGCCGACGATCACCCTGGCGCCAGACCCGATCCACTACGACGTCCCGTTCACCGTGACCACGCCGAACGGGGCCTCGATCCGGAAGGTGACGCTCATCCGCCTCGCCTCGTCGACCCATTCGGCCGACATGGGCGAGCGGCTCAACACGCTGACCTTCCAGGCCGCGGCCGACGGCCAGAGCCTCACGATCACGCCGCCCGCGGCCGGGAAGCTCGCGCCGCCGGGGCCGTATATGCTGTTCATAATCAACGACAAGGGCGTGCCGTCGGTGGCGCAAACGCTGTTGCTCGGACCGTGAGCGACGTCTAATACCGTCACCCTGAACGAAGTGAAGGGGGCATGACCTGAATCATGCCTCCTTCGCTTCGCTCAGGATGACGACTGCGTGGGCTAGGAGCGCGCCGCCACGCGACCCACCACCGCGCCATCCAGCGCCTCCCGCACCGCGCGCGCCAGCTCGTGCGGCTTGAACGGCTTCTGCAGGAACGGCCGGCCCTCCTCCAGCATGCCCCGCTGGATCACGTCTTCGTCCGTGAACCCCGAGGTGTACAGTACCGGAATGCCCGGGCGGAGCCGTGCCAGCCGGTCGCCGAGCTCGCGCCCGCTCATGCCCGGCATCACGACGTCCGTGACCATCAGGTCCACCCGCGTCTCCGCGTCGTCGACCAACCGGAGCGCCTCGCTCGCGTCGCGCGCCTGATGGCAGCTGTAGCCGAAGCTCCGGAGCACCCGGACGGCGAGGGCGCGCACCAGGTCCTCGTCTTCCACGATGAGCAGCGTTTCGTTCCCGCCCGCGAGCGGAAGGAGGGGCTCCGGCTCGGCGGGCGGCTCGACCGTGGCGCGGATCTCGGGCCAGTAGACCTGCACAGTCGTTCCGCGGCCCGGCTCCGAGTCGGCCCACACGAAGCCGCCACTCTGCTTGGCGGCGCCGTAGACCGACGCGAGCCCGAGCCCCGTACCCCGCCCAGGCGGCTTGGTCGTGAAGAACGGCTCCCAGATGCGCTGCAGGGTGGCGGCGTCCATGCCGTGGCCGTCGTCGGCCACGGACAGCATCGTGAACCGGCCCGATATCGCGTGCTCCTCCTCGCTCCGCCACGTGCCCGAGCCGGGGCCGAGCTGGACGGCCCTGGTCTCGATGGTGACGCGGCCGCCCTGAGGCATCGCGTCCCGCGCGTTCAGCACCAGGTTCATCACCATGTGCTCGATCTGCCGCGGGTCGGCGTAGATCACGCCCAGGTCCGGGGCCAGTCGCAGGTCGAGCTCGACGTTTTCGCCCAGGACCGACGGCACCAGCGCCTGGGCGTGCTGGATCACGGCATTGATGTCGAGCGCGCGCGGCTGGATCAGTTCGCGCCGTGCGAAGGCGAGCAGCTGGCGCGTGAGATCGGCGGACCGGGAGGCCGCGTGGGAGATCTGCTCGACGTCGGAGGCTCGGAGATCGTCCGGCTCGAAGCTCCGGCCGAGCAGGTCGCTGAAGCCCAGGATGGCGGCGAGCATGTTGTTGAGGTCGTGCGCGATCCCGCCCGCGAGCCGTCCGACCGCCTCCAACCGGAGGCCCTCCTGGAGCTGCTCCTCGGTGTGCCGGCGCTCCGTCAGATCGAGGACGACGCCCGCGATCTGGAGCGGGGCCTCGGTCGCGGGGTCGGTCACGCACCGGCCCACCGCCATGATCCAGTGCACGCTGCCGTCGGGCCAGACGACGCGGTACTCGGCCGAGTATCGCGCGCGCTCGTCGACGGCGCGCGCCCAGCGCGCCCGCGTGCGCTCGCGATCGTCGGGGTGGATCGCCTGGAGCAGGCGGGCCCTCGTCACGGGCTCGTCGGCCGACATCCCGAACAGCGCCTTGGCGCGGGCGTCCATGAAATCGGCGCGGGTGGAGAGATCGTGCTCCCAGGTGCCGAGCCCCGCGGCCTCCAGGGCCAGCTCCAGCGCGTCCTGTTTCCGGCGGAGCTGCTCCTCCACCGCCTTGGACTCCGACAGGTCGCGCAGCCGCCGGGCGAACCCGAGCAGGCGCCCCTCGCCATCGTATACGCTGGTGGTGGAGACCGATCCCCAGAAGCGGCTGCCGTCTTTGCGGAGCAGCCAGCGGTCGGTGGTGAACTGCCCAAGCCGGGCTGCCTCGGCCAGGTCCGCGGCCGGGGCACCGGTCTGGCGATCGTCGATGGGATAGAGGTCAGCGGCGGCGGTCTGAAGGAATTCGGTCTTCTCGTAGCCCAGCACTCGGCGGATGCCGGCGTTCCAGCTGGTCGGTCTTCCCCTCATGTCCAGCAGGACGATCGCGTAGTTCTCGACCTGGTCGAGCGGTGTCCGGAAGCGCTCCTCCGCCTGGGGCTGTTCGGCCGCGGCGAAGAGACGCTTGGCGAGCTCCGGCTGGATCTCGTTCGGCGGGGCTTTGGCGCCGCCATCCCGCGCGGCCCTGCGCGAGATCGCCCACCGCCTGACCACGATGGCGGAGATGATGATGAGCACGAGCAAGAAGAGGACGGTCGTCGTAGGGCCGATGGCCGCCAGCACAAGCAGGATGAGTACGGCGAATAACACGGTGCCGTGACCGAGTGGGTCGGAGGTCCTGGATCCAGAGGGCCCCCAATATATAGGAATGGCAGTGAACGCGGACAAGAGAGGGCGGAAGGCATCGCCGCGTCCGGCCCCTCGTGTGACCCGGCGCCAGGCTTGGTGGGGGTGGACGCCGCGATCCAGGTGGTGCGGCGGGCATCGTCGTTCGCGCCTTCGGAGGGGTGGGGTTAGTCGTAGCCCGTCGTCATCCTGAGCGAAGCGAAGGAGCCAAGCTGCGGGTGATGGCTCCTTCGCTTCTCTCAGGATGACGACCCCTGGGAGGCCGACCGTCCACCGTCCGACCGTCCGATTGCCAGCCCTCACCGAAACATCAACGGACTGATCTCCAGACTCACCTCCGAGATCCGATCGACCGGAAACCCCGCCCGTCGCGCGTGCTCCCGGACCGCCTCCTGGTCGGGTGCATCGTACTCGCAGTAGATCTTTCCCTCGATGTCCGAGACGTAGCTCCGGACCCACACCACCCCGGGCATCTCGTCGACGACGGCGACCGAGCGCCTGCCGGCCACGTCGAGCTCTTCCCGCGTCAGCGGCGTCCAACTCCGTTCGATGATGTAGCGTGGCACGACTCCTCCTCGTGTATGTCAGCGTCCCAACGCGCGCGTCAGCTCCTGACAGGCCGCCGCGAGCTCCGGCGCTTCCGTTTCCCGGGCGATACGCGCCGCGGCCTCGGCGCACTCGTCAGCCGACGCGGCCGCGCCCTCGTCCGCATGGGCCAGGGCCAGGCGCTGCAGCATCCAGCCCTCGCCCACGCGGTCCCCGCACTCGCGCCTGAGGCGCAGCGCCCGCTCACCGCACGCGACGGCCCGGCCGGGCTCGCCCAACCGCCGCAAGACATCCGTCAGCGCTCCCAGCGCCCGCGCCTCGGCGGGCCAATCACCGGCCTCCCGGTGGTGTGCGCTGGCCTCCTCGAGATATTTCCGAGCCTCGACCCGGCGGTTCATGGCGTTCAAGGTGACGCCGAGGCTAGCGAGCATCGTCGCGGCCTCTCGCTCGAGACCCTGCTCCCGGTAGGTCCGGAGCGCGGCCTCGTAGTGCACGCGGGCCTCGTCGTAGCGTCCCCGCTCCCACTCGATGATCCCCATCGCATTCAGCAGGCGGCCCGCCGCGACCGGATCATCGAGTCGCTCGGCGAGCGCCAGCGCCTCGCCGTAGTACTCCAGCGCCGGCGAGGCGTCGGGCAGGACGCGGCGCGCGACGCGGGCGAGTCCTTCCAGGGCGACCAGCACTTGCTGCGGGTCGCTCGCCTGATCGTGGAGCGCGCGCGCCTTGCCCCAGGCGGCGAACGCGGCCTGGAAGTCGCGCACTCGCTCGTGGAGCGTGGCCACCTCGGTCCAGAGCGCGGCCCCCGTCCTGGGATCGTGGAGCTGCGCGAAGACTCCGGCCGCCTCGACCAGCGGCGGCAGCGCCTCCTGGTGCCGGCCGAGTCCAGCCAGGACCTCGCCCAGAAAGCGGAGCGCCTGCGCGAGCCCCGGGGCGAACTGCGCCCTGCGGGTGAGCTCGACCGCATCGCGGTAGAACGTCAGGCTCTCCTCGATCCGGCCCTGCCGCAGGTAGATGTGCGCGGTCGACGTGAAGTGGTACGAGAGCTGGATGGGCAGGCGCTTGTCGGACGTCAGCGCTGCTCGCCGTCGGGCAGCACTTCCGGCGGCTGGGCCAGCTCCACGCGCGAGTCGCGGAGCTCCTCCAGCTCTGCGACGAGAGCGGCCGCGGTGTAGCGGTCCGCCGGGTTCTCGGCCAGCATGCGGCCGAGCACGTGATCGAGGCTCTCGGGCAAGGCCGGCGGCAGGAGGCGTCCCGGTGGCGAGCGATAGTCGAGGATCGCCTGCAACTGCGCGCGGTCGCGGCCAGGGAACCGACGCCCCCCGGTGAGCATCTCGTACAGCACGACTCCGAGCGACCACACGTCTGTCCGGCCGTCCAACGGCTCGCCGCGAACCTGCTCGGGGCTCATGTATGCGACGGTCCCGAGCCGCTGCCCGGGCGCGGAGCGGTGAATGCCCGGCACCTTGGCGATACCGAAGTCGAGGATCTTGAGCGCGCCCTCCGTCGTCATCATCAGGTTGGCCGGCTTGATGTCCCGGTGCACGACACCGTGCTCGTGCGCCTTGGCGATTCCCTGGGCCGCCTGAACGGCCACCGCGATCGCCTCGTCCGCGGACATCGCCCCGCGCGCCAGCCTGGCCTCGATGGTCTCGCCGGCGTAATAGGCCATCGCGATGAAGAGCTGGCCTTCGGCCGTTTCGCCGATCTCGTGGATGGTGCAGATGCTGGGATGATCGAGGAGGGCGGCGGCCTGGGCCTCGACGCGGAGCCGCGCCTTGGCGTCGGCATCGGCGCTGAGGTGCGCCGGCAGGAACTTGAGCGCCAGCGTCCGCTCGAGCCGGAGGTCGCGGGCCTGGTACACCACTCCCATGCCACCGCGGCCAAGCCGGTGGAGGACCTGATAGTGGCCAAGGATTTCCAGGCCTGGGCGCACGGGCTCGGACGGGACCGGCTCGAGCAGGGTGGCTACCGAGCCGTCCAGCGGGCTGTCGCGCTCGCTTGCGGCCAGCAGCTCGACGAGCTCGCGGCGGAGCTCCGGCCTCCCGACGCACGCACCGTCGAGAAAGCGACCTCGCTCCGAAGGCGACCGGTCGAGCGCCGCCGCCAGCAGCTCCTGCAGCTCGTGCCAGCTGCGCGCCGTCAGCGGGCGAGCTCCCGGGTGAGCCACGCCCGGGCCAGCGCCCACTCGCGCTTCACCGTGGCGGGGGAGATCCCGAGGACGTCCGCGGTCTCCTCCACGGACATGCCGGCGAAGAAGCGCCATTCTACGATGCGCGCTGCCCGCTGGCTCTCGCGCGCGAGCCGCTCCAGCGCCTCGTCGAGGGCGAGCAGCTCTTCGGCACGGTCGTCGACCAGAATGAGCACGTCATCCAGCGGCACCCGCTGCCGTCCGCTGCCCCGCTTGCCGGCCTTTCGCGCCACCGCGTAGTCGACGAGGACCCGGCGCATCACGCCGGCGGCGGCGGCCAGGAAGTGGCCGCGATCCCGCCACTCGATGCGCTCGAGCCGGCTGAGCTTGAGATAGGCCTCGTGCACCAGGCCGGTCGTGTCCAGTGTGTGATCGCTGCGCTCGCCGCGGAGCTGGCGGTGGGCGATCCGGCGCAGCTCATCATAGACGATCGGCACCAGCCGCTCGAGCTCGCCGGCGTCGGGGGGCGACGCAATCCGGGCACGACCGGTCTCTTCCTGTTTGGCCATCGGGGCTCCGTTCGGTCGACAGCCATTCTACCGATCCGAGCGACTGGGGGCAAACCTCCCGCCGGGAATGAGCCCGTTCGGCTGCCTTGCCGGCCCGATGAGCCCGTTTGACCGCATTTCCGGCCTTCAGATATGAGGGGCCATGCGATCGCCCCTCCTCACGCAGCGAAGCGCACCCACGAGGAGACTTGCATGCCGACACAGACCGAGCCGCGTTCCGAGCCGCGTTCCGTTCAGACGCTCAGAAATGCCGGGACCCCGCTCGTGCCGAAGACCCTACCGCTCACGGACGAGATGCTGCTGCGCTTTCAGGAGCGGGCACCCGGCTACGATCAGGAGAATCGGTTCTTCACGGAGGACTTCGAGGAGCTCCGGACGTCAGGCTATCTGAACATGGCCATCCCCCGGGAGCTGGGCGGGCTGGGGATGACGCTGGCCGAGGTCTCTCGCGAGCAGCGGCGGCTGGGCTACTACGCGCCCGCCGACGCCCTGGCAGTGAACATGCACCTCTACTGGACCGGGCTGGCGGCGGATCTCTGGCGCGCAGGGGACAAGTCGCTCGAGTGGCTCCTGCGGGCGGCGGCGGGCGGCGCCGTGCTCGCCGCGGGGCACGCCGAGTCGGGGAACGACATTCCCGTGCTCCTCTCCACGACCCGGGCCGAGCGCGTCGAGGGCGGCTATCGCTTCTACGGCCGTAAGCACTTCGGCAGCCTCACCCCGGTCTGGACGCTCCTGGGCATCCACGGCATCGACACCAGCGATCCGGCGCACCCGATGATCGTCCACGGATTTCTGCCTCGCGATGGCGAGGGCTTCAAGGTGGTCGAAACGTGGGACACGCTGGGTATGCGGGCCACCCGGAGCGACGACACCGTGCTCGACGGCGCGTTCGTGCCGGACCGGTACATCACCCGGCGCGTGCCGGCCGGCGCGGCGGGAGTGGATGCGTTCGTCTTGGGCGTCTTCGCGTGGGCCTTGATCGGCTTCGGCAACGTCTACTTCGGGCTGGCCCGCCGGGCGCTGGATCTCACGGTGGAGATGGTGAAGCAGAAGAAGTCCATCGGCCTCTCCCGCCCGATGGCCTATCATGCGGAGGTGCAGCACGCCGTGGCCGAGATGGTGCTCGAAATGGAGGCGATCGGCCCGCACCTGGACCACGTCGCGCAGGAGTGGTCCGATGGCGTGGATCACGGGCCGGCCTGGGTCGTCAAGATCGTCGCGGCGAAGTACCACGCGGTGGAGGGGTCGTGGCGGGTGGTGGATCACGCGCTCGAGCTGGCCGGCGGGTTCGGCATCTTCCGGCAGGGGCCGTTCGAGCGGTTGTTCCGTGATGCTCGTCTGGGCCGGATCCATCCGGCGAACTCGATGCTCACGCACGAGCTGGCGGCCAAGCTGACGCTGGGGATCAATCCGGATGAGGCGCCGAGGTGGGGCTGAGCGACAGGGCTCGGCTTCATCAGCCCAGCCCAGAGTCACCCTGAGCAGAGCGAAGGGGGCATGATTCCGGTCATGCCCCCTTCGCTTCGCTCAGGCTGACTCGGGCGCCGGCTCGACATGTACCGCTATCCCCCGCCACTTCCCCTGCCGGAACCGGAAGAAGCTGAGGCCGAACCGTGTGGCGTGCCCGGCCAGGATGGCGAGCCAGATGTGGATCGGCCTGAGCGTGCCGGTCTGCTGGATCACGAAACAGATGCCGAGCGGCAGGAGGATCTGCGACACGATCGAGATGTAGAGCGGGCTCTTGGTGTCACCCGTGCCCTGGAGTCCGCCGGTATAGGTCAGCGCCGCGGAAATGAAGAGGCCCGAGACGCTCAGGACCCGCAGCAGCTCCGCGCCGATGGGAACGACGGCCGGATCCTGAATGCCGAAGATGGCCAGGAGGTGCCGGGGGATGAAGAAGAACAGCAGTCCCACGCCGGCCGCGCCGGCGACACCGATCCGCGCCGCAATGTGCACGGCGGCGGCCGCCCGGTCCGGCCGCCCGGCGCCCAGGTTCTGGCCCGCCATCGCGGCGGCGGCGCCCATGAGGCCAATTGAAGTCCAGGTGACAAAGGAGAAGAGCTGGTTGTAGGACACCGAGTAAGCCGCCTGTGCCGGCGCGCTCTGCGCGAGCGAACCGATGAAGGCGAGCAGAAACACCCCGCCGATGTTCATCGCGATTCCCTGAAAGCCCGCGGGCAGGCCGAACCGGAACAGCTCCCGGATGATCGTCCAGTCGGGCCCGAAACCCTGCCCGCGCGGGAACCGCACCACCCAGCCGCCGCGCCAGAGCTTGACGATCGCGTAGGTCGCGACGAGCCCCGAGGCCAGGGCGGTTCCCATGGCGGCGCCGGCCGTCCCGTAGGAGGGAATCGGGCCCAGCCCGCGGATCAGCACCACATTGAAGACGATGTTGAGCGCCGTCATGACGAAGCCGAGGATCATCGGCGTCCGCGCGTCGCCGGCCGACCGGAGCGCGCCCGCCACCATGAAATACACGAGCATCCCGCTGCTGGTGACGAACATGATGCGGAGGAAAGGCAGCGCCTGCGCCTGCACCGCGGGCGCGGCGTTGACCAAGTCGAGCAGCGATGGCGCGAGGAAGTATCCGGCCGGGGCCATCACCAGCACCGCGATCCCGATGGCGGTGATGCAGGCCTGGTAGACGGTGCGGTTGACCTTGTCCGAGTCGCCCGCGCCCGCGAACCGGGACACCAGGACGCTCATGCCGATGAACACCGACGTGATGAAGATGAAGACCGCGATGAAGACCTGGTTGGACACGCCGATGGCGGCATTGCCGGTGAAGCCGATGATGTGGCCCACCAGGACCTGGTCCACCAAGCTCTGCATGCCGCCGATGATGTTCACCAGCATGGTGGGCCACGCCAATCGCCAGACCGCCCCAGCGAGCGGTCCCTCGACGATCGAGCGGTCGTAGCGCGGGGCCGCCGGCGACGGCGGCGGCGCGGCGGGGCTTCGCGAGGCCAGGGGCTTATGCCCGCCGGTCGCGACCGAACGGGTCGCCTGCGATGGCCTCGGTGTGCATGGCGCAGAGCCAGCGCCCGTCCCGCCGCACCCAGGTGGACGAATCCGCCGCGTCGAGCGCCACCGGCTTGCCGTCGACGGTCAGGTCCTCGTGGACCTGGTAGGCCACGATGGCGACGTCGTCGCTCAGCAGGCGCACCTGCGCGCCCGGCTTGATCTCGAAGCGGTGCAGGGTGTAGCTCGCGGACTTCACCATCGCCCCGAGGGTCTTCCGGTCGATCGCTCCCACGCCCTGGGCTCCGGTGACGATGCAGGGCTCGTCGGTGAGGCGCATCGCCGTGTCCGCGTCCTGGTCCCGGAGCGCCTGCCAGTAGCGTTTCTCGAGATCCAGCAGCTCGGTCTCGATGCTCTTGGTTGTCGTAGCCATTTGATCCTCCGCTGTGTTGGCGTCACCCTCCCGGTCGCACACCCATCTCGTCCAGGTGCTGCAGCAGGTCGGCCGGGTCCTGATAGACTCGGTAGGCCCCCGCTCGGTTCAGCTCGTCCTCGCCATACCCACCCGACAGGAGCCCCACTCCCAGCGCCCGCGCGCGCCGCGCGGCCAGCAGGTCCCACACGCTATCGCCCACGACGGCTGAGTACTCGATCGGCACACCGAGCCTGGCGGCGGCCGCGAGAAAGAGGTCCGGATCGGGCTTGGCGTGCTGCACCTGGTCGCGGGTGACGACCGGGACGTCTGGGCCAACACCCAGCATCTCGACCGCGGGCCGGGCCGTCTCGAGCCAGCCACTGGTGGCGATGGCCCAGGGGACGCCGGATTCAGTGAGATACTCCAGCAGCTCGCGGGCTCCCGGCAGCGGACGCACCTGCCCGACCAGCTTGGCGTACGCCTCGGTGTGGTACTGTCGGAGGCGGGTCGGTTTGCTCGGGGGTGACGGGCCGGCCGGTCTCGCGCAGCAGCGCATTGACGAACAGCCCGCCGCTCATCCCGATGCGCCGGTGGATGCGCCACACGGACAACAGGATGCCCTCGCGCTCCAGCGCCTCGCGCCAGGCGAGGACGTGCTGGTAGACGCTGTCGACCAGGGTACCGTCGAGGTCGAAGAGGAACGCGGGGGCGTCGGCCATGGTGGAACGCTACACCCGAGAGCTGCCGCGATCCACGGGGCATCCTCTCATTACGCTCACGGCTCGGAGGTGGTTTCCAGCGGCGGGCGACGCAACAGCCTTCCGCCGTCCTACGGCCGATCATCGCCCTCCCGGTGATCCGGCTATCGCCTCCGTGCATTCCACCGACAGGTCGGTACTCCGCGAGACGAAGTCGAGGATGACCGCCAGGTCACGGGCGCTGTAGCTCGACCAGAGCTTGAACATCCGCATCTGCATGGGCTCATATACCGCCTGGATCGGCGCGACCGCCTCGGCCAGGATGCGAACCTCACGCCGCCGTCGATCCGTGGGATCGTCGGTGCGCTCCACGTAGCCCGCCCGCTCCAGCCGGTCGATCAGCGCCGTCACCGCGCCCGAGGTGAGTCCCGTGGCCCTGGCCAGCTCGCCGGCGGACGCGTGACCGCGCAGGTAGATCAGGTCGAGGCACTCGAGATCGCTGGTGTTGAGCCCGAACCGCCCGGCGACGGTCTTGCTGATCAGCACGCTCTGCGCGCCCATGCGGCGGACCTGCTCGCCCAGGCGGGCTACCAGCTTCTGCTTGCGGTCAGCCATGCCGCACCGCCGTGGCGAGGGCGACGAGCGTCGCCCCGCAGGTGACGAGGTCCAGCGGAAAGCGGAAGCGGCTCCGCCGGGTCCAGGCCCGCGCCACCGGCTCCGTGATGGCCGCGGGATCGGCCCGCTCGAAGGCCAGCGCCTTGGGAATGAAGTCGAACGCCGACCAGAGGCGCATGATGCCGTGGCTGGCCGCCGCGGCCAGGAGTGCGACGCGGACGTCGTACTGCGGCCAGGCGAGGATGAGTGAGCCACTGAGCGTCAGCTCGAACGCGACGTGTGCCGGGATCCAGAATCGGCGGCGGGAGATGCCGCCGGCATCCGGCTGGATGAGGTCGGGACGGCGGGGCCAGGCTGGGTCGACGACCAGGAATTCGTAGAGCCCGCCGCCCAGGCTGACGAACGCGAGGGCGATGGGGACGAGGGACAGGGTGGGCACGGGCGAAACCTGGGTTATAGGGATGATATCTTGTCCATTAAGAATCTTGATTATCAAGATAATCCGTCACGACGCAATGTCAAGCCTGCGCCGCGGGCGCGCCATGGTGATAGCGGCCATCGTATTGAGGGTTCGTCATCCTGAGCGAAGCGAAGGAGCCATGCCTCGGATGATGGCTCCTTCGCTTCGCTCAGGATGACGAGCACCGGAGACCGTCTTGCCTGCCCGTCCGCCCGTCCCGTTCGCCGTCTGACCGTTCGCCCGCCCGTCCGCCCGTCCGCCCGCCCGCCATTGACAACTCCCCCACCGGCCCCTGAATTACCCTCCTCACCCCGACCAGGAGGCCCCTCGTGCCGGACCGAGTGCGAAAGGTCAACTACTGCTATCCCATCGTTCCCAACCGCGCCGGGCAGGGCGCGCGCGTGCTCGGCGAGCTCAGCGACGCCGGCATCGATCTGCTCGCCTACTCCGGCTTTCCGGTCGGCGGCGGAAGGTCGCAACTCGATCTCGTGGTCGACGACATCGGCCCGCTGCGCCGGCTGGCAAAGAGGAACGGGTGGCGGTTGAGCAAGGTGAAGAAGGGATTTCTCATCCAGGGGAGCGACAAGGTCGGCGCCGTGAACCGCCACCTCCAGAAGCTCGCGGACGCGAAGATCAACGTCACCGCGGCCGACGGCGTGGCGGCAGGGCAGGGACGCTACGGCATGATCCTGTGGGTGAAGCCGCGCGACTATGCGCGGGCCGCGAGGGCGCTGGGCGCGCGCTGAGCGCGTCGGGCACCATTCCAGGTGCCGGACGCGCGTGCACTCCGTTCGAGACCGTGCGCAGGCTGGCCCGAGGCAGGCCCTCGAAGGTCGGCGCGTCTTGCGCCAGCCGCGCAGGCGGTTGCCGGGGTTCCGCCTGACCTGCCAGTGGGCTATCCTGCCACCCCGTGGCACTTTCGACTCCGAACTCGACTCTCGAC
Organism: uncultured Gemmatimonadales bacterium; assembly: GCA_963728705.1. GTDB lineage: Bacteria > Gemmatimonadota > Gemmatimonadetes > Gemmatimonadales > GWC2-71-9 > CAVVWJ01. Next base: position 28,206 of record CAVSLY010000006.1, read on the forward strand.
GATGCCGCGCGGCGCCGCGGACTTCGCGCGTACCAGGCCGACGGTGTCTGCTCCCAGGTCCGCGACGCGCTGCTGAGTGGCCCCCTCCTCGTGGGCTATGCCCTCCTCCTCGGCGCCTCCAACACTCAAGTCGGTCTCCTCGCCGCCCTCGGCCCTGCCACCCAGGTGCTGCAGCTCCCGACCGTCGCGCTCATCGAGCGCTGGCGAAAGCGGAAGGCCATCTGCTGGTGGGCGGCGCTCGTGGGGCGCACCGCCTCGCTGGGCCTGCTCGTGCTTCCCTGGGCTGTGGCGAGCAGTGCCCGGGTACCGGCCCTCTTCGGGCTGCTGCTCGTCATGGCGGCGTTCGGCACGATCTCCGGGGCCGCGTGGAATCCATGGATACGCGACTTCCTTCCCGACGAGGGCCGGAACCGGGTGGTGGCCCGCCGGATGACGATCGCGACCGCGATAGGCGCGCCGCTCGCGCTCGGAGCCGGCATCGCGATCGACCGACTCCGGGATGCCTTCGGGGCCCCAGCCGAGGCGTACAACCTGGTGTTGGGCGTCGGGGTCCTGGCGGGGCTGCTCGGACTCATTCCGCTCGGCCGGATCCCGGAGCCCGCCATGGGGCCGGCGACGCACCGGCCGTGGCGCGATGTCCTGCGGGCCCCGTTCCGCCATCCGGAGTTCCGGGCACTGGTGGCGTTCCTTGCTGCGTGGACCTTCGCGACCAACCTCTCCGCCCCGTTCTTCACCGTCTACCTGCTCAAGCGCCTGGGCCTCCCCATGACCATGGTGCTCGCGGCGACGGTGCTGAGCCAGGTCACCACCGTCCTCGTCCTCCGCGCGTGGGGTGCGGTGGCGGACCGGTTCCAGACGCTCACCGTGCTCCGTGTCTCCTGCGCCGGATTCCTCTTGAGTGTGGCCTGCTGGCCGATCGCGGGGATGCTGCATTCCCCGTGGCTCGTGCTCGCCGTCATCGGGGCGATCCACGTGCTCGCGGGCCTCACCACGGCCGGCGTCACCCTTACCACTGGCACGGTCGCGATGGAGCTCGCCCCGCGGGGTGAGGCAGCAGGGTATCTCGCGACGAACGCGCTCATCTCCGGGGCCGCGGCCGCTCTCGCCCCGGTACTCGCGGGGGTGGGCGCCGACTGGCTCGAGACCCAACGGCTCTCGGTCACCGTCGCGTGGACCTCGACCGCGGGGCCCGGACAGAGCCTGGCTCTCCGGCCGCTCGACCTGCATGGCCTGGATTTTCTGTTCGTCGCGACCGTGGTCGTCGGGCTCTACGCCATCCATCGGATCCTGGCGGTGGTCGAGTCGGAGGCGGCGGACCGGCGCGAGATCGTCGCGGCGCTGGTTGGGGAGCTTCGGGAGCAGATGCCCCAGACGCTCCGCTCGCTGACTACGGTGCCGTCGGTGCGTGATGCAGTGTATTTCCCGCTCTCGCTGCTGGGGTCGCTGCTGCCGGAGAGGCGGCGGGGTAGGCGGACGGTCGGACGGGCGGATGGTCAGACGGTCGGACGGTTGGACGGACAAGGTCGTGCCGGAGACGGGCCGGAATCGGACCGCACGAATCCTGCGTCATCCTGAGCGCAGCGAAGGGTCGGGCCAGTGGAGCGTGTGAGCCCCCAGCGTCACTCGCATGCGTCGGCCGATCCTTCGCTGCGCTCAGGATGACGCCCGGCCTGACATTTGACTTTGCCCGCCCTCCCACCCCTCCCGCCCTCCCGCCGATCCCGCCCACCTGCCGTCTGACCGCCCGCCCACCCGCCCACCCGCCCGCCTTCCCGTGTAACTTCTGACGTCCCTCCACCCGCGTCCGAGGACGGCCTGTGTTCCGACGCCGCTTCACCATCCTGATGTTCGCCGCCTTTGGGGCGCTGTTCCTGTTCCCGACACTCAACGTCCTGCTCACCGACTGGTGGTGGTTCCGCGAGATCGGGTACCAGAGCGTCTTCAGCCGGGAGCTGACCACCCGGTGGCTGGTGTTCCTGGGCGTCGGCGGCCTCACCGCCGGACTGCTCTACGTGAATCTGCGAGCCGCGCAACGCGGCCTCGTCCCCTATCCGGTCGTGCTCCAGTTCAAGCAGGCGGCGCCGCACCTGGACGTCACGGCGGCGCTTCGCCGCCTGAGCCTGCCGGTCTCGCTGGCCGTCGGACTGCTGGCCGGGTTCGCCGCCACGCCGGCCTGGGATCTGGTGCTCCAGGCGATCTACCAGACGAAGTTCGGGATCGCCGACCCGGTCTTCTCGCGCGACATCGGATTCTACGTCTTCACGCTGCCCGTGTTGTCGACCGCGATCGGGTTGCTGACCACCCTGGTCGTGCTCTGTCTCCTCCTGCTGATCCCGCTCTACTGGCTGCGCGGCGACGTGGTGCTGGGTCCGGGACGGCTCATGGTCGAGCCGGCCGCCGGGCTGCACCTGGCCATCCTGCTCGCGGCGCTGTTCCTCCTCACCGGCCTCCGGCTGTGGCAGGTGGAGATCCCCAGTCTGCTCTATTCGACCACGGGACCACTGGTCGGCGCCAGCTACACCGACGTTCACGCCCGGCTGCCGGCGCTGCGGATCACGGCGGTGCTCGCGGTGCTCGTCGCCATCGCCGTGCTGATCGGCGCGGCGCGGAGGCAGGTGGCCCTCTACGGAGCTCTGGCCATCGGGGCCTACATCGCGGTGGCGTTCCTCGGCCGCGGCCTCTTCCCGCTGGCGATGCAGAAGTTCGTCGTGGCGCCGACCGAGCTGACCCGTGAAACGCCCTATCTCCGCCATCACATCGTCGCTACCCGGCAGGCGTGGGGCCTGGACAGCGTCGAGACCCGCGAGCTGGGCGGCGGGCGCGACCTCACGCTGGCCGACATCCAGGCCAATGCGCCCACCATCGAGAACGTGCGGCTCTGGGACCGGGACCCGTTGCTGCTGACCTTCGGTCAGCTGCAGGAGATCCGCACCTACTACGATTTCGTCTCCGTGGACGACGACCGGTACTGGATCGACGGGAAGTACCGTCAGGTCCTGCTCTCCCCACGGGAGCTCAACGCCGCGTCGCTGCCGACGCGGACATTCATCAACGAGCATCTGACCTTCACCCACGGGATGGGCCTGACCCTCGGCCCCGTCAACCAGGTCACCACCGAAGGCCTGCCGGTGCTGTTCGTGAAGGACCTGCCGCCGGTCTCGACCGTGTCGCTCAAGGTCACGCGGCCGCAGATCTATTACGGCGAGCTCGCCAATGAGTACGTCGTCGTGGGCACGCGGCAGCGCGAGTTCGACCACCCCGAAGGCGAGACCAACGTCTACGCCGCCTATGGCGGCACGGGCGGCGTCCGGATCGGCGGTTTCGTTCGCCGCCTCCTGCTCGCTGCCCGATTCGGCTCCTCGAAGCTCCTGCTCTCGCAGGACATCACCAGCGACAGTCGGATGCTCTACTACCGCGACATCGCCGCGCGGGCGAAGAAGGCGCTGCCGTTCCTCCAGTTCGATCGCGATCCCTATATGGTGATCGCGGCCGACGGCACGCTCAAGTGGATCCTCGACGGCTACACCACGTCGGACGACTATCCTTACGCCCAGCGGCTGCGCGACGGCACGAGCTACATGCGGAACAGCGTCAAGCTGGTCATCGACGCGTACGACGGGTCGCTCAAGGCCTATCTGAGCGCGCCAGCCGACCCCCTGATCCAGACCTGGGCCCGCATCTTCCCCGGCATCTTCGCTCCCTTGGACAGCATGCCAGCCGACCTGCGCGCGCACCTCCGGTATCCGGACGACATCTACCGGGTCCAGACCAGCCTCTACACGACGTATCACATGGATGCCCCGGATGATTTCTATCACCGGGAGGACCAGTGGCAGATCCCCACTGTCGCCGAGTCCACCGGGGCCGTGCCGTTCATGCGGCACATCGTCATGCGACTGCCCGAGGAATCGAAGGCGGAGTTCATCTACATGGTGCCCTTCACGCCTCGGGGAAAGGACAACCTGGCCGCCTGGATGGTCGCGCGGAACGACGGCGACGTCTACGGGAAGCTGCGGGTGTACCGCCTCTCCCGGCAGAGTCTCGTGTATGGCCCGCAGCAGATCGAGAACCGGATCAACCAGGACACCGAGATCTCCCGCCAGATCTCGCTATGGGACCAGCGCGGCTCCCAGGTGATCCGGGGCGACCTGCTGGTGATCCCGATCGAGGAGTCCCTGCTCTACGTCCAGCCGCTCTATCTGCAGGCGCAGGGTGGCCGGATTCCGGAGCTCAAGCGGGTCGTCGTCGCCTATCAGAACCGGGTCGTGATGCAGGAGACACTGGAAGGCGGCCTGACGGAGCTCTTCGGCGGCTCCGCTCGACCCCGCAATCAGCCCGCGCCACCCGTCGCCGCTGGGCCCGTACCTGCGGATACGGGATTCCAGGCGCTCGTCGCCAAGGCTCAGCGAGCGTACGAGGCCGCGCTGGATGCGCAGCGGAGCATCGATTGGGCCCGCTATGGAGAGGAGTTCCGGCGGCTGGGCGAGGTGCTCGAGGAGCTCGGCGGCACGGAATCCAAGCGGCGTCCGTAGGCGATCACGTCAGCGCAGCAACGACCACCACTCACTCGGAATCCCTCGATGAAAACACTCCTGGGCACCATCGCATTGGCCTTGTGCTGTCCGATCGTCACCGCGGCGGCGCAGGAGTCGGCGACGCCCGTCTTGGATGCCCTCCGGGCCAACGAGAAGCGGGCCGAACGCAATCTCGTCGCGGCGGCGGAGGACACGCCGGCGGACAAGTACGGCTTCAAGCCGACGCCGGCGCAGTTGAGTTTCGGCGAGGTCATCGTGCACCTGGCCGGGGGGAACGATTTCCTCTGCTCGACCATCAGCGGGACGCCGGCGCCCAAGCGCGCCAAGGTCGCCGCCACCGAACCGAAGCAGAAGCTGGTCGATCGCTTGAAGGAGTCCTTTCAGTTCTGCGAGACCGCGCTCGCCAAGCTCGACGACTCGGATCTGAGCGCTCAGGTGCCCTTCTTCGGAGAGGGCAAGGTCTCCCGTGCCACCGCGGTGTTGGCGGCGACGGAGGACTGGGCCGACCATTACAGCCAGCTCGCCATCTACATGCGGATCAACGGTCTCCTGCCCCCGACCGCGAAGCGCCGCGCCGAGTGAACGGGGGATGGACCAGCCCGCCGCACCCGCGAGCTACCTTCTCTCCCGCTGGCTCTTTCTTCGCCTCCTGGGCGTCGTCTATCTCATTGCGTTCGCCGGTCTCGCGGTGCAGGTCACGGGACTGGTCGGGGAGCACGGACTTCTGCCGGCCCGCGCATTCCTCGAGCGGGCGCAGTCGACCTACGGAGGTCAGGCCTACCAGCTCCTGCCCACCGTGTTCTGGCTCGGTGCCGGCGACCTCGCCCTCCGGCTCGTCGCCTGGGGCGGCGCCGTTCTGGCGGTCCTGCTCATCCTCGGCCTGGCGCCGATTCCCACCCTGGTCCTGCTCTGGACGCTCTACCTCTCGCTCGCGGTCGTAGGGCAGGACTTCCTCTCTTTCCAGTGGGACGCGTTGCTGCTCGAGGCCGGCCTGCTCGCGATTCTCTGGGCTCCGCTTCGATGGCGGCCTGGAGGCCGGCAGCCACCGGCCTCTACGGTGGCCCGGTGGCTGCTGGTGTTTCTCCTCTTCAAGCTGATGTTCCTCTCAGGCCTTACCAAGTTGTTGAGCGGGGACCCGACGTGGCTGAGCGCCACGGCCCTCGACTACCACTTCGAGACTCAGCCGCTGCCGCCCTGGACGGCGTGGTACGCGCACAACCTGCCTGGGTCGGTGCATCGTGCGGCCACCATCGTGATGTTAGCGATCGAATTGGGGGCGCCCTGGCTCCTGCTTGTTCCTGCCCGCCACCGCCGACTCCGCCTGACGGGATGCGCGGCGCTGATACTGCTCCAGCTCGCCATCGCGGCCACCGGGAACTACGGATTCTTCAACGCGCTCGCCATCGTGCTCTGCATCCCGGCGCTGGACGACAACCTCCTCCGGCGGGTACTCCCGATTCGCCTGGAGGAGGGCGACGGCTCGGCGGCGCGGGTCGTGAGTCTGGCCGTCATGGCCCCGGTGTTCTTCGCCCTGAGTGCGCTCAGCTTCGGGCGCGAGATCATCTACACGCTACCTGGCGGCGGCGGCCTCGGTCCGGTCCTGGCCTGGTCCGACCGGGTGATGGGAGGGGTGGCGCCGCTCCGCTCGTTCAACGGCTATGGACTCTTTCGGGTAATGACGACGAAGCGCCCCGAGATCGTAATCGAGGGGAGTCGCGACGGCTCCGACTGGACCGAGTACGAGTTTCGCTACAAGCCGGGAGCGGTCGACGGGCGACCAGGGTTCGTCGCCCCGTTCCAGCCCCGGCTCGATTGGCAGATGTGGTTCGCCGCGCTGGACCCGTCGGGGAACGCCCAATGGCTCCGGTCGCTCGCGGGGCACCTCCTGCGCGGCACGCCGGAGGTAGTAGCGCTGCTGCGCCGGAATCCGTTCCCGGACGCACCGCCTCGCATGATTCATCTGGTGGTCTACGATTACCGCTTTACCACGCCGGAGGAACGGCGGCGGACCCACGCCTGGTGGGTACGGGTACCGGTCAGCTACCTGCCTGTGCCGCTCACCGGGGAGGAGCCCACGCCAGCGCCGGCTCGCTGATCCTGCTGGAGCCAGGAGTAGACGGCGGGCGGTCGGACGGTCTCTCTTGAATCGTCATCCTGAGCGAAGCGAAGGAGCCATGATTCAGGTCATGCCCCCTTCACTTCGTTCAGGGTGACTCGACTACACGCGCAGCCTTGTGCAAGCCAAGCCAGCGCGGTGGCCCGTCGAGGTTGACAATGCACCACGGGCGGCGCTTGAATATGCTTGCCCTCGCGGTTCCGCTGGACTCGTTCAAGAGGCGGAGATCCAATGGCCGGTGCGCCCCACCCGCTTCCCCAGGCCCGTTTCGGCGCGACCGCGCGCCGCGATGCGTGGTGGGTGCAGCCCGCGATCGTCTTCCTCATCCTCTCATCCTTCATCGCGTACGCGACGTGGGCCGCCTTCCAGGGTGACCACTATGCCTACGGACCCTACCTCTCGCCGTTCTATTCGCCGGAGCTGTGGGGCAGCTCGCCGCACGCGTGGCTCGGGCCCAGGCCGGAGTGGTGGCCGGCCTGGCTGGTGTTCTCGCCCGCGCTCCTGATCCTGCCGTTTCCGGGCATCTTCCGGGTCACCTGCTACTACTACCGCGGGGCGTACTACAAGGCGTTCTGGGCCGACCCGCCCGCCTGCACGGTCGGTGAGCCGCGGAAGCGGTACCTGGGCGAGTCTTCGTTTCCGCTCATCGTGCAGAACATCCACCGCTACTTCCTCTATGTAGCGCTGTTCTTCCTGGTGGTGTTGTCCTACGATGTCTGGAGAGCGTTCTGGTTCACTGACCCAGCCACCGGCCAGGTGTCGTTGGGCCTCGGCGTGGGAACGCTCGTGCTGGCGACCAACGTCGTCCTGCTCGGTGGGTACACGCTGGGCTGCCACTCCCTCCGCCACGTGATCGGCGGCTACCTCGACCGGCTCTCCGGTCACCCGGTGCGCCGGCGGGCCTACGACTGCGCCAGCTGCCTCAATCGCGGCCATGGGCGCTGGGCTTGGTGCAGTCTCTTCTCCGTAGCGTTCGCCGACATCTACGTCCGACTCTGCTCGATGGGCATCTGGACCGACTGGCGGATCTTCTGACCGACTACCAGACCTTCGAGCACGATGTCCTCGTCATCGGGGCCGGCGGCGCCGGCCTCCGGGCCGCGATCGCCGCGTCCGCCGCGGGCGCGTCGGTGGGGCTCATCTGCAAGTCGTTGCTGGGGAAGGCCCACACCGTGATGGCCGAGGGCGGGATCGCGGCGGCGCTGGCGAACGTGGACGATCGCGACAACTGGCAGGTGCACTTCGCCGACACCATGCGCGGCGGCCAGTACGTCAACAACTGGCGCATGGCCGAGCTGCACGCGAAGGAGGCGCCGGACCGGGTCCGCGAGCTGGAGGCGTGGGGCGCGCTGTTCGACCGCACCGCCGACGGCCGCATCCTCCAGCGCAACTTCGGGGGGCACAAGTATCCCCGGCTCGCGCACGTGGGCGACCGGACCGGCCTGGAGATGATCCGGACGCTGCAGGACCACGCCATTCACCAGGGGCTCGACGTGCACATGGAGTGCACCGTGCTCCGCCTGTTCACCAGCGGTGGACGCATCGCGGGTGCGCTCGGCTACGACCGCGAACGCGGGCGGTTCCGGCTGTACCGGTCCAAGGCCATCGTTCTCGCGACCGGCGGGGTGGGCCGGGCGTACTCGATCACCAGCAACAGTTGGGAATACACCGGCGACGGCCAGGCACTTGCGTACCACGCCGGCGCTGCGCTGCAGGACATGGAATTCGTGCAGTTCCATCCCACCGGCATGATCTGGCCGCCCAGCGTCCGTGGCATCCTGGTGACCGAAGGCGTGCGTGGAGAAGGCGGCGTGTTGCGCAACAGCCAGGGCCGGCGCTTCATGTTCGACGAGATCCCGGAGAACTACCGCGCCCAGACCGCCGACAACGAAGAGGAAGGGTGGCGCTACACCCAGGGCGACAAGAACGCCCGCCGGCCACCCGAGCTGCTGACCCGCGACCACGTCGCCCGCTGCATCCGGCGCGAGGTCGCCGAAGGGCGGGGCAGCCCGCACGGCGGCGTCTTTCTCGACATCTCCTGGATCAAGGAGCGGCTCCCCAACGCGCGGGAGCACATCATCCGCAAGCTCCCCAGCATGTACCACCAGTTCAAGCAGCTCGCCGACATCGACATCACCACCACGCCGATGGAGGTGGGGCCGACGACGCACTACATCATGGGTGGCATCCGGGTCGATGGCGACAGCCAGATGTCCACGCTGCCGGGGCTGTTCGCCGCCGGCGAGTGCGCGGCGGGCCTGCACGGCGCCAACCGGCTCGGCGGCAATTCGCTCTCCGACCTGGTGGTGTTCGGGAAGCGTGCGGGCGAGCACGCCGCCAGGTTCGCCCGGGAGTCCGGCGCGGCGGCGATCGACCAGGCCGAGACCGACGACGCGGTGCGGTACGCGCTGGAGCCGTTCGAGCGCGGCGCCGCGCCGCACGCCGAGGGGCCTTACCAGGTCCAGCAGGACCTCCAGGTGATGATGCAGGACCTGGTCGGGATCGTGCGGACCGCGGCCGGAGATGGAGCGGGCGCTCGAGGGCATCGGACGGCTCCGGGAGCGAGCGGCGCGGGTCGGCGTCGCCGGCAATCGGGAGTACAATCCGGGGTGGCACACCGCGCTGGATCTCGGCAATCAGCTCACGGTCTCCGAGGCGATCGCCCGCGCGGCGCTCGAGCGGCAGGAGAGCCGGGGCGGGCACTTCCGCGATGACTGCCCGGACAAGGATCCTGCGTATGCGAAGTTCAACATCGTCATCCGCAAGGGCGCGGACGGCGGGATGCAGCTCGCGCGGGAGCCGATTCCGGAGATGCCGCCGGAGTTGAAGCGCGTGATCGAGGAGCAGAAGTAGGGGGTTGTGGGGGGTGTGTCAGGCGGACGCTGTCATCGGGTCGGACTTGTCACGGTTCACCACAGAGGCACGGAGGGCACGGAGAACAGCACAGAGAACAACAAAAATTGGTTGTCTTCCTCCGCGCACCTCTGTGCTCTCTGTGTCTCTGTGGTGAAGCCAAACGCTGGCACCGGGGGAAGGCCACCCAGCGAGGTGATGGCGCGAGTGAGCCCTTCGTGGCCTTCGTGTCTTCGTGGTAAGTAGCCGGAGATCTATACCAGACGAGCGTTGCCCCTCGAGGAAGGTCAGAATGACGGAAGCCCTGAAGCCGGACCTGGTCGAGACCGGCGCCATCGAAGAGGATGCGCCTCCCGCCCGAAAGGCGGAGCCACACGGTACCGCCACGTTCCGCGTCTGGCGCGGCGATCGGGCCGGCGGCCGGTTCGTGGACTACGCGACCCCGGTCTCCGAGGGCATGGTCGTCCTCGACGCGATCCACCAGATCCAGGCCGAGCAGGCGAACGATCTCGCGGTGCGGTGGAACTGCAAGGCCGGCAAGTGCGGCTCGTGCTCGGCCGAAGTGAACGGCAGCCCCAAGCTGATGTGCATGACCCGCCTCAACGAGCTCCCGCTCGACGAGCCGGTGACCGTCGAGCCCATGCGCGCCTTTCCGCCGGTCCGGGACCTCGTGACCGACGTCTCGTGGAACTTCCGGGTCAAGACCCAGATCGCGCCGTTCAAGCCCCGGCCGCCGGACGCGCCGGACGGGACCTGGCGAATCGCCCAGTCGGACGTGGACCGGGTGCAGGAATTCAGGAAGTGCATCGAGTGCTTCCTCTGCCAGGACGTCTGCCACGTGCTCAGGGAGCACCACCTGCACGACGAGTTCATCGGGCCGCGGTACCTGGTGTACGCCGCGGCGCTGGAGATGCACCCGCTCGACACCGAGGACCGGGTCGAGGCCCTGCGCAAGGCGCACGGCATTGGGTTCTGCAACATCACCAAGTGCTGTACCGCGGTCTGTCCGGAGCACATCACGATCACGGACAACGCGATCATTCCGCTCAAGGAGCGGGTCGTGGACGAGTTCTACGATCCGTTGGGGAAGCTGCTGAAGGTGTTCAGTCGAAGGGAGGGCGCGTGACCGACAGTTACGAGCTCAAGCGGATCTCGAAGGAAAGCATTCCGGCGGCGCTGCAGAAGGCGGAGCGCTACCGGATCATCAACGACCCTTCGTCCGCCGAGAGCATCTGCCTCGATGTCCTCGAGGTGGACCCCGGGAACCAGGAGGCGCTGGTCACGCTGCTGCTTGCGATCACCGATCAGCTCGTCGAGGGCCCGGCCGAGGGCGCCCGGCGGGCCCAGGGGCTGCTGCCGCGGCTGGGAGACGAGTACAAGCGGATGTACTACGCCGGCATCATTGCCGAGCGCTGCGCCAAGGCGCACCTCCGCCGCGGGGCGATGGGGTCGGGCGAAGTGGCCTACCATTGGTTCCGGGAGGCGATGGAGTGGTACGAGAAGGCGGAGGCCCGGCGCCCCGCCGGAACCGACGAGCCGATCCTGCGCTGGAACACGTGCGCCCGCATCCTGGCGCGCGACGAGCATATCAGGCCCCGGGTCGAGGAGTCGGTGACGCCCGGGTCGGAGTGATGGAACGGTCGGCTCGTGAGGCAGCCCGGGCCGGTGCGGCAGGCGATATCGCTGTTTCGGGACCGGTTCGGCAGCGCGCCGGTGCTGTGCGCTTCGGCGCCAGGCCGGGTCAACCTGATCGGCGAGCACACCGACTACAATGGTGGCCCGGTGCTGCCGTTCGCTATCGACAAGCGCACCGCCGTCGCCAGCTAGCGAAGACGAGGGCTGGACCGTCGTGTCTCAGGTCGATGGCACGGTGCGCGCCATCGATCCCGATCATCCAGAGCCGGATTCGTGGACTGCGTATGTCGGCGGCGTGATCCGCGTCCTTCGAGCGCTGCGCCTCGCGCCGGCGGGCGCCAGGCTCGCCGTCGCCAGCAGCGTGCCCATCGGCGCCGGACTCTCCTCCTCCGCCGCGCTCACCGTGGCGACCGCACGGGCGCTGGTCGGACTCACCGGCCGGCGCATTCCGCCTGCCGCGCTCGCGGACATCGCCTACCGGGCGGAGCACGATGAGGTCGGCGTGCGCTGCGGCCGGATGGATCAGATCGTCTCAGCCCAGGCTCGGCCAGGCCACGCGATGCTCATCGAGACGGCGAGCGGTGCCATCACCCACGTCGCCGTTCGACCACGCGGTGTGGCTGATCGACACCGGCATCCGCCACCGGCTGACCGATGGGCAGTACAATCGGCGCCGGGAGGAATGCGAGGTCGCGCTTCGGCTGGTGCGAGAGCAGGGCCATGGCGCGGATCACCTTGGTGGGATCGCCGCGAGCGAGTTGGAAGCGCTCGTGCCGCGCGATTCCGGCTCCGTGGAGTCTGAGGCTTCGGCACGTGGTATCGGAAACGGCTCGCACCCGCGAGGCTGCGGGGGCCCTGGCCCGACACGACCTCCGTGAGCTGGGCCGGCTCCTGGTCGAGGGCCACGAGTCGCTCCGCCGGGACTTCGAGTCGAGCTGCGCGGAAGCCGACTACCTGGTCGAGTCCGCACTCCAGCATGGTGCGTTTGGGGCGAGGTTGACCGGGGGAGGGATGGGGCGGTGCCGTCATCGTGCTGCTCCCGCCGGACCTGGCCGCGCGAGCGGTGGGGGAGATCCAGGAGCGCTTCCGTCAGGCGTTCGGCAGGGTCCCGGTGGCCTGGTCTACCAAGGCCAGAGGCGGCGTGCGGCGGGAGAAGTTCGCGCTCTGAGGGAGGCTGGCCGGATCCCAGGCCTCCGGCTCAGAACGTCTGGCAGGAGACCAGGACGGTGGACCGGATGACACGGTCTGCTCGGATGGCCGGACGGAATACCAGGCCTGCCACGTGACTCGCCACCTCTTTGGTGAGCACCGCGTCGTCGGCCGTGGGCGGGATCCGGCCGCGATTCACCCGCAGACTCGCGCCGACCACGTAGACACGGGTGAGAAATCGGTGATCCGTTCGAGGCTGACCGGGTGACTCGAGCACCTGGAGCGTCGCCGGATCCACCCTCCCGTTCGTATCCACCACGAACGCCACGGCCACGACGGATTGCCCCGTGGTCCTGGTGGCTGAAGCCCGAAGCTCCGGACATGCCGAGCCGGTCCCGCCCACGAGCTCGGGCAGCCGGTCGAGCCCGTGCCTGGACGGCTCCGCGCTGGTTGTCGGCCCCCGGAACCCGAGCATCCCCGCGGGCCCGCGACCGTCGGTCGAGTCGGAATGGGGTGTGGCCACGATCTGGCCGGCGTTCGCAGTCGCGCCAAGCGCCAGCGCCTCGGCCTCGAGGGTGGGAGGGGGCGGCACGTTTTGCGGCGTGCTCACGGGCGCGGTCGGCGTGCTCAGTGGCGCGCTCTGACTTGCGGGTTCCACCATCGGCACGCGGCGGGGAGGGTTTGCCGACTGTCTCTCCGTGGCCACGGGTGTTGGGGCATCTGAGGGCCGGTGCTCGTGTGGAAGCTCGGGTCGGATCGACGGGCGGTTGAGCACGAGGTAGCTAACGGCGTAGGCCCGAGTGACTCGCTCCGAAGGCGTGGAAATCGGCGTTCCGGGCTTGCTATGCGTAGCCCAGCCGCCGAGGGCGATGCCCAGCGCGTGCACGGCAAGACTCGAGGCAAACAGTGGCCACGGCCAGGGCTGTCGGCTCGGAAGGAGTCGGATCAGTTGGTCCGGGGCGGGCGAGATCGGCATGCTGACAAGATGCACGCTGCTGGGTGGCGATCGACAGGAGGCACGTCACAGGTCCGGCGCGATGGTCTTGCCCCTTGACGGAGCGCGAGTTGGCCGGAATATTCATCAGCAATCCGGGTGCACCCCGCACCTCTCCGTGAGAATTCCTGTGAGAAAATGTGTCGGCGGCGGTGAGGGGCATCAGGCATCACCCCCCGCTCAAGGTTTGCGCCGTACCCCCATCGCTTATGTCATCGCATAGTGCACCGGCAGGATTCCCGTTTCCGCGCGAGACAGGATCGCCCCGGCGCACCAGCGTGCTGGTGCGGCAAGCGATGAAAACCGCATCTGGTGTTCCCAGGCTCCGGCGCCCAATGGCCGGGGCTTTTGTTTTCCCCGGTGTAAACGTTCCCACTCCCCCGGCAGTGCGGTGAGCTCATAGCACATTCTCCAGCCGCCCATCGATTTGCCCGCAGAGATATTCGGCCCTGGTGTCGCACCGCTCCATCTGGATTGCATCTGAAAGGACCACGCACCATGAGACTGCTACGGTATGGTATTGCCTTGTTCCTGGCAGCGGCCTGGATCGCGCCGCTGCACGCCCAGGAAGCCACCGGCACGATCCGCGGTCGCGTCACCGATGCATCGTCGCAGCTCCCGCTGCGGGCGGCCACGGTTAGGGTCGGGAGTCGAAGTGCGGAGACCCGCGCCGACGGCGGTTACCTCTTGACCGACGTTCCGGCAGGACCGGACAGCGTACGGGTGACGATGATCGGTTACGCGCCGCTGGCCCAGGTCGTCACCGTAGTCGCTGGCCAGACGGTCGACGTGGACTTCGCCCTGACCTCTCAAGCAGTCAACCTGGCGGAGATGGTGGTGGTCGGCTACGGGGAGCAGCGGCAGGGCAACATCACGGGCACCGTGACGAACGTGACGGCGGAGGAATTCAACACCGGCCGCGTCGTCACCCCCACCGAGCTCATTCAGAACAAGGTCCCGGGCGTGCAGGTCGTGGAGAACAACGAGCCGGGCGGGCGGACCTCGATCCGGATCCGCGGCCCGTCATCGACTACCGCGAGCAACGAGCCGCTCTACGTCGTCGACGGGCTGCCGCTGGGTGGTGATGCTGGCGGCATTACCGCCGGGCGCGACCCGCTCAACTTCCTGAACCCGGATGACATCGCGAGCATCACCGTGCTCCGGGATGCCGCGTCGGCGGCGATCTACGGAACCAACGCCGCCAACGGCGTCGTGCTGATCACGACCAAGCGGGGGCAGCAGGGCAAGGGACGGGGACCGCAGTTTGAATATACCGGCTCGGTGTCCGCCTCGCGTGTCAACCGGCTGCCCTCGATGCTCAATGCGGAGCAGTTCCGGGCGGCGGTGGAGGCGCATGCGGCGGACAAGGCCGGCCAGCTCCTGAACGAAAACACCGACTGGTTCGGCGCCATCGACCGGACGGGGTTCGGCCAGGAGCACAATCTCGCCGTGTCGGGTGCGGGCGCGAGCAATGACTATCGCCTGTCGGCCAACTTCCTCGACCAGAAGGGCATCATCGACGCGAACAGCATCAGGCGAATCGGTCTGGGGGCCAATTACACCCAGCGGCTCGCCAATGACCGCCTCAAGCTGCGCTTCAACCTGAGAGGCTCGCGGCAGGACGACAGATTCACCCCCCTCGGGGTGCTCGCCAATGCGGCGCAGTTCGGCCCGACCCAACCGATCACCGACCCGACGGCCCCGACGAACTTCTACGACTGGCCGGGAGGCCTGACGTCGGCGGACAATCCGGTCGCCATCCTGAATCTTGCCGAGGAAAAGGCCAGGACGAATCGCGCGGTCGGCAATATGCAGACCGAGTACAGTCTGCCGTGGGTGAACGGGCTCCGGGCCAGCGTCAACCTCGGTTTCGACATCGCCAAGGCCGACCGTAAGAATTTCGCCCCGAGCACCCTGCACCGGGAGGTTGTGGGCGCGCCGGGCGGCGGAAGGCAAACGCGCTTCCGTCCGAAGCAGGTCAGCCAGGTGCTCGAGACCTACCTCAACTACACCACACCTCACCCGGTGGGTCCGGGTACGCTCGACCTCACCGGCGGTTACTCCTGGAGCAAGAACCACGCAGATTCTTCCTACTATGAGGCGACCGGCCTCTCCACCGACAGCGTGGGCAACGACGGCATTGTCCCGGCGGCGAACGTCAAGGACATCTGGTTCGAGCAGGAGAGTAAGCTGGTTTCATTCTTCGGGCGAGCCAACTATAACATCAACGATCGCTACCTCGCCGCCTTCAGCATACGTCGTGACGGCTCGTCACGGTTCGGGCCGGCGAACGACTTCGGCACGTTTCCTTCCGTGGCCCTCGCGTGGCGACTGTCGGAGGAGTCCTTCCTCAAGGGGGTCAAGGGGCTGTCCGACCTGAAGCTGCGGGGCTCGTGGGCGAAGACCGGCAACCAGGCTTTCGGGAACTACCTGCAGTATTCCTCCTATCAGCTCGGCGACGGGCTGACGCAGTACCAGTTCGGCGACACCATCTTCACGACCAGCCGCCCCAGCGCGGTGGACCCGAACATCAAGTGGGAAGCGACCCGGGCCTTCAACATCGGCCTCGATTTCGGGTTCGCCAATCAGCGGATCACCGGTGCCATCGACTGGTACGACAAGCTGACCGACGACCTGCTCTTCAACGTACCCGTCGCGGGCTTCAGTAACCTGTCCAACTTCGTCACCACGAATATCGGCAGCATGCGGAACCGCGGCATCGAGTTCAGCCTCAACGCCCGGGTGCTGGAGGGCAAGCGCAACGAGCTGAGCTGGAACACCGACTTCACCGTCGCCCACAACACCAACGAGCTGCGGAGCATCACCCCGTTCGGCGGGTCGGCGCTCAAGATCCTGGTCGGCGACGTCTCAGGTGGCGTAGGAACCAGGATCCAGGTCCTTCAGCCGGGCGTGCCGATCAACTCGTTCTTAGTCTACGAGCACATCCGCGAAGGCGGGAAGCCGATCTACAAGGACGTGAACGGAGGCCGGATCGACGGCGTTCCGAACAACACTATCAACGAGCAGGACCTGTATGTGGATCAGAACGGGGACGGCATCATCAACCAGGACGATCTCCGGGCGTTCCACGACCCCGCACCGAAATGGATTCTCGGCCATTCGTCCTACCTGGCCAAGGGCAACTGGGATCTCGGCTTTACGCTCCGGGCCTACCTGGGCAACTACATGTACAACAACGTCGCGTCCGCCATGGGCGACTACCGTGAGCTGAGGCAGGGCTCGCCCTTCAACCTGCACACCTCCGTGCTCGAGACCCAGTTCGACACGCAGCAGTTGCAATCGGATTTCTACGTAGAGGACGCCTCCTTCCTGCGGATGGACAACCTCACGCTCGGCTACACCTTCAACCTGCGCGGCCAGCCGGCGCGGGTCTTCGGGACCGTCCAGAGCCTGTTCACCATCACCGGCTATAGCGGTGTGGATCCAAGCGCGAACATCGCGCCGAGCCCGACCACGTCGTCGGTCAACGGCATCGATAACAACATCTATCCGCGCTCCCGCACGTTCAGCGCCGGCCTGAGCCTCAAACTGTGAGCCATCGGCTCGAACACTCGAGAAGGAATGGAGCCATGAACCGCATCCAGCGTACAGCGCTCACCGTCGCCGCCGCGCTCCTGATGGGCGTGACCGCGTGCACGGACACGACTGAGCTGCCGATCACCACCATCAACGATACCAATTACTTCAACGATCCCAGCTCGTACCGGGCCTTCCTGGCGAAGATCTACTCGGGGCTCGCGGTCAGCGGTCAACAGGGGCCGGCCGGGAACCCGGATATCAAGGGTATCGACGAGGGCTTCTCGCAATACCTGCGCCTCTACTGGGAGGCGCAGGAGCTGCCGACCGACGAGGCGGTGATCGCCTGGGGCGATGTGGGACTTCCGGAGTTGAACACCCAGCTCTGGGCTTCGTCCAACACCATGATCGTCGCGATGTACTACCGGGTCGCCTTCCAGGTCGGCCTGGTGAACGAATTCCTGCGCCAGACTACGGATGACAAGCTGGCTGAGCGAAACGTCTCGCCCGACCTCCAAGCCAGCATCCATGTGTTCCGAGCTGAGGCCCGGTTTCTCCGGGCACTCAGTTACTGGCATGGGATCGATCTGTTCGGCAACATCCCGCTCGTGACCGAGGCCGACCCGATCGGCGCCACCGCACCGTTACAGAGCACCCGACAGGCGATCTTCGATTTTCTGGTAAGCGAGCTGAACGCCATCCAGACCGATCTGCCGGCGGCCGCAGGCACGCAGACCTATGGCCGTGCCACCAAGGAAGCCGCGCTCATGCTGCTGGCGCATGTCTACCTGAATACCGAGGTCTACACCGGCACGCCCCAGTATGCGCAGGCCCTGGCGGCGGCGCAGGCTGTGATTGCCGGCCCGTTCACGCTGGATCCCAGCTACCGTCATCTGTCCCAGGCGGACAACAATACGTCCCCCGAGATCATCTTCCCGATCGTCCAGGATGGCAAGCGGACCCAGACCTATGGCGGCACCACGTTCCTGGTCCACGCGTCCTGTGGCGGGTCCATGGTTCCCGCTAACTACGGCGTGAACGGCTGCTGGGCCGGTCTGCGCCTCAAACCGGAGGCATTCAACCGGTACGCCCCGGACGACCCGCGGCGGTCGTTCTTTTGGACGGACGGCCAGACGGTGGACATCGCCAGCATCAGCACCTTCAACAACGGCATCCCCGCGCCCAAGTTCGAGAACAAGACCAGCGGCGGGGCGGATGGCTCAGACCTGGCCTTCGCGGATACCGACTTCCCGGTGTTCCGGCTGGCCGACGCGTATCTGATCTACGTCGAGGCCCACCTGCGGGGCGGTGGCGGGGACCCCGTGCAAGCCCTGGCCTATCTGAACGCCATTCGAGAGCGCGCTTATGGGAATACCAGCGCCAACGTCCCGGCTGACTCGCTCACGCTAGACTTCGTCCTGAACGAGCGGGGACGCGAGCTCCTGTGGGAGGCCCACCGCCGGACCGACCTGATCCGATACGGTCTGTTCACGGGGTCTGATTATGTGTGGGCGTGGAAGGGCGGGGCACCGCTTGGTACCGGGACCGAGTCGTTCCGGAATCTGTACCCACTCCCTGCCTCCGAGCTCACGGCGAACCCGAACCTGGTGCAGAATCCGGGTTACTGAACCCGGCGCTCTATCTTGCCTTGCCGATCCTCAGCTCCGCCGCCCTCGGCGGCGGAGTTGCGGATCCACCTTCCCCCCACGGTTTAGGTCCGCCTCGCACCCGCCCCCCAGAGGAGCAACACCGATGTGGAATCCTCTCACCTGCCTCGTCCTCGTGGCAGGGTACCTCGGAGCCGCCCGGCTCGCGCCGGCCCAGGTTCAGGCACCCGCACCCTCACCCTCACCCGACACCTCCTGGGTCGCCCGCAGCGCACTGTATGAGGTCTTCGTCCAGGACTTCTCGCCCGCGGGCAATTTCCGCGGTGTGATGAACGGGCTGGATCGCATTCAGTCGTCGGGGGCGAACGTCGTGTGGCTGATGCCGATCCACCCGATCGGCGTGCTCAACCGGAAGGGGTCGCTCGGGTCGCCGTACGCGGCGAGAGACTACCGCGCCATCAATCCCGCCTATGGCACCGCCGCGGACTTCCGTGCGCTGGTGAAGGCCGTGCATGCGCGGGGGATGAAGCTCATCCTCGACTGGGTGCCCGACCACACCTCGCCCGACCACGCCTGGGTCAAAGAGCATCCCGACTATTACATGCGCAACGAGCGCGGGGAGCCGAGCGTCCCGCGTGAACCGGATGGCAAACTGACCGACTGGACCGACGTCGTGCAGCTCGACTATGCAAATCCCGCCGTCCGTCGCGAGACGATCGCCACCATGCGCTGGTGGCTGCAGGAGTTCGGCATCGACGGCTTCCGGGTCGACGTCGCCGGGTTCATCCCCAACGACTTCTGGCGTGAGGCCGTCCCGGCGATCCGGGCCGCCGTCCCTCGCCGGATCCTCCTCCTCGCCGAATGGGCCGATCCCGAGATGCACCGGGTCGGCTTCGACCTCACCTATGGCTGGGACTCCTACGACCGCCTGAAGGCAGTGTGGCAGGGCGCGCCGGCGTCCACCTTCATTTCAAGCGTGCTGACGGACATGCAGGCGCTTCCCCCGGGCGCCATGCGCATGCGCTTTACCACCAACCATGACAAGACCGCCTGGGATGACCCGCCCACGACGATCTTCGGGCGTGGGGCGGGCACGCGGGCGGCCTTCGTCGCCGTGGCGCTGCTGCCCGGCCGGCCGCTGCTCTACAACGGACAGGAGGTCGAGAGCCCCCAGAAGCTCGGCCTCTTCGAAGGAGAGGCCATCGCCTGGAATCAGCCCGGAGCGGCCGCGGCCCGCGCGTTCTACGCCAAGGTCGTGGGGTTGGCGCGGACGAACCCGGCGCTGATCGGCGGAGACCTTCGGGAGGTCGAGACCAATGCTCCCGACGATGTGATCGCATATCGTCGCGGCGAAGTCGTCGTGTTGGCCAACGTGCGGCCTCGCGCCGTGCGTGTCGCGGTGACTGGTGTCGATCTGGATCGTGCGAGTGACTTGCTGTCGGGTCGGGTTCAGCGTGGTGATACGGTCGCGCTGCCGCCCCATGGTGCGGTCGTGCTGCAGGGTCGCACGCGGCTTGGCGGTGCCGACGAGGTATTCTATCAGATCTTCGTCCGCAGCTTCCGCGACAGCGACGGCGACCGCATCGGCGACCTGCGCGGCATCCGGGACAAGCTCGGATACCTCCACGACCTCGGCGTGACGTCGATCCTGCTCACGCCGGTCAACCCGTCGCCCTTCTACCACAACTACTTCGCCTCGAGCTTCGAGGGCGTCGATCCCGAGTACGGTGGTGCCAGCTCGCTGCCCGAGCTGGTGGCGGCGATCCACGCCCGGGGCATGAAGATCTACCTGGATCAGGAGATCCAGTATGTCGCGCAGGATCACCCGTGGTGGCGGCAGTCCATGGGGCAGCCCGCGTCGGAGTACAGTCGCTTCATTCTGTACAATGGTTCGGAGAACACGCGGCCCGAGTCCGGCGTGTTCGGCCTCACCGTGGTGCCGATGTACACGGGTGCCAGGGTCGGCATCGTCTCGGTCAACCTCCTCGACTCGCTCACCGTACGGTACTTTCAGAATCTCTTCGTGTCGTTGATCGATCCGAATCGCGATGGTCGGTTCGAGGACGGGGTCGACGGCTTCCGGATCGATCACATGATGGATGATCTGGACATGAAGGGGAAGCTGACCAACCTCTTCGCCCGGTTCTGGGCGCCGGTCTTTGCGCAGGCTCGCGCGGTAAACCCACGCATCAGAATCATCGCCGAGCAGTACGACTGGGGATATGGTGAAGACTTCCTGACCCGCGGTGGGACCGACATGGTGTTCGCCTTTCCCTTGCGCAATGCGATCCTATCGCTGCAACGGGACTCGATTGCCAACGCCATTACCGAAACACATGATCGGACGCCGCCGGGCAAGGGGCAGCTGGTGTTCATCGAGAATCATGACATGAACCGGTTCGCCTCGGAGATGAGCGGCGACGCGCGCAAGGAGCGAATCGGCGCGGCCCTCAACATCCTCCTCCAGGGCACCCCGCTCATCTACTATGGCCAGGAGATCGGGATGAAGGGGAGGCAGAACAAGTCCTGGGGGACGGACGCAAACGATATCCCGGTTCGCGAAGCCTTCGAATGGACCGGCAAGGGCGACAGCTCCGGCTCCGCGACCTGGTATCGGGGGACCGATCCCTGGTGGACCGACCGCTATGCCAAGGATGGGGATGGGATCTCGGTCGAGGAGGAAGCACGTGACCCGACCTCTCTGCTGTCGTTCTATCGGCGCCTGCTGGCACTGCGGCGCGAGCGGGCGGAGCTCGTGTCAGGTGATGAGCGAGTGATCGCCACCGATCGGGAGGACGTACTTGCGGTGTTGCGCGTGACGACCGGCCATGCCAGTCTCCTGCTCGTGAACCTGGCCGACTCGGCACGGACCGTTGTCGTGCAACGCGACAGCCTTCCCGATGGCCTCCGGGGACGTCGGCTCAGGGACCTGCTGACGGGGGCGGCGGAACGGAGGGCGGGAAGCCCGTGGCGGGTGACGCTCTCGCCCTTCGGCGTCAAGCTGCTAGCGCGGTGAGGTGGGCGGCCGGGTGCCGAGCCGAGCGGCTGTATCCTACCGAGCCACTTTCGTCACCGTGTCCCAGGTACGGGTCGTCAACTCCGAACCGAAGGTCTTTTCGATCAGCGTCATGAAAACCGCGCCTTTGGGGCTGGGAACGTAGGCGCTGAAGATGGTGCGTCCGTCGACGGCAAGAATGCGCGCGCCATCCACCTCGGCCGGCAGAGTGAGCTTCGACGCCAGCGGGTCGCGCCGGAACGTGACGATGCGCTTCGCGGCCGGCGGGAGACGGAACGCCTGGTAAGGATCAGACGCCAGGATCTCCCGCAGCTCATCGACCGGGCGGATGATCGTGAGGAAGGTCCGGCCGAGGCCCTTGGTCATGGCGGCTTCAGCCTTGCGCTGGAGGGCCGCTTCGGACGCGGACCGAGCCGTGAAGACCAGGTTGCCGCTCGAGAGCAGGGTCTTCACGTCGGTGAACCCGGCCGCCTCGAACGCGGCCTTCAGATCCGGCATCTTCGCGTTCATCGGGCTGACGCCGCGCAGGAACGCAGCATATCGTGGCATGGGCAGAAAGGTATCTCCGGCCTGATCCATGTCTACAGCCCACGGACCGAAGGTTGCCTCAGCGGCCCCCAGCCTCGAGAGATTGACCCCGTGATTTTGCGGCCTCCGTGCGGCCTCCGTGGTCTCCGTATCTCCGTGGTGAGCTTTTCCGCGGTCATCCTGCTCGGGATCTTCACAGCCGTGCCGGCCGCCCCGGCGCACGCACAGGCCGCGCCCGCCCCAGCCGATCGGGCGGTCTACCTGGACAAGGAAGGCGTCGTCCGCTGGAAAGACGACCGCCGGGAGGTCACCCTCTTCGGCGCGAACTACGTGCTGCCTACCGCCTCCGACTACCGCGCGGCCGGCTACCTGCACGCCGACCGCAAGCGGATGATCGACGAGGACATGGCGCAGTTCGCCCGGATGGGCTGGGACGGCCTGCGGCTCACCTTCTGGGGTGACTGGGAGGCCTCCGACAGCGCCGGCAACCTGATCGCCAACGACCACCTGGACCTGCAGGACTACCTCATTGCCCGCGCGCGGGAGCGCGGGATCTACATGCTGTTCAGCCCGATCCAGCTCTACGGCTCGAACTGGCCCGATGCGCTCGGGGACACGACGGCGCCGGGCTTCGGCCGGCGCTTCGGCAAGGCGCGGATGGGCACCGACCCGGCCGCGCTCGCCGCGCAGGTGAACTATCTGCGCCAGATCCTGGACCACGTGAACCCCTACACCGGTGTCGCGCTCAAGGACGAGCCGGCCATCCTCTTCATCGAGCTGGTCAACGAGCCGGCGCACCATCCCGAGGACCTCGAAGGCTCGATCCGCTACATCAACGCCCTCACCGACGCGGTGCGCCGCACCGGATGCCGCAAGCTCGTCTTCTACAACGTGAGCCAGGATTTCCGGATCGCCGAGGCGATCCGGCGGTCGAGGGCGCAGGGGGTGACCTTCGGCTGGTATCCCATCGGGACTCAACTCGGGCCGCGAGCTGGAAGGCAACTACCTCCGCGGAGTCGATGCCTTCCCCGACATGCTGCGCAAGGAGCTGGCCCGTCTGCCGCGCATCGTGTACGAGTTCGACAGCCCCGATCTGCAGGACAGGCACGATGTACCCCGCGATGGCGCGGACCTTTCGCGCGGTGGGCACGCAGTTCGCCGCCATGTTCGCCTACGACATGCTGCGGACCGCCTCCCGGAACCTCGGCTGGCAGACCCACTACCTGAACCTGGTCTACACGCCGCGGAAGGCCATGAGCGCGATCATCGCCGCCGAAGCCATGCACCGCCTCCCCCGGATGCGCTCCTACGGCCCGTATCCTCGAAACACCCGGTTCGGCGACTTCCACGTCTCCTACGACGGCAATCTGGGGGAGCTGGTCGCGCGGGACGCCTTCCTATACGCCGGATCGACGCGATCCACACCGCCGGACCCGTCGGCCCTCCGCCGGATCGCCGGCTACGGGTCTTCCTCGACGGTCGCCTACGAAGGAGAGGGGACCTACTTCCTCGACAAGGTGCGTGCCGGCGTGTGGCGGCTCGAGGTCTACCCCGACGCCGTGCCGGTCCGTGACCCGTTCGAGCCGCCCAGCCCGGACAAGATCGTCACCCGCGCGATCCGCCGCGCCTGGCCCATGACGCTCGCTCTGCCTGACCTCGGCCGCTCGTTCACCGTACAGCCGGTGACGGCGGGCAACCCGCGCACCGAGCAGGCCGCGGACGGCCGATTCACCGTGACCCCCGGAGTCTACGTCCTGAGCAGGGCCGGCCCCGTCGATGCCGCCACGCTACCGGGATACGTAGGGCACGTCGGCTTTGGCGAGTACCACGCGCCGCCTGCTGATACCCTGCCGCTGTCGGTCACGCCGCTGGCCCCGCCGGCCATCCTCGCCGGGCGCGATGCCGAGCTACGCGCCAGGGTGGTCGACGGAACCCCGCCCGACTCCGCCGTGCTGTTCATCCGGCCGAAGGCGGCGGCGCTCTACCAGGGTTACACGATGCGTCCCGCGGGGGCCTACGAGTATGCCGCCACCGTTCCGGGAGCGACCCTGCGAGAGGGGCCGCACGAGCTCGTGATCACCGTCTTTCGCGGGGACACGAGCGTGACCTTCCCCGGCGGCCTGCGCCAGAACCCCAGGGCCTGGGACTACTACGGGCAGGTGCCCTGGACGCTGGACGTCGTCGGTCCACGAACGCCGCTGCGCCTGTTCGACCCCGCCTCGGACGCCGAGCTCCTCACGTTCAGCCGCATCGGCGACGCCGGGCGGCGCGGGCTCTTCCACGTGGGGCTGTCCGGGGTCACCGGCCGGCCGGTCTTCCACGTCGCGCTGCCGGTGGACTCGAGCGAAGGGAGTCTGGCGGACTACGCAGCCTCGCTCGTGATCGCGGACAGGATCAAATCCCGGCGAGAGAGCATCGCAGGAGCGGACGTGGTGCGTCTGCGGCTGCGTGGTCTCGGCCCCCGCCAGGTCCTGCATGTCACGCTGATGGAGGACGACGGCACCAGCTGGAGCGCGGCCGTGCCGGTCGACAGCACATGGAGCGAGCCGTCCCTCCCGCTGGCGGCCTTCGCCATTGGTCGTGGCGTGCTGCTCCCGCAGGGGTTTCCCGGTCAGTGGAACTACTGGGTGGGACCGGCGGAAGGACGCGGCGGCAAGGCAGACCGCCCGCGACTCGACCATCTGGAGCGGCTGCAGATGTCGCTCCGCCGCGAGGACGGCGAAGCGATCGCGCCGGAAGGCTACGGCGTGGAAGTGGAGTGGGTGGCCCTGGAATTCGGCGGGAACTCTACCGCGCGCTAAGGTCGACGCGTGACCGTGCTGTTGAACAACTGGGCGGCGATCCTCAAATCCACCACGGACCCCGGCTCGAGCAGGATCTCTCCGGATCGAAACGGCTGCCCGCCCCCGCTGGCGCGGGCCTCGAACCGGACTGAGCCGTTGCCGATCATGTTCGGAGGGATCGTGAAACGGCCGGACATGCCCGGGTGCACCGTACCCAGCCGCTGGGTGATCCCCGAGGCGAAGGCGTAGACCTCCATGGGGAGCGCATGCTGATTCTCGACCTCGACGTACGCCGGGATCCCGTTCTCCCTGATTTGAGGCGAGGTTTCGCCGCCGCCGGAACGGGCGCATGCGGAGGCGGTCAGGAGCAACGCAGGAACGAGGAGCCTCAATCCGCGAAGCATGAGCCCTCCATTCGCTCAACCTGTCCGCGAGGCGGTCCACTGCTGGTGGTAGGTGCGGACGCACCTCATTATGCCGCCAGGCGAACCCCTGCGCCAGCCTGTCGCCATGGGCACAACGGTCCAAGTATCCGCGAGACACGTATGCGTCGCTCCGCAATACTGCTCCTGCTCGGTCTGGCCGCTCTGTCCCTGAGCGCGAGCCCGGCCTTCGGTCAGCGGCAGCGTCTGTCCATGGACCCCGGCTGGCGCTTCACCCTCGGCGATCCGGCGGGCGCCGAACGGCCCGGCTTCGACGACCGCGGGTGGCGCCGGCTGGACTTGCCGCACGACTGGAGCATCGAGGGCACGCCACGACAGGACGCCCCTGGCGGCGGCGGCATGGGCTACTACCCCGCAGGCGTCGGTTGGTACCGCAAGGCTGTTCCGTCTGCCCGACGGCGCTCGGGGGCAGCGTGTGTGGCTGGAGTTCGACGGCATCTACATGAACAGCGACGTCTGGATCAACGGCATCCATCTGGGCCGGCGGCCGTACGGCTATATCGGCTTCGCCTACGACGTCAGCAGACACCTCGTGCCGGGCGTGAACCTGGTCGCGGTCCGCGTGGACAACTCGCGGCAGCCCAACTCCCGCTGGTACACGGGCAGCGGTATTTACCGGCACGCCTGGCTGACCACGGTCGCCCCGCTGCACGTAGGCCACTGGGGAACCTACCTGACGACGCCCGCCGTCGACTCCGCGGGCGCGGCCGTCGTGGTCCGCACTCGCGTGGAGAACGATGGTGCCGTGCCGCGCCGAGGAGTGCTCCGCTCCGTCGTGCTCGACAGCGCGGGCAGGGAAGTCGCGCGCGCGGAGACGCCCTTCTCGATGACGGCCGGGCAGCACCTCGAGCTCGAGCAGCGGCTGCGCATCGCCACCCCACGGCTCTGGTCCGTGGAGACGCCAAACCTGTACGAGCTCCGCTCGGAGGTGAGGGATGGCGCTCGGGCCACCGATGTGGCCACCACGACGTTCGGCGTCCGCACTCTTGCGTACGACCCCGACCGCGGCTTTCTGCTGAACGGCCGGCGGGTCAAGATGAGGGGAGTCAACCTGCATCACGATGCGGGCGGGCTCGGCGCGGCCGTGCCGGAGCGCGTGTGGGAGCGTCGGCTCGAGCTGCTCAAGGCCATGGGTGCCAACGCCATCCGCACCTCGCACAACCCGCCGGCACCCGAGTTCCTCGACCTGTGCGACCGGATGGGCTTCCTCGTCATGGCGGAGGCGTTCGACGAGTGGACCATCGGCAAGGTGCCTCAGGGCTACCATCAGTACTTCGCGGAATGGTCCGAGCGTGACGTTACGGACTTCGTTCGCCGCGACCGAAACCACCCATCGATCGTTCTCTGGAGCGCCGGGAACGAGATCGGCGAGCAGAGCGCGCCCAACGGCGCTCTGGTGCTGAGGCGGCTGGTCGACATCTTCCACCGCGAAGACCCGACGCGGCCGGTCACCACCGGGAACGACCGGATCCTCGCCGACAGCAATCCCGCCACCCTCGATTTCCTGAAGGCCGAGGACGTAGTGGGCTACAACTACGTCGATCGCTGGCACGAGCGCCGCGAGCTCTTCGCCGAGCAGGATCGGCACGACCATCCCGACTGGAGGATGATCGGCACCGAAAGCGGCTCCATCTTCCAGTCCTTCGACGAGCGCTATTCACTGGGGGATGACTCAACGATCGTGCGGCCGAACTACAACAGCGGGATGCTCCAGGCGGAGCGGCTGTGGAAGTGGGTCACCCTGCACGACTACTTCGCCGGCAACTTCATGTGGACCGGGATCGACTACCTGGGCGAGAGCACCTGGCCCTTCAAGGGGTTCGCCTCCGGCGCGATGGACATCGTCGGTCGTCCCAAGGACGCGTACTACCTGTACCAGAGCCTGTGGACGGATCGCCCGGTGCTCCACCTCTTCCCGCACTGGAACTGGACCGGCCGCGCCGGCCAGGTGATCCCGGTGCTGGCCTACACGAACTGCAACAGCGTCGAGCTGTTCCTGAACGGCCGCTCTCTGGGTGAGAAACGCATCGAGTTCCCGGCGCAGGGCACCTCCGGCGGCTGGAACACCTATGCGGCGCCACGCGTCAACGCCACCACCAACGATTTGCACGTCAGCTGGGACGTACCCTACGAGCCGGGCGTCCTCCGGGCCGTTGGCAAGAACCGGGATGGCAAGGTGGCGTGCGGGACGGAGGTGCGTACGGCAGGACCACCGGCCGCCATCCGCCTCTCAGTGGACCGCGACACCATCACTGCCGTTCCGAGGGACGTGGCGCATGTGACCTTCGAGATCGTGGACTCGGCCGGCACGGTCGTCCCGACTTCAGACACTCTGGTAGGCATCACGATCGACGGTGGCAGCATCCTGGCGCTGGACAACGGCAACTTGAAGGACCACGACCCCAACCGCTCCGACCGTCGGCACGCATTCAACGGACGCGGCCTGGCCATCCTGGGTGCCACGCAGCCGGGGCTGCTCCGCCTGACCGCCAGTGCGAACGGGTTGGCGCCGGCGAGCCTGAGCCTGCGGGTGGTTCGGGGCGATGGGAGCAAGGTGGTACCGGCGGCGGCGCCTTAAAGTACGTCTTTTAGCACCCGAGTCATCCTGAGCGGAGCGAAGGAGCCAGCCTCGACGCATGCCCCCTTCGCTACGCTCAGGGTGACTCGTTGGGAGGATTTCAAAACACCCTCTCAGCCGGCCACCCCAAAGGCGAAGACCGTCCGCGAGCGATACGGCGCATCCGGCCGGAGGATCGTGGACGGAAACCCAGGCTGGTTCGGCGAGTCGGGATAGTGCTGAGTCTCGAGGCACAGCCCCGCGCGAGACCCGTATCCCCGGCCTGCCTTCCCCGCGACTCGCCCCCCGACAGCACCCCAGCCGATGAAGTTGCCCGAGTAGAACTGCAGGCCAGGTTCAGTCGTGTAGACGTCGAGCGAGCGCCCCGATATGGGCTCCACGACCTCAGCCGCGTGGACCAGGCCAGCTTCCGCTTCCCGCCGCAGCACGAAGTTGTGATCGTAGCCTTGGCCCCGGTGGACCTGCTCGTCGTTGGCCGCGATCCCGGCGCCGACGGGGGTCAGCATACGGAAGTCGAAAGGCCCGCCGGCAACCGGCGCGAGCTCGCCCGTCGGGATGAGGTTCTCGTCCACCGTCGTCATCAGGTCGGCGTTGATCCGAAGCAGGTGGCCGAGGATGTCGCCTGCGCCGTCGGCAGCGAGGTTGAAGCAGGTGTGCTGGGTGAGGTTGAGCGGGGTTGCCCGGTCCGTCGTCGCCAGGTAGTCCACCACCAGCTCGTCACGCTCTGTCAGCGTGTACGTCACCCGAACGTCCAGGTTGCCGGGGTAGCCCTCCTCCCCGTCGGGGCTGGTGTAGCTCAGCGCGAGGCCGGCTGCGCGGTCGGTGCAGAATAGGGCGGGACGCCACGCGACCTTGTCGAAGCCGATGCGCCCCCCGTGCAAGTGGCTGGGCCCGTTGTTGGCGGCCAGCTGATACGTCTTCCCATCAACCGTGAACCGCGCCTCGGCGATCCGGTTGGCGTACCGCCCGATGATTGCCCCGAAGTAGTTGGAGTCGCCGATGTACCCCTCGAGCGAGTCGTGACCGAGGACAACGTCGGCGATGCTTCCATGCCGGTCGGGGACGGAGAGCGATACGATGGTTCCACCGTATGTCGCGGCACGCACCGAGAGACCCTGGGCGTTCGTCAGGGTGAAGACCTCCACGGTCTCTCCGTCAGGGGTTCGGCCGAACGCCGCCCGCGTGACGTCCGCCCGCCCGCCAGTGCCGGCGGTCACCGCGTCAGCCGTGGAGGGCGGAGCCGCTCAGCGCCTCGTCACCCGCCTCCGCCGGGACCACGATGTCGAGCGGCGGCGGCTCATCGCGCACCAGGGGTTCGAACTCGTCTCGAAACTGCTCCAGCGACAGGTTCGCGGCGGCGGCAAAGCGCGCGATCTCGTGCGGGTTGGCGAAGTCGTCGCGGCGGAGCCGGATCATGTACCGCCTCGCAATGGCGTAGCGCGTCGAGTGGATGTTCACGAAGCGGAGGCGGGTCCGGCCCGTCGCGGGGTCGAGCAGGTCCCGAAACGGAATGGGCACGAACTCGCCACCCTGCATCGACACCATCACCGCGCGGCCGCCGGACAGCAGGTACTTCGCGGCGCAATATCCCAGGTCCCGGGCGTATTCCATGTCGTACGGGATGGGGTCGGCACACCTGAGCTCGTAGCCAATATCCTTGGCGGCGATCGTCGTCTTGAGTCCGAACTGCCGCAGCCGCGTCTGCACCGCCTGCTTCAGGAGCTGCCCGATGGCGACCTCGGCGATGCGGAGGTTGCCGTGCGCGTCGCGCTCGATGCCCTCGATCCCCTCGATCCCCGCCAGATCCCGTGGATCGATGCCTTCGACCACGCCTTCCGCGATGACCGCCACGCCGTGGGTCCGTCCCAGAGCCCGCCGTTTGATGATGGCTCCCACCAGTGTGTCGGTGATGGCCTTGAGCGGGATCCCGCGGAGGCCGAACTCCTCAGGGATGAGCGTGAGCGTCGCTCCGGCGGCCTTCCCCATTCCCAGCGCGAGATGTCCCGCCTTCCGGCCCATCGCGATGACGAAGTACCAGCGCGATGTGGTGTGCGCATCGGTCATCAGGTTCTTGATGATCTCGGCGCCGAGATGGCGGGCCGTCTGGAACCCGAACGTATCGACATCCGCGGGCAACGCGATGTCGTTGTCGATCGTCTTCGGCACGTGCACGACGTGGATCCGGCCGGCCGACTGCTCCTCGAGGCGCATCGCGGTATAGGCGGTATCGTCGCCGCCGATCGTGATCAGGTGCGTCACATCGAGGCGCAGCAGCGAGAGAATCGTGTTCTCGAGCAACTGGGGATCGGCGGTGGGATTGGCGCGGGAGATGCCGATGATCGAGCCGCCACGGGAGTGGATGCGGCTCACCCCATCGATTTTGAGCGGGAGGACATGGTCGATGTTGCCCTGCATGATCCATTCGAACCCGTCCTGGATCCCGAGCACGTCGACCCCCTCCAGGACGCAGCGGATCGTGGCGGCGCCGATGACGGCGTTGATACCGGGGGCCGGGCCGCCCCCGACGACAATCGCGACCTTTCGTGCTTGGGACACACATGCTCCTGGAAAAGCGGTCAACTGATCTCTACCGGGGGATTCTAGCGGTGCCGACGTGTGCCAGCCAACCCACCGGTTTCATTCCCGGCCGCTGGCCGAAGCGCGTCGGGAGCCTTACTTTTTCGCGCAGCCCCCTCGCCACGCGGGCCCGTCGGTCGTCACGCACACCAGGACCCGACTCCAGACTCCAGGAACACTCCATGCGCCGGTCTCCCGGCTTCCTCGCTCTGTGCCTTGCCGCAATCGCCCTCCTCGCCGCCGCTGCCCCGCTCCGTGGGCAGGTCGTCGTCGCCTCGCCCGATGGCCGCAACAAGCTCACGGTAGAGATTCTCGAGGGCCGCTTGAGCTATCGCCTTGCCCGCGATGGGCGAGCGCTCATTCTCCCCTCGCTGCTCGGCTTCGAGTTTCGCGGGGCGCCGCCGCTCCGCGATGGGCTCCGCATCACTGATACCACTCGCCAATCCCACGACGAATGGTGGACCCAGCCGTGGGGCGAGGTGGCGCGGGTGCACGACCACCACAACGAGCTGGCCGTCTCCGTGGAGGAGACCGCGGCGCCCAGCCGGCGGTTCACCCTTCGGGTGCGCGCCTTCAACGACGGCGTGGGCTTCCGCTATGAGTTCCCCGCGCAACCCGGCCTGGGCGCGTACGAGGTCAGCGAGGAGCTCACCCAGTTCGCCCTGGCGGACAACGCGCGCGCCTGGTCGATCCCGTCCAACTGGGCGCGGAAGGACCGCTCCGAGATGCTGTACTCGTCCGGCCCTGTGAGCCTGCTCGACAGCGTGCAGACCCCGCTCACGATGCAGACGGAAGATCACCGCACGTTCCTGGTCATCCACGAAGCGAACCTGGTGGACTACGCCCGCATGTTCCTCCGGGGGACGCGGACGGAGAGCCGCCTCCTCACGGCGGCCCTCGCGCCGATGGCCGATGGGGTGAGAGTGCGCGGCCGCACGCCGTTCGTGACGCCCTGGCGGACCATCCAGCTGGCCGACAAGGCCGCTGGCCTGGTCCCCGCAGTGCTGGGCCTCAACCTCAATCCGCCCAACGCGCTCGACAGCACCGACTGGATTCATCCGATGAAGTACGTCGGGATCTGGTGGGGCATGCACATCGGCGTCATGACCTGGGGCTCGGGGCCGAAGCACGGCGCGACCACCGAGAATACCAAGCGATACATCGATTTTGCTGCGGCCAACGGATTCGGCGGCGTGCTGGTCGAGGGGTGGAACACCGGCTGGGATGGTGACTGGATCGCCAACCGGAACGCCTTCTCGTTTACCCAGGCATATCCCGACTACGATCTGAAGGCCGTGGCCGCGTACGCCCATCAAAAGGGCGTTCGGCTGATCGTGCACAACGAGACCTCGGGCGGGATCGAGAACTACGAGCGCCAGCTGGACAGCGCCTTCGCCCTCTATCGGTCCCTCGGCCTCGACGCCATCAAGTCCGGCTACGTCACCGACCTGACCACCGAAGGGCACTCGCACTACTCGCAGTACATGGTGCGACACTACCGCCACGTGATCGAGACGGCCGCCCGCTACGGGATCATGCTGGATGTACACGAGCCCATGCACGACACCGGTGAGCGGCGCACCTATCCCAACATGATGACCCGCGAAGGCGCGCGGGGGCAGGAGTACAACGCCTGGAGCGGCGACGGCGGTAACCCGCCCGAGCACGAGACCATCCTCTTCTTCACCCGCCTGCTGGCCGGGCCCATGGATTTCACCCCCGGCATCTTCGACATCCTTGGGCGCAGCGGCGGGCATGCCGCGCGGGCCGGAGGACCCGCGGGTGCGCACCACGCGGGCCAAGCAGCTCGCGCTGTACGTCGTGCTCTACTCGCCGCTGCAGATGGCGGCGGACCTCCCCGAAAACTACGAGGGGCAGCCCGCGTTTCAGTTCATCCGCGACGTCGCCGTGGACTGGGACACGACGCGGGTGATCGATGGCAGGATCGGCGACTACGTGGCGGTCGCGCGCCGGGAGCGGGGTAGTCAGACGTGGTTCGTGGGCGCCATCACGGACGAGGAACGACGCACCCTCGACGTCCCGCTCTCGTTCCTGACGCCGGGCAAGCGCTACGTGGCCGAGATCTACGCGGACGGCCCGAAGGCGAACTGGCTGGATAATCCCCTGCCGGTCACCATTACGCGTCGCCCGGTGACCTCCGCGACCCGGCTGCGCATGATCCTGGCGCCGGGAGGCGGGCAGGCGATTCGGATCCGGCCGGCGAGATGAGTGGCGCGTTGGCATCGGAAAAAGCTTCACCAACTACTTTGTTGTTTCTCCGTGCAACCTCCGTGTCCTCCGTGTCTCCGTGGTGAATGGTGTGGAGGGCGGGCGTGAATGAGCTTGGTGGTCGGGAGGAGGTGCCCGGCGATCCGCATCTCGCCCACGGGATGATCGTGCGCGCGCATGGATGAGCTGAAGGCGCTCCGCTCGCTCGCCCGCGCGATGGGTGTGCCATACCCGCTACACTGACGGCCTGGACCGACGCGTCGTGGTGGCACCCGAGACGCTGGTGCGCGTTTGCGCCGCGCTGGGTGCCCCCGTTGAGCGGCCGGGCGATGCCGCCGGCGCACTGCGGGGACACCGGAATACAGGGAGCGCGGCGCTCGTGCCGCCCGTCCTCGTGGCCTGGGATGGATCCCTCGCGCCACTGAACGATCTCTACCGATCGGCCGATCCAGGTACAGGTGCACACCGAGCAGGGGCGCGTCGTCTCCCTCGATCGCTCCGAAGGCGGGTTCGGGACGACCGAGCCACTTCCCATCGGCTACCACCGCCTCACGGTCGAGGTCTCGGGCCGGGAGGAGACCAGCACGATCATCGCCGCGCCGCGCGAGGCGTGGCGCCGGCCGGGATCGCATCGGAGCTGGGGCGTCGGGACTCATCTCGCCGCCCTCCGCTCGGCGCGGAGCCGGTCGCTGGGCGACCTGCGGGACCTCGAGTCCCTTTGCCGATGGATCGCCGAGCGGGGCGGGGACCTGGTCACGGTCGCTGCCCCTGGCGCCGACTTTCAATACCCGAGTCGCCGGAGCCCAGTCCGTACTCGCCGGTGAGCCGGCTGTTCTGGTCCGAGCTGATCCTCGACCTCGGCGAAGCGCATCGCCCAGCGGCCGCCCCCGCAGCCCTGGACGTGACCCGGGGCGACGCCGAGGTTCGCGCCGCCCTCGCGGGGCATCCAGTTCCGCCGCCGGCGGAGCTGGACGAGGAGCTGGTCCGCTACGCCCGGTTTCGCGGCGCGCAGGCTCGGCTCGGCCGGAACTGGCGCGACTGGCCGCCGGCCGCGCGCGCCGGGACGCTTGACGCCCGAGCAGGTGGATCCCGAGGAGGAGCGCTTCCATCTCGTGGCCCAGACGCTGGCGCGCCGCCAGCTCCGCGATCTGAGGCAGCGCCTGGACCACGACGGATGCGCCTGGGACTCGACCTGGCGGTGGGCGGCCACCCGGACGGCTACGACCCGTGGTCCCGCCAGGCCTTGTTCGGCGAAGGGATGTCGGTGGGTGCGCCACCCGACCAGGGCTTCCCGAGCGGGCAGGACTGGGGCTTCAGCCCGGTGCTTCCCGGAGCGTCGCGCCGCGAGGGCCACCGGTACCTGGCGGCGTCCATCGCCCACCAGGCGGGGCTCGCCGGCGTGCTCCGGGTGGACCACATCATGGCCTGGACTCGCCTGTACTGGATTCCTCACGGGTTCGGGCTCGACGACGGGCACCTATGTCTCGTATCCCGCCGAGGAGTTGTTCGCCATGCTCACACTGGAATCAAACCTCCACCGGTGCGAGGTGGTGGGCGAGAACCTGGGCACCGTGCCCGCGAGATCGACGAGGCGCTGCCGCGCCACCGGATCTGGGGGATGTACCTGGCGGAGTTCGAGGCCTCGGACGGCCCGGAGGTCGCCCCGCCGACCGCGGCGGACATGGCGCTGGTCGGCACGCCACGACACGCCGACGTTCGCCGGTTGGCTCGCGGGCAACGACATCGCCGAACGGGTTCGACTACGGCCTCCTGGCCGAGGAGGGGGTCCCGGCGGTGACGGAGGAGCGCGCCGAGCGGCCGCCGGATGGCTCGCCGCCCATCTGGGCAGTCAGCGTAGAGGACCCTCGCGCCTTTCTGAGTCGCGCTGCTGGAGTGGCTCGGCCGGTCGGACAGCCCGCTGGTGGTTCCCTGGCTCGAGGACCTCTGGCTCGAGGAGGTGGCCGTGAACCTTCCCGGGACCCCGTCGTCGGACGCGCCCCAACTGGCAGCGCCCGATGCGGCGCCTGCTCGACGACGATCTTCACCGACCCGAGGTGGACGGACTGCTGCGCCGCCTCGAGGGCGCCCGGAGGACAGGCGATTCGAGTCTCTCCGGTAGGATGACTGCTCCATCCGCGTAGCGTGACACTTTCCCATGAGGTCCAGCCACATGGCATCATCGGCTGCCGCTCCCGCGTTCGCCGTCCGGTCCAAGCCGCGGCTCACGTTCTGGGAAATCTGGAACATGAGCTTCGGCTTTCTCGGCATTCAGATCGGCTTCGCGCTGCAGAACGCGAACGTGAGCCGGATCTTCGAGACCCTGGGCGCCAAGGTGGAGAACATCCCGCTCCTGTGGATCGCCGCACCGGTGACCGGGCTCCTGGTCCAGCCGATCGTCGGCTACCTGAGCGATCGCACCTGGAACCGCCTCGGCCGCCGGCGGCCGTACTTCCTGACGGGCGCGATCCTCGCCTCGGCCGCGCTGCTCGTGATGCCCAACTCGCCGACGCTGTGGGTGGCGGCCGGCATGCTCTGGATCATGGACGCCTCCATCAACATCTCGATGGAGCCGTTCCGCGCCTTCGTGGGCGACAACCTGCCTTCGGAACAGCGGACCACCGGCTTCGCGATGCAGAGCTTCCTCATCGGCACCGGCGCGGTGGCGGCCTCCATTCTCCCCTGGCTCCTGACCAACCAGTTCGGGGTGAGCAACGAGGCGCCGCCGCACATGATCCCGGACTCGGTGCGGCTCTCCTTCTACTTCGGCGCTGCGGTGTTCTTCCTGGCGGTGCTGTGGACGGTGCTGCGCTCGAAGGAGTACGCGCCCGAGGAGATGGCCAGTTTCCAGGAGAACCAGGCGGCGCGAGGGTGCCGCCGTAGAGCGGCGGACGGCCCAGGAGTTTGCCTTGAATGGCGGGCGGCAGATCCGGTTGGGCTCGATCCTGCTCGCGATCGGTGTGCTGTTGAGTGCCTGGCTGGCTCACGCCGCCACTCTACCAGGTGATGATCCTGTCGGCCGGACATCGGCGTGGTCGGCCTGCTGCTCATCCTGAGCGGCCTGCTGCAGCGGAGCGGCCGCTACGACAACGGTTTCGTCACCGTCCTGAACGATTTCCAGGACATGCCGCACACCATGAAGCAGCTGGCGTGGGTCCAGTTCTTCTCCTGGTTCGCGCTCTTCGCCATGTGGATCTACACGACGCCGGCGGTCACCAGCCATCTCTACGGCACCACCGACACGACCTCGGCCCTCTACAACGAGGGCGCCAACTGGGTGGGGGTCGGCTTCGGCACCTACAACGGTGTCGCCGCCGTCGTCGCTTTCGGCATTCCCGATCCTGGCCCGGCGGACCAATCGCAAGGTCGCGCACGCGATCTGCCTGGCGTGCGGCGCGCTCGGGCTCCTGTCGATCCTCGTGCTCAAGGACCCGCGATTCCTGCTGGGCTCGATGGTCGGGGTCGGAATCGCCTGGGCCAGCATCCTCGCCATGCCGTACGCGATCCTGACAGGCTCGCTGCCGCCGTCGAAGATGGGCTACTACATGGGCGTCTTCAATTTCTTCATCGTGATCCCCCAGATCGTCGCGGCCGCCCTGCTCGGTTTCCTCGTCCGTCGCTTCTTCGGCGGGGAGGCGATCTACGCGCTCGCTGATCGGCGGCGCGTCGCTCTTCCTGGCCGCCCTGCTCACGCTCCGGGTGGAAGACCGGGACGAACCGGAGGCCGGAACATGGCACGCCAGGGTTCCCACCCTCGGTCTGATCGGCCTCGCCGTCCTCCTGGCGGAGGTGCTGCGCGGGCTCGATCCGTCCCGCCGCGGAGCGCGGTGCGGACACGACAGCCGCACGCTGTGAGGCCGTCGCTCGCCGGCGTCAGCCCATCGGCCTTCTGGAACAGCGCGACGATCTACTTCCTCCTCCCCGACCGCTTCCAGAACGGTGATCCCGGCAACGACCGCGCCCTGGGCCGTGCGCACGGATGGAGGACTGCTGCGCAACTTCGAGGGTGGCGATCTCGCCGGCGTGCTCGCCGAAGATCGAGGAGGGCTACTTCGACAGCCTGGGCGTGAACGCCATCTGGATGACTCCCTTCGTGGAGCAGATTCACGGGAGCGTGGACGAGGGAACGCGGAAAGACCTACGGCTTCCACGGCTACTGGACCCGAGACTGGACCGCGGTGGAGCCGGCGCTTGGGGACGCGGGAAGATCTGCGCGGCGGTGGTGCCGCGGCCCACCGGCACGGTATCCGGGTCCTCATGGACGCCGTCATCAACCACACGGGGCCGGTCACGCCAGCAGGACCCGCCCTGGCCCGACGACTGGGTCCGCACGGGCCCGAACTGCACCTACCGCGACTACGCCACCACCGTGGACTGCACGCTGGTGGCCACCCTGCCAGACCTCCGCACCGACCGGAACGAACCGGTCGAGCTTCCCCCGGCGCTGGTCGAGAAGTGGCGGCGACGAGGGCCGGCTGGATCCGGAGCGGGCGTCGCTCGACGCGTTCTTCCGGCGCACCGGGTATCCCGAGGGCGCCGCGTTACTACGTCATCAAGTGGCTCACCGACTGGGTGCGGGAGCTTGGCTTCGACGGCTACCGGATCGACACCGCCAAGCATTTCGAAGCCGTCGGTCAGCGCGGAGCTAAAGCGGGAAGCCGATGCTGGCGTTCGCGGACTGGAAGCGGGCTCATCCCGGCACAGGTCATGGACGCCCTGCCGTTCTACATGGTGGGCGAGGTGTACGGCTGGGAGCCGAGCCAGGGCAGGGCGTACAACTTCGGCGACCGGACGCGTGGACTTCTTCGCCAACGGGTATGACGCCCTCATCAACTTCGGCTTCAAGGGCGATACCGCCGGTTCGCTGGACGGGCTCTTCACGCGGATACTCCGCGGCACTCCGTGACGGGGCGCTGCGAGGGGTCGCGATCCTCAATTACGTCAGCTCCCATGACGACGGTTCGCCGTACGACCAGGAGCGGCGAGATCCGCTCGGCGCCGGCACCCGTCTGCTGCTCGCACCGGGCGGCGCCCAGATCTACTACGGCGACGAGCTGGCTCGGCCGCTCGTGGTCCCGGGCGCCGAGGGGGACGCCAATCTCCGCTCGTTCATGAACTGGGACGATCTGGAGCGCGGAGGCGCGACCGCCGGGGTCCTGCAGTCATTGGCGGACGCTGGGCCGATTCCGCCGCGCCCATCCGGCCGTGGGGGCAGGCGTGCATCGCACGCTTCAAGCGAAGCCGTACATCTTCAGCCGCACACTCGAGACGAACGGGCGGATAGACCGCGTTCTGGTGGCGATGGATCAGGGCGAAGGGGCGAAGAGCCATACCCGTGTTCGGCGTATTCCCCGAGGGCGCTGAGCTGGTGGACGGGTACTCGGGCGTGACCCGCAGGGTAAAGGAGGGCAAGGTCTCCATTACGACCGGATCGGGTCTGGTGCTGCTGAGCGAGCGGCGATGATCCGGGCTACTTTGCCGGCCTCCGCCCTCAGCGCGAGGCGTACAAAAGCAACTGCACACCACGGAGGCACGGAGAAACACGGAGGTAGCACGGAGACGCAGGACTAGCGCAGGACTCTTCTAATGCCGTGCAATAGAGTGTGAACGTTGAAGTTGATCAGCAGGCCGGAGGAAGCTCGCCGTAGGCGCATATAGGTCATGAGTTGAGCGGTATGGACCGGGAGGAGCCTGTCAACGGATTTGATTTCGACAATGAGAGAGTTCCCGATCAGGAGATCTATGACGTAGCCCTTTGCGATCTGAATTCCCTTGTACTCCAGTGGTAAGGCAACTTGACTCTGATGCGGGACTCCCTGAAGCTCCAATTCCCTGCAAAAGCAGGTGTGATAACTGGATTCAAGGAGACCTGGGCCTAGCTGACGATGTACCTCGATTGCTGCTCCGATGGCCCTTTCACTAACTCGATTGGTGGAATGCTCGATGAGTCCCACGGCCCCTCCGGTAGACTGCAACGTAAGGACCGCTCCGGCAGCATCACCATCATCTTCCCGCCTGTATCAGTTGACTAACGCACGGCGCCATCAGGTCATATGAAGCAGATGCCTCCGTGCTGTCTCCGTGGTTTCTCCGTGTCTCCGTGGTGGGCTGTTCCCATAGGTAACCTACTCATTCCCGGATCCACACTCTCCCGGAGCGCGGGGGGAGCTGGGCTTTGAGCGTTCCGTCAGCGACGGTCACCCCCCCGCCCGCGGGGAAGGCGAGACGATACCCTCCATCCGCCGGAAGCGAGATGTTACGCGGCGAGTCCGAGTTGTTGAAGGCGACAACGGCACGCCGGTCGCCGAGGACGCGCTCGTACGCCAGCAGGCCGCGCGCGTCATCGGTGAGGAGCCAGTGCAGCGTCCCGTCCACGAACAGGCGAAGGTGTTCCTTCCTCAGCGCGATTAGGTCATGGTAGACCCGGAACAGCGCGGTGTCCGGCGCCACCCGGTCGCGGCGGCGGGGCCGGCCCAAGGGATCGGTGATCTCGTCATCGTATCGCAGGTCGGCCCATACGAGCGGCTTGCGTTCGTCCGGGTCGTCCGCGCCCCACATGCCCACCTCGTCGCCGTTCCAGACGTGTGGCGCACCGACCCCGGTGAACTGCTGGACCAGGATCAGTTGCTGGATCCGGCGCGTGCGCTCGTCGGGCCGATCGATCCGGTACGCGGAATCCTCTCGAGGGGTGTTCCGATACTTGTAGCGGCCCGGGTTGTAGACCGACGTGCTGAAGCGCGGCGTGTCATGGCTCGCCGTCAGGTTCATCATCGCCCGCTGGAACGAAGGACCAATTCCAGCGGCCAGCGAGTCGAGGGTCGCGGCGTACCGCGAGGGGGTCAGGGACGGCGGCGCGCGGGCGAAGAAGCTCCGCGTGGGCGTGTACCACCGATAGTTCATGACCGCGTCGAACACATCGCCCCGCAACCAGGGCCTGGGATCATACAGTTTGTCTGGCCAGGTCTCCCACCACACCTCGCCGACGAGGTAGGCCTCCGGATTGACACTTCGGACGAGACGCCGGTAGTCCCGCCAGAAGCCGAGTGGCACCACGTCCGCCACATCGAGCCGGAACCCGTCCACGCCGTCCGACGGATCACCGTCCGCGTTCGGGTCCAGCCAGCGCCGGGTGACGCTGAATACGAGGTCGCGGACGCCGGGAACGAGATTGCCATCGATCGCGCCCTTGGTCTGCCCCGCCGGCCGGCCGACCTTCTTCCACTCCGGCAGCCACGGCACGCCGGCCCATCCCTTGTACGCAAACTCGTTGGTGTCCGGTGTAGCGGGGTCGTCGAAGCGTTCGATCTCGTACCAGCCGGCGAAGGGCGACGCCCGCTGGTGCGCGAGCACGTCCTGCCAGGCCCAGAAGGTGATTCCCGTGTGATTCCAGGAATAGTCCATGATGATGCGCATGTGGCGCCGGTGGACCTCGCGCACCAGGACAAGGAACAGGCTGTCGGCGGCGGTCCAGCGCCAGGTGGTCGGGTTGGCGGGGTCTTCGGCCGCCATCATGGCCTCGTCGCCGCGGGGATCGGGGCCGAAGTTGCGGTCGATGTGCTGATAGGTCCGGGCGTCGTACTTGTGCAGGGAGGGTGCGTCGTTCACCGGATTGAGAAACAGAGCCGTCACGCCCAGGTCCTGGAGGTAGTCCAGCCGGTCGATGACGCCCTTGAGGTCGCCGCCGTAGCGACGGAACTGCACCGTCCCGTAGAAATCCTTGCCGGTGGCGGCGGCCCAGGGTTCTTGTCGGTACCAGTCCTGAGACCACGGCGTCGGCATCCAGTCGTCGGGGGTCGCCGAGGACGTCACACCCACGATGTCGTGGGGGGTGGGGTCGTTCGACGCGTCGCCGTTTCGGAATCGCTCCACGAAGATCTGGTACCAGATCGCGTCCTGCGACCAGGCGGGGACGGCCAGGTTCGGGGGCGCAGCCGGCGGCTGCTTCGGCGTCTCCGATGAGCACCCGATCGCGAGGAAGAGTGATATCAGGGCCGCGCCGAGACGCCCGGCTGCGCTCATCGTTGCCTCTTTCCGAACAGGAAGGTCAGCGGGTCCTCGAGTCGCTTACGCCAGGAGGCTTCGTTGTGGGTAGCGCCCTCGTAGCGATGGACCACGAAGTCCCGGCCTTCGACGCGGCCTTGAGCCAGCAGCCACCTGCGCACCGCCTCGTGACTCGGCGCGTAGGCGGAGTCGAGTCCCAGGCTGCCGAAGTCGAACCGGTATCGCGCACCTTGTGGAGCCTTGAGGCCGGTCCGGATATCCCGGACGATGTAGGGCGTGGTATCCGGGGCCGTGGGCACGGGCACATTCGGGAAGACCTGAGCGACCACTGACTCCGACAGCGGAAAGTGGGTCGACTCACAGCCGCAGGCGCCGAAAGCTTCCGGGTGGTGCGTCACCAGGTAGAACGACAGGAGCCCGCCCATCGAAGAGCCCATGACGGCCGTGTTCCTCGGTCCGGTCAGCGTATGGAATGCCGCATTGACCCTCGGCATCAGCTCCTCGATGAGGAACCGCGCATAGTTGGGAGCGTCGTGCCAGGGCGAGTACTCCGAGAACCGCGCGGTGGTGCTCCAGACGCCGACGACGATGATCGGGGTGATCATCCCGCGCCTCACCAGCCGCACCACCGCCGCATCCACGCCCCAGTCCACGCCGGTATTTGCGATGCGGGGGTCGAACAGGTTTTGCCCGTCATGCATGTAGAGGACGGGGTAGCGCCTGGCCGCGGCAGAGTCGTAGCCGGGTGGCAGCCAGATCTCCACGTGACGCGTCGGACTCAGAAACGCCGACCGAACATCGGTCCAGTAGACCAGACGGCCTTTGACGCCCGAGCCCCGCCAATCGGCGATGTACTCCCGAGGGTCCTTCTTGAAGTCGGTGATCTCGTGAACAACTAAGGTGTCCCGGTCCAGGACCAGATGGTTGTTCGGTGCGACTATCCCGGCGGAGCCTAGAGCCTCTCTGTCCCAGGAACCCAGCGTGAACTTGTACTCCAGGGTCGTGCCCGGTGGGGCAGTGACCTCCCCGGTGCGCTCACGTCCTTGGCCCGCCAGGGCGAGTGCGTCGGGACGCCATGGTCCGAGTGCCGGGAGGCTGCCGGCGAGATAGACCGTGCCAGTGCCCTCGGGCACACGTACCCGGACCGTCACCGTGCAGCATAGGGCGGGCGACTCGTTGCGCGGCGGTTGGGCCGCGATCGGCGCGCCCGGGAGGAGCAAGACGAGAGCGAGAACCGGGGAAAGGGGCAGGGCCCC
The DNA here is from genome assembly GCA_963728705.1 of uncultured Gemmatimonadales bacterium. GTDB lineage: Bacteria > Gemmatimonadota > Gemmatimonadetes > Gemmatimonadales > GWC2-71-9 > CAVVWJ01. Next base: position 70,040 of record CAVSLY010000006.1, read on the forward strand.
GTTCGATCGCCAGCGTGTGAACACAAGGTTCCTGTCCGAGGGAAAATCGTCGGCTGCTCTGCGCCGACGCGGGCATCCGCGGCGGCAACGGACCGACGGAGGAAGCTAGTGAAATCGGTTACTCTGGGATAGGACGGGATGGCCCGCGGGCTCGTCTCGCAGAAGCCGGCGCTCGCGGCGTGGGACAGTGTGTTGCGGGTGGGCGTGGGGCCATAGGGCGAGGGTGGGGCCGGAGGCCGGCGTCCAGCGCGGAGGTCGGCCCCGAGTCATCCTGGGCGAAGCGAAGGATCGGTCCGGCGCCAGGCCGATCCCTCACCGACCTATTTCTGGCCGAGCTGCTGGAGCAGCGTCGCCATGTCGAAGAAGTGGCGCTGGGTCCGGGCCTTCTCTCCCTTCACCTCGATGACGGCCACGGCGCGAATCTCGATCTTCTTGCCGGTGGCGGCAATGCTGCCCATGGGCGTCTCCAGCGGCCCCTGGTGGGTGCCCCGCCAGGTGAGCTCCAGCACCACGGTGTCGTTCCCGGCGACGTGGGTCCGGTCGAAGGAGCCTTTGGAGTCGGGGAAAGCCTGAGCCCACCCCTTCCAGGCAGCTATGGTCTGGTCGGCGCCCTCGATCCTGCGCGAGGTCGCGACCTCTTCGTAGAGGAAATCGGGAGTGATGGCGGCCTTCGCCTTGTCCCAGTTCTTGTCGTTGTACGCCGTAATCAGGCCCTTGGCGGCCTCGGTCAGGGCTTGAGGTGAGACGGCCGTTGCTTGGGGCGACATGATGGCTCCTTTGATCAGGCAGGCATGCTGCGGGACGGCAAGATTGATCATGGTACCGGCCCTGTCAACCGCCATCCGGTCTCGTTCGTCAGCCGTTCCGGCGAGGCGTCCCGACGGGTGGCGACCTTACCTTCAGTGCTGTGGAAATGTGAGGAATGTGCACTCCTGGGGATAAAAAACTCGCCTCTTGCGCGCGCGCATTTGGCTTCCTATACTGTCGTCGCCAAGCCGAGAGTTGATCACTTTCGACATGGAGAGACGGGACCAATCGCGCGTCCCGTCCGCATCGCAGTAGCGCCGCGATGTGCCGTGCAAGAGGTTGATCCGCGATTCAGCCGACTTGCAGCGCTCACGTTGGTGAACTGAATGGCCCGCAAGCCATCCGGGGATGGAAGCCGGAGCTCCCGAAGCCAAACCGCAAACGCTTCAGTTTAGGCGGCGGCTGAAGGAAGAAGAACGGGGAAGTGAATTCCCCGACTCCGGGTAACCAACGCGTAGGACGGCCCGCATTCCCTTCGGGGACTGCGGGCCGTTCTTGTTGTGCCTGGTCCGGCGGCCCGCTACCGCAGCGCCTGCACCACCGCCATCCGTGCCGCCCGGCGCGCCGGGAAGTACCCGCCGACCAGCCCCATCACCACCGCGAACGCCATCCCTGCCAGGAGCAGCCCAGGCGTCACCCGGAAGGTGAACGCGATCTCGCTGAAGCTGGCCCAGTTGGTCGTGCTGGTGATCAGGCCGTTGATCGGGAGCGCCAGCAGCGCTCCGACCACGCCACCTACCACCGCGATCAGCGCCGACTCCGCCAGGAAGCTCGCCAGCACGCTCCGCGGGTGAAAGCCGAGCGTGAGCAGCACCGCGATCTCGGAGCTCCGCGCCGCCACGGCCGCGTACATCGTGTTGATCGCGCCGAAGATCGCGCCGACCGCCATGATGCTCGTGATCATGATCGCGAGGATCTCGAGGATCCGGCCGAGAAGCTGGGACTGCTGGGTGTAGAAGTCGGACTCGCGGTGGACGTCCACGGTGACCCGCTTGTCCGCCTCGAGCGTCCGCTTGGCCTCCTCGAACGCCGCCGGGTCCTTGAGACGGAAGGTGACCGACTGGAAGTTCTCCCCACGGAACACCGGCAGGATCTGTTCGTTCTCGCCCCAGATCTCCGACTCGAACGCCGAGCCGCCGGCGGTGAACCGACAGGCCACGGTCCAGTTGCGGCCGGCGAAGCGGAGCGTCTCCCCGACGCCGGTGTGGTCGAACCGACCGGCCATCTTCTCACCCACGCAGATCTCGGTTCGCCCCGACTCCGGCCGTCGGCCAGCCACGATCTGGACGTTGGAGCGGACCGTCCAGGCGGCCGAGCTCACGCCGCGCACCACCACGTTCGCCATCGCCGTCGTGTCGGCACCCTTCCTCGGCAGCGGGATGACGACGTACGCCTCGGGGCTCACCATCGGCCGCCCGTCGCCACCGGTCGCGACGTGGGGCGACGATGCCAGGATGCTGACGCTCTGGCGATCCATGCTGCTCGACATCTCCGAGTCGGCGCCGCGTCGGAGGATGAGCACGTTCTGCATCGAGCCCGTCCGGATCAGCGCCGAGCGGAAGCCGTTGGCCAGCGCGAGCATGCCGATGAACACCGCGACCACCAGCGCAATTCCCAGCGCGGTGAACGCGGTGGAGACCGGGCGCTGGATCAGGCTCCGGGCGTTGTAGCTGAGCGGAATCTTCACTCGACCCTCCGGAGCGCCTGCACCACCGGCAGCCGCGCGGCGCGCACCGCCGGCACCAGGCCGCTTGCGAGCATCAGCACCAGCGCGACGCCCGCCCCCAGCAGCAGCGTCTCGGTGGTGACGTCGAACCCGGGCAGGAACCCGGCGCCGTTGAAGTTGGTGGCCTTGTAGAGCAGCTTGGCGCCGCCCAGGCCGAGAAACGCCCCGGTGGCGGCGATGATACCGGCCTCGACCATGACGATCCCGAAGAGCGCCCGGTCGGTGAAGCCGATGGTCTTGAGCACCGCCGTTTCGCCGGTGCGCTCGCGGGCGCTCATCATCATTGCGTTCGCGGTCACCAGCAGGATCGCGAAGACCACCGCCATGCCGATGGTGCCCATCAGCAGGCTCACGTTGCCCCACATGGTGGCAAAGCTGGCGTTGAACGCCTGCTCGGTGCCGGTCTTGGTCGGCGCGCTCGAGTTCCGGAACTGGTCGTCGAGCATCTTCGCGATCGGGGCGGCATTGTTCGCGTCGGCGATCTCGATGATGTACCACCCCGCCATGCCCGGCCGCCCGATACGCTCCTCGAGGTATTCATGATGGAACAGCATCATGTCGTCGTTGATGACCGGATCGGACGGCGTGTAGGCGCCGCGGATGGTGAACGTCCAGTCGCCCGGGAAGATGGTGCCCTGAAGGGTGACGTTCTGACCGATGCGCCAGCCGTAGAGGTCGAGCAGCCGGCGGCCCACGATCGCCGAGGAGCGCTCGCGGAGGAAGGCCTGCTTCTGGTCCTCCGGCAGCACCATTTCGGGGTAGATGTCGAGGTACGACTTGGCGTCCACGGCGAACTGCGCGAAGAAGCGCTGGTTGTCCCCGTACTTGCCGCCGAACCAGTTGGACCAGGTGACCCGGGTGATGCCCTTCATGGCGCTGAGCCGGTTGGCGTAGCTCAGCGGCAGGGGGAGCACGAACCCAGTGGCGTTGGTCATGACCAGGCGGCGCGCGCTCCCGAACTGGCTGGCGCGCTCGAGCGTGGTGACCACTGTCCGGAGCGAGGCGAACAGGAACAACGCCAGGGCCACGCTCGCGATGGTGAGCAGCGTGCGCCGCTTGTGCCGGCCGAGGTTGGCCAGGACCAGAGGGAAGTACTTCATGCCATCGCCTCCGCCGGGGCCGCCGTCTGGCGCTCGACCAGCACGCCCTTCTCGAGGTGGAGCACGGTCCGGGCGCGAGCCGCGGCGTGGGCGTCGTGCGTCACCACGATGATGGTCTTCTTGAACTCGTCGTTGAGGCGCGCGAGCAGGTCCAGCACGTCCTGCGAGCTTCGCGCGTCGAGCTGGCCGGTCGGCTCGTCGAGCAGGACCAGGGTCGGGTCGGCCACGATGGCCCGGGCGATCGCGACGCGCTGCTCCTGGCCGCCCGAGAGCTGGCGCGGGTAGTGGCGCAGCCGGTCCGCCAGCCCGACCATCCCGAGGGCGAGACGAACGCGCTCGTCGCGCTCCTTCTTCGAGAGCCGCGTGAGCAGCAGCGGCAGCTCCACGTTCTGGAATGCCGTGAGGACCGGCAGGAGGTTCAGGTTCTGGAAGACGAATCCGATGTGCCGCGCCCGCCACGGAGCCAGTTGACCGGGCGTCATCGCGCTCACCTCGCCTCCGGCGACGCGGATGCTGCCACTCGTGGGCTTGTCGAGGCCGGCGAGCAGGTTGAGCAGGGTGGACTTGCCGGAGCCCGAGGGTCCCATGAGCGCGGTGAACGAGCCTTCGGCGATGTCGAGCGTGAGGCCGGTGAAGATCTCGATGCGCTCGGAGTCGCGCTGGAAGACCTTGTGGACGTTGCGGATTTCGACCAAAGCCATAGGACTTCTCTGGGAGAAGAGTTTTCTCTAGGTGAGTCACCCTGAGCGAAGCGAAGGGAGCATGCCTCTGGGGCATGGCTCTTTCGCGGAGTTCACCCTGGGCGAAGCCAGGGCTCAGGATGACAAGCGTGCTACTCCTGCACCTTCACCTTCATTCCCGCCTTCGGCGCATCCACCCCACCCACCACCAGCATCTCCCCTCCGGAGAGCCCCGAGCGGATCTCCCGGAACCCGCCACTCACCGGCCCGGCCTGCACCGGGCGCGACTCGAGCCGGCCGTCACGAACCAGCCAGATGACACTCCGGCCCTCGATCTCCCGCACTGCTGCCGCGGGGATCCGGAACCGCGGCGGCCCGGCCGGCGCGCTCGTGACGCCTGCGCTGTCCCCTCGCGCGACCGCTTCGAGGAAATCGACCCGCGCGCCCATCTCGGGCAGGATCCGGGGGTCGCGATCGACGATGCTCACCTTCACCTGGACCGTGGCGCGCTGCCGGTCGGCGGTCGGGACCACCTGCCGCACCTCGCCCCGGAATGCGGTGTCGGGGTAGGCGTCGAGCGTGATCCGCGCCGGGCCCTGCTTCCGCACACGCGCGATGTACGCCTCGTTGACGTCGACCTCGACCTCGAGCGTTGTGAGGTCGGCCATCGTCACAACCGCGCCGCGGGTGAGGCCGCCGCCCACGGATGGGGCGACCACCTCGCCGATCTCTGCTTCCTTCCGGAGCACGGTGCCGGTGAAGGGCGCCCGGATTACCGTGTTCTCGAGGTTGGCTCGCGCAAACCGGAGGTTCGCGTCCGCCGATGCGATGCGGGCTTCCGACGCCTGCGCCCGTGCCGCGGCCTGGGCCGCGCGGCTCTGGGCCATGTCGTACTCCTGCTCCGCCACCAGGTCCGGGCTCTTCGCGCGCATGTCGCTGAGCCGCCGCGCGTCCCGGGCGAGGACGTCGCGATCGGCCCGCACCTCGACCAGCTCGGCGCGCGCGGTCGAGAGCGCGGCCTCCGCTTGGGCGGCCTGGGCCTGGTAGTCGGCGTTCTCCAGCCGCGCGATGACCTCGCCGCGGCGGAGCGTGGATCCCTCGCTCACCCGAAGCTCGGCGATCCGGCCCGGCAGCTTGGCGGCGACCGACGCGCGGGTGCGCGCGACGACGTACCCGTTGGCGGTCACGGAAGCGTTACCCGAAGGGCTCGACGCGCCTTCCCCGGGTCCCGATGCCGGCGCCACCACCATCACGCGCACCGGCACCGCGCCTCCGCGGCCGAACCCGACAAAGACGGCCAGGCCGACCAGCACTAAGCCGAGCGCCAGCATGAGGTTCCGGCGGAACGCTCGGCGTCCGCCTGGGGGCGGATCATCGCGGTCGAGGCGAAGCTTCGAGAGGTCGGAGGACGGCGTGGGAGAAGTCATCGGGGCACAATCTACGGTGCTCGGTGCGGGCTCAGAAGTGGTCGGGGTAGGAGACGTCGGACTGGCTCGGGCGACACACCCGCTGGCGGGGCCGCGCCCTGCTGCTGCTCTTCTTCGGTTCTTAGAGCTCCGGCGCGAGCCTGCGCGCCGCCCGCAAGACCCGCGGCACCGAGACCCACCGGGCCCAATCCTGGTCAAGCTGCCGGGGCATCCAGCTGATCACCACCCGCGATCGGGGCGAGCGGTAGGCCCACCGTTGCGCGCCACGCAACGATCGGTGGATCCCCACCACTCGCAACCCGAGGGTGAACGCCAGGTGGTAGAAGCCGCTGTCGTTGCCGATGCAGAGATCGCAGGCGGCCAGCTTGGGGACTACGTCCTCCAGCGGCGCCGACACGCAGTGGATGTTTGCGCGGTCGGGCAGGTACCCGGGTGCGCGGAAGAGCACATCGGTCTCGCCGAGAAAGAAGAGAACCGTGACCTGTGGCCGTTCCGCGAGCGCCACCGCAAGGGCGCGAAACTTCTCGGCCGACCAGCTGCGCTTGGGGTCTCCTGCACCCGGTTGTATGGCGACGAGCACCGAATCGTGCGGAAAGCCGGCCCGAAACGCCCAGCGAGCGGCCTCCTGTGCGGGCGTTAGACGCATGCCGACTTCCCCGGGCGCCGTTAAACCGGGGAACAACTGCCGTAACTGCCCAAACCGGACCCGCAGGACGTGCCTGCTGCCCCACTCCCGCTGGGCGGGCGCGCTCACCCAGGTCGGGTGATCGGATCGCCGCAGTGCAGCCGTCCAGGGACCTCGCTCACCCTCAGTGTTCCACACCCACCCGGCGTTTCTCGACCCGAGCCATGCGAGGCGCTCCTCGACCCCGAGCCCCTCGAGCGGCCGGTGATCCAGGACTGCCGCTGTCTCGCGCAGATTGTCGGCAAGTGGGTAGAGCCCTGGGGTGAGCAGCTCGATTCGCAGGTCGGGACGGGCGGTGCGCAGAGCGCGGAGGCTCGGCAGGAGGGTAAGCGCATCACCGATCCCGCGTTCGGCGATGGCTACGAACCCCGGGCGGGACAGGTCGGTCGGTGTCAGCCCTCGCTCGCCACTGCTCGCCGCACCACCACCGTGACATTGTCGCTTCCGCCGCCCTCGAGCGCGTCCTGCACCAAGGCCTCGCACACCTGTTTGGCGGAGGTCATCGAGCGGAGGCGGTCGCGGATCCGGTCATCGGAGACGTGGCGGGTGAGCCCGTCGCTGCAGAGCAGCACGACGGTGTCCCACGTCAGCTCGAACTGGGTGACCGCGGGGGCGGTCTGCCGCCCGCCGATAGAGCTGGAGAGAGTGTGCTCGAGGCGCGTGCCGCTGGTGTCCGCCCGGGTCATGACGCCGAGGTCGATCAGCTCCTGAGCCATGGTCTGATCCCGCGTGATCTGGGTCAGCTCGTCTCCCCGGAGCAAGTAGCAGCGGCTGTCGCCCACCTGGAGCAGATGCGCACGGGGCCAGTGGCCGAGGTAGAGGGTGAGCGTGGTGGCCATGCCACGGAACTCGGGCTCCTCCTCCCCGCGCCGCACCAGCTCGTCGTGCGACCGGGACGCCCCTTCCTGCAGCGCTTCGGAGAACTCCTGGTCGCCGGCGGAACCTGCGGCATAGTAGCAGTGCATGCTGCGGGAGACGTACCGGCCGACGGCCTCGAGCGCGCTGCGGCTGGCGACCTCACCCTTGTTGCCGCCGCCGACGCCGTCGGCGACCATCATCAGCAGGGCGACGCGTTCGCTCCCGGCCAGGAGCTGATCCGCCTCGGCCATGCTGGTGTGCTGGACCACCATCTGCTTCCGCAGTGCGCAGACGAGAAAATGGTCCTGATTGTCGGTGCGGACCTTCCCGGGGTGGGTAAGTCCGTAGACGTCGATCTCGTCATCCCGCGGCTTCCGGTCGGGAGCGGCGGAGAGGGCAGTCATCGCGCGGGGAGTCATCGGGCCTCCTGTTCCAACGCGGGTGCTACGTCCCAATCTGCAGTACGATGCCTCGCGGGGCCAGTAGGCTAGATCATTTCACGCAATCTCATGGCGGCGTCCGGGCCCGTCCTGCCCTCCTCGTCGTGCTTGAGGAATACGAACGCCTCCTGCCACGACTGGCTCCCGATCCGGTCGGCCCACGCTCGCAGCTCGTCGGTGGTGTAGACGGTTCGCCTGAGGCGGAAATAGCCCCAAGTGGCCGTGGGGACCAACGGCGTCGCCCCTTCGTCCTCGTCCACGGCCACGAGCGCGATGTCGTGGTCCCGCAGTGCGTCGTAGACCTCGTCGGTGAACCAGGAGTCGTGGCGGAACTCGAGGGCAGCGCGCCAGGTCCGCGGCACCCGGGCGAGGAAATCGCGCAGGCGTGGCAGGTCCAGCTTGAGCGAGGGCGGGCATTGAAACAGCGTCGGGCCGAGCTTGTCGCCCAGGACATTCACGGTCTGGAGGAAATAGGCCAGCGAGTCGTCGGCATCGGTGAGCCGATTGATGTGGGTGATGCGGCGCGAGGCCTTGAGGACGAAACGGAACTCGGGCGGGACCTGGGCGGCCCACTCCATGAGGACCTTCTCACGGGGGATGCGATAGAAGGAGTTGTTGATCTCCACTGTCGGCAGCTTGGTGGCGTAGTGGCGGAGCATGTCGTCCGCGGGCAGGTCGGGCGGGTAGAAGCTGCCCTTCCACTCCTTGTATGACCAGCCGCTGGTGCCGACGAGGATGTGCATTGGGGCTCAGGGTGAAATGGGTGTGTTCGTCATCCGGAGCCTAACCCCGTCATCCCGAGCGCAGCGAGGGACCTTCTCACCCGGGCTCCGAACTCGGCGCAGTAAGATCCCTCGCTGCGCTCGGGATGACGGACTCGCCGTGCTGATGACAGACTCGGCGTGCTGTTGACGGACTCGGCGTGCTAGCGCCCATCGATCAACAACTTATACGCCTTCAGATGCCGCAGCGCCGCCGTGCGCTTCCCGGCTTCCTCGTACAGCCGCGCCAGATTGAAGTGTGCGTCGGCGAACTCCTCGTCGGACGCGATCGCCCGCTGGTACGCGGCGATCGCCTCGGTGCGCCGGCCGAGGTCCTCGAGCGCGGTGCCCAGGTTGAAGGCGGCGGTCGGGTTGGCCGGCTCGGCCTGGAGCGCGGCGCGATACTGGACCGCGGCGTCGGCCGGGCGCCCACTCTCCTGCTGGAGCCGCCCGAGATTGACCCGCGCCGCGACGTGCCGGGGGTCGAGCGCGATCGCCCGCGCGTACGCGTCGCACGCGTCGTCCGGCGACGCGGTCTCGAGGTCCACGCCGAGATCGTACCATTGCTCCGACGTGAGCCGCTGGGCCGAGCGGCGCGCCTCGCGGGCGAGACGCCGCGCCATCGGCGCCGCCTGTGCCGCCAGCTCGGCCACGTCGAAGTCGAGCAGGAGCTGCCCCGACTCGGGGTTCCAGGCCGCATCTTCGTCGCGGACGACGACACGGTGTCCTTCGGACGTGATGCGGACTCCGCTGAGCGAGCGGCCCGGCGGGAGCTGGCGCGTCAGGCTCCGGAGCGCGCCGCGGATCCGCCGCGGCGGAATGCGCGCGTCACCGAGGGTCTTGGCGGTGCGGAGGAGAACCAGATCCTGGAAGGAGAACCGGTAGGCGTTGCGCGGGCCCCGGTCAGGCGCCAGGTAGCCCCGGGCCTGCGAGCGGACCTGCGCCTCGGACAAGCCGAGCAGCTTGGCCACGTCGCGGGTGGTATAGGACTTCATGGTGAATAGAACTTAGTGCTACCTCGCGCCGCTGGCCTTCCTCCTCGGCTTTGCCGCCGAGTCCTTGGCGACCGTTTCGGTGTCGAGCGCCTGCTTCGCCGGCTTCTTCTGCGCCGTGCTGGCACCGCGCTTGGCGAGGCTCGCCTTCAGCGCGTCCATCAGGTCGATGATCTTGGTTTCCGGCGCAGTGCTCGGCTCCGCGGTGATGTCCTGGCCGTCGACCTTACGCTGGATGGCCTCGAGCACGCGCTCGCGCACCTGGTCGCGATAACTCTCGGGACGGAACTCGTCCACCGCGGTCTGCTCGATGAGCATCCGCGCGAGCGCCAGCTCACCCTCCTTCACCGGCGTGTCCGGTCTCGGCACGTCCGCGGCGCTCCGAAGCTCGGCGTGGTAGTGGAGCTGCTCCATCACCAGCACGTCGCCCATGGGGCGGACGAGCACGAGGTGCTGCTTGCCCCGTGCCGAATACTGCCCCACCGCGGCCCGGCCGGTGTCCTCGAGGGCCGCGACGAGCAGGCGGTAAGCCCGGTCCCCACCCTTGTCGGGGCCCAGGTAGTAGACCTTGTCGAGATAGATCCGGTCCACTGCGGCCAGCGGGACGAACTCGGCGATGTCGATGGCGTTGGTCGCCTTCTCATCGAGGGCCTTGAGCTCGTCCGCCGAAAACTGCACGTACTGGCCCTTGGAGAATTCGTACCCCTTGCCGATCTCGTCCTTCTCGACGACCGTGGCCTCCTTCGAGCAGATATACTGCTGCTTCAGCCGCGCGCCGCACGTGGTGTGCAGCATGTTGAAGCTGACGCTGGCAGAGGACTCGCTCGACGAGTAGAGGTTGACCGGGACGGAGACCAGCCCGAACGAAATCGTCGCGGACCCGATGGATCTGGCGGCCATGGCGTATGGGGTTGAGAGGGAGGTTGGGTTGAGGTGGAAAAGGATATACCGGCAGAATCGGGCCACCGCAAGAAGCGGGGCGGGCAACAGCCTGAAACGTGGGGGTAGCTCAAGGCTGGGGTTGAGGTTATCTCAGAGTCGTCAGGGCGGCCGCGTGTCTCGCCGAGCCGGTAAATCGCCTGGGTTTCTGCTGGGATTCGGGAAGGATGCGCAGGTTCAACCATCGTCATCCTTCGCTCCGCTCGGGATGACGCGAGGAGGGACACCCGGTTGCCCGGAAAACGCCCGCCCAAGGCCGACTCGCTCTCCACCTACCGCGCCAAGCGTTCTCTCGATCGTACGCCCGAGCCGGCCGGCGCGATCGGCCGCGCCGACGGCCGGCTGTTCGTCGTGCACGAGCACGCCGCTCGTCGGCTGCACTACGACCTGCGGCTGGAGATGGATGGCGTGCTCCGCTCCTGGGCCGTGCCCAAGGGGCCGTCGTACGACACCGCCGACAAGCGCCTCGCGGTGCTGGTCGAGGATCATCCGCTCGAGTACGGCGATTTTGAGGGGCTCATTCCCGAGGGGAACTACGGCGCCGGTGCCGTGATCGTGTGGGACCGGGGACAATGGGTGCCGGTGGGCGATCCTGCCGAAGGGCTGGAGAAGGGGAAGCTGCTCTTCGAGCTCCGGGGCTACAAGCTCCACGGACTCTGGACGCTGGTGAAGCTGAAGAAAGGCGTCAAAGAGTGGCTTCTCATCAAGGAGCGCGACGAGTGGGCCGCGCCGGACCGCGTGCCGCCGGCCGAATCGGTGCTGTCCGGGCTGAAGGTGGAGGACCTCAAGGCGGGGGAGGATCGCGGCGAGGCCATCCGCCGTGAGCTCACGCGCCTCGGTGCGCCGCGCCGGCCGGTCGACGGGAAGACCACCAAGCTGATGCTCGCGGAATCGGCGGACCGGGCGTTCTCGCGGGCCGGCTGGCTGTTCGAGCCCAAGCTCGACGGGTATCGCGTCCTGGCCGCGCGTCAAAGCGGCGATGCGCGGCTCCTCACACGAAACGCGAACGACTACACCGAGGCATTTCCGGAGATCACCCGCGCGGTGGCCGCCCTCCCGTTCGACCGCGTGCTGCTCGACGGCGAGGTCGTGGCGTTGGACGAGCAGGGACTGCCGAGCTTTCAGCGGCTGCAGAGCCGGGCACGGCTTCGGCGGCCGATCGACATCCGGCACGCCGCGGTCGAGGTACCGGTCACGTACTACGCCTTCGACCTGCTCGGGTTCGAGGACTTCGACCTGCGCCCCCTTCCGCTCACGGCGAGAAAGTCGGTCCTGCAACGAGTTCTGCCGCCGGTGGGCGCGCTCCGCTACCTGGAGCACGTGGAGGAGGACGGCGAGGCGCTGTATCACGAGGCAGAGCGGCTCGGGCTCGAGGGCGTGGTCGGCAAGAAGGCCGCCGCGCCGTACAAGGCCGGCCGCTCGGCCGTCTGGCTCAAGGTGCGGTCGCGGAAGACCGGGGACTTCGTGGTGGTGGGATTCACGTCGCCCAAGGGATCACGCGGCGGGTTCGGCGCCCTGCATCTCGGCGAGTACGTGGATGGAGCGCTGACCTACACGGGGCGGGTTGGGAGCGGATTCAGCGAGAAACAGCTCGGCGAGGTGAGCCGGACGCTGAAGGGACGACAGCGACCGGCCGCACCATGCGGGGGGCCGGTGCCGAAGGAGAAGGGGACGACGTGGGTCGAGCCGGTGGTCGTGGTCGAAGTCGAGTACTCCGAGCGGACGGACGATGGGCTGCTGCGGCAGCCGGTGTTCCTCCGGTTTCGGGATGACAAGCGGCCGGAGGAGTGCGTGCGAGAGGGTGGTAACGGTGGCGCGCGGGAGCACGGTGAGGGTGAGGAGCAGGAGAGTAGCGCGACCACGGCGGGCAAGCACGTCATCCTGAGCGAAGCGAAGGATCGCTCCGGGCATGCGCGTGAGGCTGGGAGCGTCACTCGCACCACCGACCCGATCCCTCGGTCCGCTCGGGACGACGACAGAGGCGGGACCGCCGCTCGCGCACCAACGACCGAGCTTCCTTTCGAGCTCACCAACACGAAGAAGATCTTCTGGCCCGACGACGGCTACACCAAGGGCGACCTGCTCACCTACTACCGCGCCATCTCGCCCTGGCTCCTCCCCTATCTCCGGAGCCGCCCCGTCGTGATGACCCGCTATCCCGACGGTATCGCCGGCAAGTCCTTCTTCCAGAAGGACGCCCCGGGGTTCGCGCCCGACTGGATCCGCACCGAGCGCATGTGGAGCGAAGATACCCAGCGCGAGATCGACTACTTCGTCTGCGACGACGTCGCCTCGCTGCTCTACGTCGTCAACCTCGGCTCGATCCCGCTGCATATCTGGTCCAGCCGCGCGCCGACCCTGGAACGGCCGGACTGGTGCGTGCTCGATCTCGATCCGAAAGGCGCACCGTTCGAGCAGGTCGTCGAGGTAGCACTTGCGGCCCGGGACCTGTGTGAGCGGATCGAGCTGCCGCTGTTCGTGAAGACCAGCGGCTCCTCCGGTCTCCATCTGCTGGTTCCGCTCGCCCGCCAGTGCACGCATGAGCAGTCGCGCTCACTCGGCGAGCTGCTCGCCCGTTGCCTCGTGGGCCTGCTCCCGGGGATCGCCACGATCACACGCCAGGTGTCGCGGCGTGACGGCCGGGTGTACGTCGACTACCTCCAGAACGGGTCCGGCAAGCTGCTGGTAGCGCCGTTCAGCGTGCGGCCGCTGCCCGGCGCGCCGGTGTCGATGCCTCTGGCGTGGCGGGAGGTGAACAAGCGACTCGACATCAGGAAGCACACCATCAAGACGGCGCCGGAGCGATTCAAGAAGCTCAAAGCGGATCCACTGGTAGACGTGCTCGAGGTGGTACCCGACCTGGCCGCGGCGCTGGGCAGGCTGCAGGCGGAGATGAAGTAGGCCGAGCTCGGAGTGACCATGGAAGACATCCAAATCGACGCCGGCCCCACCATCGGCAGCGTGCCCGGCATCCTGCTCCGCCCACCCGACGCCTGGCTGCTGTACGTCCTGGCCCACGGCGCCGGCGCGGGCATGCGCCACCGCTTCATGGACGCCATCGCCAAGGCCCTCGCCGCGCGCGGGATCGCGACGCTGCGCTACCAGTTCCCCTACATGGAGGCCGGTCCCAGGCGGCCGGACCCTCCGCCAGTGCTCCAGGCAACCGTCCGCGCCGCGGTCACCGCGGCCGCCCGCCTCGCGCCCGATCTCCCGCTTGTCGCAGGCGGCAAGTCGCTCGGTGGCCGGATGACTTCCGGCGCCCAGGCTCGCGAGCCGCTTGCCGGCGTGCAGGGGCTGGTCTTCCTGGGGTTTCCGCTCCATCCGCCAAAGCAGCCCGGTGTGAGCCGCGCCGAGCATCTTGCCGGTGTTGACATTCCCATGCTGTTCCTGCAGGGGACGCGCGACGACCTAGCCGACCTCGCCCTCGTCACTTTGGTTTGCGGCGACCTTGGCTCGCCGGCGACGCTGCACGTGGTCGACGGCGCGAACCACGCGTTCGAAGTGCTCAAGCGATCGGGCAGGACCAACGAGGAGGTGCGGGAGGAGCTGGTTCGGACCATCGAGGCATGGTGCCGCGCGCTCGGCCCTAAGGTCCAACCGGCGGCGGATCGGTGACCAGAGTAGACCGGTAGGCATACCCCAGCACCTTCCCCTCGAAGGTCACCCGCCACCACCCACGGCTGAGCGAGTCGGCCACCACCGTATCGCCGGGAAGCAGGACCGCTACCAGGTCGCCGCCAACGCTCCGCCGGCTCCGTACGTTGGTCCAGGTGCGGGCGAAGCGGCGCTCACGACGGTTCGCAGCCGGAGAGGCGGCGGCCACCGCGGTGTCCATCTCCCACCCTGCAGTGGCGGTCGCCTCGGCGGTCGCCGGGCCTTCGGCGCGACTGGCTGTCCGCCGCACCACCACGGTCACCACGGTGAGCGCGGCTGCAACCACGCCACCCGCCACCAGCAGCGGCAGGAGCCGTCCCAAGTCCGAAGCCCAGCTCCGCTGCTCGATTGGCCTGGCAGGAAACTCGAACCCGCACTGCGGGCAGCGCGTCGCGATGTTCAGCGCCCGCTTGCCACACTCGGAGCACGTCAGGTAGGCCGGACTCATCGACGACGCTCGAACCGCTCCAGCAGGGGACCTTGGGCAGAGACAAATTGAAGATGTCGCCGTGTCGCCGCCGATGCCAGCGGGTGCGACCAATTGCAGGCCCGCCTCGCCCGACTCTTGCCTCTCCGCTCCCCACCGTCTCCGCCGCTACGACTTAGCCTCCACCGTTCATCCGTACGAGGCCATCATGCAAGGCCGACTGGCATTTTGCCTTCGCCTCGGTGTGCTCTGCATTGCACTCGCCGGCTGTTCGACCGACGACGCCACCGGCCCGACCGACCCTGGCCCCGAGACACCGCTGCCGCCGGCCCTGCGCTGGTCCGATGCCTCCGCCTGGCCCGCGGGTCAGGTGCCCCTCGCAGGCGACTCGGTCGTGATCTCGGCCGACCGCACGGTCCTGCTGGACGTGAGCCCGCCGCCCCTGGCCAGTCTCACGATCTCGGGCGCGCTCGTGTTCGACGAGGCCGATCTGGACCTCACGACCGGCTGGATCGCGGTGCAGGGAACCCTCCGCATCGGCACCACGGCCGCGCCGTTCGAGCATCGGGCGACCATTACCCTCACCGGCAGCCCCGACGCCCCATCCGTCATGGGCATGGGCAACCGCGTGCTCGGCGTGGCCGGAGGGACGCTCGACCTCCATGGCGAGCCGCGCGCGGGGTGGACCCGGCTCGCGTCGACCGCGCCGGTCGGCGCTACCCAGCTCGTCCTGGCAAGCGCGCCGGCGTGGCGTGCCGGCGACAAGCTGGTCGTGGCCTCGACCGACTTCGACCCCAACCGCGCCGAGGTGGTGACGGTGACGGCGCGGAGCGGCACAGTGGTGACGCTGGCGCAGCCGCTGGCCTACGCGCACTACGGGGAGTTGCAGACGATCGCCGGCCGCACAGTCGACGAGCGTGCCGAGGTAGGCTTGCTCACGCGCAACATCGTGATCCAGGGGGACAGCGCGACCAGCGCGGGCGGCTTCGGCGGCCACCTGATCGGAATGGGCGGCACGCTGCGGATCGAGGGCGTCGAGCTGCACTTCATGGGACAGAAGGGCCTGATGGCCCGCTACCCGATGCACTGGCACGTGATGGGACCGGTCGACGGTCAGTACTTTGCCCGGAGCAGCGTGTGGAAGAGCTTCAACCGATGCGTGACCGTCCACGGGACCGACAACGCCCGCGTCGAGGGCAACGTCTGCCACGACCACCTCGGCCACGGCTACTTCCTCGAGGACGGCGCCGAGACCGGGAACCTCGTCGCCGGCAACCTCGGGCTCGGCACACGCGTGACCGCCGCGGGCGAAGGTGTGCTCCCGAGCGACACCCGTGCCGCCACGTTCTGGATCACCAACCCCGATAACACCATCCGCGACAACGCGGCGGCGGGTTCCGAGGCGTTCGGCTTCTGGTACGCGCTGCCGGCCTCGCCGACTGGTCTCTCGACCGGCTCGCCCCGCCTTCCGCGGAGCACCCCGCTGCGCGAGTTCAGCGGCAACGTGGCCCACTCGAACCGGCGCGCGGGCCTCAACGTCGACGACGGCCCCATGGCCGACGGCAACACCGAGGTCACCTTCTACTCGCCACGCACCGACCCGGCCGACGCCAGCACCGCCGTCGTGGCCGACTTCAAGGGACTGACGGCGTTCAAACACGGCGGGCGCGCGGTCTGGCTCCGCGGGCGCGACCAGCGGCTGAGCAATGCCGTACTGGCCGACAACGCCATCGGCGCGACGTTCGCCGCGAACGAGACCTTCCTGGAGGATGCGCTGTTCGTCGGCGAGTCCGCCAACAACGGCGGCGGGCTCTCCTCCACCACCCCTCGCCGAGGCTTCGAGTTCTACGACGGGCGCGTGGGCGCGGATCGGGTGACCTTTGCCAACTTCACCGCCGTGGGCTCGATTCCTTCGAGCGCCCTCGGCTTCAATCGCAACAACGGCTTCTCGGTGGCCACTGACAACTTCGCCGGCGCGCTCACCTTCGAGAATGCCACGCCGTTCTACCTCGAGACGCCTCATGCCGACAAGGATGGCGATAAGGCGGCCGTGTTCTTCGATCGCGATGGCGCGGTGAGTGGCACGACCGGGGCATATATCGTCCCCAACGTACCCTTCATGGTGAGCGGCGACTGCACCGTGCGGCCCGCCTGGAACGCGCAGGTCTGCCCCAGCCGCTACGTGGGCCTGAACGTGAGGAGCGACGCCGAAGCGGTGGCGCCGCTCACCGTCGTCCGTGACGACGCGGCCTCGCTCGCGCTGGTCGGCGTGCCGGGCAGTCCGACGCGCGCGGATGCCTCGGTCATTCCGGGACGTGGCTACACGCTCCAGTTCTCGGGCGCGGTCCCGCTCCGGCCGCGACTGACGCTGAACCGGACACGCGAGGGCGAGTGGGCGCGAGTGACGCTGCCGTATCCCCAGGCGGCGCTCCGGGCAATCCGCGACTACAACAGCTCCCAGCCGCTGGCGCACGCCGCGGACCTGGCCGAGCTGGACGCGAGCACCGGCGATCGCTACTGGTACGACCCCGGTACGGGCCTGCTGCACCTCAAGCTGGTGACCCGGGCCGGACGCACCTCGACCAACGTGCTGATCGAGCCGCAGTGACGCAGGCGGGGCGGGCCGCGACGGGTTAGAATGATGATCCGTCGCACCCGCACCAGCAGGAGCTCCGCATGCTCGTCCTCGTCAGCGACCTCCACATCACCGACGAAACGACCGCCAACAACGTCAATCCCGAGGCCTTCGAGCTGCTGGGCGCGGAGATCGTCGATGCCGCCTCCCGCCGCGGTGCCCGCGAGATCCACCTCGTCCTCCTCGGCGACATCCTCGACCTCGTCCGCAGCGACTACTGGCACCGCTCAGCCCTTCCGATGGCGCACCGTCCCTGGGGTGGCACACTCGAGCCGCGGACCGGCATGAACGCCGACCGCGCCACGGTCGAGCCCCAGTTCCAGGCCGTGCTGCGCGCCGTTCTCGCGACCCCCACCGCGGCCGCGCTCCGCACCATGCTCGCGAGCCTGACGACGGGCCCGATTCCTTTCCGCGCGACCTACGTCATCGGCAACCACGAGCGGGTGATGTGGAACTTTCCCTCGCTCCGCGAGGCCGTGCGCGCGTCGTTGCCCCAGGTCGCCGGCTTTGCCGCCGCGGTCGACGCGCCGGAGTACGGCGTCCTCGCTCGCCACGGCCACGAGTGGGACGAGCACACACACGGCTGGCGCTTTCGGCGCGACGTGCTGCTGCCCAAGGAGCACGTCGACCGCTTCGCGCCCGAGGCATATGAGGTGATGGCGATCGGGGAGGCGGTGACGGCCGAGTTGATGAGCGGGTTGGTGTTCCACGCCCGGGACCTGGGCGCGCCGACCTCGCTCGTGGACCAGCTCAAGGACGTCAACAACCTCCGCCCGCTGCTCGACGTCTTCGCCTGGCTCGAGTGGATTGGCGGCGCGCGCGTGCGGGAGCACCGGCAGATGCTGCACGACGCCCTCCGCCGCGCGCTCGATGGCCTGCTCTCCTCCACCCTGGCGCGGCAGTGGGACCGGCTCCAAACGGATTACCTCGTCACCGGCGACCTGGTGGATCGGCTGGAGCAGGCGCGGGCGGTGCTACTGGGGCCGGACTTCGAGTCGTTCCGCGGGCGGGTCGAGTCGCTGGAGCGGCTGCAGCGGCTGGTGCCGGCGCTGCTGCCGTCCGAGGATGGACTCCAGGCCGGGGCGCGGGCGGAGACGGTGTTCGAGGGGACGCTCCGACCGGGCGGCATCCAGCGTGTGGTCTACGGGCACACCCACCGCGCGCGCCACGACTACTTCTCCGCCGCGCCCGACGGGACGGTGCGGATGTACGTCAATACTGGGACCTTCCTCCCGCTCATCACGCGCGCTCGCGACGGCCGCACATTCGCCAGCGCCCAGCAGATGACGATGGTGTTCGTCTACCGTGAGGACGAGGACGCGCAGGGGAAGCGGGCTGGGCACGACGTCGATCGATATCTGGAACGGGACCCGCCGAAAACTCTATGGCTGAGGCGCCGGCTCAGCCGGTCGGCACCACCGCCCAGCGCGCCAGGGCGAGCTGGTACGCCCCGTAGGCCGCGAGCCCCAGCGCCACCGCGCCCAGGACCACCGGCGCGTAAGGCTGCCGGGACAGTTCCTGAAGGGCCTCCGCCAGACCACCGGCCTCGGACGGGTCGTGCTGGACCGCCGCGCGGACCAGGAACAGGCCCATCATCCCGAACACCACCCCGCGGGCAATCAGCCCGACCTGGGCGGCCCGCTCGAGCGCGCGCTGCACCTGCACATCGGTGGCGCGCGTCGGCTCGACCCCTCGACCGCGCGCACCCTTCACGATCTGCGCGACGCCGTACGCCGCGACACTGAGACCCACGAGCCCCACCAGCCACTGGCCGAACGGCGCCGCCATCAGCTCAGCTGTCCGTTGATCGGCCTGGCCATCGCCGGCCCTGCCTCCGCTCCGGCCCTGAGCGAGCCGCGCCGCCTGCCAGGCGAGGCCGCCGTGGACCAGCGCGCTCAGCGTGTAGCCCATCCGCACGGCGGCGCGCTTCCAGTCGTGCCGTCCGGGATGTTTGGGATCTACCGCTGCGCAGTAAAGCCGCCAGGCGGCGTACGCCGCGAGGCCTACAGCCACCAGCGCCAGCAGCCAGCGGCCGAACGGCTGGTGCAGGAGGACGTGGAGCACCCCCGACGCGCCGGTGGTTCGCCCGCCGGCCCCCGCGGCGGCCTGTATCGCCAGCACGCCGATGAGGAGATAGACCACGCCCTTCGCGGCATACCCGGCGCGGGCGACGCGTTCGACCCAGGGGCGCGGGGGCAGGGGCAGGTCGGTCATGTCGGACGGCTCCGGGTGAGAGGCTCGGCCAGGATAGGGCGCGGCGGCGGGAGATGCCGTGTCAGGGCGCACGTCGGGCGACACGGAGCGGGTGCTGGTCGTCCGGGAGAACAGGTGCCGGTTGTCCGCGCTGAGCCTGGTTGGTACGTTGGTGGGGCGTCGCGTCGACGTATCACCCCCCACCGTCAGTCGCCAGAAACAATCGCCGTGGACCTTCCGCCTTTCCTCGTCGCCCTCTCGATCGGCGCGCTCGCCGGGGCCCTCGCCGCCTGGCTCGCCGGGCGGAGCCGCGTCGCCCGGCTGGAGGAGCGGCTCGACGCCGAGCGCCGCGCCGCCGGCGAGAAGGTCGCCCTGCTCCAGCGGGCCGAAACCAGCCTGCGCGATGCCTTCGCCTCGCTCTCCGCCGAGGCGCTCCGGCAGAACAACCAGAGCTTCCTCGCGCTCGCCCAGACCAAGCTCGGCGAGTTCCAGCAGAGCGCCTCCACGGATCTCGAGCGGCGGCAGCAGGCGGTGGGCGACCTGGTGCGGCCGATCCAGGAGTCGCTCGCGCGGGTGGATGGGAAGCTGCAGGAGGTTGAGAAGGAGCGCGTCGCGTCGTATGCCGGGCTGGTCGAGCAGGTCCGGGCATTGGCCCAGACTCAGCAGGCGCTCCACGCCGAGACCGGAAACCTGGTGAAGGCGCTCCGCGCGCCCCAGGTGCGTGGGCGCTGGGGCGAAATCCAGCTCCGCCGCGTAGTCGAGATGGCGGGCATGCTCGACTACTGCGACTTCGAAGAGCAGGCGAGCGTTGAGGGCGACGACGGCCGCCTCCGGCCCGACCTGGTGGTCCGGCTGCCCGGCGGGAAGACGGTGATCGTCGATGCCAAGGCGCCGCTCGCCGCCTATCTCGACGCCGTGGACGGGACCATGGACGACGCCGCGCGGGAGCTGCTGCTCAAGGACCACGCCCGCCAGGTACGGGAGCACATGATCGGCCTGGGCAGCAAGGCGTACTGGAACCAGTTCCAGCCCGCACCCGATTTCGTGGTGATGTTCCTGCCCGGTGAGACCTTCTTCAGCGCGGCCTGCCAGCACGACCCGTCCTTGATCGAGTTCGGCGTGAGCCAGCAGGTGATCCCGGCGAGCCCGACCACGCTGATCTCGCTGCTCCGGGCGATTGCGTATGGCTGGCGGCAGGAGCAGATCGCCCGGAATGCGCAGGAGATCAGCGAGCTCGGCCGCCAGCTCTACGAGCGGCTGGGGACGATGGCCGGGCACTTCGATGAGGTGCGGCGCGGGTTGGACCGGGCGGTCGATAGCTACAACCGAGCAGTGGGCTCGCTCGAGAGCCGGGTGCTGGTCTCGGCGCGGCGGTTCCGGGAGCTGGGTGCGGTGGGGGAGGGCGCCGAGCTCGGCGAGCTGGGGATGGTGGAGATCGCGGCGCGAGGGGTGCAGTCGCCCGAGATGATGCCGGCGGGGACGCTTCCGGACGAATCGCGCTGAGCCAGCCAAGCGAGTCAGCGTGTCCCGGCCGCCACTCCCCGCTCCGCCAGCAGTCGCTCCGCGAAGTCCAGCCCATCCTCCACCCGCGCCAGCCGCCCTTCCAGTTCCTCGATGTACCCCCGCTGCTCCTCGACGACTCGCCGAAGCTCCGCTACCTCGCCCCGCTCGGTGTCCCGATACCCGCCCCGGTTCCGACGACGGTGGTGACGTCCCCCAATCATCATGAAGAACATGAGCGGGATGATCCACCACCACAGCATGCCGAACAACATACGTCACCTCGTCGTTGACGATGACCCCGTCGACGCCTGCCATGCCTGCTCGATCTCGTCGGCGGCCCGTTTGAGGATCTCCGCGACCTGCTTCACCGTTGGATCGTCCGGGCCGCGCCGCCAGGCATGGCGGAAGGTGGTGCGCGCCAGCCGGGCGAATTCGCTCTGGACCTCGCCGACGGCGCCGCCGGTGAAGTCGCGCACGGTCTCGCGCACGCGGTCGACGATCTCGTCGAGGAGGTCGCGATGCTCCTCGAGATACTTGAGGCCCTCCGGCGTAAGCTCGTAGACCTTCTTGCCGTCGGCCTCGACGCCGCGGACGTAGCCCTGATCTTCGAGCATCTGGAGGGTGGGGTAGACGGTCCCGGGAGACGGCGTGTAGCACCCCGCCATCCGCTCCTCGAGCGCCTTGATGACTTCGTACCCGTGCCGCGGCTTGTCCTTGAGCAGGCGGAGAATGACGAACTTGATCTCGCCGGCTTCGAACATCTGCCGCCGGCCGCGGCCCCGCTTCGGGCCCCACTCGCCCCAGTCGCGGCCCCAGAAGGGGAATCCGCCACTGAAGTCGAAACCGCTGCGCTGACTGCACATAGATGACCTCCGATAGTACGCCGATAGATCGGGTCGATATAGCTTGCGATATATCTTAGTGGCATGTTGGAACGCTGTCAATACGGCGAAACCGACCTGTCCGGCGTGGAAGTCACGCTCAAGGAACGCCCACGGGCTAGTATCGCGGAGCAACTCCTCCACTGCTGGCCTGGGCGGCTCTCCCGCCGCGTCGGAGCATACATGCGATTCCGATCCGCTCTGTTCGCCGCGCTCGCAACACTTCCTGGCGCCGGCTGCCTCGTTGAGAGCGGCTGCGGCTACGAATCGCGACAAGTCGAGGCGCGGGCGCAGATCTCATCGCCGGCGGACCCGCGCGTTGAATACGCGGACCTGTTGCTCTCGCAGACTCACGGCGACGCTTCGTTCTCCCCCGCCCGCGCGATTGCGTGGCTCGTGATTGGCGTCGACCTCTACGCGCACGTCCAGGGCGCCAGGCTGATCGACGCGCGGGACGGCGGCGGTACGTTGCTCGAGCTGCCCAAGCAGCCGATCGTCGGCGGGACCGCGGTCCTGGCCGGCAGCCTGTCCGATACGCCGGGGCCCGAGGCCTTCAACGGGCTTTACGATCTGCTCGTCACGGGCCGTGTCGCCATCGAGCTGGACAGCGACCTGCCCGGACGCGAACGCATCCGCCAGGTCTTCCGCGTGACGAGCGGCGGCCGAGCCTGGAGCGAGCCGTCCTGCTCCTGACGCGTGGTCGCAGGCACGTCCTTCCGGCAGGGCTAGGTTTAATCACATCGCGGTGAGCTTCGAGCCTCACTCGCATGCGTCGGCCGATCCTTCGCTCGGCTCAGGATGAGGCGGGCTGAGGCCGTGCTCCTATATTCCGCATCGATCAGGAGGAATCCCCCATGACTCAGCAGTGCTCCCACACTCCCGGCGTCCGCAACGTTGCCCCCCGTACACCCGACGGCTGCGAGGAGTGTCTCGCGGCCGGCACGCGCTGGGTCCACCTGCGGCTGTGCCAGGAGTGCGGCCACGTGGGCTGTTGCGACAATTCGCAGGGCAAGCACGCCACGAAGCATTTCCACGCGTCCCACCACGCCCTCATGCGGAGCTTCGAGCCGGGCGAGGACTGGAGCTGGTGCTACGTGGACGAGCTGTTCATCGAGCCGGCGGTGCGGCCGCGCGGCTGAACCGATTCGGGCGGGTCGCCAGCCATCCGACTACCTTGATGCATACGCGTGGGCGTCCGGCCCGCGCTTTGCCATCCCGAACGATGTCCACGGCCCACCTGGGAGTCTCGTTTGCCCAAGCGCAACTACGGTTATGAGAAGCGGCAGAAGGAGTTGCACAAGCAGCAGAAGCGCGAGGACAAGCTCAAGCGGAAGCTCGAGCGCGCGGACGTCCCGGCCGACGAGCCCGTGGGCGACGAGAGCTCGCCGCCGCCCCGCGCCGAGTGACGAGTGTGGGGGCTCACCCGGCGGCATTCGCCATTCGAGGTGCAGCCGGGTAACTTCCGTATACCCTCCTCCCGCTCTGGCACGGAGGCGTCTCTCGCTACCACTGGCAGCCCCCCATGTCGATCCTTCCGATCCGGCCGACCGCCTCGTCGGCTGATGCCGCCCTTCCCCAGCAGCTGATCGATCGTGTCATTGCCCGCGTGAACGACGCCGGAGAGTCCGTAGACCGCCGGGCGAGCGCCACGCGACCGCGAGCCTCGCGCCGCCGCTCCACGCTGGATCCGCTGTCGGCCGCCATGACGCGGACGCCCGAGCAACTGCGGGAGGCCCGCTCGCTCCGCCGGGTGTTCGAGGACCTGGGCACCGCCTATCGACGGTATCGCAAGGAGACCGGGGCTCCGGTGTCGCCCGCTGTCCGGGACGCCGCCAAGCGGTTCCGGAAGGAGCTGAGCGTGCTGTCGCTCGCGTCCGTCGCGGGACGTCTCGACGAGCTGAAGATCCTCAACTGGTGAACGGCCTCGGACTGGTCCTCACCCTCGCCCGCCTGGCCGCGCCCCCGGTCGATACCGCCGTGGTGCGCGACATCCAGGTGGCCCCCGGCGAGATTCTTCGCACCACCAGCATCGGCACCGGCCAGCCGCTCGTCCTCATTCCCGGCCTCTTCGGCGCCGCCTACACGTACCGCATGCTCACCGGCCCGCTCGCGGCCCTGGGTTATCAGACGATCGTCGTCGAGCCGCTCGGCTACGGGTGGTCGTCGCACCCGAAGGATGCCGACTATTCGTACACCGCACAGACGGCGCGGGTGAGCAGCGCGCTCGACAGTCTCGGTGTCCGCCGCGCGTTGTTCGTCGCGCAGAGCAGCGGCGCGGCCATCGCGTTTCGCCTGGCCGTTCGCCGGCCGGACCTGGTACGGGGCCTCCTCTCCATTGACGGCGGCCCTGCCGAGAGCGCGGCCACGGCGGGCATGAAGAAGGCGTTCAAGTTCGGCGGAGGGCTGGTGAAGTTCGCGCTCGACGAATCCAAGCTCCGGCACGACGTGCGGCGCGAGATCGTCAAGAATTCGGGCGACACCACCTGGGTGACCGATGCCGTGATCCGCGGCTACACGGCCGGGCAGACCGCCGACATGGGCGGCTCGATCGACGCGTACCAGCGGATGTCGAAGGCGAAAGAGACCGACAGCCTCACCGATCGCTTGCACGAATGCGCCATGCCGGTGCGGCTGCTGGTCGGCACGGTATCGCACCCGGCCGAGGTGACGCACGATCAGCGCGAGATGCTGAGCGACCGGCTGCCGAACTTCCGGGCCGACAGCGTGCGTGGTTCCGGCCAGTACATTCAGGAGGAACAGCCGCACGTGGTGCTCGACGCGGTGGCGCGGCTGAGCGAAGCGGCGCCCTGAGGGGCGCCCCGCGTGGACGGATCACGACGACTCCAGTACCGAGCTCCCCTCCTGCCGCACCTCCACCGCGTGCTCCCCGCCGTCATCGACCAGCCGAATCCCGCCGTCGACCGACGTCACTCCGTCCACCGTCACCCGTACCGCCCCGCGCGCTTCGCCGTCCTCGTGGTGCACCCCGATCACGTACCGGCTCCGCCCGTGGCGGTACTCGATAGTGTATTCCCGCCACGCGGCCGGCGCCCGGGGCTCGATGTAGAGCGTATCGCCCCGCTTCCTGAGGCCCAGGATCGCCCTCCAGGCCGACGCGGTACATCCAGCTCGCGGAGCCGGTGTACCAGGTCCAGCCGCCGCGGCCGAGCTGGCCCTCGGCCGTGTAGACGTCGGCCGCCACGACGTAGGGCTCGACCTTGTAGGTCGCGACCTCCTCGGGCGTGCGGGCGTGCGTGAGCGGGTTGAGCATCTGGAACAGCTCGAACGCCCGGTCGCCGTCGCCCTGCATGCGCGGTGGCGAGCACGGCCCAGAGCGCGGCGTGGGTGTACTGCGCGCCGTTCTCGCGCACGCCGGGCAGGTAGCCCTTGATGTAGCCGGGGTCGTGGGGCGTCTGGTCGAACGGGCGGCGTCAGCAGCAGGAGCAGGCGCGCGTCCTCGCGGACCAGGTGCTCCTCGAGCGAGCGCATGGCCTGCGCCTGGCGGTGCGGATCGCCGGCGCCCGAGATCACGCTCCAGCTCTGGGCGATCGAGTCGATCCGGCACTCGTCGCTCGCCGATCGAGCCGAGCGGAGTGCCGTCGTCGAAGTAGGCGCGGCGGTACCAGGCGCCGTCCCAGCCGTGGGTCTCGACCGCGACCGCGTAGGCGTCCGCGTGGCGGCGGAGCTCGCCGCGCCACCGCCAGGTCGCCGCGCGCCTCCGCGTGCACCGCGAAGGCGCGCAGCGTGGTGACGAGGAACCACGCCAGCCAGACGCTCTCGCCTCGGCCTTCGACCCCCACGCGGTTCATCCCGTCGTTCCAGTCGCCGATCCCGATGAGCGGCAGGCCGTGCGCGCCCGCGGTGGAGGCGCGCCGGAGCGCGCGCAGGCAGTGCTCGTAGACGCTGCCGTGCTCGTCGGTGACCTGGGGCAGGTCGTAGACCTCGTGCTCGCCGGGCTCGA
This sequence comes from uncultured Gemmatimonadales bacterium, assembly GCA_963728705.1. Lineage (GTDB taxonomy): Bacteria > Gemmatimonadota > Gemmatimonadetes > Gemmatimonadales > GWC2-71-9 > CAVVWJ01. Next base: position 95,709 of record CAVSLY010000006.1, read on the forward strand.
GCGCGCGCATGGTGAGGAACGGGACGTACTGGTCGAGCACCGAGGCATCGCCGGTCGAGCGCACGTAGTGGTCCACGACGTACGGGAGCCACACGAGGTCGTCCGAGAAGCGGGTCCGGACACCGCGCCCGCTCGGCGGGTGCCACCAGTGCTGCACGTCGCCCTCGAGGAACTGGCGGGCGGCTGCGCGGAGGATGTGCTCGCGCGCGAGCGCGGGCTCGGCGTACACCAGGGCCAGTCACGTCCTGGAGCTGGTCGCGGAAGCCGTAGGCGCCGCCGCTCTGGTAGAACGCCGAGCGGCCCCACAGGCGGCAGGCCAGCGCCTGGTAGAGCGCCCACCGGTTGAGCATGGCATCGAAGGTGGGGTCCGGCGTGCGCACGGTCACGGCCGAGAGCCGCTTCGCCCATCCTGCCACCGTGCGCTCGAGGGCGGCCTCGGCCCGCCCGACGTCGCGATACTCGCCCAGAAGCGCGCGCGCGGTCGGCCTCGTCCGAGGCGGCGCCGAGCAGGAGGACGATCTCGCGCGACTCGCCCGGCTGCAGCTCGACCGCGCACTGAAGCGCCGCGCAGGGGTCGATCCCGGACCCGGTGGTGCCACTCATGACGGCATCGCCGCGGAGCGCGGCGGGCGCGGCGGGCGTGCCGTTCCGGCCGAGGAATTCGCGCCGGCTGCCGCTGTGTGCCGTCACCGGCTCGCTCATCGCGTGGAACGCCGTCCACGAGGCGAACTGCGGGTCGAAGGTGTTCTGCGCCAGGATGACCTGCTGGGTGCGGTCGAACACCGTGCGCACCTGGTGCTGGGTGTGCTCGCGGAGGACGCCGAGGCTCCACTCCACGTACGAGGTGAGCGTGAGCCGCCGCACTTCGGGGCCGGTGTTGGTCACCCGCAGCAGGGCGATCTTCACCGCGGCAGTCCTCGGCGATCCCGAGGGTATAGACCGTCGCGACGTCTCGCTGGACGTGCTCGAACGTCGTGGCGCCCGCGCCATGACGGACGGTGTATGGCGGCGCCACGCGGACCGGCCCCGGCGTCGCGCACCAGAGCTCGCCGGTGTCCTCGTCGCGCAGGTAGAGGGCCTCCGTCACCGGATCGCTGGCCGGATCGTTGTACCACGGGGTGAGGCGGAAGAAGAAGCTGTTGGCGGCCCAGGTGAAACCGCCGCCGCGCTCGGTGATCACGAAGCCGCCGTGCGGGTTGGCGATGACGTTGGACCACGGCGCCGGCGGCACGTGGTCGCCGCAGACCTCGATCTCGTAGTCGCCGTCCGAGCGCAGGCGCGCCGAAGCCGTTCTCGAACGCCGCCCGTGGCGTTGGGCTGGACCGGCGCGGGCGCATCCGCCGCTCGGAGCCCGCCGGGTACGCCAGCGGGCTCAGCAGCGTCGGAAGCCGCGAGCCGATCAGGCGCACTGCGCGGATCACCCGCGAATCGCTCCGCGCTGGCGCCCGGATCTCGGGGCCCGGCGGGTCGAATTCGTCATCGGGCGGCATGTCGGTGGTCATGAGCGTCGCGAGGATCCGGCCGAGCGGGCGCCCGTCGCATGCGATGTGCGCGCGGGCGGTGGCGCGCAGCATGAGCAGCTCGTCGGCGCCGACCAGGTCCGCCGCCGGACGAAGACGCCGCCCGGCCGGTCGAGCGATCCGCCGTCGGCCACGGAGTAGACCGCGGCGGTGATCCGGTCGCCCAGGTCCTGCAGGTAGCTCGGCGCGTGCCCGTCGAGCACGACCAGGTCCACCGTCATCCCGCGGCGGCGCCAGTAGCGGTGCGCCGCGAGCAGCTGGCGGAGCGTCGGGAGGCCCTCGGCCGCGTCGATGGTGGCAAGCAGGATCGGCCAGTCGCCCGAGACCCCGGTGGCCCAGAGCAGGGGCTGCGAGCCGCGGTTCCGCCGGAGCTCGGCCTGCGAGCGCGCGGAGCGCGGTCCCGCCGTAGAACAGGTGGCCGGCCAGCTCCTGGAACACCGCCGCGTCGCCGGGCGTGAGGCCCAGCTCCCGCAGCTCGACCTGGCTCGAGGTCCACGCGAGGTCGAGCGCGCGCTGCGCGGCGTGCGGATCGTGGTAGCGGTCGGCCAGCTCGAAGGCGCGGTCCCGGGTGGGGGCCACGAGCGTGGTGAAGGCCACGGAGGCCGATTGCCCGGGCGCGAGTCGCACGCGGGTCCGGATCGCGAAGACCGGGTCGAGCACCGCGCCGGTGCGTGCCCGACAGCGGCCCGTCGGCCTCGAGCGCCGCCGGGTCGCGGGTCGAGCGGCCGCGGCCGAGGAAGCGGGCCCGGTCGGATTCGCAGGTGGCGTCGCCCACGCGCTCGCGGCCGTCGTCGACCACGTGCACGCACCAGAGCGACTGCTCCGTCGCCGAGCGCGGGCGGCGGGTGGCGGTGATGGCGCAACACCAGTCGTGCCACTCGGTCTCGACGAAGAGATTGCCGAAGGCGGGGTGCGCGCGGTCGGCCTCCGGCGTCGAGAGCACGATCTCGCCGTAGCTCGTGAGCTCGAGCTCGCGCGCCGTGTCGCCGTTGTTGGTGAGCGTCACCCGCCGCACCTCGGCCGAGTCCTCGGGAACGACGGCGATCTCGGTGCGGGTCTCGATGTCGCCGTCGGCGCGATGGAAGGTGACCCGGTCGGTCGCGAGGTAGGCCCGGTACCAGTCGGCCGGCGCGCACACCGGCTGGTGCGCCGCCGACCAGACCCGGCCGGTGGCCAGGTCCTTCACGTAGCAGAACTGACCGGAGGCGTCGCGCGTGCCGTCCGATTGCCAGCGGGTGACGGCGAGCGACTCGTAGCGGCTGTATCCGCCGCCGCAGTGGCTCACCATGATCGTGTAGGGCAGGTGCCCGAGCAGGGCCACGTGCGGGTTCGGGCTGTCGGGGTCATCGAGCTCGCGGACGGCAGGGCGCTCGATCTCCGCCTCGGGCATCGACTCGTCCCGCCGGGCGCCCTGCGGCTCCTGCAGCACCAGCCGGCGCGGGATCCGCTCGTGCAGCAGCAGCTCGGCCGAGCGCACCACCGGGTCGGCGTGGAACCGCTCCTGCCATATCTGGCCGGCCAGCGTGTTGGTGAGCGCTACCAGCCCCATGCCCATGTGGTGCGCCATGTAGGCGCGGACCACGGCGAAGGTCCCGTCGTCATCGGGCCGAGTGTAGTCGACCGCGTCGCGGAAGCCGTACGGGCCCGAGCGTCGCCCTTGTCCTCGAGCCGCGCCAGGTTGGCCAGCGCGCGCTGCGGGTCGATCATGGTCGCGAGCACCGAGGCGTACGGCGCCACCACCAGTTCGCGACCCAGGCCGCGCTTGAGCGCCAGGTCGGGCACGCCGAAAGGCCGGTACTGATAGGTCTGGTGGCGGTCGCGCACGTTGTACGCGCTCTCGCTCACGCCCCAGGGCACGCTCCGCTCGCCGCCGTACGCCATCTGCCGCTCGAGCGCGCCCGCGCAGGTCTGCGCGAGCACGGTGTCGGGGAAGGAGCGCATCACGAGCATCGGCATCAGATACTCGAACATGCTCCCGCTCCATGACACCAGCGCCGGTTCCCCGGCGGCGTACGTCAGCCGGCGGCCGAGCCGGAACCAGTGCTCGGCGGGAACGTCGTTCTTGGCGATCGCCATGAAGCTCGCCAGCCGCGACTCGGAGGCGAGGAGATCGTAGTACGAGCCGTCGAGCGAGTGCGTGGCCTGCTGGAAGCCGATCGCGAACAGCTTCCGCTCGCCGTCGAACAGAAAGCGGAAGTCCATCTCCATGGCGAAGGTGGCCGCGCGGTCGGCCAGGGTCTCGAGCCGCGTGACGAAGCTCGCGGCGTCGGCCCAGGTGGCGGTGAGCCGGCGCAAGGGCTCGACTGGGGCTGCGTCGAACGCGCCGAGCAGCTCGCGGTGGCCCTCCGCCAGGCGCCGGCTCCAGGTGATCCACTCGATCGCCGGCGCCAGTACCTCGGGCGCGAGCCCGGCGGCCGTCAGGGCGGCTTCGGCGCTCGCGAGCGGGTCGCTCACCGCGGTGAGCGCGGCGGCAGTGACCGGCTCGCCGGCCAGCGCGAGCGCCGCGCGGGCGGAGCGGAGGTGCTCGAGCGCCGCGGCCTCCGCCGGCAGCGTCAGCAGCCGCTCTTCCGCGAGCGTGAGCGAGGTATCGAGCGCGTGCCAGATCCGCGGATCCAGGATCGGGCCGTCAGCCAGTGCGAGGCAGGCCTGCCGGAGGGCGATGAGGTGCCCGGCCAGGTTGCCGCTGTCCACGGTGCTCACGTACGCCGGCTCCATCACACTCAGATCCCGCAGGTCGTACCAGTTGTAGAGGTGGCCGCGGAAGCGCCGCATCCGCTCGAGCGTCCGGAACACGAGCTCCAGCCGCCGCAGCATGTCGTCGAGCGAGAGGAAGCCGAGGTCGAACGCGCTGACGGTGGCGAGGAGCTGGAGTCCGACGTTGGTCGGTGACGTGCGCAGCGCCACGATCGGCTCGGGGGTCTCCTGGTAGTTGTCGGGCGCGAGCCAGGCGCTCTCGGCGGTGACGAACCGGTCGAAGAAGCGCCAGTGCAGCAGGGCGTAGCGGAGTGCCTGCCGCCGGCTGTCGGGCGGCAGGCGCCGGTCGCGACGCTCGGCAGGGGCGCCGAGGGCCTGGGCCACCGACGGCGCGGCCAGCCACGCGGCGACAAGCGGCGCCACCGCGAGGGCGAGCAGCCACCACGGTGCCACGCCGGCGCTGGTGCGGGTGGATGCCCGCCAGACGACCGACGGCCAGGATCGCGCCCGCGAGCGCGACCGCGGGCCACATCCCGCGCCAGACCACCCGGGCCGAGTCGGTCATGCCGCGCTCGATCTGGGAGGCCGTCCGCCACTCGAGGAGGTGCCGGTGGGAGACCGCCATGCGCCAGAGCGTGCGCACGATCGCGTCCGCCGACACGAACGCCTGGTGCGGCAGGAAGACGATGGCCAGGCCGAGCTGGCGCATGCTGGTGGCCGCGTCGCGGCCCACCGCGGCGTAATACGCGCGCCACGACTTGTCGAGCGGGGGGCGCAGCACCGCGAGCAGGAGCGACACCAGCCACGGCGCGGCCAGCGCACCGAGGCCCAGCAGGGTCCAGCGGAGCGGCGGGACGGCCAGCAGCGTCCAGCCGGCCACCAGGAACGCGAGCACGCGCGATCTCGGTGGTGCTGCGCCGCAGGTTGTCGATGATCTTCCAGCGCGAGAGGAACGAGAGCCGGTTTCGCTCGGGACCGCCGGGGCCAGGCACCGTCGCCGTGAGCCAGGGCAGCAGCTGCCAGTCGCCCCGGATCCAGCGGTGCTTGCGGCGGGTGAAGGTGAGGTAGCGGGTCGGGTAGTCGTCGTAGACGATCACGTCGGTGGCAAGGCCGGCGCGCGCGTAATTCCCCTCGATCAGATCGTGCGACAGCAGGGTGTTCTCGGGGAAGCGGCCGTGCGTCGCGCGCTCGAACGCCTCGACGTCGTAGACGCCCTTCCCGGTGAAGCTGCCCTCGCCGTAAAGGTCCTGGTAGACGTCGGAGACGGCGGTGGTGTACGGATCGACGCCCGGATGTCCGGAGTGGATGGCCGCGAAGATCGACCGGTGCGCGCTCGGCAGCGACACGCCCACGCGCGGCTGCAGGATCCCGTAGCCCCGGACGACGCGCCCGAGCGCGGGGTCGTACACGGCGCGGTTGAGCGGGTGCGCCAGGGCGCCGACGAGCAGCGGCGCCGCGTCGGGCGGGAGCACCGTGTCGGCGTCGAGGGTGATGACGTAGCGGACGCTCCGCATCGGCGCCGGGTCCCCCTCGAGGATGCTGAACGCGTCGCGCGCGCCGGTGAGCACGAACCGGTTGAACTCGGCGAGCTTGCCTCGCTTCCGCTCCCATCCCATCCACACGCCCTCGTGCGGATTCCACCGGCGCGGGCGATGGAAGAGGTAGAACGCGTCCCGCGTCTCGGGGGCGTAGCGGGCGTTGAGGGCGCGTACACCCTCGACCGCGGCGGCCGTGATGGCGTCGTCGTCGGGGCGGGACTCGGCGGCCGCGTCGGTGAAGTCGCTCAGCACGGCGAAGTGGAGATGGGCTTCGCGGTTGGCCAGGAACTGAACTTCGAGGTTCTCCAGCGCCTCGCGCACGGCCTCGACGCTGCCGAAGAGGGTGGGGATCACCACCGCGGTGCGGTACTCGGGCGGGACGCCGTGCTCGTGCAGGTCGAGCTTGGGCAGCGGGCGCGGCGGGAGGAAGGCGGTGACGAGCTGGTTGACGACGTTGACGGCGATGTCGTTGGCCGGGATCAGGCTCAGCAGCAGCACCACCAGCCAGTCCGCGCGCACCATCGGCCCGCCGAGCCACAGCACCGCGGCGAGGGCCGCGACCGTGGCCGTGACGATGCCGCCGGCGAACACCGCGTTCGGATGGCGGCGGACCCAGCGGTAGACCGTCTCGTCCCACTTCGGGCGATACCCCGTCAATCGCTCGAGCTCGGCCAGGCCGTCGTCGGCGATGTAGTATCCGATGTGCCGCTGGCGCGGGTCGTCCGGCACTCGGGTCTCCCCCAGGCGCGCGCAGTCTACCGCGTGTCGGGCCACGCTCTCCTCGCTCCGCCGCGTCCGCCGCGCGATCCGCTCGACCGCATGTCGGTAGCGGTCCCGCGTGGCGAAAGTCATGAGGGGGTAGAAGCCCGATGGATCCTCGCGGAGCACCGCCTCCATCCGGCTCTGCCGCTCCACGAACGTCTTCCAGTCCATCCGGGCGATGGCGCGGAGGCTGGTGATGCTGTTGGCCATCACCACCTGGGTGAGGGCGAGCCGCTGGGTGGCGCGGGCGGTGGCCTCCTCCGCGCTCAGTGCCTCCTCGGAGATCCACTGCTCGAGCCGGACGACGGCGGGGAGCGCGGCACCTTCGACCCGGAGCTGGTGCAGGAAACGGGAGACGAAGGTCGGCGTGAGCGGCGGCGGATCGGACGCGAAGCGGGCGAGCGCCGCCTCGAGCGAGGCGCTGCCCTCGCGCCCCGCCGTGGCCAGCTCCGCGGCCGCGGCGTCGGCGGCTCCGATCTCGTCGAGCCGGTGCACGGTGCGGAGCGCCATCCGCCGGACATTCTCGATCAGCCCCAGGCGGAGCATGGCGGGCATTGCCCAGAGCTCGCCGATGGTCAGCACCGCGATCTCCTGGAACGCCTCGACGAAGCCGCTGACGTTCTGGAGATCGATCCGCCCCTCGCTGTGCGCGATGAGCGTGATGGCGAGCTCGTAGATCCGTGGATAGCCCGCCAGGGGGCCCCCGCTCAGCACCGGGAGCTCGCGGTAGTAGCCGCTTGGGAGGCTCTCGCGCACCTCCCCGATGTGCTCCTGGACGACGTGGTAGTTGTCGAGCAGCCACTCGCCCGCGGGGCCGACGTCGACGCCGCGGTCGGAGGCGGCGGTGAGGCGGGCCTGGGCATCGTCCAGGATGCGGCGGGTTCCATTCAGTCGGGCGAGGAGCGGGGTACGCCGGCGGGCGGGCCGCGCGGAGAGTCGCTGGCCCTCCGCCAGGTCCTGCGCGCGCTCGGCCAGGTGCTCGGCGCCGAGCAGCTCGCCGCGGATGGGCCCGGTGAGGAGGCCCTCGGCCGCGTCCGAGCGGCCGGGGAGGACACGGGCGAAGAATCGGGTCGGTCGCAGCGTGGTAATGGAAAACCTCGAGAGGAAAGCGGCACGCAGTGCAGGACAGTATAGGAGGGGGCGGGGAGCAAAGGGAGGGGTTGGGAGACCGTTGCCCCACTTCGACCCGGCGCAACGCGCCCATTGCTGTTTCGTGTGCCCCGTGATATCTTGGTAATCCGGTGGGCACAGGTGCCCCCGTTTTCGACGTAATCAGGCAGGGGGCTGGCGTTGATGCCGACCCCTTTTTTCATGTCCTTTTTTCCGGTTGTCGTTCCTGGCGCAGTGCTGCGCCGCGGCAGCCGAGCCCCGCGTGGAGGCGGAATCCACGCGAACCGTAGTCGGTCGTGGCATGTTCCACTCCGATTACACCATTATCAGGAGTAGGAACAATGCGCACTACCGGCACGGTCAAGTGGTTCAATGATGCCAAGGGCTTCGGCTTCATCACGCCCGAGGACGGTCAGAAGGACTGCTTCGTCCACCATTCGGCGATCCAGGCCCAGGGCTTCAAGAGCCTGGCCGAGGGCGAGCGGGTCGAGTTCGACATCGTGCAGGGCCAGAAGGGCCCCGCCGCGGAGAACGTCGTCAAGCTTCAGTAGCCCGAATCACCGAACGCCGCATGGCTCGGTGACGGCCGGCTCGCCTCTGGGCGGGCCGGCCGTTCTGCCAAGCGGGAGCGACAACTTTCCACGGAGGTGGCCGCATGTCTGCGCACAAGGCACGGATCGAACGCTCGAACCGGAAGGGAATGGATCAGCTCGACATCGAGCTGACCGTGACGGACACGGGCGGGGGGCGGCAGTCGTGGAGCGGTGCGTTCATGTCCCGCAGCATCGATGGGATCTTGCCGGACGAGCGGTTCTCGCTGTTCCTGGATACCGGGCAGAAAGGGACGGCGCGCGTGAAGGAGACAGAGTTCGACAGCCGGAAGCCGGAGGCGACGCGGGTGCTGTTCACGGGGATCGGGCCGCTGGGGTGAGGGTTGGGGCAGGGGCGGGGCCACCTCCCTCCCGCACGAGTCACCCTGAGCGCAGCGAAGGGGGCATGCTTTGAGGCATGCCCCCTTCACTTTGTTCAGGGTGACTCGGTTGTTGAACCTGTCCGGTCAGGACAACTTCTTCGCCTTCTCCCGCACGAACGCGTACGTCACCTGTGGCAGCACGTTCGCGTTGGCCGCCTTCGCCGCGAGCTCCTTCGCGCGGGCGGCGTTGCCCTTCGCCTGGTGGGCCATCGCCGTCCAGTAGATCACCTGCGGATCCTGCTGGTTGGCCTGGGCGAAATGCGCCAGCGCCGCGTCGTACTGCTTCTCCGCCATCGCAACGCTGCCCATGAGCTCGTGCGCCTGGCGCACGCGGAAGGTGTTCTTGCGCGCCACCGCCCCCTCCTCATACGCCTTTGCCTCCGTCTTCGCCTTCGCGATGTCCCCCTTGGCCAGCGCGATCCGGGCGTCGTTGTAGCGGCCGGCAAGCCTGGTATCCTGCTTGACCTCGGCCGACAGGCTCGACTTCTCGACCACGTCGAGCGCCTGCCAGAACTTCTTCGCGGCCGCGTCGGTGCGGCCGGCATCGAGCAGGATGTTGCCGAGGAGCTGGGCGTCGCCGCTCATGTTCGTCGAGTCGCCCAGCTTCGCGTCGAGCCGGTATTCCTTCTCGATCTCCGCGAGCGCCGCGTCGGTCCTGCCCGCATCGACGAAGATGACGCCCTTGGTGAACAGCGCGTTGCGCCGGTCGGCGTCGTCGCGGGCGGCCCGGTAGAGCGCGTCCATCTCCTTGGCGCCATCGGCGTGCTTGCCCTGCAGCATGAGATTGGTCGCGATGCCGACCTTGGACGGCGTGAAGTTCTCGTTGACGCTCAGCGCCTTCCGGTACTGCGCGATCGACTCGTCGAACCGGCCGGTCTTCATCAGCAGCTCGGCGTACGAATCGTAGGGATTCGGATCGCCCGGGATCAGCTCGATGTACTTCTTGAACGCGGCCTCCGCCTCCGGATATTTCTCGATCGCGCGGTAGGCGTAGCCAAGGATGTTGTAGGCGGGTGAATAGCTCGGGTTGAGCTCGACCGCCTTCTGGTACTGCTCGATCGCCTTGTCGTACTCCTGCTGGCCGAACCAGCCGCCGCCGAGCTGGAAGCGGGCCCGCTCGTCGTTGGGATACTTGGCCACGAGCTCCTGCTGGTACTCGAGCGCCTTGGCCGGATTCGCGTTCCCGCCGGCTTCGAGCGCCAGGATCATCAGCCGCTCGCCCTCGGACGCGCGGTCGGCCAGCGCCGACGCCTCCTTCAGGTGCGAGAAGAAATCCTTGGCCGTGGCCGAGTTGGCGGCGAGCTGGTAGTGCGCCATCGCGAACGTGGGATCCTTTGCCGCGGCCTGCTCGTAGAGCTTGCGGCCGTCGTGCGCGCGAAGTTGCTCCGAGAGCGCCCGTCCTTCGAGATACAGCCCGCGGGCCTCCTCGGAGGCGCTGGAGAGCGGGATAGCCCCAGCATTGGCGACGGTCGCCGCGGCGGAATCGGTGACCGTAGCGCTGGCGGACTCGGTACCGGATTTCCCGGGGTTACATCCGCCCAGGAGGACGGCAACGGCAGCGGCGGTGCAGGCGTAAATCGGCGGTGAAAGCGTGCGGCGCATCTGAATGGCCCTCCGGCGGCGTTACGAATGGAGACAGCTGATGTATCTGAGAGGAAGCCCTACTCAGACTTACGCCGGAGACTCGGGGTGGTTTCAGCGCGGGGGAGACACGGGATCCAGGTTCGAGCGGTGCACGTAACCCACCGCCCGGCTGTCGAGCAGGACGCGGTACCATCCGCGGCTCAAGGAATCGACAGGCACGGCATCGCCCGGATTGAGGACGCGGACCACCGGGCTGGCCCGGCCGCGCCCGCCCCGGACGTTGGCCCAGGTCCGGGCGAATCGTCTGACGAGGCTGGGAGCGGCGGGCGTGACGGATGCCGGGGACACTGCCGGTAGCTGGACCGGGGCCAGGCCGTCGGAGGCGGCACCCCGAGCCGTGGAATCGGTCGCCACGGCGCCGGGCGGCGTGGTGAGGGTCGGGCTCATCTCGTCGGGGGATGCGGGCCGAGCCGGAGGCGTGGCCTTCGACCCCAGGCGTGGCACCATCACCGCGAGCAGGACTGCGCCCAGGACCAGGACCCCGCCCACGGCGAGCACCGGTCGCAGCCGGTCGAGCCGGTAGCCGGGCGCCGACCGCTGGAGCGGCCTCGATGGAAAGGCAACCGCGCAATGCGGGCACCGGGTCGCGACGCTCAGCGCCTTCCGCCCGCACTGCGGGCATTCCATGTAGGTGGTTGTGATGGCGTCCAAGATGGGCTCCATTCGCCGGGATTGCCAGCGTTGAATCCGGGCCGCCGGCCCGCCGTAGTACGAACGCCGCGTCGGTGCGGCGGACTTTCCGGTCCCGGGCAGGCCGTGTAGGATACGCCGCGTCACGTGCTGCCCTTTACGTCCCAGCCTATCTCGGATGATCATGCCGCACGCCCTTCGTGGCCTCGCCTCCCGGATCCTGCTGCTCGCCTGCGCCGCGTGCGCGACCGCCTCGGCGCAGGAGCCCACCTTCACCCACGCCGATACGCTTCGCGGCAGCATCACGCCCGAGCGTGCCTGGTGGGACGTCGCCTTCTACAACCTCCACGTCCGGCTCGATCCGGCCGACAGCACCGTCCGCGGCTGGAACGGCATCAGCTACCGGGTGACGGGCCGCTCGCGTGCCATGCAGATCGACCTCCAGACACCGCTCGAAGTCGACAGCATCGTGCAGGACGGCCGCCGGCTCACCTATCGGCGCGACGGCAACGCATTCTTCGTGACCCTCGTCGCCAAGCAGCCGAAGGGGGCGACGAAGACCGTCACTGTCTACTACCATGGGCGGCCGACCATCGCCACCCGGCCGCCGTGGGACGGTGGGCTCATCTGGGCGCGCGATCCCGACGGCGGCAGCTGGATCTCGACGGCCTGTCAGCACCTCGGCGCCAGCGTGTGGTGGCCCACCAAGGACACGCAGGCCGACGAGCCGGACAGCCAGCGCGTCGCCATCACCGCCCCCGATTCGCTCCAGGTCGTCGGCAACGGCCGCCTGCGCGGTGTCGAGCGCCCGGGCGACGGATGGGCCACCTGGGAGTGGTTCGTCGGCAGTCCGATCAACAACTACGACGTGGCCCCCTACGTCGGGCGTTACGCGCAGTACACCGACACCTACCAGGGCGAGGCCGGCCCGCTCACGCTCGACTTCCACCCGCTCGCGGCGCACATCGAGATTGCCCGCGAGCAGTGGAAGCAGGTGAAGCCGATGCTCCAGTGCTTCGAGCGCTGGTTCGGTCCCTACCCCTGGTACCGCGACGGATACCAACTCATCGAGGCGCCGCACCTCGGCATGGAGCATCAGAGCGCGGTGGCCTACGGCAACGGCTTCCGGAACGGGTACAAGGGCACGGACCTGTCCGGCACCGGCTGGGGCCTGACGTGGGACTTCATCGTGATCCACGAGAGTGCCCACGAATGGTGGGGGAACAGCCTCACGACCGCCGACATCGCCGACATGTGGGTGCACGAGAGCTTCGCCAACTACTCGGAGTCCTTGTACACGGAGTGCCGGTACGGGCGGGAGGCCGGCGCCACCTATCAGCGAGGCACGCGGGCGCTGATCCAGAACCAGCATCCGATCGTGGGGCCGTACGGCGTGAACGCCGATGGGCCGGTCGACATGTACTACAAGGGCGGCAACATGCTGCACACGATCCGTCAGGTGATAGCGAACGACACCACGTGGCGGACGGTGTTGCGGGGCGTGCAGGCCAAGTTCGCGCACCAGATCGTCACCGGCCGTCAGATCCAGGAGTACATGAGCGCGCATGCCGGCGTCGATCTGCACCGCGTGTTCGAACAGTACCTCACGACCACCAAGGTGCCGGTGCTCGAGTACCGCATCGGCGGCGCCGCACTCACGTACCGCTGGGCCAACGTGGTGGCCGGGTTCGACATGCCGGTAGCGGTGCTGGTGGGGAAGGGCCGGTCGGTGCGGCTCGCGCCGACGGAGAAGTGGCAGACGACGGACGTCGGGCTGGAACAGCCGGAGGATTTCCGGGTGGACGAGAACTACTACGTCGAGTCGAAGCGGGTCGACGCCGCGCCCACGGCGACGGGAGCCGCCCCGTGATGCTGACCCCCGCCGATCTCCCCCGCCTCCAGGCCCTGCTCGCCGACGCCGGCGTCGACGGCTGGCTGCTGTTCGACTTCCGCGGCCGGAACCCGATCGCCGCCGCGGTGCTCGGCGAGCAGATCATCGGCAGCCGGCGGGTCTACGTGCTCGTCCCGCCAATGGGACCGCCAACGGCGCTCGTGCACGCGGTCGACGCCGAGCTCTGGCGCTGGTGGCCGGCCGAGTGGACCAAGCAGGTCTGGATCACGCGAGAGCAGCTCTCGGCCGAGCTCGGCGGCCTCGTGCGGGGCCAGCGTCTCGCGGTGGACTACTCTCCCGAGGGCGCCATCCCCTATCTCGACGGCATCCCTGCCGGCGTCGCCGAGCTGCTCCGCGGCCTTGGCGCCACGCTGGTGCCGTCCGCTGAGCTGGTGACCCGTTACTGCTCGGTGTGGACGGCGGACGACATCGGCTCGCACCGTCGCGCGGCCGAGGCGATCGCGTCGATCGCGCGGGATGCGCTGGCGCTTGCGGGCGGCCGGTCGCACACCGACCAGCCGATGAACGAGTACCAGCTGGCCGTGTGGGTCCGGGAGCGGTTCGACCGCGCGGGCCTAGTCACCGAGAGCGGGCCGAGCGTGAGCTGGGGGGCGAACGCCGCACGGGCGCACTACGATCCGACGGCGGACGAGAACGCGCCGATCGTGCCCGGAGCCCTGCTCCTGCTGGACCTCTGGGCTACGGAGCCGAACGGCATCTACGCCGACCAGACCTGGATGGCTGCCATCGGTGCGCCATCCGAGCGGGACGCGCGGCTCTGGACGGTGGTACGGGAGGCGCGGGACGCGGCGCTCGACCTGATCCGGCGCCGGGTCCGCACCGGCGAGCGGGTGCGCGGCGCCGACGCCGACGCCGCGGCCAAGGACGTCATCGGGAAGGCCGGGTATCTCGACTACCGTGTGGCGCGGACGGGGCATTCGATCGACCGCTACGGGCTGCACGGCTTCGGGCCACCGATCGACGACACTGAGACGCACGATGACCGGCTGCTGATTCCGGGGGTGGGCTTCTCGGTCGAGCCGGGAGTCTATCTGCCGGGGGAGACGGGCGTGCGGAGCGAGGTGAACGTCGTGGTGCAGGAGGGCGATATCCTGGTGACGCCAGGGGAGTATCAGACAGAGCTGCTGGTGGTTTGAGCGTGCGCACGGCGCTCCTTCACCGAGTCACCCCGAGCACCCCCTCCCGGCGTCAGGCCCGCTCACCCTCACCTTGGCCACAGCCACCCGAACGTCCCCGCCGTCAGCAGCCCGTACACCAGTCCATCGAAAACCTCTTTCCACGCCACCGCCCACGGCTTCCCCATCCAGATCGCCGCCGGGAGCTGTCCCGCGGCGTACGCCAGAAACGCGACTGCCCCCACCACCTGAAACACCTTGAGATACGCCTCGCCGGCGGGCAGGGCGTGGCATGCGACGTATGCCACGAAAAACGACACGACCAGCGTGAACACGAACCACTGGACCAGGCTGGCCCCCATGCCGGGCACGCCCGCGGGCCGCAGATTCAGCACGCCCACCGGCCCTTCGACGTACTTCCGCTGCATCTCGGGCGAGCTCATTTCCTTCGGGTTCGCGCAGTAGGGGAAGACGTACTGCTTGGGCGGAGGATTGCCGCTCCTGATGGCGGCGCGGACGGCGTCTTCGTTCGGAAGCGGTGTGTAATCGCGTTGATGGTAGCCGAGGACCATGTGGATGATGCTGCTCGCGACGAAGACGAGAACGGCCGACAGGAGGATGGGAAGCCAGAGCGCGCCGAGGGAGACCGTGGGCACCGTGTACTCCTTTCCGGAGGAGAACTGCCGAACCCCGGGTGAGTGCGACCGAGCTGGTGTGGCGGCGCCACAGCGGGCGGGGGCTCACCTGCATGCAATATCTGCCTTCGGCGCTGTGGCACAACGGGTTCCGTCCAGGCGCGGGTGAGCCCGGGACCTGCCTCCCTGGGGGCCGTGGCACGGTGCCGATAGCGGCACCGGTGCCATCGGATGCGCGGCTGCAAGGTCCTGCGGCTCGCGCGACGACCCTCGGCACGGGAGGAACCATGCGCGCGATCTCAACCGGACTGCTCGCTCTGCTGCTGGTGCCCACGCCGGCAACTGTAGCGGGCCGGGCGGTCTCGATGACGGATGTGACCGGCGGTAACTCCAGCTCGGCGCCCAGCGTGGACGGAGCACGATCCGCGTCTCCCGCGTGGGGCACCCATGCGGACAGCCTCCGCGCGGAAGCGTTGTTGCCCGCGTCGGAGATCCGTCGCCCGCTCGAGCGGTTCCTCGGGCGCTACAACACCGATCGCGTCCTCGTACGCCGCATCAGCCGGGCGGTACTGCGTGAGTCCCGGCGGCAGCAGGTCCCCCCGTCGCTGATCGCGGCGGTGCTGGTGACGGAGAACACGACCCTCAAGCCCGAAGCCCGAAGCTCGGTCGGCGCGCAGGGGCTCATGCAGGTGATGCCGATGCATGCCGGAGCCGAGCTCTGCCAGTCGAGCGACCTGGTCGACGTGGACAGCAACATATGCCACGGCACCCTTATCCTGGCGCGCAACCTGAAGCGCACCAGCACCTCGACCGCGGCGCTGTTGCGCTATAACGGCTGCGTCCGCGGCACCAACACGCCCGATTGCTGGCGTTACCCCTCGCGCGTGCTGGCGCGCGCCGGTATCGTGCGCCGCGAGCTCCTGGCCGGCACTCCAACGCTGGCCCTGGCAGCGCGATAGCGGGCCCAGGCCCGGAGGCACGGGCCCGATGCTGCTCTTGGGGGGTTCGGGCCGTATATTGAGAGGATGAGAGCCAAGAAACCACCGCCCCCGCCACGGCCGACCCACATCGAGCGGCAGGCGAAGACGATTCGTGATATCGAGAAACGGTGCGCCGGGCTGCAGGAGCGGCTCGAGTTCACCACCGACCCCGAGCGGGTCGCCCTGATCGAGCAGCAGCTCAAGGTCCTGGAAGAGGGCCGGTCTGCCCCACTCGAGGCCCTCGCCGGGTGGTATCAGGGGCTCCCGGACGCCGCCCGGGCCGAGCACGAGGATTTCGCTCGGCGCTGCACGGTCGGCGGGGTAGAGGTGCTCCTGGCGGCACGCCCGGCCGCCGATTAGGGATCCAATTCGGGGCTGGCGACGTTCTGTGGGTGTCTCCGACAGGATGAACACCGTGCGTTCCACCTCGCTGCTCTCTCTGACCGGTGCCGGCCTGGCCGGCCTTCTTGGCGTGCTGACGATCGCCTGCCGACCCGCCGATGCCGCGCCCGGACCCGCCCGCGACCCGGTGACCGTCCCGGCCGCTCCCGCTGGCCAGAGCGTGGCGACGTTCGCCGGCGGGTGCTTCTGGTCGATGCAGAAGGCGTTCGACGGGGTTCCGGGCGTGATCGACGTCGTGGCCGGGTACGCCGGGGGCAAGACATCGAACCCGACCTACGAGGACGTCGAGACCGGCGGCACCGGCCACGCGGAATCGGTCCGGGTGACGTACGATCCGGCCCGGATCTCCTACGAGCGCCTGCTCGACACCTACTGGCACCACATCGACCCGCTCACCCTCAACTCGGCGTTCTGCGACCACGGGCCCCAATACCGGTCCGTCATCTTCTACCACGACGCCGAACAGCGCCGCCTGGCGGAGGAGTCGAAACGGGCGCTGGACGATTCGCACCGGTTCAAGACGCCCATCGTGACGGCCATCCAGCCGGCCACGCCGTTCTACGCCGCCGAGGAGTACCATCAGCGGTTCTATCGCAAGAATCCCGGACGCTATGAGGCCTACCGGATCGGCTGCCGGCGGGACGCTCGGCTCCATGAACTGTGGGGAGATACGACGAAAATGACCTACCGGAAGCCCAGCGATGCGGAACTGCGTCAGAGGCTCACGCCCGAGCAGTACGCCGTGACCCAGCACGAAGGGACCGAGCGCCCGTTCGCCAACGCCTACTGGGACAACCACGAGCCCGGAATCTACGTGGACGTGGTGTCAGGCGAGCCATTGTTCAGCTCGCTCGACAAGTACGATTCGCGGACGGGCTGGCCCAGCTTCACGCGGCCCCTCGATCCGGCCAACGTGAAGACGACCACCGACCGCCAGCTCGGCATGGAGCGTACGGAGGTCCGGTCGGTGCATGGGAACTCGCATCTGGGCCACCTATTCGACGACGGCCCCGCGCCGACCGGTCTCCGTTACTGCATGAACTCCGCGTCGCTCCGGTTCGTGCCGGCCGACAAGCTCGAGTCGGAGGGATACGGGCAGTACGCCGGGCTGTTTACGTCCGCCCGACGGTGATCTGCTTCATCATGCCGTGCATCAGGTGGAGCTTCCCGTCCTTGGAGTCCGGCACGAAGCAGATCATCCCGTAGTCCCCCGGCGCGAAGTCCGCCGTGAACACTCCGCTGGCCCCATGATCGAGCACTGCCACGCCGCCGAGCGGTAACGCCGGCGGCGGGCCCTTCATCCCACCGGTCGTCGCCCACACCCCGAAATCTTTCACCGTCTTGCCGGGGGCCAGCCGGAGCAGCACCAGCTCGTGCGGCTGCTGACCGGTGTTGGTGACGAGGAAGGTGTGCTGTCCCGGCGTGATCGGCCGCGCCGACTCGAAGCTGTAATCGCCGAGCTGCACCGTGTCGCTGGCGACCGGGAGCGCGGCCTCCACACCTCCGCCAGTCACCTCGAACGGCTGGATCATTCCCTTCATCAGATGCGGCACGCCGTCGGGGCCCGGGATAAGGCAGAGCAACACGTACTTGCCCGGCGCGAGCGAGGCGATGCTCGTCGCCTCCTGCCCAGGGGCGATACCGTTCGGGCCCCCGAGAAAGTGGAGCCATGGCGGTGGCGGGCCTTCGTGCTCCAGCGCGGTCTTCAAGTCGGCCATTGTCTTCCCCTGGTCGAGCTGGACGATCTGCGCGTGGTGGAATTCCTTGCCGCTGTTCACCAGCCGGAGGCTGACCGCCCCCGATGGGACGGTGGCCGGCATGTCCAGCTTGAAGTCGGTGGCGGTGACGGTGACGGGACTGAGCGTGGTGGTGGCCGCCGGCTCGGCAGCGACCGCGGCGCTGGACGGGACGGCCGTGTCGGTATCGGGCGAAGGCCGATCGGCACGGCAAGCGGCGACGGCGCCGGCGAGATACAACAGCGCGGGGAGCCGTGAATGCGGCGACATAATGCCTCTGTGGTGTGAAGGAGCGGAATGGACCCGATAGCGGACAAAATGAGCACCGGAGCCGCGATGCGCCAGCGGGGAAGAGACCGCTAGGGCGCTGGCCGGATTTCCGGCGGCTCCAGGCCCGTCTGCCGGCGCCAGATCTGCTGCAGCGTGGACAAGGTGTCCGCCTCCGCGGTGGACTTGTCCGGCCGATAGCCTTTCACCCGCGCGAACCGGAGCGCCAGCCCTCCGGGATACTGCGGGCTCTCCTGCAGATCGTTGAACGCCACCTCGACCACCAGCTCGGGCCGCACGTGGACCGTGTGCCCGTCGCGCGACACCTCGAGCTCCTGCAGCCTCGTCGTCTGCCAGGCGAGCAGCTCGTCGGTCATGCCTTTGAACGTCTTGCCCAACATCACAAAGCCGCCGCGGATGTCGTCCCGGGCACCGAGGTGGAGGTTGCTGAGCCAGCCGCGCCGGCGGCCGTGCCCCCACTCGGCGGCGAGCACGACGAGATCCAGTGTCCGGACCGGCTTCACCTTGAGCCACCTGCGCCCACGGCGGCCGGCCTCGTAGGGCGAGTCGAGCGCTTTGGCCATGATGCCTTCGTGCCCGCGCGCGAGCGCGTCCGCGAGGAAGCGCTCGGCCTCCTCGGCCGACGCGGTCTGGGTGCGCGGCACCAGGAGCGATGGCGGCACGCCATCGGCCAGCGCCGCCGCACGCCGGGCGAGCGGTTCGTCGAGTAGCGAGACGCCATCGAGGTAGAGCAGGTCGAAGAGGAAGAGCGTGAGTGGCACCGTCTCGCGCACGCGCTCCACGTCGAGCCGGCGCCCGAAGCGGGTCATCGTGGTCTGGAACGGGTGTGGGATGCCGTCGGGGCGGAGGGCGATGGCCTCGCCCTCGAGGATCAGCTCGCGCGCGGGCAGCGCGCGCACGGCGTCAACGATCTCGGGCACCGCGGACGTCACCTCGTTGAGGCGGCGCGAATACACCCGGACGTCTTGGCCCGCCTTGTGGATCTGGACCCGTGCGCCGTCGAGCTTCCACTCGAGCGCCGCTTCGCCCAGCTCGGCGAGCGCCTCCGCCGCACTGTCTGCACTGCCCGCCAGCATCGGCAGCAGCGGCCGGAAGAGCTGCACGGCGAACCGCGCGAGCCCCGCGGCTCCCTCGATCAACGCCGCGCGGGCGACGTGCGGCAGATCCCCCGTCAGCATGACGGCACGGCGCACGTCATCCCCCGGAAGGCTGGCCGCGCGGGCCACTGCCTCGATTACCAGCGCGTCGAGCGCGCCCTGGCGGAGCTCGCCCATCACGAGGCCGAACAGAAACTGCCGCTCGTCGTCGCCGAGCCGCGCGAGCAGTTCGCCCAGGAGCCGCCGCCGAGCGTCGGCCGAGCCCTTGCCAGTGGTGCGGGCGATGCGCTCGAGAGTTGCATCCAGCTCGGCGAGCTCGATGCCAATCGCAGGAGGCTCGGCGTCGGCGTCGAAAAGCCCGGTACCCGGAACCGCCGCCGTGTCGGCCGCCTGCAGGCCGGCCCAGCCGAGGCCGAGCTTCTCCTGGCGGACGACGCCGCCGAGATAGGAGGCGGCGAGCTCGATCTCCTCGGGGGGCACACGGGTGAACAGCTCGGCCAGGAGGGCGATCTTGTCGCGGCGACTGCGCGTGGCCGCGACGCTGCGGGAGGTGTCGACGAGGGCGGCGAGCTTCAGGGCGAGATCCGGCTCAGGGTGAAGCCCGTCCGGCGCGCGCGGGCTCCGGCCGGTATTCCTTGGCCTGGGCATCATAGCCGACCCGGTAGCTGTTCGGGTAGTCGACAATACTGTCGATCCCAGCTGTCCGGCTCGACAACTGTGTCGGACTCCAGTAACCCCGCCGGCCGGGGCCGCGCCCACCGGCCACCTCGAACGGATTATCTCACAGGGTCATAGCCGCGCGTCGCCGGAGCCGGCCAGGATCGGCCCCGCCTGGCACGGATCGTGGAATAGAGGAGGGCACGTCCAAGTCGAGCATGCATCCGGTCCGGTGAGACCGATCGCTCGAGCCGGCAACCAGCCGCGGACGCCACTTCCTTCTGTGAGGCTCCTGACCATGAACAACCACAACAACCTGCCGAACCAGCAGTAAGCCGTTCGGGCGCTTTCGGTCCGCAGCATCGCGTGCCTACCGCCGGGCCGGGCGAGTTCATCGTCCGGCCCGGCCTCGTGCTCCCGGCGCTGTTCCAGGGCAACACTTACTTCTCAGGTCAAGGCGGCCGGAGCGCCAACGCCTGCCGGCCGTCCAAGCGCGCGACCGATCGCGTCGACGTGGCGATGGTCCGTCCCGCAGCACCCGCCCACTACCGACAGCCGGGGGAACGCGGCCCTGAGCTCGGCGTATTGTCGCGCCAGCTCGTAGGGATCGCCCGCGTCGAGATCGGGACTCTCGTCCAGCTCCGCGTGGCTCCGCCGTGACGCATTGGCCCGGAGGCCGTGGACCCGCTCGCGCCACGCGCCGCCACGTTCGAGGGCGCCGGCCAGGTGCGTCGGGTGAGCGCAATTGACCATGTAGTAGGCCGGCTCGCCGCCGGTCGCGTCATCGGTCCGCGCGATGGCCTGGTCCAGTGTCTCGCCTGACGGGAGCCGGCCATCGGTCTCGATAGTGAACGAAATAACGACCGGCATCCCCGCCACCTTCGCCGCTTGCACGATCCCAATCGCCTCCTCGGCGTAGGTCATCGTGAACGCCGCGACGAGGTCCGCGTCGGTCTCCGCGAAAACCCGGATCTGCGGTGCGTGGTATGCCTCCGCCTCGGCGGCGCTCATGCGCGCGGCGGCCTGATAGCCATCGCCGCGGGGGCCCAGGTTGCCGCTGATCACGAGGGTGCCGCCGCCGAACTCGTTCCGCACCTCGAGCAGCAGCCCCACCGACCGGCGGTTGGCGTCGGCCAGCGCGAGCGCGTCGTAGCCGAGCTTCGCCGCCCAATCCGGGTTCGCGCGCCAGGTCGGGGTCTCCAGCACCAGCCCCGTTCCCTGCGCTCGGGCGACCGCCGCGTAGCGATCGAAGTAGCGGCGCAGAACCGCGGTCCCCGTCTCGTCCTTGAGCAGGTCGAACGCAGCGAAGGACGGGAGGGCAACGCCCTCGTGGAAGATCAGGGTGGTCTCCAGCCCCCCGTCGGTCAGAAACAGCTCGTCGCGGAGCTGAGGCAGGCGCTGGCGGTACGTACTCATGGCGGTTCTCCGTCGGTGCGGGGCACGATAGATTCGAGTGTGGATCGAACCTATGGTCGTTCGCCACCGCCCACCAAGGCCATTCAGGCATGAAACCGGACAAATCGGCCAGCCACCGGTCCGCGCGGCCCGTCGACGTCGCGGTGCTGGCGTTTCCGGAGACGACGGCGTCCGTCGTGTTCGGGCTCTACGACCTGTTCGCCTCTGCCGGCCGCGACTGGGGGTTCGTGGTGGACGGGCAGGCTGGCCCGGAGCTCATGCGGCCGACGATCGTCAGCCGTCACTCGGGCTCCATACGGGCCGCGAACGGCGCCGAGATCGTGCCCCAAGCTGATCTCGCCGCCGCCGTGGGGGCCGAGGTCATCTGTGTCCCCGAGATGGCGGTGCCGCCGGGCGAGCCGCTGGACGGCCGATTTCGTGAGGAGGTCGCCTGGATCCGGGAACGCTACGAGGCGGGGGCCACGATCGCGAGCGCGTGCTCGGGGGCCATGCTCCTGGCCGAGGCCGGGCTGCTCGACGGCATGGACGCCACGACTCACTGGGCTTACTGCGACGTCATGCGCCGGCGGTATCCAGCAGTCACGGTGCACCCCGAGCGCGCGCTGGTGCTGGCCGGCGAGGGACAGCGTCTCGTAATGGCGGGCGGAGGGACGTCGTGGCTGGACGTGGCGCTCTACCTCATCGCGCGGTTCGCCGGCGTGGATGCGGCAATGCACGTGGCCAAGCTCAACCTGATCGACTGGCATGTGGCCGGGCAGCAGCCGTTTGCACGACTCGCGCGGACACGGCAGGTGGACGACGCGGTGATCGCGCGGTGCCAGGCATGGATCGCCGAGCACTACCGCGAGCCCTCGCCCGTGGCGGCTATGGTGCGGCTGAGCGGCATCGCGGAGCGCTCCTTCAAGCGGCGCTTCCAGGTGGCGACGGGGATGGCGCCGCTCGAGTACGTCCACACGCTCCGGCTGGAGGCGGCGAAGGAGATGCTGGAGACGAGCGACCGGCCCGCCGAGGCGATCGCGTTGGAGGTGGGCTACGAGGACGCGGGCTTCTTTCGCCGGCTGTTCCGGCGGCAGGTGCGGCTCACGCCCTCGCAGTACCGGAAGCGGTTCGGCGCGCTGCGCGGCGCCATGATGGGCTGACCAAGATTGTGTTGAAAAGATGCGTTCCGTGCGTCCACATACTCCACACATGTACACATGGCCCATAGCACGCGTGCCGCGCGCGACTTACCCTCAACATCCTCCACACACCGACGTTGGCCGACCCGAACAAAAATGAGCGCTTGTAGCGGCGACTCCCGGGCCTAGATTGACCTCCCTGCCGCAATGACCCCGCGACCCCAGGGGAGGTCCACGATGACGCGCCAAGCCCGACTCAAGCCCGAATTCGCCCACCTTTATCCCGGCGTGGAGCCGGACACCTGGCAACCCGCCGCCGCGCTGGCGGACAGGGTGCTGGGGTGCCGGCTGCTGCTGCCCAGCGGCGGATTCGTGTTGCACGAGCGGGCGATGAGCGGGGGGCACTTCGAATTTCGTGGTGGCGCCGGGCCTCGGCTGGGCGCGCCTGACCGGCTGGCCCTGGATCCGCGCGCCGTCGGCGCGCTCGACGCGGCGCTGAACTAGCGCTGCTCGGCGGCGGTGCTCGCGAGGAGCAGCCGCACCCGCGCCACCAGTTCCTCGGGGGCGAACGGTTTCTGAATGAACGGAGCCGATGCCGGGAGCAGGCTCCGCGCCAGCACGTCGTCACCGGTGTAGCCCGACATGAAGAGCACCGGGACGTCGGGCCGGGTCACAGCGAGGGCCTCGCTCAGCTGGCGGCCATTGAGCCCAGGCATGATGACGTCGCTCAAGACCAGCGCGGGCGCCTTCGGCATCGCGGCCACCAGCTCCAGCGCCTGCCGTCCGTTTTCCGCCTCCGCCACGATCAGCCCCACCCCCTCGAGCGAGCGCCGCACCAGGTTCCTCACCGCGGGCTCGTCCTCCACCACCAGCACCACCGCCGACTCGAAGCGCCCCTGCCGCTCGATCATAGGGGCTTCAACGACGGCGTCGCGCACGGCGTCGGCGCTGGCAGCCGGGAGGTAGATCTTCATCACCGTGCCGATGTCGGGCTCGCTGTACGCCCAGATGAATCCGTCGTGCTGCTTGACGATCCCGTACACGGTCGAGAGCCCGAGTCCGGTGCCGGCGCCCACGGGCTTCGTCGTGAAGAAGGGCTCGAAAATCTTTGCCACCGTGACCGCATCCATCCCGCAGCCCGTGTCGGACACGGTGAGCCGCACGTAGGGTCCCGGCTCGAGGTGGGATACAGCGTGCGCCGCCGCGTAGGCCTCGTCGAGCACCACGTCGTCGGTGCCGATCGTCAGCCGGCCGCCGGTGGCCATCGCGTCGCGCGCGTTGGCGGCGAGGTTGATGAGCACCTGGTCGACGTGGGTCGGGTCGGCCAGGACCTCGCGCCGGGCCCGGCGCGGCAGGACCACCAGCGTCTTGTCGGCGCCGAGCAGGCGCTCGAGCACCGGTACCAGCGCCATCACCGCCGCGTGCATGTCCATCAGCCGCGTCTGGTTCACCTGGCGCCGACTGAAGGTGAGGAGCTGCTGGGCCACCCGCGAGGCCCGCGTCGCGCCGCGGATCATCTCGTCCACGTCGGGTGTCTGCGGGTGGTCGGGGCCGAGCTCCTTGAGGACGAAATCGCCGAAGCCGAGCACGGCCATGAGCTGGTTGTTCACCTCGTGCGCCACGCCGCCGGCGAGCGTGCCGACCGCCTGGAGCTTCTGGGCCTGGCCGAGCTGCTCCTGGGCCTTCACCCGGTCGGTGATGTCGGCGTGCGCGCCCACCCACTCGCGGACGGTGCCGTGCTCGTCGAGCACCGGCACGGCGCGCACCTCCATGTGCCGGTATTCGCCGTCGTGGCGGCGGAGCCGGTGCTCGAGCAGCAGCGGCCGCCGATGCCGCACCGCCTCGCGCCACGCCCGCGCCATCTCCGTCTGGTCCTCGGGGTGGATGGCGCGAAGCCAGCCGCCGCCGACGGCCTCGAACTCGGTCTGCCCGGTGAACGCGATCCACTGGCTCAGGTCGAGCGGGCGGGTGCCGTCGGCCGAGGTGGTCCAGACGATGCGCGCCGTGGCCACGACGAGCGCCCGGTAGCGCGCCTCGCCCCGGCGGAGCAGCTCCTGGGCCCGGCGTTGCTCGGTGACGTCATTGTCCACCTCGATCACGGCGTCCGGCCGACCGGCCTGATCGCGGTGGAGGATCCAGTGACTCGCCACTTGCACGACGGAGCCGTCCCGCGCCTGGCGCGTGAGCTCCGCATGCCACTCGCCGTGCTCCAGCAGCGACGCCTCGGCCTCGCGCTCGAGCACCGGGAACTCGGTGGGCAGGAGCTCTCGGGCGAGGGCGCCCGTCGCCTGCTGGGCCGACCAGCCGTACAACCGGGCGGCCCCGTCGCTCCAGAACCGGATTCGGCCGTCCACGCCGCGCGCGAGCACAGGCGCGTGGGTCAGGATCTCCAGCAGCTCACGCGTCTGGCGCTCGCCTTCGCGCGCGGCCGCCGCGGCCGCGGTCTCGGCGCGGAGCCGCTGGTCGCGCAGCGCCAGCTCCGCCTGCGCGCGGTCGCCGGCGCGGCGCTCGGCGTCGGACCGGCGCACGATGCCGGCGACCCAGAACGCCGCTGCCACGAACATCGCGATGAATCCCGAGACGAACACCACCAGGCCGACGTGGACCTCATAGAGGCCGAGGCGGAGGGCCACCAGGCTGCCGGCCGCGAACAGCAGGGGCAGCAGCACGGCTAGCGGGAGCAGCAGCCGAAGAAGCGTCGTCCCGGGATCCCGTCCGCGGAGCAGCAGGAGGACGGCGGATTCATGCGTGGCGACAGCCACGCCGCACGACAGAAGGAGCAGGACCCCCGCGGTGTGCAGCGCGGTCCCGAGCCGGTCAGAGAAGCTGTGCAGCTCGGAGACGCCGACGAGATGGCCCACGATCGGGACCAGCGGGAGGATGACCACGCCGAGCACGATGGCGGTCTGCACACGGCCCGGCCGCTGGTCGGGCCGGCGCGCGGCCAGCAGGAGGGCGAGGCTCTGCAGAAACAGGGTCGCGGCGGTGACGGGTGCCGGACGGCCCGGGAAGATCCGGGAGAGCGAGGCGGTCTGGCCGGGAAAGAGCAGCCGGTCGATGTGGAATTCGACGCCGAACAGGTACTCGGCCACGATGAGCGCGGCGAGCAGCGTCGCCACCAGCGCCAGGTTCCGCTGGATGCGTGCGCGGTGCAGGTGCGCGGCCAGCAGGCTGGTGCCGGTCAGCAGGATCAGCACGGCCGCAAGCGGTTGGGTCGGTAGGACGAACTGCGGCAACGGGAGCAGGCGCCCTATGGTGAGCACGTAGCTCCCGAGTACCGCGAGCCCGAACGCGATCGCGACGACACCCGCCGCCAGGGGCGTCTGGCGGATCCGCGGGAGCGTCCGGTCGCGGACGTCGCTCACAGGCGCCGGCTCTCCGCGTTTACCTGGGCCCAATCGAGCTCCTCTTCCACCCGGTGGAATGCGTCGTCTCCGATCACGCCGCGCGCCCGAAGGTCCGACAGCTGCCGCCGCTCGTCGGCGAAGGCCTGCCGCTGCATGCTGCCGAAGCTCGCGCCAGCCATCCGCCTCGGCGGGATCGAGGGCGTCGTCGCCCTGCTCGGCCCGGAGCAGCCGAGCCTGGTACTTTCGGCGGAGGAAGTCGACCATCTCGCGCGCGACCTCATGGTCGGCCGCCGTCGTCCCATCCACTGTCGCCAGCGCGGCCCGCGCGGTCTCGGCGCGCGCCAGCCGCACCTCCCGCTCGACCGAGCCGTCGTCGTGCAGGCCGACGAGCTTCATCAGGGGGCCGACCGTCATTCCCTGCACGACGAGGGTGCCGAGCACGACGGAGAAGGCGGTGAAGAGAATGAAGTCACGGTAGGGAAAAGGAGCACTCCCGCCGTCGGGCAGCGCCAGGGCCGCCGCCAGCGTGACGATGCCGCGCATGCCGCACCAGGCCACCACCGCCGCTCCGGCGGTGCTCACCTTCGCGCCGCCCCAGCGGGCGACCGCCGTGTAGCTCATGACCCACACGATGCGGACCAGCATGACCGCCGCGCAGACCGCGATGGCCGCCGTGGCGTACCGGGCGAGCTCCTCGGTGCTCAGCCGCGCCAGGATCGGCTTGAGCTGGAGGCCGATGAGGATGAAGGCCAGGACGTTCAGCACGAAGACGACGACCTCCCACACCGCGTAGCTCTGAATCCGGAGCTTCGCCGAGATGAGATCGGGGACGCGCTGCGCCACGTAGATCGCGAACACGACCACCGTGAGGATGCCGGAAAGGTGAATCTGCTCGGCCAGCATCCAGACCGCGAACGTGCCGAGGAACTGGACGATGACGGAGGTGGGGACATCGCTGATGCGCGGGGTGACGTAGACCGAGAGCCGCCCGGCCACTACGCCCAGCACCACGCTGCCCAGGGCCACGACCGCGAGCATCGGGACGGCGGCCCAGCCCGCGAAGCTGCCGGTGACCGCCGCCGCCACCGCGATTCGGTAGATGAGAAGCGCGCTCGCGTCGTTGAACAGGCTCTCGCCCTGAAGAATGACGAGGATGCGGTGCGGCGGGCGCAGCTGGGCGAGCACCGCCGTCGCGGCCGCGGCATCGGGCGGGGCCACGATGGCGCCGAGCGCGATGGCAGCGGGCCAGGGAATGCCGGGCACCAGCCAGCGCGCGACCAGCGCCACGACCACCACGGTGAGCCCGACCGCCACCAGCGCGAGCCCCGTGACCGCCCGCCAGTGGCGCCGCAGGTCGCGGGGCGAGGAGTCGAAGGCGGCGTCGAGCAGGACCGGCGCCACGAGCAGGGTGAGCGCGAGCTCGGGGTCGAGCGTGACCTGGGGCAGGTTCGGCAGCAGCGCCAGGCCCGCGCCGGCAAGCGCCAGCAGCGCGGGATACGGGGCGTTCACCCGGCGCGCGAGCGCGGCGAGCACGGCACCCACGAGCAGGAGCGTGATGACGAGCTTGAAGACGAGCACGGGCGTCCGGGGCCAGAGTATTCGTGGGGTCCCTGGAAGTTACACAGGCGGCTCCCCGGGCGAAGGGCGACAGAATTGTCGGAGGCTCTCCGCGGCCGGTGCCGGATTGTGACCGGATTCCCCCCTCCAGCGCCCGGGTGGGGTGTATGCTTCCCCACACACGGCACCCCATCGTGGGCATACGGCTTGCCCCGGAGAGGCGACATGAAGCACTACCTTTTTGCCAGCGACTTCGATCAGACCCTGAGCTTCAACGGCTCCGGCCACGTGCTGAGCGAGATGCTCGGCATCGACGGCTTCACGGAGAAGACCGCCGGCCTGTCGGACATCCACCTGGTGCAGCAGGGCGCCGAGCTCGCCTATCTCCTGCTGCACGACCCCGAGTATCGCCGCGTGCGGCGCGAGCACCTGGTCGAGGTCGGCCGCCGGATCCGCCTCAAGCAGAACCTGGGGCTCCTGTCGCGGCTGCTCGAGGCGGTGGACGGCTTCGGCTTCACGTTTTACGTCGTTTCCGCGGCACCGCGAGGAGGTCATCCGCTCCGCGCTCAAGGGGATCGTGCCCGAGAGCCGGATCTACGGCACCCAGTTCCGCTCCGACCAGGGCACGCGTCTATGTGGGTGACGGCGGCTCCGACGTGAACGTCATGCTCCACGTCAACCGGATCGGGGGCCTCACGATCGCGGTGTCGGAGAACCGGTACCTCACGCCCATCGCGCGCCGAACTATTCTCAGCGACGACGGGCTGTCGGTGCTGATCCCGATCCTCGAGGAGGTCGCCGGCTGGGATGCGGCCCGCATCCGCGCGTTCTTCACGGCCCACGGGCTCGTGGTGCAGGACTGGGACAAGAGCCGGACCGACTCGCTCACCATCCGCGACATCGCCACGGCGTCTCACGTGGCGGCCTGAGCGATGACCCTCGGGTGACGGGCGTGACGCTCGCCTCGTCGTTGCGCCTCTCCAGACCCCTCGCATCGCGCTCTGCAAGATTTTGCACCCTTCCGAGAATCAGTGGCCAACCGGGCCACATTGGCGGCCTGGCCAATCTCGTAACAGTCTGGCGGAACTACGGTTATCCCATGTCATTTCGACCTGCAACATGGGCTGGCCGGACGCTTGCCGACCAAGCCCCCCGTCTATCCGGTCGTCTCCGCGAGTATTGCCTTCAGCCACTCAGCACGAGGGGTACCCCGATGAACAGCATGATCCGTGGCGCAGTGGTCGGTCTCGCCGTAATGCTCGGTGCGCAGGTCGCGCAGGCTCAGGGCATGAGCTTCGGCGTGGGCGGCGGCATCGTCGTCCCCACCGGCTCGCTCTCCGACGGTCTCGGCACCGGTTGGAGCGGCACCGCGCAGTTGCGCGTAAAGCCCCCGGTGAGCCCGCTCGGGTTCCAGGTGGACGCGTTCTACACCCGCTTCGGCCTCGACGGGATCGACGGCCACAGCCGGATGCTCGGCGGCACGGCCAACGCGGTGTTCGCCTTCCCCAGCGCGAGCCCGCTCCGGCCGTACCTGCTCGCCGGCCCCGGCCTGTACAACGCCAAGACCACGATCGACGGCCTGGGCTCTTCGGAGTCCCAGACCAAGCTCGGCCTGAACGCCGGCGCCGGGTTCGACTTCGGGATGGGCAAGGCCCAGCTGTTCGCCGAGGCGCGGTTCCACGCGATCCTCAAGGGCACTGTGGACGCCACCTCGGGTGACGAGAAGATGGCGTACATGATTCCGCTGACGGTCGGGCTCCGCTTCTAAACCCACTTGCGGGTCGGTAGTGCAACGGGGGCGTGCCTTTGAGGCACGCCCCCGTTGCATTGCTGCGATGGCCAGCGACGTAGTGCGCGTCGACCGGCATCTCCTTCCCGGCCAGCAGCTCGCCGCGCCGTCGGCGGCCGGAAGGGTCACGAGAGGAAACAATTGAGCAACGGGGTGACCGGCCTCACAGTCCGCGCCAGGATCGCAGGACATCGTGCGAGTCGGGCCGCACGGAACGAGTGCGGCGGTCGACCTTTCATCCCGGGGAGGACCGAATGCGATCCAGCCACACGTCGCCCACGCGGCGCGGCGCCGGTCGAGGGAGCCGGGCGGCTACGAGCCCACCGCAGTCTACCACTTGGCCGCACGGCTCAAGGCGAGGGGCGTCGACCTCGATCGGGCCACCGGCCCCTGGCGAGTGCGGGACCGCCGGATCGCGCTTCCCGGGGTTGGCCTCCATGCCATGGCGGTGGTGACCAACGAGAGCGCGGAGTTCGTGGTCGACACTCGCGAGCACGCGGTGGACGTCGCGGGGCTGCTCAACTGGTGTGGAGTGCACGAGCTGGAGCCGGTGCCAGAGCTGACGCCGCCGACAATGTAGGCTTGCGATCTCGCGACGGCGAAACAATTTCGTCGGCGCGGCACGCTCGTGAATGAAGTCGTTCCGTTCGGAGCGGGGTCGTCCCGTCTCCGGATGGCTCAACGCGCCAGCCTCAGCATTTCCCGCAACCGCAGCGCATCCCGCAGCGCATGCCCCTCTTGGTCGTTGTTGAAGTAGACGTACACGTCCTTACCTGACCTCGCCAGCGCACGGACGCGTGCGGCCCACGGTTGGAGCTGTTCTTCCGTGAAGCCGCCGGAGTCCCCTGCGCCGGCGTGCATTCGGATGTAGGTGAACGGCGCCGTGGTCACCAGATCCGGCTGCACCCGCCCACCGACCGGTACGCACAGCGCCACGCCTCGCCGGCCCAGCGCGTCATAGACCGCCGGGATCTGCCAGCTCGGATGGCGGAGCTCGACCGTCCATCGGTGCGCGCGTGGCGCTCCGTCCAGAAACGACTCGAGCCGGGGCAGGTCGAGCTGGAAATGGGGCGGAAGCTGGACCAGCAGCGGTCCCAGCTTGTCCCCCAGCACCGTGGCGTGGGCGAGGAAGGTGCCGAGCGGCTCGGCGGTGTCGCGCAGGTGAAGGGTGTGGCTGATGAGCCGGTTCACCTTGACCGCGAAGAGGAAATCCGCCGGCGTCGCGTCGCGCCAGCGCGCGAACTGCTCGGCCGACGGGACCCTGTAGAACGGGTTATTGAGCTCCACGGTGCGAAACCGCTCGGCGTACCAGGCGAGCTCGTCCTCGTGACGCAGGCCGGGCGGATAGAACACGCCCCCGCGCCAATGACGGAAGACGTAGCCCGACGTCCCGATCCAGACCGCCGCCACACCCATGAGTGCACAATGTGGCGCCGGGCTCGAGCGCTCGCCAGCGACCCCCTCTAGCCCGACCGCGTCCGGAGCGCTATCGTGGGCAAGGAAGTCGCAGGCGTCGTTTCTCCCTAGACAACTCGATCCGATGGACTCTTGCACCCGCATCGCGCTCGCCGCCGTGTCCGTCGTGGCGTTCGCGGGCTGTGGTATCCCGTCGCAGACGACGCAGCTCGCCGGTGGCCCCGAGCCCGTCACCGTCAGGCTCGAGCCTGCCGTCCCGTCGGCCGGCCAGCCGGTCGAGCTCACCGTCGAAAGCCCGGCCGCCGACAGCATCGTGGTGGAGTCCGAGAATGGCCTCGACCGCTACTGGAGCACGGGGCCGGTGCTCCACGCCGAGCTCACCGCCGACTTCGGCGACTCGCTGCCGGTCTCCCGCTTCGCGCCCCGGTGGCAGGGTCGGCTCCTGACGCGCTATCTCAAGCCGGCCCGCATCAGGGTCTGTCGCAGCGGCCGCTGCACCGAGCACTACCACGAGATCCCCATCCGCCTGCCGGAGGCCAACCACCGCACGGTGGCGCTGACGGCCGGGTACAACACCGTGTTCGCGCGGCGCTCGCTGCTGGGATCGCGCAGCACGGTGCTCTTCCGGGAGGCGCTCAGCAGCGGCATCTGGTCGGCGCAGGGCGAATGGGAAGACCACGGGTGGAGTGCCCGCCTCGAGGGCTTCGCCGGGCGGGGCGAGCGAGGCGCGTCGCTCGACGTCTCGCGGATGCTGAGGCGGGACGGGCAGGTGAGCTACGGCGTGTCGCTCCATCTCGACGCGGACCGGAGCGAATGGCTGCCCGAGGGCGAGAGCCCGGTGATCGCAAACCGCACCGCCTGGCGTGCGGGCGTCGGTCCGAGCCTCATGCTGCGTGGGGTCACCGCCAGCACCCAGCTCGGCCTCTACACCGATGGCGCGCAGACGTTGCAGTTCGTCAGCACGCGGGTCCGGATCAACGGTGATTTTACCGAGGTGCGGCTGCCGGTCAGCCTGACCGCGGAGAAGACCTTCGCGTTCGGGGGCGGCGCCATCGTGAGCCGGCGACGGGATGCGCTGGAGCGCCTGGTGGCGAGCATCCACCTGGTGGACGCGCTCGCACTCAACCTTGGCGTGGCGGCCCACCGGAGCGCCTGGCCCAGCGACGAGCCCAGCAGCGACTTCCGTGCGAACGAGACGCTGTTCACGCTGGGCGGGCAGTATTCGGTGACCTGGTAGGGCGCCACTCCCCGGGCGCGCCCTCTCCGTCGTACCAGCCGAACGGCTCAGCCCACACGAACTGGTCGTCGAAGCCGATCGCCCGCCAACCTGCCTTGCCCGCGTTGCCCCCGTACTCGGGATTCGCCAGAAAGCCGCTGATCGTCGCCACGCGCGCGGCTTCGAAGAAAACGGATCGCTCCGTCTCGAGCTCGCGAAGCAAGGCGACGGCGTCCGCCTCCGCCAGGTCCGCGAAGCTCCCCGCGAGCGGGTGCCGCCGGGCCACCCGCGCGGCCAGATCGGAGAGTCCGGCGTCGAACAGCGGCCGCTGCTCGGCCGCGAAGGAGGCGAGGGCGCGGTCGATGAAGTCCACGACATGCGCCTCGCGGGCCCCGGGCAGGTCATCGGACGGGAGGATCAGCGCGGCGATGGCGTCGAGGTCGCGGAGCTGCCCAGGCGCCAGCACGCGTCCGGTGGATGCGAAGCCGGCGCTGGCGGGACCGGCGATCCAGGTCGCGGCGAGCGTCGCGGCCATGGTGCCGACGAACTGGCGTCTCGTTCGCGGGACGGGTGCCGTGGGATTCTCCTCGTGAAGCTCACTAAGCCAACGCTTGCCGTTTGATGAGCCAGTTGCGTCAATCTTGGCAATATGAGCGCAACGTGGGAGCGCAGAAAGCCTGGTGGAACCGGAGCACCGCTCGACGACGAGTCAGGATCGACCCCATTCTCGAAATCACGGCGCTAACCGGCAACACTGCGTTCTCTGCCGCGTCGTTTTGACAGGCGTTTCGAGGGGAATGCATACTGGTTGGGCGCGTTGGAGTCTCACCCTCTCACGCGGAATGTGGTATTGTAACGGCGCGTTCGGCTGTGGAGTAAGTGGTACAACGAATTGGCAGCGCCTACCGTTATGCAGGCTAATTCTAGTTAGGTGGACGCCAACCATTGGCCGAAGGCCGGCGCGGTGTCCGGTGCTGGGCCGCAGGAGCCGCGCGCTATTTAGGGAAGTCATCTGCCGGGAGGACTACGTTATGCGGTACTCGCTGGTGCTCACGGTTCTTGTGGCGGTCCTGACTCCCTCAACCAGTGTCGCGCTGCAGACGGCGGAGGACACGTTGCCGGAGCGAGTGGTGGATCGGGCGATCAAGGCCTTCATGCGCCATGACGCCGAGGCCTACATCGCGGAATGGGATTCGGTGACCTACTTCCAGGACTTGGAAGCCTCACAGGTCTCGGCCGCCCACCCTAGAGCGCCGAGTCGAATGCGGCACGCTGAGTTCGCACGCAGGCTCCGGGAGGCCTGGGGCCGGCCCGATCCCCGCGGCCGAGGGCGTGTCGAGCTGATCCAGCGCCTGGTGGCCGGCCGCTTCGTCGTGAACCACCTTGCGATGTCGTGGGAACCGCCTCACGACAGGCAGAACTTCCAGAAGCTGGAGATCTACGAGGTGCGCAACGGAAAGATTGTCGCGGAGTACGATGGGCAGTACGTGGCCAGCGGACGTTCCGCAGCAGCTGGTGCTCCCTAGACGCCGCGAACGGGCTACCAAACCCGCGCACGCAGCCGACAGGCCGGAGTGCGCAAGGCCCCGCTCGGGCGGCAAGCTCCGTGAGCGCCAAAATGACGAAGGTTTGTGCGGGCGCCGGCATGATCGCCTGCAGCTGATGCGCATTTCGTTAGACGGCGGAAACCAGCTCCTTCTTCAACGAGCGTTGCATGTCACCGAAGTTCCAGATCGGGGACTGCGTACGAGTGCCGGACGGGCGGATCGGGCGGGTCCGCGCTCGATCGGTTCGCAAACTTCGGGTGCGGGTGCGCAGGCCGACCAGCGCCACCTACATGTTCTTGCTCCTCGCCCCGAGCGACCTACGCGCGGCAGAGTGTCCGAAGGGTTGGATGAGCCCGGCCGGGTATCGGCGCTATCTGAGACTCACGCTAGCGAAACTCCGGGCCCGCCTCCGTGCACGCACTGTGGGCTGAGTCCGCGCGCCGCAGTCCAACCCGCTGATGCAGCCGACAAACGCGGGCGGCGCCGAACTCCGCCCGCGCACAGTCCTCCGATGGCGGGAGGCGGACCAAGGGTTTTCACTAGACGTTTGCGGCTGACTAGTATTTTGTTAGGCAGCGACATTGAGCGGCGGTTTCCTTTAATGCCGCTCTGACCCGATTCCTCGTGCGGCGGAAGCGTCCGCGCCTCCCGATTTGATATCGCGACTCCAATGAACCGCTACCAGCTCCTGTTCGCGACGCCGGACATCTCGGTGAGCCGCTTCGACCATCCTCCACACGAGGCGCATGACGACCCGGATGAGGAAGTTGCGACTCGCTGGGCTATCGCATTCGTCCAGTCTGGCTCGTTCGATGTGGTGCAGGGCAGGCGATGTGTGCGACTCCAGCGCGGAAGCGTATTCCTGTCTCGACCGGGGTTCATTTTCCGCTGTAGTCATCACGAAGAGTGTCCGAGCGACGTGTGTCTTTCGATCGGCTTCGAGCCACGCAACGTGGTGGGTTCCGAGGACGCGTGGGCGCGGGCCGGATGGGCCGTACGCAGGTCGCCGACGCCGCGCCTGGCGTATGTTGATGAAAGAATCCGTGACGCTGCAGGCGGTGGTGATACGTTCCAGCTGGAGCGATGGGCGCTGGCGGCACTGACCGCTCTCGAGGCCGACGCGGACGAAGGGATGACGAGAGGACGCTATGCGGCGCGGGGCACAGCCCTCGACGCTGTGGTCGCCACATGCCGCACCATCGAGCTGGACCCTGCAGCGCGTCGAAGCATCGCCGATCGTGCGCGCGACGTGGGACTGAACAGTGCTCGGCTCACGCGAGCGTTTCGCCGCTACGTGGGAATGGCGCCACATGCGTACGTCATGCGATGCCGGCTGGCAGCGGCTGCAGAGCTGCTCGATTCCGGCACGAGTGTCAGCGAAACGTGCTTCCGGTCCGGATTCGAGAACCTGAGTCACTTCTGTCGCGCATTTCGGCGTACGCTCGGCGTACGTGCGTCGATGTGGCGTGCCGTCGGTCGTGACGAGAAACGCCGACAGGTGCGCGAGCTGGCAGGTCGTCCGTTCTAGCGTCGCCCTCGTTCATGCGACATGCTACGAAGCCTCCTCGTCGAGGTGCCACGACGTATGCAGCCATCGTCCGTTCGAGCGGACGAACACTTCGGTGGCTCTTCCCCGTTGAGTCTGTCGCTTGCCGCTGCTCTCGGAGACTACGGCATAGTGTGAGAACATGACGACCGTTGCGCCGAAGCGGTGCGTCAGGGTCGAGTCGAAGGAGACTGACACGAGCTTTCCCCCCTTGGCCTTGAAGTCGGCGGAGGCGCCAAGGGACTGCTCGAGGGAATGCCAGTGAGGGACGCCTGCGGCGATCGCCACCAGTTCGGGACCGAGCACCGTGCGGAGCGAGGCCGTATCGCCGGAGAACCAGTCCACCCAGACGGCCTCGCGGACGGCCTCCAGACCGGCGAGCTCGGCTCCGGAAAGCGTCATGGCGATGCGTGGGGCTGCCTGTGCCGAGAGCGGGGTCGTGGCGGCGGCGAGTGCGAGCGCGACGGCTGCGATCTTCATTCGTAACCCTCCAGGTGCGAGACGCCGAGAATCTAGGCAGGATCTGACGAATCGGCTTGCACTTTTCGTTGCCATTTCGAGAGATCCGCCCATGGGCCTCGCATCGCACCGTCTCGAAACCCAGGCTCTGCCGGTTCTGCCAGCGGCGGTTCACGGGGCCGCGAGCGGCAAGCACAGATTGCAGAGGCTAGGTCGACTTCTTCGCATAGGGTGCATTGTCAGGCCTGGCGTCGAGGGCGCTGCCTAACACGCGCACACGACCCACCCGGATTGCAGCCGATACACGACACGGTTACCCCACATCCACTGAGAGGCATCATGAGCGACTGGGTCTCCAATCTTCCGGTGCTGTGGATGGGAGTCGTGATCCTTGTGGCCATCTACGTATTCACCGCGGGACTCTATTGGCTGATCACGGCGCTCGCGGTGGGCGAGCGGGCCCGCGCATTCAAGGGAATTTCGCCGGGCATGCTTCCCCCGCTATCCGTTGTCTTTGCCCTGCTCATTGGATTCCTGGCCGCGCAGGTCTGGAACGATGCTGATCGGGCGAGCACCGCAGTCAACCGAGAAGCGAGCGCATTGCGCGCCACCGTTCTCCTCGCTGCTGCGTTCCCGGGCGAGCCTGAGGCACGCCTGCACGACCTCATCCGCGGATACATTCAGGACGCGGTCACCCAGGAGTGGCCAGCCATGGCCCGGCGGAACGCCACGCTGACGATCGTTCCGGTGCGGATGGGCGAGGCCCTACGGCTGGTGCTCTCGCTCACGCCTCGAGGCGACGGCCAGGTAGCCGCCCAACGTGAGATGGTTGGATCCCTCCAGACTGCATTGGACGCACGCCGGCAGCGCATCATTCTCAGTGAATCATCGATCAACTGGATCAAGTGGACCGTGCTCCTCGTGCAGGCGGGTCTGACCTTGCTCACTGTGGCTATGGTCCACAGTGACAATCGCGAGGCGAACCGCATCATCCTGGCAATCTTCGCAACCGGGGTCGGGGTCGCAGTCGTCCTGATCGCAGCTCACAGTCGCCCGTTCACCGGGGACATCTCGGTGCGCCCCACAGTCCTGCTCCAGGTAATGCCGGAAGCCAGCTCGGCGATCACTAGCCCCTGATCGGGGAGGCAGTCGACGACCGCGGCCGAGGCCGGGACCTTCGCTCCCGCCGTCCGACCGGCGACAAATCGAGCTCCGGTACGACACAAACGCTCTCCATTCGCCGTCCGATATCCTTAGAGCCGGGGCTGCTGCTGGCAGCGGCGGTGCTCGGGCATGGGAAGGATCGTCCTCCACCGAGGGCTCAGATGACGCGGCCGCACCTCTTCGTACTCCTCCTCCTCGCCTGCAACGCCGCCACGCCATCCGAGCGCTACGGTTTCGTGACCGTGCTAGGCAACGATACCGTCTCCGCCGAACAGGTCTCGCGCTCGCCCACGCGGCTGGTCACGGACGGGGTGGACCGATGGCCGTTCGTTCGGCGCCGTCACACCGAGTTCGAGCTGGCTGCCGACGGCCGGATCCGGCGCATGGTGATGGACGTACGAACGCCGAACGGCCGGACGTCGAAGGAGCGCGGGCGTCGGATCACGGCCGATTTCTCCAGCAGGGCGGTGACCGTCTCGGTCCGCGACAGCAGCGGCGAACGGGACACCGCGTTTGCCACGGGCGGCGCGATCACCGTGCCGCACGTGTCGATGATGTACAGCGTCATCGAGCTGGAGATCGCGGCGGCGTTCCGCCAGGCGGCCGCGACCGGCCTTCAGCCCGGCGACAGCGTGTTGTTCCGGCAGTTCTATCCCGATCGGGACATCGGACCGAGCTTCACCCTGCACCGGGGCTACGTGCATCCGCGTGCGGGCGGCAAGGTGGAGCTACGGCACGACTGGCTGGCGGGGACCGGCGATGTGACAGTGGACAGCGGCGGGCGGATGCTGACCTACTCGGGGATGCGGAGCACCTACAAGGTCGCCGTCGCGCGGACGACGACGCTGCCCGACATCGAGGCGATCGGGGATCGTCTTGCGGCCGCCGAACGACGCACGGGGCTCCAGCAGGTCAGCGTGCGCGATACCGCCCGAGCCACCATCGGCGCGGCGACCTTCTCGGTGGATTACGGCCGTCCATTGGCTCGCGGGCGCGCACTGCTGGGCAACGTGATCAGCTACGATCGGGTCTGGCGCACGGGCGCGAATGCCGCCACCCAGTTCACCACCTCGGCGCCGATCACCCTCGCGGGATTGTCGCTGCCGACGGGGACATACACCCTGTGGACCGTACCGCGCGTCGGTCGCGTGGACCTCATCGTGAACAAGCAGACCGGGCAGTGGGGAACGGAACACAGCCGGGCCCACGACCTGGGCACGGTGCCGATGAGATCGGACAGCCTGGACGCGCCAGTGGAGAAGTTCACCATCTCGATCGAGCCGGGCGACGCCAGGCACGGTACCCTCGCCATGGCGTGGGGAGCGTTTCGGTGGACGGTGCCGATCGTGGTGAAGGAGGTCGGGCGATGAGCGCAGCCAACCTTGAAGCAAACGCCATCCTTGGTGCAATCGCCATTGGTATTGGCGCAACGCTGGTGATGGACCTCTGGAACCTGTTCCTCAAGCGCACGTTCAGCATTCCATCGCTCAACTACTGTCTGCTCGGACGCTGGCTTCGCCACATGCCGGGGGGCACTCTTCGGCATGCGAATATCACCGCCGCCCCACAGAAACCCTTCGAGTGCGCGGTTGGCCGGATTGCCCATTACACCATAGGTGTCGTGTTGGCGCTGCTGTTCGTCGTGCTTGTATCTGGTGACTGGCTTGCGCGACCAACTGTGCTGCCTGCGCTCCTCTTCGGCATTAGCACCGTAGTGTTCCCGTTCTTCATCATGCAGCCGTCGCTCGGCTTCGGGATTGCTGCCTCAAGAACACCCCATCCCACCCAGGCCAGGCTGAAGAGCCTTGTGACACATACCGTATTCGGTATCGGGCTGTACGTATGTGCACTTGGTGTGAGCTACGCGCTGCGAACTCAGGTCTGACGACGGCACGCACCCACGTCGTAAGCCGGCGCGGCGCGGCTGACAGGATGGTCGGGCGGCGTATCGGCGGGATCGCGACGGAATGTGTCCAGGGCTACCAGGAGGTGACGTGGGCAGAGCAAGACCACGGGATGAGGACATCGCGCACCTGTTTCGGGCGCACGCGCGGTTACGGGGCGCGGATGTCGTTCCCCGGCCCGCGACGCCTGAGGAGCTCGCGGCGGCCGAGGAGGCGCTGGGGTGTCGGCTCCCGGCCAGCTATCGGTCGTTCCAGCTCGAATTCGGCAACGCTGCGAACAGCCCGGTCGATATTTACAGTGTTCAGACCGCGGAGCCCTCCGAGCTGAACATCGTGCGGATCAACCTCGACGAGCGACACGACACCTACCCACGCCTGCCGGCTCACTTGATCGCCTTCAGCGATAGCGGAGGCGGTGACCTGCTCTGCTTCGACACCTCGGTGGTCCACGAAGGCGAGAACCCGGTGGTCTGGTGGGATCACGAAGGAGACGAATCGCAGCACCCGGAACCTGCGGCGTTGTCCTTCTTGGACTGGCTCGAACAGGAACTGCACGAAATGGCTGCCGCGCCCACAGGATCGCACCTTGGGGTGCTCCCGCGTATCTATCTGGGGTGGATACGCACCTGGTTCAAGAACCGCGGCAAGTAGCCCGCGTCACACCTTCCGGAAGCCGGTCGCCCGCGCGGCGGTCGGTAGCGACGACGCGGGCGCAAGGAGGAATCGGTGGACGATGATATGCGAATCTCCAGCTGCAATGGTCGGACGCGCAGATGACCGGGAGGCCCCCCAACGATGGCTGAGGCTCAGGACGCACGTCCCGCCGCGAGGCCGCACCTCC
Source organism: uncultured Gemmatimonadales bacterium (assembly GCA_963728705.1). Lineage (GTDB taxonomy): Bacteria > Gemmatimonadota > Gemmatimonadetes > Gemmatimonadales > GWC2-71-9 > CAVVWJ01. Next base: position 134,722 of record CAVSLY010000006.1, read on the forward strand.
CGCTGGAGCTCCTTCCGGACACGCTGGCCGTCTGCCGCCTCGAGCCCGGAGCTCCCGTCCCTTCGTGGGCTGCGGAGCCGAGCCCATTTCTCACGCTGAGTCGAACGGCCGAGGAATTGTCGATTACGACCCTCCAGAGTGCCGTGCCGGCCGGGGTGACGTGTGAGCGTGACTATCGCGCCGTTCGGGTGCGCGGACCCCTGCCGCTCAACCTCATCGGTATCGTGGCCGCCATCGCCGATCCGTTAGCCGAGGCCGGGTTGAGCATCTTCGCGATCTCGACGTATGACACCGATTACGTGTTGGTGAAGACACGGGAGTTGGAGGAAGCGCTTCGGGTGCTCCGACGGGCCGGTCACCAGATCATGGACCGAGGCCCGGAACGGTGATGATCCTCGTCGCGGGACTGTATCGCTCGGGGACCGGAGACGAGGTGCGCGGACCGACGCTGTTCTCCAGCTTGCGCGAGGTGCCAGGGTGCGGCTGACCGCATTCGTTACAGTCGCCATGGCCCTCGGCTGGGCGGTAGGTCCGGCCTGGGCTCAACGCGCCGCCGTCCCTGACGATTTTCCCGGTATCACGCGGTGCGAAGGCGGGCAGGCCATCAGTCGGATCCGAGCCGATGTGCGGGACTCGCTCCTGCGAGCGCAGCTCGAGGCGCACGAGGCCGTGCACCGGGCACAAGCCGCGGCATTCCCGTCCTGCGAAGCGTTCGTGGCGGGACTCACGTCGGCGCGCCACATTATCGAGGTCGAGTTGCCCGCCTATTGTGCGCAATGGCGCATGGCGGTGAACCAAGGCGCCGAGCCGGTCGAAACGCGCCGCGACTACGCGTGGAGGATCGCCGCGCAATCGGGAGCCATGGAGAATCGGCTGCAGGTGGTGCAGCGTTTCGAGCGCGAATGCGACCTCGTGCCTGCCCAGGCCTCCCCGGCCGTGGCACGGGGGCGGGGCGCCGCCGGATGCCCTGCAATGGCAGAGCTACGCCGGTCGCTCGACAGCCTTGAAGCGCATAATCCGGTGGATGACGCCCGGGTCGCCATCGCCCGAGGTGACTACCGCTTCTGGGCCGTCACGCGTTTGGACGTCGTCGTCCCTTCCGTCCCGGAGGACCGGCGGCGCAGATTGACCCCGGCCGACTATCGACTCTTTGAGCACACGGGGGACGACCGTGTGATTCTCGGTTGCGAAACGACGGCCGGCTCCATCGTGGACTCCACCGACGTTCGATGGAATCAGGTGACGCATGCGTATGCCGCCATCTACAATCAGACGCTCGTGCGGCTGGGCTACTGACGACCGTCGATTGGCCTTCCTTGAACGAAGCTCTGCGTGCCGAGCTGATGCACATGGACGACTACGACCAGGCCGTGCGTGCCGAGCTCGCCGCGGACGGATCACTCTACGAGGGCTATCATCCCCGCATGGCGGCAGTCCATGATGCGAACGCGGATCGATTGCGGGCCATCATTCGGGAGCACGGCTGGCCCACCGAGCCGCTGGTCGGAATCGACGGGGCGAAGGCAGCACATCGAATCGCCCAGCACTCGATCAATCATCCGGAGTTCATGCACCGGTGTCGAGAGCTGCTCGACCTCGCCAGCGCTCGTGGCGAAGTGCCGAGGTGGCAATTCGCCTACATGGATGACCGGATTCGGGTCTATGAAGGACGTCCGCAACGATATGGGACGCAGTGTCGCGACGGGCCGGCAGGTCTCGAGCCGTACCCAATCGACGACGAGGCCCACGTCGAAGAGCGGCGAGCCTCCCTTGGCCTACCTTCATTGGCGGAGCTCCGCACCTCAGCGCCTCTCGAGCGGCCCCGGGATCCCGAAGCGGCCCGCCAACACGAGGCGCAGGAGCTCGCCTGGCGGCGTGCGGTTGGCTGGTTGAAGTAGGGGCCTGAGCTCCTTGGCTATTCTCGGCTTGCTCGACGAAAGCTCGGGTTGATGTGATGCCTGACCTGCGGGATACGATCCTCAACAGCTGGCGGACCAGCAACCGCGTCACCGTCTTCCTGGTTGAGCACCTGCCTCCTGAGCTGTGGGCGGCGGCTGTCCCCGGGGCGCCACGGCGTACGATTCGCATGATCGCCGGCCACATGCACAATGCCCGGTGCATGTGGATCAAGACCCTGGGCCAGGAGCTAGGGATTCCTGTGCCGCGCAGCGTCGACCGACGCCGGGTCGGGCGCAGGGAACTGGTCCCAGCATTCCAGCGGAGCAGTCAGGGCATCCTTCGGTTACTCACTCTCGGATGTGAGGAGGGCGGCACGATCCCGAGGGCGTCGACCTACATCTGGCGTAACCTTCCGCTCGACGTAGGGCACGTGCTGGCCTATTTCGTGGCTCACGAGGCGCACCACCGCGGCCAGATCGTGCTGGTCGCCCGGGCCCTGGGCCACCGGCTCCCGGCGCCGGTCACGGCGGGATTGTGGCAGTGGACGAAACGTGCGGCGGAGGCGAAGCCGAGCGGCTGACGCCTGATCGTCCGGTCTCCATCGGAGCGGCTCTTCCATCAGGAGGATGCAACATGCGGCTCTCCCCATTCATCCTGGCCACCGCTGTGGCATTCACCGGCGCAGCTCCGGCCGCCGCTCAGGATCGATCACCGGATCTCGCGGCCGCTCCATCTCCGATCGAGGCGCCGTACGCGATTGGACGACCATCGGCTGATCAGCCGCTGTCCGCCGGAGTTCTCGGCACTCACTTCGTCACGGACTCGGCGCCGGCACCCACGGCGCCGCTGCCGCCCGGTGTGCGGGCCGACGGCAAGCCCACCACGGTCTGTCCGATGCCGGTAGCGCCTGCCCAAGGTGACTCGGCTCCCGTGCCTACCGCTTCTGGGGGCTCAACCGCGCTACGGGAGCGTATGCCGCTCGCGCCGGCGGGCTGTGTCAATCCATTGGGCTCGTTCCGTTGATGCACCTCGCGACCGTACTCTGCCCGGCTGTCTTGGGGCCGGAGGATGTCGCCGGCGACCCCGATCCTTCTCCTGCGTGAGGATGCATGGAGTTCCTTATTCCCTTGATGCCCTTCTTCGGCGCCCTGCCCATCGCCGTGGCCGCCGTCGTCGTTGCCCGGATCTGGCGCGGGCGCCGCGAGCACCCGTCGGCCGACCTCGAGGCCCAGAACCAGCAGCTCCTGGCGGAGATGAGCACAATCCGCGACGAGCTGCGCGAAGCTCAGGAGCGATTGGACTTCACGGAGCGGGTGCTTGCCCAGCAGCGTCGTGGCCAGCCGCTTCCACCCAGAGCCGATCCACCGACGGACCAGGATGGTGAGTCCTGATGCCCAACGCGAAGCGATCCTGGCCGTTGGTTCTCCTCGCCGGCTGCTCCTTCATCCCTGGCTTGGGCTTCTTGTTCGGGGCCGCGGGGGTGAGTTGGGGATTGGTGTCCGATCGGCCGCGCGCAAGGCTGGCCGTTGTGCTCGCCGCCATCGGGGCGCTTCTGAACTTGATGGGGGGCGGGCTCCTCATGTGGCATCTCCAAGGGCAACCGCGCTATGCCCCGGCATATGCCGCAAGCAGCCGTGCCGACTTGAACAAGCTCGTGGCTGCCATCGAGGGCTATCGCAAGGATACCGGTGCCTATCCCGCGAAGTTGGCGGTTTTCGCCCAGCTGCCGTATTCCCTCAAGCTGGTCAACATTTCAGACTTCTCGGGTGGGGTGTTCAGACGGCCGCGCGAGTACCAATACGAGCTGTCGCCGGACGGCCGAAGGTACACGCTCTATGGCGTCGGAGCCGATGGACAACCGGGAACCACCGATGATGTCTATCCGGAAGCGCGCAACAAGTAGGATGGGCGCGCCAGGAACCGCGCCCTGCGGCGCCATGGCAGCGCGATCCCGTGTAGCCCCGTGCTTCAGATGATCGAAGTCTGGACCTGCCCCAAGTGCCACCGGGCCTTTCGCCGAGTCCACCAACGACACGCGTGCGGCCTCGGCAGTCGTGCAGCCCTGCTCCGAGATAGACCGTCCGATCTCGTCGTGCTGTATGGCTCGTTGGAGGACACGATACGGGGTTTCGGGGAAGTGGAAATCGTCACCCGCGAACGGTACGCCCGGTTCCGGACGACCCGCATCTTCGCGGACCTGACAGTCATGCGCGAGGGGTTGCGGCTTGTGGTTCACCTCGACCGGGAAGTGCGAGCTCCCTGTTTCGTCAAGGTCCAACGCGGGTCTCCCAAGGGGATCGCCCACGTCACGCTGCTTCGGTCGGCGCCGGAGCTTCGAACAGTCGTGCCGTATCTGGAGGAGGCCTATCGCTTGGCCACCGGCGAGGAGTTGGGCGGCAATCGAAGACGGCTAAAGCGACGGAAATCGAGATGACGCCCGTGCCCTTTGATCTTCAGCCTACCCTGGAAGGGCCGCTCGTGACCCTTCGCCCTCTGTCCCCAGCCGACCACGATCGGCTCTTCGCGGTTGCTGCCGATCCTCTGATCTGGGAGCAGCACCCGGACAAGACCCGTTCCCAGCCGGCGGGCTTCCAGGCCTTCTTCCAGCAGGCGCTGGACTCCGGAGGAGCGCTGCTTGCGATGGAATCCGCATCCGGGCAGGTGATAGGGTCGTCGCGTTTTCACGGCTACGATGCGGCAGCCGGTGAGGTCGAAATCGGCTGGACCTTTCTCGCCAGGTCGCATTGGGGTGGGCAGTACAACCGCGACATGAAGCGGCTCATGCTCGAGCACGCGTTCCGGTACGTCGATCGGGTGATCTTCCTCATAGACCCGGCGAACCTTCGATCTCAGCGAGCGATCGAGAAGATTGGCGCCGCCCGGGTGGGCATACGGGCGGATGGCCCTGGAAGGACGAGCTGTGTGTTTCAGGTCGGCGCTCGAGGGTGACGCTTCCAACCACCGAGCCTCCCCGGGATGGCCGAGCCGATTTCGACTTTCTCCTCGGCAGTTGGAGCGTGCGCAATCGCCGGCTCAAGGCGCGCCTTCGGGCCTCCTCGGAGTGGGAGGAGTTCCTCAGCACCTGCCGGGTCCGGTCCATTCTGAGCAGCGGCGTTGTCGCCGTTGGGCTATGAGCTCGCGATGGAGAACGCTTCCGGCGCGGGGTTCCGCAAGGGGTTTATCCCTGGCTTCTGGATCAAGCAGGGCGAGCCCATGGGCGTCAAGGCACAGGTCGTACCCCTGGAGCCGTCGGGCTGCGGTGGACCGGCCGTCCATGTCGCGTTCGCAGCCGATAACCGGGCCACGGACGACGCTTTCTATCGCGCGGCGTTGACCGCCGGGGCGCGTGACAATGGCGCGCCGGGATCGCGTCCCGACTATCACCCGAACTACTACGGGGCGTTCGTTCTCGATCCAGATGGGCACAACATCGAGGCGGTGTGCCACAAAGCTGAGTGAGGTGCGGCGATGTACCTGGCCCTGAAGGTCCTGCACGTGCTCGCGGTCGTCCTGTTCTTGGGGAACATCATCACGGGGCTGTTCTGGAAGGCCCACGGTGACAGGACCGGCGACCCGCGAATCATCGCGCATACCCTCGAGGGCATCATTCGTAGTGACCGGTGGTTCACCCTTCCTGGCGTGCTGCTCATCGTGGTGTTCGGTGTAGCGGCTGCCATCGTCGGTCGGCTTCCGATCCTCGGCACCGGGTGGATCTGGCAGTCGATCGCCCTGTTTGCCGTGTCGGGGTTGGCGTTCATGCTGCAGGTGGCGCCCCTGCAGCGTCGCCTGCGCACGTTGGCCGCCTCGGGGGTAGCCGGGGGGCCTTGGGACCAGGCGACGTACCACCGCCTCTCGCGCCGCTGGGAGTTCTGGGGCGCCGTGGCGATTCTGACGCCGCTGGCCGCCCTGGTCCTGATGGTGTATAAACCGTGGACCTGAGCCGGATGCACAACCGCCGAATCTTTCTCCAACGCTCCGGGCTAGCCGCAGGCGCGCTCGCCTTGCCCGAGCTGCTGCGCGCGGCACGGCCCAGCCCCATGGGCCTCCCCCGCATGGCCCCGAGCGGGCCCGACCTGCCGCTCGTCCGGCATGTCGAGCTCCAGCCCCTGCTCGCCCAGGTCCGGCGCCTTCTTGCCGCCACCGACTATCTCGGGGCGCCGCTCCCAGCGCCGACAAGCAGGCCTTGGACGCGGCGGGCAAACGCACGAACCCCGTGGAGGCGGTGGAGGCGATCCAAGAGGTGCTGGATCGCTACTGTCTCGTCGGCGTGACGATCCCTCCAGGCGCCCCACCCGTCGTTGCGCTCGGCCCCGCGAAGCCGGAGCTGGTGGAACACGGCTGGCGCCAGTTTCTGGTGAAGGTGCACAACGCGGCCCGCCTCAACATTGCGCTGCGTGGGACCAGCGGCCAGGCGGGCCCGCTCGCCGGCGCCTCACCGGAGGAGATCGCGTCCCGCTGGCTCGATCTGATGATGTTCGACCGCCAGCCGCTGACCGAGATCTTGAGCGGCCTCGCGCTCGAGTACCGCATCGTGCAGCTCTACAGCCGTGATGCCGGACAGCGCGGCGCCAGCCTGGCGTTCGAGCTGGTGTGGCCGCAGGGGGCGCTGACGCCGGAGATCGACTGGCGCGGCAACGAGGTGCCAGATCCTGTTCGACTGCCGGCCTGCCCAGCCGGTGCGGTGGCGGGTGCGGGACGAGACCGGCAAGCCGACCGTGGCGGCCTTCGTGATTCGCGATGCGCAGGGCCGGGTCTACCCGTCGCCAAGCCAAGCGGCTCGCGCCCGATTTCGCCTTCCACCCGCAGGTCTACCGCGGCGAAGGCGAGCTCCTCACGCTGCCGGCCGGCGCCTACAGCGTGGAGTTCTGGCGTGGCCCCGAGTCGCGAACGAAGACGCAGGCGCTCACGGTGGCGGACACTCGCCCCGGTGCGCCCCTGCAGGAGGCGACGTTCCGGATCGAGCGCTGGATCGACCCGGCCAAGCTCGGCTGGTGGTCCGGCGACCATCACATCCACGCCGCGGGGTGCGCCCACTACATCAAGCCGACCGAGGGCGTGCGGCCCGAGGACATGTTCCGCCACACGCTGGGCGAGGACCTGAAGGTCGGAGCGAACCTGACCTGGGGCCCGGGCTTCGACTATCAGAAGCAGTTCTTCACCGGGCAGGACGACCGCGTGTCGCAGCCGTCGCACCTGCTGCACTACGACGTGGAGGTGTCGGGGTTCGGCTCGGACCGCTCCGGGCACCTGGTGCTGCTGCGCCTCAAGGAGCAGATCCCCCCGGCGGGGATTCCTATCACCACTGGCCGACGCTAGGCCTCAACACGCTGCGCTGGGCCAAGCGACAGGGCGCGGTCTGCGGGCCGGCGCACTCTGGCTGGGGCCTCGGCGTGGAGTCGACCGAGCTGCCGAACTACATCGTGCCGCCGTTCGACGGCATCGGCGCGAACGAGTACATCATGGACGTGACGCACGAGGTCGCCGGGCCCCGACGGCGCGCCCGTGCCGGCGGTGGATTTCATGTCGACCGTCGACACGCCCTACGCCAGCGAGCTCAACATCTGGTATCACACGCTCAACGTCGGGTTCCGCACCCGCATCGGCGGGGAGACCGATTTCCCGTGCGTTTCCGGCGACCGGGTCGGCATGGGGCGGTCCTACGTGAAGCTGGACGGCCGGCTGGATTACGCCGCCTGGTGCGAGGGGATCCGTCGCGGCCGCGCCTACGTGAGCGACGGCAAGAGCCACCTGCTGGAGTTCCGGGTGAACGATGTTGCGCTGGGCGAGCGCGGCAGCGAGCTCCGGCTGCACCAGCCTGGCGCCGTGCGGGTGAAAGTAAAGGCCGCGGCGCTCCTCCCGGACCAGCCTAACCCGAACCGAGGGCTTCGTCCGGAGTTCTTCTGGGATCTGGAGCGCGCCCGCCTAGGCCTGACGCGCGACGTGCCGGTGGAGCTGATCGTCAACGGCTCTCCCGTCGCGAAACAGACGCTCGTGGCCGATGGCACGCTGCGGGACCTGACGTTCGAGGTGCCGATCGCGCGGAGCAGTTGGCTCGCGCTGCGGATCCTGCCTTCCTCGCACACCAACCCGATCTGGGTGCTGGTGGGCGGCCAGCCGGTGCGGGCGTCGCGCCGCAGCGCTGAGTGGTGCCTGAAAGGCGTGGACCAGTGCTGGAGCCAGAAGGAGCAGTTCATCGCCGCTGCCGAGCTCGACCAGGCCAAGGCCGACTACGAGCACGCGCGGCAGACGTATCGGCGGCTTCTGGCCGAGTGCGACATTGACTGACGCCCTGGAGTGAACCTCATGTCCGACCGCCGTCGCTTTCTCCAACGCTCGGGTCTTGCCGCGGGCGCGCTGGTTCTGCCTGAGCTGCGCCGGCTGCGGTTCGGCGCCGGTTCATTGGACAACCACCCGCCTATCGCGAACGCGCTTCCGAACGGGCCGGACCTGCTCCTGGTGCCGAATGTGGACCCGCACTCGCTGATCGCCCAGGTCCGGCGCGTCCTTGCCGCCACCGAGTCTCTAGGCAGCCCGCTTAGCGCTGAGGACTTGCAGGCCCTGGGCGCGGCGTCCACACTCCCCGGATCCACCCAGGTCGTGGCCGCGACGGAAGCGATCCAGCAACTGCTCGACCGCTCCTGTCTCATCGCCGTGCACATCAATCCGGAAATGCGGGTGAAAGTCGCTCGTGGCCCAGCACCACCCGCACTGCTGGAGCGCGGCTGGCGGCAGTTTCTGGTGAAGGTGCACAACGAAGCCGGCACGACGGCCACGCTGCGCGCGACGAGTGCTCAGGCGCGTCCGCTCGCGGGAGCCCCAGCTCAAGAGCTCGCCCGCTGCTGGCTCGATCTCACGATGTTCGATGATCCGCCGCTGCTGCGGACCTTGAGCGGGTTCGAGCTCGAGTACCGCATCGTCCGGCTCTACAGCTACGATGTTGGGCTGCGCGAGGCGAGCCTGGCGTTCGATGTTGGCCAAGGGACCCAGGACCTGGGCTTCCGCAACGAGGTGCCGATCCTGTTCGATTGCCAGCCGGCTACCGAATGACCATGACGACAGACATGCCGCAGCGGTATACGTATCCCCACACGATCGAAAACGGCACCGGCGAGCGCATCACCTTCTCCCGAAAGGCCGGGGGCACCGCCGGCTACCGCCTCGAAGCCGAGAACGTCGTCAAACCGGGTGCCGGCCCACCCATGCATGTCCACCATCTGCAGGAGGAAGTGCTGACGGTCCGGCAGGGACGCATCGGCTACCAGAGGCTCGGCCAGCCGCCGCGGTACGCAGGGCCGGGTGAGACCGTGACGTTCGGGGCCGGGGAACCGCACAAGTTCTGGAACGCCGGGGAAGGCGACCTCGTGTGCGCCGGATACATCGATCCGATCCTCAACGTGGAGTACTTTCTCACGGAGATGTTCGCAGCGGTGAAGCGCGGGGGAGGCCGGCCCGATCCGTTCGAGATGGCGTTTCTGGTCACCCGCTATCGCAGTGAGCTTGGGGTGCTGGAGATCCCGCCCACGATGCAACGTCTCGTCTTCCCCATGATGGTCGCTCTCGGTCGCCTCCTCGGCCGCTATCGACGGTTCGTCGACGCTCCCCCACCCGTCGCCCGCTGAGCCAGGGCGCAGACCCGGCATGGTCGCGAGCCCCGCGCCCTCGTCATCCCGAGCGCAGCGAGGGACTCCTCAATGGGATCGGAACTCGGCCCCTCGCCGGGAACTTGCCGCCGCCCACTCCCGTAAGGAACCTGTCCCTCAACCAAGAGTCTCTATGCGACGTGTCGTTCCCCTCGCCCTGGCGTGCGCCACGCTGGCAGCCGTCACCCCACCGGCGCCGGCGCTCCTCGCCCAGGCGCCGCCGCTGGTGCTGCCGAAGCAGAGCCCGCGCGCCTCCGTGAGCCAGACGGTCGGCCTCACCACCATCGGCCTCACCTACGACCGCCCCGCGGTGACCGGGCGGCAGGTCTGGGGTGCGCTGGTGCCGTTCGATTCGGTCTGGCGGGCCGGCGCCAACGAGAACACGGTCCTCGAGCTCAGCTCACCCGCGCGGATCGGTGGCCAGGCGCTCGGGGCCGGACGCTACGGCCTCCACATGATCCCGACGAAGGGTGACTGGACCATCATCCTGAGCCGGCAGGCGAATGCGTGGGGCAGCTTCAGCTACGATCCCAAGGAGGATGCCCTCCGCTTCACGGCCACGCCCGCGCCGGGCGAGATGCACGAGCGCCTCACCTACACCTTCGACGACCCGACCGACAGCGCGGTCGTCCTGACGCTCCGTTGGGAAAAGCTCGCGGTGCCGTTCACCATCGGTGTCGACACCAAGACCGTCGTGACCGACAGCCTCCGCGAGCAGCTCCGCGGCCTCGGCCGCTTCTTCTGGCAGCCCTGGAGCCAGGCCGCCGCCTGGTGCGCCGCCAACGGCGTCAACCTGGAGGAGGCCACCGCCTGGGCGGACAAGTCGATCGCCATGAACGAGAACTTCACCAACCAGCGCGTCAAGGCGGCACTGCTCGTTCAACGCGGCGACGAGACCGGCGCCAAGGCCGCCGCCCAGCGGTCGCTCGCCATCGCCACCGAGGCCGAGGTGAATACCTATGGCTACCTGCTGATGGGGCAGGGAAAGGTCGACTCGGCGCTGGTGATCTTCCGGAAGAACACCAAGGACTATCCCAAGTCGTGGAACACGTACGACAGCCTGGCCGAGGCGTACGCGAAGAAGGGCGACAAGAAGCTCGCGATTCAGAACTATTCCAAGGCGCTAGCGATGACGCAGGATCCGGCGCAGAAGCAGCGCATTCAGGGAGCGCTCGCGGCACTGCGGTAGCGCTCGGGGACTTGCACTCTTCGCCACATCCCTGCTCACCGCCGGCTCGGCCGGCTGCGTGGGCAGGGACTCCCATACCCGGCCGAGTACGGGCTTCCGGGCACCAACCGCTCATCCTGACGGACGGGTCCGATCTGGCGGGCTGCCTGCCGAAAAGGTACCTTCCCGACTTCTCCCCCCATGTGGTGACAGTGCGTACAGCCCTCCGTCGTTTCGCCGATGTCCCGGTCTATTCCTGGCTGCTTGTCGTTCTCGCACTTGCGGCCGGCTGCGGTCGGGAGTCGGGTCCGCCGGCACCACCCTCCGGCGAGGGCCCGGCCGCCTCGCCCCAGCCAGACGACGCCCCGATCCGCGCGCTCTACCTCTGCGCCAACCGCTTCGTCCTGCTCAACGAACACCCCTTCCCGGTGCGCATTGCCTGGCGCGTGCAGGGCACCGACGAGCACGGCGAGCAGACCCTCAAGGCCGCACCGGCCGGCGATCCGGAATTCAGCGAGGTCGAGCTCTCGGTCAGGCAGGAGGGCGCCCTGGCCGTCTACCGCGGCGACGAGCTGATCACCGTGCGCCAGAACGAGCGCACCGCGTGCGAGCCCACCGTGGGCCGCCCGTCGCTCGACATGGCCGGCTCGCCCACTGTCGGTCAGTGGAGCGCGCCGACGCCGTGGCCGATCGTCGCCGTGCACCTGCACCTCTTGTCCACCGGCAAGGTCTTCGCGTGGGGCAAGTTCGGTGATCCCTACCTGTGGGATCCCGCCACCAACACGTTCACCGCCAAGCCGGTGGGCTCGAACCTGTTCTGCTCGGGCCACACGATGCTGTCGAACGGCCAGCTCTTCGTCGCCGGTGGCCACATCTCCGACGCGCACGGCCTGCCCGACGCCAACATCTATGACCCCAAGACCGGCACCTGGATTACCCTCCCGCCGATGAGCCGCGGTCGCTGGTATCCCACCGTCACCGAGCTGCACAACGGACAAGTGCTGGTCGTGGCCGGCAAGGATCAGAACGGACTGACCGTGACGGTTCCCGAGCTCTGGAATGGCACGAGCTGGAAGCAGCTCACCGCCGCGTCGCGCTCGTTGCCCTACTATCCACGCAACTTCGTCGCCCCCAACGCCAAGGTCTTCTACGCGGGCGAACAGCGGGCGACCCTGTATTACAACCCCCTGGGAGCGTACGGCTGGAGCAAGGTCGCCGACCGGCTGTACGGCACCCGCGACTACGGCTCCGCCGTGATGTACCTGCCCGGAAAGATCCTGTACGTCGGCGGTGGGCGCACGACCGCCACGGCGGAGACGATCGATCTCAACGTCACCCCGGCCGCGTGGCGCTGGATCGGCCCCATGGCGTATCCGCGCCGCCACCTGAACGCGACCATGCTGCCCACCGGCGAGGTGCTGGTGACGGGCGGAACCAGCGGAACCAGCTTCAACGAAACCAGCATGGGCGTGCGCGTGGCGGAGATCTGGAACCCGGCCAAGGGGACCTCCTGGACCCAGCTTGCGAGCAACGCGGTCAACCGCGGATACCACGCGACATCGCTCCTGCTGCCCGACGGCCGCGTGCTCCACACCGGCAGCGGCGACGCGCTGGGCGACAACGGAAACCCGTACCCCGACGAGAAGAACGGCGAGCTGTTCTCCCCGCCGTACCTCTTCAAGGGTGCGCGTCCGACCATCACGAGCGCCCCCGCCGAGCCCTACTATGGCTCGACAATCACGGTCAAGACACCGAATGCGGCCTCGATCACCAAGGTGAGCCTCATCTCCATTTCCTCGGTGACCCATGCCTTCGACGCCAATCAGCGTTTCACGTGGCTCACCTTCACCCGCACGAGCACCTCGGTGAACGTGAAGCTGCCCAGCCTCAAGCCGCTGGCGCCGCCCGGCTACTACATGCTGTTCATCCTGAATGGCAATGACGTGCCGTCGGTGGGAAGGATGATCCGGCTGCGCTAGGGCAGCGGGCCGGCTTTCAGCTGCTCGATCTCCTTGGCCAGGTGCTCCCGAAGCTTGGTCACCTGCTCACGCACCCGGGGATTCCGAAGCCGGGGGAGCGCGTCGCCGATCGCCTGGTACGCGCGCTGGTGATGATCGAGCACGAGCCCGTTGAGCGCGCGGGTGCCGGCGTCCGGCGGGAGTGCCGCGATCCCATCCGAGCGCCGCGCGGCGCCCTCGGGGGTTCGCGGGTGATAGCGCTCCCCGAACTCGGTCTGCAACAGATTCAGCAGCCGATCCTTGTCCGCGTCGTCGTGCCTGTTCCCCTTCCACGCCTGCCCCTTCACCGGGCTCCCGCTCGTGGGCCCCGCCAGCTCGTCCACCACCACGTCGAGCTGCTCATATTCGTCGACCAGGTGCTCGAGCAGGGCGACGTCGGGCGCCGTGCGGGCGCTGTCGCCCTGGCGGGCGCGGTCGTCTCCGAAGAGCGTCGAGTCGACCATCGCCGTCTCGCGGGGCGAGTCGTCGCGACGGCACCCCACGGCCATGGCCGCGACCAGCAGCAGCCGCAGCCAGCGCCTCATGCGCGGGCCGCCTTCCGGGTGCGAGGCGCGCGACCGGCCGCGATCTCTTCCATCGTGCGTCCCGTCGCGGCCGACGTCTGGTACTCCTCCACCACCTCGGTGCCCGGCTCCGCGGCGGCGTCGCGGTGCTTGATCAGGAGCCACTGGGCTCGCTTGGGATCGCCGCGCCGGGTCCGCACCAGCACCCACGAGCCCTTGAGCCGCTTGCCCTTGAGCACGACCTTGAAGTCTCCTTTGGCATAGCCCTGTCGAAGCCCCTCGACCGGGTCGTCGGTGTCGTCGCCCCCGTAGGTGTAGCTCCCGCGGTCCCAGATCATCACCGTCCCGCCGCCGTACTCGCCCTTGGGGATCGTGCCCTCGAAGGCGTTGTAGTCGATCGGGTGGTCCTCCACCTGCATCGCCAGGCGCTTCACCGCCGGGTCGAGGCTCGGCCCCTTCGGCACTGCCCAGCTCTTCATGACGCCATCCAGCTCCAGGCGGAGGTCGTAGTGCAGGTGGCTCGCGGCGTGCTTCTGGATGACGTATGCCAGCGCCTGAGATTTCCTGCGCCTCGTTCCACGCGGCTCCGCGGTACGAGTGAAGTCACGCTTGCGGCGATACTCGGTGAGCTTCGTGGTCTTCTTCATCTGGAACGTTGCCCCAATTAGAACGTGGCCCCAATCGCGAAGTGGAGATGAAATCGCCGCCTGTTCGAGGTCGGCGCGTCCTCGATCGGCGTGCCGTTGGTGAGCGCCTGCAGCACGTCCTCCGGCGAGCGCAGATCGAGCGGCGAGGGATTCAGTTTGTAGCCCACCGCCACCTGGATCGCGCCGACGACCGTGGTGTACCCGATCCCGAGTCCGACGGCCTGGTAGAATTCGTCCTCGTCGAGCACCCCCGCATTGAGCGCGAAGCGATCGTCGGGGGTCCAGATGCGTCCGCCATCATAGAACACGTACGGCTGGAATTGCTCGCTCAGCCCCGGCATGGGAAAGTGGAGCTCCACGCTGCCGACCAGGCGCGCCAGTCCGCCGACCGGCGTGTAGCGGTCGGCCACGGCAACGGTGCTGTCGCCGCTCTGCTCGAGCTCAACCTGCGGCAGCTTGGGTCCCACCAGCAGAGTGCCCCAGCCGCGGACGTCGCGGGTACCACCAGCGGTGAACGTGGCGTCGCCAAGCTCGAGCAAGGACACGAATGGCGACTCGTCGGCCGCCTCGGTGACGCTCCGGCCGCGTGGGTAGAGGCGACCCATCCCGCCGCGCAGGGTGAAGCCGATGCTCCGTGTGAGCGGCACATATGCCGTCGCGCCCAGATCCATCAGGAAGTATTCGCTGGTGTTGAACCCGGGCAGCGTGGTCTCGATCCTGGGGCGGATCACGTATCCCTTTCGCGGGTTGGCGATCCGGTCGAGCCGGCCGTAGCTCCCCTCGAGCGAGAGGGCGCTCCGATTGCGGGACTTGTTCAGTGTGCCCACCGCGCCCGGAGCGGCGAGTCCGAGGAGCGGCAGGTATTCCTCGGGCGGGAGGTCGGACCCGATGCCGTAGTCGTACACCCGCCGGTAGGAGATCGAGTAGCCAAGCGACAGAGAACGGAGCGGTGCCGGCGCCCAGACGAGCGAGCTCTCGAACCCGACGGCCGCGCTCCGGTCGCGGAGGTCGCTCCGGTACTCGACGAAGGGTCCGCCCGCCAGCGAGACGGTTCGGTGCCCGACATACGGCTGGAACGCGGTGAGATTGAGCCGGTAGAGCTCCTGCGCCGGATTCTCCAGCGCCGCGATGCCGGTCTGTCCGGTGGCCGCCACGGTAAGGCTCCGGAGGCCGCTGAGCCAGCTCCGGTCGGTCCAGGTGGCCTGCGACGTGAGTCCGCCCGAGGAGATGAACCCGGCTTCCCCGCGAATCAGGTGCTTCTGGCTTTCGGTGACGCGGAGCATGACGACCACGCTCGAATCGTCGGCCGAATCGCGCGGCACGTCCACGCTGGCGAGCCGGAGGATGTCCATGTCCGTGAGCGCCTGGCGTCCCTGCTCGACGGCGCGGGCGTCGTACCAGTCGCCCGGCTCGACCGGGAGCTGGCGGACGATCTCCCGCGCGGGAATCGTCTTGTTTCCCTCGATCTCGATCCGGCGCACCTTCGCCCGGAGGCCGGGATCCACCTGCACGGTGAGCGCGGCCCGGTTGGCGGCGCTGTCCACCCGCGCCAGTACTTTGGCCGACGCGAACGGATAACCGTGTGACCGGAACCAGCGCACCGTGCTGTCGGCCAGCGCCCGCCGCTCGTCCTCGCCGGCGCGATCGAGGCGGTCTTTCTCGGCGCTGGCGAAGCGCCGCCAGTTCCGCTCGAACGCCGAAGGCACCTGGAGCGGGCCGTGCTCGCCCGTGAATTCCACACCCGCCACCTCGAGCGGCGGCCCCTCCGCGATCACGTAGGTCACGTCGATGACGTCGGGCTTCGCCCGGTAGCGTGCCTGGTAGTCGACGTCGGCCTTGGGGAACCCCGAGCGCTGGTAGTAGCGCCGGAGCCGCAGCACGTCTCGCGCCATCTCGGTGGGATCGAACGGATGCGCGCCCACCGGAGGCACCATCGGTACGAATCGGAGCGCGCGCCGAAGGCCGACCATGCTGCCCTGGCCCGTCAGGGCGATCTTCTGCCGCAGCACGCTCGGGTCCAGCGACGTCCCCTCCTTGAACTGGAACTCGACCGAGTGGACCTGCGTGTTCGGGCCGACGCGGTTGAGGGCGTCCTGCGCCGCGAGCGGCCGGCCCGCGGCGAGCAGGGCGAGCGCCAGGAGGTAGGTGAGGAACGTCGTTCGCGGCCACCCGTCATCCCGAGCGGAGCGAGGGACCTTGTCCGCGCATCCCGGGACGTGGCCTGGTCCCGAGACGGTCGAGAAGGTCCCTCGCTCCGCTCGGGATGACGGGGTCATTCGCCTAGTACGCACGCCGCGCCCTGAACAGCAGTCCCGGCGACAGGCTGCCCCCCCGGAGGTTGGCCCTGAGCCAGCGCCGCAGGGTGTACTCCAGTTCGAATCCCGGCCCGAGACTCGTCCCCGTCGCCTGCTGGCTCTGGCTGCCGAGCGGGAGCTGGAGATTGAGGAACATGCGAGAGCTGAGATAGCGTCCCGCCGTGAGCGTGAGCCCCCGAGTCGGCTCCTGGCGGATCTGGAACACGTCGAAGCCCAGACCTTGGCCCGCCGTATTCGAGATGGCGCTCGCCAGCGCGCCGACCGCGATCTCCTTGCCCGCGTTCCCGCCGCCGGTACCCTGGCCCTCGAACAGCGGGTTGTCCGACGTCGGCCGGCCGGTCACGACATAGGAGAGGATGTCATCCTGGCTCATCGACGGGTCCGAGCTGAACTCCAGGCCCAGGCTGTCGAGCCTCCCGCGCGCGTGCACGCTGATGAGCACGCCTTCGTCCTCGGCGCCTCCCTGGGTCGGGACCTCGTACGACGCGTTGACGTCGAGCTTGGTCGAATCGACCGGACCGGCGAGGTTGATGTCGCCATCGGTCAGCCGGAACTGGCGGCCGTTGAGCTCGATGGTACCCCGGTTCGGCACCGGCTCCACTCGGCCGAAGAACTGCATCTCCGTGCCGGGCTCCTGCGTGACCCGCAGCCTCCCCATCAGCTCGATGTCGGTCTTGGGCGTGCTGGACTTCCGGATCCACACCCGCCTCGGCATCTGAATCGCCAGGTCGAGCTCCACCCTGTCCATCAGGCCCTGCGTCTCCTTGCCGCGGGTGAGGACCGACGGCCCGAAGTCGCGCGCCAGGCTGCGCACCTCGTCGGCCGTCAGGTCCACCTGTTCCACTTTGGCCTGCGCCGGCCCGGTGCCGACGAAGAACTCCGTGCGGTCGAGCCGCAAGGTTCCACTCAGGGCGGGCTTGAGCAGGGTGCCACCGACTTGGACCTGACCGGACGCCGCGGTCCGGAGCTGATCGGAGTTGACGAGGCGGAAGTGCGCGAGCGTTGCCTTGAGGTCGAGCGCGGGCTCGCTCAGGGGCCGGAGCCGTATGAGGCCGCTCGCGCTCAGCTCCTCCTTCTTGCCGGTGAACAGGCGCAGCCGGTCGATGCGGAGAGCGTCACCCTCCAGCTGTCCCGCCAGCTCGCCGCGTTCGTACTTCACGTCGATGGTAGGCAGCTCCAGCGCCCCACGCGTCAGTGCGACGCTACCGGTGGCCTCGGCCTTTCGAATGGTGCCGCCGATCCGTGCGTCGGCCTTGAGTAGGCCGTGGAGACCCGTCGCTGCCTCGGGCGGCAGCAGCGGCTGGAACAGTGCCAGGTCGAAGCTGTCGGCACGCACCGCGAGCGACACGGTGTCCGCCGCGGTCGGCTCGCTGCCGACGGTGGCGGAGGTGTCCTTCGGCGTGAGAGTGAGCCGGTACGGCAGTGTTCCCTCGACCGTGAGCGGGCCGCCACTGGTGGGCTTCGCGGCCGCCGCGATTCGGAGGCCCGCGTCGGTCCAGTCGAGATTGGCGCCGAGACTGCCGATCGCCTGGTCTCCCTTCGCCAGGATGGCGAGACCCATCTTGCCCTGGAGCCGCGGTGACGCGGCCGGGCCCGTGAGGTGAAGTGTGCCGTCGACTCGGCCGCCGATCGGGACCAGGCCCGACGCCCGCAACGCCTCCAGGTCGAGCCCTGCGATGCCGAGGGTCAGGTCGCTCGTCCCGTGCCGGTCGAGCACGCCGTTCAGCGTGATGCTGCGGGGGCCGGCCCGGAGATTCAGGTTGTCGATCTCCACGCGCGGGCCGAAGACCAGGCGCGCCGGCTGCTCGAGCGTCCAGTCGCGCCCGCCCTCCGCGAGCGTGAGCCGCTGAAGCTCCGCGCGCACGGTATCCCGCGCGGCCGTGATCGTTCCGCGGACGCGGGTGACCACCCGGACGCTGTCGGCGACGTTGAGGCTCAGGTCGAGTGCAACCGTCGAGTCGTAGCCGCCCGCCGCCGTAAGTTCCGGCACGGTGAGCTGGCCGAAGGCGGCATCCCGCACCTCCAGCTTGCCGGAAGCGGCACGGAGCCGGGTGCTGTCGAGCGTCGCCGCGGCCGAGAGGGTGACCCGGTTGGCCAGATTGCCGCCGAAGGCGAGCCCGTGCGCGTCGGCCCCGCCATCGAGGCGCCACTGCCAGGCGGGCCCTGTCACGGCAAGGTTCACGCGCGCCGAGTCGAATCCCATGGTGTCGGTGCCCATGAGCGCCGCGACCGGCGCGAGGTCCCCGAGCGCCGCACGGAGCGTCAGCTTGCCGGGAGCGGGCCCCGGCCGGAGCTGGAGCCGCCCGCCGCCATCCACCACTGCGACGTTGGACCGCACCAGCACGGTGTCGAGCTGGAGCTGGCCGTCGAACGGGCGCATCGTCACCCGGAGCGCCGGCACCCGGACGCCGCCGATGCCGCCCATCGCGTCTACCGACCCGCCCACGCTGCGGAGACCCACACTGTCGGTTACGAGGTCCAGCGCGAACCGCGACTCGACCCGTCCGTCGGCGTCGCGCCGGCCGGTCCACCGCGCCAGATGCTCGACCCGGAGCGTGCCGCCGGCCTTGAGCGCCGTGCGGCCGGAGGCCGGGTCGCCGCTCGTTGGCGTCCCGCTGCCGCCGCTGCGCGTCGCGACCGGGGTCGCGTCGAGCGTTGCGTCGAGCACCGCGTCCGGGCCCTCGGCCCTGAGCTTCGCCGCCACCTTCCGTCCGGTCACTTGGGCGTCCAGTCGGCCGCCGGTGAGCTCCGCCTGGTTCACGTGCGACGGCTGCAGGACCAGTGCGAGCGAGCCGCGGAGGCTGTCGGGGGAGCTTCCCGCGACGTCCGCCGTGAACGTGGTGTTGAGGTCGGTCTTGAGGTCGGACCGGTCGAGCAACTTGCCGAGGTCGATCGCCGTGAGCCGGCCGTCGCGGACGCGGTAGGCGGACGCGCCGGTCGCGACCGAGCCATCACCTGCGAGCGAGAGCCCGCCGCCGGTCGTCTGCACCGACGCATCGTAGGTCAATTGCTCGCCGGCGAGCCGCACGTTCGCACCGCCGCCGGAGACTTCGACGTGACCCAGCCGGGACGGATCCATGGTGACGTGCGCCAACACCGAGCGCGACTCGCCGCGGAGCCGAGCCTCGCCGGTCATCGAGAGCGTCACCGGCCCGGCGAGTGCAGGTTGCCCCAGCAGGGTGCCGAGATCCACACCTTCGAGCCCGGCGCGGCGAAGCACGTAGGACGCGGTGCTGTCGAAGGGGCGGCCGAACGCTTCCAGCACCAGGCGGCCGCCCTGGAGCGCGCCGTCGCCCTCGACGTGGAGTCGGCCTTGATCGAGCCGCGCCGTCACGTGCACCCGCTCGACTCGGCGCGTGCCGTAACGGAGCTCGTCGATGTGGAGCCCGGCTGTCATCCGTGCCTCCGCCGGCGCCGTGCCGCGGCCGGCGAGCGTGAAGCGACCGGTGAGAGGGGCGGCGGTCGTGTCGCCCGACAGCTTCCCGAGGTCCACACGATCGATCCGCCCCTGGCGCACCTCATAGCCGAGCGTGTCGCCGAGAGTGACGAGGCCGACGGCGGTGATCGTCCCTCCGCCGGCGAGAAGCTCGGGGCGAAGCTCGAGGCGGCCGCTCGCGAGCCGAAGCGTGGCGTGGCCGACCCCGACCCGCTTGCCGGTATCCCGCACAGCCGTGAGATCCACCCGCCCCCGCGCGCTCGCCGAGTCGGCCGAGCTGCCTTCGCCCGAGAGCCGGAAGGCGATGGCCAGTCCCGGATCGCCATCCTGCCCGGTGAAGGCGCGCGCCACTGCTGCGGTCCCCGGGAGACGCAGCGCGGTCCCGGAGAGCCGGTAGGTCGGGATCGAGTCGAACGGCCGCGCTCGGCCGGTCACGTGGATCGAGCCCGTATCGAGCGCACCCCGGAGCGTCAGGTCGGCGGTCCCGCTGTCCAGCACGGCGCCGAGGTCGAGGGAATGCACCGCGACCGCTCCGAGCTTGGATCCGTCGACCCGGACCCGCGCATTGCCGCTGGCGCTCCGGAGCGGGCCGGCGATGTCGGCGTCGATCCGGGCGTTGAGCTCGCCGGCCGGCGCCGAAGTGGCGAGCCGCGAGGGATCGAGCCGCGAGATCACGCCGTGCATCTGGTAGGATGTCGGCTTGCCTTCGCTGAGTCGGGTGCCGCCGTCGAGCGTCAACAGGCCGCGATCCAGCGACGCGGCGAGGTGCGCGGTCACCACGTCGCCCTCGCCTTCGGCCCGCGCGTCGAAACGGAGCAGGCCGCTGGCCGGAGCCCATGGCGCCAGACCTGCGAGGTCCGCGAAATCGAGCGGCCGGGCGGCCAGGCGGACGTCGAGTCGGTCGACCATCCGTGCATCGCGGAAGCTCCGCGGCACGACCAGCCGGCCCGTGAGATCGCTCGACTCGGTGTGGACGCGGAGCGGATCCAGCCGGATCTCGCTCGCCGTCACGCCCCCGCGCGTCGTGAGGCCGAGCCACCGGCTGCTCCGCGGCGGCTGGATCCCGAGCTCGAGCGCCTCGATCTGGACCAGGGTCGTATCGCCGACGACCAGGTCGTGAGCCAGGAATCGCTGAATCCGTGCGCGCGCTACAGAGTCGGGCGCGAGCTCGGCGGAGACGGAAACGTCGCGCACACTCAGTCGAGCGATCCCGAGCCCGCCGCCACCGGTGGTGTCGGCCGACTTCCGGAGCACATCGAGGAGGTCCCAGCTCTCGCCCCGCCGCCGCGCGGCAATCCGGCCGCCGTCGATCGCCAGCTCGTCGAGCCGGCTCACCGGCGGTCGGAGGCGTGGAAGGTGATAACCCACCGTGAGGTGCCGGAGATAGGCCAGCTCCCGCCCATCCTGGCGTAGCCGCACATCCTCCAACGTGAGCCCTCGCAGCAAGTTGCCGGAGACGCCACCGACCTCGAGGCGGTTGCCGGGGTTGAGGGGGGCGAGGGTGAGCAGCTTCCGTACGACCACCGTGGCCACCGGCGGCAGTTGCAGGAGTGCCACCAGCGCGGCAACACTCCCGACCAGCACGACGGTCCCCACCCCGGCGCGGCGGAGCCATCGGCGCGGCGGGCGTCGCGTGGGCTGCAGGATGTCGGGCGGGGGAGGGGTCATTTGCCTCGGGAGGCACGATGGGCGCGCAGGCCGTCTGTATCAGCGATCATGCCTACAACTCTGCCCCGGATCAGGGTTTGTCACCATGAGCCACGTCACTGCCGGCGACGGGGGCCTGGACTGCTTCGCGGTCGCAGGCCTAGGGCTCGAGCCGCTGGTAGCGGCGGAGTTGCACGCACTGGGAAAGCTGCACTCCGTGGCGGTGGGGGAGACTGAGCCGGGGGGCGTGAGCTTCCGCGCCGATCGCGCCGGACTCTACGCGGCCAACCTACACCTGCGGATCGCCTCGCGCGTGCTCGTGCGGATCGGGACGTTCCACGCATCCGCGTTCCACGAGCTCGAACGTCACGCCGCCCGGCTGCCATGGCGCGCGTTCGTGGCCAGTGGGAGCCCGGTCGCGTTCCGGGTGACGTCGCGGAAGTCCCGGCTCTATCACCAGGATGCCATCGCGCAGCGGCTGCTGGTGGCGGCGTCCGGCATGACAGCGCCGGGGGGCGACCCCGCCCAGGAGTTCGTCGTCCGGCTCTTCCGCGACGAGTGCACGGTGAGTGCCGACGCTTCCGGTGAGCTGCTGCATCGCCGAGGATACCGGCTGGCCACGGCCAAGGCTCCGCTCCGGGAAACGCTGGCGGCGGCGATGCTCGTGGGATCGGGCTGGGACGGAACGGCGCCCCTGGTCGACCCGATGTGCGGGTCGGGGACTATCCCGATCGAGGCGGCGCTGATGGCAAGGCGGGTCCCGCCGGGGATGGCGCGGCCGTTCGCATTCATGCGCTGGCCGGGGTTCGACCAATCGGCATGGGAGCGGCTCCTGCGACTGGCACGCGAGCGCGTGTTACCAGGCAGCCCGGTCCCGATTCTCGGCTCCGACCGCGATGCCGGCGCGGTGGCTGCCTCGAGGGATAACGCCGAGCGCGCGGGTGTCGCCGGGGATATCGAATGGCGCCGCGCGGCCATTTCCGCGATGGCACCGCCACCGGGGCGCGGTTGGATCGTCACCAACCCTCCCTATGGCGTCCGTGTCGGCGAGCGCCGCGACCTGCGTGATCTGTACGCGCAGCTCGGCAACGTGGCGCGGCGGTGCTGTCCCGGATGGGAGCTCGCGTTTCTCGCGGCGCATCCGGAGCTCGAGCGACAGACCGGGCTCGAGCAGGCGGTGCGGTTCACGACGGAGAACGGAGGGATCCGCGTGCGGCTGGTGCAGGGGAGGGTGCGGTCGTCATCCTGAGCGAAGCGAAGGATCGGCTGACGCATGCGAGTGAGTCTCGATGCTCACTCCTACCACCGACTCGATCCTTCGCTTCGCTCAGCATGACGTCCACCACAGGCGTTGCTTATACTATGTCGTCAACGTCAACGTCTACGCCGAGGCTGCTTTCCTCGAACCCGTAAGCGCCCCGGCCAGCATCTCGGAGACATATCCGAGCACGGCGCCGATCACGAGCGCGACACAGGTCTTAGTCCAACTGCCGCTCGCGCCGACGACCACGCTGACCGCCGTGGCTGCGCCGAGGAAGGCGCCGGGAATGAAGGCGAGCGCGGGGATCTTCGCCTGTAGCACCATGCCCATCGCCGCGATGCCGACCATGACCGACAGGACGGGGATGCCGCCACCGAACCTGTTCGCGGCGGTGAGAGCAAGAAACGCCCAGAGGACGCCACTGAGGTTCGAGGCCACGGTCTTCATCAGGCCTTGCGTCTTGCCACCGGCGGCGAAGAAGCAGCCCCAGGCCACGATGCCAGCCCACACCGGCAACGCGCCCGGCCCCAGTGCGACATAAGTCCAGCCCGCGATGAGGATACCGATGCTGAGTGCCAGTGCGACGAGTGCGTCCATGTGCTACCTCCGTCAGTGGGGGACTGAAACGAGTCCCGCCGATCGAGCGGTTGGCTGGCGAGACTGGAGAGGTGCGCGGACATTCGGTGGGAACAGCCCTGCGACATTACGGCCTGCGGCGGGAAGCGTCAAGATTGTGAGATCGATGACTTTTGGCAGCGCTGACCCTAAGCTGTTATGCGGTGGGGCCTTACGGCGGCTCCTATGGTCGTGCGCCTCCCTCCTCCTCTCGGTCTGGGCGCTGTGCCCGGCCTCCGTTCGGGCCCAGGCGGCCGGGCCCGACACCACCCGCACGGTCGTCCTGGCCCCCGAGGCTGTCTGGGACGGAACGGCGGACGCTTCCCCGGCGCGGGTGGGTGGTGGTGGTGCGGGGACAGCGGATCGAGGCGGTTGGCCCGGACGCGAGCACGCCGTCACCGGCCGGCGCCGAACGAATCGCGCTGGCGGGGGCGACGCTCATTCCGGGACTCATCGAGGGGCACTCGCATCTTTTCCTGCACCCCTACGACGAGACGCTCTGGGACGACCAGGTGCTGAAGGAGCCGCTCGGCCTCCGCGTGGCGCGCGCTGTAGCATACGCCGCCGCCACGCTCCGAGCCGGGATCACGACCGAGCGCGACCTCGGCACGGAGGGCGCGCTCGACAACGACGTGCAGCTTCGGCGCGCCATCGAGCAGGGCATCGTGCCCGGCCCCCGGCTCCTCGCCGTCACCCGCGCGATCGTCGCCACTGGCAGCTACGGGCCCGCGCGGAGCCGCTACGCGTTCGATCCGCCGCAGGGCGCGGAGGAGGCCAGCGGTGAGGAGGAGATCACGCGGGTCGTGCGTGGCCAGGTCGGCCGCGGGGCCGACTGGATCAAGGTGTACGCCGACTACGGCTGGGGCCCTGGCGGCGAGCTCCGGCCGACGTTTACACAGCGCGAGCTCGAAGTGCTCGTTGCGACGGCGCGAGGAGCCGGCCGCCCGGTCGCGGCGCACGCGATGACGCCGGAGGGAATACGCCGGGCGGTGCTCGCCGGCGTCGAGACCATCGAGCACGGCGACGAGGGTACGCCCGAGGTGTTCCGGCTCATGCGCAAGCACGGCGTCGCCCTCTGTCCGACGCTGGCCGCGGCCGAGGCATACGCCACCTACTTCGACGGGTGGGTGAAAGGGCGCGACGTCCCGAACGCCGCGCTGGTCACCAAGCGCGCCAGCTTCCGGGCCGCGCTCGACGCGGGCGTGACAATGTGCTTCGGCGGCGACGTCGGCGTCTTTGCGCACGGCGACAACGTGCGGGAGCTGGAGGCCATGGTGGAGTACGGCATGACGCCGCTCGCCGCCCTCCGCACCGCTACCAGCGGGAACGCGAAGACCTTCCATCTCGAGTCCAGCGTCGGACGGATCGCCCCCGGAATGCTGGCCGATCTGGTCGCCGTCGAGGGCGATCCGACCCGGGAGATCGGGGCACTCAGGCGGGTGAGGATGGTGATGAAGGGAGGGGCGCGGGTGAGGTAGGGCGGGAGATGGAAGGACGGAAGGACCCGGGGCAGCGCACGCGAGTCACCCTGAGCGAAGCGAAGGGGGTGTAGCTCGAAGCATCGCCCCTTCGCTTCGCTCAGGGTGACTCTGTATCCCTCTTTCCGTCTTTCCGTCCTTCCGTCCTTCCGCCTACCTCCCCCCCGCCAGCGCCCGCACCAGCCGCATCGAGAACTCCAGCCCCTGATAGAACGCGTCCACCTGGATCCGCTCGTCCTGCCCGTGGGCGCGCACGTCGTCCGCCTCGAGCGGGACGCCGGACACGCCGTAGACCGGAATGCCCGCGTTGCGGAAGAAGAGACCGTCGGTGGCGCCGGTCTCCATGCTCGGGATTACCGCGGCGCCGGGCCACATCGCGGCCGTAATGCTGTCGACCGGCTCCAGCACCTCCGGCACCAGGGGCGATGGCGGCGACGGTTTCGGTTCTGAGAACACGGTCACCTGCACCGCGGTATCGGCCACCAGGCGGCGGATGGTCTCGACCACCTCTTCCGGCCGCTCGTCAGGCAGCATCCGGCAGTTGACGGTCGCCGCGGCAAGTTGCGGCAGCGCGTTGTCCGCGTGGCCACCCTCCAGCCGCGTCGCGACGCAGGTGGTCCGGAGCACCGCGCTGAACCACGCTGACCCCGCCGACAGCCGGCGCATCGCGGCGGTGTCGCCGCTCTCGCCCACCATCCGCATCCGCGCGGCGATCGTGTCGGGCGCCGCCGCCGCGGCACGGGTGAAGTAGGCGCGCGTAACCTCATTGAGTCGAGCGGGGAACTCGTACGTGCCCACCCGCGTGAGCGCCGCGGCGAGCCGGTAGATCGCGTTGTCCTTCACCGGCAGCGAGCTGTGCCCGCCCGGATTGTGAACCTCGAGGCGGAGGTCCATATAGACCTTCTCGCTGGCCTGGACGTTCCGGGCGTAGACCTTCCCGTCCCGCGCGAGCGGATCGCCCCCGTCGCCATTGATCACGTACGCCGCGTCGATGAGCGGACGCCGGTTGGCCAGCAGCCACTGGACTCCGTTGTTGTCGCCCCCCTCCTCGTCGGCCGTGAGGGCCAGGATGACGTCGCGGTCGAGCGGCACCCGATCGCGCTTGAGCGCGATCAGGGTCTGCGCGTAGATCGCGGCCATGTCCTTGATGTCGCTCGTGCCCCGGCCGTAGAAGTAGCCGTCCTTCTCGGTCAGCCTGAACGGGTCGAGCGACCAGTCCTCCCGTCGAGCCTCCACCACGTCCAGATGCGCGAGCAGAAGGATGGGTGGGCGGGCTCCCGTGCCACGGAGCCGGGCCACCAGGTTGTGGCGGTCCGGATGCGGCCCAGCGATCACCACGTCCTTGGCGGGAAATCCCGCCGCCAGGAGCCGTCGCGCCACTGCCTTCGCGGCCAGTGTGGTGCTCCCGTGATCGTGCGTCGAGTTGATGGCGATCAGCTCGGCGAACAGCGCCCGCGCGGCCCGCTGGTCCGGGGTCCGCTGGGCGGCCAGGGCGCCGGGGGCGATGACGAGGACGAGGGCTGAGATGGCGAAGCGGCGCGAGAGGCACAGGACCACGGAAACCGTTCCAGGATGGGAGTGGTTCAATATATCCAAGGATGGGACCCGGCCGGCGAGAGATCACTCAGGTCCAAGACACGCCGGCCATACCTTCCCAGACTGGCTGCTTTCCGCCGCCGCCGGCCCGGTGGCGGTCCACCCGACACGAGTGAGTGCATCATGGCAGACAAGCTTCCCCCTGCGGCTCAGAGCGGCACCTTCCAGATCGGCGGCGACCTCCCCGTTCACCGTCTCGGCTTCGGCGCGATGCGCATCACGGGTCAAGGCATCTGGGGAGAGCCTGAGGACCGGGACGAGGCCATTCGGGTCCTGCGGCGCAGCCTCCAGCTGGGCATCGACTTCATCGACACCGCCGATTCCTATGGCCCTGAGGTCAGCGAGCGCCTGATCGCGGAGGCGCTGTACCCGTATCCCAAGGGGCTGGTGATCGCCACGAAGGCCGGGTTCCGCCGGCCGGGACCCAATCAATGGGTCGAGGACGGGCGGCCCAAGTACCTCCGGGGACAGGTCGAGAGCAGCCTCCGCCGGCTTCGGCTGGAACGGATCGACCTGCTGCAGCTCCACCGCATCGACCCGAAGGTTCCGCTCGAGGACCAGGTCGGTGCGCTGACACAGCTGCAACAGGAAGGGAAGATCCGGCATCTGGGTCTCTCGGAGGTGAGCGTGGCCCAGATCGAGGCGGCCCGCGAGTTGGCCACCATCGTCACCGTGCAGAATCTCTACAACCTGGGGAATCGGAAGAGCGAGGACGTGCTCGGCTACAGCGAGGCCGAGGGCATCGGATTCATTCCGTGGTTCCCGCTCGCGACTGGCGATCTCGCCCAGGCCGACGGGCCGCTCGCCCGGGCCGCGGCTCGGCTCCACGCCACGCCCTCGCAGGTGGCACTGGCCTGGCTGCTCCACCGCTCGCCGGTGATGCTGCCGATCCCGGGCACGTCCCGGGTCAAGCACCTGGAGGAGAACACCGCGGCCGCGCTGCTCGAGCTGGACGAGGAGACGCTGCGCGCGCTCGACCTCCAGACTGTCTGACCGCTCCGCCTGCCCGGCACGCGACAGGGCCCGGCGCTCTGGCGCCGGGCCCTGTCGTCGTGCACTCTGCTTCGCTCGTCCTGCCCGAACTACCGCGTCCGCGATGACTTGGAAGCGTTCGATTCGCTCATCCGCTCCACGTCGAGATCGTGCTGGCCGGTGATGCGATGCCAGGCGTCCCGAACCGCGTCCTTCACGTTTTCCCACGCCGCTCCGCCTGCCGACCGGTGCTCGAACTTGTCCCAGCCGGTGCGCAGGTCCGATTCGACATCGTCCCAGGTCCGGCCCAGGTGGTGCTGGCCTGACTCAAACCCGTAGCGATACGCCGGGCGGAAGTCTTCGTAGCGCCGTCCGGCTGCGTAGGGCCGCGAGATGAAGTTCTGCTCCCACCACTTGTCTTCCTGAGCCCAGGTTTTGTTTTCCGCCATTTGTTCCTCCTCGGCGACTGATGAGATCTTGCCGGACCGAGAGATTAGCGGGTGAGCGCCGCGGGCGACGTGAGCGGGGTCACCAGCCAGGGTATCCAGCCCCAATCGCATGCCTTGAGCGATCCTTCGCTCCGCTCAGGATGACGCGCCGCCGCGACCTGCCATATCCCCTGCAGGTCGCGATTCCCTTCTCGCGGCGGCCCGGAGCGCAACGCCGGGCATGAGTTCTCCATCCTCCACGCCTGCAGGCGCTTGCAGATCGGACTCCCGTGAAACCGCTCCGCTTCTATGCATCGCCGGGCGCGGGCACACCCGTTGCACTCCACGGCCTGGTCCACCTCGTGTCACAATCTTCACCACCGCGCGCAATCCGACCCGAATCGAAGCTTCCGCGCTTCTACACCTGGAGTGAGCCCATGGTCACGTTCCTGAAAGGTCGACGCCGCAATGATGACACCGTGGTCGCGGTGGACGAGAACGGGCAGAACATCGCCGCGAAGCTCGAAGCCCTCGTCGCCCGCGCGGAAGCCGCCGCGGAACAACTCCGCGAGCTGGCTCCTGTCATGGAGCGGTCGGCCGAGCTGGACACGCTGAGGGAGCGCTGCGTCGCCGTCGAACGGCAGGTCGAGGGGCTCGAGGCGCTGGGCGCCCGGCTCGCCGAAGCCGAACGGCAGGCCGAGCGGCTCACGAGCGCGGGGCAGGAGATCGATCGGATTCAGGGCACGATGGGCGATCTGGGCCACAAGGTCGAGAGCGCGCTGGGCCTGCGGGACGACGTCGAGCGGGTGCTGAGCCTCGAGGGCCCGGTGTCCACGCTCCGCACCGAGACCGAGGCGCTCCGGGGCCAGATCGTGGAGATGTCCGAGGGCGTCGGCCGGATCCGCGCCCAGCACGACGACGCGCTGACCGCCCACCGCCAGACCACCTCGCGCCTCGAGGCGATCGACAAGGAGCACCAGGCCGCGACCGGCCGGCTGGAGGAGACCGAGCGCCGGCTCCAGGGCGTCGAGCGCTCGCTCGATCCGCTCACCGACGCCACGGAGTCGATCCCCAGCGTCCAGCACCAGCTCGCCGTCCTCAAGTCGCTCGCCGACCACCTGGCGCAGAAGACCACCTCCCTCGAGCAGCAGCGCGAGGCAGTCGACCGCGCGGCCAGCCAGATCAGCAAGCTCACCGTTATGGACCGTGAGCTCGACACCTGGCTCCGCCGGCAGGAGGAGCAGATCCGGCGGTTCGGCGCGATCGAGGCCAAGATCACCGACGTGCAGGGACTGCACGCCAAGGTGATCGCGCGCTCCGATGAGCTGCAGGCCGCCCAGCAGGAGGCGGAGGCGGCCCAGCAGACCGCCCGCCAGGCCCTCAGCGACCTGCGCGAGCAGATGCGGAAGAGCAGCGAAGGCTTCGAGCTCGAGAACCGCGGCCTCCACGCCGTGAGCGAGCGCGTGGGCGACCTGCGGGGTGCGGTCAAGGAGTGCGAGGCGCGGTTCGCCGTGCTCGACGCCGCGAGTCAGGGCGCCGCGGCGGTGCAGGCGCAGGTGCGCGGCCTGACCGAGCTGGCGTCGTCGCTCTCGCAGGACCTGGCGCGGTTGAGCGAGGAGGCCCGGCGTGTCGCCACGATGCGCGCGGACGCCGAGCACCTCGAGACGGTCGCGGGCGACACGGCGGAGCGGATGCAGCGGATCGAGGTCCTCAAGCCGCAGCTCGACGAGGCCGTCCGCCAGCTCGCCGCGTTGAAGGGCACGCACGAGATGATGGTCGACGGGCTCGAGCAGATGCGCCTCACCCAGACCGAGATGGCGCGCGTGCGCGAGAGCCACGCCGAGACCCAGGAGTGGCTCACCACCACCGACGGCTGGACCCGGAAGGTGGAGGCCCAGGTGAAGGAGCTGCGCGGCATGGAGCCGGCAGTCGAGCGGATCCGCGGCGATGTGGACGAGGTCCGCGCCGCAATGGCCGACATCGAGTCGCGCCGCACGGTCGTCGACGAGGTTCACCGCCGTCTGGCCGACCTCGGCACGCTGAGCGCCGAGCTCAAGGACCGGGCAGAGGGGCTCCGCGGGCGCATGGACGGCGCCGAGGGGCGGTTCAGCCAGCTCGCCGCCCAGGCGGAGGAGGCCCACCGGGTCTCTGACATGATCGCCGCGGTCGCGGCCTCGGTCGGGTCTGCAGAGCGTCGCGTTGATGCCGTCGATGGGTCGGTCCGGGCGCTCGAGAGCCGCACCACGCAGCTCGATGAGCTCGAGGAGCGGATCCGACTCCTGGGCCAGGAGCTCGAGCAGCGGCAGGGCGCGCTGGACAAGGCCACCGAGCACCTCAACCGCGCTTCGACGCTCCGCCAGGAGGCAGCCGACGCGGCCCAGCGGCTCGAGGAGCTGTCACGCGGCATCGGCGGCATGCTGCAGAAGGCGGAGTCGCAGTCCGGTGGGCTCGACAAGCTGTCGCACCAGCTCGAGTCCCGCGCCGAGGCGCTCCGGCCGATCGACCGCCAGCTCACCCAGTTCGAGGGACTGCTGGCCCAGTGGGAATCCGCGCAGACCGAGGCCGCCCGTGGGCTCGAGCAGACCCTGGCCCGCCAGGGCGCGGTGGATGCGCTCGAGGCGCAGGTGAAGCACATCTTCGATTTGGCCGAGCGGTCGGTGGAGCATGCCCAGACCATCGGCGCGGCGCGGCGCGGGATCGAGGAGACCCACGAGCTGCTGCAGGAAACCCATGCGCAGCTCAAGTCCGCCGAAGCGTCCCTGCACGGCTTCGAGGCGCGGAAGCGCCAGCTCGAGCGTACCGAGCAGCGGCTCGCCCGCGCTGAGGCGCTCGCGCTCGAGGTGCGGTCCACGGTGGAGTCGCTGCAGGCGCAGCGCGCGGTGGTCGAGCACGTGATCGAGCGGTCGGGGGCGCTGACCTTCCAGATCAAGCAGGCGGAGGGACTCGTCGAGATGATGCGGCGGGAGCGGACGCTGGCGTGCGAGGTGAGCGCGGCGGTGGCGGCCGTGCGCGAGGCGGACGAGGACGAGCCGAAGGCGTAGCCAGAACCAAGGCTCTGGCCGGTCAGCGCGCCACGCGCGTGACCGGCTCCCGCAACACCAGCGTCAGCAGCGTGCCGGGCGTGACCACCACGTCCCGGCTCGCTGTCTGTGCGGCTACCATGGTGCCGCCGGCGGCGCCGATCACGCCGCCGATCACGGCACCCTTTTTCTTCCCGGTCACCACTCCCCCTATCGACGGCACCGGCCGCCGCCCCCGCGCCCACCTTCTCCACTTCGCCGGCCGTGACCCCGCGCCCACGAAGCTCATGGGGCACCGGTCCTACATCGGCGCGCACCGTGTAGGAGTGTCCCGGGACCGTGATGCTGTCGACCCGGAGCTCGAGTTCGCCGTCACTGGCGCTCCGGGTGCGCGCGGGGCGCAGCCGGACGATGTAGACGTGCACGGTGGAGCCTGACGGCAGCACGGAGCGGCCATCCGGCGCGAGCACGTCGCCGGAGACGAGGGCGGTGACGGTCTGACCCTCGGAGTTGCGCAGCGAATTGATCGTGTCCCGCAACTGCGCCCGGAACTGGGTGCCCACGGGCAACGTGTTCGCGACAGACGTTGGCGCACCGGATGGGGTCGCCGTGGACGCGGGCGCGGTAGACTCGGCCGGAGTGGGACTGGGTACCGTCGCGGCTGACTCCACCGGCTGGGTCGCCACGCTAGGTGGCATGGTGTCGGTCTGCGATGTCGCCGCCGGTGCGGGCGGCGCGGAGGCCGCTGTCGGCGCCGTGGTATCCGCGCCATCCGCGCCGGGCGCGTAGGCTCCGGTGGCGACCGGCTCACGAGCCGTCGTCCGGGCTCGCGTGGGTCGACGGGCCCGTGTAGTTGTCGGACGGGTCGCCGCACGCGGCTCCGCGGCGGCTCGCGTCCGCGCGCCAACCTGGACCCGTTGAGTTCGGCTCGCCAGGGTATCGGTGGCTGCCGGGGTGGCCGCCTCCGGCAGCGGCTCAGGAGCGACGGTATCCGTGGGCGCGAGCTCCAAGTCGTGCGAGAGGCTGTCGCTGACCGCGATTTCGCGGTTTCGCTCGCCGGCGCACGCGCTCATCGCGACACCCGCGACGAGCGCCAGCGCATGGACGGTCCTCATTGGCGTCCTCCTTCCAGATAGCGTCCCACCCGCGCGAGGTCCTCGAAGAATTCCCGGCGCGCCCGCTCACGCGCATCGCCCGGCGCTCGCAGCACGGCGGACGGGTGTACGGTTGCGAACACGGCATCGGCCCACGGCGACGCGACCGGCCTCCCGCGATCTTCCGTGACCCGAAACTTGTTGCCCAGAAGCGCCTGTGCTCCGGTTGCGCCAAGCGCCACGATCACCTTGGGCCGGATCAGTCGGAGCTCCTCCTCGAGCCACGGTCGGCAAGCACGAACCTCGGCCGCGGTCGGCTTCTTGTGCAGCCGCCGCTTGGTCAGCTCGATGCGAGTGAACTTGAAGTGCTTCACCGCGTTGGTGACGTAGACCCGGCGCCGGTCGATCCCGGCCGCGATCAGCGCCTCGTCGAGCAGCCGCCCCGACGGCCCGACGAACGGATGCCCCTGCCGGTCCTCTTGGTCGCCAGGCTGCTCGCCTACCATGACCACTTCGGCGTGACGGGGACCTTCACCGAACACCGTCTGGGTCGCAGAGCGGTAGAGGTGGCACCCGCGGCACTCCGCGGCGGCCGCCCTCAGCGAAGACATCGTCGGACGCGCGGGCATGAAATCCGCCGCCGATCCGGTCGCGACGCCACGCGCGCGGGTCGCCATCGCTAGCTACCGTTGCGGAAGACGCCGGTACGGTCCAGCAGCGCCACCACCGCTCCCGCGCGCACCCGCTTCCGCTTGGGCTCCATGTCGCCTCCTCAACGCGGGCCCCGAGCCCGCGACAGTCCCGTATCCACGGCCATGCTAAGGCGGTGACCGGGATATGGAGGTGGGCTGGGTCACCCCCTGCGCGATTTCCCGGCGACGATCGCCGCGGTCGACGCCAGCAGCGCGCCGAAGAGCAGCGTGAGACCGACAAAGGCCCAACCCGGCACTAGGAACACGCCGCCGACGCGGCGAGCCACGGCGCCTGCCGGCCCCTCCGCCGCATCCAGGAGCAGGAGCACGGCCCAGCCAGATGCCGCTCCCAGCCCGCAGGTGGTGGCCGGCAAGTCCGTGCGAGGAAGCACTCGCACCCACAGAGCGGCCAGCACCGGAATCAGCCACCAGCCGGCGAGGCTCGTGCCCACCGCCGCACAGATCGCGAAGGCCCCCACCCGAAAGGCGCGACTCATCGAAGCGGGTGGAAATCCAGGCGCGCGGAGGTTTGGATCTCCGTCTCTACCGGTGGAAAACGGAGCGCCGAGAGGCCGCCCCGCGTCCACTCCGCAATCCGGTCGTCGTAGCGCGGGCTGGCGGGATTGCCGCTCTGCCCGCCGGGATAGGTGCCCCAGCCCCGCACGGTCGGACCCAGCTCCACCACCATGCGCCAACTCGACCCTTCGGTGCCGCCGGCGACGCTCGACGGGCTGATCGTGGAGGGCCCGCCCGGGACGCTAATGCTGCGGGCGGAAAGTGCGGGGATTCCCAGCACGTGAGGGATGTCGATCCGATGGACGCTCGACCAGCGCCACCCGCCGGCCTCGGGCGACCCGTGCGCGCGGACGGCGGCCGCGTACCCCGCCCGAAGCGCGTCGCTCAGGACGTCGTCACGCCGCTCGACGCGGTCGTGGGTGCGTCGGTCGTCCCACCATACGTTGTCCGGATCGTCGAGCAGGGCGAGGACTGCACCGGTCCCGGGCATGGTCCCGGCGGGGAGCTCGTCCCACAGGCGCACCGTGATCTCGGGCATCACCGCCTCGAACAGCGTGGCCGCCTCGCTCGCGAGGGTGTACCGGCGGTCCCAGGCCGCGAGCAGGCTTGCGGCGTGCGCCAGCGCCGTGTCAGCCGGTTGCGTGTGGGCCGCGCTGACCAGAAATGGGACGTAGTGCTCTGCACGCGCGCTGCCGGGATCGGTCTGCCAGCGCCGCATCGTCTCGGCCGTGACCGCCGAGTCGCCTCGAAGCAGGTGATTGATGCGAAGCGCCCGCCATGGCGCGGGCCAGTTGGCGCCGAGATAGTGAGGCTGGTCCCGCGGGTCCTGCGGCTCCTGATTGGCGGAGACCAGGAATCCCTGGGCTGGGTTGGTCGACTGGGG
Source organism: uncultured Gemmatimonadales bacterium (assembly GCA_963728705.1). GTDB lineage: Bacteria > Gemmatimonadota > Gemmatimonadetes > Gemmatimonadales > GWC2-71-9 > CAVVWJ01. The sequence goes on from CAVSLY010000006.1 coordinate 168,550, forward strand.
CCACTCCGAGGGCGCCCAATCGCCCGTCCAGTCGGTCGCGCGGGTGGTGCCGTCGTGCACCTGGTCGCCGCGGCCCGCGCCGGCGCGGATCGGGAATCGGCCGGTCGTCCGGACGGCGATCGTGCCGGAGCGATCGGCCACCAGGAGATTCTGCGGCGGCGAGCTCCACCCGGTCATCGCGCTGAGCCACGCTTGAACGGAGCGCGCTCGGGCAGCGCGATGGATCGCGCCGAGCGCTCCGCTGCTCTCCAGCGCGGTCCACCGCGTGGAGAGCCAGCGTGTGCCCAAGCGGCGCATGGGGCCGCGATGGCTGAAGCGCATGGTGTCGAGCGCCAGCGTGTCGCCCTCGGGGCTGACGTATGCCTCGAGCCGGGTCACGATCGGCACCCAGGTGCCGTCGAGCAGATGGCGCGATGGCCGCGCCGGATCGTCGACCTGCTCGATCCAGCGATCCGTCAGATCCGCCTCGCTGTTGGTGAAGCTCCACGCCAGATCACGGTTGAATCCGAGCAGGATGGCCGGGAGGCCGGGGATGGTGACGCCGTAGGCATCCACCACGCCGGGCACCTGGATCCGCGCCTCATACCAGACGGAGGGCAGCGTGAGGTCCAGATGCGGGTCGCCCGCGAGGAGCGCCGCGCCGGCGCGCGTGCGCCCCGGCGCCACCGCCCAGTTGTTGCTGCCGAGGCCGTCGTCGTCGGATGCGCCGCGGCGCCGCCAACCGGGCTCCTCCCCGGTCTCCACCTCCGCCAGAGCGGCCGAGGCCGCGCTGTCCGGCGCTCCCGGCGGAGGAACCCTCACCGGCAGCAGCCGGGGCTCGCCCGGCGACGGCTGGATCGGTTCCTGTATCGGCGAGTGCAGCGGAAACAGCGCGTCCGCCGCCGCTTCGCCGACCGCAGCCGCGGCGTGGAGATGCTCCAGGTCGACGTCGTTCCGCGCGAGGGTATGCTGCATCCGCATCATGACCTGCGCCGAACGGAGCGGACTCCATCGTGCCGGCCCGCGGCCGAGCAAGCGGTATTCGAGCGGCAGGTCCCGCAGGGTCATCGCATCGAGGTAAGCGTTCACCCCGGCGGCGTACGCCTCGAGCGACTGCCGCTCGTCACTCGTCGCGGCCGCGACGATCCGCTCGGCGGCGCGTCCCATGCCCAGCTCACGCGTCGCCCGATCCGTCCGGAGTGCCTGGGCGCCGACCAGCTCGGTCAGGGTTCCTCCGCCCGCGCGCGCCTGGAGGTCGAGCTGGAAGAGACGATCGCGCGCCGTCACATAGCCCAGCGCCCGCCACGCATCGGTCTCGCTGGCGGCGAAGATGTGGGGAACCGCGCGGTCGTCGTAGAGCACGCGCGTATCCGCGCTCAGCCCTCGAATGCGTGCCTCTGCCCGGGCCGGGAGGCCGGCAGACGTCGCGAGCGCCCATGCGCCGCGCACGGGATCGAGCACCGGACCCAACGGGGGGATCGGCCCGGCCCCGCGCGCGCCGAGCCAGAGGAGCGCGCCGAGCCCCGCTGAGGCGAGGAGCCGGGTACCTCGGGTTCGGGTTGGGGCGGCCGTGCCGGTGTTGGAGCGGGAGGGCATGGGCTTGGAATCTGGGCGGCGCTGGCTTCACCGGCCAGAGCCAGGGCGGGTCTCGGTGGGCCCCCGGGAATGAGCTCCTGAGCGGGTGATTGTGGCGGTTTGAGTTTCGTCATGACTCACCACGGGGACACGGAGGGTTGGTCTCCGTCGCGGTTCTCCGTGTCCTCCGCGTCTCCGTGGTGAATAACGCGGCCGGAATGGACTTGCGTGATGTGACCCGAGCGCTTGCGACTCGGGACGCCTCCAGACATATACCGCACAGCGACCGTCCGACGTCCGACGACCTGTCCCAGAGGAGACCGCCATGCCCCGAGCCGCCTTGCCCACCCGTCCGCTCGGCACAACCGGACTCGACCTCACCACCGTCGGCTTCGGCGCCTGGGCCGCAGGCGGCGGCTCCTGGGCCTACGGCTGGGGCCCGCAGGACGACGACGAATCCGTCGACGCCATGCGCCGTGCGATCGCGCTCGGCGTCAACTGGATCGACACTGCGGCGGTCTACGGGCTGGGCCACTCCGAGGAGGTGGTGGGCCGGATGCTCCGCGACCTGCCCGACGCCGAGCGGCCGTACGTCTTCACCAAGGGCGGCCTGGTGTGGAATGAGCGAGACCGGATGGCCGCGCCCGTCCAGACGCTGGCGCCGGCCTCGATCCAGATGGAGGTGGAAGCCTCGCTCCGCCGCCTCGGTGTCGAGCGCATCGATCTGTATCAGTTCCATTGGCCCGACGCCGTCGGCACGCCGATCGAGGCGTCGTGGGCAGCGATGGCGCGCCTGGTCGATGAAGGCAAGGTGCGGGCGGTAGGCGTCTCCAACTTCGACGTCGCCCTGCTCGAGCGGTGCGAGGCGATCCGCCACGTCGACTCGTTGCAGCCGCCGTTCTCGCTCATCCGGCGAGAGGCCGCCAAGGCGGAGATCCCCTGGTGCGCGGAGCACGGGACCGGCGTCATCTGCTACAGCCCGATGCAGTCCGGCCTCCTGACCGATCGCTTCGACGCTTCGCGCGTGGAGGGGTTGGCGCCGGATGACTGGCGCCGCCGGGCTCCCGACTTCCGCTCGCCCTTGCTGGAGCGAAATCTCGCCCTGCGCGATGCGCTTCGACCGATCGCCCGTCGGCGGGGCACGACGGTCTCCTCGGTGGCGGTCGCATGGACGCTGGCCTGGCCGGGAGTAACCGGCGCGATTGTCGGCGCCCGGTCGGCGCGGCAGGTCGAGGGATGGATCGCGGGAGCGGGGCTCGAGCTCACACCGGAGGACCTCGACGAGATCGCCGCAGCCATCGAGCGGACGGGGGCGGGGTCGGGGCCGACCAGGCCCGCGGTGGTCGGCGCGCGCGGGGCCTGACGCCCCTTCACTTCGTTGCGGTCGGCCCGCAAGTTTGTGCGACCATGACCGCTTCCCTGACGAATCTGGTAGCACCTACCGAGACCGCGGCGCTGCGCGTCGCCGGCGCGGTGGTCGCCTACCGACTCCACGACGTGGGCTACGCGCTCGACCTCGAGCGGGCCGCCCGCCTGGTCGAGCGCCAGGCCACTGGACGCCTCCGCCCGACCCGCGGCGAGGCAAAGGCACTAGTCATCGCCCAACCCCCGCTGACGCTGGCGCTCGGGCCCGCCCTGCGGCCGGATGACGGCGGGCTGCTCGGCGAGCTGAGCGCGTGCTGCTACGATTTCGGCGTAATCTCGCTCCGGCTCCGGGTGGCGCTTCCCGATGCGGCCAGCTGGGCGGATCTGCTGTCCGTCATGCGCTCGCTCGAGCGCACCAATCTGGCCGCAGTTTTCGGGCCCGCGCTGTCCGCGTTGACCCACCAGCTCCAACCGGCCATCGTGCGTCCGGCCGTGGCGCCCGTCGTCGAGGAATACACCATCTGCCGCCTCACCCGGCTCTGCGATGACGCGGGAGCGTCCGTGCCGCCGAGCGGACTCGACGACCGGGCGCTGGTCGAGTTGCTCCTGGGCGAGCCGCGCGTGCTCACCGAAGACGCCCGCCGGAACCTGCTCTCGCGCCGCTTCAGCTACACCGAGCAGGATCTAGCCGTGCTGAGTTGGGACGCGGCGCTGGTGGTCGAGCCGGCGGCGGGCGATCAGGACGTCGAGTTTCTGCTCGAGTTCGCCAACGCGCAGCTGCTCGAGCTCCGGGTATACGACGCCTATCTCGACGCGGAGCTCCCGCAGCTGTACGACCGTGCCTCCCTCGCCCGGCGCGGGCCGGCCGCGATACTGGTCCGCCGGTTCGAGAACGTACTCGCGGGCCTCCACACGCTGGTGGCCGACACGACCGAAGTGGTCGAGCGGGTGGAGAACGGCCTCAAGGTGACCAACGACGTCTATCTGGCACGCATCTACCAGGCCGCCCTCACCCTGTTCCGCGAGGACGCCTGGCGACTCGGCCTCGCCCGCAAGCTGCAGATCTTCCGAGACACCTACGCCATGCTCAACGACGAGGCCCAGACCGCCCGCGGCAACGTGCTGGAGGTCATCATCATCCTCCTCATCGTCACCGAGGTGATCCTGGGGCTCGTTCGCCACTGAACAGGCTCACTCGGCTTCCACGACCGGCGCATCCACCAGATGCTCCGCCAGGAACCAGACCTGGAGCTCGTTGGTGCGCAGCACATCGCTTACCAGCAGGTCGTTGGTGCCGTCGTCGCCGGCCTCGCTGGCCGCCTCCGCCGCCTCGCGTACCTGCGTGATGATCAGCTCGTGGGCCTCGAGCAGCCGGGAGATCTGGACTGGCACCTCCTCGCGCCCGCGCGGCGGCCGTGGGATCCGAGTTTCCTCGGCGATGTCCGCCCCCATGGCCAGGCTGATGCCGCCGAGGAGCTGGATTCGCTCGGCAATCTGGTCCACCAGCTCGTCCTGGGTTTCGTAGTGCTTGTCGAACAGGAGATGGAGCTGGTAGAACGTGGGCCCGGCTACCTGCCAGTGGGCCTTCTTGTAGAGGTCCCGCAAGGTGATGGTGTCCGCGAGCGTCTGATTGAGCGCCTCGACGCTCTCGATGCAGACCGACTCGGCGAGCCCGATCGGCAGCCGGGCGATCGTGCCGAACTCCTGGAGCTCCGGTGCACGCTGGCCAGTGTGGGGCTTCGGGCTCGGGTGGGCCCCAGCAGCTTCCCGGCCTCGGGGGGCAACGGCACTGCGGCCGCCACCATTGGATCGTTGAACCATGGAGCACCTCCGGACTGAGGGTCGGGCCGAATGGAAGAGCGGCAACGCTAACGGGGTTGGACTGGCCGCCCCGTGAGCGGGGTCACTACTTGCTCGCGCGGGGCCGGCGGTGTAACTTTTTCACTTGCCGGGTGGCGGCGCGCCCCCGACAACCGACGTGTTTCAGAGGGGGGCTGGCGTTGGCGCCGGCCCCCTTATTTTCTCCAGAAGGGCGGGGCCATGACCGAAGTGAGGCTGCGCGACGAGGACAGCCTGGAGCGTGCGCTCAAGCTGTTCAAGCGGAAGCTGCAGAAGTCCGGATTGTTCGGCGAGCTGCGCCGGCGCCGGCACTACGTCAAGCCGAGCGAGGCGAGGGCCATCAAGACGGCCGCCGCCCAGCGGCGGAAACGCAAGAAGAAGGTGACTAAAAGCGAGTGGTAACTACCCGGCTGAGCGACCTACTGCTCAGCCGGTTTTTTTGGACCTATTTCTTGGAGCTATCGTTCTTGATGTTGTCGGTGTTCTTCAGCGTGTCCACGTCGATGCTGGTATCCGCCTTCACGATCGTCGTGTCCTTGACGCTATTCGTCTGGATGGACGTGTCCACGCCGGCCCGGTCCTTGTCCAGGGCGCCGGTATCGGCATCCCGCTTCTGGCAACCGCCAAGCAGGGCCATCATCGCCAGTGCGGTCGCGAGTTTCGTCGTCATGCGGTGCTCCCCGTAAAAGATGTGTCGGTCGAAGAATACGTCGACAATCTGACACAAACCGCCGTCTGGCGTGGTGATGACTCTCACCAACCTCGGCCGCGTGAGCGGCATCACCACGACGGTGCGACCTGGGCTCTACTCTAGACCCGATCCCTTCGCGCTGGGCAGCAAGGCGCACCCCTAAGCGGACAGCGCATCAAAGGTCGAAGGGCACCACGAAGGAGACTCACATGGGCAGGAAACTCTGGACTATCCCGGGCACTCTTCTAATGCTGGCGTCGGTCATAGGCGCTTGCCGTGGACGGGCCGACACCGAGGGCACAAACGAGAGCGCGAGCAGGACCGATACGGCGGCGGTCGGCGCCGACACGACGGCCGCGACCCCCGTAGCGTTCACGGACGCCAACATCGCCGCGCTCCTGGACGAGGCCAACAAGGCCGACAGCTCAGCGGGCGCGGTCGCAGTGAAGAAGGCCTCCAGCCCCGAGGTGAAGAGGTTCGCCCGTATGATGATGGGCGAACATCACGCGCTCCGGCTCGCAGGCGAGAAGGTCGTCAAGCAGGCCAACATCACGCCGTCGGCCCCGGCCAATGATCCGGTGGCACCACTGGCGCAGCAGGAGAGCACCGTGCTGGATTCCACGCCCGCCGGTCCCGGATTCGATCGAGCCTACATGGATCAGGAAGTGGCCGCGCATCGAGCGGTAAAGGACCTGCTCGAGCGCGCGGAAGGGGAAGCCGACAATCCGGACCTCAAGGCGGTCATCGGCAAGGCGCGCCCGGTCGTCGATCGGCACCTGAAGGCGGCCGAGGAGCTGCAGCAGAAGGTGGCGGGCAAGGCGTAGACAGCTGATCTCGGGGTGGTCAAACGCTGTCATCCCGAGCGCCAGCGAGGGACCTATTCTGCGGGGATCGAACCCCGGCAGGAGTAGGTCCCTCGCCGACGTTCCCCTCTCCATCCTAGCCACGTCCCCCGATAGGGACGCTTGTCCATCTTCCGCACCGGGCCACCCCAGATCTCCGGGTGTTGATCGAACCATTCGCGCTCGTCCTCCGGCGCGTCGTTCCACCCGTTATAGTCGCATGTCATCATGGTGAACCATCCTTCCTCAACCCCGCGGCTCCATTGTGGAGCTAGGCCCTGCCTACGAGCACGCTCCGTGCCATCCTGCCTGGTCCAACGACACACTCCCTGAATGGGTTCCAGCCGAAGGTGTTCCACGCTCGCGGAGGTGGGCTCGACGCCCGCGCTATCTTGAGCCATGCCGATTCCGCCGTGTCCCCTGCCAATCGAGCCGGTCCTGCCGCCGGCAGCGAGGCCTGCCGAACGCGGGCGTTCTCCTCTCCTCGAGGTACGGCTCGCTCCGCACGGGCTACTACGTCGTCCATGCGGGTCGCTTCTCGTCGCGCCTCGCGGCGTGGACCACGCTTCTGCTCGCACGCGGCGCCGGCGCCGACGCTCCCTATGTCCGGCCGCTGAAGGCGTAACGCATGGAGCGCGTACGGAGGGCCCTCCGAAGGCTGCGGAGCGACGAGGGCTTCGGCCTGATCGAGCTCATGATCGCGCTCACGATCCTGAGCGTCGGCATCTTCGCCCTCATCGCGACGTACTCGTCGGGGAGCGCCGCGCTGCTCCGGGCTGCCCGGACGGCCACGGCGGGCGCCGTCGCCGACACGCAGATGGAGCTCTACCGCAGCCTTCGGTACGACCAGATCGGACTCGACAGCTCGACGATTCCGACGACCCCGCCATACGCGCAGCTCAGTGCGGGTACGCCGTACACCGGCGGCGCGCAGGTGACGCTCGCGCCCTGCAGCACGGCCGACGCGTGCGACGCAAGCCGCTCCGTCACCGGCCCGGACGGCCGCAGCTACCAGATCGACGTCTACGTCTACGCACATCCCGTCACCGGCGGCCGGCCGACGAAGCGCGTCGGCGTCATCGTCCGTGACGACGTGGACGGCGACAAGATCCTCGCCCGCCAGGTGTCCACGTTCGACCTGTACGCCGGGTGCGTCGGCGCAGCCTGCTCCTCTTAGTCCCCCCATGACGACTGCCGATAGGAGAACACCGTGACGTCGTTTGCCTACAACGCGATCAACGCCACGGGCGCGAGTTCACGGTGCGATCAAGCGCCCGACTTCCGCCGCGCGCGAAGCCCTGCGCGTGAAGGGCTGCTCGCGCCGAGCTCGACGGCGCGGGAGGTCGGACGGCGTGTCGAGCGCCGGGTCAAGAAGGTGCAGCCGAAGGCGCTCCAGATCTTCTCGCGCCAGTTCGCGACGATGATCGAGGCCGGCCTGAACGTCGTCAGCGCGCTCGTCGTGCTCGAGGAGCAGACCGAGGACAAGAAGCTCGCGACCGTCATCGGCGAGGTCCGCGCGGACGTCGAGGCGCGGTCTGCTGCTCTCGCAGGCGATGGCCAAGCCATCCCGCGTCTTCAACCGCCTCTACGTCGCGATGGTCGAGGCCGGCGAGGCCGCCGGAATCCTCGACATCGTGCTCGACCGCGTCGCCTTGCAGATCGAGAAGGAGACGCAGATCAAGCGCCGCGTCAAGGGCGCGATGATCTACCCGACTGATCGTGATCGCGTTCGCGATGCTCGTCCTGATCGGGATGCTCCTGTTCCTCGTCCCGGTCTTCGTCGAGATCTTCGAGCGACCTCGGCGGCGAGCTGCCGACCCTGACGAAGATCGTCGTCATGGCCTCCGAACGATCGTGCGCGCTAGTGGTTCATCGTCTTCCCGGGATCGCGGCGTGATCTCGGCTTCTGCGCTGGAAGAAGACCGAGACGGGCCGGCGCGCTGGGACCTTCAAGCTCCGCCCCCGATGGGATCGGCAAGGTCGTGCTCAAGGTCGGAATGGCGCGGTTCTCGCGCACGCCTCGAGCCTCGTCGGCGCCGGCGTCGACATCATCCACGCGCTCGAGATCACGGGCACGACGTCCGGCAACACGGTGATCGAGGACGCCGTCGACATCGTCCGCGAGAGGGTGCACCAGGGCGTCCCGATCGCCCAGCCGCTAGCGAGAACCCGATCTTCCCGCCGATGGTCGCCCACATGGTGCGGTCGGCGAGGAGACCGGCGAGCTCGAGAAGATGCTCGGAAGATCGCCGACTTCTACGAGGACGAGGTGGACACGTCGATCCAGACGCTGACCTCGATCATCGAGCCGCTGATGATGATCGCCGTCGGCTGATGGTCGGCGATCATCATCATCTCGATGTACCTGCCGATGTTCAAGCTCCTGACGCTGATCAAATAACTAACTACTAACGCCAGAAGCGGGGCGTCTCCTGTTCGTGCCGCAGACGGGCGGCGCGTTCCGTTTCGCGTTGCCGGGGTCTGGCCAGAACAGCCCCATGCCTCGCTCGATCTGGTCGGGCTCGATCTCGTTCGGGCTCGTCAACGTGCCCGTGCGGATGTACTCCGCCATCGACGAGCAGGACCTGCACTTCCACCTCGTCCACGCAAGGACGACGCGCGGATCGGCTACGAGAAGGTCTGCAAGGAGGAGGGCAAGCCCGTTCCCGACGACGAGATCGTCAAGGCCTACGAGCTCGACGAGGGCGAGTACGTCTACCTCACGGACGAGGACTTCGAGGCGGCCGAGGGCGAGGGTACCAGGACGATCGACATCGAGGACTTCGTCCCCTACGAGGAGATCGACCCGATCTACTTCGAGCGCACCTACTACCTCGGGCCCGGACGACGGCGCCGAGAAGGTGTACGCGCTGCTCGTGCGGGCGATGGAGGAGTCGGGGCTCGCGGCGATCGGGACCTACGTCATGCGCGACAAGCAGCACCTCGGCTGCCTGCGGATCCGCGACGGCGTGATCACGCTCGAGAAGATGTACTTCGCCGACGAGATCCGGCCGATCGACGAGATCGAAGCCGACGCAAGGTCTCGGTCGGCAAGCGAGAGCTCGAGATGGCGCGCGCAGCTGATCGACCGCTTCACGGGCGCCTTCGAGCCCGAGAAGTACGAGGACACCTACCGCGAGGCGCTGCTCAAGGTCATCCGCGCCAAGCGGAAGGGCAAGGAGATCCACGTGCGCGCCGCAGGTCGAGGAGGAGGGGCCGCCCGATCTGATGGCCGCGCTCCGCGCGAGCCTCGAGGAGGCGCAGGGCCGCGGCAAGGCGCCGGTCGCGCAACGGCGAGAGCGCCGACCTCGCCGAGCTGTCGAAGGACGAGCTCGGCGAGCGCGCGAAGCGCGCGAGCATCAGCGGCCGCTCGAAGATGTCGAAGGACGAGTTGATCGAGGCGCTCGAGGCGGCCTGACGGCTGCCTGCGGGGAGGGCGGACATTGGCGCGGCTCCGGCGCAGCGACTGCTCCCGACCCGGTATCCGGCGGCGCGGCCGCGGGCGCGGCTTCGATTACCTCGACGCGACCGGCGCGCCGATCCGGGACGACGAGGTCGTCCAGCGCATCCGCGAGCTGGCGATCCCTCCCGCCTGGCGCGACGTCTGGATCTGCGCGGATCCCCAGGGCCACCTGCAGGCGGTGGGGGTCGACGCCGCCGGCAGGAGGCAGTACCTCTACCACCCGCGCTGGCGCGAGCGGAGGGACCGCGAGAAGTTCGACCGGATGCTCGAGTTCGCCCGGGGCCTGCCACGTCTCCGCAAGCGGGTGGAGGAGAGCTGCGCAGCGACGGGCTGGGACGCGAGCGCGTGCTCGCCTGCACGATTCGTCTGCTGGACCGCGGCTTCTTCCGGGTCGGCGGCGAGGAGTACGCGGAGGAGAACGAGACGTACGGGATCGCGAGCATCCTCAGGCGGCACGTTCGCGTCGACGCGGACGGGCTGATCCTCGACTATCCGTCGAAGGGCGGCCGGCCGCGCCACCAGACGCTCGTCGACCCACTCGCCCACGACGTGGTCGCCGCGCTCAAGCGCAGGCGAACCGGAGCCGAGCTGTTCGCGTACCGGAACGGCCGCTGGGTCGACGTCCGCGCGAACGACGTCAACGAGTACCTGAAGGAGCTGGCGGGGCCCGAGTTCACGGCCAAGGATTTCCGCACCTGGCACGCGACGGTGCTGGCGGGCGGTCGCGCTCGCGGTCGACGCGCGCGGCGCGACGACGAAGACCGGCCGCGAGAAGGCGGTCAGGCGGGCGAGCGAGGAGGTGGGGCACTACCTCGGCAACACGCCGGCCGTTGCGCGCGGGTCTACATCGACCCGCGCGTCGTCGATCGGTTCCGGGCCGGAGTGACGATCGTGGACGCGCTGGATCGCCTGGGTGACTCCGACGCCTTCGGCGCCCCCGCAACGCAGGGAGCCGTCGAAGCCGCCGTGATCGAACTGGTGGACTAAGAGGCGCCGGCGCGAAGGGCGCCTGTCGCGTCGGGAGAGCGGAAAAAAGGCCGGAAATCGCCCCCGTCGCCGCTGCGAAATGAGAGAGCGATAGGAATCCGGTTGCGACCCGGTTAAGGTGCCGCCTCGACGCTTGCGCTCCGGGGCCGAGAGCATCCATATTCCGTCGGACAAAGGTGCTCGCCCTGATCGCCCATCGGGATTCGCCCACGAACGCAGCGCTGGTCGCGGCCGGCGCGCGAGAGGGCGTCTCGGTCGCCCGGCTGTCTCCGCGCGAGGCGCTCGAGCGGCTCGTCGCCGGCGACCTCGCCGTCGGCCGACTGGACGTCCGCGACACGCTCGACGGCGTCGAGCCCGGCCTCTGGGCGCTCGGCGCTCTCGCCGATCGCGGCATTCGCGTCCTGAACCCGCCGAGCGTCCTCCTCACGGCGCACGACAAGCTGCTCACCTCCCGCGCGCTGCAACGGGCCGCGATTCCACACCCGGAGACGCGACTTCTGCTACCCGGCCGGGCGCCGTCGGAACGGCTCCCGCTCGGTGCTGAAGCCGCGCTTCGGGAGCTGGGGCCGCGACGTCTTCCTGTGCCCCGGCCGCGACGAGCTCGCCGAGGCGCTCGCGCGCCTCGAGGATCGGCCGTGGTTCCGCGCGCAGGGCGTCCTCGTCCAGGAGCTCGTGCCGCCCCGCGGCTACGACCTCCGCATCGTCGTGGCCGGGGGCGAGGTCGTCGGCGCGATCGAGCGCCGGGCCGCGCCCGGCGAGTGGCGGACCAACATCGCCCTCGGCGGGAGCCGCCGGCCGGTCGAGCCCCCCTGCGACGCGTGCGAGCTCGCCCTGCGCGTCGCGGGCTCGCTGGGCGCCGGCCTCATCGGGGTCGACCTGCTTCCCTCGGACACCGGATGGATCGTGCTCGAGCTGAACGGCGCCGTCGACTTCACGCGGCAGTACGCGCGTGCCGACGACGTGTTCGCGACGACCCTCGCGGCACTCGCACGGAGCGTCTCTCATCTGCAGCAGGATGAGGCCGAAACCGCCGTCCTCCCTGCGTAGCCGCGGTGCTACACTGCGCCGCGCGCGGCGGCGTAGCTCAGTTGGTTAGAGCAGCGGAATCATAATCCGCGTGTCGGAGGTTCGAGTCCTCCCGCCGCTACCTCGCGCGTCCTCAACGCGTCAGCAAACCAGAGACGAGAACGACATGGCTACCGGAGTCCGAGTCGGGATCACGCTCGCCTGCACCGAGTGCAAGCGGCGCAACTACCAGACGAACAAGTCGAAGCGGAACACGCCCGACCGCGTCGAGATCGAAAAGTACTGCCGCTGGTGCGGCCGCCACACCCGCACCGGGAGACGCGCTAGATGGCCCGTCCGAGCAGCGCAGCAGCGCCGCCAGCGCGCGCGCTCAGCAGGCGGCCGCGGCCGAGACGACGCGTCGCGCAGCGCGCGCCGCGGCAGCGTCAGGCGCAGGTCCGCCCGACCAGCAGGCGCCGCGCCAGCAGACCGGCCGCCGCGAGCGGCGCCGCGCGGGCGCTTCGTCCGGCGAGTCGTGGGGCGAGCTGAAGAAGGTCGAATGGCCCGGCCGGAGCCAGGTCATCCAGGGCACGGTCGTCGTGATCATCGCGTGCGCGATCGTCGGCGCCTACCTCTACGTCGCCGACCCGGTCTTCAGGCACCTCGTCGAAGACGTCATCCTGCTCTAGCGGAGGCCTGCCGATGTTCCAGTGGTACGTCATCAACACCTACTCCGGGCACGAGAACAAGGTGAAGGCCAATCTCGAGCACCGGATCGTCTCGATGAACCAGCAGCCGCGCTTCCGCCGCGTCGTCGTCCCGACCGAGCAGGTGATCGAGACGAAGGACGGCCAGAAGGTGCAGATCGAGAAGCGCGTCCTGCCCGGCTACGTGCTCGTGAACATGGACCTGACCGACGAGGCGTGGACGGTCGTCAAGAACACGCCCGGCGTCACCGGCTTCGTCGGCGCCGGCTCCGAAGCCGCGTGCCGCTCTCGCAGGCCGAGGTCGACCGGATCCTCCACACGGGCACGCCGGCAGGCGCGGCGCCGCGCGCGCAGGTCGAGTTCCAGCTCGGCGAGTCGGTGAAGGTAACCTCCGGGCCGCTCTCCGACTTCGACGGCGAGATCGTCGACGTCAACCCCGACCAGCAGAAGCTCAAGGTGCTCGTCGACATCTTCGAGCGCCAGGTGCCCGTCGAGCTCGCGTTCGACCAGGTGAAGAAGCTCGACTAGATGGCCAAGAAGAGTTCTGACACTGATCAAGCTCCAGATCCCGGGCGGCCAGGCGAACCCGGCGCCGCCGGTCGGCCCTGCGCTCGGCCAGCACGGGGTCAACATCATGGAGTTCTGCAAGGCGTTCAACGCGCAGACGGCGCAGGCGAACGGCCGCATCACGCCGGTCGAGATCACGGTCTTCGAGGACCGCTCGTTCACGTTCATCACGAAGACGCCGCCGGCCGCGGTCCTGATCAAGGAGGCGCTCAACCTCGAGAAGGGCTCGGCCGAGCCGAACCGGAAGAAGGTCGGCCGGCTCTCGCAGGCGCAGGTGCGCGCAGATCGCCGAGACGAAGCTCGAGGATCTGAACGCGCGCGACGTCGAGCAGGCGATGAGGGTCATCGCCGGCACGGCGCGGAGCATGGGCGTGGAGGTGGAGCGCTGATGGCGCAGCACGGCAAGCGCTACCGCGAGGCACGCGGCGGCGATCGACCGCGAGCGGCTCTACTCGCCGCTCGAGGCGATCCGGACGCTCCTCAAGGAGCTGCCGGCCGCGAAGTTCGACGAGACGGTCGAGGTGCACTTCCGCCTCGGCCTCAACGTCCGCCATGCCGACGAGCAGCTGCGCGGCACGCTGATGCTTCCGCACGGCACCGGCAAGGACGATGCGGGTCGCCGTCTTCGCCGAGGGCGAGAAGGCGAAGGAGGCCGAGGAGGCCGGAGCCGACGTCGTCGGCGCGGCCGATCTCGCCAAGCGAGATCGAGGAAGGCTTCACCGACTTCGACGTCGCGATCGCGACGCCCGACCAGATGGGGAACGTCGGCCGGCTCGGCCGCATCCTCGGCCCGCGCGGCCTGATGCCGAACCCGAAGACGGGCACCGTCACCTTCGACGTCGGCAAGGCCGTCCGCGACGCGAAGGCCGGCAAGCTCGAGTACCGCACCGACCGCGGCGCGAACGTCCACGTGCCGATCGGCAAGAGGAGCTTCGACGAGCGCGCGCTGCTCGAGAACTACGCCGACGCTCGTGGAGGAGATCGTGCGCGCGAAGCCGGCGGCGGCGAAGGGTCGCTACATCCGCGCAGATCACGCATCGACGAGCACGATGGGGCCGGGCATCCACGTCGACCCGGCCGCGGACGCGCGAGGATCGTCGAGGAGCTGGAGGAGCAGGCGCAGGCAGTACGGCCGCGTCAGACAACGCCCGTCGCCAGAGACAGCCGGCAGCCCGCAGACGGGCGGAAGACCAGCCGAGGCGGCCTCGGGAGGCAGCACTTGCGCCTCTTCCGAGCCCGCCTCGTGCGGGCTCGATCGTTTCCGAAGGAGGTGAGAGATGCAGAAAGAGAGAGAAGGAACGGGTCGTCGCGGAGCTGACCGAGCGGCTGCGCGCGTCGCAGACGCTGATCGTCGCCGACTACCGCGGCCTGACGATGACCGAGATCGACGGCCTGCGCGCCGAGCTGCTCAAGCACGGCGCCCGCTTCACCGTCGTCAAGAACACGCTGACGCGGCGCGCCGCCGAGGCGGCCGGCGCCGACGCGCTGCTGGCGCTGCTCGAGGGCCCGACGGCGATCGCGTTCCTCGAGACCGACGGCGATCCGGTCGCCGTCGCGAAGGCGCTCGCGCGACGCAGCGCGCGACACGAAGGTCCTCGCCATCCGCGGCGGCGTGCTCGAGGGCCGGCCGATGAGCGCCGAGGAGGTCGAGAGCCTGGCGAAGCTGCCGCCGGTCGACGTGCTGCGCGGCGCAGGTGCTCGGCGCGATCACGGCGCCGCTGACCGCGATCGTCGGCCTGTTCACGGCGCCGCTGCAGAACCTCGTCGGGCTGATCGACGCCCGGATCGAGCAGCTGGAGGCGCAGGGCGGCGACGCCGGTGCGGCCGCCGCGAGGAGCCGGCGACGAGCCCGAGGCAGGCGCCCGAGCGCCGAGGCCGAGCCGCCGAGGAGCCGGAGGCGGAAGCTGCCGCCGAGCGACCGAGGCGGAGCCGGACGCGGCGGCGGAGCCCGCAGCCGCAGAACCGGCGAGCGAGACCGAGGACGACGACCGCCGAGGCCGACGCGCCCGCGTCGAGACTCGGACAGAGGAGGAGGATAGCGATGGCTGAAAGCGCAGTCGACACGGTGTTCGAGGAGCTCGGCAAGATGACCGTGCTCGAGCTCGTCGAGCTGAAGAAGAAGATCGAGGACGAGTGGGGCATCACCGCCGCCGCGCCGGTCGCGGTCGCGGCCGCCGGCGCGGCGCCGGCGGCCGGCGACGGTGCCGCCGCGGCCGAGGAGAAGACGGCCTTCGACGTCGTCCTCACGGGCGCCGGCGACAAGAAGATCCAGGTGATCAAGGTCGTCCGCGCGATCACCGGCCTCGGCCTCAAGGAGGCCAAGGATCTCGTCGACGGCGCGCCCAACGCGGTCAAGGAGGGCGTCGCCCAGGACGAGGCCGACTCGATCAAGGCGCAGCTCGAGGAAGCCGGCGCGAGCGTCGAGGTCAGCAGTAGATCGAGGGGCCGGGCGTCGGCTCGACACCCCGCGGCCGCGAGGCGCGAGCGACTCGGCGACGCCGGTGCCGAGAAAGGGCGCCCTCGAGGGCGCCCTTTCCTTTCTCCATGCCGCCGCTACACTTCGCGCGCTTGCACGGCGAGCGCAGCAAGCGTGCGCTTGCGGAGACGACCGTCGGTTCGCTACCTTTCCGGGTTGCGCCGACGTCTCCTCGCCTCGCCCTGTCTAAACATCGCTGACCGAACCGCCAAGGGAGGCTGTATCTCTTGACCACTAGGGTCGCTGCGCCTCGCGCGCGCACGAGTTTCTCTCGCCTCAAGCACGTTCTCGACCTCCCCAACCTGATCGACATCCAGAAGGTCTCGTTCGACTGGTTCAAGACCGAAGGTCTGAAGGAGACCATCCGCGACATCTCG
>CAVSLY010000007.1:0-77190 GCA_963728705.1 uncultured Gemmatimonadales bacterium
CAGGAGATCGCCGCCTCGACCGAGCAGATGACGGCCTCCACGCAGGAGGTGGCGAGCACCACCGGCGACCTGACCGAGCGCGCCAACCAGCAGGCCGTCGTGGTGCGGGCGGCGGCGGAGGACGCGAGCAAGATCCTCGACATCGCCCAGGAGCTGGCGGCGGGCGCCACCCAGGCGGCCGAGCGGAACGGGGCGCTCGCGCGGCTGGCGCGGTCGCACCGCGAGCGGCTGGACGTGAGCACGTCCGAGCTCGCCCGGCTGGCGGAAGAGGTCGAGCAGGCGGCGGTCGAGGCCGAGGCGCTGGCGGCGGCCTCGGAGGAGATCGAGAAGTTCGTCGCCCAGACGAAGGCGATCGCCAAGCAGACGCACATGCTGGCGCTCAACGCCTCGATCGAGGCCGCGCGCGCGGGCGAGGAGGGCAAGGGATTCAGCGTCGTCGCCGAGGAGGTGCGGAAGCTCGCCGGCCAGGCGGCGCGCGCCGCCGGGACGACCAGCGAGACGGTGCAGATCGTGGTGGCCCGCGTGCGCACGGCGCGCGAGCGGCTGCTCCGGCTGGGCAAGGGCGGGCTCGCGGCCAAGGACGCGGCGCACGAGGCGGCGGCCGGCCTGCTCAACGTCGCGGCCGACGCGGAGGCCAACGACGTGTGGACCCGCCGCATCTCCGACTCGGCGGGCGAGGTGCGCGGGCTGATCGAGGGCATCGCCGGGCCGCATGCGGGAGGTCTCGGCGGGCACCGAGGACTACGCGGCGGCGGCCGAGGAGATCGCCGCGGCGGCGCAGCAGCTCAACGCCTCGACGGAGGAGATCTCGTCGTCGGCCACGCACCTGGCGGACGCGGCCGAGCGGCTCACGGGAGCGGTCGGCGGATTCAAGCTCTCGTGACGCTCGCACGGCGATGATCACGCTGCTCCGGAACGCCGAGCTGTACGATCCGGCGCCGTGCGGACGCCGGCACCTGGTCGTGGGCGGCGAGCAGGTGCTGTGGACCGGCCGCGACGTGCCGGCGCTCGACCATGCGCTCGACGTCCAGGAGCTCGACCTCGGCGGCCGGCGGGTGATCCCGGGCCTGATCGACGGCCACGTGCACCTGACGGGCGGCGGCGGCGAGGCCGGTCCCGAGACGCCGGGTGCCGCCGGTGGCGCTGAGCCGGCTCACGCTCGGCGGCGTCACGACGGCCGTCGGCGTGCTCGGCACCGACGACACGGTGCGCACCACGGGCGAGCTGGTGACGGTGGCGCGCGGGCTCATCGCCGCAGGGCCTGAGCGCCTGGTGCTACACCGGCGGCTATCACGTCCCGCCGACCACGGCCACCGGCAGCGTCCGGGGTGACATCGCGCTGATCGACCTCGTGCTCGGCGTGGGCGAGCTCGCGATCAGCGACCACCGCTCCAGCCATCCGACGCTCGACGAGCTGCTCCGCATCGCGGGGGACGCGCACGTGGGCGGGCTCATGAGCGGCAAGGCGGGCATCGTGCACCTGCACGTGGGCGACGGGCCGCGGGGGCTCGAGCCGGTCCGCGAGGCGCTCGAGCGGAGCGAGCTGCCGGCCGGGGTGTTCAACCCCACGCACGTGAACCGCCGGCGGGCGCTGTTCGATGAGGCGCTCGCGCTCACGGAGCGGGGGTGCACCATCGACATCACCGCGTTTCCGGTCGCCGAGGGCGAGGACGCGTGGAGCGCGGAGGACGCGCTGGTGCGCTACCTCGACGCCGGGCGCGGATCCGTCGCGGGTGACGGTGAGCTCGGACGGGGGTGGCTGTCTGCCGGTGTTCGACGGGGAGGGACGCGTGGCGTCGTTCGACGTGGGGAGCCCGTCGGCCTGCGGGGAGACGCTGCGTGGCGTTGCTCGGCCGCGGCCAGTCGCTCGAGCGGGTGCTGCCGGCGTTTACCGCGAATCCGGCCCGGGTGCTGCAGCTGCATCGGAAGGGGCATCTGCGGCCGGGGGCGGATGCAGATCTGGTGGTGCTGGACGCGGCGGGGGCGGTGGCGGAGGTGATGGCGCGGGGGCGGTGGTTCGTGCGGGACGGGCGGGCGGTGGTGCGCGGGCCTGTTCGAGCAGAGCTGACTCCTGGCCCGCTCACCACCACGCGCCCCTGCCGGACCCCCCGCCGCGGTGTATCTTAGGCGGCGCGGAGGACTTGAAGGCCGGCGGCGGGCGCCGCCGGCCATACTCTTGGCGGGAGGGCGCGGGTGGCGGCTGGCCATGGATTCATCATCCCGGTGGGTGGAGCGGAAGAGAAGATCGGCGACGTCACGATCCTCAGGCGGTTCGCTTCCCTGTGCGCCGGCGGCCGGATCGCGATCATCCCTACCGCCTCCGAGCTGAGCGACACCGGCGGCCGTTACGAAGCGCTGTTCCGCGAGCTCGGCGCCGCCCAGGCCCGCTTCCTCCCCATCCATGACCCGCGAGGACGCCGAGCGGCAGGAGCTGCTCGACATCCTGGACGAGTCCGACGGGGTCTTCCTCACGGGGGGAAACCAGCTCCGCCTCAGCACTATGATCGGCGGCACCTCGATGGCGAAGGCGCTCCGGCGGCGGAACTCGGAAGGGGTCCACATCGCGGGGACGTCCGCCGGCGCCGCGTTCCTGTGCGAGCACATGATCGCGTTCGGCAGGGAAGGCGCGTCGCCGCGGGCGCGGATCGTGACGCTGGCGCCGGGGCTCGGACTCACCAACCGGGTGATCATCGACCAGCACTTCCGCCAGCGGGACCGGCTCGGCCGGCTGCTCACCGCGCTGAGCTACAATCCGTTCGCCGTGGGCATCGGCCTGGACGAGAACACGGCGGCGTTCATCGGGCCGGACGAGACGCTGGAGGTGGTCGGCGGCGGCGCGCTCACGATCGTCGATCCGTCGGAGCTCCAGTTCAGCTCGATGGCGCGGGTGCGGAAGAACGATCCCGTGTGCCTCATCGGGCTCAGGCTGCACATCCTGGATCACGGGGCGACGTTCAACCTCATGACGCGCGTGGCGGCGCCGGCGCCGGTGATCGCGCAGCGGGCGTAGCGCATCAGGCGTTCGAGGGACTCTTCACCACGGAGACACGAGAGAACAACGGAGGAACAACTGGGGGTGAACAGCACACCCACATCGTCATTGCAGTTCTCCGTGAGTCTCCGTCGTTCTCCGTGTCTCCGTGGTGAAGCCGAGGCTCAACTTGTAAGCGATGCCGGCCAACCAGGACGAAGCCGAAGCCCAGTTTGCAGCCGATGCCGGCTGATTAAAAGGACTCGCTATGCGCATTCTGGACAGGGCCGTCTACGTCGGCCCCAGCCTGTACGCCCACTTCCCCGTCATCCGTCTCGAGGTGGACCTCGGCCCGCTCGAGGCGTGGCCGTCCGCCAAGCTCGGGCCGGCCTTCATCGACCGTCTCATCGAGGCGCTGCCGGGGCTGCACGAGCACGGCTGCTCCTACGGCGAGCCGGGCGGGTTCATCCGGCGGCTGCGTGAGGACGAGGGCACCTGGATGGGGCACATCCTCGAGCATGTCGCCATCGAGCTGCAGAACGTGGCCGGCGAGCCGGTGACCTTCGGCAAGACCCGCGGCGCCGGCGCGGACGGGCGGTACCACGTCCTCTACCAGTACGAGCAGGAGGACGTCGGCCTCGAGGCCGGCCGACTGGGCATCACCCTGCTCCACTCGCTCCTGCCCCCGGACCTTCGGCCCGAGGGCTCCGTCCCCGGCGACTTCGACTTCGCCGCCGAGCGCGACGAGTTCATCCGGTTCGCCCAGCGGCGCGCGCTCGGGCCGAGCACCATGTCGCTCGTGCGGGCGGCCGAGGACCGGCGGATCCCCTGGATCCGGCTCAACGAGCAGAGCCTGATCCAGTTCGGCCACGGCCGATTCCAGCAGCGGATCCAGGCCACGATCACGAGCCGCACGTCGCACATCGCGGTCGAGCTGGCCTCCGACAAGGAGGAGACCAACCGCATCCTCGCCCACCTCGGCCTGCCCGTGCCGCGCCAGCGGCTGGTGCAGCGCGAGGACGACGCGGTCGCGGCGGCGGACCGGATCGGGTACCCGGTGGTGGTAAAGCCATTCAACGCCAACCACGGCCGCGGCATCTCGATCCACCTCACGACCGAAGAGCAGGTGCGGACGGCGTTCGAGGTGGCGCGCGAGCACAGCCGGAGCGTCATCGTCGAGAGCTTCATCACCGGCGATGACCACCGGATGCTGGTGGTCAACGGCGAGCTGGTGGCGGTGTCGAAGCGGGTGCCCGGCCACGTCATGGGCGACGGGGTGCACACCATCGAGCAGTTGATGGAAGAAGTGAACCGCGATCCCCGCCGCGGCATCGGCCACGAGAAGGTGCTCACCCGGCTGGTGCTCGATCACCAGGCCGAGACGCTGCTGGCCAAGAAGGGCTACACGAAGGACACGGTGCCGGCGGAGGGCGAGCGGGTGTTCCTGCGCTCGACCGGCAACCTCTCGACCGGCGGCACCGCCACGGACGTGACCGACCTGGTGCACCCCGACAACGTCGAGATGGCGGAGCGGGCGGTGAAGGCGATCGGGCTCGACGTCGGCGGCGTGGACTTCCTCACGACCGACATCACCGAATCGTACAAGGACATCGGCGGCGCCATCTGCGAGATCAACGCCGCGCCCGGCTATCGGATGCACATGGCGCCGAGCGAGGGCCGCCCGCGCGACGTGGCCGGCCCGACACTCGACATGCTGTTCCCGCCGGGAAGCCCGAGCCGGATTCCGATCGCCGCGGTGACGGGCACCAACGGCAAGACCACGACCGCGCGCATGCTGGCGCACATCCAGAAGCTGGCGGGCCACCACGTCGGCCTCACGAGCACCGACGGCGTGTACATCGACGGCCAGCGGACGGTGTCCGGGCGACATGACGGGCCCCGTCGCCACCCGCATGGTGCTGAGCGACCCGAACGTGGATGTGGCGGTGCTCGAGATCGCGCGCGGCGGCCTGCTCCGCGCCGGCATGGGCGTCCGCCACTGCGACGTCGGCGCCGTGCTCAACGTGAAGGCCGACCACCTGGGCCTGCGTGGCATCGGCACGCTCGAGGACCTGGCCAAGGTGAAGCGCATCGTGGTCGAGGTGGCGCGCGACACGGCCATCCTCAACGCCGACGACGCGCTCTGTCTCAAGATGGCCGACTACACCTCGGCCAAGCACCTCTGCTACGTCACGATGGATCCCACGCACGAGCTGGTCGGCGAGCACATCCGCGCGGGCGGCCGTGGCGTGGTGCTCGAGTCGGGGATCAAGGGGCAGATGATCACGATCTACGATCATGGCTCCCACATCCCGCTGCTCTGGACCCACCTCATTCCGGCCACGCTCGAGGGCCGGGCGCTCCACAACGTGCAGAACGCGATGTTCGCCGCCGCGATGGCGTTCAGCATGGGGCTCAAGCTCGAGGACATCCGGCACGGGCTCCGCACCTTCGACACGACGTTCTTCCAGGCGCCGGGCCGGATGAACATCTACGACGAGCATCCGTTCAAGGTCATCCTCGATTACGGCCACAACCCGGCCGCGGTCGAGGTGATGTGCCAGCTGGTGGAGCGACTGGAAGTGACCGGCCGCCGGATCGTCGTGCTCGCGGCGCCGGGCGACCGGCGGGATCAGGACATCGCCGACATCGGCCGCATCGCGGCGGGATGCTTCGAGCGCTACATCCTGCGCCGGGACGATCACCTCCGCGGGCGCCAGCCGGACGAGGTGCCGCACCTGCTGCGTGATGCGCTCCTCGCCGCCGGCGTACCGGCCGAGCAGATCCTGGTGATCCCCGACGAACAGACCGCGACCGATACCGCGCTCCGCGAGGCGCAGCCGGGCGACCTGCTGCTCGTCTTCGCCGACGCGATCACGCGGAGCTGGAAGCAGGTCATCCAGTTCCGGCCCGAGGCGCCGGCGCGGCTGGCCGAGCGTCCCCGGCCGTCCCGCCCCGAGCCTGCCGCCCCCGCGCCCTCGCTCCTGATGGACGACGGCCGCCGCGAGTTCGTACGCGACGTGCGCGGCGTCTGGCTGCCGCGCGAGGAGACCGCGGACTGAGCCGGTAGCATGCGCCTGCCGACCGTCGCCGACTCGCGCCGGCTTACCGGCCCGTCGCTCCTGCTCGACCGGCCCGGCGCCATCCTCGATGTCCGGCTCGAAGAGCCCGCGCGCGAGCGGGCGATTACCGCCTGGCGCGCCGCGGCCCGCCGCCTGCTCGACGCCGTGAACTGGTCCGCGGAAACCCTCGCCGTCCGGCCGTTCGCCGGCGGCGCCAGCCTCGCGCTCACCGCCCCGATCGACACGCTGTACGCTGCAACGGACCTGAACGAAGCGGCGTGGGAGATGGCCGCCGCTGAGCTCGCTGGCCACGCGGCCGAGCCCGTGGCCACGGTCGTCGCGCGCCTGCGCGCGGCCATCGCGGGCGAGCGGAACCCGGCGCTCGTGGCGCTACGTGAAGCCGCGCGTGAGCGGGACGTCACCTTCCTCGCGGGTGAAGGGCTGGTGTCGGTCGGCGCCGGCGGCGGCGCGCTCGCCTGGCCAGCCGGCGCCCTGCCTGACTCAGCGGCCGTCGACTGGAGCCGCGTGCACGACGTACCGGTGGCGCTCGTCACCGGATCCAATGGCAAGACAACGGTGGTGCGGCTGCTGGCCGCCATCCTCGCCGGGCAGGGGCTGACCGTGGGCCACACGTCCACCGACGGCGTAAGCGTGGCCGGCGTCCGGCTCGCCGAGGGCGACTACAGCGGGCCAAGCGGCGCCCGGCTGCTGCTTCGACGGCCCGAGGTGGAGGCGGCTGTGCTGGAGACCGCGCGCGGCGGGCTGCTTCGCCGAGGGCTCGGAGTCGATCGGGCTGCGGTGGCGGTGGTGACCAACGTGGCCGACGACCACCTGGGCGAATTCGGCATCGACTCGCTCGACCAGCTCGCCGACGTCAAGCTGTTGCCCGCCCGCGCGGTCCGGCCGAGCGGCGCGGTGGTGCTCAACGCGGACGATCCCTTGGTCCGCGAGCGCGCCGCGTCGGTCGGCGTTCCAGTGGTCTGGTTCGCGCACGCCCCGTCGGCACCCGGGCTGGCGCGGCATCTGGCCGCAGGTGGCCGTGCGGCGGTGGGCGACGGTGACCGGCTCGAGCTGATTGAAGGGACGACGCGGACGACACTGGCACGGGTCGACGAGGTGCCGATGACGGTGGGCGGGGCCGCCCGCCACAACGTGGCGAACGCGCTCGCGGCGGCGGCGGCGGCGTGGGTTCTGGGAGTGCCGCCGGACGTCATCGGGCGCGAGCTGCGTCACTTCGGCCGCGCGGCCAGCGACAACGAGGGCCGGGCCAACATGGTCGAGTTGGGGGGTGTACAGCTCGTCATCGACTACGCCCACAATCCGCACGGGTTGGTCGCGCTGGGAGAGCTCATGGCCGCGCTGCCGGCCCGGCGCCGGCTCGTGCTCATCGGCCAGGCGGGCGACCGCCCGGACGAAGCGATCCGGGCGCTCGCGCGCGCCGCATTCGGCCTCCGGCCCGACCGGGTGGTGCTCAAGGAGATGGAGCGCTACCTGCGGGGGCGCCGGCCGGGAGAGATCCCGGATCTCATGGCCGACGAGCTCATCGGGCTCGGCATGGCGCCGGAGGCGGTGAGCCGTCCGGGCGGGGAGGTGGCGGCGGTGCGGGACGCGCTCGCGTGGGCCAGGCCAGGAGACGTGCTGCTCCTGACCGTGCACCAGGACCGGACGGTGGTGATGGCGCTGCTGGAGCTGCTCCGCGCGGAGGGGTGGCGGGCGGGGGAGGTGGTGCCGGAGTCGTCGCCCTCAGGATGACCATCCGCGGCTAGATTCCACCCAGCTCCTCATCGCCCAAGGACTCGCAGGGTTGATCAAGCCGACGGACCCCCTTCCCCGCCAACGCCCCTGGATCTCCCTAGGTCTCAGCGCCGCCCTGCACGCGGCGATCCTGACCCTGGCGGTCTACCTCACGCGCGAGCCCGTGCAGCCACCGGCAACGGATCACTCGCCACAGGCAGAGCAAGCCGCGCGCGAGGTGCAGATGGTCTACCTGCCACCGCCACCGGCCGTGAAGCCCCCGCCACCGGCACCTGAGCCGCCACCACCACCGCCCACGCCGCCCCCGCAGCAGCAGCCACCGCCGCAGCGAACGGCCCCACCGCCGGCGAAAGAGCAGCGTACACCCGAGCCCGACGCCAACGCGCCGCCGGAGGCCACACGCGCGGAGGGGCAGGAGCCCGACAACGACGACCCGGCCGGCGGCGAGCGCATCGGCGCGAACGACCCCATGGAGGGCTCACCCGCGCCGGCCACCGACGCCGCCGCCACGATGGAGTCGGAGGCGCGCCGCATCTTCGGCCGCGCGCGGCTCGGCACGCAGCCGGGCGCGGGCCCGCGAGCGTCGCGACCGATGGAATCGTACCTGCCTGATCGGCCGGAGCGCTGCATTCCGAAGCCGGCCCCGCCGCGCGACTCGGCCGCCGCGCCGCAGTACGGGGTGGTGACGGGCAAGATCTACCGGCAGGACAACGGTCTCCCGCTCGCGGGAGCACACCTCCAGATGCTCGGCACGCCCTTCGTGAGCTTCACCAGCGACGACGGCGAGTACCGCTTCCGCTTCGACCTGTCGCTGGTAGACAACTGCCGCACGCAGTACGTGCGGGTCACGGCGCCCGGCTACGAATCGCGGCTGCTGGTGCTGATGGTGGGGCCGAACGTGCGGAGTGAGGATGTGTTGCTGAAGAAGAGGTAGGCGGTCGGACGGGTCAGAGGAGGGCGACGAGCAAGGCGGCGGCGGCAAGGACGAACGCGGCGGTTGCGGCGAGCCACAGGGTTCGCATCCGGGTCTGGGCGGCGGTGGCGGCGGACTCGGTGGCGGCGGCAAGCGCGGCGGTTTGGCGGTCATCGAGCTTTTGAAGCGCGCTGGTCTGCTTGCGCTCGAGGCCGTCGATGCGCTCGACGATCAGGGCGAGCTCCGCGCGGAGCGCTTCCTGGGCCTCCGACATCTCCTCGAGGAGGCCCGCGGGCGGGGCGGCGCCGTTCTCCTCGAACAGCGACTGCGCCATGACGGAGGTCCCCGCGACGACCTCCTCCATTCCCTGGACAAAGTGACGCTGATGGATCTGCTTGGCCGCGTCGGGACCGGGCTCGGTCGTGGCGATCTGCGCCGCCTTGAGCACGGCGTTCTTGATGTCGCCGCCGCTTCGCGCGTAGCGCTCGGCGAGCACGTGAAAATCGACGTCGTCGGCCAGGGGCGTCTTCTCGGGATGAAGCTGGACGTGCCAAATCCGCTCCCGCTCCGCCGCGTTGGGCATCTCGAACAGGATATGGGTACGGATCCGGCGCTCGAAGGCCGGATCCATGTTGGCGGCGAGATTGGTCGCGAAGATGACGATGCCGGGGAAGGTCTCGAGCTCGTGCAGGAGCACGTTGACCACCGAGTTGGCCTCGCGATCGACGGCCGCCTGCATCGAGGCGAACCGCCGCCCCGCGATGGTGTCGGACTCGTCGAAGAAGAGCACGGCGTCCTGCCGCTCGGCGGCGCGGAATACCGAGGCCACGTGCTTGGCAGTCTGTCCCACCCAGCGCGATTCCAGTTCCGAGTACCGGACCACGAGCAGCTTGCGATGGAGCGTGTAGGCCAGCGCCTCGGCGCAGATGGTCTTGCCGGTGCCGGGCGGGCCGGCGAAGTGAAAGGCCAGCCCGAGCCCCGACGTGTGCCGCTCCGCGAGCCCCCACTGCCGGAAGATGAGATCGTGCTTCCGCACCAGCGCGAGGGCGTGGTCCAGCGCCAGAAGCGTCCGCTCCGGCAGGACTACATCGTCGAACGAGCGCTGGGGTTCGACCGCAACGACAAGCTCGCGGGCGGGGGCACCGAAGAAAAGATCGCGGATGGAGTCGGCCATACCGAAAGATAGGGGACGGGGCCCGGCGCGGCGCTATTCGCGGATCTGGGGATGGCGCACTTCGCTGTCAGCGGTGCGGCCACTGGCCACCCGATCCCAGGCGTCGCGCACGGCGGCTTTGATCTCATCCCAGGCCGAGGGGGTCCCGCTCTCTTCCTGGTAGCGCTCCCATCCCGAGCGCAGATCCGGCTCCGCGTCGTCCCAACTCCTGCCGAGGCCGTCCCGCGCGGACTCGAAGCCGTAGCGGTAGGCCGGACGGAACCTGTCGTAGTAGTCGGGGCCCAGCGCGTAGGGACGGCTGCTGAAGTTCTCTGCCCAGTAGTTGTCCTCGGTCTCCCAGGCCGCTGTCCAATCGATCCCGAGCTCGTCCTGGTCCTGTTCCCGCCGGTCGCGGCGGTCCTTCTCGTGGTCAGCCATGCATCCTCCCGGTGGCGGCGATCGTGTCTGGCGTGCGGACGCCTCAAGCTATCGCTTGCCTGGTCGGCATCGGGTGACGCCAGTCACCCAGTCGGCGAGTATTTCCCGACGGCAGTGCGATCCCATTCCATCGCCGCGCGGTCTTCATGCCCACTGGGGGCAGTCACGTCCAAGTCATTGTATAACAGCATGATAGGACAAGGCATCACCCCCTCATGGCCTCGAGACCGCTGGCTCTTTACCACGAAGGCACGAAGGGCACGAAGGGACTCCTGGGCAACGGAAGGCTCCCTGCACCGGAACCAACAACAAGTTCTTGTAGTTGCTCTGTGGGGCCGCGGCTGAACCGTTTGCGCCGGTCCGCCTCCCCCCGCGATACTCCGGGTTCCGGGCTCGCCTGCCCGACCCAACAGCCGGAGCAACCGATGCCTTCGCCCGAAGTTCAGCCCCGATGACCCTTGCGCCGGCCCGCGTCCTCGCGCTTCGCGCCGTGTTCACCACGGTGGGATCGGTCGCGCCGGGCATCGCGGCCCGGTGGGCGGAGACGATCTTCTGTACGCCCCCGCGGAACGAGCCGCGGACGGGCGAGGAGGCGTTCCTCGCATCCGGCCGTCGCTTTACGGTGCAGGGTAAAGGGGAGGAGTTGGCGGCGTGGGAGTGGGGCGCCGGGCCGACCGTGGTGCTGGTGCACGGTTGGGGCGGCCGGGCCAGCCGGTTCGGTGCGCTGACCCAGGCACTCGGAGAAGGCGGTTTCCGTGTGGTGGCCTACGACGCGCCGGCGCATGGCCGCTCGACAGGCCGGTCCTCGTCGCTGCCCGAGTTCGCGCGCGCGCTCCGTGCGGTTGCCGACGCGGTGGGCCCGGTGCATGGACTCGTGGGTCACTCGCTCGGCGGCGCGGCGGCGACCCTGGCGCTCCGCGACGGGCTCCGCGCGGAGCGGATCGTGCTGCTCGCAGCCCCGGCCGACGTCACCCGCTTCTCGACCGCCTTCGCCGACCATCTGAGGCTTCCGGCAGGCACCCGAGCGGTCATGCGCCGGAATCTCGAGACCAGGCTCCAGATCCGCTGGGACGAGCTGCACCTCCCGACGATCGCGCGCTCGCTCACCACCGCGGCGCTCCTGCTCCACGACCGCGGCGACGAGGATGTCCCCTACGCGCAGGGCGAGGAAATCGCCGCCGCGTGGCCGGGCGCGCGGCTCATCGCCACGACCGGGCTGGGCCACCGCGGGCTGTTGCGTGACCCGGACACCGTGCGCGAGACGGTGGCGTTCCTCCGTGGGGCGGGCGGCCGGTGATCGTGATGGATCGAAGGAATCTGTCGGCGCCGGGCTGGTCGCATGTGCTCTCGACGACGAACGACGTGGCCGAGCTCGACCGCTTCCGCGAGCAGGTAGGCGCACCGCCGCAGGCACTGCAGCTCGGGAACCGCCGCTATCCGCACCTGGATCTCAAGCTCGAGCCGCGCGAGCGGGCGCTGGCGGACCCGCGGGTCCGCGTGTTCGAGCGGACATCCGACATGCTTCGCTATCTGAAATCGATGCGCTGACTCACACGCGAACCAGCACCGCCCGGACGGGCGGTGGCGACATCAGGCCGGGATGACGCTCGATCCAGATCTTGAGCTCCTCGAGCGCGGCGCTGTCGCCCCGCGTCGGGGACCTGTCCGGCTGGTATTGCGCCCGGGAATCGGCCCCGTCGGACGTGGTGTCTTCCAGGAACGGTTCGGTCGGGAACGAGTCGACGGGCTGGGTGGCCTCGAGGGTATCGCTCGGCAGCGTGGGCGAGAGGTCGGGCATCGGTCCCGCGGAGCTCCGCGGCGCGAAGTTGGCCTCGAGCGTATCGCTGGGCAGCGTCGGGCTGGGTGACAAGGTGGTCGACTGGGCGGCGAGCGTCCCCGCGGCGCCCAGCAGCAGCGCGGCGAGAAGCGGGATGCGGATGTGAGGAAGCACGGGCCCTCCTTGGTGCCGTGTTCGGCTACGAAACCTCCACGAAGTTTTCACCGGGGACCGCGGATGCGCTCCGCTCCAGCACGGTCCCGGCGTGTGACGGGCGACACATTACGCCCCCCTAGAGAATCTTCTTCCCGAATGCCGACTGTACCAGCTCCACCGCGAACGCCGCCGAGGCGTTGCCCTGGTCGAGAATCGGGTTCACCTCGACCATCTCGAGGGACGTCATCACGCCGGAATCGTGCAGCAGCTCCATGATGAGGTGGGCCTCGCGATAGTCGAGGCCGCCCTTGACCGGGCGTCCCCACGCCCGGCGCGACCGTCGGGTCGACGGCGTCCAGGTCGAAGCTCACGTGCACGTAGTCGGTGCCGTCGGTGACCCGGGCAAGCGCCTTCTTCATGACGCGGTGGATGCCGTGCCGGTCGATGTCGGCCATGGTGTGGACCTGGAGGCCTGTCTCCTTGAGGCGGTGCTTCTCGCCTTCATCGAGGCTCCGGATCCCGACCAGCGCGACGTTCCCCGGTTCCACCTTCCGGAACCTCCCGCCGATGCCGGTCAGCTCCGCCGGGCCGTATCCGAGCAGCGCCGCCACCGGCATGCCGTGGATGTTGCCCGAGGGCGACGAGTCGGGCGTGTTGATGTCGCCGTGGGCGTCCACCCAGAGGAGGCCCAGTTTCTGCCCTTCTTCCCCTGCCGCCGGCAGAAGGCGGCGATTCCCGACACGGTGCCGGCGGCGATCGAGTGGTCGCCGCCGAGCACGAGCGGGAAGTGGCCGCGCGTCATGATCCGATCGACCTTCTTGCACGCCACCGCCGACGCACGAACGATCTCGGCGAGGTAGCGCGCGTGCACGTCGCCGACCTTGAGCTCCTCCATGTTCTTGATGGCGATGTCGCCGTCGTCCACGACCGTGTGCCCCAGCTCGCGCAGGCGCGCCTCGATCCCGGCAATCCGGATGGCGGACGGTCCCATGTCCACGCCCCGCCTGCCGGAGCCGAGGTCCATGGGTACGCCCAGGACGTGGACGATCACGAGGCCAGCCTACGCAGCCGGGTTTTGCAAGGGGAGGGTCTGGTCATCGCACGAATCTAATGGTGTGGAGACCGGGTGCTAACGGGCGATGCAGGTCGTCATCACGGCCAAGATCCCTCGCTGCGCTCGGGATGACGGTGGGTCACCGACGACTAGCGGTGTCGGCTGCGACCGTTAGGTTCGTTTCGCATGGTGGACTTGCCTTCTCGAGGGTGATGAGGCTCCGGCCCTCCCAGTGAACGGCGGCGGCCGGAGCCAGTATGTCCTCGTCTGCGAACACGCGTCCAACCGGCTGCCGAAGTCGCTCGGGACCTTGGGGCTGCCCGACTCCGACCTGCAGCGCCACATTGCCTGGGACATCGGAGCGGAGCAGGTGGCCCGCCTGCTCTCGCGGCTCCTGGATGCGCCGCTCGTGCTGCAGCGTTACTCGCGGCTGGCCTACGACTGCAACCGGCCACCCGACTCGGCCGATGCCATGCCGGAGGTCAGCGAGACCACCCGTATTCCCGGCAACCGGCACCTGTCGCCCGACGACAAGCTGATGCGCACGCGCGAGATCTACCGGCCGTTTCACGCCGCCGTCGCCGATCTGCTCGACCGCCGGGCGGCGGAAGGGGCGAAGTCCGTGGTGGTGTCGATCCATAGCTTCACGCCGGTTTACAAGGGTAAGGCGCGCGCCGTGGAGCTCGGCATTCTCCACGACCGGGATCGCTGGCTTGCGGACAAGCTCATCACGAGGTTTCCCACCGCGGATGCACGTCTCAACGAGCCCTACGGCCCCGAGGACGGCGTGCTGCACACGCTCAACCTGCACGCCGCGCCCCGCGGTCTGCGGCACGCCATGATCGAGATCCGCAACGATTTCCTGCTGGACGAACCGGGACAGGTCGAGTGGGCCGAGCGGCTGTGCGCCGCGCTCGTTCACGCGGCCGCGCACTAGCCAAGGAGAGGGACGATGCCCCACGGCATGTTGTCGCTCGGCGACCTCAAGCGGGAGATCGCCGCCGGCACGATCGATACGGTCGTCGCCGCCATGGTGGACATGCAGGGCCGGCTCATCGGCAAGCGCTTCCATGCGCAGTTCTTCGCCGAGAGCGGCCACGAGGAGACCCACGGCTGCAATTATCTCCTCGGCGTCGACATCGAGATGGAGCCCGTGCCCGGCTACAAGGCGACGAGCTGGGAGAAGGGGTACGGGGACTTCGTCCTCAAGCCCGACATGGCGACGCTCAGGCGCGTTCCCTGGCTTCCCGGTACCGCGCTGGTCATCTGCGACGTGCTCGATCATCACACGCACGAGGACGTGCCGCACTCGCCGCGTGCCATGCTCAAGAAGCAGCTCAAACGCCTCGAGGGTATGAAGCTCAAGGCGTATATGGCATCGGAGCTCGAGTTCTTCTTGTTCGACGACAGCTACGAGATCGCCAACCGGAAAGGTTATCGCAACCTCAAGACCAGCGGGCACTACATCGAGGACTACCACATCCTCCAGACGACCAAGGACGAGAGCGTGATGCGGGCCATCCGCAACGGGCTCCACGGCGCTGGCATCCCGGTCGAAAACTCCAAGGGCGAATGGGGGCCGGGTCAGGAGGAGATCAACGTCCAGTATGCCGAGGCGCTCGAGATGGCTGACCGGCACACCATCATCAAGAACGGGTGCAAGGAAATCGCCTACGGCCTCGGACGGGCGGTCACTTTCATGGCCAAGTGGGACTACGGCATGGCCGGCAGCTCCTGCCACGTCCATCAGTCGCTCTGGTCGGCGGACGGCGCATCGCCGCTGTTCCTCGACAAGGGGGCGGAGCACGGCATGTCGGCGACGATGAAGCACTACCTGGCGGGTCAGCTCGAGCACGCCGGCGAGATCACCTATTTCCTGGCGCCCTACATCAATTCCTACAAGCGGTTCATGGCCGGCACGTTCGCGCCGACGCGAGCGATCTGGAGCTTCGACAACCGGACGGCCGGCTATCGTATCTGCGGAGCCGAGACCAAGAGCATCCGGCTCGAATGCCGGGTCGGCGGCGCGGATCTCAACCCGTACCTCGCCTTCGCGGCGCTGCTCGCTGCCGGGCTGGACGGCATCGACAAGGAGATGGCGCTCGAGCCCGCGTTCTCGGGCGATGCCTACGATCCCGCGAAGCAGCTCCGGGAGGTCCCCAAGACCCTCCGGGACGCGAGGGCGCTACTCGACGGCTCGCGGTTCTTGCGGGAGGTGATGGGCGACGACGTGATCGATCACTACGTGCACACGGCGGACTGGGAGCAGTTCGAATTCGACCGGCGGGTGACGGATCTGGAGCTCAAGCGGGGTTTCGAGCGGTACTGATCGGTGGTCGTCGTCGTATGGATCGGCTTACGTTTGTACTGTGGCTTCACCACGGAGACACGGAGAACAGCGGAGGGCCACGGAGGACAGCAAGGACTATGTGGGTGTGCTGTTCACCCGCAGCTGTCCTCCGTGGCCCTCCGCTGTTCTCCGTGTCTCCGTGGTGAAGCCATAGCTCAGTCACTAATCCGATGCCGGCGCGAAACAGCAGCAAGCGGGGAGTCATGCCTGAAAGAATCACCTGTGTCTCACCGGTCGACGGCAGCGTCTACGCCAGCCGACCGGTCGCGAGCAAGAAGACGATCGCCGCGACGTTCGCGGCGGCCCATGCGGCGCAGGACAAGTGGAAGCGCCTGCCGCTGGCCGCGCGCACCGCCTATTGCACGGCGGCCGTGGATGCGATGATCACCATGAAGGACGAGATCGTGCCGGAGCTGGCCTGGCAGATGGGCCGGCCGGTGCGCTATGGCGCGGGCGAAGTGCGCGGGTTCGAGGAGCGGGCCCGCTACATGATCGACATCGCCCAGCAGGCGCTCGCCGACATGTATCCCGGCCCCAAGGACGGCTTCGTGCGCTACGTCAGGCGCGAACCGGTCGGCGTGGTCTTCACGGTCGCGCCGTGGAATTATCCCTATCTCACCGCCGTCAACTCGATCATCCCGGCGCTGATGGCGGGAAACACGGTGGTGCTGAAGCATGCGGCCTCGACGCTGCTGGTGGCGGAGCGGTTCCAGGAAGCGTTCGACCGGGCCAGGCTGCCGAAGGGTGTGTTCCAGCACCTCGTGCTCACCCATCCGCAGACGGCCGAGCTCATCGCTGGCGGTCAGGCGAACATGGTGTGCTTCACCGGGTCGGTGGCTGGGGGGAAGGCCATGGAGGAGGCGGCGGCCGGGCGCTTCATCAACGTCGGTCTCGAGCTCGGCGGCAAGGACCCGGCCTACGTGCGGCCCGACGCCAACATGGACCACGCCATCGAGAATCTGGTCGACGGTGCCTTCTTCAATTCCGGCCAGAGCTGCTGCGCCATCGAGCGGATCTACGTCCACAAGCAGGTGTGGGACGAGTTCCTCGACGGCTTCGTCGATCTCACGAGGAAGTACGTGCTGGGCTCGCCGCTCGACGAGGCGACGACGCTCGGCCCCATGGTGCGCCCCGAGGCGGCAGGGTTCGTCCGGAAGCAGATCGCGTCGGCCGTGAGGTCCGGTGCCAAGGCCCACATCGATGCCCGGGCCTTTCCGATGGACAAGGCGGGCACACCCTACATGGCCCCGCAGGTGCTCACCGGCGTCACCCACCGGATGAGCGTGATGATGGAGGAGAGCTTCGGTCCGGTCATCGGCATCATGAAAGTGTCCGGCGACCGCGAGGCCATCGAGCTGATGAACGATTCGCCCTACGGATTGACGGCCGCGATCTGGACCGAGGACGTCGATGCCGCCCAGGCCATCGGCCAGGAGATCGCGACCGGCACGGTCTTCATGAACCGCTGCGACTATCTCGATCCCGCGCTCACCTGGACCGGGGTGAAGGACACCGGCCGCGGCGCCACGCTCTCGACGCTGGGCTACGAAGCGTTGACCAGGCCCAAGAGCTATCACCTGAGAACCAGGACATGACACTGCCGAACCGGAACTTCAACTATCCGACCGCCATCAAGTTCGGCGCGGGCCGCATCCGGGAGCTCGCGGAGCATTGCCGGGCGAACGGCATCGCCCGGCCGCTCTTCGTCACCGATCCGGGGCTGGCGGCGATGCCGATGGTCCGGGCGATCGTCGAGGACGTGAAGCGTGCCGGCCTCGGCATCGGGGTCTTCTCCGACGTGCGGCCCAATCCCGTCGAGGCCAACGTCGTCGAGGGAGTGAAGGCGTACCACGCGGGCAATCACGACGGCGTGGTGGCCTTCGGCGGCGGCTCGGGCCTAGACGTCGGCAAAATGGTCGCGCTGATGCACGGCCAGCAGCTCTCCGTCTTCGAGCTGGAGGACGTGGACGACTGGTGGACCAGGGCCGACGCGTCCAGGATCTCGCCGATCATCGCCGTCCCGACCACGGCCGGCACGGGGTCGGAAGTGGGTCGCGCCGGCGTCGTCACCCATCCGGTCACCCATGAGAAGAAGATCATCTTCCATCCAGCGATCATGCCGAAGGTGGCGATCCTCGATCCGGAGCTGACCGTCGGGCTGCCGGCGAAGCTCACGGCGGCCACCGGGATGGATGCGCTGGCCCACGTTGTCGAGGCGTACTGCGCGCCCTTCTATCATCCGCTGGCCGCCGGAGTGGCGCTGGAGGGTATGCGGCTGATCAAGGGCAATCTCGCACGGGCCGTGAAGAAGGGGACGGATCTCGATGCGCGCGGGCACATGCTGATGGCCTCCACCATGGGTGCCACCGCCTTTCAGCGGGGGCTCGGCGCCATCCATGCGCTCTCGCATCCTTTCGGCGGGCTGTACGACGCACACCATGGCACGCTGAACGGCATCATCATGCCCTACGTCGTAAAGGCGAACCGGCGAAAGATCGAAAAGGACGTCGAGCGTGCCGCGGGGTACCTCGGCATCAAGGGCGGCTTCGACGGGTTCCTCAAGTGGATCCTGGCGCTGCGGAAGGAGGTCGGGATCCCCCACACGCTCGCCGAGATCGGGATCGATACGACGCGTCTCGACGAGGTGTCGGCGATGGCGATCAAGGACCCATCGGCGGGCGGCAACCCCATCGCCTTCACGGAGAAGCAGTACAAGGCGCTGGCGAAGAAGTGCGTGACCGGCGACCTCTGAGTCGCTACCGGCGGACCCGCGTGCCGCGCCAGCGGACCCGCTCGAGCGGGACGCGGCCCCGGAGATTGAACGGAACCCCCTCCTGCTCCAGCAGCTGCCGTTGCGTCAGCTCAGCGCCCGGGACGGCACGTGGACTCAGGGCACCGGCCGCGTTCAGCACGCGATGCCAGGGCACGGTGGTGCCATCGGGCAGGGCGTGGAGCGCGTAGCCCACTTGACGGGCATGGCCGGGAAGGCCGGCGAACTCGGCGATCTGACCGTAGGTCGCCACTCGGCCCCGCGGGATGCGCCGGACGACGGCGTAGATCCGCGCATACGTGCCGGCGCCCAGGCGGGCGCCGCGCGCGGCACGGGCGGGCATCAGCCGCGCCGGCGGCTGCCGGCGACGAGGAGGACGATCCCTCCGATGACGGCCACGGCCCCGATCCACGGAGGGACGGTCTGGCGTTCCTCCACGGTGGCGTTGAAGTCGCCGACCTTGAGCACGCTTTTCTGGGAGGTGTAGCTGAGGCCGCGGAGGAGGACGAAGCCTCCGAGAACAAGCAGGGCGAGACCGGCGAGGGTGAGAGGGCGCATGGGACGAATGTAATGCGGCGTGCTGGAGGCGACGAGCGCGCGTCACCCGGAGCGAGGGATGAGGCTCCGCTCCGGGGTGGAAGCGCGACTCCGGGGTGGAGGCGCGCTCTGAGCTCAGCCCTACTCCGCCGGGAACGCGGTGATCTCGAGCGTCTTGGCCTCGCCGGCACCGAGCTGCACGCCGTTGAAGTACAGGTAGTCGAGCCCGATTTCGCCCGGCGTGACGCGGACGTCATAGCAGCCCGGCGACACGTCCCACGAGTGCTGCTCGCCGCTCCCTAGGGTGCTCGATCCGAGGAGGTCGGAGCTCCAGCCGCTGCTGCCGCAGGGGCGGTAGCGCAGGAACAGGACGGTGCCGGTCGGCGCGTGGTTGACGATCGTCACGGTCGCTTCCGTCGTCGAGGGCCCGGGGCCGGCCGGGGAATCATCGCCGCCGCACGCGGCAGTCGCCAGGGTGGCCAGCGCAACGGCGAGCGGGAGCGAGCGGCGGCCGATGGTGCGGATGATCGAGAGCATGGGTGAATCCTCCGGACTGCGTGTGAGTAGGACCTGCGTTGCCTTCGGGATCAGAATCCGGCGGCCAGGGCGTCGCTCAGCGCGACGCGTGGCAGAAAGACCACGGTGACGGTGCCCGCGAGCCCCGGGCGGTGGAGCTGGACCCGCTGCTCGAGCGGGACATTCTTCCGGAGACCGTCGCTCACGAGCCCGCTCACCCGCAGCTCGCCGGTGCGCCAGTTCATGCTGCCGCTCAGCTCGGCGGCGAAGGAGCTCCGATAGTCGTCGGCCGAGTAGAACAGCCAGACGTTGACCGGCCAGACCGGCATCGCGTGGTCCTCGGTCCCGCCGGCGTATTCCATCCGGATCGTGACCAGGCCGGGCACGGCGCCCTCCGCCTGGCCACGCCAGACCAGGTCGATCCCTTCGGCGCCGATGCCGGTGTACTCGACCTCGAATGCGAGCGTGTCGGGCAGCCGCACGGGCGCCATGCTCGCGATCGCCGTCCCGGCGGGAGTGACGCGCCCCGCGCCCGCCGCGAGGGCGGCGACGCTGAGGGTGACGCCGGCGCCCAGGACGAGCAGCGCGATGCGACGGGAGATGGAACGGCTGGCGGTCACGGGCTCTCCTGATCTCTCGGGGTCCGGCGGCCACCATGGTGTCGTGGGCCGCTTCGATGGACGAGAGTTTAGGAGATCGGGCTCACGGGGATCTCAATCGGATCTCAACTCGGGGGGAACCTCGGGTTCAGTCATCCTGAGCGGAGCGAAGGAGGCATGCCTTGAGGCATGTCCCCTTCGCTCCGCTCAGGGTGACTCGCAGGCGCTAGGGCGTCTCGGCGGGCCGGATCTCCGCGGTCAGCGCCCGGAACCGCGGGTGCGACCGGAGCGGCGCCCAGATGGGGTCGGCGCGCAGCTCGGCGGGGGTGATCCAGCTGGGGATGTCGAGCAGGCGCTCGAGGATGGCGACCGCCAGGTCGTTCCGGCCGGCGGCCATGTAGATCAGCGCCAGGTTGGTCTGCAGGAACGGGCCGGAGACGGCGTCCTTCGCCACCGGGAGCCGCTCGGCCGCTCGCTCGGCGACCCGGATGGCCTCGTCGTGGCGGCCGAGGTGGGAATAGGCCAGCGCGAGAATCGCAAGCATCTTCTCGTCGTCCGGGCGAACGCGGCGGCGCGCCTCGAGCAGCACGCGGGCCGAGTCGCCGTAGGCACGTTGGGCGGGCCGGTCGCGGCGGAACATCGCGGCCTCCGCCTTGAGCAGGTAGTAGCGGGCGCTGTCGCCCGCGTAATTCGCCAGCGACGAGCCCAGCGAGCATCGGCGCGAAACTGCTGTCGGCAGTGACGAGCGAGGCGGAGATCCGGTCGCCGGTGAGCAGCCCGGGGGCGAAGCGTCCGGCCTCGATCCGGGCGAGCCCCTGGTGCATGACCGCCCGTGCGGCGGCGAGGTCGCCGCGCCAGCTCATGTAGAGCCAGGCCTTGTAGATGTAGGGATTGTTCCAGTCGGGCGAGAGAGTCCGGGCGCGCTCCAGATAGTGCTCCGCCTCCGGATACATGTGGAGCGAGAAGTAGTTGTCGCCCGCCTCGAAGTTGCGGACGCCCGAGCGGGGATCGTACCGCAGCGCCTCGACGAACCGCGCGAGCGACTCCTCCCACCGGCCTTGCCGCCGCTCGACGTATCCGATCGCCTGCAGCAGCTCGCTGTTGCTCGGCTGCTGGCGCCGCGCGGCTTCGAACTCGCGAATGGCGCTCGCGTAGTCGAGCTCGCCCCAGTAGTGGTAGAAGCCGAGGGCGATGTGGGTCTCGGGCAGCTCCGGCGCCAGCGCCTTCGCGGCGTCCGCCGCCTGCTTGGCGAGCCGGAGGCGGGCGTTGCTGCGGTCGTAGTGATGCCAGTAGATCTGCGCGTGCACCCGGCTCAGGCGCGCCTGCGCCTGAGCGAAGGCGGGATCGGCCTTCACCGACTGCTCGAAGAGGCGGGCGGCGTTCTTGAGGTCGGCCTCCTGGTTGGTGCGTCCCAGGTAGTCCATGCCACGCAGATAGAAGTCGTACGCCTCCGGATTCCGCGTCCCGCCCGCGCCGAGCGCGGCGCGCTCGGGGGCACGGAGCGCCACGTCCAGCGCCGTCGTCACCTGCTCCGCGATCTCCGACTGCAGCCGGAACACCTCCCCCAGCGTCGCATCATACGTCGCCGCCCACAGGTGGCTGTCGTCCGTCACCCGGATCAGCTGCGGCGTCACCCGCAGCCGCCCCACCCCCGCCCCGTCCCGCGCCCACCGCACACTCCCCTCCAGCACGTAGTCCGCCCCCAGCTCCCCCCGATCGTCCGCACCGACTGCGTGCTCGCCCGGTACTGGTCGGCGCTCGTCCGGCTGATCACCCGCAGCCCCGACAGCCCCGCCAGCCGGCTGGTGATCTCCTCGGTGAGCCCGTCGGCGAAGTACTGGTCGCCGGGTGCCCCCAGGTTCTTGAACGGCAGCACCGCCACCACCCGCGGACCCGCCGCGGCCGAGGCGGCCTGCCGGTATTGCAGCAGGCCCGCGACCCCGGCCGCGACCAGCAGCGCACCGACCAACCCGATCACGAGCGTTCGGCGGCCCCGGCCCGGCGACGCTCCATCGGCCGGTCCGGGCGGCGGACTCGGCACGAGAGCGGCAGCATCCAAGTCCGGCGGTGCTTCGGGCAGCGGCGCGGCGTGATACGACGGACGTGCCGGAGCGAGCGCCGCGGCGAATGCGTCGGCACCCTCGAAGCGGTCCTCCGGCCGGCGGGCAAGCGCCCGGGTCACTGCGCGGTCCACGAACTCGGGCACGTCCGGCCGCAGTCGCGCGAGCGAGGGCGGCGCCTCGGTGAGCCGCCGCGACATGATGGCACGCGCGTTCGGCCCCACGAATGGCGGCTGGCCGGCGAGCGCCTCCCAGACGACGGTGCCGAGGGCATAGATGTCGGTTCGCGCGTCGACCGCTTCGTCGCCGGCGCTCTGCTCGGGGCTCATGTACGCCGGCGTGCCGAGGGTGACGCCGGTCTCGGTCAGCCGCTGCGCCGACGCCTGTCCCACCCCTTCCTCGACGGCGTAGGCGATGCCGAAGTCGGTGAGCAGCGCGTGTCCGCTGACCGACAGCAGAATGTTCTCGGGCTTGAGATCCCGGTGGATCACGCCGAGCGCATGGGCGTAGGCCAGCGCCGACGCCACCTCGGACGCCAGCTTCACCGCCGCCGGCACCGTCAGCGGGCCATGTCGTGAGAGCCGGTCGCGGAGGGAACCGCTTTCCACGTAGGGCATCACGTAGAAGAGCCGGCCGCCCTCCGCATCGTCGACGACGGCGCTGCCGGAATCGAACAGCGGCAGGATGTGGGGATGGTGGAGCCGGGCCTGCGTGCGGATCTCGCGCTGAAACCGCTCGACGCCGAGGGCCTGGCCGAGCGCCGAGTGCAGCACTTTGAGAGCGACGCGGCGGCCGTGGCGCAGGTCCTGGGCGAGATAGACGGTCGCCGCCGCCCCGCGGCCCACCTCTTCCTCCAGCAGGTAGCGATCGGCCAGCGCGTCGGACAGCCGGTGCATGACCTCGTCGGTCATCGAGTCGCCTGCAGCGCCTCGTACGCCTCGCGGGCGCTCTGGTAGCGGTCGGCGGGCAGCCGGGTGAGACAGCGGGCGAGCAGCGCGTCGACCGCCGGCGGGACGCTGTCACGCAGCGAGCGGACCGACGGCGCCGCCTGCGTGAGCTTGCGGCTGAGCACGGAGGCCAAGCTGGTCCCGCCGAACGGCGGCTCGCCGGCGAGCATCTCGAAGGCCACGCACGCGAGGCTGTAGAGATCGCTGCGCTCGTCGGCGGTGGTCTCGCCCGCGAGCTGCTCGGGGGAGAGGTATGCCGGAGCCCCGATGGTCACCGCGGTGCTCCCGGCGGTGCCCCGCGAGGCAGCGGCGTCGAGCGCCTCGACCAGGCCGAAGGAAGCCACGGTGAGGCCGGTGCGGCCCAGCATCACGTGCTTGGGGCGGAGATCGCCGTGGCGGACGTCCCGGCCGTGGGCGTAGACCAGCACCTCCAGCAGATCCTGGGTGAGCCGGAGCGCCTCGTCGACGGGGAGCTGGCGGTCGCGCGCGATCCGGTCCCGGAGCGACGTGCCCTCGACCGGCGGCGTGGCGAACCAGACGATGCCCTGCAGCAGGCCGCAGTCGCGGATCGGGACGATGCGCGGGTCGTGCAGGGCCGTCACCCGCTCGAGCGCCGCCAGCACCCGATCCACCGGCGCGAGCGACGCGAGACGCGGCGTGAGCACGTGGAGCTCGACCGGGCGCGTGTCCCGGCGATCCCGGGCGGTGAAGCTCAGCAGCATCGTGCTCTCCGCCGCGCGATCGGTCACCTCGAACCGCTCGGCGAGGGCGCGGCGGATCTCCTGCAGCTCACGCGCGGCGGCGGCCCTGGCCTCGTCCGCGCCGGTCGCGGCCCGGCTCCGGAGCGGCAGGGGACGGGTGTCGGCCGGCGCCAGTGCCTCACCCGAGCGGAGCCGGACCAGCCAGGATTCGACGGCGGGATCGGGCTCGGTCTCGAGGTGCTGCCTGACGAGCGCCGTGTGCACGCCCGCGAACTGCAGCGCACCGACGCGGTCGCCCGCGGCGACGAGGGATTCGATGAGGCCGACGGCCGCGGTGGTGCTGACCGGCTCCGCCGCCGCGAGCCGCCGCCACCAGCGAGCCGCGGCCGCGTGATCCTGGCGCGCCGCGGCCGCGGCGGCGAGCTGCTCGAGCGCGGCGGCGAACTCGCGCGCGTGACGCACCCGCTCCGCATCCTGCCACGCCTCGAACTCGGGTGCCTGGTCGAGCCGGAAGCCGTCGAGGAAGGGGCCGCGGTAGAGCCGGACGGCCCGCTCGTGCGCGCCTTCTTCGACCGCGTCGAGAAACTCGGCGACGTCGCTGGTCATCCGCTCGGGATTGAGCTGGAGGGTAGCACTGCCGAGAAAAACGTCGTCCCCACCGAGGGAACGGCGGACGGCGTGGAGCGCCTGGTACAGCGAGTGGCGCGCGGCTTCGGCCTCGCTATCGGGCCACAGCAGCGCCAGGAGCCGGTCCCGGCCGACACCTCGGCGGCCGGCCGACGCGATGACGGCCAGCAGTGCCAGCCGGCGCCGCTGAGCCGCCGGACCGGTATGCAGTTGGCCGTCCTGGTGCAGGACCAGCCCGCCCAACGTGCTCAATCGCAGCATGATGGGGGAAACTTACCCGGCCGCGTGGGAAGGGCTACTGGCTCCCTCGAACCCCAGGTCCCCGGCTCAGGCTGTCCGCGCTTGGCCTTCCCGCACCTGCTTCTTCTCCTGCACGACGCGCACGGCGCCCGCGCTCCGGAGCGATGCCGCCGCCCCGCTGCTCCGCCCAGGCCTGGGTGAACTCCGCCCCGAAGAGCAGGATCATCGAGGAGTAGTAGATCCAGACCAGCATCACCGCCAGCGAGCCCGCCGCGCCGAACGCCTCACCGGGATTGCTGCGGCCAAGATAGAACCCGATGAGGAACTTGCCGACGACGAAGAGGAACGCCGTCACCGCCGCGCCGACCCACACGTCGCGCCAGGCGACGCTGGCATCGGGCAGCACCTTGAAGATCGCGGCGAACAGGACGGCGATCACCGCGAACGAGACCACCTGGTTGAGCACCTGCAGCAGCGTGGCGGACAGCCCTTCCGGCAGCATCCCGCCGAGCGCGTCGCCGAAGGCCGAGAGCGCCGCGCTCAACACGAGCGATACGAGCAGCAGGAACGCCACGCTCAGGATCATGCCGAACGAAAAAACCCGCTTCAGGAGAAACGCCTTGAGCCCGCCCTGCTGCGGGTCAGGGGCGACTTCCCACGCACGGTTGAGAGCCGCCTGCAGCTGCCCGAACGCGCCGGTGGCGCCGAGAATCAGCGCGATGATGCTGAGCACGGTCGGGAGCCAGGCGGACGAACCGGGCGCGTGGGCCTGCTGCAGAATGGTGCGGATCTGCTCAGTGGCTGACGGGACCCATGAGCGCACCGATCTGGGTCTCGAGCTGGCCCCTGATGTCCTGGGGGTCGACCAGCGCCCCCAGGATCATCAGGATCAGGACCAGAAGCGGCGGCAGCGAGAAGATGGTGTAGTACGAGAGCGCCGCGGCCTGCGTCGGGCAGTCGTCCTCGATGAAATCCTTCCCGCTGTCCCGGAACAGCGCGAAACCTTCCTTCAGCCCCATACGCTCACCCGGCTCCGCCCTTCGATCGCTTGCGCACCTCCTGTTTGGCCTCTTCCGCCACGCGGCCGGCCGACTCCTTGATCTGGTCCTTGACGGTCGCGGCCGCGTCCTGAAGCGTGGCTTTCACCCCGGGCGCGGCGGCGGAGACCTCTTCCTGGAGCGTGTCCTTGACCTCCCGGCCGGCTTCCACAGCCGCGTCCTTTACCCGGTCGGCCACGGTCGACACCCGGTCTGCGAGCTGGTCTCGGGTCGGTCCCATGGCCCGGCGCTCCGGCTCGGTCTCGGGAAGCAGCATCCCGAGCGCCAACCCGATGACAGCCGCGCCGGCCGCCAGCGCCAGCGGATTCTCCTGCATCATCCGCTCGAGGCCTCCTCGAGCGTCGCGGGCGCGCTCCTTGGCCGAGCTGCCTAGCTCGCCAGCGCGCTCCTGCAGCTCGTGCGTGAGCTCGCCCGCCCGCTCAGAGGCGTGGTGCGCCTTGTCGCCGACGGTGCGGCGTACCGACTCCGCGCGGTCGATCAGCCGCCGGCCAAGGCCATCGCGGCCGCTTCGGCTCACGCCGCTCGGGTCCCGTATAGGCGAACCGCGCCATGCGATCGCCCGACACTTCTCTCCGGCTTCCCTTCCGCATCGTGAAGAGCCAGATGGCACCTAGCGTGACGGCCGCCACCGGCAGCGGGTTCTCGGTGATGAAGTCCACGACCCGGGAGCCGGTCTGGCGTGCCTGATCGCCGACATTGGCGACCACGTCCTGGGCCTTCCCGGCAATCGCGTCCTTTGCCTGCT
The DNA here is from genome assembly GCA_963728705.1 of uncultured Gemmatimonadales bacterium. Lineage (GTDB taxonomy): Bacteria > Gemmatimonadota > Gemmatimonadetes > Gemmatimonadales > GWC2-71-9 > CAVVWJ01. Next base: position 26,430 of record CAVSLY010000007.1, read on the forward strand.
GCTTGAGGTTCTCGGGGCTCAGCTTGTCGCCGAGCGCGTCGATGTTGTTGCTCATCCGGTCACGGGTGCGCTCGATTTCCCGCTCGATCTCCTGTGGAGACTGCTCGTCCGCTGGGAGACCTTCCTCGAGACCATCCTGTCGCTCGAACTTGCTCATGGCCGCTGCTCCTTCGCCCACTGGATGTCTTCCTTGATGCTCTCGACGGTTCGCCGAGGCGTTGGGTCTGTCCGCTTGAGATCCTTCAGTCCGCGCTGCAGCATGACCCACCCGGCGATCGCCAGCACCGCGCCCACGAGGAGCGCCGCGAGCCACGGCTCGATGCCGATGGGGTCGACCAGCAGCAAGATCAGCGCGGCGGTCAGCGCGAGTCCGCCTACGAGCGCCACGACCCCGCCGGTGGCCAATGACACGAGGTCGGTCGTGACCCTCGAAAGCTTCTGCTGCATTTCGGTCTTGGCGAGTTGGGCCTCCTGCCGCACCAGCAGCGCCACGTCCTGGGAGAGCGCGCCGAACAACGCGCTGATCGAGCGCTCGTCGTCGGTCCGCCTGCTAAGCTCCTCCATGACCGCCTCCTGCAGGCTGCGAGCTCATGCCATAGCCGCCGGCAGCCCCCATACCCCTGTCGTAATCGCCGCGATCGGGCTCCCGGTCGTACCGGCCGGCGTCAGACTGTCCGCTAGCGTACGCCTGTCCCGGAGGGAGGCGTCGTCCCTCGAACTCGCCCGTCCGCCGCGAGCTCTTGAAGAAGCGCGCGCCAAGCATCCCCAGCCCAAGGGCGACCCCCACCGCAACGGCCGGCTGCCGGCGGGCAAAATTCTCGACGTCGTCCCGGAAGGCGCGCAGATCCCGGTCGCGCAGGTAGGACGACAGCCGCTCGACCTGCTCCGCCAGCGAGTCCGTCAGATCGGCTACGCCCGCTTGATTCTCCGAACGGAGGTGCTGGCTGGTGCTGCGTACCGCGCTGGCGATGCCGCCGATCTTGTCGGCGGCCTGGTGGCGGCTGTCGTTGAAGCTGGAAGTGGCACTGTCGCGGGCTTGCTGGAAGGACGTCTTTGCCTGGTCCACCACCTGGTCCTTCACATCCCGGATCTGGGTCCGGGCACTACCGCTGCTGCGCTCGGCATCGAGCTCCGCGCCGGGGCTGTCGCCGGGCGACGCGCTCGAATCATAGGGCATCGTCATCGTCTCACTCCTCTGCGCGGCGGTGCTGCGCCCACCGCGCTCGTGCGTTCACATCCCCTCGTTCACATTCAAACGGGCCGTAGGATGCGTCTTGAGCGACGGGCGTGCGGTGCGCCATGTCACCGGAACTACGATCCGCATGAATCCGCCTGCCCACTACGTCCGCTGGCGGACATTTGAACTGGCGGGCGCGCGGATCAGCTCGGCTCACCGGCGCCCGTCATCGCGCAGCGAGCGTAGGCAGAGATCGGTTCGCGGTTTGGATGGGCTTTCGCAAGCTGGGGTGAACTGCACTCCGTCGTTCCAGAGTCTCGGCTCTCAACTGGGCTTCGCCGCCACCTCGAGCCGTGCGACCGCCGTGTCGGCCCCGTAGAGCGTCAGGCTCGACCCGCTCACCTCGTAGCGGGTGGTGGCCTCCAAGGCCTTGAGGAACGCGGTCTCGGTCTGCATGGCCGGACAGGCCATGCGAGTGGTGGCGAGCGGACCGAACTTGAGCTTCTGGCCATCGAGCTGGTACGTCCCCGTCATCCGATTGCACCCGGCCGAGCCCTGAACCTTTCGTCCTTCGGCAAGGAGCGTAAAGCCGGGATGACGGGTCGAGTCCGCAGCGGCTGCCGAGGGTTGCCCGCCGATGTCGACCAGGCGCCATTCAGTGCCCTCGAGCGCGGCGGCCGGGACTGCGGGGGCGGGGGCCGGGGGCTCCGGGGTGGAGGTATCGGGTGCAGCTGACGCCGCGGCTGAGTCGGCGGTTCCGGACGACCGGGGGCTGGGACAGGCGGTGAGCATGCCGACGAGGAGAATCAGTGTGATCAGGCGCATGAGGCACCAACCTTGGTCTGGGTGATCGGAGATCATCCTCCAATCCTGCCCGCCCATCGTCCGCCCGCAAGACCGTCCGACCGTCGGACCGGCCGTGTTATACTTGTGGCCGCCAACCCGTTCGTTCCCCAGGAGAGGCCCTTTGCCGATCGAGCACCACCCGCGGCGCTTCCCCACGCCTCTGCCGCGCTTCGCGTCCGGTCTGGCCGCGGACGCCTCGGCGACGACCCGGCTCGCCGCGGTCGTCCTCCAGGTGGCGGCCTTCGCGGTGGTGCTGGCGGCGCTTCCCTATCCCGTGTTCGAGCTCGATCGCTACACCTTCCCGAAGGAGCTGGTGCTGTGCGTGGCCGCCCTTGCCACGACACTGCTCTGCCTCGCCTCGGCGCGGTGGCTGACGCTGTTCGTGGTGGATGCGCTGTTGTTGGCCTATCTCGGTGTGTCGGCGCTCTCGGCGCTGCTCGCGACCAACGGCTGGCTCGCCTTCCGCTCGCTGGGCCTGAGCCTCGCGGGGGCAGCGCTCTTCTGGTGCGCGCGCACCCTGGCGCGCGCCGGCCGGGGGGAGGCGGTGCTCGTGGGGATCGGAGCGGCGGTCGTGCTCGGTGCACTCACGGGCCTGGTCCAGGCGTACGGGCTGGTGGAGACCAACCTGACCAGCCTGAGCCGGGCTCCGGGTGGCACCTTCGGCAACCGGAACTTCATGGCGCATCTGGTGGCCATCGGGCTGCCGGTCCTGTTCTACCTGGCCCTCGAGGCGCGCTCGCGCACGCGCTTCCTGGTGGCCGCGGTCGGCGTCGCACTCGCGGTGGCGGCGCTGGTGCTCTCGCGGTCGCGCGCCGCGTGGCTTGGCGCAGGCACGAGCGGGCTTTTCCTGGTGGTCGAAGGACTCTGGCTCGGGCGACTCTGGATGGAGGAGCGGGTGCAGCGGCGCGTGCTGCAGGTGGCCGCGGTGCTGCTGGTGAGCCTGGCGCTGGCGCTGGCCCTGCCGAACCGGCTCAACTGGCGATCGGACTCGCCGTATCTCGAGTCGCTGACGGGCGTTGCGAACTACAAGGAGGGCAGTGGGCGAGGACGGCTGATCCAGTACGGGAACACCCTCTCCATGGCCGTGGACCATCCGATTCTCGGCGTCGGGCCCGGAAACTGGCCGGTCTATTATCCCCGCTACAAGTCACGCGCGGACCCCTCGTTCGACACCGACGACATCATCCCGACCAACCCCTGGCCGAGCAGCGACTGGATGGCGATGGTCTCCGAGCGCGGCTTCGTGGCGGCGGCGCTGCTGGGGCTGGTCGGCGTCTTCATCGCGCTGGGCGCGTGGGCCCGCGTGCGCCGCGGGACCCGGCAGGCGCCCGAGTTCACCGACCTGGCCATCATCGCGACCGTCCTTGCCGTCACCGTAGTCGGCGCCTTCGACGCCGTGCTGGTGCTGCCCGTGCCGACGCTGTTCGCGTGGACCATCATCGGCGCCCTGGCGTCGTCCGCCCGGCCGATCCGGGAGATCCCCATCACCCCGCGGGCCCGGCGGACCGCGCTCGCCGGCGTGGCGCTGATCGGCGTGCTGTTCGTGGGCCGGAGCGCGGCACAGACCGTCGCGATGAGCGTGTTCGCGGGCGGCGCGCGCGGCGACATGGCGCGAGCGGCCGCCATCGATCCGGGGAGCTACCGGATCCGGATGCTGCTCGCCCGCGCGTGGGCGCGCGCCGGCCGCTGCGACCGCGCGATTCCGCTGGCGCGGGACGCCCGCGGGCTCTTTCCCAATCATCCTGCCCCGCAGCAGTTGCTGCGCGCCTGCGGAGCTCGCCCGCGACGCTAGCTCCGTCATCCCGAGCGCAGCGAGGGACCTTGCCTGGGAATGGCCCGAGCCAATCCGAACAAGGTCCCTCGCTCCGCTCGGGATGACGCCGGTGAGCGTCAGCCGGCCCGCAGCGCCGCCTGCACGGTAGCGGCCAGCCACTCGGCTTCCCGCTTGTCGGGGATGCCCCCACCCGCCGTCACGCGCTTGCCGGCGGCCGTCACGATGGTCACATCGTAGTACGCGGTGCGCCCGGCCTGGCTGCCGATCTTGGTCGTCACCTCCGCCACCTCGGCCGCACGCAGCGTTCGCTCCCGCCGCGCCACCAGCCAGCCCTTCGCGACCGTCACCCCGTCCCGGTCGGCCGTCACCCGGGCCACGCCCATCCACTGGTCGATCACCAGGAACACGCAGCAACGCGCCGAAAGCCCCGAACACGATCGGAAAGATCAGCGGGCGCATCGAACGCGATCGTGCGCCCAGATGGCGGCGGCCCAGATCAGCGTGAACACGGACAGCGAGACCGCCATGCCCGGATTGCGCGCTGGCGGGAAGTAGATCTCCGTGCCGCGGCGCGTCCGGCTCACCAGGATGCGCGAGCCCGCGGGCTGGCGGTAGTCGGCCGGCACTGCGGCCCGGGCGGCAACCGCCTGCTCGGTCTCGGTCCGCGGCAGCGCGCTCTCAGGCCGTACGGAAGACCGGCACCTCGAATCCCGCCGCATAGTCGACACCCGGCACCTCGGCGGATACCTCGAGCCGCCAGAGGGTCCGATCGTCGCCCCGGCCCGGGTCGCTCGGCGCGGCGTCCGCCGGAATCGCGAACGCGACCGGGACGCCGGCGCCGCTCGCAGCGGCGCGCTGCTCCTCCTGCCACAGAATCCTCTCGGAGGTGGACCGGTTGCGCCCGCTGCCGCTCGTGACCCGCCGGATGCAGCTCAGTACTACCCGGAAACCTTCGGGCGGCCGGAGCCCGGCGGGCGTTCGCAGCGTCCCCTCGAGCGCGTGGCCCACGACCGCGGGCAGCGTGCCCAACTCGAGCACCGACGTCCCATAGCGCCGGCGCCGGAGCGTGGCCCGGATCGCCCAGACCAGGAGCCCCATGCCGACCGCGGGAAAGAGCAGCGCGATCAGCGCCGCGCGATTGCCCTCCCGCAGCGCGGCCCGCACGGCCAACACCGCGGCCGGGGATGCTGATCAGATTCCAGAGGATCGCGAATCCCCACGCGAACCCCATCTCGGCGACCGAGGCGTCGGTGATCCGGCGCGCCGCCCAGTCCTCCCGCCAGAGCCAGGGCGCCTCGGGATGCCGAGCTTCGCGCGCGAGCGCCGCCTCCGCGCCTCGGCGACCGCGAAGCACCGTGACGATCCCACCGATGCCCACACCGCCGAAGGTGAGCGCAAAGATGCTCAGGAATCCGGCCTGTCCCCAATCGCGTACCGCAGCCGCGCGGATGGCGGCCACTGCCGTGCCGACACCGACCGCCGCGAACGGCAGCAGGAAGAGGACGGCGCAGCCGACGGCCGTCCGGACGCTCGCGGCGGCGGCCCGGCCGACGGGAGCAGTGTTCACAGGCCAGTGGCGACTGGCGTGTCGTCGCGTCCGCCCCACTCGGCCCACGAGCCATCGTACAGCGCCACCTGATCGTGGCCGAGCAAGTGGAGCGCCAGGATGAGCGTACAGGCGCTGGTGCCCGAGCCGCAGGTGGCGACGACAGGCCGCGAGGCGTCGATGCCGGCCGCCTCGAGGCGCCGGCGGAGCGCGTCCGCCGGGAGTAGCGTGCCATCGGTGGCGACGAGCTCGTTGAACGGCAGGTTGCGGCTGCCGGGAATGTGGCCACCGCGAAGGCCGGGCCGAGGCTCGGGCTCCGTCCCGGCGAAGCGTCCTGCCGAGCGCATGTCCACGATCTGCTCGCCGGGCTCGGCCACGAGCGCGCGCACCGCGGCGAGGCCCCGAACCGCGGCGCGATCGAGTGCGGCCGCGAAGCGGCCAGGCGGGAGGCGCACCACGCCCGCCTCGAGCGGCCGGCTCTCGCGCTGCCACTTGAGCAACCCGCCGTCGAGCACCGCCACGCGCGAATGCCCGAACACTCGGAAGGTCCACCACGCTCGCGCGGCGCTGATGTTCGTGCCGGAGCCGTCGTACACGATGAGATCGTCGCCGTCGTGGAGGCCAAGCGCGGACATCGTTCGCGCGAACGCGGCGGGCTCCGGGAGCATGTGAGGCAGCGGTGAAGCCTGATCGCTGACGGCGTCGAGATCGAAGTAGAGGGCGCCCGGGATGTGGGCGGCAGCATACTCGGCGCGAGGGTCGCGGGCGGCAGTGGGCAGATACCAGGACGCGTCGAGCACGCGGAGCCCGGGCCGACTAAGCCGCTGACCGAGCCACTCCGTGGAGACCAGCGCGGGCAATGGATCCGCGCCGCCGGGCGGAAGTCCGCTCATGGGATGAGGAGCACCTTGCCGGTTGTCCGGCGCCCTTCGAGCTCCTGGTGCGCTTCGGCGGCCCGCGTCAGGGGAAGCTCGTGCCCGATCCGCAGCGCCAGCGCGCCGGACGCCACCCAGCCCAGCACTTCCCCGGCGCGCTCGAGGAGCTCGGCCCGGTTCGCGGTGTAGTGGCCAATCGTCGGTCGGGTGAGGTAGAGCGATCCCTTCTGCGCCAGCAACTGCAGCTCGAACGGCTCGACCTGCCCGCTGCTCTGCCCGTAGAGCACCATCATGCCGCGAGGAACCAGGCAGTTGAGTCCCTTGGCAAACGTGGTGCGCCCGACCGAATCGTAGACCACGTGGACGCCCACGCCGGCCGTGAGCCGCTTCACCTCGGTCTCGAAATCCGTCTGGGTGTACAGGATCACCTCATCGGCTCCTGCCTCTCGCGCCAGCGCCGCCTTCTCCTCGGTGGAGACAGTACCGATCACCCTGGCGCCGCGGCGTTTGGCCATCTGGCAGAGCAGCAGGCCGACGCCACCGGCCGAGGCGTGCACCAGGCACGTCTGGCCCCGTTGGAGCGGAAAGGTCGAGGTGGTGAGATAGTGCGCGGTCACGCCCTGGAGCAGCGCGGCCGCGGCCTGCCGGGTGCTCACCTTGTCGGGCAGCGGCACGAGCCGATCGGCCGGAGCGAGCGCATACTCGGCGTAGGCACCGAGCACGTTGACCGAGACAACGCGGTCGCCGGGGCGAACGGTCGTCACACCCGGCCCCACGGCCTCGACCGTCCCTGCCGCTTCGGTGCCCAAGGTGAAGGGGACGGGCATCTTGTACAGACCCGTGCGGTGATAGATCTCGACAAAATTGACGCCGACCGCCTCGATCTGGAGCAGGGCCTGGCCGGGTCCGGCGTGCGGGACCTCGGCCTTCTCCACCTGCAGGACCTCGGGGCCGCCGTAGGCATGGACACGGATGAGCTTCACGGGTGCTCCTTACGGGGGACGCGGTAATCTGCCAGCACGACGGGGGAGAGCGCCATGCGCCCTCCCCCGCCACGCTGCTCACCGCGATCGGTCAGACGCCCACGAGGCGGCGCTCCGGCCCGGCGTACATCGGGTCCTGCGTGGTGCGGCGCTCCGTGCCGCGATACCGGCCACGCTCGCGTGCGAGCTCGCCACCGGCTTCGATGCCGGACTCGTAGCGCGATGCCCCTGAAGGTCCGAAGTCCATGCCATGGCGGTCGAGTATCACCAGCGCTTCAGCGGTTCGTGCGCCAGCATCCACCGTCACGAGCGTCCGGCCGCTTCGAAGCCCTTCGTCGAAGTGCCGCGCATCCGCCTCCGGCACGCCCAAGGCCACGAGTGCGCCGATGATGCCACCCGTGGCGGCGCCGATCCCGGCGCCTGTGAGCGTCGAGGCGAGCACTCCGCCGACCACGATGGGGCCGACGCCCGGAATGAGGAGTGAACCCAGCAGGCCGATGAGGCCGCCGACCAAGCCACCGCTCACCGCGCCCTTGGCCGCGCCCCCGGCCGCCTCGCGGCTGGTCGTTTCCACACGATCGCGCAGATCGCGCTGCTCCTCCTGGTCCTGGAGCGCCACCCCGATCCGATCGTCGCCGAAGCCGGCGGCCTTGAGCTCGCGGATGGCTGACTCGGCATCGGGACGATTGGTGAACATGCCGACGACGGTGCGGCCGGTCGTGTCCTGATCGGCGGCGACGTCGCGAGAGTCGTGTTTCTTCATAGACATTCCTCGCAGTCAGAGCCAACTCTGCGCCTGGCGTGCACGGAACCTGCACAGCCCGAGGTGCGGTCAAGTTACGGCGGGCGCCGAATGCAATTCGTGACACCCCTCACACGGGGTTGCCTCCGAGTCTTAACGAACACGGTCGGGCCTCGTCCCCTTGCCGCAACCGACATCCACGCGACACCGAGGTCTCAGTCAACCCGGTTCGGAAGGAGCCTGGCCATGGGCCGATCTCATTGGGCCGTACGCGCCTCTACGCTCGCGGGCGGAGCGGCACTGCTGCTGGTGAGCGGGTGCAGCGACTCGACCACGCCCTCATCAGGGACGGTGATCCCCGCCGCCGAAGTGAGCGACATTGGCGCTGCTGCGGGCGACGAGGTCGACCAGTCCGTGGAGGCTCTCACGAACCCGGCCGTCCAGGGATACGTGGCGTTCACGGCGCCGACGGGCTGTGCCACGGTCGACGACGAGACCGACACCGATGACGACTTCGCGCCGGACGCCGCCACCTATACCTTCGAGCTGCCCGCGTGCAGCTTCACGGGCTTCCGGGGAGGCACGCTCGAGATCACCGGCACCATCGTTCTGAGCGACCCCACGCCGAACGCCGCGGACCTGGCCGCCACGGCCACCCTGAACGACCTGCAGTTCGCGTTCACGAGCCCGGACGCCAGCCGGACCTACGCGGCGGTCCGGAACGGCACCCGCACGCTGACCGGCAACGCCGACGGCGCCTCGCTCGGTAACGCGATCACGGTGGTGCGGAGCGCGCCGAATCGCTCGGATGCCACCATCGTGCATAACCTGCTGTTGAGCTTCACGCCGGCGGCCGGCGAGCACCTCGCGTTCGGGGCGCCACTGCCGGACGGGACGTTCACCAAGAGCGGGACGTTCACCTGGAGCCGGGGGTCGGTCAGCCGGACGTTCACGGTGACGACGGTGGAGCCGCTGGTCTGGGACGCGTCGTGCACGACGGATCGGAAGATCGTGTCGGGAGAGATCCACGCTTCGCTGGCGGATGGAGGCTTCATCAAGACGGTGTGGACGGGTTGCGGGGAGGATCCGGAGCGCAGCTTCGTGCGGGCTAACTGAGGATCGGTCGGGCGGGCATGTGGGCATGCTGTCGCAGCCGCCCGTGGGCACGGCGGGCCCTTCGGTCGCTGCAGTGCGCTTCGACCGTGGGGATCGCGCAGGGAATTGAACGCGCACTAACGCTCCCTGCGGACCCACCACGCCCCCCGGCGCCTGCTTGGGTTCCGGAAGGCCCGCGCCACGTTTTGGGGAAGGGAAAAAGACGGCTTCGGTTGGGCTCAGTTCGGCGTGGCTGGGTCGAACCGGCGGATGCTTACGACGCTCTGATCGCGGGGCGCAGCACGAGCCATGGACACCGACCTCCCTATGCCGCCACTTCCCTCGAATGCCGATCGTCCGCCGGACAGCGCCCCCGCCGCGTGTAGCGATCGAAGAACGCCCGCGCCTGCTCCAGATCGGCCGGGTGAAAGTACCCCGGACCCAATCCCTGGCACCCTTCGATCGCGATCTGCACCAGATCGGCCGCCACCCGCGCCAGCTCCGGATCACGAAGACCCCGCCGGCCCGCCCGGTCGAGCATGCCCAAGTCGGGTGCGCCGAGGAGGTCGGCGGCGGCGCGGATGGAGCGCGAGTCGTATGTAAGCCCCACCGCCAGCGCGAGCGGGGCCGCATACCACTCCGGCGCGATCGCATCCGCCGAGCGGAGCTCGAAGTGACCCCGTGGCCGCACTTCGGGAAACAGCGTCGTCAGGTGTTCATGCCACTCGTCGACCGTCACCTCGGTGCGGACGAGCCATTCGCTGAAGCGCCGGTGCTCGCCGTCCACGGCCGGCAGCAGGATCGCCGGCGCTTCGAGCGCGAAATCGAGATACGCGCCGACCGGATCCCGCGCGTCCCAGGGCAGGCCGGTCCGCGTCGGATCCAGCGCGCGCCACACCTGCGCCCGGGTGCTGCGGCAGCCGGTCTCCACTCCATCGTACACCGGCGAGTTGGCGAAGATCGCCACCACGTATGGGGCGGCGGCGTTGAGCACGCGCCAGCGGAGCCACGGTTCGTCGTCGAAGTCGAGCGCCACCTGGAACGCGGCGGTCTGCCGCATCATCCGTGCGCCCGCCGGCCCTCGGCGGCCGAGGTAGTCCGCCATCCGCTCGTAGCGCTTCGTCGGGAGGAGCAGCGGCGCGGTATCGATATCGCCCGTGGGGTCGATGCCCACGGCGAGCAGAGTGATCCCATCGGCCGCGGCCGCGGAGCGGAGCGGCAGGATGACCGACCGGAGCACGGCCAGCAGCGCACTCGGCGAGCGGCACGGCGGCGCGCTGTACTCGAGCTGGCCGCCCGGCTCGAAGGTGATGGTGCCGCCGCCCGGCAGGGTAAAGCAGGGCGTCCCCTTGGTGGTGCGGGTCTCGGCCCACGCCTGCCGCGCACCGTACCTGCGGACGAACGGGAGGAGGGCGGCCGGACTATCGCCTTCCAGCGGACATCGCCGCCAGGTGGCGGTCTCGATCGGGATGAACTCGGCTTCGGCGCCGAGCCTCCGGGGCGTGAGCGACGCGCTGGGCGGCGCGGCAAAGGTATGCGCTTCGAGATCGGCCGCGAGCGCGGCGCGAGTGAGCGTGCTCATGTGGGCGCTCCCACGACCAGGCCGAACGGGGTCGCCGGATCGATGGGCCATGCCTCGATCCGGAGCCCCGCGGCGTCGAACAGCGCGGAGACGCTCGCGCGGTCGTACTTGGTGCTGATCTCGGTCCGGAGCGACTCACCCTTCGCGAACGCCACCGAGCCCAGCCCGGGGATCTCGACGACCTGGTCGCGTGAGGAGACGAGGTGCATCTCGATCCGGTGTGCCACGGTGTCGTAGGAGGCACGGTGCTCGAAGGCGCGCGGCTCGAAGTCGGCGCCGAGCTCGTGGTTCAGCACCAGCAGCATGTTCCGGTTGAATTCGGCCGTGACGCCCTGGCTGTCGTTGTATGCCGCCTCGATGCGCGCGATGTCCTTCCGGAGATCGACACCCATAAGGAACCGGTCGCCCGGCTCCATAGCGGCCCGCACTCGCGCGAGCAGCCGGATGGCCGCGGGCGGGTAGAAATTGCCGATCGTGCCGCCAAGGAAGGCGAACAGCGCCGGCCGCGGCATCCGGCGCGGCAGATTGAGCTCCACCGAGATGTCGGCGATCGCCGGCTCGACGGCGAGCCCGGGATACTCGCGCCGGAGCTGGGCCGCGGTCTGGCTCAGGAACGTGGCACTGACGTCAATCGGCACGTACAGCTCGGCCAGGCCCGTCGCGCGCATGGCGTCGAGAATGATGCGGCTCTTCTCGGCGTTGCCGGCGCCCAGCTCGATGAGCGTCCGGGTGCCGAGCTGGGCCATCAGCTCCGGCATCCACCCCTCGAGCAGGGCGCGCTCGGTCCGGGTGGGGTAGTACTCCGGCAGCCGGGTGATGGCCTCGAACAGCTCCGAGCCCCGCTGGTCGTAGAAATACTTGGGCGACAACTCCTTCTGGGGAGCCGCCAGGCCGGCGGCCACCTCGGCGAGCATGCCGAGATTCGGAACGCGCTCGGCCGGGCGCGTGGTTCGAGCAAACTTAGGCATCGCGGGCGCACCTGAAGCCGCTGAAGATCTGGCGGCGGATGGGGTAATCCCAGTTGCGGAACGTATTGCGAACAGCGCCTGGCCGCGTGGCCCACGAGCCCCCGCGCAAGACCTTGTACTCGGTGCCGAAGAAGACTTCGGAATATTCGGCGTACGGGAAGCTTTCGAACCCCGGCCAAGGGCCGAAGTCGCTCGACGTCCACTCCCACACGTCGCCGATCATGCCGGAGCACCCGATCGGTGAGACGTTCGCCGGATAGCTGCCGACGGCCGCGGTGCCGAACGCGAGTTGATCGACGTTGGCGAGCGTGAGATCGGGCGGCGCATCACCCCACGGGTAGGCGCGGCTGACCCCGGTCGCCGGATCCCACGACGCCGCGGCCTCCCACTCGATCTCGGTGGGCAGCCGCTTGCCCGCGCAGCGCGCGAACGCCTCCGCCTCATACCAGCTCACGTGGCAAACAGGATGCGCGGGATCGACCGGACCGCTCCGGTCCATGGTCCGCGTGCACCAGACGCCGTCACGGTGGATCCAGTGCTTGGGCGCGACCGCGGACGAATCCGTCCGCCACCGCCAGCCGGCCTCCGACCAGTACTGGGACGACTCGTAGCCGCCGGCCGCGATGAAGATCAGAAAGTCCCGGTTGGTGACCGGATGGGTGTCGATCCAGAACGGCGCCACGTCCACGGCGTGCGCCGGTCGCTCGTTGTCGTAGGCGGCCGAGCGGTCGTTGGTGCCGATGGTGACCCGCCCGCCGGGGAACCGGACCATTTCGCCACGGGTCTCGGGCGCCGCGCCGTTGGGCGTCGCGGGCCGCGCATTCACGCCGGGCTCGAGCCGCATCGCCGGCCTGTACGGCACGCCGCGCTTGAGCTGGAGCGTCTGGAGCATGGTCTCGTTGTGCTGGTACTCGTGCTGCAGCACCATCCGGTAGACGAAGCCGTCGCGAAGCAGCGGATTGGAGGCGTCCGGATCCAGAGTGACGAGCCGGCCCAGCACGCGGCCGCGGATCTCGTTCATGATCTCGCGGGAATGCGCCAGGTCGGGCAGTGCCAAACCGCCGCGGGTGCTCCGCGGATGCTCGAACGGATTGTACAGGCCCGGCATCTCCACGAATTCGATCGGCCCGTCGAGGTTGCGCGTGAGCCAGAGCTCCTCGAAGTGGGCGATGTGGCCCAGATCCCACAGGATCGGGCTCATCAGCGGATCGTGCTGCATCCGGAGCTCCTCGTCGCTCAGTGGTGCCACGAGCAGCAGCGTCCTGGCGCGCGCCTCGAGCAGCAGGTCGGCGATGACTACGGGATCGATGCGGCTGGCCGCGGCGACGAGGGTCATGGTGGCCTCCGTGACGTGCGTGGTCACGACTCGAGCGACGAGAAGAGGTTGTTGAGCGATTCGGCCAGCGTGGGGTGAGCGAACACCGCATCACGGAGCCGTTCGTACGGTATCCGTCCCATCATCGCGAGCTGAAGGACTGCCATCAGCTCGCCGCCTTCGATGCCCAGCACCGCGGCGCCAAGCACCTGTCCGGAGGTGGGATCCACCAATGCCTTCATGAAGCCGCGCGCCTCGTCGAGCTCCAGCGCGCGCGCCACGTGGCTCATTGGCATCCGGGCCACCCGCACTGTCCGGCCCTGCTGCAGTGCCTCCCGCTCCGACAGTCCGATCCGGCCCAGTTGGGGATCGATGAATACCGTGTAGGGTACGAGCCGGTCTGTGATACATGCACGGCCGCTTTGTAACAGGTTGGTACGGATCACCCGGTAGTCATCATAGGAGATGTGGGTGAAGGCAGGACCCCCTTTCACGTCGCCCAGCGCGTATACCCCCGGCACACTGGTCTCCAGCGCCTGGTCGACGACTACGAACCCTTTGGCATCCATGGCGATACCTGCCGTCTCGAGACCCAGGCGGTCGGTGTTCGGCACCCGTCCGACGGCCCGGAGAACGTGCGACCCCTCCAGGAGACGCTCCCCGGCCGGCGTGCGGATCGTCAGACGGACGCCGTCGCCCGCGGTTTCGGCCCGCGCCGTTTCGGCCTCCAGCAGGACCTCGAGCCCGTCCTCCCTCAGGATCCCGAGCACTGCCTCCGCGACGTCGGCATCCTCCAGCGGCAGGAGCTGGCGGCCGCGCTGGATGATGGTGACTCGGCTACCGAACCGGCGGAACATCTGACCGAACTCCAGCCCGATGTAGCCGCCGCCGAGCACGAGGAGGTGCTCCGGGACCCGATCGAGCTCCATCACCGAGGTGGAATCGAGCGATCGTACCTGGTCGAGACCCTGGACGTCCGGGGCGGCCGGGCGGCAGCCGATGTTGATGAACACGAGGTCGGTCTCGAGCACCCTTCCGTCTACCGCTACCCGCTTCGGCCCGATGAACCGTGCCTCGGCGCAGATCAGGTCGAGCCCATCAGTCGCCTCGATCCGCCGCAGGCTGCCCGCGCGGAAGTTCTTGACGATGGCCCGCTTGCGCTCGCGCACCCGGCCCATGTCGACGGTGACGGGGCCGGTGCTCACGCCGTAGTCTCCACCGCGCCGGGCGAGGTAGGCCACCCGGGCACTGGCCACCATCGTCTTGGTGGGAGTACACCCCTCGTTGATGCAGGTGCCGCCCACATGCTCGCGCTCGATCAGCGCAGTGCGCCGCCCGCTCCGGGCAAGCGCGGTGGACAGGGGGCCCCCAGCCTGGCCGGCTCCTATGACGATGGCATCGTACCGCTCGGCAGCGCTCATGGGCTCAGCTTGTGTGTTGGGGGTGGGACGGCCCTCGGACTGGGGATGTAACGACAGCGGGTTGCCGGAGGTTCCCGAATCCAAAATCTTCCGCTAAAATCGACTGCCCGCCACCCCGAGCGCTCGCAAGATCCGGATGGTGCCCCGGCCGGACAGATGCTACCATCCGATTCATGCTGCTCGATGCCTCTCCCACGGAAGACTGGCGCTGGACGGCCGTCCTCGACCGCGACACGGCCGCCGACGGGCGGTTCGTCTACGCCGTGGCCTCCACGCGGATCTACTGCCGGCCCACGTGCCCGTCGCGGCGCCCACACCGCCGCCACGTCCGGTTCTTCGCCACGCCGGGCGCGGCGGAGGCGGAGGGCTACCGGGCCTGCCGGCGCTGCAGGCCGGCCAGGTCCGAGCCCGACACCGTGCGGCAAGTGCGGGAGGCCAGGCGGTACCTGGACGAGCACCTCGACGAGACCGTGACGCTGGACCGGCTGGGCCGCGCGGTAGGGCTGAGCCCGTGGCACCTGCAGCGGACGTTCAAGCGGATCACCGGCGTCACGCCTCGCGCCTACGCGAGTGAGCGCCGGATGGAGCGGATGAAGTCGCGGCTGAAGGACGGCGACAGCGTCACCCGGGCCACCTACGACGCCGGTTACTCCTCCCCCAGCCGAGTGTACGAGCAGAGCCGCGCCCGGCTCGGCATGACCCCGGGCGCCTATCGACGCGGCGGCCGCGGGGTCCGCATCCGGTTCACCACCCTGCGGACCGCCCTCGGCGAAGTGCTCGTGGCGGCAACTGAACGCGGTGTCTGCTCGGTGGCACTGGGGGACGATGCGGGGGCCCTCGAAGCCGCGCTCCGCCGTGAGTACCCGGCCGCCACGGTCGAACGGCACGACGACGAGCTCAGCGAGTGGGCGGGGACCGTCGTGGCCCGGATGGCGGGCCACGAAGCGGAGCGCCTCCCGCTCGACGTCCGGGGAACCACGTTCCAGTGGCGGGTGTGGGACGCGCTGCAGCGGATCCCCAAGGGGAGCACCCGAACCTACGCCGAGATCGCGCGCGAGCTGGGCCAGCCGTCGGCGGCCCGGGCGGTCGCGCGGGCGTGTGCTACCAACCCGCTGGCGCTGGTGATTCCGTGCCACAGGGTGGTACGTGGGGACGGAGGCCTGGGCGGATACCGCTGGGGTGTCGAGCGGAAGCGGGAGTTGCTGAAGGAGGAGAAGCGCGGCGCGGCGCCATCGTGACCACCGCGTCATCCTGAGCGGAGCGAAGGATCGGCCGGCGCATGCGAGTAAGGCTCGAGGCTCACTCGCACCACCGACCCGATCCTTCGCTCCGCTCAGGATGACGCGGTGGTCACGCCGCATCCGTCGCCACGCTATTCCGCAGCAACGCCAGCTCCAGTCCATCGCACAGTGCCAGCCAACTCGCCTCGATGATGTTCTCCGAGCAGCCCACCGTGCTCCACCGTTCCGCTCCGCGCGCCGACTCGACGATGACCCGGGGCCGGGCTCCGGTGCCGAGGTGCTCGTCTACGATGCGTACCTTGTAGTCCACCAGGTGGACGTCGGCGAGGGCCGGGTAGTGCGGGAGGAGCGCCTTCCGCACCGCCCGGTCGAGCGCGTTGACCGGCCCATCGCCCTCGGAGGCGGTGTGCATCATCTCCTCGCCGACGCGGAGCCGGACGGTGGCCTGCGCGCGGCTTCCGCCGCCGCCCCGTTTCTCGATGATGACGGTGAACTCCTCCAGCTCGAAGGGTGCCTGATAGCCCGGCGCCGCGCGGCGGAGGAGCATCTCGAACGAGCCTTCGGCGGCCTCGAACTGGAAGCCGCGGTGCTCGAGCTCTTTGATCCGCTGCAGCACCGCGGCCTCGGTCTCGCCGGCCTCGAGGCCGAGCGCCTCGGCGCGGAGGCGCACGTTCCGCCGCCCGGCCACCTCGCTCACGACCACCCGCATCTCGTTGCCCACTGACACCGGATCGACGTGCTGATAGCTCTCGGCCAGCTTGGCGATGGCCGCGACGTGGATGCCGCCCTTGTGCGCGAACGCGCTCCGTCCCACGTATGGCGCGTGTGGATCCGGATGCTGGTTCGCGACCGCGGCCACGAACTGTGAGACCTCGGTCAACCGCCGGAGCGACGCCTCGGGCAGCACCGTGTAGCCGAGCTTGAGCTGGAGCGTGGCGATGAGCGGTACGAGGTCGAGGTTACCGCAGCGCTCGCCATAGCCGTTGATCGTACCCTGCGCCTGCATGCAGCCGGCGCGCACCGCGGCGAGGCCGTTGGCGACGGCCAGCCCCGCGTCGTTGTGCGGGTGGATGCCGACCGGCGTCGCGAAGCGGCGCGCAGACCTCGTGCACGCGCTCGGCGACGACGTCCGGCAGCGCTCCGCCGTTGGTGTCGCACAGCACCAGGCAGTCGGCGCCCTCGTCGGCCGCGGCGGCGAGCGAGTCGAGCGCGTACGCCGGATCGAGGCGGTAGCCGTCGAAGAAGTGCTCGGCGTCGTAGATCACCTCGCGGCCGAGCCGCTTGAAGAAGGCCACGCTGTCGCCGATCATGCGGAGGTTCTCCGCGCGCGTCGTCTCCAGGATGCGCTCCACGTGGAGCGTCGAGCTCTTGCCGACCAGGGTCACGACCGGCGTTCCGGCGTCCACGAGGGCGCGGAAGCTCGGGTCCTCCTCGCAGCGCACGTTGGCCCGCCGGGTGCTGCCGAACGCGGCCACCTTCGCGTGCACCAGCGGAACGGCGCGGATCCGGCGGAAGAACTCGGCGTCCTTGGGGTTGGAGCCAGGCCACCCGCCTTCGATGTAGCTCACCCCCAACCCGTCGAGCGCCGTGGCGATCTTCACCTTGTCCTCGACCGACAGGGAGAGACCCTCGCGCTGGGTGCCGTCACGGAGCGTGGTGTCGTACAGGCGGAGCGTCATTGTCGGCTCGGACTCCAGGGGTGAAAACGTCAGCGGCCTCTCGGTGGGAGAGGCCGCGTCTCGCTGCTGTGCTCGGGAAGTGCTACCCGCGTGCTCGCGCGCCGCCTCTGAGTGGGAGTCGGAGGCCAATAATGTTCGCGCGGGCGGTCTGGGGAGCTTTCATAGGGCTGCATATCTATACATTGCGGGAGGGCGGTGCGTCAAGGTCGAGGGGATGCTGTCGCGGGCGCGGCGGGCATGTGGGCATGCTGTCGCAGCCGCCAGGGGCACGGCGGGCCCTTCGGTCGCTGCAGAGCGCTTCGATTTTCACGATCGCGCAGGGAATTCAACGCGCTCTGACGCTCCCTGCGGACCCACCGCGCCCCCGGCGGCTGCTTGGGTTCCGGCGCTGCTCATGGCCAGGACGGCGGAAGTCTGCACGCGCAGGGGGAGGAAAACAGACGACTGCGGTGGGCTGAGTCCGGCGTGCTTGGTGTCGAGCCGCCGGTGGCTGACGGCGCTTCGATCGCTGGGCGCAGCACGAGGGGCCATGGACTCCAGCGATGGGCCTCAGTCCGGCAAAGGGAACATCGCTCCGGCGGTTTCTGGCCCTGTTCCGATCGCCGGGCGCAGCACGAGGGATAGGGGGCCGGGCCGACACTGCGTTCCTTTGTGGCGGTCCGGCCTCCTATCCCTCGTGCGAAGCCGTGGACTCCGACCGCCGTTGATCACCTGCTGGTCGCCCCAACCTATCCCGACCTGACGCCGAAAGTCTGCCACAGGTACGCCAGCGCGAGACCGAGATACGCCACGAAGCTCAACCCGAGCAGCCAGCCCTCCACTGGTCGTGGGCGCGCCCACTCAGGCAAGAGGGCTGCGAGGTGCCGGTAGTTGAGCTGGTACAGCGCCGCCGGGAAGATGACGGTGCCGATGAAGCCGATGACGGCGCTGATGAGGATCAGGGGACCGGGGGCGTCGAGCAGCATGGTGAAGCAGGTCACCGACCGTGAGGAGGCCGAGGAAGATGAAGTACCAGGTGCGAAGCTCGAGCCGCCGGCTCGCGGGGTAGAGCGTGTGCACGATGTCGGCCTGCATCCGGCTCACCCCGTCGGCCGTGGCGAGCCAGGTGTCGGTCAGGAAGGCGGCAGCCACCACCAGGAATACGATCCGGCCGATCGGCCCCCAGCTCACCTCGAAGAAGCGGCTCTGCACCACGGCGATGTCATAGTCCTGGGGCAACAGGCCCTGTGGGAAGAGCAGCGCCCACGCGAGCAGGCAGGTCATGAGCGTGGTCGCCAGGTTGCCGCCGATGCCGATCAGCGCATCGGTGCCGAGATACCGCCGCCACTGCGTCCACCGCGTCCGCGGTCTCTCCATCGTCCGCGGGCAGCCAGCCGTCGGTGGGCACCGGCTCGGTGCGGTCGCTGCGGGGACCGGTGATCCGGCCGACGTGCGCCGCCATCCCGCTGCCCTTGTCGCGGAGCCAATAGCTGTAGAACAGGATCCAGAATCCGCCGAGCCCGGCGAAGGTGATGGCGGTCAGCAGCTTGGTCGCGTCCGCGGGGTCCCACGGCCGCGGCATCGGCCCCGAGGGGCCGAGGAGCCCGCGGAGGAATCCGGGAATGGCGGCGAGGACGGCCGGTTGGGCGCAGGCCCACACCAGCCCGACGACCGTCACCAGCGCCACCACCTTCATGAACCCTTCGACCAGCGCGTAGACGACCCGGCTCATGACGATCGCCAGCAGAAAGACGCCGATCGAGAGGTAGCCCCAGAACAGCGTCTGGCTGCGCGCACTCCACCCGGCCGGGAAGCCGGTGAGCGCAGCGACTGCCGTGCCGCCGGCGGAGGCGAACGCCCCAAACCAGAGAAACGACAGGGTCATCAGCACCCAGAGCAGGATGCCGAAGCCGCGTCCGAGCCGGATGAAGCCGTGGAAGATGCTCTCGCCCGTGACCAGCGTGTAGCGGCCGATCTCGACGTTGAGCGGGTATTGGAGGAGGCAGGCGGGAATCAGCAGGCAGACAAACGTGAGCCCGTACTTGGCCACCATGTAGGGCCACCAGATCAGCTCGCCGCTGCCCTGCGCGAGGGCCATCCATACGATGCCGGGGCCCAGCGCCGCGCGCCAACCGGGAAAGACCGAGAGGCTTCGCCGCGGCAGCCTGGCTAGCGGCGCGCCGGCCACTTCAGCGAGCCTGCGCCGCCGGCCTCGGGATCTCGGCCAGCCCGGGCAGGTCTTCGTCCGCCTGGTGCCAGATCGCCCGCAAGTCGGCGCGGGCCTGCTCCGCGACCGGCGCATCGCCGGCCGCGGTCGCCGCGCGAGCGAGCCCGAGCAGCGATGCCGTGCGCCGCGGCGCCAGTGCCAGCGCGCGCACGAATTGCTGCTGCGCCTCGGCCGCTTTCCCCTGGGCCAGCAGGAGCTCGCCAAGCAGCTCGTGCGTAGGCTTCACGACGTCGGGCGGCCCGAACGCGACGGGCATCGTATCCTCGACTGTGGCCGCCTGCCGCAGGAGTGCGACGGCCTCGTCCGCCTTCCCGTCCGCGGCCAGGACCGCCGCCCGCAGCTCGGTGTCGAGGATGGCGACCACCTGCTGAGTGCCGTCGTCGTCGTCCGCAGCCGGTGGCCGGGCCGCGAGCATGCGGAGTTGGCGGAGCCCCTTGTCGACCGCGGTACGATCGCCCCGGCGCAAGGCGGCGTAGCCCAGCGCGAAGGCGTCCATCGCCTGCGTGACGGGCCCGACGCCGGTGGTGTCCACCGCCCACGAGATGCTCGAGTCGGCCCAGCGCTCGCTCACGACGAGGTAGTGCGCGCGCATCATCAGGAGGTGCAAGCGAGCGTAGAGGCGCGGCGGGTCGCCTAGGTTGCCACGCACGCTTTCGAGCAGCTGCCGCCCCTCGGCGATGCGCCCTTCCTGCAGGTAGGCGTAGTCGAGCCACAACGAGACATGATTGGGCGTCCAGGCAGCTCTCTTCGGCCCCAGGGCGGCGACGTTCGCGCTGACTGTCTCATTCCACATGCCCAGCGCCAGGAAGATGTGGCTGGTCATGTGCTGCGCGTGCGAGGCGCCCGGGGCGATCTTCGAATACGCCCGCGCGGCCGGGAGCCCCAGCGGGGCGTGCGCCGGATCGTCGAACGCGTGGATGACGTAGTGCGCCGCGCCAGGGTGATCGGGATTCCGCCGCAGCACCTCCTCGGCGAGCGCGCCGGCGCGCATGTACGTCGGAACGTTGCGCGTCCCCTGGCTCAGCCCCAGGAGCGAGAGCGCGTAGAACGCGCGGGCCTCGAGATCGCTCGGGTAGGCCGCCGCCAGACGGCCCATGGCCGCGGAGTAGAGCGTGTCGCGCCGGGGCTTGGATCCCTGGCCGTACAGGATCTCCACTGCCTCCATGTATGCCCGCTCTCGAGGCGTACGGACCCGGGCCCTTCGCCCTTCGGACGTCGGGGCCAGGCGGGCGAGGATCGCGCGCGCCGAGTCAACCTCCTGCCGGTTCCAGACCGGGTGCGTCTGCGTCATCGCTTCGCCCCAGTAGGCCATGGCGAAGCCGGGCGCGAGCCCCTGGGCCTCCCGGAACGCCGCGGCGGCATCGTCGTACTCGAAGCTATGCAGCAGCAGGACGCCACGGATGAACGGCGGCTGGGCCGCCTTGGGACCGGAGTTGGGGAACGCGAGCGTGCCAAGCCGGTGGGACTGCGCGGCGAGCGGCGCTGCGGTAGCGAGCACAAACAGGAGTGCCCGGCCGGGGAGTCTGGAGAGCGGCATGCCCACAACGATATCGTGCGGAACGCGATGCCGACAGCCGGCTGGGATCGGGGCGGCGATTGACAACCCGCACCGATGGCAGGATCGTAGAGTGTCAGCCACATCCACGTCCGTTCCCGTTCGCCGAGCCGATTGCGTGAGCCCAGACGGCCGCCTGCTCGACCGCGTACACCAGCACGTGCACGCGGTCGGCATCTTTCCGCTGATCATCGGACGGGCGCCGGAGAGCGGGATCGTCGTGGCGGACGACGACGTCTCGCGCCAGCACGCCTGCGTCATGCGCACCCCGACGGGCTACGTGGTCATCGATACCAGCTCACACGGCACGCTCGTGAACGGGGAGCCCGTGGCCGGGCAGCGGGTGCTGAACGCGGGCGATCGGATCGAGATCGGGTCGCAGGTATTCGAGTTCCAGTTGCCCGACGAGCCGCCCGACCCGGCCACGGAGGCCGGCGGCCCCGTCGCCGTCCCCTCGCTTCCGCCCACCCGGCCTCACGGCCGGGGCTGGGCCACGGGCAAGAGCGCCCTGATCCACGATCTGCCGCCGGGTCGGAATCGCTGGCTGGAATGGGTCCGCCGCTTCGGAGTGGCCGAGCTGACGGGCACCGCCGCGGCCCTCGGCGGGTACTGGGCGGCCCAGGCGCTCACGGGCAGCCTCGTCGTCTCGGCGTTCGCGGCCGCCCTGAGCGAGTCGGTCGGGTTCTACACGGTGCTCCTGCTCCGCGACGTCGTGCGCGACGCGTACGCCGCCGGCGCCCGGCGGGCCCGGTACGGCCTGCGCGAGATCGGGGGGACCTGGCGCACTCTCTTCATCGAGTTCGGGCCCATCGAGCTGCTGGACACCCTCGTTCTCCGCCCGCTCTGCATGGGGCTCGGCGGCTGGTACCTGGGCCCCTGGCTCGGGGTGATCGCCGGCAAGGTCGTCGCGGACGCGGCGTTCTATGCGGCGCCGATGCTCACGAGCGAGGCCCGCCAGCGTCGTGCCGCGCGGGCGGACGGCTGACGCACCGAGACCCCGGGGGTACCTTCCGAGAGCGGACCGTGGCAGTATTCGACCGATGCAGACTTCCAACACGCCGGCGCGCTCGTGCCGGCCCGGCTGAGCCCCTGACATGCCGACGCTCGACACCCTGATCCCGCGCTTCCAGGCGGCGGATCGCACCACTCGGCTCGAGACCCTGCTCGACTACTCGCGGAAGCTCCCGCCACTCCCGGAGCGTTACCAGGACGAGAAGGAGCGGGGGGAGCACCGGGTGCACGAATGCCAGACGCCCGTGTTCCTCTGGGTCGAGGTCGAGTCGGGCAAGGTCCACATCCACGCCGACGTGCCGCCGGAATCGCCGACGGTGCGCGGATTCATCTCACTGCTCGCGAAGAGCCTCGACGGTGCCGCGCCGGCTGATGTGGCCCGCATCCCCGACGACCTCCTCGACCAGCTCGGCCTCAGCGAGACGCTCGGCATGAACCGCACTCAGGGACTCACCGCCATTCTCTACCGGATCAAGCGTTCCGTGGCCGCTGCCGCCTGATGCTCGGCGTCCTCGAGCTGGCGGGCAAGAGCAACGGCTTTCTCAGACGGCGCGAGGCGGGATATCTCCCCGATCGCTCCGACGTCCACGTCGGCGAGCGGGTCATCCGCCAGTACGAGCTCCGCGCGGGCGACGAGATCGACGGCGAGGCGCGCCCGGGCGGCAAGGGCCGGGGCGCCACGCTGGAGAAGGTCACCGCCATCGACGGCCGCCCACCCGCCGACGTTCGGCGACGGGTGGAGTTCAGCCAGCTCGGCGCCATCCATCCGAACGAGCAGCTCCGCCTCGAGTTCGGGCACACGCGCCAGGGCCAGCCGGACTACACCAACCGCGTCATCGACATCCTCTGCCCGTTCGGCAAGGGACAGCGTGCCCTCATCGTGGCGCCGGCCAAGGCGGGCAAGACGATGGTCCTGCAGGCCATCGCGGAGGGGATCGCCGCCAACTACCCCAAGGCCACCCTCCTCACGCTGCTGGTCGACGAGCGACCCGAGGAGGTGTTCGAGATGGAGGCGCTGGGGGTCGGCGAGGTCATCGCGTCGAGCTTCGACAACCCCGCGTCGCAGCACGTTCAGATCGCCGAGCTGACGCTCGAGCGCGCCCGGCGGCGGGTGGAGCTGGGGGAGGACGTGGTCCTGATCGTCGACTCGCTCACCCGGCTGGCGCGGGCGTACAACGCGGTCGAGAAGGGGACGGGCCGGACACTTTCCGGCGGACTCGATGCCCAGTCGCTCGAGCGGCCGAAGCGCTTCCTCGGGAGCGCGCGCAAGATCGACGCGGCCCAGGGCGGCGGCTCGCTCACCATCATCGCCACGGCGCTGGTCGACACCGGCAGCAAGATGGACCAGGTGATCTTCGAGGAGTTCAAGGGCACCGGCAACAGCGAGCTCGTGCTGAGCCGCGAGCTGGCCGAGCGGCGGGTCTTCCCCGCCATCGACCTCGTGGCGAGCGCCACCCGGCGGGAGGAGCTCCTGCTGTCTCAGGAGGCTCTCGCGGTCACTCGCCTCCTGCGACAGCGGATCGCAGGGATGTCGGCGATCAACGCCATGAACGACCTGTTGACGGACATGAAGCGGAACAAGACCAACGAGGAGCTGGTGAGGACGTTGGCGAAGGCGGGATAGGCGGGGGAGGCGGGGGAGGCGGGCGGTACTGGGGCGAAGCGAGGAGGGGGGATCGGTCGCGCCACAAAGAACGCAGTGGCGCGACCGACCCCCCCTCCTCGGGTAGCCGGCAGACATTACTCGACTATGAGCGCGCCCCCGCCACCGCCTCTCGATTCGCCTGCTCGAACTCCTTCATCAGCTTGACGAGTGCCTCGACCGCCGCCCGGGGACAGGCGTTGTAGATGCTGGCCCGCATGCCGCCGACGGACCGGTGCCCCTTGAGCCCGTCGAGCCCCCGCTTGGTGGCCTCCGCGATGAACTTGGTCTCCAGCTCCTCGGTCGGCGCCCGAAAGCAGACGTTCATCAGCGACCGGCTGTCCGGCTGCACGGTGCCGCGGAAAAAGTCGCTCCCGTCGATGTAGTCGTAGAGCAGCTTGGCCTTGCTCGCATTGTGCTCCGCCATCGCCGCCAGCCCGCCCTGCTCCTGGATCCACTTGAAGACTTCGCCCACCAGATAGATGCCCAGCGTGGGCGGCGTGTTGTAGAGCGACTTCTCCGCCGCGAACGTGCGGTACTGCAGCATCGTCGGCAGCGTCTTCGGCCCTGCCTCGACCAGGTCCTTCCGGATGATCACCAGCACCACACCCGAGGGGCCCAGGTTCTTCTGCGCGCCGGCGTAGATGAGCCCGTACTTCCGCACGTCGATCGGCCGGCTGTACATGTCACTCGATGTGTCCGCCACGAGTGGGACGCCGGCAGGCACCGTGGGCTCGGTCCGCCACTGGGTGCCGTAGATCGTATTGTTGGTCGTGAGATGCACGTACGCCGGATTCGGCGAATAGGCAATCTCGTCCGGCTTCGGGATCCGGTCGAAGCTGGTCGGTTCGCTGCTGGCGGCGATGTGCACCGTGCCGCCGAGGATCTTCGCTTCTTTGACCGCCTTCTGCGCCCACACACCGGTGAGCAGGTAGTCGGCGGTGCGGCCGGCAGGAAGGAAGTTCATCGGCACCATGGAGAACTGGAGCGACGCGCCACCCTGGAGGAACAGCACCGCGTAGTCGTCGGAGATGCCGGCCAGCGTGCGGCAGTTGGCTTCCGCCTCGTCGAGGATCCGGTCGAACACCTTGCCGCGGTGGCTGTGCTCCATGATGCCGATACCGCTGCCGGCCACGTTCCAGGTGGCCTCCTGCGCCTTGCGTAGGACCGGCTCGGGCAGCACGGCGGGGCCGGCGCTGAAGTTGAAGATGCGGTCGGTCATGGGTGGATCCTTTTGGGTTTTGGTCAGGCGGTCAGACGGATACATATACAAGCGCGTCATCCCGAGCGCAGCGAGGGACCTTGCCCGGCCGAGTTCGAACCACGGTCGAGAAGGTCCCTCGCTGCGCTCGGGATGGCGAACCGAGCGAGACCTCTCCGACCGTCCGACCGTCCGACCGTCCGACCGTCCTATTTCGCCTTCCCATCGATCTCGCTCAGCTCCACGCTGATGATGTCCTGATTTCCGGTCCGGATCCGCTCCACCGCGGCGCCGTCCGGCACGCCGTCGAGATGAATCCGCGCCAGCGTCGCCTGCGCGCCGTGGTAGATGATGTTCTCGACTTCTTCCACGTTGATGGCGCCACCGGCCAGCACGCCGAAGACGTGCGCCAGCACGCCGGGGCGGTTCCGATGCCGGATCGACAGCACGTGTGTCGCCGAGCTCCGGGCGAGCCGGTTGACCACGTTCGGCACCTCGCCGGTGCTCAGGAACGTCTGCACGATCCGGATGACCTCGTGGGCGATCGCCACCTGCGCCTGGTCGGTGGACGCGCCGATGTGGTGCGTGCCGTAGACGCCGGGCACTCGCGCGATCGTGTTGGCGAAGTGGCCAGTGTTCCCGGCCGGCTCGTTGGCGAAGACGTCGAGCCCCGCCCGGACCTTCTTCTCCCGGACCGCCTGTTCGAGCGCCGCCTCGTCCACCACCGAGCCGCGTGACGTGTTGATCAAGTAGGCGCCAGGCCGCATCGCCGCCAGAAACTCCGCGTTCACCAGCTGCTTCGTCTCGGCATTCGCGGCCACGTTGACCGACACCGCGTCCGAGACTCGCGCCACTTCCAGCGGCGTCTGCGCATAGGTGATGCCGAGCCGGTCGGCTTCCTCGTGTGTCAGGCTCCGGCTCCAGCCCACGACTCGCATCCCGAACGCCCGCGCACGGGCCGCGATCTCCCGCCCGATCTGTCCCAGCCCCACGATGCCCAGTGTCCGCCCGTGCAGCCCGTGCGCCTTCGAGTACTCGCCTTTGTTCCAGGTCCCGGCCCGGAGTTCGGCCACCTGGTCGGGAATGCGGCGGTCACATGAGAGCAGCAGCCCCATCACCAGCTCGGCCACGGCGATCGAGTTCTTGCCGGGACAGTTGGAGACGAAGACACCGAGACTCGATGCGGTGTCCACGTCGATAGTGTCGATGCCGGCGCCGGCACGGATGACGAGCGTGAGCGCCGTTCCCGCCTTGAGCGCGTCGGCGCTCACCTTCTTGCCGCGGACGATCAGGATGTGCGGATCGGTGGCCCGGATGGCGGCAGGCAGCTCCTCCGCCTTCACGTCCGGCTGGGAGACCACGGCGCAGCCGAGCTCCTTGAGCCCGTCGATTCCCACCTTCTCGAACTTGTCCGCGATCAACACCTTCATCCGAAATCGCTCCGCCAGGTGGTCGTGAGCCTACAAGGTATGCACGAACAGCCCGCTGCGCAGCTTGGGCTCGAACCAGGTGCTCTTGGGTGGCATGATCTGGCCCGCGTCCGAGACCGCCATGAGCTGGTCCACCGTCGTGGGATAGAGCGAGAACGCGATCGCCATCTCGCCCGAGCGCACGCGCCGCTCGAGCTCCGCGGTGCCGCGAATGCCGCCGACGAAATCGATCCGCTTGTCCGTACGCGGGTCGCCGACGCCGAGGATGGGGCCGAGCACCCGGTCCTGCAGCAGCGAGACGTCGAGCGAGCCGATCGGGTCGGTCCGGTCGATCGTCGTCTCGTCGAGCTCGAGCCGGTACCACGCGTTCTTGAGATAGATGCCGAAGCTGCCCGGCCGGTCGGGCGCCGGCTCGTCTGTCGTCACGAGGCGACCGAGCCGCGAGAGCCGGGCAAGCACGCCCGCGGGCCCGAGCTCGCCGAGGTCGCGCACGACGCGATTGTAGGGCAGGATGCGCAGCTGCTCGGCCGGAAAGAGCACGGCCAGGAACCAGTTGTACTCGCCGTCGCCCCGGTGCTGCGCCGGCGCGTTCCGGAGCTCCGGCCCGCGCGCCAGGCGCTCGCGGAGCGATGGTGTCCATCGGCTACGTAGGCGTGCGGCACGCTCCGGAAGGCGTCCAGCAACGGTCCCGCCTCGGCGATCCGCCAGACGGTGTGGCGGACGCCGTCCGGCGCCGTGAAGTCGTAGAGCGGCGCCTCGGCCAGGAGCGGCGCGGTGAGCGCCTCGATCTCCGGCCGCCCGCGGTAGGTCAGGAACACCGGCTCGGCGTTCGCGCGGAGCGTCAGCACGTGCCGGGTGCGGTCGTCCTCCTTGTCCTGGCCGGGTCTTCTCGTGCTTCCGGATGATGTCCTGCTCGTAGTCGTCGATGTGCACGCAGCCGACGATCCCGGTCTGCGCCCGCCCGTCCATGATCTGGCGGTAGAGGTAGAGCGACGGGGTGGCCTCGCGAATGAGCGTGCCCTCGGCCTGAAACCGGTCGAGCGCCTCGCGGGCCTTCGCGTAGATGCGGGCGTCGTAGGGATCGAGGTCGGCCGGGCAGATCGATGTCCGAGCGGCCGACGTGGAGAAAGCTATGGGGATTGCCCTCGGCCAGGGCCACTGCCTCGGCGCGGTTCACGACGTCGTACGGCACTGCCGCCACCCGCTCGGCGAGCTCGGGCGCGGGGCGAACGGCGCGGAAGGGGTGGAGACGCATGCGGCGGGGCCCGGATGAGGGAAAGGTGGCGCGAAACGACCGGCATCCTATCCGCGGACGGCGGGCGAATGCAAGCGCGGACCGGCGGTCGATCGGACGGCCCAACCGCTAGCCCTACCACCGCCCGGCCGCACCAGCCGCTCACACGCGCCGAGCGCCGCGTCCACCACCAGCGCCAGCACCGCCGCCGGAAGCGCGCCCGACAGGATCATCCGCGTGTCGGACAGCGCGAGGCCGGAGGCGATCGGATCGCCCAGCCCGCCGGCGCCGATGAACGCCGCCAGCGTGGCCGTCCCGACGTTGATCACCGCCGCGGTCCGGATGCCCGGCCATGATGACCGGCGCCGCGAGCGGCAGGCGGACGTGGCGGAGCACCTGTCGCGGCGTCATGCCCAGCGCCGTGGCCGCGCCGACGGCGTCCGGCGCCGCGTCGCGCACGCCGGTGTAGGTGTTCCGGAGGATCGGATAGAGCGAGTAGAGGAAGAGCGCCACCAGCGCCGGCACGACGCCGATGCCCAGCAGCGGGATCATGAAGGCGAGCAGCGCGATGCCCGGCATCGTCTGGAGCACGCCCACGCGCGCGGATCACCGCCTCGGCGCCGCCGCGGAGCCGCTCGAGCGCCGAGGCCCAGCGGCACCGCCAGCGCGATCGCCGCCGCGAGCGAGCACGACCACGCAGCAACAGGTGCCGCCCGGTGAGCCGCGAGCAGCGTGCCGCGCTCGGCCCAGAGGTAGGCGGCCAGGCCGGCGCGCTTGCCGGGCGACGGTCGCGTCGCCTGTCCGCAGCCGGCCGGCGCGAGCAGCCCGAGCGTCCGCCAGCGCATCGCGCGCGACCCGCGCCACGGGCTCGCCGTCGACCTCGACCCGGCGGTTGAGCGTCCGCATCGCCGCCTCGTCGAGCCGGCCGCTCAGCTCGGTCAGCGCCGCCACCGCCGCGGGCCGGCGCTCCGTCGAGACCGGGCGCCGACGAGCGCGGCCGCCTCGTACGGCGGGAAGAAGCCGCGGTCGTCCTCGAGCACCACGAGGTCGTAGCGCGCGATCAGCCCGTCGGTCGAGTATCCGTCGATCACGTCGACCTCGCCGGCGGCGAGCGCCTGGTACTTCACGGCCGGCAGCAGCGCCCGGACCTCGCGGAAGCGGAGCCCGTAGGCGCGGCGCGAGGCCGGGGAGCCCGTCGGCCCGGCCGATGAAATCGGGCGTGAGTCCGGCCCGGAGCGTCGGACCTGCGCGCGCGAGGTCGCTCAGCGTGCGCAGGCCGAGCCGCTCGGCGGTCTCGCGGCGAACGGCGATGGCGTAGGTGTTCTGGAAGCCGAGCGGCGGGAGCCAGCGGACGCCGAAGCGGGCCGCGAACTCGCGAGCGACCTGCGCGAACACGGCGCGCGGGTCCGGGCTCGGCCGCTCGTGCAGAATCGCGAGGAGCCCGGTGCCGGTGTACTCCGGGTAGACGTCGATGGCGCCGGTGCGGAGCGCGCCGAACGCGATCTCGGTGGCGCCGAGCCCGAGCCGCCGCTCCACGGCGATCCCGCGCGCCTCCAGCAGCTGCGCGAACATCTCGGCCAGCAGGTAGGACTCGCCGAACGGCTTCGAGGCGACGACCACGGGTCGTACGGGCTCCCGGGAGCTTCGGCGTCCTGCGCGCGAGTGGCCTGCCGGGCGTGACCGACCCGGCCAACAAGCCCAGCATCGCAAGCACTGCTGCCCGGCGCAGCGCCCTCATCACGTGGGCACCCGCGCCCGCGCGAGCAGCGTCCGCACGTACGGCGTCGCCGGCGCGGTCGCGCAGCTCGTCGGGCGTGGCCACCTGCTCGATGCGGCCGGCGTGCATCACCGCGACCCGGTCGGCGAGAAGAAACGCCTCGGACAGGTCGTGGGTCACGAGCAGCGTCGGTGATCGCCAGCTCGCGGCGGAGATCGCGGAAGGAAGTCCTGCAGGTCGGCGCGGGTGATCGCGTCGAGCGCGCCGAACGGCTCGTCGAGCAGCACGAGGTCCGGCCGGCGGCGAGGGCGCGGGCGACCGCCACGCGCTGGCGCTGGCCGCCGGAGAGCTCGCGCGGCCAGCGGTCGCCCACGGCGGCCGGCTCGAGCCCGACGAGCTGGAGCGCGCGGTCCGCGCAGGGCCGCCGCGTCGTCGTGCCCGCGGAGCCAGGGCACCAGCGCCACGTTGCGCCGCACGCGCCAGTGCGGCAGCAGCCCGCCCTCCTGCGGCACGTAGCCGATGCGGCGGCGGAGCGCCACCGGGTCGAGCGCGGCGGTGTCCGGCGCCGTCGACCAGCACGCGCCGTCGTCAGGGTCGGTCAGCCGGTTGAAGCAGCGGAGCAGCGTCGTCTTGCCCGAGCCGCTCTCGCCGATCAGCGCCACGCACTCGGCGCGGCGCACCGCGAGCGACACGCCGTCGAGCGCGGTGACCGGGCCGTAGCGCTTGGACACCTCGCGCGCCTCGAGGGCGATGGCGTCGGGCATGGGGTCAACTTACCCCCCACTCTCGCAAACTACGAGGCGGATGGAGCCTGCCAGTGCTCCGCATGCTCCCGTCACTCGAGCATGCGGTCCGTGGCATTCCCGAGCGGGCAGTTTGGCCGGCTTGGGGGTCCCGCCGCTAACCCCATCGACCGTCGTGGCTTCGCCGGGTGGCTGCCGGACCGTCACCGCTTCGAACCTCGCCCTTCGGACGCCACTCCATTGCCGCAGAGTCATGCAGAAACGTGCACGGCCCCCGAGCATGAAAATGGCATCGTGTAGCAGTCTCCCCAGCCCCACACCCGAGGATGCGGCATGTACCGGATCGAGCTGGCGCCAGGCGAGGAAACCGTCTTCCGCACCATCGAGGAGCTCGCTGTCGCCGTGCGGAACGGTCTCGTCACGCCCCGGTGCCGGATCTACCACAACGCGACCCAGAAGTGGCTGCCGATCGAGTTTCATCCCCACTACAAGCAGGCGCTTTCGCTGCCGGCCGCACGGATAGCCGAGGCGGTGGCACCGCGCACGTCGGGGCATCCGCCGCGCTTGGAGACGTTGAGCTTCGCCGTCGCGCCCGCTGCCAAGTCCACGCCGGCGCCGGAACCGGTGGCGGAGCCCACGGCAGAGACGCGGGCGGGCGACCAGCCGGTGCAACCGCCGGTGCAGCCGCGCCCACAGGCGGAGCGGTCGGTCCAGGACCGTTGGCCAGCGAAGCGCCCCGTCGGGGTCGGCACGGAGCACGCGGCCACGGAGCATTCGGCCAAGGCGCATTCGCCCCAGGACGACTCGGGCCCTATGCACTCGGGCGCTGATCCTTTGGACGCGCGCTACTCGGGCGTGGAGCATCCGGTCACGCGGCATGCAGTCACAAAGCATCCGGTCGAGACGCATACAGCCACGGGCCCTGCGGCCGCGCACCATTCGCCCGCACCGCATCCGGTCGCGGAGCGCGCGGTCCCGAAGCCTCCGGCCCCGAAGCATCCGGCCACGCACGCAGCCAGGGAGCAGGCAGCCAGGGAGCATGCAGCCACGACTCACTTGGCCATTCTGCATACAGCCGCGGATGAGGCCGCAGCCCAGGCGGCGCAGGAGCATCCGGTCGTACAGCATCCGTCGGCCGCTGATTCGCCGGCCGAGCTTCCCTGACCCAGAGCCCCTACCCCGCGCATCCAGCGGCAGAGCAGCTCTCAGCGAATCGAGCCGCGTCCGAGCATCGCTTCGCGCCTCACGCGGACATGGCGCCACCGCCCAGCCATGCAGAGCCGGCGCCTGCGCCGAAGTCTAAGTCGTCCTACCGGCCCGATTCGTATCTGCCGCCGTCGGTACGCGTCATCCCCGACGATCCGTACGTCGCGACCGCACCCGAGCCGGCGATGGCGCCGCCCGTTCACACCGAGCCGGTGAAAGCGTGGCCGGTGATGCCCGCGGTGCAGCCAGCGCCTGAGCTGCCGACGATCTCCTATCCCGAATTCACCCCGGCGGAGGAGCCCGTGGCGGAACGCGCGGGCTCGTCGCGCGGGCACCGCCCGCTGCAGGTGGCCGTGGCGCTGCTGGTGCTGGCGGCCGGCGGCTATCTGGCCAGGTCGTTCTACTCGCCCGTGCGCGGCTCAGTCGACAGCCCCTCGACACCCGCGGCCGCGGTGGCCGACCGGCCCGCGCTTCCCGATGACGCCCCACCGCCTGCACCAAGCGCCGTGACGACGAAGCGGTCGGCCACTCGGCCGGCGGTGGTCACTCCGCCCGCGCCGGCCTCGTCCGGCTTCGCCGCGGCGCTCGAGCCCCGCGCGATCGCCACCGGGCCCGCACCGGTTCTTCCCGCGAACGCAGCCGCGGCCGAGCCGTCGTCGGCAGCGTCCACCACCGATTCGAACGGCGTGACCGGGCCAATCGCGCCGGCGCCGGCCGAGATGCAGATGGACGTACCCGCCTTGCCCGGTGGCGACTCCCTTGTCGCCCAGCCGCGCTCGAAGAGCGACTCGGCCATGAAGCGAATCCTCCGCGCCGTGAGCGGCGGGAAGGACGCTGCGGTAGCCCGCCCGTCCCGTGTGACCCGTCCCACAGCAGCGCCCTCCGACATTATAGATTATCCGGCAGCGTAAGTTGTTAGTTATCAACAACTTATGTTGACAACCATGTGGAAACATCCCTCACGGTGTGGAAAACTGCCGCGGGGGCATTCTCACGGCCCGTGGAGGGACGCATGGCCAGAGCGATCTGGAGCGGCTCGATCAGCTTCGGGATGGTGAGCATCCCCGTGAAGCTCTATGGAGCGACGGAAAGCAAAGACATCAGCTTCCACCTGGTCCATGCGACGTGCGGCACTCGGCTCAAACAGGTGCGCTGGTGCCCCACCGACGAGGTCGAGGTGCCGTGGAGCGAGACGGTGCGCGGATATGAGTACGCGAAGGACGAGTACGTGACGTTGACGGACGAGGATTTCGAGAAGCTCCCGCTCCCGAGCAAGCATACGATCGACCTGACCGCGTTCGTGAAGGCCACGGAGATCGACCCGGTCTACTACGAGCGCAGTTACTATCTGGCCCCGGACGAGCGGGCGGAGAAGGCGTACGCACTGCTGCTGCAGGCGCTGGACAAGAAGGGGCTGACGGCGCTGGCCACGATCACCATCCGGAAGAAAGAGCAGCTCTGCGCGCTGCGCCCCCGGGACGGCGTGGTCATGCTGGAGACGCTGTACTACCCGGACGAGGTACGGCAAGAGCATGGCGTCGACCTCGACCGCGCCAAGGTCAGCGAGCGCGAGCTCGAGATGGCGTTCACGCTGATCGAGCTGCTCCGGAAGCCGTTCGAGCCCGAGGAGTATCACGACCACTACCGTGAGGCACTCGCGAAGCTCATCGACGCGAAGCTCGAGGGCCGCGAAGTCGTGAAGTCTCCGGCTGCGCGCGAGACCAAGGTCATCGACCTCGCCGACGCGCTCAGGAAGAGCGTCGAGGCAGCCCGGAAGGGCGGCCGCACCAGGGCGGCGGCCAAGACGCCGGCGCGCCGTCAGACCAGGACGCGTCGAGCGCGGAAGGCGAGCTGAGCCGTGCGGTCACCTCTGTGCCTCTGTGGTGAACCATGACGAAGGCTCGAGTCAAGACGAAGGCACGCGAGGTCCTCGACCAGCTCACCGATGCCGGCGACAAGACCACCCTGAGCGTCGACGGCCACGACCTGCCCGTCACGAGCCTCGACAAGCCGCTCTGGCCCGGCGCCGGCCGCCGCCCGGGCGCGACCAAGCGGGACCTGCTCCGCTATCTCGCACGGGTCGCGCCGTTCCTGCTGCCGCACCTCGCCGACCGGCCGCTGTTCGTCACCCGATTCCCCAACGGCATCGGCGGCAAGAGCTTCTTCCAGAAGCACTGGGAGCCGGCGCCGCCGTTCGCCCGCACGGTGCGCATCCACTCCTCGCACAACGAGCGCGACGGCGACTACCTCATCTGCGAGAACGTCGCCACGCTCCTCTGGCTCGGGCAGATGGCCGGGCTCGAGCTGCACGCCTGGTTCTCGCGCGTGAACCCCGAGCCGGACGGGCACGGGCATGGCCGTAAGTTCACCGGCTCCGAGGCCACGCTCGAGCGCTCGATCCTCAACTACCCCGACTTCATCGTCTTCGACCTCGATCCCTACGTCTACTCGGGACGCGAGGGCCGGGGCGAGGAGCCTGAGCTGCACCGGCGCGCCTTCGCCCGGGTGCGCCGCCTCGCGCTCCGGATTCGGGAGATCCTCGACGGCCTCGGCTTCGTCACCTTCATCAAGACGTCGGGCCGGACCGGGCTCCACCTCTACCTGCCGATCGTACGCGACCTCGACTTCGACGCGGCGCGTGGCGTGGCGGAAACCATCGCGCGACACGTGCAGCGCGAGCGGCCCAAGGACGTGACGGTCGAGTGGGCGGTGCGCCGGCGGACGGGGAAGATCTTCTTCGACTTCAACCAGAACAGCCGTGGCAAGTCGCTGGCGACGCCGTTCTCGCCGCGACGCCACCCGGCGGGCACAGTCTCGATGCCGATCGCGTGGGACGAGCTGGAGCGGGTGTATCCGACCGATTTCACCCTCCACACCGTTCCCGACCGCCTCGAGGCCGAGGGGGATGTGTGGGCCGAGATTCTCGACACGAAGCAGGACCTCGCCGGCGCGCTCGGCGCGAGCGGCGCCGCGAGCGCCCGATGAAGCGGCGCCTGGAGGCGCTTTCGAAGGCGACCAACGCCCGGCTCCGCTATCGCGCGCAGCCGGCCTGGATGGCGCCCATGCTGGCCACGCTGGTCGAGTCTCCGCCGCGCGACGGCCACTGGGTGTACGAGCCCAAGCTCGACGGCGTGCGGGTGCTGGTCTACAGCAACGGCGGCAACGTGCGGCTGTTCTCGCGCAACCGGAAGCCGCTCGAGAACGCGTATCCCGAGCTGGTCGACGCGCTCTCGTTCGCGGTCCGCGGTGATGCCGTGCTCGACGGAGAGGTCGTCGCCGTGGACCCCCGTACCGGCCAGAGCAGCTTCTCGCGGCTGCAGCGCCGGATGCAGCTCCGCGACGAGCTCCGTGCCCGGGCGAGCGACGTGGCGGTCGAGCTGTACCTGTTCGACTGCCTGTTCTACGAGGGCATCGACCTGACCAACCTCCCGCTGGTGGACCGGAAGGCCGTGCTGCGCGACGTGGTGTGGTATGACGATCCGATCCGGTTCACGCCGTTCCGCACCACCGGCTCGGCCGCGATGTTGCGCCAGGCGTGCGCCAAGGGCGCCGAGGGGATCATCGCGAAGCGGGCGGAGAGCCGGTACATCGGTGCGCGGTCGACCGATTGGCTCAAGATCAAATGCGTCCACCAGCAGGAGCTCGTGGTGGGTGGGTACACGGCCCCCAAGGGCTCGCGCGAGAATCTGGGGGCGCTGCTGGTGGGGTACTACGAGCAGGGCGCGCTTCGGTATGCCGGCAAGGTCGGCACCGGCTACGACCGCGCGACACTCGAGATGCTGCACCGGAAACTGGCCCCGCTCCATCGGCGGACTTCGCCGTTTGCACCGGGGCCGGCGCCGGCGGGCGAGGTCCAGTGGGTAACGCCGAAGCTCGTGGTCGAGATCGGATTCGGGGAGTGGACGCCGGCGGGGCTGCTCCGGCATCCGCGGTACCTGGGGATCCGGGAGGACAAGTCGGCGGCGGAGGTGCGGAAGGAGAGCTGATCGATCCCGGCGAGGCTCACGCACTACCAAAGTGCGACCCGCTCTCGCGATCCTCTTTGCTCCAACCTGCAAGATCTAGCACCGCCACCTATCGGCTGATCGTTAACTCCAACCTGCCCACAGGATAAGGAGTACGCTCCTCGGACTGCACGGTTTTTGCCCCTCCCCGGATGCCCACTTCACCATCGCTCCCGGGAGGTCGCATGCACCCTCGCCGCTTCGTCGCGGGCTTCGCGCTCGCCATTCTCGCTCTCGCTGTATCCATCGCTCCCGCCCACGCCCAGGGCAAGGGCAAGGGCAAGCACTACACCGTCTCGAACGACCGTGCCGTCACCGTGACGCGCAACGTGCTCGTGCGCCAGGGCTACGACGTCGTCCGCATCGAGCATGTCGGCACAACCCAGGTGGTCTACTACCGCGCCGGCAATCGCGGCCGCGGCAAGGGCAAGGGGCCGCTCCAGAAGATGGTCATCCGCACCGTCGAGCGTCGCATCGTCTTCGAGAACACGCCGCCCGCGATCATGGTGGACATCGACGTCAACTTGAAGCTCTAGCGGAGCCTACTCCAGCTCCACCTGCCACGCATAGTTCTCCAGCCGCTCCGTCCGCGGGCCCGAGCCCGCGGCTGTGAGCGGAAACTCCACCGCGTGCGGCGTGGAGAGATACATCTGCTTCATCGCCTGCTTGAACGCCGGGGCACAGGCACCTCGCACTGACGCCTCATGCGCGGCTGCCGGCGTCCACACCAGCCGCACTTCCTGCCCGCTTGGACTCGCCTCGTCGTCCCGCACCACGCCGGTCGCGCTGACGTCGCCACGTCCGGTCAGCGCGAGCTCGCAGGCTGCCCCCTCGGCGTCCCGGTGGGTGCCGTGCGTGCCGCAGAAGAGCAGCTCCGTCCGTCGGGCAAAGGTGCCGGTGTAGGTCCCATCGGCTTCGCGTGCGAGGGTTCCCTCGATCGTCTCCTCGCCGCCGTTGCGACAGCCGCCGCCAGCGGCGTCCTGGGGCCACGTGCTGGTCAGGCGGACGTGGTACGCCGGCTTCAGCGCCGGGCGCGCGGGGAGGGCGCCCTCCGCCAGCGTCAGAGCGAGCGTCTGAGCGCTGGGCGCGCTCTGGGCGCCCGCGGCCATCGGGGTCAGGCCGGCGAGCGCCAGTGCCGCGGCCAGCGTGTGGATCGTACGATGGTACATGACTGCTCCTGACTGCGCCTGAAGTGCCTGGAGGGTTCAGCCGTCGTTCGGAACCTGATCCGCGCACGCATCGAAACGGCGAGCGCGACGTCGCATGAAGGTCACGCGACGGCACGTCAGTATGACAAGTCGCGTGCCTCGCACCCGCCCTCGTGCCGGCTTGGCTCCCCGAGACTCAACTCACATAGTGGATGGCGCTTAGTGAAAGACGCCGGCGCCCCACTGGGGCGCCGGCGTCTGCAGGAGACGACAATTTCGTTCGGCCCTGCCGTCAGGGCGGCGCAGCGATGTCGTTCGCTCGCGGCTCTCTACTTCGCAGCAGTCGGCCCAGTCTCGCGCGGCGCCGCGATCAGCGCCGGAAGCGCCGGGGGTCGATGCCGTACCGTCGCACCTTGTAGCTCAGGATCCGCTCCGTCGTGTCGAGCAGGCGGGCGGCCTTGGCGCGGTTACCGCGTGTGCTCTTGAGCGCGTCCTGGATGAGGTTGCTCTCGAACACGCTCACGGCCTCACCCAGGGAGCGCGACACCACGGTGCCCGACGCCTCCGCCGTCTGCAACGTCGGCGTCAGGTGGTGGCCGTGGATCACGTCGCCGTCGGCCACGAGCACGGCACGCTCGATGGTGTTCTCCAGCTCGCGGACGTTGCCCGGCCAGTGGTAGGCCATGAGCATGTCGATCGCCGGTGTCGAGATCCGCCTGATCGTGCGCTGGTGCACGCGGGCGTACTTCTCGACGAAATGGTCGGCCAGGAGCAGCACGTCCGACTTCCGCTCGCGGAGCGGCGGCACGAAGATCGAGAACACGTTGAGCCGGTAGTACAGATCCTCCCGAAAGGTCCCCTCGGCCAGTGCCTTTTCGAGGTCCTTGTTGGTGGCCGTGATGAGCCGGACGTCCACCCGCACGGTCTCGTTGCCGCCCAGCCGCTCGAACTCCCGTCCCTGCAGCACGCGCAGCAGCTTGGCCTGGGTGGACGGGCTCAGCTCGCCGATCTCGTCTAGGAAGAGCGTGCCGCCGTCGGCCTGCTCGAACTTGCCCTTGCGCCGTGCCTGCGCCCCGGTGAACGCGCCCCGCTCATGGCCGAACAGTTCGGTCTCGACGAGCGTCTCGGGCAGCGCGGCGCAGTTGACGCGGACGAAGGGCTTCCCCGCCCTCGGTGAGTGATGGTGCAGCGCATGGGCGATGAGCTCCTTGCCGGTGCCGCTTTCGCCCCGGATCATCACCGTGGCCCCGGTGCCTACGACCTGGGCCACCTGCTCGTAGACCCGCCGCATGGTGCCGCTGTTCCCCACGATGTTGGAGAACTCGTAGCGCTCGCGCAACTCTTCCCGGAGCTGGGTGTTCTCCTCAACCAGCCGCTGCCGCTCGCCCCCCACCAGGTGGTGGATCCGGACCGCCTGCGAGATCAGCGCCGCCGTGATGCGGAGGACCTTGATCATCCGTTCGCTGTCCCGCTCGGGCATGAACGGCATCTCGACGGCCAAGGTGCCGGCGCTGGATCCCTCCATGAGAATCGGGACGCAGAGGAAGCTCATCTCCCCTTCGTCGTCCCGCTCCTCGCGCGAGACGGCGCGGTGGAGGAATCCAGGCTCCTCGCTTACACGGGGTACGACAGCCGGCGTGCCCCGCTGCGCCACGCCGCCGGTGATCCCCTCCCCCACGCGGTAGCGCACCCGCCCCGCGGTGCGCGGGTAGCCGAGGGCGGCCTCGACCACGAGGAGCCCACTTGCCTCCTCGACCAGCGTGATAGCCCCGCGCCGGGCGCCGCAGCGACGCTCGAGCACTTCGAGCACTCCGTAGAGGCTCGTCTCGAGGTTGAGGCTGCCGGCCAGAGCCTGACTGACCTCAAGCAGTGTCGCGAGCTTCCGGACGTCGCCCTGTTCGATCAGCTCCGCGCTCTCGCGGGGCGGCGGGGACGCCAGAGTCGGCCTGACGGGCGCGCCGCCGGGGCGGCGGCGCGCGGCATCCTCGGGCATGAGGGAGGGGACATTGAAGACGATCTTGCTGGGCGAAGGCATAGGCCACTCTGCTACGGGAAACTGACGGTCATCACGCCCGGAGTGTAACCTGTTTTTAGCAGAATTAGCAAACATTTGAGGACAAAACAGCCCTGCATATGCAGATTGTTGCCACAGTCACCAAAATCGAACCAGGTTCTGCAGGAATTAGTTGGCGGCGGCGACTACGACGGCCTCGATCCGCACGAGCCCGAGTCAGATGGGCATGACGGCCCTCGGACGCACATAGGCGTTCGAGCATTATCGGATGCCGCGGGCCGCATCGATCTTCGCACGGTGTGATCGCGGCCAACACCGAGCTGGCGGGGCACTGGAGCCGCCCGTCGGGGCCGCCGAGCCGTGTCGCCAGAAACGTCACGCTTTCGGTCGCCGCCGCTTCCCCGTGACCTTGCGTCGGGCCGCGCCGAGGGCGCGCTCCACCCATGGCAGCACCTCCGTGCGATCCTCCAGGACATCCGCCGGCAACTCGTAATACTGCATGGCATGCGAATCGTCGACGTAGGGACGAAAGGGCTGGGACCCGAGTCGCTCGAATTCGGGCCGGGTCGTGTCGTCCACCTTGAGATACAGGGTGTCGTCGGCAATGAGCCCGAAGAAGAGTCCCTGGCAGTAGAGACCGACACCACCGAACATGGACCTGCCGGTCACCGCGCCGGCCGCGGAGAGCTGGTCCAGAACGTAGGCCTTATAGCTCGGACTGACGGACATCGATTGCTCTCCGGATGGGCGAACAGAACCCGCGAAGCGCGGACGGCAGGCAGAGTCAGCCTGAGCAACGCAAAGGGGACATGAACTAAATCATGCCCCCTTCGCCTCGCTCAGGGTGACTCCTCCAGGGATTGGCCCCAGATCACCCCGCTGATCAAACCAACCTACTCGTCCCCAGCTCTCCCGCCGAGTGGGATCTCAACGCCGAGCGACGCCACCAGGTCGTTCTGGAAGTCGTCGCCACCACCGAAGTCACCGTTGTAGAGGTAGTCCTCGAAGTCGAGCCGGATCGCGGCATTGTTGCGTTCGCCGAGGCCGAAGCGCAGGCCGGCGCCGGCGTTGGCGCCGAAGTCGGTGCGGCTCTTGTCATCATCGAAGGTGTTCTTCCCCCGGGTCAGCAGGGCAGGACCCGCGGCGATATAGAAGCCCACCCGATTGGTCACCGGGCTCAGCGCCAGCAGCAGCCGGGCGCTCGCCACGAAGAGATTGGTGTTGGTCTCGTTGAGGGTCTCGCCCGAGATCTTGGCTGGGGCATAGCCGCCGGTGGCCTCGAAGCCCAGGATGCCGGTACCCCAGAAGGTGAGGCGGGCGCCGCCGATGACGCTGACGTCGCGGCTCAAGGCGTTGTCGACATCGCCGACGGAATTGCGCGTCGGAATGTAGACGCCGGCCCATGGGGCGAGACTGACGCCGCCCTGCGCCTGGGCAGCTCGCGGCGCGGCAACGCAGAGCGCCGTGGCAACCAGGAACGCCGGAATCTTCGTAAGGTTCTTGATCGACATACACACTCCACTGGAGACGAGGTCAGCCCGCGCGACCGCGCCGGCACCGGGGAGTTCCCGGCACTTCACAATGTCGTATCAGGGTTTGGGATGCTGTGAACCCGGGGCGTCCGGCAGTGTGAAGTGAGTCACTCCGCGGAATCGAAGGCCCTGCAAGTCAGCGGGTTAGCAGCACCCGAGGCCATGCCCGCGACCCCGGAGCCTGTCAGCCTCGCCGCCGGGCCGTGCGCTTCCCGGCCCCCGCCCTCCGCTTCCGGGTCGCGGCGGCCTTTCGCGCCGAGGCGGACCGCGCCGATTTGGGGCGCGACGCCGAGGCCCGCCCGCCGATCCGCCCGCCCTTCCGCGCGGGAGCCTTGTTGGTCTTCTTTCCCCGCCCCGCTCCGCTCTTGCGGCCGCCGCCAGACATCTTGTTCTCGGTCGCCCATGCGCGACGCTCCGCTTCCTTCTCCGGCACGCCCCGCGCCCGGTACCCCTCCTCGATGTGTTCGGCCTGCCGCTTCTGCTTCTCGGTATAGGCCGACTTGTCGCCACGCGGCATGATGCCTCTCAGTGATGAGGTCGCGTTGGAACATCGATTCACCGGCCGGGCGCGGCGGTGCCGAAGGTCACATGCGCGAGCGAAAAGAAAAAAGGTGGGTGGAACGGGCACGAATGCCCGTTCCCGCGAGATAGATGAAGAAGGGGAGTGTGAGGAGATAAACAGCGAAAGCAGCGGATCGAACGGCGCGCCCGGCCTCAGAGCAGGGGACTCAGGGCTTGTACTCGGACGTCTCGCATAGTGCCATTCGGTCATACTCCCACTAGGACCGCAAGATAGGGCACCAAAATGTCACTGCTGTGGCCTGGATCACACCTCCGCCGGCATATAGCCCGCCACGCAGGAGGCCCTCGACGGTGTCGCGATCGCAGAAATCGGTCGCGACGCCGTACCCACGACCGCCTTCGACGCCAGCGCCGCGGGCAGTGTCGACACAATGGCGTTGGAGGAGGACGCCTGCATGCCAGTGTCCACCACACGACGACCGGCGCGACTAACGGTTGACATCCGCCCGGGGTTTCCCTAAATCCCGGAGCCCGTACAGGGCGGACTTGGGGCCGCGACGCGCGGCACCGCCTACCTCTATGAGAGGCCGAGCTGATGCGGTCGTTCCGGATCCCAATGCTGTTCGTGCTGTCTGCCGCCGTGCTCGCCGGCACGCCCCTGAGCGCACAGGTGCCGCAGAAGCCGCCGACGCCCAGGGCGGCGGACAGCACGGCGGCGGACACGACGGACAGCACAGCAGCGGCCACGAGGGACAGCACCGCGGCGCCCGCGATCGACAGCATTGCGGCAAGCGCGGTGGACAGCACAGACAGTACCAGGACCGACAGCACGCCGACCTTGGAGAGGCCGCCTGAAGCGCCCGAGCCGGCGGCGCGCTGGCGGACGAGCTGGTTCCCGTACCTGGCAGGTGGCGCCAACGACTCCCCCGTGCTCGCCTTCCGCGTGCGGCACTGGCAGGCGGCGGCGGACTACGAGGCACGCAGTACCTACACCGCCGCGTTCAACGCCGACGCGGGCATCGCGCCGAAGGGCAGCCGATATGTGAGTGCCTCGTACAGGGCGCCGGACTATTGGAAAGGCTGGCGGTTCGTGGTCCTGGGCTCGGCGGAGCGGCAGGCGCGCCTCGGCTACTTCGGGCTGGGCAACAACACCGTGTTCGACAAGGACGCGGATACCCCTGAGATGCCCTTCCTGTACCGCATGCGGCGCACGCGCTACCGGGCCACCGCGGAGGTCACGCGGCACATCAAGGGCCCGCTGCACGTGGCCCTGCAGACGGCGTACACGCGCGCCAGGTTCACCTCCCTGCCCGGCCCCTCGGTATTCAAGACCGACTTCCCTGCAGGCGACTTCACCCAGCACGACCTGTCCGGCCGGCTCGCGCTGATCTACGACACCCGCGACAACGAGTACAACACCCATCAGGGACTGCTGCTCGAGGCGGGCACGCAGGCGGGCACCGGCGGAGACAACTACAGTCGCCAGTACGCCATCCTTCGGGGCTACCTCCAGGTGCGCGAAGGCACCGTGCTGGCGGCGCGACTGGCCGGCGCGGGGATGGGCGGCACTTCATCGCTCGACGCGCGCTTCACCCTGCCGGGCTGGGAGAAGGAAGTCCCCGTGCTGGGAGGACAGAACTCCCACCGCGGGATCGATTACGGACGGCTGACGGGACGGGGTGTGCTGTTCGGGAACTTCGAGGTGCGGCACGACGTGCTGCCGTTCGGCGATCTCGGCGCCGTCACACTGGTGGCCTTTCTGGATGCGGGACGGGTGTTCGAGCAGGAGGGCTTCAAGCTAACGACCAAGGACATGAAGGTCGGCGGCGGCGGCGCGGTGGCCCTCCGCATTCTCCGGAGCACCATCCTGGAGTTCAACTTCGGGGGCGGGCCGGATGGATTCCAGTTCTCGGTGGGAAATGGGTGGATGTTCCTAGGCCACCTTCGCCACCGTCAGCCCCGCCGCCGCCAGCACCTCGCGCAGCGTCGTCTCGCCGTGATCGCTGGCGTACCACCGCCGCACCTGCGGATACAGCTCGGCCTTGGGCACCGTGAGGCGGTTCGCCATGACCCACGCCTGCAGTTCGCCCGGCCGCGGGCCCCAATGGCCCAGCTCCCGGAACTGTTCGTCCAGCGCAATCACGATCGGGATCGACCGCGAGCCGTTGGTCAGATAGAGGTCCATCACTTCGGGATGCTGGTCGCGCAGAATGAGACGGAGCTCGAGTCCGGGCACCGTGTCCGCAAGCTTGGCGAGAACCGGCACCGTGCTCGACGCGTCCCCGCACCAGTCCTCCGCGATCACCAGCAGCTTCCGCTCGACCCCGGCCGGTAGCGCGCTGGTAGCCCAGACGGGCAGCCGGGCAATGCCGTAGATGCCCTCCCACAATCCCTTGTGCTTCGTGCTGCTGGCGAGAAAGGCCTCGTAGGTCAGCGCATCGCCCCACAGCGTCCTGAAATCCAGCATCATCATCCACCGCTAGAGACGTGTATCTAACACCCGCTGGGGGCCTGGAGTTCCTCGATCCGGATGCCGCGGCGGCCCAGCTCTGCGACGTAGGCCGCAAATGGAATCGCCTCGTCGGGGGTGTGGACGCCCTTCGCCGTGACCCGGCCGTCGGCCTGCATCTGGCCGGTGATCGAGAGCGAGTAGCCGGTCGTCCGCATCATGGCGCTGATGCCGTGGTCCGCGTCGTACCGATCGATGAGGCGGAACGAGACCCGCGCCGGCTTGCCGGCCTTCCGCCCGGTCACGATCACCTGCAGTGCCACGAGGTCGCGCCCCAGCGGCTTGTGGAGCTTCGGTCGGACCGTCGCGATGAAGACGTCGCGCGGCGAGACACTCTTCCCTTTCACCTCGACCGGCTTGATGTCCAGCAGGCCCAGCTCCCGGATCGGCCGCATGATCGCGACGTGGCCCGGATAGCGCAGGGTCTTGTACTCCATGACGTCGACCTTTCCCTCGTAGGCGAACGGCAAGGTGCTGATGCCGCCGCCCGTGTGAAACGCCTCGAGGGTCCCGACCGGCATGGGGAAGTCCACGGCTTCCAATTCGCTCAGCGCGTCCACCTGCTCCCGCTTCCCGCCGCGGAGCACCCACGAGGGCGTGGTATAGTAGTCCAGCGCGCCTTCGAGCGAGTAAACGATCTGGTAGTTGAGGGGGGGCTCGGGCTGCTGGGGGAGGCCGCCGACGTACACCTTCACCTGGTCCGCCTGGTCCAGCCGTCGGATGCCCTCGGCGGCGAGAATATTGACCATGCCCGGCGCGAGGCCGCAGTCGGGAATGATCGACACCCCCCGTGCCACCGCCTGGGCATCGAGCTTCTTCTGCTCGAAGACGATCTCGGTGTTGCCGCCAAGGTCGGAGAAATGGCAGCGGGCCTCGACCGCGGCACGGGCCATCGGACCGTTGTAGTAGTAGGGGATGGCGCTCATGACGGCGGTGTGGCCACGGAGGGTCTCCTGCACCGCCACGGGGTCGGTCACATCCAGCCGCACGGTCCGGAGACGGCCGTCCCAGTCACCGCGCTCCGCCAGGAACGGCGGGAGGTTGTCCGGGCGCAGATCGGCCAGGGTCACCTGGGTCACCGCGGGGTTCTGCAGGAGATCGTACGCGCAGGC
Organism: uncultured Gemmatimonadales bacterium; assembly: GCA_963728705.1. GTDB lineage: Bacteria > Gemmatimonadota > Gemmatimonadetes > Gemmatimonadales > GWC2-71-9 > CAVVWJ01. Next base: position 70,460 of record CAVSLY010000007.1, read on the forward strand.
ACAGCCCTGCAGGCCGGCACCGAGGACCAGCATTTTCATCGACGACCCCACTGACAGCGAGAACAGCGTCCGGAAACGGGTGCAAAGCCTCGGAAAATAGCCTCGGATGGGGTCGCGATTCAACGGCACCGCAAACTATTTTGTGAGATGACTTCTACTCAGCCTACGCGCCGCGACGGTGAGGCCACCCGCCAGCGCCTGCTTCGTGCAGCACTCGAGCTGTATACCACCGTCGGCTTCCGCGCCACCACCACGCCCGCCATCGCCGCTCGCGCGGGCGTGGCCGAAGGCACGATCTATCGCCACTTCAGCGGCAAGGAGCATCTCCTCAACGAAGTGTTCCGCGGCGCCCAGCGATGGGGTGCCACGATCGTGAGAGAGACCGAAGGCGAGGGCGCGCCGAACCGCCTCCACCGGATCGCGCGTACCCTGTTCGACACGGCGGCCCGCGACGCCGCCCTCACCCGCATGCTGCTCCGCCGCCGCGACGAGCAGCACCTCGACGAGAAGAGCCGGGAGGCCGAGCGGGAGTTCCGGGACGCCCTGCAGCACGTCGTGGCCGGAGGCCGGTCCGACGGCGCGGTCCGGACCGGACCGACGGAGCTCTGGGCGGACGTGTGGCTGGCGCTGGTAGCGTTCATCGCCGAGCGCGTCGGCGCCCGGGACTGGGCCCCGGACGCGCCGCCGGTCGGCATGGCACTGGACGCGGCGTGGGACGCGATAGCGGCTCGGTAGGCGGAAGGACGGAGAGTGGGATGTGGCAGTGACGTGTCATCCTGAGCGGAGCGAAGGATGACGCACGCCCGACGACCCGGATTTACATGCTGTCCGCCAGGCCGTCCTCGCCTCGTGTCACCCCCAAAAACACCGTCATCTGCCGCGGCCGCGTCGGCACGTTGTCCCAGTCCAGCCGCCGTGCGCGGCCTGGGCCCAGGGGGCGGATCTCCACGGCGTCACCCCGGAAGAACATGACCGAGTCGTCGCCCCACCGGGCCGGGTCGCGGGCATCGCGAGCCAGGAGGCCGGGTGCCCCGGTGTCGCCCGCGACGCAGAGCGCGCCCGGCTCGGCGCACGGCACGGCCCGCGCGAAGGCCGGGTTGCCGAGCAGCACCGCCAGGGCCGACTCCGCCGCCGGCCGCTCGGGGGCCGGGACCGGCCGGGCATCCGACGGGGCGGGCGGTGCACTCGATCGGTAAAGGCCGGCGCCGGCCGCCACCACGAGCGACTGCCCATCGGCCGACCACCCCACCTGCCGCGGCGCTCCCGTTCCTCGCGGCAGCTCGACCTCGCGCTCGGCGCCGTTCAGCAGGTTCATGACCCACACCGTGCCCGGCGTCGAGTCCCTGAGCGAGGTGCCGCGGAGGAACGCCAGCATCACGCCGTCCGGTGAGAGCGCCGGCCGCATCTCGCCCACGGTGCTGAACGTGATCGGCACGATGGCGCCGCCCTCGGTCCGCACCGCGTAGAGATCGCCGCCGGCCGCCCCGCCACCGGCCACGAACACGGCGTAGCCATCCCGGCCCACCTCCATCTGCCCGCGGAGCGGGGGCAGCGTGCCGCTACACGCGAGGCCCGCCAGCAGCGCCGCGCCTGCCTGCCTGCCCGCCCGCTTCACCGCGCCCCGAGCGCTCGGTCGAAGGTCCAGTCGAGCCGGCGCCCTGCCGTCTCGGCCATCGTCCGCTCGAGGGCGCCGGGCGCTGCGGTCGAGTTCCGGTTCTCCTCGACATAGCGCCGGAGCCCCTGGAAGAACACCGAGTCGCCCACGATCGCGTGCAACCGCCGGAACGCATCCGCGCCGGCCGGCAACACCTCCGCCGGGGACTTCTTCGAGGGCTTCTTGCCCCGGTCGGCGGCTTGGTGCGACCAGAGCCACGCGAGGTATGCCGCCGCCGCCGTCGAGGGCTGATTGGCCTCGAGCCCGGCCTCGTCGACGGTATTGCCCAGCCACTGGGCGGCCGTCGCCCGCGCCACCTCGCGCTCGGTGACCTGGCCCGCATGCACTCGAGCGCCGTCGTACAGCACGACCGACGCACCCGGACGCCCAGCCGGCGCGAGCGGCACGGCCACGTGCGCCAGGCCCGGATAGCGCAGCGGCCCCAGACGGGCGCTCAGGTAGTCCACCATCTCGCCCGCGCGGCGGAATGCGCCTCCGCTGGCGGCCCCGGAGTCCTCGGGCGGCGTCCAGAGCGTCACCGGGGCGCATGGGTCACCGCAGCTGGCGCGCGGAAGCGACATGACCGCGAACCTCCCTACCGCCACCACCAGCGCCGCGAGCGGCACCGGCGCCTCGAGCACGTAGTGCCAGGTCGTATGGCCGTACGCGAGCGTGTCGACCCCGGTCAGCGTCCCGTTCGCCACCACCCGCTGGCCGGCGGCCGCCTGGACATGCCACGCAACGGTCACCCGTCCGCCGCCCCCCTCCGGCGACGGCAACCAGAGTGACGCCCGGCCCTCGGCCGTCTCGCCCGCGAGCGAACGCGCGCCGCTGCGATCGGGACCGACCCGGAGGCCGCCACGCGGGGTGCCGTGATAGCGGACGCGAGTCGAGAGCGTGTCGCCCGCAACCTTCTCGTGCGGGACGACGACGTCGCTGCCGGCGCGGCCGTACATCGTGCGCGAGAGCCGGGTATTCGGCTTGCCGTCGACCAGCACTCGCACGACCCGCAGCGTGGAGTCGAGCCGCATGTCGACCGGCCGGCCCGACTGGAGGCGCCAGCCGGTCTGCACCTCGCCGACGAAGTGGGTTCCGGTGTCGCTGGTGACGAGGATGATGTCGTAGCTGGTGGGTGTGTGCGGCGGCGGCGTGCTGTCGGCCTGGGCGGCGAGCGGGCCGGCGGCGGCGAGCGCCATCAACGCACCCACCGCCGCCAGGCTACTGCGCCCGCGCCCCCTCACTTGCCGAGCCGGGCCCGGTAGAACTCGAGGATCCGGGTCCACGCCTTGGCCGGCTGGGGGCCGTCGGAGCCCTCGCGGCCAGGCTTGAGGAAGCCGTGTCCGGTGCCCGGGTAGACCTCCGGCGTGAACGTCTTCCCTGCCGACTGCATCTGCGCGACGACGGCGGGAAGGGTCGCGGAGATGCGGGCGTCGTTCTCGCCGTAGATGCCGAGCACCGGGGCCTTGATCCGCTTGATCGCGGCGGAGTCGGGCGGCGGGCCGTAGCAGACGACGGCGGCGCGAAGGTTGGGGTTGTTGGTGGCATAACGGAAGCTCTCGCCGCCGCCCCAGCAGAAGCCGATCGTGCCGACGTGATCGGCGAGCACCGCCGGTCGCGCGTTGACCCAGGCGTAGGTGGCGTCGAGGTCGGCGGTGATGCGCTCGGGCTCGAGCTCGGCGATCAGCTTCCGGCCCGAGTCGGGGTTGGCGGGGCTCGCGCCGTATTTGCTGGAGAGGAGGTCGGGCACGACCGCCACGAAGCCTTCCTTGGCGATCCGGTCGACGACGGTGGGCTCCCAGTCCGTGAGCCCGAAGATCTCGTGGATCACGATCACCGCCGGAGCCTTGGACTTCCGCTCGGGATAGGCGACGTAGGCGCGGATGACCTCGGACCCGCGCGGGATCTTGACCCACTCGCCGTGCGTGGTGACGGCGTCCTTCGCAATGGGGCCACGGTCGTGGCCGCGCGCCACCCAGGCGCCGCCCGCGCCCAGCGTGAGCGCGATGCCGAAGACGGCGGCGTAGGTGGCGGCGCCGCGCGCGCGGCGGTGCAGATCGGTCATGGCGTGCCTCAGGGCAGGCCCTTGCCGGGGGCCGGCAGGGCGCGGAACTCGACCCGGTTCTCGAGCAGGAGCGGAATGGCGACGCGGTTTCGCTTCGTGTCGATACCGATGTCGGCGGGCGACGGGAGCCCGTTGGCCACGGGGGTGACGGTGCCGTTCTGGAACACGAAGAGGCTCGAGTCGGTCCAGCTGGTGACCAGCAGGCGATTCTCGCCGAGCAGCTCGACTCCGTCGAGCTGGCCCTTGGTCGGGCCCAGCGGCACGGTGGTCTTGGCCCCGGGCGACCACGCCTGGATGACCTTGCCGGCGAAGGGCACGACGATAAACCGTCCCTGCGCGCCGTCCCAGGTGATGCCGTTCGGGCCGGCCAGGCTGTCGGATTCGATCGCGATGCTCACGGCCCGGTTGGGGGCGATGCGGTAGATCCGGTTGGGGCCGGTGTGCTCGAGCCCCTTGGCGCTTCCCTCGAAGCCGGTGTCGGTCACGTACAGGCCGTCACTGCCGACCGCGATGTCGTTCAGGAACTTGGAGCCCTTGAGGTCGATGCTGGCGACGGGCGCGCCGGTGCGGCGGTTGAAGCCCCGCACGCGGGTGATGTCGGCCACCCAGAGCGTGTCGCCCTGCAGCGCCAGCCCCTTCGGCGCGTCGAGCTTCACGCCGTTGGTCCCGCTGACGATCCACTTGAGCGAATCGACGGTCCCGTCGCCCTTGAGGCGCGAGATGTAGCCGTTGCCGTCCTTGGCTACGGGGGTGCCATTGACGTTCGACACGTACCACACGTCCAAGTCGGCATCGTACTTGACTGACTCGGGCCCCTTGAAGCCCTCGACGCGGGCCGGACCGCTCGCCGCCGCGGCGAGCGAATCGGCATCGGCGGCGGCCAGGTGGGCGGTGGCCGAATCCGCCGCGGCGCTCGAGCGCTCGCCGCGCCCGCAGGCCATGGTGAAGATCAGGGCGGTGCCGGCGAGCGCCCAGCGTGATCGGGACATGCGTCGCTCCTCGAGTTGTTCGCTTTGCAGCTGATCCTTCACCTGATGCCTCTGTCGGTCAAGATAGCGGCGGGGCCTGCCACGAGTCACCTGAGCAACGCGAAGGGGGCATACCCGCAGGCATGCCCCCTTCGCGGAGTTTACCCTGGGCGAAGCCAGGGCTCAGGGTACTCGTGGCAAGACTCCCGCCGCCACCTACTGCACCTGGATGATCTTCCCCGTCGACGGCACGCCATTCCGGTTGAGGATGAACAGGATGTAGTACCCCGGCGGCGCCAAGTTGGGACCGCTCGGCGCCGTCACGCTCACGCCGGTGGACGTGGCGGTGAAGGTCAGCGTGTTGGCGCGCTGGCCGAAATCGAAGGCGTGGGTGACGGTGCCGATGGGGTCCACCGCACCGTGGTCGCCTGTGCCGCGTTCGGCGTGGCGATCGTAAACGACTGTCCGTAACCCACGCTCGTCGGTGCACTGGTGATCGTCGGCCGCGCGCCCTTGAATAGATACGGCGGTGAGAAGATCTCGTGGTTGGCCTCGTCCGGCACGGCCACCCCCCCCCCGGCCATCGCATTCCCGCTGGCACCGTGCAGCACGGTGGCGTCAGGCAGGAGGATCGACACCGAGTGGTAGACCCGCATCACGCTGTTCGCGGCCAGCGTGGTCCACTGATTCGTGCTGGGGTTCCACTCCTCCGCGGCCTTCGTCGCCAGCCCCTCGTTGATGTTCACGAACCCGCCGCCGCTGGTGCCGCCGGTGATGAGCACCTGACCATCCGGGAGAATCGTCGAGTTGAGATGCCGCCGAGGCACCGACATCGACCCGGCGCTCTGCCACGCGGGTGTCCCGGCGTTCAGGTCGATCATCTCCGCCGTGGCGGTGGGTGTCGCCGACCTCGGGTCGGGGGTCGGCCAGTGGAGTAACCCCCGCCGCCGACGACCAGGATCTTGCCCGGCTCGTACATCGCGGCTGTGCCGTAGTCCCGGTTGAACCCCCAGTTGTGCGACGGCCCGTTGATCCAGCGCCCACGCCCGCCGCTTACTCCTGCTCCGTCCGGGTCGAACCAGCGCGACATGACCCGCTCGGCGGCCATGAAGACGAATCCGTTCTTCGGGTCGATGAAATTGCGCGGGTAGTACGGAATCTGCAGCGTCCCAGCGCCCGGCAGCGTGACCCACTGACCGCCCTCCCAGATCTCCGGCGTCGTGACCACCGCCCCGGCCGAGTCTCGTCCGGCCATGGTGAGCATCCGCCCGTCGGGGAGCTCGGTGACCGTGGGATACCAGCGCCCGAACGCCATCTTGGGGAGACCCGCGACGAAGGCGCCGGTGCTCGGATCGAAGATGTTGGTGACGTCGATGCCCTTGTCATCCTCCTTGTGGCCACCGGAGATCAGGAGCCGGCCGTCCGGCATGAAGGCGTGCCCCGAGCAGAACAGCATCGTGTCCACCGGGACCTCGGGCGCCCGTCGGCGTGCCGCTCGCAGGATCCCAGAGCCGCGGCATCCCCATCATCGTGCCGCCCGGCTCGAACTTGCCCCAGCCAGCAGCTTGCCATTGGGCAGGAGACTGCAGGTGCAGCGGCACGATGTTCCAGTCCACCGGCGGGCCCCACTTGCCCGTCGGTGGCCTCCGGGGGCAGCGCCGAGAGGTCGACCGGGGCCGAGGTCACGCTGCTGGTTCCGGCCGTGAATTCGAGCGTCTGCGCGCCGGTGCCGCTGATGCCGAGGTCGCCGAACTTCGCGACGCCGGACGCGTCGGTCGTCGCGGTGGTCGTTCCTTCAAGCGTCCCGCCGCCCGAGGCCACGCTGGCTGTGACCTCCACGCCGGCGGCCGGCTGCCCGCTGCGTCCTTCACCTGCACGTCCGGCTGCACGACGGATCGAACACCTCGCCGGTAGGCGCCGCCGTCGGCGGGTTGGTCGTGATCGTGATGCCTTCGCCTCCGGGGCCAGTGGTGGCGGTCGCGGTAAACGTCACCGGAGAGCCCTGGAGGCCCGAGACGGTGGCGATCGTGAGCTGCTGGCCGGCGGT
>CAVSLY010000008.1:0-87189 GCA_963728705.1 uncultured Gemmatimonadales bacterium
GGACGTGTGTCGGCGTGCTCGATGTGGCACTGCAGCACCGTCACGTCGCCGCCGAGGCCCATCGGGCCGATGCCCGTCTCGTTGAGCAGGCCGTAGAGCTCGTCCTCGAGCTGGGCCACGAGCGGATCGGCGTTGCGCGTGCCGATGGGCCGCGTGATCGCCTCCTTGGCGAGGTACATCGCGTAGTCGGCCGTGCCGCCGATCCCGACGCCGACGATCCCCGGCGGGCACGGCTTGCCGCCGCAGGCGCCGACGATCGACTCGAGCACGAACTGCTTGATCCCCTTCACGCCGTCGGCCGGGACGCACATCTTCAGGAAGCTCATGTTCTCGGAGCCCGAGCCCTTGGGCACGCACTTGACGTCGAGGCCGTCCCAGTCGGCGATGAACTCCCAGTGCACGATCGGCAAGCGGTGGCCGATGTTCGGGCCGGTGTTCTCGCGCGTCAGCGTGTGCACCGCGTTCGAGCGCAGCGGGTGCTCGACGGTCGCGCGCGCGGTGCCGTCGCGGAGCGCCTCGTAGATCCGAGTGGGTGGAGCGGGAAGTGCTCGCCGACGCGGCAGGTGTAGACCGCGATGCCTGTGTCCTGGCAGACGAGGTTCTTCTCCCTCGTCGGCGATGTTGACGTTCCGGTTGATCGTCTGGAGGACGCGCTGCCCCGTGACCGAGGTCTCGCGGGCAGTAGCGGGGCTGCGTGAGGGCGTCGCGCAGGTCCTGCGGGATGTCCTTCAGCGCCCGAGAGCGTCGAGATGCGCGGCGGCGTCTTCGACCGCGTGCTGAATGTCGATTCCTGTGACGGTGCTCATACGCTCGCTTTCTCTGCGGCGGCCCGGCCGGCGCGCCGGCCGAAGCTGAAGATGTCGAGGAGCGAGTTGCCCATCATCCGGTTGCGGCCGTGAATGCCGCCCGAGATTTCGCCGGAGGCGTAGAGACCCTGGAGCGTCGTCTGGGCGTCGGTCGTCGATCTCGAGGCCGCCGTTCTGGTAGTGGAGGACGGGGTAGGTGCAGGAGCGGCTGGTCGAGCGGGTCGATGCCGGCGCCCCGATAGCGGCGGAGCATCTAGGGCAGTGAGACCTCGGCGTCGGCCTCGGAGATCCTCGTCGTGTCGAGGTAGACAGCGGGCCGGCCATCGGGCGGTCTCGACGCCCTTTCCTTTCTGGACCTCGTCGAAGATGGCCTGGCTGACTCGTCGCGCGGGCCGAGCGAATCGGTGAACTCCTCGCGGTCGGCGTTCAGGAGCACGGCGCCGTAGGCGCGCGTGGTCTCGGGGATCGAGTAGCCCTGCATGGTCTCCGGCCAGGCGCCGCCGTTCGGGTGGTACTGGAGCGGGTCGAGGTCGCGGGCCTCGGCGCCAGGTCGAGGGCGATCCCGCGTGACCTCGCCTGTCGCGGCCGGATGGTTCGTCGAGAGCTCGCCGCGCTCCTCCGCGACCTTGAAGCAGCGGCCGCCGGCAGCGAGGATGACGGTGGCCGCGTCGAGCTCGTGCTCGCCGCAGGTCGGCGCGCCAGCCGTTCTCCCGCGGCTCGAGCGCGCGAAGGGGCTGTTCGCGAAGAGCGTCCCGCCACCCGCCTCGAAGGCGTCGCGAAGCGCTTTCGTGATCGCGTGCCGTGCGGTCGCCCACCTGGAGCAGCCGCTTCGCAGTCGCGCCGCCGCAGCGCGCCAGGCGATAGCCCCGTTCTCGCGCGTGAACTCGACGCCGAGCTCCTCGAGCCAGTGGATCGCGCTCGGCGCGTCCCCGGTGAGGACTCGACGAGCCGCATGTCGGCGCTGTCGTGGGAGCTCTTGAAGACGTCGGCCGCGTGCTGCTCGGGCGAGTCGTCGTCGCCGAACGACGGCCTGGATCCCACCCTGCGCCTTGGCCGAGTTGCAGGCCTGGATCGAGCCCTTGGTCGCGAGGCCGACCCGGGCGCCGGCCCGCTCGGCGGAGACTGCGGCGGCGAGGCCCGAGGCCCCGCTGCCGATCACGAGACGTCAAAGGAGTGCGAGCCGGTCACGTCCGCCAGAATACCGTAAACGCTAATGCGCTGCATTAGGATGGCGGGCTCCGGTTCGTCGCCGGTGCGCATCGCGATCCCACACGCGAGCTCGTCGAGGTCCGGGCGCTCGCGGAATACGAGCCGCGGGCGCTGCCGTTCGCCGCCGTGCCAATGGGGTCTCAGGTGGTCGAAGTCACCGAGGCCCTCCTCCGCGACTCGGCCTCGGACGCGGAAGCCCTCAAGTTGTACCGCGCACTGGCGCCGAAAGCGGTGCTCCGGCTGCCGCTCCACGCGGGTGACCGGACGGTCGGCGTCCTCACCCTGGCCATGGCGACCGACTCCGGCCGCCGCTTCGCCGCGGCCGACGTCGCGCTGGCGCTGGAGCTGGCGCGGAACTCGGGTCTGGCCGTCGACACCGTGCGCCTCCGGCAGGACGTACAGGAGACCGACCGCCGCGCCCGGGTGGTCTTCGACGCGCATCCCCAGCCGATGTGGATCTTCGACGTGGACACGCTGGCGATCCTGGCGGTCAACGAGGCCGCGGTGCATCACTACGGGTGGACCCGCGAGGAGTTCGGGGACATGACCATCATGGACCTGCTTGCCCCCGACGACCTGACACCGCTCGCGCCCGCGGCCATCGACCACGCGCCGCTGCGCGGCGAGGTGGCCCAGGCCCATCACCAGCGTCGGGATGGGTCGCTGGTGGACATGGAGCTCGTGAGCCACGAGCTCGAGCTAGATGGCCGACGTGCCCGGCTGGTGCTGGCCACCGATACGACCAACCGGACCCGAGCGCGGGCCGCGCTGCACCAGAGCGAGGAACAGCTTCGCCACGCCCATCGCGCCGAGGCTCTGGGACGGATCGCGGGCGGTGTGGCCCACGACTTCAACAACTTGCTCACCACGATCCGCGGATTCGGGGAGTTGCTGCTCCTCGACATGGTGCCCGACGACCGGCGGCGGTCCGACGTCCAGCGAATCTGCCGAGCGGCCGACCGCGGGGCGCTCCTCACACGCCAGCTGCTCGCGTTCGGCAAGCAGCAGGCGCAGGACCCGCGGCCCATCAACATCAACGAAGTCGTGCGCGGCATGGAGCCGCTGGTGCAGCGCCTCGTCGGGGCCGACGTGCGGCTGGACGTGCGGCTCTCACCTGAGCTCGGGGCGGTGCGGATGGACCCCGCGCAGCTGGAGCACGTGGTGGTGAACCTGATCCTGGGCGCGCGCGACGCGATGCCCGCGGGCGGCCACCTCACGATCGAGACGACCGAGCGCCGAATCAGCGGGCTTACCCGCGGACGTCCGGTGCGCCCGGGCCGCTACGTCGTGCTGACGGTGGGTGACTCCGGGACCGGGCTGGACGACGAGGAGACCGTCGCCACGGCCGATGGTGCGTTCAGGCCGCCGGCGACGATGGGGCGCGCGATCGTGTTCGGCATCGTGCGGCAGTACGGCGGGGTCGTGCGGGTATCGAGCGAGGCGGGGGAGGGGACGCTGGTGAAGGTCTATCTGCCGCGACTCGAGGCCGAGCCCGACGATGTCCTCGTGGATGAGCCGGACGCCGAGTCGCTGCGGGGCTCCGAGACCGTGCTGGTGGCGGAAGATGAGGACGGCGTGCGCGAGCTGCTGCGCAAGGTGCTCACCGAGTTCGGCTACACGGTGCTCACCGCCCGGCATGGCCGAGATGCGCTGATGGTGGCGGGCGACCGGAGCAGCGCCGTCGACCTGCTGGTCACCGACGTAGTGATGCCGGAAATGAGCGGGCGCGAGCTGGCCGAGACCCTCCGCGACCAACAGCCCGACCTGAAAGTGCTCTACATCTCCGGCTACACGGACGACGAGGTGGTCCAGCGGGGAATCAGTGGGCGCGAAGTCGCCTTCCTGCGAAAGCCGTTTGCGTCCGAGGAGTTCGTTCGCCGGGTGCGGGGAGTGCTGGACGCCGCCCCAATCTGAGGCGGCGTCCCGGGCGAGCTAGCGAACCCGCGGGCGGTAGGTGCGAAGCGCGTCGGGGCCGACTTCGCCATGCAGCCACACGGCGGTTTCGCCGAGCACCCAACCGAGGGGCGAACCCTGCGGCGTGGCCTGTCCTGGACGGAGCCGCTGTTGATCCAGCAGGATCAGGCGGCCCTGGGAATCCTGGTACACCACTCGCACCACCGGCCGCGTCGCATCGGCGCCGGGGACTGCCACCCCCTGTGCCATTCCCATGAACATCGCGCTCATCCCCTCGATCACGTGCACCGGACCACCGAGCTGGCGCGACGCCTCGTCGAGACCGATCCGGAGATAGACCTGCGCTCGCTGTTCGAGCGTGGGCGGGGTCGGCGGCGGTGCGGCAGCCTGAGCCGCGCGGGCGACGGTCGGGGCCGCGGCCCCGGCGGGCTGCGTCGCACCGCGGCGCCGGCGCTGGGCATCGAGCGCGGCGGTGGCGGCGGCGGCCTCGTTGCGGCGCCGCTCGCGATCCAGATCGGCCAGCGCGTCGGCGGCGCGCGCGCGGACCGTGGCGAGGTCCTCGGTGCCCGAGGGCTCCTGGCTGGATTCGTCCTCGGGTGTCGAGCTGTCCGGCGCCGCCTCGGCCTTCGACTCGGACGGCTGCGCGAAAGCGAGCCCGCCGGCGGCCGGGGCCCCCTCCGGCTCTTCCGTCGCCTCGCGGGAATCCTGCTCCGCAACCTTGTTCGCGTCTGCCGCCTTCCCGCTGAGCCTGCCGGTGTCTGTCAGAGCTCCCTTCAGGCGGTCCTTCGAAGCGTCCGGTCGCGCGGGCGAATTCGGGGCCGTGCCCTGCTTGGCCAGGGGAGGCCTGGTGGCAAGTGCCGTCGGGGTGCTGTCAGACGTCGGGGCCGCGGGCCGCGCGGTTTCCTCGGGACTCACAATGGCTTCGGCCGACCTGTGTGAGATGGAGGCCTCGAAAGCCGCCTGCGCCGGCTCACGAAGGCGGGTGCCGACGAACCCGGCGCCGACGAACACGGCGATCATCGCCGCCCAGCCGTATTTCCGGACCCGCCGCATACGCCGGTCCGCGGTCGATTCGTTGTCGGGCATCAGGAGCGGGGGAGGCGGGGCGTTCCACGTCTCCTTACCGACGGGCCGGTCAGGCAGCGGTCGCGGCTCGGGCCGGGGAGGCGGCTCGGGCCGTCGCGGCGCGGCAGCGGCGGGGGCGTCGGCGGGGACCGATGGGCCGGATCGCAGGGGCGGTTCGTGCCGCACTGGACGCTCGGGGCACGCACGGCCTCGGCGCGCGGCGGCGCAGCGCGCGAGGGCTCAGCGCGTGGTGGCTCGCTCCGGACCGGCTCGGAGCGAACAGGCTCGGGCCGCGTCGGCTCGGCCCGGACCGGCTCGTGTACGGGCTCGTTCCGCGCCGGCTCGAGCCGCGCCATCTCGGGCGTCGCCTCGACCGGCGCCAGGCGCCGCATGGGCGCCGCCGTCGCGCCATCCATCTCGACGGTGGCGATCAGGCGGTCGGCCTCATCGAGAAACTCCCGCACCTCGCGCAGCCGGAGCCCACACGAAGAGCACGAGGCGAGGTGGGCCTGAATCTCGGCCACATCGTTCGGTTCCAGCTCCCCGTCGAGCATCGCGTGCAGCGTACCCTCGTCAAGATGCGACATGCTTCCCCCGCTCCTTCTGTCTGGCTCGTTCCTGCGCCCGATAGGCCTCGACCAACCGCCGGCGGGCCCGCGCCAGCGTGGTGCCGATCGCCCCCTTCGCGAGACCCAGCGTGGCGGCGATCTCCTCGTAGTTGAATCCCTCGGCCCGAAGCAGGAGCGCCTCACGGTCGCGCTCGTTCAGGACGGCGAGCGCGGCACGCACCCGGGCCGTTTCCTCCCGCTTCTCGAACTCTTTGTCCGGCGCGTTCGACGGCTCGTCGTGTTCGGCGCGCAGCAGCTCGAGCCGTCGTCCCCGCGTCGCCGCGCGGCGTCCATCCTCACGGACCAGGTTGAGTGCCACCGCGAACAGCCAGGGCCGAGGGTTGTTCGGCGGCGCGGCGACGGCCCGGGCGAATGTTTCCTGAGCCAGATCCTCCGCCCGATCGTGATCCCCCGTCCGGCGATAGAGCATCCGGACGAGCGAGGCGTAGTACTGCTCGAACAGCTGGGCGAGGTCGGCCGTCATGACTCCGAGCGGTGATGGGCGTGCCCCCCCAACGTCCCAAATTGGCGAGTGGGAGACAATCTGGCTGTGATCCGCATCCTACCGGGCCACCAAAGCTGCGTCCAGTCCCAGCCTGGCATACTGACGCAAATTACTACTCCTGTTGTACTTAGCGGCACGCAGGCAGCCACGCACATAGCGCCCCGAGCCACAGGAGATGCTCCGGCAGCGAGGGGTTGCACGTCTTGTGCCCCGGGGTTCAGGCGATGGCCGATTGCGAGATTTGACGAAGGACGCCGCTCAGGTCCTCGGACAGGAAGGGCTTCTGGAGAAATCCAACGGCTCCGCCGAAGCCGTCCAGGATCTTCGAGGCCACGTCCTGCTCGGTGTAGCCGCTCATGAGCACGACCGGCAGCTCGGGCGAGCGCTGGCGGAGGAGACGCACGGTCTCCGGTCCGCCCATCCGCGGCATCGAAAGATCCAGCAGGACGGCGGTCACTCCGCCATCGTGCTCGTCGAGCACGCGGAGACCGTCCGGCCCATCGACTGCCGTGAGCACGTCAAAGCCGAGGCGCTCGAGCATCCGCACGACGACCTCGCGGACGCCCTCCTCGTCCTCGACTACGAGGACGGTCCCCTGTCCGCGCCACCCGGCCCCGCTGAGCCGGCGCGGCACCACGTCCGCTTCTCCGGTGACGGCGGGCAACACCACCCGGAAGCAGGTGCCCTCGCCCGGCGCCGTGCGGATCCGGACGTGGCCCTGGTGGCTCTCGACGATCCCCATCACCGCGGCCAGGCCCAGCCCGCGGCCGGTGAACTTGGTCGAGAAGAACGGGTCGAAGATGCGCTGAAGGGTTCCGCTGTCCATGCCGCATCCGGTGTCGCTCACTTCGAGGAACACGGAGGGTGGTTCGGCGGCCGTTTCGGGATTCTCGACGACGCCGGTGCGCAGCGTGATCGTGCCGGAGGCTTCGCCGAGGGCGTCGGAGGCGTTGGTGATGAGGTTCATCACGATCTGCCGGAGCTGGGTCGGGTCGGCGGTCACCGGGGGCAGCTCCGGCGCGAGGTCCCACTTGAGCGTGGCCTGCTTGGAAATGGCCGTCCGGAGCAGGGTGGCCATTTCTCGCATCTCGCGCGACAGGTTGAGTTGACGGCTCTCGACGGCACCTCGGCCACTATAGGCCAGCAGCTGCTGGGTGAGCTCCGCCGCCCGCTGGGTGGCGCGCACCACTTCATCCAGGTGTTCGCGAGCCTGCGAATCGCCGGGCACGTGCAGGCGGGCGAGGTCGGCGTTGCCCAGGACGACGTGGAGCAGGTTGTTGAAGTCGTGCGCGATCCCGCCCGCCAGCACGCCGATGCTCTCGAGCTTCTGCACGTGATAGGCGTGGGCCTCGCTCGCCTCGGCCTCACGGCGGGCCGTCTCCTCGCGGACCCGGAGCTCATGGGTGAGCTGGCGGTGGGCGGAGACATCACGCACCAGCCAGCGAAATCCGAACGCCTTGTCTCGCGGCCCGCCCCGGGCCACGGACAGGGTGAGCGATGCGTCGAATGTCTGGCCGCCCCGCGGGTGCAGCCGGAGCTCGATGCTCTTGGCAGCCGGCTCCGATTGCCAGCGGCCGATTTCTCCCCGCAGCCGGGGCCGATCCTCGGGAGCCACGAAAGAGACCAGCGTCTTGCCGATCAGGAACCGGGGCTGGACGCCGAGCAGATTCGCTGCCGAGTGGTTGGCTTCCCGGATGATGCCGTTGAGATCGGTCAGCAGGTAGGCGTCCGGCGCGTACTGGAAGAGGTGCTGGTAGCGGCGGCGCTCTTCGGCCACGCTGGCGTGCGCCGCGGTCAGCTCCTCGTTCTGGTGGCGCAGCTCATCCTCTGCGACGCGCAGCTCCTCGACCGCGACGAGCAGCTCTTCGAACGCGGCGCTGGAGGCGTCGGTAGTACCCCGAATCGCTTCCACGTTGCGGCGCATGTCTTCCAGGCGCCGGGCAAAGTCGTCTGCGTTCACTACACCTCATCCATCAGGAGAATCACGCCGCGGGCCTGGTCGGCCGCGCCGGTTGCCAGCGGGGTGCATGTCACGCGCACCCTCACTGGCCGGCCGCGACGGTTGGTGGCGTCCAGGGTGACATCGAGAAACTCGGACTCGCGCGCCAGGCAGGCGCGGATCGGCGCCCTCAGCTGATCGACCGGGAGCCCGATATCCAGATTGAGAAAGTTCTTGTGCAGCGCCTCGTCCTGCCGGAGGCCCCACATGTCCTCGGACCGGCGGCTCCACTTGCGAATGTGGAGGTCGCGGTCCACGACCGCCACGGCGCTCCGGAGCGAGGTGAGGATCGACTCGAGGAAGCCGTTGAGCTCGCCGAGCTCGTCGCTGCGGTCGCGCGCCTCGTCGTTGATCGTCTGGAGCTCCTCGTTGGTCGACTGGAGCTCCTCGTTCATCGTCTCGAGCTCCTCGTTGGTCGACTGGAGCTCCTCGTTGGTCGTCTCCAGCTCCTCGACGGTCGACTGCAGCTCCTCGTTGGTCGTCTCCAGCTCCTCGTTGGTGGACTGGAGCTCCTCGAGCGCGGTCTCGAGCTCCTGGCTGGCGCGCTGCACCTCCTCCTGCAGGCGGCGCTGGCGGCTCACGTCGGTGAAGTGGACGCTGGCGCCGATCGGTACGCCGGCGTGGTCGAGCAGCGGAACGACGGTGAGCTCGAGGAACGCGACGTGCCGCCGGGGCCGGTCCAGCGGCCCTCGACCGAGGTCGTGTGCCGGCGGTCGGCGTAGGCGCGCTCGATGGCGGAGCGCAGCTCGAACGGGTCGGTAGGAGAGCTCGAGGTCCTGCAGCGGCCGGCCGATGTCCCGCTGGCTCAGGCCGAACATGGTGCGCAGCTGCTGATTCGCGTGGACGATGACGCCGTCGCGGTCGACGACCAGCGCCGCCACGGGCCCGACCTCGCCCGCCGCGTCGCGCAGGCGGCGTGTGCCTCGTGCTCGTTCGGGGTCGCGAAGGTCAGAGGCCGTCCCTCCGAATGCCGCTCGGTCTTGGCGAACAGGCGTCGTTTCACGTCCACCGGCTCGAACATGGCGCTCTGGGCCAGCAGCGTCTCGGCCTTGCCCAGGAACAGTACTCCGTGGGGCACCAGCGCGAAATGGAATCGCCCGAGGATCCGGCCCTGCGCCTCGGTGTTGAAGTACATCAGGCAGTTGCGGCAGATCGAGCAGGTCCACGCGCGAGATCGGGGCGTCCTGGATCAGGTCGTGGCGGCCGAAGATGACCGACCGCCGGAGCTCCTTGTTGAAGGTGTACCGATCGTCCTGCCGGTCGAAGACTGCTCCAGGAGCGCGCGGCGGAACGTCCTCGTGGCGCGCGGGCGCGTACACCGCGTGGCGGGCCTGGTTGAGCGCCTCGTCGTCCACGTCGGTGGCGTAGATCTTCACCCGCTCGCGGAACGCCTCGATACCGATGGCCTCGGCGAGGAGGATGGCGATCGAGTAGGCCTCCTCGCCCGAAGCGCAGCCGGCGCTCCAGACGCGGATCGGGTGCTCGCGCTCCGGCGCGCCGATCAGGCCCGGAAGGACCTGGTCGCGCAGATACTCCCAGTTGGCGGGGTCGCGGAAGAAGCTGGTGACGTTGATGAGGATGGTGTTGAAGAGCCGGGTGAACTCTTCGGGGTCCACCTCCAGGTAGTCGAGATAGGCGGGGAACCGCTTGGATGCCCAGCGTCTGCATGCGCACCAGGACGCGGCGCATCAGGCTCGCCCGCTTGTAGGCGGTGAAGTCGAAACCGCGGCTCTGCTTCAGATGAGCGAGCAGGGCCTCGAATTCGGCGGCTGGTCGGCTCTTCCGGGGCCGGCCTGCTCGGCCGCGCTGGGCGTGGGCCTGGTCATGCTGGAGCTCCGCACCGACGAGGGACTCGATCTCCGCCGCGATTTCGCCGAGCGGCAGCACGCGGTCGACATCGCCCGCCCGGCGCGCGGCGCGGGGCATTCCGGTGACAGGCCGAAGTGGCGTCATCCTGCACGAGCACGATCCCGCCCAGGCGCCGCACTACCTGGGCGCCTTGCGCTCCATCGACCCCGTAGCCGGTCAGCACGACGGCGATCGCCCCCGGACCGTACTTGGCGCCGACAGAGGCAAAGAGCCGGTCCGCCGACGGGCGGCACCAGTGGAGCGGCGGCAGGTGCGACAGGGCGAGGCGGCCGTCGGCGCCGACGAGAAGGTGGGCACCGGGCGGCGCGACGTAGACCACGCCGTGCTCGAGCCGCATGCCTTGCGCCGCCTGGCGCACGGACAGGGCGGTGCGATCGGCGAGAATCTCGGTGAGATGACTCCGCTGGTCCGCGCGAGATGCTGCAGGACCAGGATCGCCGCCGGCAGGGTCGCGGGCAACGTGCGGAGCACCTCGGAGAGGGCGGCCAGTCCGCCCGAGGAGGCGGCGATGGCGATCACCCGAGTCGCGTCTGTCTGGCCGGGGACGGTCACGGCGCTCGCGGGAGCTCGAGTCCCCGCGACAGCTCCCGCCATATGCCGTTCTCTGGTGCGGCCTCGGCGTCCAGCGGCTCCTGGATCGGGCTCTTGAGCAAGGTCTGGCGAAGGATATTGGAGCCGTGCTCGGCCTCGCGCGCGGCACCTTGGAACTGCGCGACCGCCCGGTCGAGCCCGCGACGTCCGGCCCGCTCTGCGAGGCGCCGCGAGAGCTCGGCCTTCTCCTCGAGCGCGCGGACGGCCGACCAGAACGCGCCTTCGAGCACCCGCGACTGACTGGCGTACAGCGCCTCCTCGCTGAACGCATGGCCGACATGACAGCGGAAGTGGAGGAACTCGCCCTGCTCCCGCTCGAACAGCACGCCGCCGCACTCGGGGCAGACCATGGGAGACGGGCGGCCGAGCGCGGACGGGTTTCGGAGGGCCGCAGTGCCGGCCATGGCCGGCTCGGGCGCGTCAGCGCCGCGGGCGGCACCGTCTTCAGACGCACCGGACGGAATCGGCTTTACCTCAGTGACGTCTTCCCGTGCCATCCGGTCGAGGATGGCGGCGAGCTCCCGGGCCGGCGCGACGTGGTCCACCGCGACGCTCCGGAGCGCGCTCATGATCATGCCGGGATAGGAAGCCTCCTCGGGCTCCTGGACCAGTGCGAGCCCGCCGCGGGCCTTGACCTCGATCAGGCCCACGGTGCCGTCATCCAGGGTCCCGGACAGGATCACGCCCACGACCCGGGGCCCGAACACCCGAGCGGCGCTCCGGAACAGGGGATCGATGGCCGGCCGGTGTCCCTGCTCCCGGGGACCGTTGGTGCAACGGATGCGGCCGCCGGTCAGCACCAAGTGCTGGTCGGGACGGGCCACACAGATACGACCCGGCACGATTTCGTCGCCATCGACTGCCTGGGCGACGTCGAGGGCGGAGGCCCGCTGGAGAATGTTGGGAAGCGCGCTGACGCTCTGGGGCGGAAAGTGATGGACTACGAACATAGCGCCGGGAAAGTCGGCGGGCAGGGCTCCTACCAGCCGAAGGAGGGGCTCTATGCCCCCAGCGGAGAACCCCAACACTGCGATGTCGCGAACTGGCATGTCGCCCGTGCCTTTCTCAGGGTAACATAGCGGCCGCTACAAGGTGGCGCAAAGCCGTGGATCACAATGGATTGGCGAGACGCTAAGCCGTTGGGTATCTTTTTCTTGTGTCACCGACGACGCCCAGGGAGGACCGCATGCAGACCGAGGCCATGACCGCCCCCGCCCCCACGGGCGACACCTTCCCCATCAACGGCACGGACTACATCGAGTTTTGGGTCGGAAACGCCAAACAGGCCAGCCAGTTCTACCGCGCGGCCTTCGGATTCCAGCTGGTGGGGTATAGAGGGCCCGAGACCGGGGTCCGCGACCGCGCGAGCTACCTGCTCCAGCAGGAGAAGATCCGGTTCGTGCTGACCACGCCCATCCGGCCGGATCTGAGCGACGAGGCTCGGGTGGTTGCCGACCATATTTACCGGCATGGGGACGGCGTCCGGGACCTGGCGTTGTGGGTGGACGACGCGCGGGAGGCCTACGCCAGGGCGATCGAGCGGGGCGCAGTCTCTTCGCAAGAGCCGACGGTCTTGAAAGACGCTGACGGCGAGATCGTCACCGCGGCGATCCGGACGTACGGCGACACGATCCACTCGCTGGTCGAGCGGCGGAACTACCGGGGCCTCTTCATGCCGGGATTCCGGCCGGTGACGCCGCGCTATCAGCCGGCCCCGGTCGGTCTCAAATACGTGGATCACTGCGTCGGGAACGTCGAGCTCGGCCGCATGAACACCTGGGTCCAGTTCTATGGCGACGTGATGGGGTTCCGCAACCTGCTCACGTTCGACGACAAGGACATCTCGACCGAGTATTCCTCGCTGATGTCGAAGGTGATGGCTAACGGGAACGACCGGATCAAGTTCCCGATCAACGAGCCGGCGGCCGGGAAGCGGAAGTCGCAGATCGACGAGTACCTCGAGTTCTACGACGGCCCTGGCGTCCAGCACATGGCGCTCGCGACCGACGACATCATCGCGACGGTGACGGCGCTTCGGGACAGGGGGGTCGAGTTCCTCACCGTGCCCACGACGTACTACGCGGAGCTGCAGGGGCGAGTGGGCACGATCGATGAGCCGCTCGACGTGCTGGCCTCGCTCGGCATCCTGGTCGACCGCGATCCGGACGGCTACCTGCTCCAGATCTTCACCAAGCCGGTCGAAGACCGGCCGACGGTGTTCTACGAGATCATCCAGCGGAAGGGAGCCAGAAGCTTCGGCAAGGGCAATTTCCGGGCGCTGTTCGAGGCCATCGAGCGGGAGCAGGCGGCGCGCGGAAATCTCTGAGGGTCGGGAGCCCGGTTGCTGTCAGACAAGTGATCTAAGGAGAGAAGTACAGATGCCGATTTACCACACCATGGGCGAGATCCCCCGCAAGCGACACATCGCGTTCAGGCGGCCGGACGGGGGACTGTACGCCGAGGAGTTGATGGGGCACGAGGGGTTCACGGGGACGTCCTCGCTGCTCTATCACACCCATCCGCCGACGACGGTCAAGAGCGTGCGGCGCCTCAGGGAGACGAAATTCGAGGCCGACCCCGATCAGACGCTTCGGCACCGGCACTTCCGCACCTCGCAGGTGAAGCGCGGGGGCAGCCCCACGCTCGACCGGATTCCGCTCCTGTTCAACCAGGACATCGCGATGCTCTACGTCGAGCCCGACGAGAACGACGCCCACTTCTACCGGAACGCCCAGGCCGACGAGCTGGTCTACGTCGCCAAGGGCACGGGCACCCTGGAGTCGGTGTTCGGCGATCTGCCGTACCGCGAAGGGGACTATCTCGTCATCCACCGCGGCATCATGCATCGCTGGCGGCTCGACCTCTCGACCGAGCCGACCAAGCTCCTGATCATGGAGAGCCGCGGTCACGTGCGCTGGCCCAAGCGGTACCGGAACGAATTCGGCCAGCTCATCGAGGGCGCGCCCTACAGCGAGCGCGACATCCGGCGGCCCAGCGCGCTCCGGATCCACGACGAGCGCGGGGACTTCCCGATCCTGGTGAAGCAGTACGACGGGCTCAACGAGATCATTCTCGACCACCATCCGTTCGACGTCGTGGGCTGGGACGGCTACTTCTATCCGTGGGCGTTCAACATCTACGATTTCGAGCCGATCGTCGGCCGGGTGCATCAGCCGCCGCCGGTGCATCAGACCTTCCAGGGCGACGGGTTCGTCGTCTGCAGCTTCTGTCCCCGGCCGTACGATTTCCACCCGGAGGCGGTGCCCGCGCCGTACAACCACAGCAACGTCGACTCGGACGAGGTGCTGTACTACGCCTCGAGCGAGTTCATGAGCCGGAAGGGGATCGAGTTCGGCAGCATCACGCATCATCCCGATGGCATCCCGCACGGGCCGCATCCAGGCCGCGCCGAGGCGAGCATCGGCGCCAAGTACACCGAGGAGCTGGCGGTGATGATGGACAGCTTCCGCCCGCTCAAGGTGGCGACGTCCGCGACGACGATCGAGGACCCGGAGTACCACAAGTCCTGGCTGGACGCGCAGCACGCGCAGTTCAATCCGCCGACGTCGTGAGCGCTCGGGGCGTGAGGCGGCGCTTTGGTGATGAGGTGAGCGCGTTCTTCACCACCGAGACACAGAGGCACAGAGGTACACAGAGAACAACCTTTTTTTGGTTGCTTCCTTCTGCGGCCTCCGTGCCTCTGTGGTGAAGCCGACACCCAACCCGACACTCATGCCCGCTGAGCACAACCCGATCTGGACCCCCAGCCCCGAGCGCGTCGCGCGGGCGAACATGACGCGGTTTCCTGGCGCACGTGCGGCACGCAAGGCCGGCTGGGGCGGAGGAGGTGTGGGACGTCGGCTCGCTGTACGAATGGTCGGTCGCCCGGCCGGACGCGTTCTGGCCCGAGGTGTGGCGGTTCTGCGGTGTGGTCGCGGCGGAGCGGCCGGGGCAGGCGCCGTGGGATGAGGTGGTAGTGGGACTCGAGCGGATGGCGCCGCCGGTGCCCGCGCTCGGCCCGCGCTGGTTCACCGGGGCGCGGCTCAATTTCGCCGAGAACCTGTTGCGACACGACGGCGACGGCGATGCACTCGTCTTCTGGAACGAGCGTGGACGCCAGCGGCCGGCTGAGCCACCGCCAGCTGCGACGCGAGGTGGCGGCCGCCGCGGCCGCGCTGGCCGGGTTCGGCGTGGGGCCAGGCGACCGGGTCGCCGGTTTCCTGCCGAACCTGCCCGAGGCCGTCATCGCGATGCTGGCGGCGGCCAGCCTGGGCGCGGTCTGGTCGTCCTGCTCGCCGGACTTCGGGGCGAACGGCGTGCTCGATCGCTTCGGCCAGATCCGGCCCAAGGTGCTGGTCTGCGCGGACGGCTACCGCTACGCGGGCAAGGCCATCGACTCGCTCGCGCGGGTGCGCGAGGTGTGCGCGCGAGCTGCCCGGCATCGAGCGCGTCATCGTCGTTCCCTACCTCGAACCGCAGCCCGACCTCGGCGCGCTGCCGGGGGCCGTGCGCTGGGACGAGTTGCTCGACGAGCACCGGGGGCCGGACTAGCCCGCCTACGCCCACCTGCCGTTCGATCATCCCCTGTTCATCATGTACTCCTCGGGCACCACGGGCCTCCCCAAGTGCATGGTGCACGGGGCAGGCGGCACGCTGCTCCAGCACCTGAAGGAGCTGGCGCTGCATACCGACGTCGGCCCGGACGATCGGGTCTTCTACTTCACCACCTGCGGCTGGATGATGTGGAACTGGGTGGTCTCCGCGCTCGCCGTCGGTGCGACGGTGGTGCTGTTCGACGGCGCGCCGCTCGCACCGCCGCCGATTCTGTGGGATATGGCCGCCGAGGAGCGGGTGACGGTGTTCGGGACCAGCGCCAAGTACCTGGCGCTCGCGGAGAAGGAGGGGCTCGCGCCGGCGGGTACGCACGATCTGTCGGCGCTCCGCGCGATCCTCTCGACCGGCAGCCCGCTCGCGGTGAACAGTTACGAGTACGTGTACGCAGCGATCAAGCGCGATGTCCACCTGGCGAGTATCAGCGGCGGCACCGATATCATCTCCTGCTTCGCGCTCGGCAACCCGGTCGGACCGGTCTGGCGCGGCGAGCTGCAGATGCGAGGGCTGGGCATGGCGGCGGAGGTGTTCGACGCGGCCGGGCAGCCGGTGCGCGGCATCGATGGGGAGCTGGTGTGCACTCGCCCTTTTCCCAGCATGCCCGTCGCGTTCTGGGACGATCCCGACGGCTCACGCTACTGGGCCGCGTATTTCGATGCCTTCCCGGGCGTTTGGCGGCATGGGGACTGGGCCCGGCTGACCGGCCATGACGGACTCGTGATCCTCGGCCGGAGTGACGCGACCCTCAATCCGGGTGGTGTCCGGATCGGCACGGCGGAGATCTATCGCCAGGTCGAGCCGTTGCCCGAGGTCGTGGAGTGCCTGGTCGTGGGCCAGGAGTGGGACGGGGATGTGCGGATCGTCCTGTTCGTGCGGCTACGCGAAGATGTTACACTGGACGATATCCTGGAAGACCGGATCCGGCGGCGGATCCGGGAGCACGCGAGCCCTCACCACGTACCGCGCAAGATCCTGCAGGTGGCGGACATCCCGCGGACTATCAGCGGCAAAATCACGGAGTTGGCCGTGCGCGAGGTGATTCACGGGAGGCCCGTCGCGAATGTGGACGCTTTGGCCAATCCTGGCGCCCTGGACCTGTACCGCGACCTGGCGGCCCTTCAGTCCTGAGGCCGACCTGGGAAAGTGTGATCCATGACCTATCGCCAGTCGCTGGATGCAGGTACCTTGGTGCCTCAGATTGATCACGAATGTGCAGGTTATTCTGCGTTCTGCAGGCCCGCAGCTAACGAACGATCGGCGACGACACCCCTTGGCGGGCAGGGGTTCGGTCGCCACTAGGAGCGAACTCATGAAAACTCTTTGGATCCTGGCGGCGGCTGCCACTTTCGCCGCCTGCCACAATCGCTCGGACGAGGAAACCGGCGCTGCGCCCGACCGTGGCGACACCACGGCCGTGAGCGGCTACGATACCACGGCCGCCGACCCGAACGCGAAGATCGACACCACGACTACGACGCAGCCGACCGTGCCGAGCGCGGATACTTCGGCCGTCGTGCAGCCCACGACGCCGAGCGTCGACACGACTACGCAGCCCACCACGCCAAGCGCCGACACCTCGGCCGTTCAGCCGACGGCTCCGAGCGCTGGCTATGACACCACGTCGACGTCGCAGCCGACGGCGCCGAGCGCGGGCTACGATACCACCAGCACTGCCGTTCCGCCGACGACCACCGACACCTCGATGACCGACCCGAGTGCGGGCGCCGTCGACACCACGATGAGCCACGACAGCAGCAGCACCCAGCGCTAACGCAGGACGAAGGCAAGCAGGTAGAAGCGAAGCGGCCCCGGCAGACGCCGGGGCCGTTTCGTATTAGTATGATCGCCATGCCCACCCTGGTGACCCGCACCTACCTCGAGCTCCGCTCTCCCGCGGACCTGCGCCCCGTGCCGGCGCCTGACCCTGCGCCGCGGATCGAGCGCGTGGACGAGTGCCCCGCGTCGTTCTACCGCTACCTCTATGCCGAGGTGGGCCGGGCGTTCCACTGGGTGGACCGGTTACGCTGGTCGGACGACACGGTGCGCGCTCACCTCGCGACGCCGGGCCTTTCCCTCTGGCTCCTCACCTGGCAGGCGGCACCGGCGGGGTACTTCGAGCTCAAGCCGCACGACGACGGGTCGACCGAGATCGCGTATTTCGGCCTGCTGCCGGAGTTCATCGGCCGGGGATGGGGGAAGTGGCTGCTGAGCGAGGCCGTGCGGGCGGCCTGGGCGACGATGCCGTCGCGGGTGTGGCTCCATACATGTACGCTGGATCATCCGGCGGCGCTGCCGAATTATCTGAAGCGTGGATTCCGGCCCGTGCGGGAGGAGACGTATACGGTCGACGGGTAGCAGGCCGGTCCGGCAATCCGCATCACATCCCCCACCAGGCGATCGCGCCATCTTGCTCCATGCCCACTTCCCGCCCGGCCGCCTGGAGAACGCCTGACATCCTGAGAGCCGCCCTGGTCGTCGCGGGCGTGTGGCTGACGCTGCAGCTTCTCTGGGTCGCCCGGTCGGTCTTCTTCCTCGCATTCCTCGGCGCGCTGTTCGGCATCACGCTCTCGGCCGGTGTCACCTGGCTGCAGAAGCGCGGCGTGCCACGGAGCCTGGGGACGTTGCTGCTCGTGGTCGTGTGCTTCGGCGCCGTCGCGGGCCTGGGCGCGATCGCCGCGCCACGGATCACCGAGCAGTGGGAAGAGCTGCGGCATCAGCTCCCTGACGCTCTCAACCGGGTCGAGCAGTGGGTTGGGCGGCGGCAAGGGAGCGTGACGCAGCTGCTGCAGACGCCGGCGGGTGCGCCATCCGAAGCTCCCGAGCAGACAGGCGGCGAACATCAGGACACTGGCGGCGGGTCACAGCCGGCCGCTGGAGCGGAGCGTCGCGAGCAGGGTGGCGCGCGTGACACGATGGGCGGCGCCAAGGGGCAGCGCCAGTCGCCGACCGACGTGCGGCAGACCATCGCCCAGCAGGTCGGCAATCTCAGTACGCATTTCTTCGCGGTCTTCTCGAGCACGCTGGCCGCGCTCGGCAGTCTGCTCATCGTCACGTTCGTCGCGATCTACATCGCGCTGGACCCCAGCACCTACCGGCGCGGGATACTGCACCTCGTGCCGCACCGCGGGCGCGCCAAGGCCATCGAGGTGATGGACGCGACGGGCGTGACGCTCCGCCGCTGGCTGGTGGCGCAGCTCATCGGCATGGTGCTCATCGGCGCGCTGACGACCGTGGCGCTGCTGGCGCTCGACGTCCGCGCGGCGGTCGCGCTCGGGATCATCGCCGGCATCCTTGAATTCGTGCCCGTACTTCGGACCGATTCTCTCGTCGGTGCCGGCGATCGCCATGGGCTTCCTCGACGGGCCGGAGAAGGCGCTGTGGGTGGCGCTGACGTACCTCGTCATCCAGCAGCTCGAGGGCAACGTGGTGACACCGCTGCTCATGAAGGAAGGGCTGGACCTGCCGCCGGCGCTGACGATCATCGGCCAGTCGGTGATGGCGCTGGCGTTCGGGTTCGTCGGATTGGTGATCGCGATGCCGCTGCTCGGCGCGGTGATGGTGCCGATCAAGCTGCTGTACGTGCAGGATGTCGTGGGCGACGAGGTGGAGATGCCGGGGGGACGGGGAGGGTAGGGCGCGGGTCATCCTGAGCGGAGCGAAGGATCGGGTCGGTGGTGCGAGTGAGCCCTGGAGCGTCATTCGCATGCGTCGGCCGATCCTTCGCTCCGTTCAGGATGACGCCAGCGCTACTTCCGGAGCTTCCCCAGCATCCCGCCGATGTCATCCATCACCGACCCGTCATGATCGCGATCCAGAAACGAGGTCAGCATCCCCATGACGCCGGGTGCCGCGTCCGCCGCCCGCTGCTGCTCGCTGCCGAGCATACCTGCCAGGCCGCCGGTGTCGAGCCCCTTCTCCCGCTGTGCTTTGCCGAGCGCGCCCATGACGAGGGGGGCGAGCATCGCCAGCAGCGTGCCTGCCTTCGCCGGGTCGAGTCCCGCCGCCTGCCCCAGGCCGGTCTGAACGGTTTCCTTCTTGCCACCGAGCACATGGCCGAGGATGCCGTCGCCATCGCCGGTGTCGCCCCGGCCGAGGTAGCCGGCGACGTCGTCGAGCACGCTGCCGTCGTGGCGGCCGAGCGCGTGGGCGAGCGCGCCGGCCTTGCCGGGATCCTGCGCGTTCCGGGCGAGCGCGCCCACGAGCATGGGGAGGGCTGCCGCGATGGCGGTCCGCGTGCTGGCGGGGTCGGTGCCGAGCTTGTTGCTGATCTGGTTGACGGCCTCGCCGCCGAGCCGCTGCTGGAGCATATCGAGCAAGGACATGGGAACCTCGTGGAGGGGGTGAACAATGATACCCCCAAGATCGGGCCTGGGTTATCTTCGCGCCATGCCCGCACGTCCCGCCGCGCGACTCCAGCTCGCGGTTGCCGCCCTCCTGTTCTCGACCGGGGGGGCCGCGATCAAGGCCGCCGAGTTCGGCGCGTGGCAGGTCGCGAGCTTCCGGAGCGGCGTGGCGGCGCTGGCGATCCTGCTGATCGCGCCGGCCGCGCGGCGCGGCTGGAGCACGCGGGCGGTCTTGGTGGGGTTCGCCTACGCGGCGTGCCTCACCCTGTTTGTGCTGGCCAACCGGCTGACGACCTCGGCCAACACGATCTACCTTCAGAGCACGGCGCCGCTGTATCTCCTCGTGCTCGGGCCCTGGCTGCTCAAGGAGCCGATCCGGCGCCAGGACATCGGGTTCATGCTGGCCGTGGCACTCGGGCTCGCGCTCTTCTTCGTGAGCGCCGAGGCGCCGCGGGCCACGGCGCCCGATCCGATGAAGGGGAACCTGCTCGCCCTGGTCAGCGGTTTCTTCTGGGCCCTCACCGTGTGCGGGCTCCGTTGGATGGGAGCGGCGAACGGCGAGCATGGATCGCCGGTGGCGGCGGTGGTGAGCGGCAACCTGACGGCATTTCTGGTCGCCCTTCCGATGGCACTGCCGCTCGGCGCACATGCGCCGGTCGACTGGGCCGTCATCGTGTATCTGGGCGTTTTCCAGATCGCGGTGGCCTACGTGCTGGTGACGTCCGCGCTCCGGCACATCGCGGCGCTCGAGGCGTCGCTGATCCTGCTGATCGAGCCGGTGTTCAATCCCGTCTGGGCCTGGCTGGTCCAGGGCGAGCGGCCGGGGCCCTGGGCCCTGGTCGGCGGCGCGGTCATTCTGGGAGCGACGACGATCAAGGGCTGGCTGGACGCGCGCGCGCACCGCGCGGTCGTGCCGCCGGCGGAGCTGGCGGTGGAACGGGGGCCGGCCGCCCGATGACCCGGCGCGGCGACCACGGACGGAAGGGAGGCGGCCGATGGACACCCTGATCGAGACGGTGCGCCTCCGGAACGGTGCGGCGCCGCTCTGGTACCTCCATGTCCGCCGGCTGGCGACGAGCTGCCGCGCGCTCGGTGTGCCGATTCCCGTGGAGCTGCCGACGCCCGAGGGTGGCCCCGACCGGGTGCACCGGTTGCTGGTGAGCCGCCGCGGCGTCGTGGCGGGCGAGCGGCCGGTGGGAAGCACGGCGCCGGTGCGGCTGATCACCTCGAAGGTGGTCCACCGGCCCTATCCGCATAAGCTGGTGGACCGCGAGCGATTCGACCGGGCGCTGGCGGACGCCAAGGCCGCCGGGGCGGACGACGGGCTCCTGCTCACCGTGGGTGGGCAGGTGGCGGAGACGGCGATCTGGGGCGTGTTCTGGTGGGAGGACGGCCGGGTGGCGGCACCAGCGCTCGATATCGGGATCCTGCCCGGGGTGGCGCGGGCCAGGATCGGGGAGATGGTCGGGGCGATCGACGAGCGAAAGGTCACGATGGACGAAATCCGGGGCCGATCGCTGTTCGTCGCGAACTCGGTGCGCGGTGTGGTGCCGGTGGCCACGCTCGACGGTACGGCGGTGCCGGATTCGGGGGAAACCCAGGCGCTCGCAAGTCGCTTCTGGCCTTGACCCAAGCCCATCGGACGCGGTAGTTTATGCGGCTCTGGATCGGGGCTCAGGCTCCCCGCGGTGGTTGTAGCTCAATCGGTTAGAGCGCCGGACTGTGGCTCCGGAGGTTGCGGGTTCAAGTCCCGTCAGCCACCCTGGTAGAGGTGCAGAGGTCCGTAGCTCAATTGGTAGAGCACCGGTCTCCAAAACCGGGGGTTGCAGGTTCGATTCCTGCCGGGCCTGCTGATCGGATGCATGGCGCTATCGTCTAGGGGACTAGGACGGGGCCCTCTCAAGGCCCAAACACGGGTTCGAATCCCGTTAGCGCTACTCAGTTGAACAGGAGCTGGGCCCCATCGTCTATCGGTTAGGACGGGACCCTTTCAAGGTCCAGAGAGGGGTTCGACTCCCCTTGGGGCTATGGAGTGGGGAAGGGTGGAATGGGACGCGCGCCCGCTAAGATGCAGAATTGAGCCGGTAATTCCGCTCAGGAATGCCGGCTTTGTGTTTGGCGGGGCACGGCTGGAATAGGCGCGCAACCTCACCAACATGTGACCTGTCGCAAGCGCCCCCTGATGTCGCTTTGAGGGTCTGGCGATTCCAGTATTGGCGTGTGAGTCCGGACGTCAAGCCTTGGAAGATGACTGGGTAGAGAGGCACCGCACCCCCTAGCGGTCCCGAGTGATCACCCGTATGGTGTGGAACACCCCACCCGACAAGGTGTTATGCCAACCGTGCTCGTCGTCGACGACGAAAGGCCAGTGCGGGAGTTGACTGCGCGAATGCTGCAGGAGGCTGGGTACGCTACCATGCTGGCGGTCGATGGGCTGGACGCCTGGCGTCAGCTGCGGCGCGAAGCTACGACGGTCGATGCCATCGTGTCGGATGTCGTCATGCCCCAGATGACGGGCACCGAACTCGTCGCCCGGGTTCAAGCGCATCGACCCGGGCTTCCGATCATCCTGATGTCGGGCTACTCAGCAGACGATCTACGCGCCCGTGGCCTGGAGCAGCCTCCAGTGCCATTGCTTACCAAGCCTTTTACCCACGATGCGCTGGTGGCTGCGGTGGGCCGGCTGCTGCGCGGGCCCTCCAAATCACGGGCGAGCTAGAGGGACTGGCCATCGACCTACGTGAGCGCTTTCAGCCTTGGATACCCGGGATTGCCTGCGTGTCGCAATGTCGGAGCAGCAGGGGCAATCGCTCCGAATCGCAGAACTTCCGGGGTGGCGCGGCACATCGTAGCTGCTTAGATTGCACGGCCTTGCGCGCCGCTAGCTCAATTGGCAGAGCAAGTGACTCTTAATCACTAGGTTGTAGGTTCGATTCCTACGCGGCGCACTGAAGCAGAACTGCACCAACAGACAACCGCATACGCCTCGATCTTGGGCTCCTGTTGGAGCCCTTTTTCATGCCCGATGTCGAATTCTTGACTCCTCGCTCGTCGTGTCGGTAGAGAGCTGCGAGACCTCCGGATGGCGTTCGCCACTGGCGCACGTTTGCCCGGTCTCATTTCTAACCGAAGGGGAAAGCGATGACGGATCACAAGATCGGAACCCGCGCAGAGTGGCAGGCCGCGCGCGACGAACTCGCCAAGCTGGAGGCGGAGCAGGCGGATCACAACGCGGAGATCAAACGCAGGCGCCTGGAGCTGCCCTGGGTTCCGGTCGACAAAGAATACGAGTTCGAGACCGAGGCCGGCCGCAGGACGCTTGCGGATCTCTTCGAGGGGCGCTCGCAGCTCCTCGCCTACAACATCATGTTCGGCCCAGACTACGAGCTTGGCGCCTGCCCCGGATGCTCGAGCCTGGTGGACCATCTCGACGCCGCCGCGCTGCACCTCGGACACCGCGACGTGACGCTGATCTTGTTCTCGCGCGCGCCGATCGATCGGCTCGTCGCCTACAAGCGGCGGATGGGTTGGCAGCTCCCCTACGTCTCGACCTACGGAACCGATTTCCCGTTCGAATTCGGGCTCGCGTTGACCAAGGAGCAGGCGCGGGAGATCCCGGAGATCACCGGGATGCTGGACGCCCCTCCGGAGTGGCTGCAGGACTGGGGGAAACAGATCGGCGCGAAGCTCGAGGACGGCCTCCGCGAGAACCCGAGCTGGATTGCGTTCGCTCGCGAGAATGGGACCGTCTATCACACCTACACGGTGTCGGCGCCCGACCCGTTCGTCACTCCCTACTACGCGTTCCTACAGGAGCGGACGCCGAAGGGTGCCGACGATTCCGAGCCGCGATCGTGGCGCAAAGACGAGTACCCGACTTGATCGGTGCGCCGCGATATCAGGTTGTTCTGAGATCGCTGACACCCCGGAGCGGGCCGTTGTTTGTTGCGTGCTGTTTGGCCTTACGGCGGACGCGGCGACTCACCAGATTCAAGTTCCGTCGCACCTCAGCCTCATTCAAAGGAGCTCAGGTCGTTGTGGGAGAAGCTACCCTGCGAGACTTCCTCCATGGGACGGTCCCGGCCGAGAGACTGGCGGCCGAGGTTCGCGAGGCGGTCGAGCCCCTGAGCGGGGACCGTCGGCGAGTGCACATCGAGGACCTCCCGGCAGACTAAGAGGTCACGATTACGGCCGAAATGCTGGTCCGGCTCTGCGATGCGTTCCTGGCAGGAGCCCTGCTCGGGACAGCCCTCGAGATCATCGCCTTCGCCGTTCTCGCGTCGGATCACATGCATTGGAGTGAAGACGACGATCTCGTGGGCCGAGTGCTCTACGACTGGGCGATGCCGGAGATCAACTGGGAGCTTACCTCGAGCAACGTGCGGATGTTCCGGGACTGGCTCACGGGTCGGGCACATCCATCGTCGGAGCCCGACATGACCACTGACACGCTCTCGGGCTTGGGATACCTCCGCCGTATCTCCAAGGTCCAGCTGTCACCTCGGCTGGAGCCTGACGCGCCGAATGAGGCCTAGATCGGCGCACCGCCACCCTCACATCCGAAGGACTTCGATCATGCCCGGCTGTCGGTTCGCTTTCGCCATCGCGCTCGTATGTGTTCTTCCTGGCCCGACCATCGCCGAGGGCCAGGAGGCGGCTCGCTCGACGGATCCGCTCGCAGCCATCGTGGCCCGGTACGACAGCAGTTGGAACCGGAAGGACACCGTTGCCGTCGGCCGTCTGTTGGCGCCTCAATATCAGTACTTCACCTCCCTAGGCGGCGTGCGGTCCCGCGCCCCCGTGCTCGAGTTTCTGGGAAGCCCCGACTATGTGCTCGAGCATGCTCAGCGCTCCGAGGTCGTGGTCACGCATAGCGGGCCCGTGGCCGTGGTGAGCAGTCGGTGGCAGGGGCATGGGACCTATCAGGGGAAGCGCTTTACCGACGACCAGCGTTGTGGTCAGGTATGGCTGGAGACGTCGCGCACCTGGCAGGTGCTGAGCGAGCACTGCATCCAGATCGCGCCGGATCCGTGGGCGAAGTCCGAATGACCGGCACGGGGCCGTATCTGGTCGGTGCAACCCTGGCACTCGCCGTGGGCGGCCTGGCGACCGTCGTTGGCTTCGATCGCGACCGGGCGTTCTATCCCACGGTTCTCATCGTCATCGCATCGTACTATGCGCTGTTCGCGGTGGTGAGCGAGTCGACCGATGCGCTCGTCGTCGAGGCTATCGTTGCGACTGCATTCCTGACCATGGCGATCGTTGGATTCAAGCGCTCGCTCTGGCTGGTGGTCGCCGCCCTGGCCGCGCACAGTATCCTCGACGTGTTTCACAGTCAGATCATCGCCCATCCAGGTGTTCCGGCGTGGTGGCCGGCATTCTGTCTCGCGTACGACGGTGCGGCGGCCGGGTACCTCGCATTCCTCCTGTCTCGGGGGGTGGTTCGCGTGCAGGCAGCCTGACGCTGCGTAGCCGGGAGCGAGCAACGGAGCGGCACGCGGTCTTCGTCACCGGTGGCACCGGGTACCTGGGCCAGGCGCTCATCCCCGCGCTGCTCGGCCGAGGACACACGGTGCGTGCGCTTGCGCGGCCGGGGTCGGAGCGCTGGCTCCCGGCAGGCATCGAGGTCGTGCTCGGCGATGCCCTCCGGGCGGAGACCTTCGCCCATGCCATCGCGCCGGCCGACACGGTGGTCCAGCTGGTCGGGACGCCGCGGCCGAGTCCGCTCAAGGCCGCGGAGTTCCAAGCGGTGGATCTCGTCTCGATTGGGGCGACGGTCGCCGCCGCGACACGGGGCTCGGTGCGCCATCTCGTGTACGTGAGCGTCGCCCACCCGGCCCCGGTGATGCGCGCGTACATCGCCGTGCGCCAGGAGGGCGAGGCACGGATCCGCGCCAGCGGGCTTCCGGCCACGCTGCTGCGGCCGTGGTACGTGGTCGGGCCGGGTCACTGGTGGCCGTGCGTCCTGTACCCGTTGTACGCTTTGGGGGAGTGGCTGCCGGCCACGAGAGCTGGCGCGCGTCGGCTGGGGCTGGTGACTCGGGGTCAACTGGTCACCGCGCTGGTTCACGCCGTCGAAGACCCACCCGCCGGGATCCGAGTGGTGGAGGTGCCCGCAATCCGCGGCGGATGAAACGCACCGCGCCAGACCGGACAGTCATTACGGAGGACCAATGTCGACTTTCTACACAGATGGACAGCGTGCCGCGCAGGACCAGTTCCAGACCACGAGAATGGCCGATCTGCTGCACCAGGTGATCGTCCATGTCGACGTACAGGATGCCGAGCGAGCCTTCATCGAGAGTCGCGACATGTTCTTTCTCGCGACGGTCGATAGCGATGGCCGGCCAACCTGTTCCTACAAGGGCGGGGACCCCGGCTTCGTGAGGGTGGTCGATGCCGGCACGATCGCGTTCCCCCTGTATGACGGCAACGGGATGTTCCTGTCGCTCGGGAACATCCGGACGACCGCCCAGGTGGGGCTGCTGTTCCTGGACTTCGAGACCCCGCATCGGCTTCGAGTCCAGGGCACCGCGTCGGTCGATCCGGCGGATCCGCTGCTGCGCGACTTCCCGGGCGCCGATGCCCTGGTGCGTGTGGCCGTCTCGGAGATCTTCGTCAACTGTTCGCGGTACGTGCATAAGTACCAGCGCGTGGCGGCCTCGCGGTATGTCCCCCGCGAGGATTGTGAGACCCCGTTCGCCGAGTGGAAGCGCATCGACCTGGTACAGGAGGCACTCCCTCCGCGGGACGCGGGAAAGACCGAGCAGGCCGGGGGTACGATCACAGTCGAGGAGTACGAAGCGAAGCGCGCGGCCGGCAGGGCGTGACGCCGTTTCTCCCTCGGCAATGACCGGGTGAGGCGGAAAAGTGCCGGGTCGGACGACAGGATTTTGGGACTGGCCGCCCATTGTCCCCAAGAAGCACGGGCTGCACGCCGCTCCGCCGCCGCGGTCAGCCGATAGCGGACCGTGGAACGTAGGTTTTCTCAGATTGCTTGCAGCTGATTAACATTTCAGTGGCCGCACCCAGCAGGTGGAGCGCTGATGAAGAAGTCTGTGCCGGCATCGAGCCCCGACGCGTACGTTGCTGCTCTCACCGGGTGGCGTCGGACCTGCGTTGAGGAACTGCGAGCTGCGGTCCGTGCCGCCCCGCGCTTGGAGGAAGTCATTAAGTGGGGAAACCTCGTCTATTTAGCCAACGGGCCCGTGCTCATGATCCGCGCCGAGGCCGATCGCGTCCTTCTGGGTTTCTGGCGCGGACAGCGGCTCCGAGATCTCGAGCCGAGGCTCCGCCCGGGAGGCAAGTACGAGATGGCCACCCTCGAGCTGCGATCGGGCGACCGCATTGCGCCGGCGACCGTACGGCGTCTGACGTCAGCTGGCGTCCGGCTCAACGCAGCGGTGGGTGATCCAACCCGAGTTTCGCGATCGACCTGAGCGCAGGGCCTGTCGAGCGATTCAACGTTTGATCGCTGACCGAGGCGACGAGGGCAGCAGTTGATTTGCCAATCATTAGGTGGACAGCTCCAGCTTCTTGTATAGACTTGCCGCAGATCTCTTGGAGGCCAGGTGGCCGAGCGCTCATGGGTCAGTGCCGACGGTCGGACGTGGAGGTTTCGACTTCGCCCGGACGTCCGGAAGGATGAAACGGAGACGCACGTGATCCTGCTGATGGAGTCATTGGGGGAAACCCGGATTGTCTCATGCCTGCGCGGGGAGTGGGAGAGCGCCGAGCCGGACTGGGCCGGCCTAGTCGCCCGATCCCTGCCCGAGGGCGGTTCGCGCGGCATCCGCCCGCCGCGCGCTCCTTCGGGGTCGGAGTCGTTCTGACCAGCATGGTCGGGCGGCTGCCGCCTAACCCGCCAATCCAGCCGACAAACGCGGGCAGAGCCAGATCCCGTCCACATCCCTGGCTCTGCACGGCAGCAATGGATTGTAGGCCGAGGTCAGGGTGAAGCGCCCGGGTGGGATCACCGTTCTTGCGCTGCTGCTCGGCTGGCTCGCCCTGGGTGCCTTCGTCCTGACTCTGACGGCGGAAGCGCTGGCCGAGCTTCATGTGCGCTGGCAACTCGTCCGCATTGGCGCGCTGGTCTACGGGGTGACGGCCGCAGTCGCTGCGGTGGGGCTATGGAAGCGGCGTCGGTGGGGCTACTTGGCTTTCCTGGCCTGGGCCGCAGTGGTGCTCACGATGGTGCTGTGGTGGCCGGCGGTGTTTCCTCAGCCCGTCCTGCCTTGGTGGGGAGCCTTTCTGTGGGTCGCACTTATGGCAGCCTGGCTCATCCCACTGGCTGGCTACGTTCGGAGGGGAGTCGCCGGCAGCCTAGCCCGCTAATGCAGCCGACAAACGCGGGGGCCGCCGGGCGCCCGCGTCCGACCCTCTAGTGGCAGGGCCTCCAGCCTGCAACTCATGCGCGCGCCGTTATGAGGGACGCACTGGCATCTTCTTTCAGGGCAACGGGGCCGATGGCATTTGATGAGAACCTAGCCGCACGCATTCGATCCCACCTAGCCAAGCGCACCGGCGTAACCGAAAGGAAGATGTTTGGTGGAGTCATCTTCATGCTGCAAGGGAACATGTGCTGCGGCGTGCACCGGAATGCTCTGATCGTGCGCCTCGGCCCTGCGGAGGCCAGCGGAGCCCTAGCGGAGCCACACGCACGAGTGTTCGACCTGACTGGGCGTCCGATGAAGGCCTGGGTCTTGGTGGAGGCGAAGGGACTCGTCGAAGATGCACAGTTGGGGAAGTGGGTAGACCGTGCCGCCAAATGGGCCGGCTCCCTTCCCCCGAAGTAGCGGCCGGACAAGCCTCAGTGAGCTGGGCCCGAAATTCTCACAGGTCGTCGGCAGCTGATTAACCCTTCGGTAGGCGGACACCGCGACCACCGGCTAGCGGCAACGACTCAGTTGCGGCGAGCTACAAAGGACACCAGAGCTTGGAGTCGGTCATTGACAGAGAATCAGCGTACGGTCGAGAAGTACATGGCAGGCTTCCGCGTGAGTGACCACGAGGAAATCCTTTCCTGCTTGACGGACGACGTCGAATGGGAGATCCCGGGCATGTTTCATTCGAAGGGCAAGGCCGCCTTCGACAAGGAGATCGAGAACGAAGCATTTGTGGGCAGTCCGGATATTGCCGTGAGTCGATTGATCGAGGGTGGCGACGTTGTCGTTGCTGAAGGCTCGGTGCGTGCACGGAAACGTGATGGGGGTGCCCTCAACCTCCGGTTCTGCGACGTGTTCCTAATGCAAGCGGGCAGGATCAAGCGGTTGACGTCGTACTTGATGGAAATCAAGTAACGCTGGTCCGACCCGTAGAGTTGCAAGAGGTCGATCTGACGGCCCCGAGTCTTTCGTTCTCCTCTCATTGGCATAGGTTGAAGTCGAGAGTGTATCCCCACCCACCCAATGGCCGCCAGTTATCCTGGCCTGGAGCGCCTTATGTCCGTCGCCAAGATCACCGAGATCCAATCCTCTTCGTCGAAGAGCTTCGAGGACGCGATTCAGAAGGGTATTGCCCGTGCCGAGAAGACCCTTCGCAACCTCAGCGGTGCATGGATCAAGAGTCAAAAGGTCGTGATCGAGAAGGGGAAGATCACCGAGTATCGGGTGCTGTTAAAGGTCACCTTCGTCTTGCAAGACTAGCGCTTGCCACCCGATCATTGGCACGGACCACCATTCATGTCAGATCCTCTGCCGAGCTTTCCGAGCAGACACGCGATGAGATCCTCGAGCTTTGCGACCGAGCCTACGGGGAGGATCTGCGACCAGCCTTCGGTACCTTCGTGGAGCCGGTGCATGTCTTGGCCGTCGTCGAGGGCACGATTGTCAGCCACGCGCTCTGGGTGACGCGGTGGCTGGCGCCGGGAGGGAGCGCCCCGCTTCGGACGGCGTACGTGGAAGCGGTGGCAACGGATCCGGTGCACGAGCGTCGTGGCTTCGCCTCAGCGGTCATGCGCACGCTGGTGAGCCGGGTGGCCACCTTTCAGCTCGCCGCGCTGTGTCCGTCCGATCGCGGGCAAGCGCTCTATCGCCGTCTCGGGTGGGCGCGCTGGAGCGGGCCGCTATCGATCCGGCAGGACGTGCGCGTCATCGAGACTCCGGAGGAGTCGGTGATGATTTACCGGCTGCCGGGGTCTCCGACGCTGGACCTGACGGAACCGCTGTCGGCCGAATGGCGACCGGGGGAATTGTGGTGAGCGATTGCGCTGTCGCCATAGGGTCGTAACGGAGGGCCGATGCCAGCGGACTATCCGCACCGACAGTGGCTGGATGTCGTCTTCGCCTTGTTCCTCGCCAGCGGCGTGACGGTGGGCGCCTACTGTCTATGGGCCGTTGCCGACTGGATCCATTCCCAGGGCGAGGATGCCTTCGGGATGTTCTACCTCGGCCTGCTCTCGTTCGCACCCACCATCTTGGCATTGCTTGCCGGCGGCAGTTACACGCTCATGGCAGCCAGGAATCGAGACGTACGCCTCGGGGTGGTACTGACCGCTGCCCACCTGGTATGGTGGCTGCTCGTGATCGGCGTCGAGCTGTGGCGTGACGACCCGTCGTGGGGCTGGCTCATGAGAGTCGTGACCATCGTCGAGCCGGGTCTCTATGCGGTGGGGATCACCTGTCTGGCCGCACGCTGGTTCTGGTGGCGGCGACGTCAGGGTCTCGAGCACGTCGCGCTGTGATGGCCCCGGCGAAGGGGATCGTATGCTACACCCTACGGCACCACCGGCGAGTACGCTGGTTGAGGTCTCCTACCGCTGTCGTGAGGAGGTGCTCCTGGGAGCAGGGCGGTGACGCCAGGATCAAGCCGTGAGCGCACCAGACCGCATTCTGCCAATGCCGGAGCGGCCCTTCCTCACCGCGGACTGGCGCTTCCTGGCCATGCTCCAATACGAGGTCGGTCCGCACGTGTTGCGGCCGTTCGTGCCGCGCGGAACCGAGCTCGACGATTGGCGCGGCCGAACGCTGGTGAGCCTGGTCGGTTTTCAGTTCCTCGAGACCCGGGTGCTGGGCGCGCCGATCCCGTTTCACCGGCGCTTTGACGAGGTGAACCTGCGATTCTACGTCCGCCGCCGGGGCCCGGAAGGCTGGCGGCGAGCCGTGGTGTTTCTCCGCGAAATCGTGCCCCGCCAGGCGATCGCCGTGGTGGCCCGCCTCTGGTACAACGAGCCCTATATCGCGCTGCCGATGCGCCACCGTATCACGATGGATCGCGCCGCCACAGGTGAGATGGGCCGCGTGCGCTATGAGTGGCTCCACGAAGGTCACTGGGCGCACCTGGAGGTGGAAACCGAGGGCGCTCCCGCGCTGCCGATGCCGGATTCGGAGCAGGCGTTCATCTCGGAGCACTACTGGGGCTACACAGCTCAACGGGACGGTGGCTGCCTGGAGTATCACGTCAGCCATCTTCCGTGGCGGGTGTGGGCCGTACGGCAGGCCTCGCTCACGTGTGATGCCGGTGCGCTCTACGGCGCACCGTTCGCCCGCGTCCTGGGGGCGTCGCCGGTGTCCGCCTTTCTCGCGGAGGGCTCGACGGTCGCGGTGTTTCGGGGACGACGGTTACGCCCGACGGGAGCGGAGCTGGTCGCGCCGTCGGCTTGAGCTTTGGGCACCGGAGGGTCCCTGCGCATCACGCGGACTGACGGCCAGATCTCGATCCGAGACCGCCCCGCGCTCTCCTGGGCGTTGGGCGTATTCCTCCTGGCCGGCGGCCTGGTAGCCGTGGCCATGCCCCTTGGCCTGGCCACCAACGCGGACGACCTCGAGCTCTGGGAGCGGCTCGCCAGCCTCGGCATAGGGGTGGGCGTGAGCGTCGGCGCCCTCTGGTGGCTCGCGCGCACTCCGAAGATGCGGGTGCAGCTCGATCTCACCCGCCGCCAGGTGCAGCTCGTACGCATCGGGCTCTCGGGTCGCCACGTGCGGCGGCTCTCGTTCGACGATCTGGTGGCCGCCGAAGTCGAGCAGGGCAGCGACAGCGAGGGTGGCGCGATCTGGCGCCCGGCCGTTCGCCTTCGGGGCGGACAACACGTCCTGCTGTCCGAGCTGTGGAGTCACGACCGGGCGGAAGTCGAGGAGGGGGTGGCAGTGCTGGCGGCGGCGTGCGGACTCCCGGAGCCGGGATGAACAACCCTGATCTCGCGACCCAGGTCGGGGCGGCCACGAATTACGAGGAGGCCGTTGTCCCGGCGCTCATGCGCGAATGGGCGCCTCGGGTCGTGGCAGCCGCCGGCATTCGGCCCGGCGATCGAGTCCTGGACGTGGCCTGCGGGACGGGTGTGCTGTCACGGGTTGTGGCCGAGGCCGTCGGACCCGCGGGGTCGGTGACGGGCCTCGATTTCGATCCCGGGATGCTGACCATCGCCGCGCGCGCGAGTCCCGGCCTCTCGTGGCATCACGGTGTAGCCGAAAGCCTTCCATTCCGTAATGCCGCGTTCGATGCCGTGGTGAGCCAGTTCGGCCTGATGTTCTTTCAGGACCGCTCCCGGGCCCTTCGCGAGATGTGGCGGGTGTTGCGGCCGGGTGGCCGGATGGCCGTGGCCGTCTGGGCGTCGCTGGAAGACACCCCGGCCTATGCCGCCGAGGTGGAGCTGGTGGAACGGATGGCCGGTCCTGCGGCGGCCGACGTCCTGCGTTCTCCCTTCGTCCTGGGGGACCGGGCCGTGCTCGAACGGACGTTCTCAGGCGCCGGGATTCCGCTCAGCTCACTGACCACCCAGGCCGGCACCGGCCAGTTCCCCAGCATCCGCGCCATGGTGGACACCGACTTGAGCGGGTGGCTGCCAATCACGGGCGTTCAGTTGGATCGGCAGATGGTCGAGCGCATCCTGACGGAGGCCGAATCGGTTTTCCAACAGTACCTGACCTCGGACGGGACGGTCCGCTTTGCCTCACCGGCGCACGTTGCCGTCGCCAGGCGAGAGCCCTCCTAGCTCAGAAGCCCCACACCGCCTTGGCGAAGACGCCCCGCTCGACTGTCTGCACCGCGGTGGCGGAAGCGAATTCCCCGTGCCGGGCGTGCAGAAGGTTCTGGCCGACGACAGAGATCTCTGACGATTGGGGGAGGCGCCTACGCCCGCACCACCTCTCCCAACACTCCGATCGCGTCCTGGAGTTGCCGGTCCGACAGGTACGGTGCGGGACCCAGCCGCAGCACCTCACCGCGGGCATCCGTCCAGACCCCGCGCGCATGGAGGCTCCGGGCCAGCGAGGTCGCCACCGGGGCTCGGAGCGCGAGAAATCCGCCGATTTCGCCGAGCGGACAGTCGCGATCCCGGCTCACGACCGCGGGGTCGAGATCGAGCGCGTCGAATGCGGAAGCGAGCAGCCCGACCTGATGCTGGCTCACCTCCCGCAGGAGTCGAGGCGTCAGCCCACGCTCGTGGAAGAAGTCGAAGACCGCGACGGCGCGATAATGGCTCGTCGGATCGTAGGTCGAGCCCGCGAACCGGTCGCCCTCCGGTCCATAGGCCACCCGCTCACCGCGCTGCCGGTCCGCCAGGGCGGTGAACTCGCTGAACCATCCCGTGACGACCGGCCGCAGGTCGGTGTCCGGCGGGATCCTCAGAAAACAGTTGCCCTCTCCCAGCTGACAA
Source organism: uncultured Gemmatimonadales bacterium (assembly GCA_963728705.1). Lineage (GTDB taxonomy): Bacteria > Gemmatimonadota > Gemmatimonadetes > Gemmatimonadales > GWC2-71-9 > CAVVWJ01. The sequence goes on from CAVSLY010000008.1 coordinate 33,112, forward strand.
TATTTGTATCCGCCGCCGACGACGAACGCGTCGCCGATGCCGTCTTCGGCGAGCGAGACCGGCACGACGTTGAGCGCGTGATACGCATCCACGAGCAACCTGGATCCGTGTCGCCGGCAGCTCGCCGCGACGTCGCCGAGCCCGCGGGCAATGCGTCCGGTGTCGAAGAAGACGGCGGAGACGAGCACCAGGGCTGTGCGATCATCCACCGCCCGGCTGAGCCGGTCGGCCAAGGACCCGAGCGGAGCCTCGGGCACCCGGACGACGGTCAGGCCCTCCTCCTCGAGGCGGTCGAGCTGGCGCCGAATGCTGTGGAATTCGCCGTCGGTCGTGACCAATCGCGGCCGCGTCCGCAGGGGCAGGGCGGAGAGCAGCCGGACGAGCAGGTCGTGGGTGTTGGCCGCCAGCGCGATGCCGCCCCCGGCGTCTCCCAGGAGCCGGGCAAATTCCTCGCGGACTCGCTCGGCCCGGCCGAACGCGTGCTCCCACTTGTCGTCCACGTAGCGCGCCGCATCGAGCCAGGCGGCCAGGTGCCCGTCGAGGCCGCAATCCGGCCAGGCCTGGTGGGAGTGGCCCGTCAGCAGCAGACGGTCGGATACCCCGAATCGCGAATAGTGGGGTGCGAGAGCGTTGGGGGAGCCGTAGAGGGACGCGGGGTCCATCACAGCTCGGTTCGGATCGCCCAGAGATCCGGGAACAGCGGCTGATTGAGGGTGGCCAGCAGATAGTCGGCGCCCGCACTTCCGCCGGTGCCCCGCCGAGTCCCGATCGTGCGCTGCACCATTTTCACGTGCCGGTAGCGCCACTCCATGAGCCCCTCGTCGAGATCCACCAGCCGTTCGCACAGCTCAGCCAGTGCCGGCTGGTGGCGGTAGACGCCGACCAGCACCTCCCGGAGGGCGGAAGAGGACTCCACCCGCCGGGTCACATCCCGCTCGAGGTCGGCCCGCAGGCACCGGGACACCGTGCTCGGCGAGGTGATGCAGGAAGGAGTCCCACAGGGATCCCGACTTGAGCCGGCGCTCCAGTTTGTGCCGGATCTCGCTCCCGGCGGGGTAGCGGTCCAGCGCCTTCGCGTCCTTCCAGCCCAGCGCGAACTCGAGCTCCCGGAACTGAAACGACTGGAATCCGCTCCCGGACTCGAGCCGATCGCGGAACGAGAGGAACTCGAGCGGCGTCATCGTCTCCAGGATGTCGAGCTGGGCGACCAGGACCTTGAGGATGGTGAGGATGCGCTTCAGGGTGTGGCGCGCGCGGGCGCCATCGTTTCGCGACAGCATCCGCTCGAGATGGTCCAGCTCGTGGAGGATCTCCTTGAACCAGAGCTCGTACACCTGATGAATCACGATGAAGAGCATCTCGTCGTGCTCCGGTCCCTCCGACAGCGGGCGCTGGAGGGCGAGCAACTCATCGATCTTCAGGTATTCGGCGTACGAGGGCATGATGGAGTCCCGGCATGGCTGGGGGCGTCAAAGGCACCAGCGGCCTAAGCTATCCTGGTCGTCCAAGCGCGTCTATCGGGCCGCCTCGTTTCCTTAGAAATGGCGCCCACGTTACTGTTCGACGGGCCGCCACCAACACCCACCATGGGAGCATCGCCGGGATGTACCGCGTTCGTCAGCAGGACCTGCCATTTCATGGCAGCTCTCATCAGTTCGTCGGGGCAGACAACGGTGATGTCAACGTCTCCGTATTCCTCCTCAGCGCCCTCCCTGGCCGTGGTCCGGGTCCCCATCGTCATCCGTACGACGAAGTCCAGTTCGTAAGGGAAGGCCGCGGTCTCTGGACCGTCAACGGAGAGGAATTCGAAGCGGGGGCGGGTGACATTCTCGTCATCAAGGCCGGCGAGATTCACAGTTTTCGCTGCATCGGTGACGGACCCCTTGTCCAACTCGATGTGCATCTCAGTCCGCGCTTCGTGCAGGAGAACTTGACCGGTAGCCCCTAGTCGCCTCGGGAGGCGATACATGAGAGCCTACGTGATGACGACCGGCGTGCTGTTCGGCTTGATCGCCGTGGCGCTGAGCCCGTGGGCCTGGCGCTTGATGCGCCTCGCGACGCGGGCGTGACTCGCCATGGTGAAGCTCGTGTACTGCATCTGCCGGAAGCCGGGCCTCAGTCGGGACGAGTTCCGCCGCTATTGGGCCGAGGTTCACGGCCCCATCGGGGCGCGCATCCCCGGCCTTCGGAAGCTGGTCCAGAGCCATGCGGTCCCAGGGCCGGGAGATACCCGGGAGAGTGACTTCGACGGCATGGCCGAGCTGTGGTTCGACGACGTCTCGGCGCTGGCGCGGGCCCGCCGGTCACCCGAGTGGCAAGCATCGACGGCGGACGAGGCGCACTTCATCGATCCGGCGCGATGTGCCTCCTTTGTGAGCGAGGAGCGGCAGATTCTATGACGAGGCGAGCGGCGAGGATGGAGGACCCCGCCTACGAGGCGAAGGTACGCGAGAGCTTCAGCCGCCAGAGCCACATGACGACGCTCGGCGCGGCCATCGCGTTTCTGGCGCCGGGAGAGGTACACCTCTCGCTTCCCTTCGCCTTGCGATTCTGCCAGCAGGACGGCTTCATGCACGCCGGGGCAATCGCCAGCATCGCGGATTCGGCGAACGGCTACGCCGCCTATACGCTGACGCCGCCGGGGACCGACGTGCTGGCGGTGGAATTCAAGATCAACCTGCTGGCCCCCGCGCGCGCCGAGTCGTTTCTGGCCTGCGGCCGCGTCCTTCGCGCCGGGCGCACCCTGACCGTTTGCCAGGCCGAGGTGTTTACAGCCGGGCCGGGTGAGCGGACGCTGGTCGCCGTCATGCTTTCCACGCTTATCGTGCGCCCGATATCGGTTGTTCCGCCGGAACAGATCGGAGGCCCCTCGTGAAGACGGTCGCCGATCCGCGCGTGCTCGACGGCCTGGTGCGCCGCCTGGAGGGCCTCACACCCGCCACACCGCGGCGATGGGGAACGCTGTCCGCGCACGAGATGCTCTGCCACCTGGCCGACGTGAGCGCCAGCGTGCTCGCCCGGCCCGCCGGGGACGTCGCCCCGGCGCGACGCGTCCGCAAGCTGCTGGCCCTCTACACGGCGATCCCCTGGCCTCACGGCCTGCCAACGCCGCCGAACGTCGACCAGCGGATCGGCGGAACCCCACCTGCCGTCTTCGCCCTCGATCGCGAGCGCGCCATCGCGGGGCTGCGTGCCCTGGGGTCGGCGCCGCCGAACGCGTTTCCGACGACTCATGGACACTTCGGTGCCATGATCCCGAGGGATTGGCAGCGCTGGGGGTTTCGGCACACGGACCACCATCTGCGGCAGTTCGGCCTCTAGCATGTTGCCACTGGAGCTGTGTCGCCGGCTCACCAACGGGCTCTATGTCGTCGGGGTGGCGCACGGCGAGCAGCGGGACGGCTTCACCGCGGCATGGGTGACCCAGGTCAGCTTCGATCCTCTGCTCGTGGCGCTCAGCATCAACCCGTCGCACGCCTCGTTTTCCATTCTCGTGGCCGCGGAGGCGTTTGCGGTGAGCATCCTGGGCCGCGGCCAGGTCGAGCTCGCACGCCACTTCGGCACGCAATCCGGGTGGGCGGTCGACAAGCTGACGGGTCAGCGGTGGCAGGCGGCTCACGGCGGTGCGCCGGTGTTGCTGGATGCGGTGGCCTACCTGGAATGCCGGCTCGTCGGCCGTCACCCCGCCGGCGATCACGAGCTCGTCCTGGGACAGGTGGTGGGAGGCCGGCTGCTCGCGCCTGACACGCTGCCGATGACGTACGCCGAGACCGGCAACCTCGATGGCAGCGCCGGGCTGTACCCTTCGACGTTCGAGCGCGGTGAACCCTGAACCCAGGAAGTGTGCATGGACATCACCCGCCGCGAGTTCGCCGCGGCACTGACGACGGGAGTGGCGGGCGCCGCCACCCTGGGCCCGGGCGCCTTGCGCGCACCCGCCACCGACCCCTGCCATCTTCCCGCGCCGATTCAAGCGCTTACGCCGAAGACCGATGGCATCGCGGCGATCACGGACGAGGAGCGCCGTGCCCGCATCGCCAGGGCCCAGGGATTCATGACGACGCTGGGCATCGGCGCCATCGTGATCGAGCCTGGAACGACGATGCACTACTACTCGGCCGTGGACTGGCACCCGTCGGAGCGGACGTTCGCGATGGTGATTCCCGCCACCGGCGCGCCGGCGTGGGTCTGTCCCGCCTTCGAGGAGGCGCGGGCCCGGGAGCTGATCCGCTTCGGCGACGACATCCGCGTCTGGCAGGAGGACGAGAATCCATTCGCAAGGATCGCCGGCATCCTGAAGGATCGGGGCGCCGCGAGCGAGAAGGTCGGCCTGGAAGAGGAGGTGCGGTTCTTCGTCGTAGACGGGCTCCGGCAGGCCGCGCCATCCGCCGACCTGGTCTCAGCCACGCCGGTGACCGCCGGCTGCCGCATGATCAAGTCGGCCGCAGAGCTGGCGCTGATGCAGCGGGCCACCGACATCACGATCCTCGCCTTCAAGGCCGCGTTCGCCACCCTGCGCGCGGGCATGACCCAGTACGAGCTCGGCGACAACATGACCACCGCCATGATCCGCCTCGGCGGCAGTGACCCATGGGCGCTGGTGGGCTTCGGCAAGTACTCCGCGTTTCCGCATGGCAGCGTGCAGCCGCAGCGGCTGACACGGGGAGACATTGTCCTGCTGGACTCGGGATGCGCCGTGGAGGGGTACCAGTCGGACATGACGCGCACCACGGTCTTCGGACGGCCCAGCCGGCGCCAGACCGAGATCTGGAACCTGGAGCGAAAGGCCCAGGATGCCGCGTTCGCCGCGGCCCAGGTGGGCGTCCCCTGTGAAGCGGTCGATGCCGCGGCTCGCAAGGTGATCACCGACGCCGGGTTCGGTCCCGACTATCGGCTGCCCGGGCTGCCCCATCGCACCGGACACGGCATCGGGCTCGACGGCCATGAGTGGACTAACTTCGTGCGGGGCAACACCACGCCGATCGCCCCGGGGATGTGCTTCAGCGACGAGCCGATGATCGCTATCTACGGCGAGTTCGGCATCCGCCTCGAGGACTGTCTCTACATCACCGACAAAGGCCCGCGGTTCTTCTCGCCGCAGAGCGTGGCCATCGACCAGCCCTTCGCATAGGAGAGCATTGTGGGAGGCAGAATCGTTCAGCTGAGTCTCAAGCCCAAGGAAGGGCGGTCCCGCGGGCTCCCCAAGCGCTCCGTCCCTGAGCTCTTCGTGACGCTGGAGGGCGTCCAGGGCGACTTCAATCGCTGGCGAACCGAGAAGGCCGCTGGTGATCTGGACCAGGCTGTCCTGCTCCTGAGCGAGGAGACCCTGGCGCGACCTCCGGGCCGAGGGTTGGCCTGTACAGCCGGGCGACATGGGCGAAAACCTGACGGTGGCCGGCCTGCCGGTGGACGCGCTGCGGCCAGGCGTCCGAGTGCACGTCGGCGAGGTCGTACTGGAGGTGAGCAAGGCCTGCGATCCGTGCACGATTCTCCATACGCTGCCGTATGTCGGGCTCGAGCGCGGGCCCGCATTCATTCGGGCGATGGCGGGCCGGAGAGGATGGTTCGCCCGGGTGCTGCAGGAAGGCACGATCCGATCGGATGCCGCAGTCGAGGTCGCCGGCATGACCACCGACGGGCATCGCCTCGTCCGTGACGCCGAAGGCCTCAACACGGCCATCTGGCCGGTACGGCCCGATGGCCTGGTGACCCCGGTCGACCAGTTCTTCACTCGCAGCCACGCTTCCATTCCCCGAATCGATCCCACCGACTGGCGGCTCGAGGTCGACGGGCTGGTGGATCATCCGCGGTGCTTCTCGCTCGAGGAGCTCCGCGACACGTTTCCCCGGCGATCCGTCACCGCGACGCTCGTCTGCGCCGGGCTCCGGCGAGACGAGTTCCTGTCGCTGGGCCCGCTGTCGAGCGAGCTGCCGTGGGGGCCGGAGCCGGTCAGCACGGGGGAGTGGACCGGCGTCGCCCTAAGCGACCTGCTCCGGGCCGTGGGGGTAGGAGAGCGAGCGCGGCACGTCCAGTTCATCGGCCTCGATGAGGTGGAGCGCCATGGCCACCGGTCTGGATTCGGCGGATCGATCGATCTCGCCAAGGCGCTGAGTGCCGAGGTCCTCCTGGCGAGCGAGCTCAATGGCGCACCGCTGCCGGCGGTGCACGGTTTCCCGATCCGGGTGGTCGTGCCGGGCTGGATCGGCGCACGGAGCGTCAAGTGGCTCGGCCGCATCACGCTCGCGGAGGAGCCGTCCGACAATTATTTCCAGAGCAAGGCGTACCGCGTCCAGCGGGAGCTCAATCCTCAGGATCCTCGCGACGTCTCTGCCGGCATCGCGATGAGCGGCGTTCCGCTCAACGCCGTGATCCTGGAGCCCACACAGGATCGGGTCGTCCCGGCAGGCCACGTGCGGGTCTGCGGGTGGGCGATGGGGTCCGAGGGACGGCCCCCGACGGCCGTCGAGGTCTCCCCCAACGGCGGCGAGGACTGGATTCCGGCGCGAATCGCGGTCGAGGGCGCGGCCTGGACCTGGTCACTATGGGAGGCGACGGTGGACCTGGCCCCGGGAGGGCACACGCTGGCGGCGCGCGCGACCGACGAGACCGAAGCCACGCAGCCGCGGACGCTCCGTGAGACCTGGAACGTGAAGGGGTACGGCAACAACGCGTGGCACCGAGTGGCAGTGCGCGCCGAGTAACAGGAGGCAGTCGGCGCAGTCTGCGGAGCGCTTCAGGACGCGTTCAGGAGAAGAGACGATGGACGAAGACCTGGCCGGGATGCCTCGCGAGCGCCTGGTCGAGGAGGTGCGAAGACTCCGCCGCGGCATACGGGACCACCGGGACAGCACCGGTCACGAGCTCTGCTGGCATCATCCCGCGCTCTGGGGTCTCTTGCCGGAGAAGGAAGATCCGATTCCGACCGTGCCCGACTGGCCCGAATTCCTTCGCGGGTGCGTGACATATCGCCAATCGCTGGACGAGCAGGTGCCGGACGCTCCGAGGTCGTCGCAGCCGTACGATGGCACGGCGACTGTTGCCGTCGAATGCACCATCCCGATCCTGAGCGTGAAGGACCTGGCAGCCAGCGTGCGGTTCTATGTCGACGTGCTCGGCTTCAGGCTCGACTGGGGCGACGACACGTCGATCATGGTGTCCGTCTCGCGCGACGGCAGGGCCATCATGCTTTGCCAGCAGAGCCAGGGACAGCCGGGCACCTGGGTCTGGATCGGGGTGGAGGACATCGAGCCGCTCTACCGGCAGTATGCGGCGCGCGGTGCACGGTTCCAGGAACCGCCCACGAGCTACCCATGGGCGTACGAGATGCGCGTGGAGGATCCGGATGGACACGTGTTGCGATTCGGATCCGACCCGAGGCCCCATGGGTAAGATCCCCCAGGTCGCGCTGGTGTTCTGCCTGGTGTGCCTCCTCGGCCCGGCCGGCGCGGCCGCACAGCGCCCGGACCGGGCGCGCCAGATCGCCGCGGCCGTGCTCCCCCTGCCGGCCGAGCTGCGGGCCGCCGCCGGCGTCGTGACGCTCGACGACCGCGGACAGCCGCAGGTCTGGCGCCCGAGCGCCAACGGGATGATCTGCCTTGCCGATTCCCCGGGCGACTCCACCTTTGACGTGCGGTGCTATCAGGCCGGGTTCGTGCCGGTGATCTACCGGATCCGGCAGCTCATCGCCCAGGGCGTCGCCGACTCCGCGCTGGAGGGGACGATCGATGCGGAGATCCGGAGCGGAAAGCTGCCTATCACGAAGGCGCCGACGGCGGGATACCGCATGTACGGACCAGTCAGCGGGTACGATCCGGCGCGAAACGCGGCGAGCGATCAGATCGACGCCTGGCAATCGATCCACACGCCGTATCGGACGGCGGCGTCGATGGGTCTCTCGACCACGGAGGATGGGATCCATCCATACGTCATGGCGTCGGGCACCTATTGGGCGCACGTCATGATCATGCAGCGGCCACTGCGCTACTGACTCGAGCTTCTCCGATGAATGCTGCCGTTCACGTGCTCGTCTTCGAGGGCTTCGCCGACTGGGAGCCCGCCTACGCCCTCGCCGAGCTTCGCCGGTCGGGCGGCCTGGACATCGTCACCCTCGGCTTCACCGATGCGCCCGTGCGCTCGATGGGCGGATTGCGCGTGGTGCCTGATCGCGCCCTCGCCGGCCTGGACCTCGCGGCCGTGCGGCTTCTGATTCTGCCCGGCGGCGACATGTGGGAGGGGATCTATCCGCGCGCGGAGCTCGATGCGGTGCTGGCCGAGTTGCGCGCGCGCGAGGTGCCCATCGCCGCTATCTGCGGCGCGACGCTGGCCCTGGCCCGTGCGGGCCTGCTCAACGACCGTGCGCACACGAGCAATGAGCAGGCGTACCTGACGAGCCTGGCCCCCGAATACGCCGGCGGCGGCCAGTACGTGGATGAGCTGGCCGTGCGGGACCGGCAGGTCATCACCGCCAGCGGGCTCGGGCCGACGGAATTTGCACGGGAGATCTTCGAGGAGCTCGAGGTGTTCACCGCCGAGGAGCGGCCGGTCTGGTACCACCTCTTCAAGCACGGCCGGTTTCCGCAGTGAGTCCGATGCAGGCGAAGGCGGCGATCATCGCCTTCGGGCTGCTCAGCCTCGTATTGGTGGCCGCCGCGGTGCGCGAGTGGTCGCACGACGCGGAACCGGACCGGCCGGCTCCGCCGCGGAGCGGCGGCCGTGGCGCACTCATCCTGCTTGCGGTCTCCGGGGCAGTGGTCGGGAGCCTGGTGGTCGCAGCGCCGGCCGCGGGGTGGGCGCGGGACCGCGCCCTCTGGGTGGGGGTGGGCAGCTTCCTGGCCGTCATGACCGTGACGCGCCCATGGTGGTTCTGGGAAAACTGGCGAGCGCGCTGGCTGCGCAACCTGATCGGTGACGCGGGCACGGCGCTCATGTATCTGGCGCTGGCGGCGGTGATGGTCTGGGTCGGCCTTTACACGAACTGGACCTTCGGCCGCCGCTAGCGGCGCAGTGCCGGGCGCGTCACATCCGCATGATCCTGAAGTATCGACGGAGGTCGGGTAGTACGCTGGCCGCCAGCACACCGAAACCCAGCGTGAGTCCGAATAGAAAGGCACGTCGCATTCGAGTCACCTCGCTCGCCCGTTCACTGGAAAATGGATCCCGGCTACTCTACCCGTCCGTGACGCGTGACCATCCCTAGCCTCCCGCCATCGCCCCCACGACCATGAACGGCTCGGCGCCGCTCGCGACCGGCTCGGGAAGCGGCGCGTCGGCCGGCTCGTGCGACAGATCCTGTTCGCACGCGAAGAATCGGACGAACGGCCGGCGCTGGAGCGTCGCATGTCCGCGGATGGTACCCCGCAGCATCGGATAGCGGGCCTCGAGGGCGTCGAGCACCGAGCGCTGCGTCGGCGGCCCCTCCACCTGCAGCTCCACCTCCTCGCCTACCCGCGCCAGCGCCCGCAGGTGCTGCGGCAGCACGACCCGGATCATGGCAGCGTCTGGACCTCGACCGACAGTACCGCCGGAAGGTCCCGGACGATCGGCGTCCAGGTCGTCCCCGAGTCGGATGAGCCGTAGACCTGCCCGCCGCTGGTCCCGAAATAGATGCCGCAGGGGTCCAGCCGGTCGACGGCCATCGCGTCGCGCAGCACGTTCACGTAACAGTCCTGCTGCGGCAGCCCCTTGGTGAGCGCCTCCCACTCGTTTCCACCGGTTCGGCTCCGGTACACGCGGAGCTTGCCCTCGGGCGGGAAGTGATGCGAGTCGCTGGTGATGGGGACGACGTAGATGGTCTCCGGCTCGTGGGCGTGGACGTCGATGGGGAAGCCGAAATCGGTCGGCAGGTTGCCGCTCACCTCATGCCACGAGTCGCCGGCGTCGTCGCTCCGCATCACGTCCCAGTGCTTCTGCATGAACAGCACGTTGGGCCGCGAGGGGTGCATCGCGATCCGGTGGACGCAGTGTCCCACTTCGGCGTTCGGATCGGGGATGCCCTGGGACTTGAGGCCCTGGTTGATCGGCCGCCAGGTCGTACCGCCGTCGTCGGTCCGGAACGCGCCCGCCGCCGAGATCGCGGCGAAGATCCGCTTGGGGTTGGATGGATCCAGGAGGACGGTGTGCAGACACATCCCGCCGGCACCCGGTTGCCAGGATGGCCCCGAGGGGTGGCCGCGGAGGCTGGAGAGCTCGCTCCACGTGCGGCCGCCATCGGTCGAGCGGAAGAGGGCGGCGTCCTCCACCCCGGCGTACACGGTGTCGGGGTCGGTCAGCGAGGGCTCCAGATGCCAGACCCGCGCGAACTGCCACGGATGCTGCGTCCCGTCGTACCACATGTGAGTGCCGGGCACGCCGTCGTAGGCGAACTCGTTGCCGACCGTCTCCCAGGTCTCGCCGCCGTCATCGGAGCGCTGCATCACCTGCCCGAACCACCCGCTCGTCTGCGACCCGTAGATCCGGTTCGGCTCGGCCGGCGAGCCCTTGAGATGGTAGATCTCCCAACCGGGGAAGTGAGGCCCGCGGACCTTCCAGCGGTCACGCTTCCCGTCCGCCGTCAGGACGAACGCGCCCTTCCGCGTCCCGACCAGCACCCGTACGCCGCTCATGCGTCGCTCCTTTCGGTGGCTCCGGCAATGTCCCGGCGGGCATGGCGCCCGCCATAATGTAGTCGAACGAGCTTGGCCAAAATCGACACCTGAGGCAGACGCCGGCGACGGTGATCCACAGGCGGCGGCGTCCCGGGATCACAACCCGTTGATGTCGCGAGTCTCCAGCACTTGCCGGGCGAAGCCGTGGCGAGCCACCGCGAGCATCGCCCGCCCGAGCTGCGCCGTGGTCGTCACGGCGCCGGGAAACAGCCGCTTGAGCAGGGGGTAGAGCGGGGCGATCGTCGCGTAGGCAACCCGGTACAGCCGCGTCCGCGACTGGATGCCGTCCAGCGGCTGGATGTAGGCCGGGGCGGAACATGTACGCCGCCTTGAACGGCAAGGCCAATAACGCGTTCTCCGTCCGGCCCTTGACCCGCGCCCACATGATTCGCCCGCGCTCGCTGCTGTCCGTCCCGCGGCCCGAGACGTAGATGAAGGTCATGCCGGGGTCGAGCCGGGCGAGCGTGCGGGCCACGGCCAGCGTCAAGTCGAAGGTGAGCCGCGTGTACCGCTCCTCCGAGAGTCCCGCCGACGTGACGCCGAGGCAGAAGAAGCAGGCGTCGAAGTCCACGAGCTGGGACTCGACAGCGCGGAGGTCGGCCGGATCGGCCACCACCAGGTCACGCAGCTTCTCGTGCGCCTGGCCGGTTGGGCGCCGCCCGACGGCGAGGACGCGGCCGACGTCCGGATCCCGCAGGCACTCGCGGAGTACCCCTTGTCCGACCATGCCGGTCGCGCCGAAAAGCAGGGCGTTCATTACTCTCAAGATATCCCGACTTCGGCCAGCCACCCCGACCCGGACCGACCCGTGCCCCTCGCACCGCCCCGGCTCATCGGCCTCCCATACGATGCCAGCAGCTCGTTTCTCCAGGGCGCCGCGGAGGCGCCGGCGCTGATCCGCGAAGCGCTCCAGTCGCCCTCGTGGAACACCTGGTGCGAGCAGGGGCGTGAGGTGACCGGTGCCGGCGGCCTGAGCGACGAGGGCGACCTGGATCTGCCGCGGACCGCCGAGGCGCGTGCCCGGATCGAATCGGGCATTGCGGCGCTCATCGCCGCCGGCCACCGTCCCGTGGCGCTCGGCGGCGACCACTCGGTCACCTATCCCGTGCTCCGGGCGGTGGCTCGCGGGGCTCTCGGCGATCACCATCCTCCACATCGATGCCCACTCGGACCTGTACGACGAATTCGAGGGCGAGCGCTTCTCCCACGCCTGCCCGTTCGCGCGGATCATGGAGGAGCGCCTGGCCAGCCGCTTGGTTCAGGTCGGCATCCGAACCATGAACGGCCATCAGCGGGCCCAGGCCGAGCGCTTCGGCGTGGAGGTGATCGACATGCGCGCGTGGCAGGGCGGCAGCCGGCCGACCGTGGATGGCGCGGTCTACCTTTCGATCGACCTGGATGGCCTGGATCCGGCGTTCGCGCCGGGCGTGTCGCACCGGGATCCGGGCGGCCTGACGGTGCGCGACGTGATCGGGCTGATCCAGGGGACGGGCGGCTACCTCATCGGTGCCGACATCGTGGAGTACAATCCGCGGCAGGACCTGGGCGACATGACGGCGACGGTCGCCGCGAAGCTGGTGAAGGAGGTGGCGGGACGGATGCTGGAGGACATGGCCCGCTAACCGGCGTTCCGCCGCCTCGCCCGCCTTACGTTGGCGGACCCCGCGGAGCAGATTGGAGGTAGCATGGGCTTTTATCTCAGCCTCGCCGCCGTCAGCGATGCGACGATCGATCGGCTGGTCGCCGACCCGCCGCTGGTCATGCAGATCATGGTGCCCGACGACCCGAACGCGGTCGCGTCGGCGCGGGAGCGGCCGCCGGGACCGGGACTGTTCGGCCGGTTGCTCGGGCGCAAGGCGCCGCCGCCGCCGCCGGAGCCTCCGCCCCTCGCGCTTCAGCCCGGCGAGGGCGATCTCGGTCCCGACGGCGACTCTCGAAAAGTCCTGGCACGGGATTCCACTACCTCCTCACGGGCACCGCCTGGGAGGGCGACCCGCCGCTCAACTTCCTCCTGGCGGGGGGGCGCGGAGCTGGACATCGAGCTCGGCATGGCGCCGCCTCGGGCCTACAGCGTCGCCGAGACACGGGTGATCGCCGCACGCGCTCGCCCGGGTGGACGACGCCGAGCTGCGACGGCGGTTCTCGCCCGCAGAGATGATGCGGCTGGAGATCTATCCCGAGGTCTGGGAGGATCCCGACGAGGCTCGACCTCCTGCTCGAGGAGCATGACCCGCCTGCGGGCAGCGCTCGAGCGCGTGACCGGGACAGAGATTTGGGCTGTTGGTGATGATCAACTGAGACCGCGCCGCGGCGTTCCATTCTGATGCGCCGAGGCGGATGCCACCGCCATTCACGACGACCTGTCGAATTCGATCCGACCCAATCGACCATTTGACGTCACCAGCTGTTTCACCCCCGATCCGGAGGATCGTCATGCGTTACCTGTGCCTGATCTACGACGACGAGAAGAAGGTCGCCACGATGCCCGAGAGCGAGTCGAACGCGTTCATGGGCGAGTACTTCGCGTTCACCGACGGCATCAAGCAGAGCGGCCACTACCTCGCCGGCGAGGCGCTCCAGCCGGTGGAGACGGCCACGACCGTGCGGGTACGCAACGGCAAGGTCGGCACGACCGACGGGCCGTTCGCCGAGACCAAGGAGCAGCTCGGCGGCTTCTACCTGATCGAGGCGCGGGACCTCAACGACGCCATCCAGGTCGCCGCGAAGATTCCGTCCGCCAAGATCGGCAGCGTCGAGGTCCGGCCCATCGTGGAGTTCACCCAGCCGTAGCGTGACGTCTCCCGACGAGGCGCGCGCCGCCGTGGACGCGGTCTACCGCGCCGACTCGCGCCGCGTGCTGGCCACGCTGATCCGCCTCCTCGGCGACTTCGATCTCGCCGAGGAGGCGATGCACGACGCCTTCGCCGCCGCGCGTCGAGCGCTGGCCGCGCGACGGCGTGCCCGCGAATCCGCGCGCCTGGCTGGTCTCGGCCGGGCGCTTCAAGGCGATCGACGGCATCCGGCGCCGGGCGCGCTTCGACGCGTCGCTCGGCGCCATCGCCGAGCGGCTCGATGCGAGCGCCGCCGACCCGGCCGACTGGGACGACGACCGGCTGGAGGACGACCGGCTCCGGCTGATCTTCACCTGCTGCCATCCCGCGCTCCCGCCCGACGCGCAGATCGCGCTCACGCTGCGCGAGGTCTGCGGGCTCACCACCGAGGAGATCGCCCGCGCGTTCCTCACCGGCCCGCCGACCGTGGCCCAGCGGATCGTGCGGGCCAAGGCCAAGATCCGCGAGGCCGGGATCCCCTACCAGGTGCCGGCGCGCGCCGAGCTGCCCGACCGGCTGGACAGCGTGCTGCACGTGGTCTACCTCGTCTTCAACGAGGGCTACTCCGCGTCCGCGGGCGAGACGCTCACGCGGGCCGACCTCTCCGCCGAGGCGATCCGGCTCGGCCGGCTGCTCGTGGAGCTGCTGCCCGAGCCGACGGAGCCTGAGGCGCTGGGACTCCTCGCGCTGATGCTGCTGCACGAGGCGCGGCGCGCGGCGCGCACCTCCGCCACCGGCGAGCTGATCCTGCTCGACGAGCAGGACCGCTCGCGCTGGGACCAGGCGCGGATCGCGGAGGGCAGCGCGCTGGTCGAGCGGGCGCTCCGCTCGCGCCGGTTCGGCCCCTACACGCTCCAGGCCGCGATCGCCGCGGTCCACGCCGAGGCGCCGGCGCGCCGCCGAGACCGACTGGGCGCAGATCGTCGGGCTCTACGACGTGCTGCTCCGCGTCCGATCCGTCGCCGATCGTGGAGCTCAACCGCGCCGCCGCGGTGGCCATGCGCGACGGCCCGGCGGCCGGCCTCGCGCTGATCGACGCGATCCTCGCGCGCGGCGAGCTCGCGGACTATCACCTGGCCCACTCGGCGCGGGCGGACCTCTGCCGGCGGCTCGGCCGCCTGGCCGAGGCGCGCGCCTCGTACGAGCGCGCGCTGGGGCTCGCCCGGCAGGCGCCGGAGCGGCGGTTCCTCGAGCGGCGGCTCGACGAGGTGACGAGGGCGTGACAGCCGAGCGGGCAGGCCGCATCGCCGGCGTGGTGCTCGCCGCGGGCACCTCATCCCGGCTCGGGGCCAACAAGCTGCTGTGGCGACTCGATTCCGAGCCGTTGGTTCGCCGGGCGGCGCGCCAGGCCGTCGAGGCGGGGCTCTCACCGGTCATCGTCGTGCTGGGGCACGAGGCGGAGCCGGTCGCGGCCGCGCTCGCCGGGCTGGCGGTGGAGACGGTCACCAACCCGGGGTATCGCGCGGGAATGGCCGGCTCCATGCAGACCGGCATCGAGCACGTCCCCGGCGATTGCACCGCGGCCGTCGTGCTTCTCGGCGACATGCCGCTCGTGACGGCGGGGATGATCGAGACGCTGGCCGAGCGGTTCCGCGGGGGAACCGAGCCGCTGGTTCTCTCGCTGTACGGCGAGGTGCAGGCGCCACCGACGCTGTACGCCCGCTCGCTGTTTCCGGCGCTCGCCGGGGCTGGCGCGGGAGGTGGGCGAGAGGTCGTCCTCGCGCATCGGAGCGAGGCGGCGGAGATCCGGTGGCCCGAGACGCTGCTGGCGGATGTCGACCGTCCCGAAGATGCGGCGCGACTCGGCGTGCGGCCGGCGGAGCCGGGGGCCTGAGGAGAGGCCGCCATGACGAACCCCCGCCGGACCGCCCGCCATTTCTGCGTTGGCGGCGGCTGCGTACATTCGTACGACATGTCCCCCCGCCGAGTGCTCTGGCTCGTTCCCGTCCTCCTCGCAGTGCACAACGCGGAGGAGGCGCTGTTCTTTCCGCGCTACCTTCCGTTCGTCCTGGCGCGACTGCCCGCCGGATGGCAGGCCGTGGCCGCGCCGCTCACGACGGGGCAGGTGTGGAGCGCGCTGGCGGTGGTGACCGCAGTCGCGTTCGCGGTCGCCTGGTGGGCGAACCTTCGTCCCGATAGCCGGACCGCGCTCTGGCTGCTGCTGCTGATCCAATCCGCCGTGCTGCTCAACGCGGTCTGGCACACGGTGGCCGCGGTCGTCCTGTTCGGCGGATACGCGCCTGGCCTGGTCACGGCCCTGGTCCTCAACCTGCCGTTCTCCCTCCACCTGCTGCGCCGGGCGCTCAGGGAACACTGGCTGAGCCGGCCCGCGGGATGGGCCCTGGTGCCCGGCGCGATCCTGCTGCATGGGCCGCTGCTCGCGGCCCTGCTGCTGCTCACCGAGCGGCTCTAGGCCAGACGCATGTCCGACGACTCCGCGTTCTTCGACGAGCTGCGTGACCGCTACGTGGTCGAGCGCGAGATCGGGCGCGGCGGGATGGCGACCGTCTACCTCGCGACCGAGGTGCGCCACCGGCGGCCCGTCGCGCTCAAGGTCCTGCGCGGAGAGCGCGCCGCTGAGCTCGCCCCGGAGCGCTTCCTGCGCGAGATCGAGACGGCCGCGCGGCTCCAGCATCCGCACATCCTGCCGGTGTTCGACTCCGGCGAGTCGGCCGGGCAGCTCTGGTTCACGATGCCGTATGTGGACGGCGAGAGTCTCCGCGAGCGCCTGAGCCGGACGCCGCCGCTCTCGATCGCGGAGGCCGTTCGCATCGCGCGTGAGGCCGCGCAGGCGCTCGAACACGCCCACCGGCAAGGTGTGGTCCATCGCGACATCAAGCCCGAGAACATCCTCCTCACCCGGGACGGCAGCACGCTCGTCGCCGACTTCGGCATCGCCCGGTCGGCCGAGGGCGGCGACCGGATCACCACTGCCGGCACCGTGATGGGCACGCCGAGCTACATGAGCCCCGAGCAGGCCGGCGCGGAGACCGAAGTGGACGGCCGGAGCGACATCTATTCGCTCGGGTGCGTGCTCTACGAGATGGTGGCCGGGCGTCCGCCGTTCACGGGCGCGACCCCCCACGCCGTCGTCGCGCGGCACATGACGGAGGCGCCGGCGCCACTTCGCACCGCTGGGCGGCAGGTGCCGCCGCCACTCGAGCGCGCGATCCTCCAGGCCATGGCCAAAACCCCGGGCGACCGGTTCGATTCGGCCGCCGAATTCGCCTCGGCGCTGGAGCGGCCGGGAGTGGTGGGCTCTGCCCGAGCGAGAGCGCGTCCAATGACGATCGCGCTCGCCGCAATCGCGCTCGTCGCCGCGATCGCCTCCGGGTCGCTGCTCTTGCGGCGGCGGGACGCCGCGGTGCGCGCCCCCGGCGGCACCGTCGCCTCGGGCTTCGATCGCAAACTGACCCAGCTCACCACCGGTGCGGGGGTGGAGGAATGGCCCGCCTGGTCGCCGGACGGGACCCGGCTGGCCTACGTGGCGGAGGTGGACGGCTTCCGACAGCTCTTCGTGCGCACGCTCGCGAGCGGCGAGGAGCGCCGGGTCACCCACGGCCCCCGCGACGACATCCAGCCGGCCTGGTCGCCCGACGGCGGCAGGCTCGTGTTCGTCCGTGCCACGGCCGACAGCGGCAAGCTGGCGCCGGGCGATCTCAACGGCTGGTACTTCGAGGGTGGAGACGTATGGAGCGTAGACCTGGGGTCGGGTCGGGAGGCGCCGCTCGTCTCCAACGCCTTCGGGCCGGCCTGGTCGCCCGACGGCGCCCGACTCGCTTTCGATGCCGCATGGGCGGGTCCCCGGCGGATCTGGATCAGCGATGGCACGGGGCGGAACCCGCGGCAGCTCACCTCCGATTCGAGCGAGGCCGTGATCCACGCCGGCCCGCGCTGGTCGCCGGACGGCCGGCGGCTGGTCTTCCGGAGGATCGAGAAGACCGACTCCGATATCATGACGGCCGAGGTCGCGAGTGACGCGACGACGCGCGTGACGCACGATGCGTCGACCGACCAGGACCCCGCCTGGTCGCCGGACGGGCGCTGGATCTATTTCGCGTCAAACCGGGGCGGCGGGATCAACGTCTGGCGCATCGCGGTCGGCTCGAGCGGCCAGGCCGGCGGGGCGCCCCGGCAGCTGACCACCGGCGCAGGCGACGACGTCGAGCCGGCGCCGGCGCCCGATGGGCACCGGCTCGCGTTCGCCGTGCGCGGCCTCAACGCCGACCTTTGGCAACTGCCGGTATCGCCGGAGACGGGCGCTGCCACCGGCCCGCCGACCCCCGTGGTAGTCTCGACCCGCGAGGAGAGTCGCGGCGCCTGGTCGCCCGATGGGCGAATGATCGCCTTCAACTGGGACCGCCAGGGCGAGATGAACATCTGGCTGCACGACCTCGGAAGCGGCGCCAACCGCCAGCTCACGAGCGGGCCGGGCGGCGACTATCAGCCGTCCTGGGCGCTCGGACGGTCGGACGCTGGCGTTCTTCTCCGCGCGCGCCGGCAACAGCGACATCTGGGCGGTCTCGGTGGCCGATGGTCGCCTGCGCCGGCTGACCGAGGATCCGGGCATGGACACCAATCCGTTCTACTCGCCGGACGGGCTCTCGATCGCATTCATGTCCGACCGGCTGGGCCGAACGGACGTCTGGGTCATGAACGCGGACGGCTCCGGGCAACGGCGACTGACGTCGACGGGCGCCGGCGGGCACTTTCTCCGCTGGACGAAGGATGGCCGCGGCATCGTCTTCCGCGCGGAGACGGGGACCGAGCGCCGTATCATGCGGGTCGCCCTCGCGGACGGCGGACTGACGCCGCTGCCGGAGGTGTCGAGCGGCGCCCACATGTCCTGGTCACCCGACGAGTCGATCCTCATGGACGTGCGCGGCCACCGGACCCTCTGGGCCTATCCCGTGGACGGGACCGCGCCGCGGCGCGTGTTCGCGTTCGAGGATGCGGACGTGCGGATCGACTATCCGGTCTGGTCGCCCGACGGCCGGCGGGTGCTGTTCGACCGCGCCGAGCCGCATGGCGGCGACCTCTGGCTGCTCGACGGGATCGAGTGACCGTCCAGCGAGGCCAACGAGTCAGTGAATGACGAGGTTGCCGTGCTCGAGTGGCCAGGTCCGCGCGTTCTCGGGCGCCCAGAGGCGGACTGCGCAGTACTCCTCGGAGGTCTCGATCCCCGCCGAGCCCTGGAAACCTAGGAAGGTGCTCCGGTCGGGTTCGGGTCCCGGTGGCAGATCGAGCACCCGGAACCAGGCGTCTTTGCCGACGGCCGTCAGGGGGTCGGGATCGTTGCTGCCGGTGACGACGCCGCCGATCCAGGCGCGGTGGTTCACCGGGTCGACCGCGAAGCAGGTCACGTCCCCCTTGTAGGCGAAGCCGACATCGAACTGGTTCTGCTGCCACCGTCCGCTCACGCTGCCGTCCCGGTGCCGGATGGCGGTGAAGGCGAGGGTCACGGTGCCGAAGTCTGGGTGGAAGAACTGGCCTCCACCGGTCACCGACTCCTCCACTCCGACGGCGAGCCCGTTCGGCGACGGCGACCCGCTTCGGCCGGGGGTCGGCCCGGCGGGCTCGGTGCAGGCCAGCGCGGCAAGCGCGATCAGCGCCTGGCCGACCCGGGTGGTCTTCGGCATCTGTGCCTCCTGAGGTGGGGACGAACGACCCCAGTCAGGGTAAGCTGTCGGCCGGAGACGGTCTTGCACCTGATCGACACCCATGGAACGGGACGAGCACGCCGGTGTGCGGCCCCCGGGCCGCCGGATCGTCCTTCCCGTATGCCGCCCACATCCGGTGGCGTTCCCGTCACCATGGGTAGTTCCTCATTCCGGTCGCTCGATACGGGGGACTTCCACCTCGCCGAAGCGTGGTTCCCGCCCGACGAGCTGCTGCCTCGGCATACCCACGACCGTGCCTCGGTGGCGATCATGCTGGACGGCTCGTTCGACCTCGAGGTGCCCGGCCGGGTGCATCATTGCCCGCCCGCCGCCACGTTCGTGGAGCCGGCGGGCGAAGTGCATGCCAACCGCATGGGACGACTGGGCGCGCGGGTCGTCGTCGTGCAGCCCGATCCCGCGGCGGCCGACCTCTTGCGGCCCTTCGCGCAGGTCCTTGACCGGGTCTCGCACCGCCATCACGCCGGCCTCGCCGAGCAGGCCGAACGCCTCGCGCGCGAGCTGCGGCAAACCGACGATCTCGTCCCGCTTGCGGCGGAGGCCGTGACCCTGGAATTGCTGGTGTCACTCGCGCGGCTCGACCAGGAGGAGCGGCGTGGGCCGCCCACTTGGCTCCTGCGTGCGCAGGAGGTGGTCCACGCGCGATTCGCCGAGCCGCTTCGGGCGGCGGAGCTGGCGCGCGAGGCCGATGTCCATCCCGCGCACCTGGCGCGGGCGTTCCGGCAACACTTTCGGATGTCGCTGGGGTCCTATGTGCGCCGACTGCGGCTCGACTGGGCGGCGCGCGCCCTGGCCGGGTCGGATGCCTCGCTCGCCACCCTGGCGCTAGCCGCGGGATTCGCGGACCAGAGCCATTTCACCCGCGCGTTCAAGCGCCACACCGGGCTCACCCCAAGCGCGTATCGCCGCTCGACGCGGCCGCGGGGGCCGCCTGAAGCGTAGCGGAATCCGCTTGTGAGGTCGCACCGGATTCCCTATGTTGGCGAGGACTGCGTCTTCCCGAAACCTCCGGCGAGGGTGTCTCATGGATCCGTCCGAGCCATCCGCTGTTCCCACGCCCCGTCGCCGGTTCCTCGCCCGGCTTTCCCTCGGCCTGTCGGGTCTGATCGCCACGGCTGCCACCGTTCCGGTGATCGGCTTCCTGCTCTCCCCGCTCACGCGGAAGTCGCCGCGCGTGTGGCGCCCGGTGGGCCCGGTCGACACGTTCGCCATCGGCAAGACCGTCAACGTCGCGTTCGAGGATGCCTCGCCGCTCCCGTGGGCCGGGGTCACCGCCCGCACGGCTGCCTGGCTTCGGCGCGACGATGCCGAGCACTTCACCGCGTTCTCGGTGCACTGCACGCATCTCGGCTGCCCCGTGCGCTGGGTGGCCGACGCGGAGCTGTTCCTGTGTCCCTGCCATGGTGGCGTTTACTACGCCGACGGCACCGTCTCCGCGGGCCCGCCACCCCGCACGCTGCCGCAATACCCGGTGCGGGTCCGGAACGGCGAGGTCGAGATTCTCACCAGCCCCATTCCGATTGCCTGAGCCGCGCGTGCTCGCCCGCCTTCTCGCCTGGCTCGACGACCGCAGCGGCCTGATCACCGCCGGCCGTCGCGCCCTCGAGCACCCCGTGCCGCCGCGCACCGGGTGGTGGTACGTCTTCGGCAGCGCCACGCTCATCGCCTTCATCCTGCAGGTGGCCACAGGCATCGCGCTCTCGACCGCGTACGTCCCGTCGAGCGGGCAGGCTTACGAGAGCCTCCGCTTCATCTCCGAGCAGGCGATGCTGGGCCGCTTCCTCCGGGGCATGCACTACTTCGGCGCGTCGGCCATGGTGCTGCTGATCGGCATCCACGTCTCGCGCACCTACATCATGGCGGCGTACAAGTTCCCCCGCGAGCTCAACTGGCTCACGGGCGCGGTCTTGCTGCTGCTGACCCTGGCGCTCGCGTTCACCGGGCAGCTGCTTCGCTGGGATCAGTCGGCGGTGTGGTCGGTGATCGTGGGTGCCGCGCAGGCGGCGCGCATGCCGGTGGTGGGGGAACAGATCGGGCGCTTCATTCTGGCGGGGGACACGATCGGCGGGGCGACCCTGAGCCGGTTCTTCGCGTTCCACGTCTTCTTCATTCCGGCGATCGTCTTCGCGTTCATCGGCCTGCACCTGGCGCTGGTGCTGCGGCACGGGATCTCCGAGCGGACCCGGGACGGCGCCGTGGTGGACCCCGCCACCTATCGCGCCCACTACGCCTCGCTCCTCAAGCGCGAAGGCGTGCCGTTCTGGCCCGATGCCGCCTGGCGCGACGTGGTCTTCGGCGCGGCGGTCACGGCGACGATCGTGCTGCTGGCCCTCATCGTCGGTCCGCCCGACCTGGGGCCGCCGCCCGACCCCAGCATCCTCGAGGCCTATCCGCGCCCCGATTGGTACTTCCTCTGGTACTTTGCGCTGCTGGCGCTCGCGCCCAACAACCTCGAGTCCCTTATCATCGTGCTCGGCCCGCTGGTTTTCGGGGCGGCGCTTCTGCTTGTGCCGGTCTTCAACGCCGGGGCGCGGAACATGCGGCGCCGGCCCTGGGCGCCGCTGCTCGTGGTCTTCATCTGGACGACGATCGTGATCTTCTGGATCGCGGGCGAACGGGCCGACTGGTCGCCCGACTTCGAGACGCGGCCGCTGCCCGCCTCCATCATCCGCGACCAGCGCCCCGAGGTCGTCGAAGGCGCCCGGCTGTTCCGGGACAAGGGCTGCCAGTTCTGCCACCAAGTGGAGGGCTACGGCGGCCGGCGCGGGCCCGACCTCTCCGAGGTCGCGGCCCGCATGAAGCCCGACGAAATCACGGCGAGGATCACGAACGGCGGGCCCAACATGCCGGCGTACGTGCGCACGCTTACCCCCGCCCAGGTCCGCTCGCTGATGGCGTTCCTCTCCACCCGGAAGCCGTGATCGCGCCGGTCGTCAGAAGCTGAGCTTGACGATCGTCCCGCCGACGCCGACCAGCCATCCCGCGTCGTGGCCAGCGAAGGCCACCGCCCAGAAGCCCGAGACGCCAGGCAGGCTGTTCCACGTGGCGCCTTCATCCGGCGACCAGGCCGCGCCCGCCGGGCCTGTGGCTACCACTGTCCGCTGGCCAAAGCCCGGCACGTACGCCAGGCCATAGACCGCGCTGGCGAACGGTGTCGGGGTGGTCAGAGTCCAGGTCGCGCCGCCATCGTCCGAGACGGCCACGTTGTCCGTCGGTGGCGTGGCGCTCCCGAGATCTCCGCCCGCGAGGATGCCGTGGTGCGGATCGCGGAACGCCACGCTCACCCCGCCGGAGTTCTCCGTGCCCTGCGTGATCGGCGTGTCGTACGCCGTCCAGCTATCCCCGCCGTCGGTCGTGGCCAGGATGCGCGCATTGGCCGCTCCGCCGGTGGCGATCCACGCCCGCTTGCCGCCCTGCGTCGCCACGCACGTGCCGCTTGCCGCGAACGCAGCCTCGCCGGCCTGCGCAGGCGGCATCTGGGCGCCGATGTTCTGCCAGGTCTCTCCGTCCGTGGTCCGGATGACAGGGAACACGCCGTCGACCGCATCGCTGAACGTCACGGCGCTCTTCTGGTCCCAGAACGAGAAGCAGTCGTAGAAGGCATTTGGGTTCTCGTTCTGAAACTGGAGTGTCCAGGTGGCCCCGCCATCCTCGGTCTTGTAGATGCGCGAGGCCGTCCCGGTCCCCGCCGCCATCAGGTAGGCCACGCGCTCGCTGATCCCCTCTACGTCGCGGAACTGGAGCGCCTCCGCGCCCGGGACGACGCCCGCGCGCCAGGTATTCCCGCCGTCGGTGGTCACGACGAACGTACCGCCGACGCCGCTCGCCCACGCGACGCGCGCGTTGACGGGGCTGATGGCCTGCAGACGGTTGGTGGTGCCGCTCTGCTGCGGCGTGAGAGTGGGCGCGGAGACCTGCTTCAGGGAGGGGGCGGCGGCCGTGGGTGCGTCGGCGTCCGAACATGCGAGCAAGGTCGCGGCGACCGAGGTGACCATCGCGGCGGCAAGAGAGAGTGATCGGGTCATTGCGAAACTCCGTCAGGGGTGAGCCGATTGAGCCTCGAATCTGGCAGGGACCGGCCGCGGCGCGCAAACTGATAACGGCGCTCGTCGTCGGCCGACACCCGTGCGGGGTCGCGTCCGGGGCGCGGGATCGCCATACTCCGGGCATCCTCATTCGTGAGCTCGCGATGTCCGATTCGAAGCTGCAGGCCGTAGTGGGGGAGATTCGGGCGCAGCTCGCCGGCGCCAAGGACCTCAATCCCGAGACCCGGCGCTCGCTCGAGGCGCTCGTTCAGGACCTCGAGGCCGTTGCCACCCGGCCGCCGGGTGAGGTTTCCGAAACCGAAGGGCTGCAGGAGCGCCTCACGGATGCGGTGCGCCGGCTCGAGGCGTCGCACCCGGTGCTCTCGAGCACCCTCGGCAACGTGGTCGACACGCTGGCGTTCTTCGGACTCTAGGTCCCCGGCTCGCCGCACGCGGCCGTGCACGAGCGGCCGCGTGCGGCGTCCCCTCCGGCACCCATGCCGAGGTAGCCATGACGCGTCCCGCAGCGGTCTTCGTCCTCCTCGCTCTGAGCCTGGGGCTAGCGGCCGGCGCATGCGGCAGCCCGACGGAACCCAATACCGAACGAGTCATCGGCCGAATCGATCCCTCGCTGAGCTCCCGCCCGGTGGTGGCGGCGCCGGCCGAGGTACGGGCCGGCGCCGAGTTCACCGTGACCGTGACTACCGTCGGCTTCGGCTGCACGACCGCGGAGGGTGGCGCGGTAGAGGTCCGTGAGGACCTCGCCCGGATCGTGCCCTACGACCGCATTCCCGAGCCCGGGCACGGTACGTTCTGCCCCGAGGGGATCGTCACGCTCCTCCCTCGCGACCTCAGCGTCACGATGCCACGGGCCGGGACGGCACGCCTCCGCGTCGTCGGCTTCCGGGCTTCGTCGCCGGAATCGATCCTCGACTCGCTCGATATCGCCATCAACGTGCTGCCATAGGTCCGCCGGCCCTGGCGGGAGCGCCATGGAGGCGCGATCATGTCCCGCGATGCCTCGCCGCCTCCTTGCCGCCGTGCTCGTGCTGCTTGCCGCCTGTCGGACGGTCGCGGATCACCCCGACGAGCCGGCGGACGCCGCCGATCTCGTGTTTCGGAACGGCGCAGTGTATACCGTCGACGCCGCCCGAAGCTGGGCGTCTGCCGTAGGCGTGCGGCACGGACGCATCGTCTACGTAGGCACCGACAGCCTGCCCGCCGGCCTGATCGGGCGCGGCACCGAGGTGGTCGACCTGGCCGGCCGGATGCTGCTGCCCGGCTTTCAGGACGCCCACGTCCACCCGATCGAGAGTGGCGTCGCCCTGGACCAGTGCGATCTCAACGACGCCGAGACGATCGACGCGGTGTCGGCCGGCATTCGCGGCTGGGCAGCCGCGCATCCCACGGCACCGTGGGTACGGGGCGGAGGCTGGCAGCTTCCGCTCTTCCCTGACGCCAATCCCTCGAAGACACTGCTCGACCGGCTGGTGCCCGACCGGCCGGCCATGCTGTGGGCCGCGGACGGCCACTCCGCCTGGGCCAACTCGCGTGCGCTCAAGCTCGCGGGCATCACCCGTGAGACGCCCGACCCTCGGAATGGCTGGATCGAGCGGGACCCGCGCGGGGAGCCCAGCGGGACGCTCCGCGAGTCGGCCGCCGATCTGGTCAGTGCCGTGCTGCCCCCGATCACCGACGCCGAGAATGCGGCGGGGCTCGCGCGCGCGGACAGCCTGGCCTCCGGGTTCGGCATCACGACGATGTTCTCGGCCCTGACCGACGAAGGTCACCTCCGCGCGCTGTCCGCGGCCGACCGCGCCGGCACCCTCACGGTGCGCGTGGTGGCTGCCCTCCGGGTCCCCGGCGCGGGCGGCGACAGCCTGATCGCCCGTCTGCGCGACTGGCGCACCCGCTACGCCACCGACCACGTCCATCCCACCGCGGCCAAGCTGTTCCAGGACGGCGTCATCGAGTCCGGGACCGCCGCGCTGCTCGCGCCGTACCTCGGCCGCGGGAGCGATGCCGGCACGCCGGTCCGGGACCAGGCGACGCTCGACCGGCTGGCGATCGCGCTCGACGGCGCCGGCTTCCAGATCCACGTGCATGCCATCGGCGATCGCGCCATCAGGATGGCGCTCGGTGCACTGGCCCGCGCCCGCGCCGCCAACGGCCCCCACGACCTCCGCCACGGCATCACCCACCTCGAGCTGATCGACTCCGCGGACATCCCGCGCTTCCGCGACCTCGGCGTCGTCGCGAACTTCGAGCCGCTCTGGGCCAATGGCGACGAGTATCTCACCAAGCTCACCGAGCCGTTTCTGGGGCCAGCGCGCTCGCGCTGGCTCTACCCCATCGCCAGCGTCGTGCGGTCCGGCGCCATCGTGACCGGCGGCAGCGACTGGTCGGTCTCGTCCCTCGACCCGCTCCAGGCGATCGAGGTCGGCATCACTCACCGCGACCCGGGCGATACGGTTACGGCCCCGTGGCATCCGGCCGAACGAGTGGACCTGCCGACGATGATCGCCCTGTACACGATCAACGCCGCCTGGGCGCATCATCTGGAGCGGGAGACGGGGTCGATCGAGGTGGGAAAGCTCGCCGATCTGGTGGTGCTGGATCGCAACCTGTTCGCGGTCCCGCCCTCGAAGATCCACGAGGCTCGCGTCGTGCGGACACTGTTCGAGGGGCGCACGGTGTACCAACGCCCTGAGTGATGACCGACCGCGTGGAGGCGTGGTGCGCGCGATCGTCTGACCGGTCAGGCGCTCATGCGTGTGCCCTGGCGGCATCCGGCGGGGCGTCCAGCGCCTCGCGCACCTTTCGGCCCAGCACGCCGGGCGAAAACGGTTTCTGGAGGTACCAGCTCTCCGAGTGGGACACGTCCCGGCGGAGCACCTCGTCGTCGGTATAGCCCGACATGAACACCACTCGAACCTCGGGATGGAGCCGAGTGAGTTCCCTGGCCAGCTCGCGTCCACTTATTCGTGGCATCACGAGGTCGGTGAGCAGCGGGCGGGGAGCGCCTCGCGCAACGGAAGATCCTCCGCGAGCGCAGGTGGCGGCTCATTGATCGTGAGCCAGTACTCGCCGAGACGTCGGACCAGCTCGCGGAACTTCGTGAACTCCAACGGCTTCTGCACGAAGCTGTTGGCTCCCAGTCGGTAGCTCTCCGCGACATGGTGCTCCAGGTTCGAGGAGGTGAGCAACACTACCGGCAGCGCCCACGTCCGGGGATGGCGGCGCAGCTCGCTCAGCACCTGGAGGCCGTCCACAACAGGCAGGTCGAGGTCCAGCAGCACCAGGCGCGGCTGCGGCGCGTCCGCCCGGTCGCCGTATGGCCCGCGGGCAAACAGGAAGTCCAGCGCCTCCTTTCCGTCGTGCACCAGGTGCATCCGCACCGGCAGGTCCTCCGCCAGTGAATGCAGCAAGAGCTCCGCGTCCGCGGTGCTGTCCTCAGCCAGCAGCACCTCGAAGGCCTGCCCGCTCATGCGCGGTCCGCGATGGCCGTCTCCGCCCCCGAGCCGAGTGTGAAATAGAACGTCGCCCCTGCGTCGGGCGCCGCATCGGCCCAGATCTCACCGCCGTGCTTGTGCACGATGCGCTGCACGGTGGCCAGCCCTACGCCCGTTCCCTCGAACTCCTCGGACCGATGCAGGCGTTGGAAGACTCCGAAGATCTTGTCGGCGTATTTCATGTTGAAGCCGACGCCATTGTCGCGCACGAACAGCGCCGGCCGCCCTTCGTGTGACGTACACCCGATCTCGACCTTGGCCCGCGAGCGCGGGCGGGTGTACTTGAGGGCATTGGAGGCCAGGTTGGTGAACACGATGCGCATCAGTCCCGGATCGCAGATGGCCGTCGGGAGCTCGCCGACCTGCCATTCGACCTCCCGGTTCGCCGCGTCGGGACCGAGCCCGGCGATCACGTCGAGCACGATCGGGGTCAGCTCGGTCACGCGGGCGCGAGGGCTCTGCTGGTCGAGCCGCGCCAGAGCCAGCAGGTCGTCCACCAGGCGACCCATGTGCCTGGTGCCTTCCTGGATGCGGGTCAGATAGTGGCGCGCCTTGTCGTCCAGGTCGTACCACAGGCTCTCGGACAGGATGCGCGAGAAGCCGTCGATCTGGCGCAGTGGCGCCCGCAGGTCGTGGGATACGGAATAGGTGAACGCCTCCAGCTCCCGCTCCCTGCGCCGGAGCTCTTCGTTGGCCGCCTGGAGCTGGCTGGTCCGCTCCGCGACCCGCCTTTCCAAGGTCTCGTTCAGCCGCAGGATCTCGACGTTCGCGCAGTGTCGTTCGACGGCATAGCGGATCGCGCGACGCAGAAGGTGCCCGTCCACCTCCGCCTTCGCCAGGTAGTCCTGGGCGCCCGCCCGTACCATGCGGGTCGCCAACGCTTCGTCCTCGAGGGCAGTGAGGATGATGACGGGCACGACGGACGCGGCACTTCGCAGGGCCATCAAGGCCGGGCTGCCGTGACTGTCCGGCAGGCCGAAGTCGAGCAACACGACGTCGATCCCTCCCCGCCCCAGACGCTCCAGCCCGAGAGCCAGTCGATCGACGTGCTCCAGCCGGAACTCTCCCGCCGAGGGCCCGAGCAGCTCCGCGATGAGGCGCGCGTCGCCGGCGTTGTCCTCCACGAGCAGCACGGTGAGCGGCCGGAGTTCGGGAGCCGTCATGTCGGCCTCGCGGACGGGACAGCGCGCACCCTTACCGGTCGGGCGAAACGACCCCGACCCGGATGGCGTATCGGACCAGGCCGGCCAGGTCGTGGATCTCGAGCCGCCTCATGACCTGCGCGCGGTGGGTCTCGATGGTCTTGACGGAAATGTGCAGGTGACTCGCGATCTCCTTCGTGGACTGTCCCGAGGCGAGGCGCTGGAACACCGCGCTCTGGCGGGCCGACAGCCGACGAAGCGGTGTCCGGACCTCCAAGGCCACGCGGATGGCACCGCCCAGCCGTGCGAGGTCGGCCTTGGGAACGTAGTCGGCGGCGCCCGCCTTGAGGCAGGCGGTGCCGGTTTGCTCCAGTGTACCGGAGACCAGCAGGAGTGGAGAGGACGGAAGGTTGCTCTGCAGCAGGTGCAGCGCGTCGAGCGCTTGGAAGCCCGCCACACCGCTGTCGGAAAGGATCACATCCGGCGCGAAGGAATCGAGCGCGTGGGTGAAGGATCCGCGAGTATCCACCACCTGAACGGTGCAGGCGGGATCCGCGCGCCGCAGCGCGTGGGCCTCGAGTTCCGCGTCGCGGGGATCATCCTCGAGGATGAGGATGCGAAGGCCCGCCCGCTCCTTCGTATGCATGCCTGCAACTTCGGACCCTAGGCTGAATAAGTCATCAGGGAAACCCTGATGCCTGCCGATCCGCACTCAAGGTGTCGGGGAAGCCTGTTCCGGCCGCTCGCCGCCGAGTGCCTTGTAGAGTGCGGCATACGATGTCGCCGCGTCGGTGTGGGCCTGCGCCAGCTGGTCCTCCGCGTCGAGCTGGGTGCGCTCGGCGTCGAGCACCGCAAGGAAATCGGCCACGCCGCCCTCGAACCGGAGCCGCGCCAACTCCGCGGCGCGGGCGCTCGCGGCGGCGGCGTCCTGGATCCGCTCGACGCGCGTCCGCGCTGTCCGGTAGCGCACCAGACCCGTCTCGACCTCCTGCAGCGCCCGCAACACCGTCTGCGAGTACTGGGCCTCGGCCTCCGCCGCCCGCGCGCGGCTTGCATCCACCCGCGCCTTGACGCGGCCGAGGTTGAGCGCGGGCCACGAGATGATCGGCCCGACGGCGTACCGGAACGAGCCGTCGTCGCCCAGGCCGCCGAGATCGGCGGCCGAGTAGCCGGCGCTGCCGCCGACCGTCACGCGGGGCAGGTAGTCGGCCTTAGCCGCGCCGACGAAGGCGCGCTCCGCCGCGACCTGCCGCTCGGCGGCCGACACGTCCGGTCGCCGCCGGATGAGCGAGTCGGGGCTCGCCACGATCACGCTCGCCGGCAACTCGGGCACGGCGGCAGCCTGAGCCAGCTCCTCGGCCAGCTTGGCGGGTGGCCGGCCGACCAGTACGCCGATCTGGTACTGCGACGAAGCCACCTGGGCCTCGAGCGCGGGGATGGACGCCAATGTGAAGCCGAGCTGGGTCCGCGCCCGCTCGGTGTCGAACGCCGTGCCACGGCCGGCATCGAGCCGCTGCTGGGTCACCTCGAGGGTGCGGCGCTGGTTGTTGGCGTTGCGGCGCGCGACGTCCAGGCGCTCCTGGGCCCCACGCAGCTCGAAGTAGGTGCGTGCCACCTCGGAGGCGAGAGACACCTGCACGTCGCGCAGGTCCTCGCTCGCCGCGCCGACGAGCGCACCTTGCGCCTGAACGCTCCGCCGCACCCGGCCGAAGAGGTCCAGCTCCCACGACGCGTCGAAGCCGCCGTCCCAGATGTCCTGATCGGGGAACGCGCCGCCGCTGCCGATCGGAAACGTCGCGCTCGACAGCCGCTGGCGGGTGTATCCGCCGGCGACCGTGACCGTGGGCACGAAGTCGAGTGCGGCCTCGGTGCGCGCCGCCCGCGCGCCCCGCACCCGTGCAGCGGCCGCCCGCACGTCGAGATTGGCCTGGATCACCTCGCCGATCAGTCGGTCGAGCGTCGTGTCTCCCAGCGTGCGCCAGTACGCCGACTGCCCCGGCTGCGCCCCATCGACGCCAGCGGGCGCGGGTGGTGCCGGGATGGCCGGTGGCACAACGGAGTCGGACACAGCGCCGGCGGGCGCCGTGCTGTCGAAGGCGGGCCGAGGCGGCATCCGCTCCGCGGGGGACCGGGTGGTGTCGACGGTGGCCTCGCGAAAGGCTGGCGGCACGGCCACGTCGGACGACCGGTACGCGGGCGCGCCGGCGCACGCCGGCAGACCCGCGATCAGGACGAGGGCCGAGAAGGTTGGCTTATGCATGGATCGGCTCCCTGGCCGGCTGTTCGGCGGACGCCGCGCGCGCCCGGCGGCGTTCGACGATGTGCAGAATCGTGACGTAGAAGACCGGCGTGAGAATGAGGCCGAAGAACGTGACCCCGAGCATTCCGGAGAACACCGCGACCCCCATGGCATGCCGCATCTCGGCGCCGGCGCCGCTCGAGAACACCAGCGGCAGCACGCCCATGATGAAGGCGAACGACGTCATGAGGATGGGCCGGAGCCGGATGCGGCACGCCTCGAGCGCCGCCTCCACCGGGGAGCGGCCCTGCAGGTGGAGCTCGACGCGCGAACTCCACGATCAGGATCGCGTTCTTGCATGCGAGGCCGATCAGTACCAGGAACCCGATCTGGGTGAAGATGTTGTTGTCGCCCTTCGTGAGCCATATGCCGGTGAGGGCGCAGAGGAGGGACATGGGCACGATCAGGATGACCGCGAGCGGCAGCGACCAGCTCTCGTACTGCGCCGCGAGCACCAGGAAGGCCAGCAGCACGCAGAGCGGGAAGACGAAGATCGCAGTGTTACCTGACAGCCGCTGCTGGTAGCTGAGGTCGGTCCACTCGTAGCCGATGCCGTTGGGCAGGACTTCTGCCGCCAGCGCCTCGATGGCCGCCTCCGCCTGGCCAGAGCTGAAGCCGGGTGCGGGGCCACCGTTGATGTCGGCCGCGGGGTAGCCGTTGTAGCGCAGGCTCTGGTCGGGGCCGTGCGAT
This sequence comes from uncultured Gemmatimonadales bacterium, assembly GCA_963728705.1. Taxonomy (GTDB): domain Bacteria; phylum Gemmatimonadota; class Gemmatimonadetes; order Gemmatimonadales; family GWC2-71-9; genus CAVVWJ01. The sequence continues at coordinate 63,932 of CAVSLY010000008.1, forward strand.
TCCTTGACCTGGACCACGGAGCCGAGCGGCACCATCGCGCCCTGGGCGTTCCGCACCTTGAGCTGCGCGATGTTATCGGCCGTGGCGCGATACTGGGCGTCCGCCTGCACCTTGACCTGGTAGGTGCGGCCGAACCGGTTGAAGTCGTTGGCGTAGACCGACCCGAGATAGACCTGCATGGTCTGGAACAGGTCGGTGAGCGAGATGCCTTCCCGCTTCACCTTCTCCCGGTCGACCTCGACCTCGAGCTGTGGAACGTTGATGCGATAGCTTGAGAACAGGCCGGTGAGCGCCGGCGTCTGATAGGCCTTCCCGAGCAACGCCTGGGTGGCGTCATTCAGCGCCGTCTCGCCGAGCCCGGCGCGATCCTCGAGCTCCAGCTTGAATCCGCCGACCTGCCCCAGCCCGTTCACCGGCGGGGGCGGGAACACGGCCACGAAGGCGTCCTGAATGCCGGAGAACTTGCCGTTGAGCGCCTCGGCGATGTTCAGGCCGTATTCGTCCTTGCCGTGCCGCTCGTCGAACGGCTTGAGCGTGAAGAACACGATGCCGGCGTTCGGCGCGTTGACGAAACCGTTGATCGAGAGGCCGGGAAACTGCACGGCGCTCTCGACGCCCGGCTGCTTGCGCCCGATGTCGGCCATCTCGCGAATGACTTTGTCCGTGCGGTCGAGCGTCGCCGCGTCGGGCAGCTGGGCGAAGGCCACGAGGTACTGCTTGTCCTGCGTCGGCACGAAGCCGTGCGGCACCTTGTTGAAGCCGAACACCGTGAGCGCCACCAGGCCGGCATACACCGCCAGCGCGATGCCGCTTCGCCGGAGGATGCTGGCCACCGCCGCGCCGTAGCGCTGGGAGCCGCGCGTGAAGACCCGGTTGAACGGCCGGAAGAGCCACCCCAGGCTTCGGTCGAGCAGCCTGGTGAGCCGGTCGGGCGGGGCCTCGCGGGACTTGAGCAGGATCGCGCTGAGCGCCGGGCTCAAGGTCAGCGAGTTCACCGCCGAGATCACCGTCGAGAAGGCGATCGTGAGGGCGAACTGGCGATAGAACTCGCCCGTCAGGCCGCTCAGGAACGCGACCGGCACGAACACGGCGCAGAGGACCAGGGCGATGGCGATGATCGGGCCGCTGACTTCCTCCATCGCCTTGTACGAGGCGTCCCGGGGAGAGAGCCCCGCCTCGATATTGCGTTCGACGTTCTCCACCACGACGATCGCGTCGTCCACCACGATGCCGATGGCGAGCACCAGGCCGAAGAGCGACAGCGTGTTGATCGAGAAGCCGAACCCGAGCAGGATCGCGAACGTGCCGACGATCGAGACCGGCACCGCCACCAGCGGAATGATCGAGGCCCGCCAGGTCTGCAGGAACAGCACCACCACGAACACCACCAGCAGGATCGCCTCGAACAGCGTCTTCACGACCTCGCGGATGCCGTCCCGCACGTTGATGGTCGGGTCGTAGACGATCCGGTACTCGACGCCCTCGGGGAAATTCTTCTTCAGCTCCTCCATCGTCGCGCGCACGGTGGACGAGAGCTGGAGCGCGTTCGACCCCGGCGCCTGGAAGATGCCGATGCCCACCGCCGACTGGTTGTCCAGCAGCGAGCGGAGCGCGTAGTCGCCGGCGGCGAGCTCGATGCGACCCACGTCGCGCAGCCGGGTGATCTCGCCGTCGGCGCCGGTCTTGAGGACGATGTCGCCGAACTCTTTTTCGTCGACCAGCCGGCCCCGCGCGTTCACGCTGAGCTGATAGTCCACCGGCACGGGCATCGGCGGCGCGCCCACCACGCCGGCCGCGACCTGCACGTTCTGCTCGCGGATGGCCGAGACGACGTCGCCGGCGGTGAGTCCACGGGCCGCCACCTTGCCCGGATCCAGCCAGATCCGCATGGCGTAGTCGCCGCCGCCGAAGACCTGGACCTGGCCGATGCCCGGGATGCGGGCGATCACGTCCTTGATCTGCAGCAGGCCGTAGTTCCGGAGATACACGTCGTTGTACCGCTGGTCCGGCGAGACGAGGTGCACCACCATGATGAAGTTGGGCGAGCTCTTGACCGTCGTGACGCCCAACTGGCGGACCTCGTCCGGCAGCCGGGGCAGGGCCTGGCTGACCCGGTTCTGTACCTGCACCTGGGCCAAGTCGACGTCGGTGCCGACCCGGAAGGTCACGGTCAGCGTGAGCACGCCGTCGGAGGTGGCCTGGGACGACATGTAGAGCATGTTCTCGACGCCGTTGATCTGCTCCTCCAGCGGCGTCGCGACGGCCTCGGACAGCACCCGCGGGTTGGCGCCCGGGTAGATGGCCCGGACCACGACCGACGGCGGCACGACCTCGGGATATTCGCTCACCGGCAGCGACAGCATCGCGATCAGGCCGGCGATGAAGATGACGATCGACAGCACGGCCGCGAAGATCGGCCGGTCGATGAAGAAGCGGGACAGTCGCATGGCCTAGCGCTCCGCGACGGTGGCGCCGGCCGAATCGCGCACGGTGCCGGTGGCGGCGGACGAATCCGGCTCCATGGCGACGACCTTCGGGGCGACCTTCATGCCGGGACGCACCCGCATGAGCCCGGTGACGACGACCTTCTCGCCGGCCTGAACGCCCTTGCGGACGATACGGAGCCCGTCGCTGAGCCGCCCGATCTCGACCGGGCGGTACTCGAGGCTGTCACCCTTGCCGACGACCAGCACGAACTTGCGGTCCTGGTCGGTACCGATGGCCGCGTCCCGCACCAGCAGCGTGGGAGCGCTCTTATTGCCCACCAGCTTCACCCGGGCGAAGAGGCCAGGCGTGAACCGGCGGTCACGGTTGGAGAAGATGGCGCGCGTGCGGATGGTCCCGCTGGCAGGGTCGATCCGGTTGTCCACGAAGTCCAGACGTCCTTCGTGCGGGAAGCCGGTCTCGTTGGCCAGACCGAGATAGACCGGGAACCGCGCGTCGCGCCAGCCGCGATTGCCCGCGGCGGCGGCGCGGCCGGAGTAGCGCAGATAGGTCTGCTCGTCGCTGTCGAAGTAGAGGTACATGGAGTCGAGCGAGACCACCGTCGTGAGCAGGGTCGCATCGGGCGGCCCGGACTGCACGAGGTTGCCCTCGGTCACTTCCGCGCGGCTCACCCGCCCGGCAATCGGCGCGCGGACGGCGGTCCAGCCGAGGTCGAGCCGCGCGGTCGCGACGGCGGCCTCCGCCGCCCGCACGGCCGCGACGCTGTTCTCCTTGGCGCTGGTCCGGCTGTCGAACTCCTCGCGGGAGATGGCCTGGACGTTCACCAGCTTTTCGGCGCGATTCACCTCCCGCTGCGCCAGATCGGCCGCGGTGCGCGCCTGCTCCAGCTGGGCCTGCGCGCGCTCCATCGCGGCCTGGTATTCCCGGGGATCGATCTCGAAGAGCACTTCGCCCTTGCGGACCTCTCGCCCCTCGGTGAACGTCACGCGCCTGATGTAGCCCGACACGCGGGGCCGGATCTCGACCTCGTCCACCGCCTCGAGCCGGCCGCTGAACTCGTCCCACTCCGCGATGTCGCGCTGGAGGACGGGCGCGGCCGTCACGGCGGGGGGCGGTGGCGGCGCTGGCGGTTTGTCGGAGCAGCCGAGTAACGAACTGCCGAAAAACAAGGCACTGACCACGAGGGACCGGGACGGCATTGCCTTCCTCCCCTGAGTGCGCGCGGCCCCGGGCCGGGGCCGTGTCGTGTTACGATAGTTTGACAACTGTCTAACGAAATCGTGGTCAGTCCGAGCGCCCTGCCGCGCGCCCCGCAGCAACCCCATTCCCCAGCCATCACGCACCGGCGCCACCGACCCGGCCAGTCCGCCGCAACAGCTCGGCGGTATAGGCGCCAAGGACATCGCGCCGCACTTCGCAGTGGAGAAATTGCCCTTCCTTGCGGGCATCCACCAGGCCCGCGCGCACCAACTCTTTGATGTGGTGCGAGATGGTCGCCTTCGACACGGGGAACTGATCCCGCAGCCGCTGGCACGGACACGCTCGCTCGGCGGCGATAGTCTCCAGAAGCGCCATGCGCCGGGGATCGGCCAGCGCCTTCGCGATGAGCTCGAACTGCCGGCCGGTGATCCGATACGCGCTGCGTGTACTCACAGTTCAATGATTGTCGAACTCCTCCGGGCTGTCAAGGCGCGCCGTCCGGCGCCTGCGCGGCTCATCGGAACGTGCCGGGACTCACCTGGTAGGTCAGGTGATAGCGCCCGGCCTCCGCCTCCGGCGCCCAGAAGCCAAGCTGTTCGGCCCACCGCGTCGTCTGCAGCCGCCGGCCGCGGAGGGCGATGAATCCCGCCGCTCGGGTCGTGACCACGCCGAGTCCGCGGAGATCGGCCAGCCCGCGCAGCGTTAGGCCGGCGCGCTCGCTCACCAGCCGGCGCGCCGATCCGGGGCCGATGCCCGGCACCCGTATGAGCTCCTCGTACGAGGCACGGGTGACGTCCACAGGAAACCGCTCCGGATGCGCCAGGGCCCAGGCCGCCTTGGGGTCCACCGAGAGCGGCAGGTTTCCGGACGGCTCGTACACGACCTCGTCCGCCGTGAAGCCGTAGTCGTGGAGCAGATAGTCGGCCTGATACAGCCGGTGCTCCCGGAGCGCGGGTGCGGCGGCCACGTTCTCCATGGGGGTGTCGACGATCGGCCGGAAGGCGCTGAAGTGCGTGTGGTGGATGCCCCCGCCCGCCTGGAGCCGCGCCACCGTCTCGAGCAGGGTGCGGTCGCTATCGGGCGTGGCGCCGACCACGAACTGGGTCGTCATGCCCGCGGCACCGCCGGGATGCAGCGCGTCCACCGGGCGCCCGTGTGCACGCGCGGTGCGCTCCTCGAGCACGATGGCGCGCACGCGCTCGAGGTTCTCCAGGGCCACCGGCAGGCTCTTCTCGGGCGCGATCTGCGTGAGACTCTGGCCGCACGGGGCCTCGAGGTTGAGCGACACCCGGCTCGCGAGCGAGGTGAGCCGCTCGATTTGGGCCGCTTCGGCTCCCGCCACCAGCTTCACATGCACGTATCCGGTGAAGCCGTGCCGCTCGCGCAACAGCTCCAGTGCGGCGATGAGCTGGTCCATCACTCGGACCGGATTGCTGGGAATGCCGGTCGTGACGAACAGACCGTCCACCCATCCGCGCCGGAGCGCGCCGAGGAAGATCCGCACCAGCTCTTCCGGCTTGAGCAGCGTGCGCGGCATGTCCCGGTCCCGCCGCATCGGACAGTAGTCGCAGTTGTAGCTGCAGGCGTTCGTCATCAGGATACGGAGCAGCCGGTTGCGCCCGCCGCCCCGGGCCCGGAGCTCCCGGATGTTGACCGGGCCGAGTGCGCCGACGTCGCGGGCATGCCGGAGCCGGGGTGGCGCACCGTCCCGGTCGTCGACGGCGAGGCCGATCAGGGTATCGAGCTTCTGCTCCAAGTCGGGCACGTGCAGCATGGGTAGTCCCTGTAGTTGAGACGGCTCCACAGTACCCGAATAAACGCCGAAGCGCAAGCGGCCGGAGGCAGTACAGTGGCGCCGCCTCAAGCCGCCCCGGTTGATTGCAGGCCGGCCGGTGCCGAACGCTCCTTCCACTCGCAACCTTGACGACGTCATCCGTGCACTTCCTCCGCTGGTCCCTCACGATCCCTGCTACGGCGGTGTTCCTGCTGTTCGCGCGGGTGCCGCCGTGCCTCGCGCAGGCGGTACAGGGACGGGTGCTCCAGTTGCCCGCCGACACCCCGGTCACCGGCGCGCTCGTCGTGCTCGTGGACAGCGCCGGGCGGGATGTGGCGCGTGCGGCCACTACTGCCTCCGGCGGGTACACGCTGACTGCCGGGAGCCCGGGGAGCTACCGGATCGTCGTGCGCCAGATCGGCTGGCAGGCCTGGACCTCGCCGACGTTCGCCCTGGCGGCAGGCGCGACGCACCCGCTGCTGCTGCGCATCGAGGCCGAGCCGTACACGCTGCCTACCATCACCGTCGAGGCGCGCCGCCCGCGCTGCGGCATCCGCCTCGGCGAGGACGCCCTCGTGAGCCGACTGCTCGAGGTGGCTCAGACCGCGCTCGCGCTGGCGCAGACGACGGCGGACGATGGCGCCATCGGGTTCTCCAGCGAGTGGTACCTCGCGCGTTACACGCCAGCGCTCGAGCTCGAGGACAGCTCCAGCCTCGGCGTGGGACGCCTCGGGCGCTGGCCCGTCCAGAGTGCCCTCCCCGATACCCTGGAGCGCTGGGGATTCGTCCGGACCGACGGCCCCGACCAGGACTGGACCGACGTCGGGTCCGCGCGGGGCCCGGTGTACTACGGGCTCGACGCGCGCGCGCTGTTCAGCGACTGGTTCCTCGCGTCGCATTGCTTCCGCGTCGAGGAGGACGAGGGCGGCGAGGTGCGCGTCCGGTTCGAGCCGTCGCGACGCAGAGGGCGAGCCGACGTGACCGGAATGGTGGTGATGGACCGGGCATCGCTCGAGCTCCGGCGCATCGAGTTCGCGTATGTGAACCTGCCGGGTTGGATCCCGCGAGAGCGGGCCGGTGGCGAAGTGCGCCTCCGGAGGCTCCAGAGCGGCGCGTGGGTGCCCTATGCCTGGCGGGTGCGGGCACCCGTGCCACGCCTCGTGGTCGGGCGCACCCAGCCGAAGCTGGATGCCTGGGTGGAGACCGGCGGCTGGGTGCGATCGGTGCGGGGACCGGCGGGCCGGGTGGACACTGCGATGACCCGGGAGGTGTTGGGCCGATGAGTCATGCCTGAGCCGATACCCGGTGCTCGGCGCGCGGTCGCGGCCGTGCTCGCGGCGATCGGCTGGTTCGCGCTCGTGCTCCAGCTCGGCATCATGCTTCGGAACGCGGCGAATGCCGGCACCAGCCTGCTCGGCGCGGTGGGATCCTTTCTCTCCTTCTTCACCATTCTCACCAACCTGCTCGTGGCCGTGGCGCTCGCCGCGACGGTCCCCACGCGGCCGCCGCGCGCCCTCCGCCGGCTCTTCGAGCCACCCGGTGCGACGGCGCTCGCGGGGTACATCACTGTGGTCGGCGTCGTCTACAGCCTCGTCCTCCGGCAGCTCTGGCACCCGACGGGCGCCCAGCTCGTGGCCGATATCCTTCTACACGACGTCATGCCGCTCACGTACGTGATCTGATTGGCTGGCGCTCGTGCCGAAGGGCCGGCTGGGGTGGCGGCACGTCTGGCCTTGGCTCGCCTTTCCGGCCGTCTACACGGGGACGAGCCTGGTCCGTGGCGCGCTCATGCGCGTCTATCCCTACCCGTTCACCGATGTCGCCGCGCTGGGCTACCGGCGCGTGCTCGGGAACATCGTTTTGCTGTTCGCCGGCTTCCTGGCTCTTGGTCTGGTGTACGTGGCCATCGATCGCGCCATGCGGCCGCGGTCCTGACGGGCGCCTCGCGCACGGAGCCGTGCTAGCTTTCGCCGGAGCGATAACGGCGGAGCGGAGCGACGTGACGACAGCCGCAGTCGAGACCGAACGGATCGGGGCCGAGCGGTGGATCATCCTGCTCGGCCTCATTACGGCGGCGATCATGGAGGTGCTCGACACCACGATCGTCAACGTGGCCCTGCCGCAGATGGCCGGGAACCTGGGCGCCACCCAGCAGGAGATCAGCTCAGTCGATCTTTCTCCTGGGCATCATCGTGGCCCCGACGCTCGGCCCCACGCTCGGCGGATGGATCACCGACAACTACAGCTGGAACTGGTGCTTCTTCATCAACGTCCCGATCGCAGTGCTGTCGACGTTTCTCGTCACGACCTTCCTCAAGGATCCGCCCGGCCAACAGCGCCGGACCGGCAGCGTGGACTGGATCGGCATCACCCTCCTCACTGCCGGGCTGGGCGCGCTGCAGTATGTGCTCGAGGAAGGGAACGCAGACGATTGGTTCAACGACCCGTGGATCCTGCGCCTGTCGATCGTGGCCGGCCTCTGCCTCATCGCCATGCTCTGGTGGGAGCTCACGCCGAGGAACCGGCACCCGGTGGTCAACTTCCGGATCCTCAAGAATCGGCAGCTTGCGGCCTCCATCTTCCTGTTCGTGGCGCTCGGCTTCGGCCTCTATGGCGGGGTCTTCATTTTTCCGCTCTTCACCCAGAGCCTGCTCCACTTCACTCCCACCGAGACGGGGCTGGCGCTCCTGCCGGGCGGACTGGCCACTGCGACGACGGCGCTCATCTGCGGGCGGCTGCTGACCGGTGCCCGCCCATTGGTGGACCCGCGGGTGCTGATCGCGATCGGCGTGGCGGTCTTCGTGGCTGCGATGTGGGATCTCGGTCATCTCACCACCGCCGCCGGCGAGCCCGATGTCCGGCTCGCGCTCATCATCCGCGGCGCGGGGCTCGGCTTCCTCTTCACGCCGATCAACAACGTGGCGTATGCGAGCCTCGAGCCGCACGAGGCGCAGCAGGCGGCCGGGCTCATCAACCTCGCTCGCCAGCTCGGCGGGTCGTTCGGCATCGCCATCCTGGCGACCTACATCACCGTGCATACCCAGATCCACCGGGTCGACCTGATCGCCAACGTGTATCCGGGCCAGCGGCTGGTGGACGAGCGAGTGCAGGCGTTGACGGCCAACCTGATCCGGCACGGCTACGGCCCCGACGCCGCCCACCGTGGCGCGATCGCGCTGCTCGATCAGCAGGTGATGCGGGAGGCCTCCATGCTGAGCTATAACGACGCCTGGATGCTGCTGCTCCTGAGCTTCCTGGTCGTCGCGCCGGCCATCTTCCTTCTCGGGAAGACGCGCGCCCGCGCCGGCGCCGCGGTCGACGCCCATTGAGCGCGCCCACTCCCAGCCGGTCCCGGCGACCCAACCTGAGCGCGGGGCTGCTCCTCTTCCGTCGCGGGGAGCTCGGCCTCCAGGTGTTCCTGGCACATCCGGGCGGCCCGTTTTGGCGCGATCGGGAAGCCGGGGCCTGGACCATTCCCAAGGGGATCGTGAACGAGGGCGAGGAGTTGCTGGCCGCCGCGTGCCGGGAGTTCGAGGAGGAGACCGGCATTCATCCGCGGGAGCCGTTCATGCCGCTGGGCAGCATCCGGCAGAAGGCCGGCAAGATCGTTCACGCCTGGGCCTGGGAGGGGGACGCTGAGCCGAGCGAGGTAACCAGCAACAGCGCGCGCATCGAGTGGCCGCCGGGCTCGGGCCGGTGGATCACGTATCCCGAGGTGGACCGGTGCGCGTGGTTCGAGCCGGACTTGGCCCGGAGCAGGATCAATCCGGCGCAGGCGGAGTTGATCGACCGCCTGGAGCAGCGGCTCTAACCGTGAGGTTAGTGAAGGACGACTGGGTGGCCGGGAATGCGCGCCGGCGGCCGGGAATCATCCGGCCCGCCGGCGTTATCAGGGTCAAGACGCGGGTGGCTCGCGCACGGGATCCGAGGTCGGAAGCGCTTCGCCGATGGTGACTACTTGCGCCGCATCAGGCGGACAGGAGGGGTGGCCCCAGCCGCTCGGGGTGGCGCTTTCGGTATCGAACACGATGTTGTCCGTGCCGCTCGCAGGATCGACGCCGCCCGGGATGAAGTCCAGTACCAAGGCGTGACGCACGCGCCAGGCGATCACGTGATCCGCGCACGACGAGTCGCCGCTGAGGCCGATGGCGCCGATCACGGCTCCGGTTGCGTCATACAGCGCCAGGCCGCCGCCGAACACGTTCACTCCGCCGATCCTCTTGCCGAGCATGAAGTCGCTGGTCGTGCCGTAGTCGTCCGCGTTGCCGCCGTATGCTGCGTCGTGTTCACCGGGTTGCTCTCCTGCAGGCCGAACAGGCTGCCGCCGGGTTGGACCGCGCTGTAGAGGTTCGCGGTGGACAATGCCAGCCCGTCCAGGCTCAGGCTGTTGGCGGTGTTTGCCTTCTGCGCTGAGATGACGCGGGAGGCGGGCCACTGGTCGCCTTCCTTCGCGCCCGAGAACCCGATCACCCGTACGACCCCGCTCCGGTCCACCACGGTGGCCCACATGTCCAGGCCGAACCCGCCGTTGGCATCCGGGTTGACGCCTACGGGGACAGAGAGGTTTGGCAGGCTCTGCACCGAATCGAGCACGAACTGCAACCGCTCGAAGGTCGGCAGACTTGGGCTCCCGTCCGGCCCGACGGTCCCACCATTGTCCCCGTTGTCGTCGTCGCTGCACGCTGCCACGCCCAGCAACAGGCCACACAGCATTGCCGTGGCCGTGCGCCGGCTCCTGGTGAGGAAGGTTCCCATACGATCGCCCTTTCGTGATGATGGTGGTGGAATGCGGGCGAAGGGCCACCGCCCCGGCCTGCCCGTGCGCACCGACGCGGGCGGAACGTGTGGTGGCTCGGCGGTCGTGAGGCGGGGCGGAGGAGGCCTCCAGCCGTGCTCGAGGACCCGTAGCTTTGCGTCACCGGCTTTCGCCGGTTATGCGTTTCACAATGGGGCGGGAACGACGAACGTATGAATATTCACTGCGGGGGTCAAGCGGGGCGGCGTCAGCGGGGAGTGAACTCGTCCATGCCGCAGTAGTTGAGGAAGGCGACCAGTTCTTCCGCCTCCTTCGGTGTGGACATCATGACCGTTGTCTTTCCGCGCTCCACCAGCGGGATGAAATCCAGCCCGCCCCGCCCGCGCTTCTTCAGCGGACGGGTGGCCACTCGCCAGGGACCGTCCTGAAGCCGATCGGGCGAGGGGCCGCCCGATGACAGCACTTCGGTGACGAACCGGCGCAGCAGCGCCGAGTCGCGCCGCTGGCGTCCGCGCAGCCACCGCTCGTGCGTGAGGAGCGCGACCAGCTCCAGCGCGGCGCGCTGGCAGTAGGTTTGCGTTTCGAGTTCTTCCATGGGGTCTTCCGTACGAATCTCCTACAAACCGGTGATCGAGTCAACACGGGGTGACGGCGGTCACGCCCTGCGGCGAGCGTGCGGCCCGGGAAGGAATGCCCGGAGCGAAGATGCCTCCGCCTGTGAGTTGGAACCCAGCGTCGTCATCCGTCGTTCCCTAACATGACAGAAGACTACGATCGGACCCGGAGATCCCGGTTGAGGACGCGCGCCGCGCCGCGGATCATTGATGCAACAAATGTTTCAGCAACAAGGACCAATGCGATGCTTCCGACCGTTCTCTCCGGCGCCCTGGTGACCCACCATGCCTTTCTTGGTAACCTGACCCACGCCCTCGTGATCGCGCTGGGAGCTGCCTGGATAGCACTGCTTTTCCACGAATTGGGACACGCGCTGGCGGCCGCGCTGGTAGGCGTCCGGGACCTGGGGCATTCGCCTGGGGATCGGGCCGACCATCTGGCGCGGGCGTATCGGCCAGCTGCCGTGTCAATCTCGCGGTCTTTCAGTTTCTCGGTGCCGTGCAGCTGCTGGATGCGGACGCCAACGCCATCGGCTATCGCGACATCTTCGCCGGCCGCTGGCGCTTCGAGTGGGGCCCCGAAGCGTGGCGTGCGCCGATCATCTCAGCAGCAGGCGGACTGAGCAATCTCGTGGGCGTCGTGCTGTTGGCCTTCTGGTGGGATATGCTAGGCCAGCCCGCGTTGGGAACGACTTCGGGCGATCTCATGCTCGTCGGCATGGCCTCGAACATCGCGGATGTCGCCCGGCTCGTCCCACCGGGACACCTCGACGGCGGCGACGTGCTCAAGATCGACCGCACCGCGTACGTCGGTCTCGGCACCCGGACCGATCTGGCGGGTCTTGATCAACTACGGACACTGCTCCGGCCTCGCGGTTGGACGGTGATCGGCGTGCCGGTACATCGCGTGCTGCATCTCAAGTCCGCCGTGACCGCGCTGCCGGACGGGACCGTGATCGGGTTTCCGCCGAACGTCGACGATCCGGACGCATTCGATGAGTTCCTGGCGGTGCCGGAGGAGCACGGGACCGCGGTTGTCGACCTGGGCGGCGGCACGATCCTGATCTCGGCCAGTGCCCCCCGGACGGCTGAGCTGCTTCGGGGGCGCGGACTCACGGTGATCCCCACGCCGCTGACCGAGTTCGAGAAGCTGGAGGGCTGCGTCACCTGTCTTTCGGTCCGCATGCGTTGACTGTCCTTCGGAAGGGGTTTAGTTTACAATGTAAATGCTGAGCTGAGATGGCGACGTTTCTGGTCGTCATCGCCTGGCGGTCTCAGTCAACGTGGTCGAGCAATGTGCCACTCCAGTCTCGTCTGGAAGGTGGCCTCATGCCCCCCTCGCAGTCCTCCCACTCCGAACGCGACCGGCTCGACGAGGAGTGTCGTCAGGCGTTGCGCGCCGCTCGCGACGCGACACCCGGCGAGCGGATGCGCCTGCAGGACCAAGTCGTACGCGATCATCTGTGGTTGGCCGATTCCCTCGCCCGGCGCTACCATCGCGGCTGCGAGGACCTCGATGACCTGGTGCAGGTCGCGCGGGGCGGGCTGGTGCAGGCGGTCCGGCGCTATGACCCGGACCAGGGCCCCTTCACTGCATTCGTGGTGCCGACCGTGACCGGTCTGCTGAAACGGCACTACCGCGACCACGGCTGGCTGGTCCGGCCGCCGCGGCGTACCCAGGAACTGTCCGCCGAGCTGCGGCGGAGTTGGCCGGTGCTCACCCAGCAGTTCCGGGGCGCACCGACCGACCGGCAGATCGCCACGGAACTCGGCGCGACGGTCGAGGCGGTACGCGACGCGGCGCAGGCGAACCGGTCATACCGGCCGGAGTCTCTCGACGCCGTGTCGCTGCGGAACACCGGCACTATGGAGGCCGGGACGGCCGATGCGATCAGCCAGTGCGAGACTCGGTTGTTGATCAACCAGCTCTGGCGACAGCTCACCCGCGAGGAGCGGCGCCTGCTCCGGCTGCGGTTCTACGAGGAGCGCTCGCAGTCCGACATCGCCGTGCGCCTCGGCATCAGTCAGATGCAGGTGTCGCGGCTGCTGGCGCGGACGTTGCTGCGGATGCGCACCATGATCGGCCGTCTGGACGAGATGGACGTGGCCTGATGCGCGGTGGCCGGCCCTGCATCCATCAGCGATCCGAGCAAGAAAGGTCCGTTACCGCAATTTGGTGACGCGCAACCTGAAAAAGGTTGGACCAAACCGCGTTTGGCGGTGCCCATGCGCGGGTAACACCGAAGAGGAAGAGCCCATTCAAAGCAGAGGAGAACACATCGTGACAACGCAGGGCAGCGTAGACCCACAGCGTGATCCGTGGCCGGACCCCTATAGCGAGCCGGTGGCGACCGAGTCGGTGGCGACCGAGCCGCCGTTGTACGACGAACCGGTCTACGAGACGGGGTCGTCGGAGCCCGGTAACAAGCGCGAGGCCGCCAAGGAAGAAGCGGCGCAGGTGAAGGCCACCGCGACCGACGCCGGCCGCCAGGTGGCCGGCACGGCCAAGGAAGAGGCCGCCAACGTCGTCGCCGAGACCAAGTCCCAGGCCAAATCCCTGCTGAGCCAGGCTCGGGACGAGCTCAGCAGCCAGGGCAGCACCCAGAAGGACAAGCTGACCGGAACGCTGCACGGGTTTGCCAAGGAATTGGGTGGAATGGCGTCGGCCTCCAACGAGTCCGGGCCCTTGACCGACCTCGCCCAACAGGCCTCCCGCAAGGGCGGCGAGATCGCGCACTGGCTGGACAACCACGACGCCAGCGACGTGCTGGAGGAGATCAAGAGGTTTGCCCGGCGGCGTCCGCTGGCCTTCTTGGCCCTGGCGGCTGCGGCCGGCGTGCTGGTCGGTCGGGTCGGCCGCGGTGCGGTGGCGGCCAATACGAGCCTTGACTCCCCGGACGCCGAACCGTCTCGGGCGTACACGGGTAGCGAGACGCTGTATGGCTCGGACCCGATGGCTCCCGGCTACGCCGGGGTGGGCGCCGCAGGCGCGAGCTATCAACCCGGCCCGGGCTACGTGACCACGGGCACTGACCCGGCGTACGCGGGCACGACGGGACCCGGCTACTCCGCGACCCCCTGCTCCGGGGTACCCCGGAACGCCCGATCCCGGATACACCGAGTCGCCGCAGAACCCGGCGCAGGGATACGACCAGGGGATCCGGTGACCGAGTACCGAGCAGGGGATCCGGCGACCGAGTACCGGGAGGACGGCGCGTCGACCAGCATCGGGAGTGCGCTGCGGGATGTCACCAGCGACATCTCCACCCTGATGCAGCAGGAGGTCGCCCTGGCCAAGGCCGAGCTCAAGCAGACGGCCACCCGCACCGGCCAGAGCGTGGGGATGTTCGCGGGCGCAGCGTTTGCCGCGTACTTCTTCGTGCTGTTTCTGTCGATCGCCCTGTGGTGGGCGATCGGCGACGCGATCGGTGACGAGACCGGTCCTCGGCCTCGGCGTCTCGGCGATCATCGTCGCGGCGATCTGGCTGGTCGCCACCATCGTGCTGGCCCTGGTGGCGCGGGCGCAGCTCAAGAAGATCCGGGGAATGGAAAAGACCGCCGACACCCTCGGCAAGGTACCGAACGCATTGAAAGGACAGGAGGAACTGAACCGATGACAACCAGCACCGACCCGGAGGAGATCCGGGCCGATATCGAACGGACGCGGGCATCGCTGAGCGAGAACGTGGACCGACTAGGCGAATCGGCGACCCCGTCGAACGTGGCCAAGCGGCAGGTGGACAAGGTGAAGGAGCAGCTGCCGGATCTGTGAAGGACAAGGTGATGGGTGTGGCCTCGGACGTACAGGACCGGGCAGGCGGCGTGTCGCGTCGGCGGGGGATTCCCTGTCGTCGGCCAAGGACTCGGTGGCGGCGGCGCCGCAGCAAGTGAGGGCCAAGGCCCAAGGCAATCCGCTGGCGGCCGGGCTGATCGCTTTTGGCGCCGGGCTGCTGGTGTCGGGCCTCGTCCCGTCCTCGCAGAAGGAGCAGCAGGCCGTCAGCACGCTGCAGGAGAAGGCCGAGCCGCTGAAGGAACAGGCCGTCGCGGCCGCCAAGGAATCGGCCGAGGCGCTTCGGGAACCGGCGCAGGAGGCCGCCGAGTCGGTCAAGGCGACCGCTCAGGAGAGTGCCGAACGAGTCAAGGCCGAAGGCGCAACCGCCAAGGACGACGTCCAGGACCAGGTCACCAAGTCCAAGGACAACGTGACCTCGACCTGAGCGGGCTGCGCTCGAGACGGATCTGCACCGTCTCCTCCGATCTGCACCTCAGACATGGGGTGCAGACGGTAGGAGACGGTGCAGATCTTCGTTCAGAACCGGCCGCGTCGTGAGTTCGGTTCATGAGGGTATGGACCTAGGCAAGCGTTTTTGGCACCCATGGAGGCCGGAACGCCAGGCCCCGCGAGTCATGACGAGTTGCTCGCGGGGCCGCACCTTGTTCGCCCGAGGTCGCGGTCCCCGACGGCGGACGAGAGTGCGCGGCGCAGGCGCGGGCGCGCGCGGCGGCCCTCCCCCCGCCCCTTGTCAGAATCGGACGCTGCGTTCGATCCTCGCGCTGCACTCCGGAAGTAACCGGCGTGCAGCGCGAAGAACCGACGCAGCGTTCGAAACTGCGGGAGAGCCGGGAGGCTGGGGAGGGGCACCTACGCTGGCGAGCATGACGGCGCGCTGGGTGATCGTGCTGGTCACCGCGGCCGTGCTGATCGCCGTGCCGTTGGGGGTACGCCACCGACCGGCAGCCGAGAGCGACGTATCGGCCACCGAGCTCGCCGGGCGCATCCAGGCCTCCGGCGACATCGCCTGGTCCGGGCTCGCCGAGACCTCCGGCGGACTCCAATTGCCCGACAGCGACTCCTTCGTCGGCCTCGCCCAGCTCCTCGGCGAGGACAACGAGCTGCGGGTCTGGTGGCGAACGGCCGAGCACTGGCGGATCGACCGGGTGCGCAGCACCGGTGAGACCGATCTGTTCCGGCAGGGACCGATGATGGTGCGCTGGGTCTTCGAGTCCGAGACGGCGACGATCACTCCCGTCTCGCGGATCCGGCTGCCGGATGCCTCCGACCTGCTGCCGCCCACGTTGGCCCGATTGATGCTCCAAGGCGTACGCCCCGAGGAACTGTCCCGGCTCCCCGTACGCCGGATCGCCGGCCTCGAGGCACCCGGTCTGCGGCTGGTCCCGGCCGAACCGGAGAGCACGGTGGCCCGGGTCGACATCTGGGCCGACCCGGCGAGCGGGCTCCCCCGTCCAGGTGGAGCTGTACGCCGCGGGCGACCGGCGGCCCGTTCTCCGCACGACACTGCGCGACCTCAGCCTGGAGACGCCGGCCTCCGAACTCACCCTCTTCCGACCGGACCCGGACATCACCATCAACTACGAGGAGTCGGTCGACGTAGCCGCGGCCGCGAACGCCTTCGCGCCGTTCGATCTGCCGGCCACGCTCGCGGGACTGAGCAGCCGCGACGGCGAGGATCCGGCCGCGGTCGGTGTCTACGGTCGCGGCCCGACCACCGTGATGGTGCTGCCGCTACGCCGCCAGGTCGCCGGCCCACTCCGCGCCCGGCTGCGGGAGAGCGCCGGCGTCACCGAAACCGACGTGGGCACCCTCGCTCCGGTGGGCCCGGTCGGCCTGCTGCTCACCCCGCGGACCTCCCGCCAGGGCCCGCTGCTGGTCACGGGCACGGTCACGGCCGAGTATCTGCAGCAGGCCGCCGCCGAACTGCTCAGTGGACCATGACCGGCGCATCCGTGATCCGCACCCGAGCGCTGACCAAGCGCTACGGCGAGCTGCGCGCCGTGGACGCGATCGACCTCGAGGTGCACGAGGGCGACGTCTACGGATTCCTCGGCGCCAACGGCTCGGGCAAGACCACCACGGTCCGGATGCTGCTCGGCCTGGTCCTGCCGACATCGGGCGAGGCGGAGGTGCTCGGCCAGCCGATGCCGTCGGGCCGGCGTCGCGTGCTACCCCAGGTCGGCGCGCTGGTCGAGGGTCCGGGGGCGTACCCGCATCTGTCCGGCACCGCCAATCTGGCGCTGCTCGATGCCACCGGTGGCGATCGGATCCCTCGCACCCACCGTCGGGCCCGAATCGCGGACCGGCTGGCCCAGGTCGGACTGGACCCGGCGGACCGCCGTCCGACCCGCACCTACTCCCTCGGCATGAAGCAGCGGCTGGGACTGGCCGCCGCACTGCTCCGCCGGCCGCGGCTGCTGATCCTGGACGAGCCGACCAACGGCCTGGATCCGCAGGGCATCACCGAGATCCGCCAGGTGCTGCTCGACCTCAACGCGGCCGGCACCACGATCTTCCTGTCCAGCCACCTGCTGGCCGAGGTGGAGCAGATGTGCACCCGGGTCGGCGTCCTCGATCGTGGCCGGCTGGTCCTGCAGGAGCAGCTCGACACCCTGCTCCGGCCGACCGGCCTGATCCTGGTGCGGACGCCCGACGCCTTCCAGGCCGCCTCGCTGCTCGATCACCTGGTGATCATGGTCGAGGGTGACCAATTGTTGATCAAGGACGACGATCCCGCGGCCCTGAACGCCTTCCTGGTGGGCGAGGGCGTACGCGTGGTCGAGGTCGGCCCATACCGCCGGAACCTGGAGCGAGTGGTGCTGGAGGCGGGTGCGCGTGATCGTCACGTCGGACCCTGATCAGAGTCGAGTTGATCAAGCTGATCCGCCGGCCGCGCACCTGGCTGATCATCGGCATGCTGGTCGCGCTGCCGACCCTGGTCGCGATCCTGCTGGCCGTCACCGACCTCGGCCCGCGACCCGGCACCGGACCGCCGTTCCTGTCCGCGGTGCTCAGCGATGGGACACTGTTCCCGCTGGCCGCCCTGGGCGTCGTGCTGCCGCTGTTCCTGCCGATCGCCGTTGCGGTACTCGGCGGTGATGCGATCGCCGGCGAGACGCAGACCGGAACGCTGCGCTACCTGCTCGTCCGCCCGGTGGGCCGGACCCATCTCCTGCTGGCCAAGCTGATCACCGTCGTCGCCTTCGTCGTGCTGGCCGTGCTGGTGGTCAGCGCCGTCGCCTACGTCGAAGGCCGGCTGCTGCTCGGCCAGTCGCCGAGCGCCGGGACGGTCAGCCTGAGCGGATCGACGCTCACCAGCGACGAGCTGACCGGTCGCACCGGCCTGGCCCTGGCGTACGTGATCATCTGCATGCTCGGGGTGTCCGCCGTCGCGCTGTTCCTGTCGACCCTGACCACCTCGTCCATCGGTGCGGCGCTCGGCACGGTCGGACTGCTGATCGCCTCGACCGTGCTACTCGGCCTGGACGCGGCCGAATCGCTGCACCCGTATCTTCCGACCCGCTACTGGCTTGCCTTCGTCGACCTCTTCCGCGACCCGATCCGGTGGGACGACGTGACCAGCGGTCTGCTCGTCCAACTGGGCTATCTGCTGATCTTCGGACTGGCCGCCTGGGCGAACTTCGGCACCAAGGACATCACCGACTAATGCGCCCTGAGCCTGTCGAAGGCGGTCAGCTCAGGGCGCGTCGACAAGCTCAGCGCACATTTGCTAGCAGACCACGCCGGTCGGCGTACGCGCGGGACCGGCACCCAATGCCGAAGCCACCACCGCCAGGCTGACCGGATCCCCGGGCAACGCACCGTGCTCCGCCGTCGAACCGGGACAGACGTCCTGGACCAGCACATTGAGGGCCCCGTCCAGCGCGGCGGACTCGACCGGCGTCACCACGCGGTCGAACTGGGATCGCACGGTCACCCAGGCCGGCCCGTCCGGCGTCTCGTCCCCGGCATTGAGCCGGCGCAGCAGGTCGCTGCCCGGAATCAGCTGCTCGCAGGCGGTCGGGCAGCCGCCGGCGAGCTCACTACCGAGCGCAGCCTGGCTGGTGCCGTGGTGCGGTGAGCCTAGGGTGAGCACCCGCCGGGCCCGGGCCGCTCCGCCGTGGTCCCGGACCCAGAGCCGGGCCACCACTCCGCCCGCGGAGTAGCCGACCACGTCCACCGACGGCGCCGCGGTATCGGCCAGCGTCCGTCGCGCCACTTGGTCCAGGCGCTCGGCCTCGGCCCCCAGGTCGCCCGTGCCGTCGCCGAGGCGCTCGACCACCACGACCGTGCGCCCCGCCTGCCGGAGCGCGGCAGCCAGCGGGTCGAGGGAAGCGACCCGGCCGCCGTAGCCCGGCACCAGCAGCACTGCGCCCGGTTGGTCCTGCGGTGCCGGGCTGGCCGCCGGCGGGCCAGGCCGGATGATCATGGCCGCCGCCAGGGCGATGATCGAGCACCAGCACCAGGCCGATCATGATCAATGCCAGCCGGCGGCGCGGCGCGGAGAGCGAACCGAACATGATCACCGGCCGAGCCGGAGCTCCATGATCACCCCAGCATGGTCGGACGGCCAGAGATCGGTGCGGGTCGCGAACGCTCGCCTGGTGGCCGGTCAGCGTGCTCCGGACGGCGGTGACCGGAGCGCCGCGCCGTGCCCCGGGCGAGGACGAGGTCGATCCGCCGATTCAGCCCGGTCGCGTCGGCGTCGTCGACGGTCTCCGACAGGCACGGCGGTGAAGCCAGGACCGGCGTCGGGACCGAGCGCGGACCACTGGTCGGCGAATCCGGTGCCCGTCAGCCGCTGGTACGCCGCGTTCCGCGGTACGCCGTCGCCGGGCAGGCGATCCGTCGCCGCCGGATCCGAGTTGCAGTCGCACGCCACCACGACGGGCAGCTCGGTGTCAGTGGCCGGGCCGGTGACCAGCTCCTCGGCCTGGGCCAGGGTGAGGTCGGCGACCTCCGACTCGAGGTGGGTGGTGAGGAAGCGGAACCGGCTGCCGTTCCGCTGCAGGTCCGCCCACGCATACCCCGGACGTAGGAGTACCCAACCCCGCCGAGGTCGATGTTCAGCCGCGCGTCGTAGCGCCCGCTGCCGCGCCCGCGGACCCGGATCTCGGCATCGGAGCGGACCAAGATCACGTCCCGCACCGTGAGCCGGACATCCCGAGGGTCCCTGAGCTCACCTGTCTCCGAGTCGGCGGCAAATGACGGTGCCTCCACGTCGGTCGTCTCCTGCAGCTGAACGAGGTCATAGACGAGGCCGCGGCGGAGCAGCTCCGACTGGAGAGGTCTCCAGGAAGTCCTCCTCGACCTCCACAGCATCGGCCCGACCGGCGTTCTCCAGATCCAGGGGGCCCAGCCGCCACAGCGCCACCTCCTGCAGGCCGACCAGATCCGGCCGGCCCGCGGCGATCTCGGCCGCCAGCAACCGGCTCCGGACGCCGAAATCGGTCCGGGCGACCACCTCGTGCACCTCGCGGGTCGCCTCGCCGAGGGTGACCAGCGCCTCCTCGCCCTGCAGTCCCGCCACTGCATCGACCACGCGGTTGACGTCCGCACCCAGATAGACGTTGCGGGTCATCACGGTGATCGTGATCGGTCCGCTCGGCCGCACGCGGGGAATGACCACGAAGATCACGACCGCGGCGACGACCAGCGCAGCCGCAAGTCCGATCAGGACACGGGTCCGGCGCTGCACCCAGCCAATGATGCCTGGCCTACGCCCGAGGCCGGTGCGCAGCAAGGCGCCGCCGATCCGGCTGCGGCCGGTGACGACATGCTCGATCGGCTGCGGGCCGGCAGCCGCGCGGCGATGGCCGAAGTCTTCCGGGCGTACGCGGAGCAGATCTACAACTACTGCTACCGCCGGAGCGGTTCGGCCGCTACCGCCGAGGACCTGACGTCGAGTGTCTTCCTCGAGGCGTGGAAGAGCCGCCGGCGGGCCGTCGCGCTGGAGGGGTCGGTGCTGCCCTGGCTGTACGGCGTGGCGACCAACGTCTGCCGCAATCACCGCCGGTCCCAGGCACGCGCCGCGAAGGCCTTCACCCGGCTGCACCTGGCCGACGTAGAGCCGGCAAGGCTGGACACGACCGTGGTCGACCAACTCGAGGCTGATCGGCGCCTCGGTCGCGCCCTGGATCGTTTGAACCAGCTGCCGCGGGGCGACCAGGACGTCTTCGTCCTGGTCTGTTGGGAAGAGCTCAGCTATGCCGAGGTCGCCGCCGCCCTCAAGATCCCGATCGGCACCGTGCGCTCACGACTCAATCGGGTCCGGCAGACACTCCGGCAGCACGACGAGGAGGGGGGCCGCGATGAGTGACCCGTGGGCGAAGCCGCCGCGACGGCCGCTGCCCGAGCATCTGGAGAACCGGATTCTGCGCGAGCTGGCCAAGGCGCCGGCCCGCCGGCTTCGGCCGCGGCACCTGATCGCGCCGCTGGCCGCGGCGGCGCTGGTCGCCGCGACCGCGGTCGGCGCCGCCTCGCTCAACGACGGCCGGTTGATCACCCCGGCCGAGACGGCGAGCCCGTACCCGTCGACCGTTCAGCCCACCCCCGACCCGACGACCGGCGCATCGCGTACGCCCACGCCTTCGCCCACCCCGATGACGAACCTCGACGTCCGGGCGATGACCAAGGCCGAGATCAAGAAGGACACGAAGTCCTGCCTGAAGCCGGACCCGAACGACACGGACCCGCCCCCACAGCGGCAGACAGGTGGTCCGGTACGCCATGGTCCAGCAGCGAGGCGGGATCGACGGAGTCAGCCGCGAGCAGGTCCGCACGCTGCTGCTCGAGGTCGGAGGAAACGCCTGGGTGTGTGCCGATGGCCAGCAGACCCAGTGGACCAGCGGTCCGGTGACCCCGGCGGCCCCCCTGACCCGCAAGGTCCCGGTAGCTGAGGTCGCGAACTACGGCGGGATACAGCAGCCGATGTGGGGCCGAGCGATCCCGGACCACCACCGAGGAGCTATTCGCGTGCGGGACGAGGTGGCGATCGGGCCGGGTGCGGCTCCGTGCGCGGCGGCGACGCCGGGCTGTGGCAGGTCAGCCGACCGTCCGCGCGGACTGATCCACCTGCCGCTGGTGGTCACCGGCGCCGACACCCAGCGTCGGGGCCGATGACCGTGGAGTTCCAGTTCCTGGATGCGCGGGGCCAGGTGCTCACCCTGCAGCCCTACGGCGCGGCCGGCACTCCGACCGCGCGCACACTCGAGCAGGATCATGTACACCTGCGGGGACCATCCGCGCCACAAGACCAAACGGTGATCAAGCGGCCGGCCAGCGACTAGGCGGGGATCAAGACCTGCCGGTCGATGGCCAAGGAGTGGGCGGAGACCCAGAGCGGGTCCTTCGGCAGCGGCTGGGACGCGGAGCTGCTGATCTCCACGCCCGACGAGTGGGGGGCGGTGCTCAGCGACGGGTCGCGACGGTTCGGCTGCAGCCTCTTCCCGACCAAGGAGATCAGCGAGATCGTGCCCGACTCGACCGTGCTCAAGAAGTCGGCCTTCTACTTCGCCGTCAACCCGATCGGGTCGACGGGGAACGAGTCGCTCTGGGCGGCCGGGCGGGTGCGAAGGACGTCACGGGCAATCAGCTATCGACTGCCCGCTGGAGAGGAAGTGGCCGCAACCCTTAGCTCGGACGGCTATTGGATGATCAAGCACCACACCACGGGCGGAAAGCAGTTGGCTGAGGGCAACTCCCTCGACTGGGATCCGGTGGTCGTGACCGTGACCCGACCTTCGGGCCGCGAACGCTTCACCATCGCGTTCACCGAGAACTCGATGTGCAACCAGGTGAGCCACGGCTGTTGATCCGCGGAGCCGGGTGGTCGGGAAAGTCGCTGTATCAGATCCGTACCCACGCGGTTCTTTCCGAGGTGAGAAGAAAATTTGGCGTGCCGCTCGACGGCCGCCGACACCCAACACCACAGGGAGGCAACCGGCATGGCCACATCCGACAACCGCAATCACTACTGCGTAGTCGTCTCGACCGCTGCACAGGGCTCGAACGACAAGGCGGCACTGCTCAACCAGGCGCGGTGGAACACCGGCGACCAGATCCGGGTGAGCTTCATGGAGGGCGACCCTGACCTCCAGGACCGAGTGAAGTCGGTCGCGGAGCAGTGGACGGCCCCGGACATGGCCAACCTGACGTTCCAATTCGTGGATCAGGGCGACGCCGAGATCCGCATCGCCTTCATGGAGGGCGACGGCTCCTGGTCCTACCTCGGCACCGAGTGCCGTGACATTCCCGCCGACGAGCCGACGATGAACTACGGCTGGCTGACGCCCGATTCACCCGACGACGAGTTGCAGCGCGTCGTCCTGCACGAGTTCGGCCACGCGCTCGGCCTCATCCACGAGCACCAGAACCCCGAGGGCGGCATCGACTGGAACGTGCCAGCCGTGCTCGCCGACCTGGGCGGCCCGCCGAACAACTGGGACGAGCAGACGGCCCGGCACAACGTGCTTGATCACTACCAGCGCGATCAGGTGACCGCGACGACGGTCGACGCGGAATCGATCATGATGTACGCGATTCCCGCCGCCTGGACGAACGACGGATTCTCCGCCGACATGAACACCGAACTCTCCGAGACGGACAAAGAGCTCATCCGTTCGGTGTATCCGCGTTCGCAGGCCTGACCACCTGACTCACCATGCAGTCGCCAGC
>CAVSLY010000009.1:0-72704 GCA_963728705.1 uncultured Gemmatimonadales bacterium
ACGCCACCGGCAAGGCGCCCGCCGCCTGCATCCGCTCCGCCCGGCGGAGCTGCTCCTCGACCCGCTTCCGCTCGGTGATGTCCCGATAGATGCCGCGGAGCCGGCCGGGCGCCGGTGCGCTCAGGTTGCCTCGAGCGTGATGGGCGCCGTCCGCGGTGACCAGCACGAGCTCGACCTGTCCGATCGTCTCCCCCGCCTCGGCCCGCGCCACGACGCCGGGATACAGCTCGCGGCTGTCGGGATGCACCACGTCGAGAAGAGGCGCCGGCAATGCTCGTCGAGAGAGCCAGACCTCGAGCCACGCCCGGTTGGCGTAGATGAACTCGCCCTCGACCGACGTGGCGCAGACCAGGTCGCTCGCATGGTCGAAGAGATCGCGGTACCGCGCCTCGCTCTCGCGAGGGCCTGGTCGGCCCGCTTCCGCTCGGTCACATCGCGGGCGTTGAGGCAGACGCCGATGACTCCCCTGGTCGTCCACGACCGGCGCATGGGTCGTCTCGAACCAGCACTCCTCGCCGGCGATACCGCAGCGGCGCTCCACCGTCCGGGCATCGCCGCGCAGCGCCTCCCGGAACGCGGAGGCCGCGTCGGGGATGAAGACTCGATCCGCGCTCGCTCCTCCACGCGGCCGAGGATCCGCTCGGCCCAGTCCTGGGCGGTGCGGTTGAGGGCCTGGATGGGGCCGTCCCGGTCCACCAGCACAAAAGCCTGCAGCCTGTTGTTGAAGATCGCCCGCAGGTTGGCCTCGGAGCGGCGGAGTGCCTCCTCGGCGCGTGATTTCTCGGCCCGGGACTGCACCCGCGCCAGCGCAGCCTCGATGGCCGGCCCGATGCGGGCGAGGTTGCTCTTGAGGAGATAGTCGGTGGCGCCGGCCTTCATGCAGCCGACGGCGGTCTCCTCGTTGACCGAGCCGGTGACGATGAGGAACGGCATCGTCGGGCGCCAGCTCCCGGGCGAGGGAGAGCGCCGTCATCCCGTCGAAAGCGGGGCAGCGTATAGTCGGAAAGGATGACGTCGGGCCGGAAATCCTCGAGCTCGGCAGGAAGGCCTCGCGGGTGTCCACGCGGCGCGCGGTGAACGGAACGTGCGCGCGCGCCCGAGCTCGTATTCGACGAGCTCGGCGTCCATCGGCACGTCCTCCAGGATCAGGATGCGCAGCGGAGCCGAGGCCATGGGACACCTGGCTGGAAGATCTTCCGAGCGCGCCCATGGGGCGGGAGCGCATCCACACGGCACACTGTAAAGGTGTGCCCCAAGTCTTAATACAAGCAGATTACGGCTGTGATCCCGCTCACCAGTAGCGCCTCACCGCGGTCCATAGCTTCAGACACCCCCATTTGCACTCAGTGCACTCCTGCCGGAGCCACCATGCCGAAGGCGCCGACGACCGGCACGGTCGAACAGCCAAGCGCCGACTCCGCCCGCCCCCCGTCGCCCCCGAAACACTCGATCTCGACGAGCTCCTGACCGTGCTCGCCGCCGTCCGCAAGGGCGACTTCTCGGTGCGGATGCCGAGCCGAAGACGGGTCTGGCCGGCAAGGTCGCCGACATGCTCAACGAGATCGCGAGCTGAACCAGGACATGGCGCAGGAGTTCGAGCGGGTGACCTCGCGGTCGGCAAGGAGGGCCGGATCACCCAGCGGGCGCACCTGACCGGCGCCGGCGGGTCCTGGGCCGCGTCGGTCAACTCGGTCAACACCCTGATCGGCGACCTGGTGCAGCCGACGAGCGAGGTCGCCCGCGTGATCGGCGCGGTGGCCAAGGGCGACCTCTCGCAGACCATGGCGCTCGAGATCGAGGGCCGGCCGCTGATGGGCGAGTTCCTCCGGATCGGCCGGACGGTGAACTCGATGGTGGACCAGCTCAGCTCGTTCGCCTCCGAGGTGACCCGCGTGGCCCGCGAGGTCGGCACCGAGGGCAAGCTCGGCGGCCAGGCCGGGTGAAGGGCGTGGCCGGCACCTGGAAGGACCTGACCGACAACGTGAACTCGATGGCCGGCAACCTGACGGCCCAGGTCCGCAACATCGCCGAGGTGACGACGGCGGTCGCCAACGGCGACCTCACCAAGAAGATCACCGTGGACGTGAAGGGCGAGATCCTCGAGCTCAAGAACACCATCAACACGATGGTGGACCAGCTCAACGCCTTCGCCTCCGAGGTGACCCGCGTGGCCCGCGAGGTCGGCACCGAAGGCAAGCTGGGCGGCCAGGCGCAGGTGAAGGGCGTGGCCGGCACCTGGAAGGACCTGACCGACAGCGTCAACTCGATGGCCGGCAACCTGACCGCCCAGGTGCGCAACATCGCCGAGGTGACCACGGCGGTGGCCAACGGCGACCTGTCCAAGAAGATCACGGTCGACGTGAAGGGCGAGATCCTGGAGCTCAAGAACACGATCAACACGATGGTGGACCAGCTCAACTCGTTCGCCTCGGAAGTGACCCGCGTGGCCCGCGAGGTCGGCACCGAAGGCAAGCTGGGCGGCCAGGCGGAGGTGAAGGGCGTCGGCGGCACCTGGAAGGACCTGACCGACAACGTGAACTCGATGGCCGGCAACCTGACCGGCCAGGTGCGCAACATCGCCGAGGTGACCACGGCGGTGGCCAACGGCGACCTGTCGAAGAAGATCACGGTGGACGTGCAAGGGCGAGATCCTGGAGCTCAAGAACACCATCAACACGATGGTGGACCAGCTCGAGCTCCTTCGCCTCGGAGGTGACCCGCGTGGCCCGCGAGGTCGGCACCGAAGGCAAGCTGGGCGGCCAGGCGCGGGTGGCGGCGTCGGCGGCACCTGGAAGGACCTGACCGACAACGTGAACTGGATGGCCGGCAACCTGACGGCCCAGGTCCGCAACATCGCCGAGGTGACGACGGCGGTGGCCAACGGCGACCTGTCCAAGAAGATCACGGTGGACGTGCAGGGCGAGATCCTGGAGCTCAAGAACACGATCAACACGATGGTGGACCAGCTCAGCTCCTTCGCCTCGGAGGTGACGCGCGTGGCCCGCGAGGTCGGCACCGAAGGCAAGCTCGGCGGCCAGGCGCAGGTGAAGGGCGTCGGCGGCACGTGGAAGGACCTGACCGACAACGTGAACTCCATGGCCGGCAACCTGACCGGCCAGGTGCGCAACATCGCCGAGGTGACGACGGCGGTGGCCAAGGGCGACCTGACCAAGAAGATCACGGTGGACGTGCAGGGCGAGATCCTCGAGCTCAAGAACACCATCAACACGATGGTGGACCAGCTCAGCTCGTTCGCCTCCGAGGTGACCCGCGTGGCCCGCGAGGTCGGCACCGAGGGCAAGCTGGGCGGCCAGGCGGAGGTGAAGGGCGTCGGCGGCACCTGGAAGGACCTGACCGACAACGTGAACTCGATGGCCGGCAACCTGACCGGCCAGGTGCGCAACATCGCCGAGGTGACGACGGCCGTGGCCAACGGCGACCTGTCGAAGAAGATCACGGTGGACGTGCAGGGCGAGATCCTGGAGCTCAAGAACACCATCAACACGATGGTGGACCAGCTCAACTCGCTTCGCCTCGGAGGTGACGCGCGTGGCCCGCGAGGTCGGCACCGAGGGCAAGCTCGGCGGCCAGGCGCACGTCGCGGCGTCGGCGGCACGTGGAAGGACCTGACCGACAACGTGAACTCGATGGCCGGCAACCTGACCGACCAGGTGCGCAACATCGCCGAGGTGACGACGGCGGTGGCCAGGGGCGAGCTGACCAAGAAGATCACCGTGGACGTGAAGGGCGAGATCCTGGAGCTCAAGAACACCATCAACACGATGGTGGACCAGCTCAACTCGTTCGCCTCCGAGGTGACCCGCGTGGCCCGCGAGGTCGGCACCGAGGGCAAGCTGGGCGGCCAGGCCCAGGTGACCGGCGTCGCCGGCACGTGGAAGGACCTGACCGACAACGTGAACTCCATGGCCGGCAACCTCACGGCCCAGGTCCGCAACATCGCCGAGGTGACCACGGCCGTGGCCAACGGCGACCTCTCGAAGAAGATCACGGTGGACGTGAGGGGCGAGATCCTGGAGCTCAAGAACACCATCAACACGATGGTGGACCAGCTCAACTCGCTTCGCCTCGGAGGTGACCCGCGTGGCCCGCGAGGTGGGCACCGAGGGCAAGCTGGGCGGCCAGGCGGACGTGAAGGGCGTGGCCGGCACCTGGAAGGACCTGACCGACAACGTGAACTCATGGCCGGCAACCTGACGGCCCAGGTCCGCAACATCGCCGAGGTCACCACGGCGGTCGCCAGCGGCGAGCTGAACAAGAAGATCACCGTGGACGTGCAGGGCGAGATCCTGGAGCTCAAGAACACCATCAACACGATGGTGGACCAGCTCAACTCCTTCGCCTCCGAAGTGACCCGCGTGGCCCGCGAGGTCGGCACCGAGGGCAAGCTCGGCGGCCAGGCCCAGGTGACCGGCGTCGCCGGCGTGTGGAAGGACCTGACCGACAACGTGAACTCGATGGCCAGCAACCTGACCGCCAGGTGCGCGGCATCGCCAAGGTCGTGACGGCGGTCGCCAACGGCGACCTGAAGCAGAAGCTCCGGGTCGAGGTGAAGGGCGAGATCGCCACCCTGGCCGACACGATCAACGGCATGATCGACACGCTCGCCACCTTCGCCGACCAGGTGACCAACGTGGCCCGCGAGGTGGGCGTCGAGGGCAAGCTGGGCGGCCAGGCGCGCGTGCCGGGCGCCGCCGGCATCTGGCGCGACCTCACCGACAACGTGAACCAGCTGGCCGCCAACCTGACGACCCAGGTGCGCGCCATCGCCGACGTGGCGACCGCCGTGACCAAGGGCGACCTGACCCGGTCGATCGCGGTCGAGGCGCAGGGCGAGGTGGCGGAGCTCAAGGACAACATCAACGAGATGATCCGCAACCTGCGCGACACCACGCGGAAGAACACCGAGCAGGACTGGCTCAAGACCAACCTGGCCAAGTTCAGCCGCATGCTGCAGGGCCAGCGCGACCTGGCGGCGGTGTCGCAGCTCATCCTCTCCGACCTGGCGCCGCTGGTCACCGCGCACCACGGCGTGTTCTACGTGGTGGACAGCGCCGGCGAGGACGCCGACCGCTCAAGCTGCTGGCGAGCTACGCCTACAAGGAGCGGAAGCACGTGGCCAGCCGAGTTCCGGTCGGGCGAGGGGCTGGTGGGCCAGTGCGCCGTGGAGCGGCGGATGCTCGCTGATCGGCCAGGTGCCGACCGACTACATCCAGATCAGCTCCGGCCTGGGCGAGGCGCCGCCGCGGAGCATCGTCGTCCTGCCGGTGCTGTTCGAGGGCGAGGTCAAGGCGGTGATCGAGCTGGCCTCCTTCGACGAGTTCAACGAGATCCGGCTCACCTTCCTCGAGCAGCTCGCCGAGAGCATCGGCATCGTGCTCAACACGATCGCCGCCAACATGCGGACCGAGGAGCTGCTCAAGCAGTCGCCAGGCGCTCACCGAGGGCCTGCAGTCCCAGCAGGAGGCGCTGACCGAGACCAACAAGCGGCTGGAGCAGCAGACCCGCTCGCTGCAGAAGTCCGAAGAGCTGCTCCAGAAGCAGCAGGACGAGCTGCAGCAGACCAACGAGGAGCTGGAGGAGAAGGCGCAGCTGCTCGCCGACCAGAAGGCGGAGGTGGAGCAGAAGAACCACGAGGTCGAGCAGGCCAAGGTGGCGCTGGAGGAGAAGGCCGAGCAGCTGGCGCTGATCTCCAAGTACAAGTCCGAGTTCCTGGCCAACATGTCGCACGAGCTGCGGACGCCGCTCAACAGCCTGCTGATCCTGTCGCAGATCCTGAGCGAGAACGCCGACGGCAACCTCACCACCAAGCAGGTCGGGTTCGCCCAGACGATCCACAGCTCGGGCTCCGACCTGCTGGACCTGATCAACGACATCCTCGACCTCTCCAAGATCGAGTCCGGCACCATGGCGGTGGACATCACCGCGGTGCCGTTCGCCGAGCTGCGGAAGTTCGTCGAGAGCACCTTCCGCCAGGTGGCCGACCTCAAGGGCCTGCAGTTCACGGTCGACGTCGACCCGCGCCTGCCGCCCGCGCATCCAGACCGACGCCAAGCGGCTGCAGCAGGTGCTCAAGAACCTGCTCTCCAACGCCTTCAAGTTCACCGAGCGGGGCCGTGTGTCGCTCGAGCGCCGAGCTCGCGACCGGCGGCTGGAACCCGGAGCAGGAGCTGCTCAACGCGCGCCAACGCGGTGGTCGCGTTCGCGGTCAGCGACACCGGCATCGGCATCCCGCAGGAGAAGCACGGCGTCATCTTCGAGGCGTTCCAGCAGGGCGACGGCGGCACCAGCCGCAAGTACGGCGGCACCGGCCTGGGCCTCTCGATCAGCCGGCAGATCGCCCGGCTGCTCGGCGGCGAGATCCGGCTCGAGAGCGCGCCGGGCGAGGGCAGCACCTTCACCCTGTACCTGCCGCTGATCTACCCCAGTGCAGCCGGTCGAGGCCTCGCCGACGACGACGACGGCTCGGCGAGCGCCGGCCGCTGGTCGAGCTCGCCAAGCCGCTCACGACCGCGAGCTCGCGCGTGGTGCTGGCGCCGGTGGTCGAGCGCGCGGTCAGCGACGACCGGGCCGCATCGAGCAGCGGGCGACCGGGTCCTGCTCATCGCCGAGGACGATCCCAGCTTCGCCCAGATCCTGCTCGACCTGGCGCGGGAGCGCGGGCTTCAAGGGGCTGGTGGCGCAGCGCGCCGACCGGGCGCTGGCGCTGGCGCGCGAGTACCAGCCGACGGCGGTCACGCTCGATCTCCGGCTGCCCGACGCGGACGGCTGGACCATCCTCGACCGGCTGAAGCACGACCCGGCCACCCGGCACATCCCGGTCCACATCATCTCGGTCGAGGAGAACTGGCAGCGCGGCCTCCGGCTCGGCGCGATCGACTTCCTGACCAAGCCGGCCACCAAGGAGTCGCTGTCCGAGGCGCTCACGACGCTGCACGAGTTCGTCGACCGGCCGGTCAAGCGGCTGCTGGTCGTGGAGGACGACGAGGCGCAGCAGCAGAGCATCGTCGAGCTGATCGGCAACGGCGACGTCGCAGACCACCACGGTCGGCACCGGCGAGGAGGCGCTCGCGGCGCTGCAGCGCGGAGCGCTTCGACTGCATGGTGCTCGACCTCGGCCTGCCGGACATGACCGGGCTTCCAGCTGATCACGCGGGTGAAGAGCGAGATCGGGCTGCGGAAGCTGCCGACC
This sequence comes from uncultured Gemmatimonadales bacterium, assembly GCA_963728705.1. GTDB lineage: Bacteria > Gemmatimonadota > Gemmatimonadetes > Gemmatimonadales > GWC2-71-9 > CAVVWJ01. The sequence continues at coordinate 7,211 of CAVSLY010000009.1, forward strand.
ATCGTCTACACCGGGAAGGAGCTGACCAAGCGGGAGGAGGCCGAGCTCGGCCGCCTGGCCGAGTCGGTGGTGATCAAGGACGCGCGGTCGCCCGAGCGGCTGCTCGACGAGACGGCGCTCTTCCTCCACCGGGTCACGGCCAAGCTGCCCGAGCGCAAGCGGCGGATGCTCGAGCAGCTGCACCGGACCGATCCGGTGCTCGCCGGCCGGACGGTGCTGATCGTGGACGACGACGTCCGCAACATCTTCGCGCTCACCACCTTCCTGGAGCGCAGCGAGATGAAGGTGCTCTACGCCGAGAGCGGCGGGACGGCATCGCCAAGCTGCAGGACACGCCGGACGTCGACGTCGTGCTGATGGACATCATGATGCCGGAGATGGACGGCTACGAGACGATGCGCGCGATCCGGGAGCATGCCGCGGTTCCGGCACGCTGCCGATCATCGCCGTGACCGCCAAGGCCATGAAGGGCGACCGCGAGAAGTGCATCGAGGCCGGCGCGTCGGACTACATCGCCAAGCCGGTGGACATGGATCAGCTCCTGTCGCTGCTGCGCGTATGGCTGTACCGGTGACGGGCGGCAGGCGGCCGGACGGGCGGACGGTCAACAGGCTGCCGAGGGCCGGACGCGTCCAGCCGACCGTCCGACCGCGCCGACCGTCCGACCGCCTGACCGACCGGGTCAACATCCTCCTGGTCGACGACCAGCCGGCGAACCTGGTCGCGCTGGAGGCGATGCTCCAGGGCCTGGGGCAGAACCTGGTCACGCGCGGACTCCGGGCGGGAGGCGCTCAAGTGGCTGCTCACGCACGAGTTCGCCGTCATCCTGCTGGACGTGAAGATGCCGGACATGGACGGGTTCGAGACCGCCGCGCTCATCCGGCGAGCGGGACCGGTCCCGCCACACGCCGATCATCTTCCTCACCGCCGCCGACCAGAGCCAGACGCAGGCGGTGCGCGGCTACGCGGTCGGCGCGGTGGACTACCTCGTCAAGCCGGTGGTCCCGGAGTTCGTGCGCTCCAAGGTGGCGGTCTTCGTCGAGCTGGCCAGGAAGACCGAGCTGCTCCGGCGCCAGGCCGAGCTGCTCCAGGCGAGCGAGCAGGCCGCGCGCGAGCTGGCCGAGACCCGGGCCGAGCTGGTGCGGGACCTGGAGCACAAGAACCGGGAGCTGGAGAGCTTCAGCTACGCCGTGTCCCACGACCTGCGGGCGCCGCTCCGCCGGATCGACAGCTTCAGCCGCGCGGTGCTGGAGAGCCAGGGCGAGCGGCTGGACGCGACGGCCGGCGGTATCTCGACCGGGTGCGCGAGGCGAGCCAGCAGATGTCGCAGCTGATCGACGACGTGCTCTATCTGTCCGCGGGTCACCCGGGCCGAGCTGCGGGAGCAGGAGGTGGACCTGAGCGGGCTGGTGGCACTCCTGCTCGACCGGATGCGGGAGGCGGAGCCGGAGCGCCAGGTCGAGGTCAAGGTGCGTCCCGGCGTCATCGTGACGGCGACGGCCAGCTGCTCCGCATCGCCCTGGAGAACCTGCTCGAGAACGCCTGGAAGTTCACCGGCCAGGAGCCGGCCGCGCGGATCGAGTTCGGCGTGACCAGCATCGGCGGGGAGCCGGCGTACTTCGTCCGCGACAACGGGGCCGGCTTCGACATGGCCTACGCCGACCGGCTGTTCGGCCCGTTCCAGCGGCTGCACCTCGCGAGCGAGTTCCCCGGCAGCGGGATCGGCCTGGCCACCGTGCAGCGGATCATCCACCGCCACGGCGGCCGGATCTGGGCCGAGGGCATGGTCGGCCAGGGGGCCACCTTCCACTTCACGATCGGTCGGGTTCGGGCGTGAGCGGCGGCGGGCCCGGGTGACTCATGGCGCCGCTGCTCGGTGCGCGGCGTGCGGCGGGTACTGAAATCCCAGGCCGGCGTGAAAGTGCAGGGCGAGGTTGGGCACCGACGCATGGCCATTGGCGACCGGCACCCGGACATACGAGGCCGACACCCGGCCATCGAGGCTCAGGAAGAAGCCGGCCGCGAGCGGAAACCGGCGGGTCGCGCTCGCCATCAGGTTGCCACCCGACAGAAAATACCCGCCGAGAAGTCCGCGGCCGCCCTGGAGCTTCTGACCGCGCACCCGGTTGATCGGATAAGTGACCACCGGCCCCGCGCCCGAGCGCGTACGAGAACAGGCCACGCCGGAACCCGCGACTCAGCGTGAACATGTTCATCCCGTTCGTGATCTGGAACCTCTGAATCTCCGCGGGCGGATTGGTCAGATAGATCTTGTGGTGCGTGAAATCGAAGAGCCAGCCGCGATCGCCCGACCAGAGCCCGACGCGCCCGGCATAGTACCACGTGTCGAGCAATGGGCGCGTCGCCCAGTGCGCGGTGAAGTCCAGGCCGGGCTGGCCCCGCTGCGTGATCCACAGCGGCGAGGGCGCGCTGACCGATGTGCCGAGGAAGGCCTGGAGCTCGAGCTGCGCCAGGACCGGAGCGGGCCGCCCCACCAGACAGACGAGGAGGAGAAGGAGGAAGCGGGGCACGGGAAGGCGCTCACGACTCCCGGTGCTTCCGGCGGGCCTCGACGTCCTTCTTCGCGCGCCCGGGCTCGAGGCCCGCGTCGCTCAGCCGGCTGAGGTCGGGCGGCAAGCCCGTCGGGCGAGGCGAGGCCCCGCGGAACTCGAAGTGGTCGTCCCGCAGCAGGCGCTCGCCGGTGATCACGCCCGATTGGGAGCGATCGCCGTAGAGCATGGTGACGACCCGGTTGATCAGGACCTCGACCGGCTGCCAGCTTTCCGGCTCGATGTCCGGGTACAGGTAGTCGAACTCGCGGACGCAGGCGGGCTTCTCGCCCTCGGGCTTCACTCACCGGGATCCCTCCAGTGCAGGTCTGCCGAAGAGATATACCGATGCCCGCGGGCGCCGCAACGTGGTGCGGTGATCTAGCGCGATGGAGTCCGCGCGCCGGCCGGCGGCGGAAGGGGATGCCGGAGGGCGAGATCGACGAGCTGGGCGAGCTCGGCGGCGTCGAACGGCTTCTGCAGCACGGGCACGACGGTGTCCCCGTGGCCCAGGCGGGCCACGCCACCGGGCGCGAAGGCCGACATGAGCATGACGGGTATGTCGGGGAATTCGACGCCGATGCGCGTGGCGAGCTCGGTGCCGTTCATCTGCGGCATGACGACATCGCAGAGGATGAGATCCACCGCGCCGTTCCGGCGGCGGACGAGATGGAGCCCCTCGGCGCCGTCGCTGGCCTCGAGCACCGTGTGCCCTCGGTCGGTGAGCTGCCGGCGGACCATGACGCGCACGCTCTCCTGATCGTCGACGACGAGGATGATCCCGACTGGGGAGCGTTCGAGCACGGGTCCCTCCGGGCCAGAGGTGGCCGGGGAGAAGCTACCCCCCGGCCGGAACCCCGCAAGCCTGGTTCAGGGCGCTGCCACCACGGTCGCCGCGACGGGATCGAAGGTGTGCTCGTCGGCTTCCTCGTCGTGTCCGTAACTCACCTGCACGGTGCCGGTGCCCGGCGTGCCGCCGGTGACGTCGAGCTGGTAGTTGTGGTCGGTCACCCGGGCCACGGTGGCCAGCGAGGCAGGCTCGAATGTCAGACCGCCGAAATGCGAGCCCTCGACCTCGTCCAGATCCTCGTCCGCGGCGTTGAAGAACTTGAGCCGCACCCGGACCGTCTGACCTCCGGCCAGGGTGAGCGGCGGCGCGGTCTCCACCCCGTCCACGAAGATCGTGTAGGTCACCGGCGTGTGATCCTCGTTCGGCGCGGTCTCGTCGCTGTCGCACGCGACTGCGAGGGGGAAGGCAGCGCAGGCGGCGAGACGGAGCAGCGTGGTTCGAATGGTCACGTGATCCTCGGAAGATGAAGAGTCAGGAGCGCCCGGCTCACGGGCGCTCGGCGAACCGGAGCGCCGCGCGGAGCGTGCGCGGAGCGCCGGGGTTGAGAAAACCCGACGCCCGGATCTCGGGGTACTTGGCGTCGAGCGCGTTCTGGAGCTCGAGGTCGAGCACCGCGCCGAGCGAGCTCACCTGGACGGACGTGCCCAGGTCGAGCACCGCGTAGGACTGGGTCTCCACGTCGGGCTCGCCGATCGGGGTGTAGGGCCCGGAGAAGCGGACCATGGCGCGGGTCGCGAGCCGGGGCGTGAGGCTCGCCTCGATGCCGACGCGGCCGAGCCAGCGCGCCACGTTCGGCACGTGGTCGCCCGGCTCGAGCGGCTCGATGTGGAAGTTCGGGCGGATGATGGGGCCGCCGGCGACGAGCTGCTCGGACAGCACGACGACCGGCGTCACGGCGCCGGAGCTGTCCCCCGCCTTCACCGTCGCGTCGTTCACGGTGCCATCCACCAGGAGCGTGACGGCGCGACCGAGCCGCGCCTCCACATTCGCGCTGATCCCCTGCCGGAGCGTCCGGCCGGTGGCCAGCACCTCGCGCGTCACCGGGTCCTGGATGCGCTCGTGGGAGACGTCGAGCCGGAACAGGGCCAGCTGCGCGGTGATCCCGGTGCCGTCATATCGGGCGCCGACCTCCTTGCTCCAGCCGCGGATCGGATCGAGGCGTCGGATCGGCGATGACGCCCGGGGCGCCGCGGAATCCCTGGCTGAACGAGGCCAGGAGCGACCATCCGCCGCCCGCCAGGTAGCGGGCGCCGAGCTTGGGGCTCACGATCAGGTCGCTCGCGCTCCGCCAGTCCGTGCCGGTCAGCCGGTCGAGCGTCCGGTAGTGGATGCCGTCGGCCCGGGCACCGAGGTCGAGCGCGACGTGGGTGCCGACCAGCGTGCGCCAGCGGACGAAGGCGCCGCCGCCGAAATAGCGGGCGTCGTAGTCCTTGGTGGGGTTGAGCCGGCTGCGGTCCTCGGTGGCGAAGAGGTCGTAGGCGGCGAAGTCGGCCCGGCCGTCGAGCCCGGCGCTCAGGTCGCCCGCGCCGATCGGCCGGCTTACCTGGAAGCGCCCGCCGACGGCGGTGCGGCGGTCCTCCTCGTCGCTCTGATCGAGCGCTCCGTCCTCGGGGATGGTGAGGAAGACCGCGCTGTGCACCCGCTGGACCCAGGCGGTTGCCTCGATGCCGGTCTCGCCGGCCACCGTGGTGAACCGCCCATGCGCGATGCCCCGGTAGGCCGAGCCGCCATCGGTGGGATCCATCGCCTGCTCGAGCCGGTCGGCGTTGTAGTCGTCGACCGAGACGAAGCCCGGCGAGTTCCAGCTCGAGCCGTAGAGGCTGACGCCGCCTTCGATCCGGCCGCTTCCGGCACGGCGCCACCCGCGCACCGTGCCGTTCCCCAGCCAGTAGGACGAGTTGTCGCGCCAGCCCTGCTGCCGCCGTCCCTCCGCCGCCAGGAGGAAGCCGCCGTCATCGGCCCGGCGCCCGCTCCGGAGCCAGCCGCCCGCGTCGCCGTAGCTCGAGCCGGAGACGCTGCCCGACGTGCCGGCCGCGTCCGCGGCAGTGAAGACCTCGACCACGCCGGCGAGCGAGAAGTCGCCGTAGAGGGGGCTCGCCGGGCCGGTGATGACCCGGAGCGAGCTCACCGCCGCCGGCGAGAGGATGCTCCAGTCGGAATAGCCCTCGACGTGCCCGTGCACCGGGAGATTGATCGGCACGCCGTCGATCGTGAGGAGCACATCGGAGGAATGGTCGGACGAGAACCCGCGGATCACGGCATCCGAGGCGAAGCCCGGCCCCTGGCCCTGCTCGTGCACCTCGATGCCGCTGGTCCGGCGGAGGAGATCGTAGGCGTCCGCCGAAAACGTTCGGCGCAGCTCCGCCGGCGCGATGTCGATCGTGGTGACCGGCGGCGCCGCGGCGCGCGGGCGCTCCGCGGTCACGTTGATGGTCTCGAGCCGGGTCACCTCCGCGCTGTCCGTGCGGGTGGCGGCGGTGTCGACCGACTGTGCCTCCGCGGTGCCCGCCACGAGGGCGAGCGCGGCGAGGGCGCTCCGTGCGCGCATCGTCGTGTGCTCCCCGGCGCGGCCGCGAGGCGGCGGGCGCCGGCAGGTGCTCTCGAGTTGGAGCCGCCGCGCGGGCCGGATGCCCGTCGGCGGAAGTCAGACGATGGGAGCTGGCGGGGCCTGCGCGAACGGGAGCGCGTGCGGGGTAGGCGTGGCCGGGATGTCGGCGGACGGCAGGAAGCCCGGAGCGGCGTGCAGCGCGAATACCTGCTGGCCGCCGAGGCGGACCGGTACCGGAGCGTTCAGATGGGCGCAGCAGACGTGGACGACGCAGGCCTGACGGCCGGCTGGCACGTGGATGGTGGCCGCCCGGAGGCGGGGGAGCCGTGCTGGGCGTGGTCCGCGACGCCCGCCTGCCCGGAACAGCCGGGCATCGCGCCGCTCGTGGTCGCGATGAACGCGAAGCACGCGGCGACGAGGGCGGAGACGAGCGAGCGGACCAGCGGTTTCACCATGGCGCCCGGGCTGGAGGAGACGACAATCTGAGCGACGATTGATTCCGGCGCAATGCCCGGGGCCTATTTCTTCTTCCTGCGATAGAGCCCGTCGAACACCGTGTTCCAGGTCGAGCCACGGTCGGAGGATGTCTCCCACAGCTGCCGGACGGTACCATCGGCGTTGGCGTGAAAGCTCAGGCGGTGCAGCAGCATGGACCCGTCCGGCTTCCGGCGTTCGCCACGAAAGGTGAGGGTGCCGTCGGCGTAGCTGCCCACAAGGTCGAGCACGTTGCCGGAGTTGGCGACCCATATCTGGTGCCAGCGGCCATCCTGGCGATCGTAGAAGTTGAGACTCTGGCCGGTGCCGCCCTCCGCCCCGGTCCAGTGCTCGTGCACGACGCAGCCATCCTCCTCCAGCGTGACCAGGTTCGTGCCCGCCGGCTGGCCTTGGGTCGTCACGTCCCAGTCGCCGACCCAGAAATCGAAGCGCCGGTGGTCGGGGGTATCGCACCGGAGAGCCGCGGGCCGCGACGGCGGTGCGGCCGGCGCGGTCTGGGCATGAAGATCTGGCGCCGCGTCCCAACCGGGGGCAGAGACTGCGGCGACGAGCAGGCCGACGGTAAACGCGGGAACGCGCATGGTATCTCCACCGGTCACGAGGAAGGAAGCTCGCCGGGCCGAGCGGGGCGCGGATCCCCGCTGGGGCATGGTTGTGGAGACGGCCGGCCGGACGCCGTGTGCACGCGGTGGGAGGCGACATCAGGTGTAGCGGTGTACGCCCGTCGCCTTGAACGCCGCATACACCTGCATGCCCTCGCGCAGACCGAGCGCCGCGACCGCCTCGGGCGTCACCTCGGCCACCAGAGCCGGCTTGGTGTCGAGCACCACCCGCACCCGCTCCCCGCCCGGTGGCTCGGGAATGAGCTCGACCACCGTGCCGGCGAATACATTCTGAGGACTGCCCTCGGGCAGCATGCGCGAGAGCATGATCTCGCGCGGGCTCACCGTGAGGTACACCGTTCCCGGGCCGCTGGTCTCCTCGATCGCCACGGCGCCTTCCGGAGTGCGGATCGACCCTGCCGATGCACTCCCCCATTGCCCCGCCCGGCCGATGAACAGGTTGGTGCCGATCAGCTCGGCCACGAAGGGCGAGCGTGGATGCCGCAGCAGCTCTTCGCGCGAGCCCGTCTGCGCCACCTGACCCTCGTCCAGCACCACGACTTGGTCACCGAACACCAGGGCCTCGATCGGGCTGTGCGTGACGTAGATCGTCACGCATGGCAGGCGCTGCAGCAGGCCTCGAAGCTCCACTCGCACCACTCGTCGCGTCTGGATGTCGAGCGAGGACAGCGGCTCGTCGAGTAGCAGAACGCGGGGACCCAGCACGAGCGCGCGCGCGAGCGCGGCGCGCTGTTGCTGCCCGCCGGACAGTTGCCGCGGCATCCGGCCGGCGAGCTCCGGGATCCCGACCAGGTCCGAGCGCCTCGTCCACCATCGGCCGGATCCGACGCGCGGCCGTACCGCCGGCGCGGAGGCCGAACGCGACGTTCTCGTAGACCGAGAGGTGCGGGAACAGCGCGTAGTCCTGCGCCACGTAGCCGATGTCCCGCTGCCAGGCTGGCGCATGGAGGCCGCTCGCCGCGTCGGCGTACGGGACGCCGTCCAGGGTCACGTTGCCACCGTCCAGCCGGTCGAGGCCGGCGAGCAGTCGCAGGACCGAGGTCTTTCCCGCGCCACTCTCCCCGACCACGACCGTCGTGCTGCCGGCCCGTGCCTCGAAGGCGACGTCCAGCGCGAACGCGTCCCGCCGCTTAACGAGGCGCGCGTCGAGCACGGGCGGCGAGCGCGGCGAGGCGCGAGGGGGTGAGCCGGATCGAGAGCAGCACGGTGAGGGAGACGAGCAGGAGCAGCACCGACAGCGCCACCGCCGCATCCAGGTCGCTCTGGAGCGCCAGGTAGACCGCGAGCGGCATCGTCTGCGTCACGCCGGGCATGTTGCCGGCGAAGGTGATCGTCGCGCCGAACTCGCCGAGCGCCCGTGCCCAGCTCATAGCCGCGCCCGCGAACAGCGATGGCGCCGCCAGCGGGACGAGCACCCGGAGAAACGCGTAGCCTGGCGCGGCGCGCAGCGTCGCCGCCGCATCGAGGTACTTCCGGTCGACCTCGGCGAAGCCGGCGCGCGCGGCGCCGACGAAGAACGGCGCCGCGACGAAGGCCTGCGCCACGACCACGCCGAGCGTGGTGAAGGGCAGGGTGATCCCGAGCGCGCTCGAGCGCCTGGCCGGCGAGACCGGTCCGGCCGAAAGCGGTGAGCAGGGCGACGCCGGCCACGGTCGGCGGCAGCACCATCGGCAGGTCGATGAACGCCTCCAGCACGCGCTTGCCGCGGAACTCCGCGGTGGCGAGCAGGTAGGCGACGGGCAGCCCGAGCGCGGCGACGATCACCGTCGCCGCGAGGCTGGTGACGAGGCTCAGGCGGAGCGCCTGCAGGATCAGCGGGTCGCGCAGCCGGGCGACGAGGTCGCCCGGTGGAATCCGGAGCACGAGGCTCAGCAGCGGAAGGCCGAGCAGGAGGACCAGCAGCGCCGCCCAGCACCACCGCGGCGACGCGGAGTGCCACGCCCGCGGGAGACGAGCGCCGCGGCGCGACCGCGGGAAAGCCGGTCAGGGCTGCGCGGCGGCCGGCGCCGCGGCCGCGGCCGGCAGCAGGCCGTGCCGCTCGAGGGTCTGCTGCCCGGGCGCGACTCGAGACGAGCTCGACGAACCACCTCGCCGCCTCGGCGTTCTTCGCACCCTTGAGCACCGCGATCGGATAGCTCGCGATCGACGTTGTAGGGATCGTCGATCTCGAAGACCCGGACGTAGCGGGAGACCGACGGCGTCACGTCGGAGCGATAGACCATGCCGGCATCGGCCTCGCCGAGCTGCACCTTGGCCACGACGGCCTTCACGTTCTCCTCCTGCGACACCACGTTGGCGAGCACCCGGCGAGTCGTACTCCGGCGGGAAGCCCGGCGCGGCGCTCAGCTTCTCGAGCGTTTCGCGGCTGTACTTGCCCGCCGGCACCGCCTCGGCCGCGAGGACGATCTTGGTGCCACGGCGCGCGAGGTCGGGCAGGCCGCCGATGCGCGCCGGGTTGGTCCGCGGCACGATCGCCACCAGGCGGTTCCGGGCGAAGACGGCGCTCTCACCTTCGACGAGTCCCTTCTCCCCGGCGTAGCTCATCCAGCGCTGGTCGGCGGAGGCGAACACGTCGGCGGGCGCGCCTTGCTCGATCTGCAGGGCCAGCTGCTGCGAGCCTGCGAAGTTGAACTGCACAGTCAGGCCGGGATGCTTCGCCTCGAGAGCATGGCCCAGCTCCCGGAAGGCGTCGGTGAGCGAGGCGGCGGCGTAGACGGTGAGCGTCGACGGGCGCGGGCGGCGCGGGTCGGCTTCCGAACAGCGGCAGCCCGAGGAGGGCGAGTGCGAACTGCATGACGCCGTTCATGCGAGGGCGGCGCCTTTCCCGATCATGACTTCGGTGGACTTGATGACGGCAACCGCAAGATCGCCGACCTTGAGGCCGAGCCGCTCGGCCGAGCTCCGGGTGATCACGGCGACCAGCTCCTGGTCGCCGATGCCGATCCTCACTTCGGCCATGAGCCCCTCGGCGTGCAGGGCGATGATCCGTCCCCGCAGCTGATTCCTGGCGCTCAGATCGAGCCCCCGTTGCTCCGCGGCCCGCGAGTGGCCGAGCGCGGCATCGAGGTCCCGCTCGTCGAACAGCCATCGGCGTCCCACCCGCCGGCCCGGGAGCTTGCCGGCCCGGGCAAGGGCCTGGACCCGCTTGACGTTGAGATGGAGGTGCGCGGCGGCCTGGTCAGCGCTCAAGAGTCCCATAGTTCCCCTATCATACTTGATAAGCCGCTCATCGCAAGCCAAGTTCCACCTAGTGGTTCCCTAAACATCCTCAAATTTCTGTTGCCATCTCGTGGAGCCGCTCGTGCGACGGGGGGCGTGAACGTCGAGTTCGGTGGGGGGAAGTGCGGCTGCTGGCGGACTATGTCTCGCGGAAGATCGGGACGCCGGGCACGCGGCGGGGCATGCTCATCACCCAGGCGCAGGTCAAATTCTGACTAAGCCGGCCGCGGCAAGCAGCCGAAGCGGCTGCGCTACCTGGGATCGCCCATCGCCACCAACAGGTGATTCTTTCTTCCGCTCATCTGGATGCCCGAGGCGGTGGCTGAGACAGGGCTGCCATTCAGAAAATACCTGGCGCCGGGCACGTCCTTCCCTCTTAGAACGAAGCTCCATCCGCTCTGCCTGGCTTCGAAATCGTATTCGATCCCTCTGCCGGTTCGTGCACGTGAAAAGGAGACCAAGTTGGTGCCAACGGGGAGATCCTCGATCCGGATGTCCTCCCAGCCGGTCGGCAGATGAGGCTCGAAGACCACCCTCTTGTGCAGGGCGTCCGGCTGAATGCCGAAGACGTGCTGAATGAGGGGAACCACGATGCCATAGCTGGTCCAGGCGATCGTAAAGCAGCCGTAGTCGGGCATCATCTCCGAAATCGAGCCTGGTGACACCCGATTGAATGTCTGCACGATCTTGTCGACATACCACATCGCCTCATCGGTGCGCCCGTAGTTGGCTTCGGAAACCGCCTGGACGCCGGTGGAGATGGTCATCATCGCCTGCTTGTCGACGGCAGACAGGAAGGGCCCGTACTCTCCGACATTCTCGCGGCGGATCTTGTCCAGCAGGCGCAGCGCTCGCGCTCGCGGTGCAATGCCGGTCTCCATCGGCGTCGTGATGACCCAGTTCTTGTTCGTGAGCCAGCCTCTGGTGCTATCCGGCATGGCGGAGAACTTCTGCTTGAGCCGCTCGTAGTATCCCATCAGCTCCCGGTCTCTTTGGGTCAGCTCGTTGGCTCCCTTCAACCCGATCTGCCTGATCGCCCCTTCGGCAGCGCTCATGGCCTGGGCTCTGGTGCCGTAGAAATCGGCGTACGAGCCTTCCTCCTCGACCCAGAAGCGCTCGTTGATTCGCGTGGCCAGTTGTGACGCCAGTTGCCGGTATCGCTCCGCTGCCTTCGGCTCATTCAGGACACCGGCGATGTGCGCCGTCGCCCTCAACGCCTGCTGGGTGTAGACCGCGACATCGATCAGTTCCGCATTGAGGCCGGAGACCTCCATGATCCCGTACCCTCCGGGGAAAAGGTCCTTGTTCTGGTCCATGTCGGTCAGCAGCCAGCGGAGGCCCATCTTCATCGCCGGGTACATCTCCCTTGCAAAGTCGAGATCACCCGTCCACTCGAACAGCCTGCCGGCAGTGAGGATGAACTGGGCGGTCTCCTGTGTGTTGCCGGGATTGGAGATCGCGCCGTTGGTGGTCACCTCGTGCACGATCCGGCCGTTGCCGTTGGCCTTCATCGACTGCGACTTCAACAGGCGGAGGGTCTGCTTGGCGAGATCGAAGTCGCCCGTCGCCATGAGCGCTTGCAGGGAGTAGGTCTCGGTCCCGAACCACCACGGGTATTCCATCAGGCCGGCGCCAAGACCGCGGCCGATGCCGGGAACATCCCGGACGAGCCACTCGGCGTTGATCCTCACCCAGTCATAGACCTCTTGCAGGCGTCGATCGGGAATCGTTATCCGCGCCCGTTCGATGAGTGCGGCATAGTGGGCCTTCTTCCTCTCCAGCAGGCTGGCCTGGTGCTTGGCCAGATACCCGTAGGCGTTGACCGCCGCCGTGCTGTCCGTCGCCGAACCGGCGATGACGAACGTCAGAGTCGAGGTGCCGTGCGGCGGCAACCGACAGGCTGTAGCGGGATGCAGCGGTGACGCCCATGCCACTCGTGTGTATCGGCTGGGGACTGTCGACTGGCCGTGCATCCGCGGAAGCAGGGGCTCCCCAGACGGCGAACCAGTTGTTCTCGGTGTCCCTGGCGATGAAGCGGCGGTCGGCGGGTTGCCAGGCGACGGTGTCCCGAGCGTCGCTAATCCCGAGGCTGTTCCGAAAACCAGACCGGTCTCAAATCCGTCTTGACGGAGAATTGAAAGGTCAAGGACTCGGTTGCGAGCCGCCGCGTTCTTGAATTCGTACTGAACGATCACTCCCTGCTGGCCGTCCGGACTGAACTGAAACCGCTCGATGTCCAGGCTGTCCAACACCGGGCCGTACCTGAACCGTGTGCCGTAGGGGTAGGTGACGAAGTCGGTGCTCTTCGAGAGGGCGGCCTCTTGATGGGTGGCTGAATCGGTCACCTGAGCCCAGAACCCGTCGATCAGCTTGATCGGGTGCAGCCAGAGCCCGCCCATCTCGCCTGGCACGTGGCCGCCCAGGTCCGGGAAGTTCCCGTCCTGCGTTCCGATCAAGTACGCCCGGTCTCCCGCCGTGACGTAGGGCTGGTCCTGGTGCTGCCCGTGACTGGCGATCCCTGCCATGGCGTGCTTCGCGTGCTCGTCCTGGGACGCCAGCGCCGGCGCGGTCGCCAGGGCCAGCACCCAAGACAAAAGCACGGCGCGAATTACACTATTCATCGAGGTGCTCCCGGTTCGCCTACACCCGGGAGTCTCGAGGGGTGCACGCTGATGGTCGCGCTCAGCTTCAGCTCGGCTGGCGGGCGCACGGACGTGCCCGCCGGGTACGTCGCGGCAAGCTCCTGATCCACAACTGCGCAGGATCCCCGGTGCGTGGCGCCGAGCTCGTGCTTCAGCCGTATCAGGCGGTGGTGCTGGAGTTGAACGAGCCGCCCAGGAGCTCCCTCAACCACCGAAGACTGCGAACGTCGAAATCCTTGGTGGTCACTTCGCCGGAGCACCGCATGGTCCCGATGAACTCCCCGCGGCGATAGACCGCCCAGAGCGGTGAGTCATGCTTCGAGGGCTCAGCCTCCAGCCGTTGGAACTGAAACGCCTGGCCTTGCCAGATGATGGATCGCTGATGGTGGCGCATTGGCCTGGTCCCGAGGAGGGCAGATCGTGCCGTACCGTGCTTTCTATAGTGAGGGGCGGTACGCGGATGGACAAGAGGCAGGGATGGGCTAGCGCGGGTCCAGCCCGAGATCGAGTTGTCGCCCGCAGTTGTGACAATGCACCACCCTCGGCAGGCGGAAGGGCCGGCCCGCCAACCCGAGTCGCTGCGCGGTGCCACAGTAGGGGCAGGCCGCTTCGGCCGATTCGAAGATCTCGCGCTGCTGCACCCGGAGGATGCCGAGCGTGAGGCCCGTGAGCACGGCGCCCGGCACGAAGACGAAGTGAACCAGCGGGATGGGAAGCGCGATCAGGGCCGCGAGGATCCCCGCGCCAAAGACACGCGCTGATCGCGCCACGCGCTCCCGCAGCGTCAGCAAGGCGACGACCAGCGTCGCCTCGGTCGGCGCGCAGCCGAAACCTGCGAGTGGCACGGTCAGGGACCGTGTGTTCATCGCTCGACCTCCAAGAACTTGAGCCGCCGACGGGTCGTCACTTTCTCTCCGATCCGACCGCCACTGCGACCATCAGTAGCGTACCTATTCCAATAACGAATGGCGCACCAGGAAAGACAAGCACGCGCAACACCCTTCCGGGATGAATGGCGGCAGAGAGGTCGGGTCCTGTGACGTAGATGCGAGTGCTGTAAGGGGCACGACCGCGAGCTGTGAGTGCCCTCAGTCCGGCTAGCTGCCGAACCGGTCGAACCGGTACGCCAGCTCGGGCCCGCCGTCGCCCTCGTACGCGAGCTGCGCGAGGAGCAGTGCGAACGGCTCGGCATACCGGGCCATCCGCAGGGGACCAGCGTCCACCGGATCGAATCCCACGTCGCGGATCAGCGCCACGGCCACTTCCTTGGCCTTCGCGTCGTCACCGTAATACACCAGGCTCGGTCGGGGGGCGCGCTTTCGAGTCTCGAACACGCCGAACAGGACCTCGCTGGGGACCGTGCCGAATGCGGCGACGAGCCGGGCGCGCGGCAGCTTCCGCGCGAGCTTCTCCGCCCCTGAGGAGGTCCGGCCCACTACCAGACTCGTGTCGTCCGCGTTCATCGGCAGGGAGCAGCTCACGACCACTTTGCCCGACACGTCGCCGGCCTGCCGCAACACGTGGTTCACCCGAGACCAATGCACGGCAAGCAGGAGCGCATCCGACTCCTGCGCGGCCTCCCGGGGCGTGCCGGCCCGCGCGTTCGTCCCAGCCTCCCGGGCGATCTTCTCGAGTTTTTTCGAGCTGCGCGAGTAGCTGAAGACCACCTGATGGCCGGCACGCGCAAAGAGCGTCCCGAGCTTGCTGCCCATCAGCCCCGAACCCAGAATACCGACTCTCATAGTGCTTCTCCTGACCTTGGCGGCGAAAATAGTCAAGCAGCCGCGGAGCGGCGCCGCTCGCCGGACAGCTTACCAGTGTGGTAAGCGTTGTCAAGTTGATCGACCGGCCCCGGGCGTTTTGCTAGCCGGCGCTTCTTGCCCAAAGTGCGACATCTGATCGAGCGGACGGTCCCCGATAGAATGAAGGACACCTCCATCAGGTCGGCCGTCGCGGCCGGGCAACACTGAACGGCGGACGGTGTTCGATGCGACAGTTAAGCCTTATGTTCGGTGTACGTTAGCAGGGCTCAATTGGGTGAAGTTCTTTTGCGGCAGGCGGCATGAAAGTTGATCGCCCGTGTCGGCGCTCTCCTGCGGCTGTCTCCCTCCGCGCCGAGGACGCACTCCCAATGCGGTCGCATCCTGTCTCGCTTCATGCGTTGTTGATCGTCGCTGCAACCTTCGTCGGCTGTAGCGGCGACGATATCGCGAGCGTCGGCACGGGTGCACTCAAAGTCACGACGAGCTCCTCGGGTCCCGGCGCCGACTCCGACGGCTACACGATCCGGCTGGACGGCGTCGATCGGGGCACCATCGCCCAGGCGGCAACCCTGGAGCTGACCGACCTCGCGGCCGGAGACCACACGTTGGAATTGGGAGGGGTGGCGTCGACCTGCGCTGTAGACCACGGTCCCGCGCGAACAGCGCAGGTGACGGCCGGCGAGACCGCCGAGGTGGCGTTCACCGTTGCCTGTAGCATCGCCACGGGGAGCATGGAGGTCGTGGTGAGCACGAGCGGCGGCTCCCTGGACCCTGACGGGTACGCGGTGAGCCTGGACGGCCGGCCCAGTGGCCGCATCGAGGTGAACGGAAACCTCACCATTCCCGACCTGGCTTCCGGCAACCACGCGGTCGCGCTGAGCGGGCTCGCGTTCAACTGCCATGTCGCCGACGGAGTCGGCTCCAGAGAGGGCAGCGTTCTCCCGGGGACCGCTGTCCGGGTCGACATTGCCGTGGCATGTACGCCCCTGGCGCCGTGGCGAGTGGTGTTCCAAGGAATACGCCCGGGTGCGGACGTTCCCGATCACATCAACAAGACGCAATGGGAAGTGTTCGCCATCAACCCGGATGGCAGCGGGCTCACGGACCTCAGCCAGGACGGCCTGGATGACGTGGATCCCGCACTCTCACCGGACCACCACAAGGTCGCGTTCGCCGGCTCTCCGGACCAGAGTCCCGGCATCCTGATCGTCAACGTGGACGGCACCGGACTCACGCGACTTACGGCAGCGCTGACACCCGATGACTTCCCGGTGTGGTCACCGGATGGGACCAGGAATCGCGTTCATCCGCGGATTGGCCCTCCGTGTCATCAATGCGGACGGAACCGGTGAGCTGGACCTTCCACTCGGTCAGGAGGTCTGGCCTGGTCCGGTCTCGTGGTCGCCGGACGGCCGACTCATCGCGATCAATGCTGGATCCGACGTCTGGCATCAGGATGTCTGGATCGTGCACGCGGACGGGACGGGCTCGAGGAACCTGACCTCCAGCCTCGTGCCCGAGCTCGAGCCGGCGTGGTCCCCAGACGGCACTCGACTGGCCTTCGCCCGACGCACGGTCGTGAATCAAGGTCTGGGACTCTACTACGACGATGTGTGGCTCATGAATGCCGACGGAAGCGGGCAGAGGCAGCTCACCCACACGCAGTACAGCAGCACGGCTCACACATCCGGGGCGAGTGCGCCCGCGTGGTCACCCGACGGGAGCGTCATCCTGTTCCAGAGCGACATGCCCGGGGAGCCGTACGACCTGTATACGATCCGCCCGGACGGCAGCGGATTGGCCAACCTCACCAACACCGCCGGGGCGGGTGAGACCCGGGCCGTCTGGTCATCGGACGGCAGCCGGATCGTGTTCCAACGGAACGACGACGACGGCCTGGGTTATGGAGAAGTGTTCATCATGAACGCCGATGGCTCGGGAGTGCTCAATCTCTCGAACAACCCTGAGGTCGATCGCCCGTGAGCCGCCAGGCCAAAGCTGAGGGGGGCCACCACGATGGTTGCCCCCCTCTCGCTTTGCCGTCCTCCGCTTCGCTCGCCCCACCCGAGCTACGCCAAGCCCCGCCATGGGATTCGCAATCTAAAGTGCTAGCCGTGGCGCCGCCATTCGCTTCCCCGCCGCCGGCCTTCATGCCGGTGCATCCGGCCTTACATATAGTGTAGCGGGGGTCGGCCATCCCGCTTGAGATCCGCTTGATGCTCCCCCCGAAACTTCGATTCACAGCCGGTGGCGGCGCGAGCCGCCTGCGATTGCTTCGCAGGTTTGCGCCCGCTGGTGTGGTGGACGACGGGATTCGCAAGGAGCTGCAGCTCGACGCGTTGACGGCGTAGCCGAAAGAGGCGGGCGGCATCACGCACGCCTCGAAACGGAAAAGCCCCGCTCGACCGAAGTCGAAGCGGGGGCCGATCTTCCGGAGTGGGCCCGGCGCGACTCGAACGCGCGACCTCTTGCTCCGGAGTGCAACCGGCAGCGTCAGCCCCCGAACGGCTGAGACGGGTTCAGGTGCCGTCGCTAATCCGCCTCTGCGAGGAAAGCTTCGACAGCCGGGAAGAACTGCCCGGGTTGCTCGGCATGCGGGTAGTGCCCGGCGTCGGAAATCACCACGAGCCGCGCATGAGTCAGCACGCGGATCCACTCTTCACTGCCGGCAAGGGGCAGCGGGTCTCGGTCCCCGTGTACCACGAGGGTCGGGGCTGACACACGCCGGGCGAGTGTCCGCCAGTCATAGCCTTCGACTGCCACCGTGTCCCAGATCGAGCCCCACACCCTCTGGTTCAGCACGCCCTGCAATCGGAGGTTGGTCGGCGTCGCGGCGCAGAGATCCCCCCTGATGCGGGACGCAGCCTCGGGCGTGGCGGCAACCCCGCGGAGGAAGATTCGGTTCGACTCCCGGCAGGCCGGGTAGGGGTTCTCCGCGACCCTCTGGATGCTGTCGGAGACAGCCTGACGAGCAGTCTCGGCGCTGTCGCGCCGCGCTGCTGCGCCAGCGCTGTACTGCTCGAGGTAAGGTCCGGGCCGCGGCGGGACTGGGCCAACGAGAAGCATTCGCGCGACGTGCTCGGGATATTCGGCCGCGTAAAGCACGGCGAGGCCCCCGCCCCACGAGTGGCCCAGCAGCGTCATTCTGCCGATGCGGAAGGTCTGGCGGACTGCCTCCAGATCCTTCACCATCAAATCGACCGTGAGCCGCAGCGTATCCGGCATCTCCGAGTGGCCACTCCCGCGCTGGTCGAAGTAGATGACTGTGTGGCGGCGAGCGAGCGGTGCGAGGTCCGGCCGAAGTCCCTCCAGATTGAGCCCCGGGCCGCCGTGGAGGACCACAATCGTATCCGACCCGCGCCCCCCGTCCACTCGGTAGAAGAGGGGTACCCCACCCGCGCCGGAGACGTATCCCGTATCTGCCTGTGGCGACTCTCCTGCTCGTACAGTTCCCGGCGCAGGGTGTGAGGCGGAACAGGCGCACAGCAGGAAACACCAAGGCCACAACTGGCCCCTCTGATTGTGTTGCTCGCGTGCAAGGCTGTGCCGTCTGTGCACCATGGACTACTGACCGTAGCAAAGGTGGAGCGTTTCAGTTCGGGCAGCGGACGTAAGATGTCCGTCGCCACGAAGCTGCAGAGGACTGCGAGCGTGAACGTAACCTAAATATGAGGTGAAACTTTGGCTGTCAATCGAGAGCCCAGCCCAGCACGGTACGTGGCCGTACAAACCTCAAGTCACTGATCTGTTTGGGACGAAGACTTGATCGAGGGACGACCGCGACCCTAGTCTCCCGGCCCCGGTTTGTGAGGGTATCAGGCCAAGAGCTGCTGTTTGACGCCCGGCGCGTGACGACGATAGACTTCAGTGAAGGTCGAGCAACCCACAACAGTTGGCGGAGTGTCACTATGAATGATTTAACGACAAGAGAGCCGGCCAACGATCCCCAGGATTTGGAGCGATTGTTGGTAGCGAGAGAGAACGCGGGAGATGTTACTGGCATGACGGCGTTGTTCGAGCCAGACGCGGTAGTCGACATTGGCGGTGGAACGTTCCTGCGTGGCAAAGAGGCCATTCACGAGTTTTTTACTAAACTCCAGGTTACGGGGTTTGGACCGGAAAAACGAAAGTTCGAGTTCGGAGAACAGCGACCAGCGCTCATTTGCGGTGATCTGGCCCTCACCTCGACGCGCAGCCGTAATGGTACCGTGACCTCGGAAGTTGCGCGGCGCCAGAAGGATGGAACGTGGCTATGGGTGATTGACAGGTATTCCGTCTCTTGGTGATTGGCAGGTATGCCGTCACCTAAGCGCTCTCTTGCTCGGGCGCCTAGGACTCAGCCTACGAGGTATCCCAACCATGAGTCCTGATTCGAACCCACGAGCGGTACTTCCGAATCCTGGACTACCTCTCGGGCTGAGAGCTGATCCTGGGAACTCACCAGTCAATGCCGGGCCGGGGAGGCTCAATTGACTTGCTCGCGCAGGTTCTTCGGCCGAGGAGTGGCTACGTCGATCCGGAGATTGGTCCAAATCGCGCCGTGCCTGTGGTGGCTGGCGAGTGCCTGCGGGAGCGACCCGACTGACGAGAACGTTCCACCCGAGCCCACGACCGGGTCGCTGGAGCTCACCATCAGCACCACAGGCCATGACCTCGACCCGAACGGGTACACGCTGGCCATCGACGATGGTGCGCCGATGACAGCGCCGGCGAATGGCACGGTCACCTACGAGGAAATACCCGGCGCACATGTCCTGTCGGTCACCGGTCTGGACGAGAACTGCGTGCTCCAGGAACAAACCCCACTCCCCTTCACGGTAACGGCGGGTCTCCAGACGAAGGTCGCCCTGAACGTCACCTGCACCTTTGCCAACACGCTGGCATTTACCCAAGGAGGGAAGCTCTACATCACGTCGGCGGATTCCAGCGCCGTACCTCGTCAGATCGGGGAGGGGTACTGGATCCGCTGGTCGCCTGACGGCAGTACTCTCGCGTTGGTATCCCCTCACAGAGTGGCGCTCGCCGATGCGGAAGGGGGAAACGTCCGGGTGCTGGTCGAGCTACCGAGTGACGGTCCGAGGCCACAATTCGCCCAGGTTGCCGTGTGGTCTCCGGATGCGACGTCGCTCTGGCTCAGCCACGGCAGCGCCCATAACCAGTTCCTGGCCTCGGTGAGCACCATTCACCCAGATGGATTGGTGTTCTATGACAACATAGTACTCCAACTGCGGGCGCCGGTTCCGTCCTGGTCTCCGGACGGTCACCATTTTGCCCTCAGTGGGCCGACCTTCATGATCGGCACGTTCAGCCCCGCGGTCGAATTGGAGCGCACCCTCACGACCGGGGATTACCCGGACTGGTCTCCGGACGGCTCCCGGATTGCCTTCGAAGCCCGCCTGCCCTCGGACTCCTCCATTCACACGATCGCGCCCGACGGGACCGACGACCGAGATCTCTCGCCGTCATCTTCAGCCGACCCTCGGGAGCGTTGGCCACGCTGGTCTCCCGATGGCAAAGAGCTTTCGTTTCTCGTCCACTCCCCAGACGAGACCAATACTTTCATAAATGAACTCTGGGTCATGGATGCGCTTGGTGGGAATCGCCGCAGAATGGTGCCGCAAGTGGATGTATGGGGAACGCCTGTCCCGTGGTCGCGCGATGGGACGCGGCTGGCGTTCCGGTTCCCCTCAGGACAACTCGCGGTGATTAACCGGGACGGCACGGGGCTCACGCCGGTAAGCCCCCCGGGCGACGCGGTTATCTCCTGGGACTGGCGCCCCTAGTCGAGAGCGCGGGTGCCGGATCCGAGCTCTGGCTGTGAGAGGGCGGAGAAGGAGATGGTGCGCCGGGTGTACGCGCATCTCGGCAAACGTTCGCGCCGGCCGAGTGGCCAGGTCCACTTGCGTTCGCGGCGCCACGTGTGTATGATATTCGTCATATGAGCGCCGCCGCCAAGAGACGCACCGACCCCAGTCGCAAGGAAGCCACGCACGAGCGCATCGTCGAGGCCGCCGCGCGCGCCATCCGGCGCAGCGGCTACGGCGGCACCGGCGTCGCCGACATCATGAAGGACGCCGGCCTGACGCACGGCGGCTTCTACGCTCATTTCGACTCACGGGAGGCGATGCTCGCCGAGGCCGCCGACCGCGCCGGCGCCGACACCGTGGCCACGATGACGCGGGTGGCCGACGCGGCTCCGCCGGACCAGGCGCTGCAGGCGATAATCCGGGCCTACCTCTCCAAGGCGCACGTGGAGGCCGTGGAGACCGGCTGCGCGGTCGCCGCGCTCGGCTCGGAGATGCCACGCCAGACGCCCCAAGTGCGGCGCGCTGCAACGCGCCGCATCAAGGAGATGATCGATTTGGTCGCCCGCCAGTCGCCCGACTGGGGGCAGCCCGGCGCGCACGAGCGCGCGCTCGTTACCGTGGTCACCGCGGTGGGTGCGCTGGTCCTGGCCCGCGCCGTAGACGACCCGAAGCTCTCTGACGCGCTGCGCGAGGCGGCGCTGAACCAACTCACCCCAGCAGGTTGATGCCCGAATGCACCGATGCCGGGGCTGCGTTTAATCAAGAATATGATGCACATCATATGCGGGATGGCAGTTGACCTCAACGGAAAGCGAGCACGGCATGGCAGACCATCAGGAGCAGCAGACTCGGCCCGTGGCGATCGTGACGGGCGCATCGGGAGGGATCGGTGAGGCGACCGCGCGGGCGCTACAGGCCGCCGGCTACCGGGTGTTTGGCACCTATCGGCGGCCTCCGGCGACGAGGTTGGCCGGGGTCGAGTATCTGGCGTGCGATGTGACCAGCGATGAGGCTGTCCAGACCGCGGTCGGTCAGGTCGTGGCGAAGGCAGGCCGGGTCGATCTTCTGATCAACAACGCGGGCGTGGGCTTGATCGCGGGGGCGGAGGAGTCGTCAGTGGAGCAAGCGAAGTCACTTTTCGACGTCAACCTGTTCGGCGTGTTCCGCATGACCAAGGCAGTGCTTCCAACCATGCGCCGGCAGGGATCGGGACGGATCGTCAATATCAGCTCGGTCATGGGCCTGATCCCAGCGCCGTTCATGGCCCTGTACGCCGCCAGCAAGCACGCCCTGGAAGGGTATTCAGAGTCGCTGGACCATGAAATCAGGGCCACGGGCGTCAGAGTGGTGCTGGTTGAGCCGGCCTACACGCGGACTTCCTTCGAGGGCAACGTCTACCAGGCAGACCAGCAGCTCGACGTCTACCAGTCGGCACGCGCGAACGCGGAGGGAGTGATGCGCGACGAGATGAAGACGGCCGACACGCCGGAGCTGGTCGCGAATGCGGTCGTGAAGGCCGCGACCGAGGTCAACCCGAACCGACGCTACACCGCGGGCCGGATGGCTCGCCAGGTCAGCCTGCTTCGTCGCTTCGTGCCCGCCTCGGCCTTCGACAAGAGCCTGCGGAAACAGATGCGGTTGCCGGCGTAAGTCAGATCGACTGAGGAGAACGGATCAGTTGAGCGAACGGTGAGGATGGGTGCCCCGCACCGTAGGTGGGGGAGCGGGGGTTTGCCCCGCTTCACCGAACAGGCGTTCGGCTGAGCCGAAGCTATTCACGATTGCTTTTGAGGAGGCCACCAATGTTCACCAGAATCCAGAGTCGTGCGTTTGTGGTGCTGAGCTTGGCGATTGTATCCATCGGACACTCGCTGCACGGTCAGAGTGTGACTCCGGCCGATACGGCAGGTCAGGATAATAAGATCGAGCTGTCCTATCACGTGAAGGCGATCAAGCGGGACAGCTCGGGACAGTACACCATGTCGGGCACGGTGAATGGCGAGCGGCAGGGTAAGGCGGCCCTCGTGTTCGGCTTCGACGAGGGGTCGTCCGGGCAAGCCGGCAAGATACCGGTTCATTCGTTCTGGGTAGTCACCGCGGTGCCGGCTTCAGAATCGTTCAAAGCAAGATTGAGTGGAACCGCTGAAACCATCTCGGGTCAGACCCACCTGGTCGGCAAGATCACCGAAGGCGCCAACAAGGGGCGTCGGGTCGAGACCAGCAGCCGGCTGCTCAACTTCGGACCCAACCATTCGCTAAGTGACATCGACGGCAACATGATTATTGACGGGAAGGAAGAGGTCGATACCGGTGGCGGGGTAGGGCAGGGAACGGAAATCCCCGCCCCAACCGAAGTCGAAGCGGGGGAGGAGCTTCCAGAGTGGGCCCGGCGCGACTCGAACGCGCGACCTCTTGCTCCGGAGGCAAGCGCTCTATCCAACTGAGCTACGGACCCGTAAGGACTTACACCACTTGGGCTAGCAATAGTGCCGGAAAATAGTGCCAATCCGGCCTTCCGGACACCCAATTCTAACGGTGTACCCCCCTGATGGTAGCCCCCGGTGGCTGCCTGTTTTGCGACAAGCCGACCATCCGCTACCTCGAACCAATGCTCTGGGCGGAACTCCGGAGCCTCCGCCCGATGCCGGACCTTTCCCAGTCTCGCGTACACCCGCCGAACCATCTCCCGGACTCGTGGCCGAGCTCCTGGGCAACGGTGTATGCACTGACTGGCCGTCCCTGATCGAGTGTCTGGAGCCTCGCGGCGCAGTACGTCTGGCGGAACATTCGAGTTCGGATGCTCCGACCAGTCCACATCGGCTGGCCGGATGCACGCCGGCGCTGCTTGCCCGTTCGAGGATCGATCAGAGGTGCCAGGAAGCCCGCCCGCACGGCAACCCGGTCGAGAAGATCTCTGAGGTCGGTGAGCGGCCGATCGCCCTTGATGTGTGGAGAGGGGAAGAGCACGTCGCCCGGCAGACGGCAGCGGTAGCTCTCCAGATACGCCGCGAGAATCTCGTAGAGCTGCGGCCAAAGCTGGATCGTACGCTCTGCGCCTTCTGTCTTAAGCCGACCGCCCTTGTGCTAGGAATGCGGCCGGAACGTGACCGTCTCCGCGTCGAGCCTGATTCGATTATTCGCTCGTACGTCGCTGGTTGCCCCGTGGAAATGACGCTTTGGAGGATCGGAGCAGCGGGCGTCCCGGGAGCCCGAAGCGGATCCGAGGCGAATGTGCGGTGCCCCGCGGAGTCGTATACAATTACGCCATATACTGTCGGTGCCTTGCTTACCTGGTTGATTATTTCCTGCACGTTCTCGTGCTTGACATCGCGCAAGGCGTATTCGAACGCCAGCGCAAGGGCTGTGGCATAAGCATGAGTTTCCTGTCGTGTCTCGAACGCCAAGGTATTCTCACGCTCGTCCAGCGCCCATAAGGCGTACACGACCATGATCACCGCAACGGTTGGAAGAAGTGGCAGAAGCAGGCGGGTACCGACCGAGAGACTCGAGCGCGCTTGCTTCATCTGAGAGCCCTCGGCGCAAGGATGAGCGGCGGGCGAAATTGTTTCGAACATAGAGAGGTCTGAAACGCTTTAACCTAATCGCCTGGGGGGCGCGCACTGGCACATCAGAGCGCGCGTCCGCTGGCATAATGGGGCCGAGCACCACAGACGTGGGGCATATTGCCACATAGAGCGAGGGGCCAGCAACGGATAGGTCCGAGATCGCTTCGTTACGTCGTCATTGCTGCGTGAAAAGCGGTCGTGTGGGGCAAAATGATCGGGCGATCACCGCGGGACAGGGCATTCGTCGCTTCGGAGGCCCGTGAAGGATGGGTCGTAACAGTTGATGTCCGAGGCCGTGGCAAGCCGTAGGAGGTCCGTCATAGGAATCGCGAGTCGTGTGCCTGACCATGACCGACGCCGTTGATTCCATTTCCGCACCACGACTTTGCCTCCCGGCGTGCATCCGAGCCCAATGGCAAGCTGTTCAGCCTTGGGTGCCTCACGACAACGAACTCAGGTAGCCAGACCGGTACGGATTTCGCCCGGCCATCGGCCTGGAGGTTAAGGCGCCCAGTGAACGCGGACACCGTCCGCCTCTTCAATAACACTTGGGTGCCGTCAGCGCGAGCAGTCGAGGGATTCGGAGCCCTTCTCATCCGAAATCGGAGCGCAAGCTGAAGAGGGTCATCTGGGTGCTCGCTGGGGATGTGGAGGGCGTCAGCCTCTTGGCGGCTGGGGTCGGCCTCGCTTGGGAAGCCGTGCGCGGTCACGAGCATAGGCAGCCGCCGGCTCCGCAACCGCTGTGCCACACGAGGTCATGCCGGACGGGTCCGACTTGGGTACGTCCTGCATCTCAGCTTCGACTCCCACGAAGCGCCACCCAGCCGGCCGCACCGGCAATCAGAGAGGCTCCCAGGATGCCGAGCTTTGCCGCCAGGAGCAGCTCCGGCCGACCTGTGAAGGCCAGGCCGGCGATGAAGAGCGCCATGGTGAAGCCGATGCCGCCAAGCAGTCCGGCGCCGCCGATCGCGCGCCACGTGACGCCGTCCGGCAGGGCGGCAATGCCTGAGCGCACCGCCAGCCATGCGGACAGTGTGATGCCGATCGGCTTTCCCAGCAGAAGCCCCACGGCTACGCCGACCGCCACTCGCATCCCATCGGGGGCATCGAAACCGCTGAGCCCCAAGGGCACGCCGGCATTGGCGAGGGCGAACAGGGGCATGACGCCGAAGGCCACCACTCCGTGCAGCGAGTGCTCGAGCCTGAGGAGTGGCGGCTGAACTTGCTCCGCGAGCCGCTCCAGGTGCTGGACGGCCGCCTGGTGGTCCGGGTCTCGCAACGCCGAGGCGCCCTCCTCGTGGACGACCTCAAACCGCGCAAGGGAGCGACGTGCCCGGCGGAGAAAGTGCTCCTCATCGATGCGGGTGCGGGCAGGAATCGTCATCGCAAGGAGGACCCCGGCAATCGTCGCGTGGATTCCCGAGGAGAAGACTGCGGCCCAGAGAGCGAGGCCGATTGTCCCGTACGCCCAGGGACGGCGAATCCCCGCGAGGTTTGCTCCGATTGCAAGGAGGACGAAGCCCGCGGCCAAGGCCAGCGAGCCCCAGGCGACGCCGCCCGAATAGAAGATGGCGATCACGAGCACCGCGCCGATGTCGTCCACGATCGCGAGCGCGGCCAGGAACACCCGAACGCCCACCGGCACCCGATCGCCCAGAAGGGCGAGCACGCCCAACGCGAATGCGATGTCGGTCGCCATGGGTACACCCCAGCCTGGCGCACCGGCCCTGCCCACATTGAGCGAGGCATACAGCAGGGCAGGCACGATCATTCCTCCCAGTGCGCCCGCGATCGGCAGCGCTGCCTGTCGGGCAGAGGCGAGCTCGCCGGCCAGCATCTCGCGCTTGATCTCCAGGCCGACCAGGAAAAAGAACACGGCCATGAGGCCGTCGTTGATCAGGTGATGGAGCGTTGCTCCCGCAACGAGTGGCCCGATGGCGACGGTGAGCTCCGTCTCCCAGAGATGATCGTATGAGGCCGCCCAGGGTGAGTTGGCCCAGGCGAGGGCCGCCACCGTGCAAATGAGCAGGACAAGCCCGCTGGCGGCCTCCATTTGGGTGAACCGTTGAAACGGCGCGAGCATGCGCTCGATGAGGGGCGGATCCAATGGGGCATCGTCGATCATGGCGCGGGCTTGGACGCCGTCGGCGGTAGGCTGCTTCATTGAGAACTTCCTCCGGCTGCCTATGGTGCTGGCAGGCGACACGGATTGCCTGCAGTAGCGAGCCGAGTCCCACGCAGGGGACCACGCGTGTCAACCCATGAAGAATAGATCACACCATGACGACAAAGCCAACAGTCTGGTGGCCGGCAGCAGGTACTCTACTGTGTGGAGTCGCGTCTCTCCTCGGGCTCATCGGCGTGTTTGCCGAGTTGCCGAGGCGCGTCTGGTGGCTCGGGCTGTGGTGGGGAGGCATCGTACTCGGGGCGTGGTTTGCCCGGCGCTGGGAGCTGGCTCGCAAGCCCGCCCCGCGTGACGCGGACTAGCCGTTCAAGGCAGACTCGGCGGTGGACCAGCACTCCCAGCACGTCCTCGTGACGGACGAGCGAGGGGTCATCGACGAGCCCGATCGACATGGCGGTGGTCCTCTCGGGCTGATCGTCCTCAGCATTTGTTTCGCCTTCGCAGTGATCCCCACTAGTCGCGGAACTGCTCGAACGTGGTGACGGGTCGAATGAATAGTGCAGAACTCGCGACCCGCAGACGGTCAACGGCCACTGATGACCGCCCGCTGCGCCGCCAGGATCGCGATCCGCCGCTCGATCACCCGTTTCTCCCGGTCGACAACGTCCTTCTCCTTCTCGACCCGCTTCTTCTGAGCCTCCAGGGTGGCCCTCTCCAGATCCAGCAGGATCTGGTTGGCTCGGGCCGCTTCCGGCCCCGCGCCCTGCACGCCGCTGTGCTCGGCTCGCTTGAGCATCAGCTGCTGTTCCAGTTCGAGCGCCTGCCGCCGGAGCGCGGCCAGCTCCCTGGTCTTGCGCGCGACATCGATCTCCGCCTCGCGCAGCGACTTCCGTCGCTCGAGCAAATCCTTTTCCCGCTCCAGCGCCTGCTTCTCCGCTTCCAGCGCGGTGACTTCGGCCTCACGCTTTTCCCGCCGGGCCAGTTTCCTTCGGCCGTCCGTCGTGGAGATCATCTGCTTCTTGGCCTGAATCCGCGCGTCGGCTCCGCTGCGGAGCGCCAGCGCGCTCTTCTCCGCCTGGTCGGCGGAACCGTAAGCCTGTTGCGCTGCTTGGATCTCCTCCGCGATCTGGGCCGGGGCGCGTGGAGGCACCAGGGCGAGAAAGCTGTCTGACGCGGTTGGAATGGTGGCGGTCTGGGCCCCGACGTCGGGGCTCCAGGCCAAGAGGAACGCCAATGCGGGCCAGCGCCACCGTGATTGGTCCGGCATACGACCTCCTTCTAGGAAACCCGCGAATCGAGGTCCGGCGCGGTGAT
Source organism: uncultured Gemmatimonadales bacterium (assembly GCA_963728705.1). Lineage (GTDB taxonomy): Bacteria > Gemmatimonadota > Gemmatimonadetes > Gemmatimonadales > GWC2-71-9 > CAVVWJ01. The sequence continues at coordinate 34,712 of CAVSLY010000009.1, forward strand.
GTAGAGGGATGGAAGATCCAAATATATAGCGACCTGGTTTATTTAACGTCAAGCATGGCAGTAGCATGCAGCGCTCCTGCTGAATCGCCTTGCCTCTGCACCGTCGGCCAGTCACATTGGAGGAAACCCTGAAAGCGCACAACGCCCTCTATGCACGCGTTCGACTGGCTCGAGTCCAAGCCGAAGCCCGCCATCCTTGCCGCCATGTTGGTTCTGGTCGCGCTTCTGGGCGGGACCGACTATCTCACCGGCACCGAGATCGCGTTCTCGGTCTTCTACTTTCTGCCCATCGCCGGCGCGGCCTATTTCGTGGGGGTCACGGCCGGCTTGTCGGTGGCGGCGGCATCGGCGCTCACTTGGCTCCTCGCCGAACTGGTGGGCGGCCATCTTTATTCCAGCACACCGATCGGGGTCTGGAACACGATCAGCCGGCTGCTGTCCTTTGCCGTGCTGGCAATGCTCCTTGCCGCCCTGCGGCGCGGGTACGAGCGCCAGAAGGAGCTGGCGTACAGCGACGTGTTGACCGGTGCCCGGAACCGGCGCCGTTTTCTGGAGCTGATCGAGGTCGAGATCACCCGCGCCCGGCGCTTTCGGCGGACCTTCACCGTAGTGCACTTCGATCTGGATGGCTTCAAGGCGGTCAACGACCGCTTGGGCCACAGCGAGGGCGACGCGGTGCTGCGCGCCATCGTAGAAGTGGCCGGCAGGACGCTCCGGGAGACCGATCTGGTAGCCCGCCTTGGCGGCGACGAGTTCGCCATCCTCCTCCCGGAGACCGACGCGGAGACCGCCAGCGGCGCAGTGTCGAAGTTGCAGGCCTCGCTCACCGAGGCGATGCAGCAGCACGAGTGGCCAGTGTCCTTCAGCATAGGCGTGCTGACCTGCATCGATCCGCCGCTGGACGCGGACCAGTTGATGCACCTCGTGGACGGCTTGACGTACACCGCGAAGACGAGCGGCAAGGACATCGCCATATTCGATGTCGTGGCGGCGCGGCTGGTCAGCATCGGGAAGCCTCAGCCCGAGCCCCGGGCGCCCGCCGACCGGCCGACTCTCTGATCTGAGATCCCTCCGCCCGCCGCTCAAGCGTGAGGGTCGCCGTAGCTTGGAGCTGTAGTTCGTAGTGCCACCCCGCCGACGCCGCCAGCGCGTCAGCCCGTGCGTCGTCATGTGCAAGCGCCACCCACCCGAGCACGGTCACTGCGGCCCGCATTTTCGGTCATGGCCAGCGCCCGATCGGGCGGACCGCCTCGATATACAGGGCGGCATCACCGGCCTCCGGAGATTCGGCGGCATGCAGCCGCCATCGAGCGTCCCCGCGTCAAGGAACACCCGAAGCGTCCGAGCCGAGTCGCGGTAGCGCACCTCGACCCGCGCGGTCCTGAGCCCGTCCCGAGTGTCTCGTGCCGGAGGTGCAGCTCACCTCGACCGACGTCGTGCAGGCGCTCCGACAGTGCGCAGACTGAAGCGAGTTCCTGTGCCGCCGTGTCCCTGCGCCGAGATAGATGCCAACAGTGCCAGATTCAACGCTGCTGCCCCGGTGCCGCAAGCGTCGTCGTCTGATGGTGGCCGTCGGGCCTGTGTGAGGCATCCCTAAGGCGCCCAGTGAGCGCGGATACTGTCCGCCTCTTCAGTAACACTTGGCTGCCATCAGCGCGAGCAGCGGCTGGTGGCTCGGGCTGTGGTGGCGAGGCATCGTACTCAGGGCGTGGTTTGCGCGCCGCTGGGAGGTGGCTCGCAAGGCCGCACCGCGTGACGCGGACTAGTCTTTCAACCGTCTCCGCGTCCGACTTGGGCTAGCGCATCGAGTCGGGCGGCTACGTCTTGTGCAGTTTAGTGTGCAGAGCCAGCCGAAAGCAGTTCAACCCAGGCGGTCACGATCTTGGATAGAACCTCGTCGACTTCGCTTTCTCCGGTACAGTAAGGTCCACGAAGGGAACAAATCCGTCGCCCGCGGCTTGAGTTTAGATGTTCGGAAAAAAGACTGCGTGCCGCAGGCGCGCTTGGCGCTCGACTACTTCTGTGGTTTCTGGGCCAAGAACTCTGCTCTCCGGGGCGCGGTTGCTCGCTATGACCGCTTCGGCGATCAGCATCGTGGCTAAGGTGCGCCCGCTGGCCGCTGCTTGCCGATGGGCTGTACTGGCCGTTGATCCTGCGTTGAACTTGGCTGCCTAGGTTCGCCTTGCAGATGGTCCGGCGGCCCTCATCAGATCATATCCCCGCTCCCGTCCAGATCTGCCATCAGCGCCGGCCTCGAGGTCGCAGCCCGTGTTGCCTGAAACAGTCTCCCCCGTTGAGCTCACCATTCATGTACTCGCAAAGAAATGGAAGCCCACGATCATCAGGTTGCTCGCGGGCGGCAGCCGACGTTTCAATCGACTACATAAAGCGTTGCCAGGCGTGTCCCACAAAGTCCTCATCGAGCAGCTGCGCGAGCTCGAGAAGGACGGGATCGTGCGCCGCGAAGCCAAGGTGGGTGGGTACAGGCGGGTGCACTACAGCCTCACGGCCGCCGGCGAGCATCTTCTGCCCATTTTCGACGCCATGGCGGCGTGGGGGCGCGAGCACGCACGGCAGAGGGGACCGCCAGGCGCCTGGCCGGCTCCATCGTCCTCCACCTCGATGAGGAGCCGGCCGGCCTCGGCTCTGCTCCGTATCGCGACGCGACCAGCACCGGCGCGGCGAGCGGTGCCGTGGCGGATGGCGTTCTCCACGAGGGGCTGGAGGACCAGGCGCGGCACCAGCGCGTCCAGCGTGTCGGGCGTCGCGTCTACCACGATCGCCAGCGAGTCGGCGAACCGGGTGCGCTGGATCCGGGCATAGGACTCCAGCATGGCTAGCTCCTCGCGCAGGGGGTGCTCCTGTGCCGCGCTCCCTTCGAGCGAGCGGTGGAGCAGCTCGCGGAGATTGTCCAGCATGCTCCGGGCGTCGGCCGGCTCGCGATGGACCAGCTCGCTCACCGCGTTCAGCGTATTGAAGAGGAAGTGTGGGTGAAGCTGGAGGGTCAGGACGTGTAGCCTGGCTTGCGTCAGTTGCGACTCCAACCGGGTCGTCCGCACTCGTGCTTCGTCCAGCCGCCGGCGGTGTCGCAGCGCGAGCCCGATCCCGACCAGGCAGAGGTAAGTGAAGAGCGTCTGATCCAGCCGGTACAGGTACCACAACCCGGGAGAGAACGTGATCGGATCCCCGGCCGCGGGTAGCGCGATCCATCCCCACACGGAGTCCACCAACGACAGTCCGACGGCGAGCACGAGATGCGCACCGACTGTCTGCAATCGGCGGCCGGCCCGCCAGGTCAGGCGCGTGGCGATCAGAACGACCACGGGAGCCAGGAACAGCCAGGGCAGGGACACGAGCAGCACCCGGCCGAAGAGCGCCAACGCCGCGGTGAAGGGGCGAGCCGCAGGTGAGTCTCTCCTGCATCGCGACACCACGGTCGCGGCTCACGCGCTTCCCATTCATCGCCGTCTCCGACGGTGAGGAGGAATCGATGCACTTTGTACTGTTGGGGCGGGTCCTGCGATGCAGCGCCGCGCTCGCCCTCCTGGCGGGCTGCGACGACGCTCCGCAGGGGCCCGGCACCGGGGCCTTGCCGGCTCCCTCATTCGCAATCGGTATCTACGGTCTGGCCGGCGCGCCTATCGCGCCCGTCGGCCGCCCCTGCACCCGTCCCGAGTACCGGCAGTTCGACTTCTGGCTGGGAAACTGGGAGGTGACCAACCCCGACGGCAGCCCTGCCGGGACCAGCATCATCAGCAGCGACCTCGATGGGTGCGCGCTGATCGAGAACTATGCCTTGGGCGGGTATGTAGGCCGAAGCCTCAACTCATACGATGCGGCGACCAACCGGTGGCATCAGCACTATGTCGACAACCCGAGCCAGGTGGCTCGGCTATTCGGTGGCTTCGATGCCGGCAGCATGATTCTTCAAGGAATTCGACCCACGCCGACGAGCAACCGGACCATCAACCGCATTACCTGGTCGGTGCTCGAGCCCGGCCTCGTGCGCCAGCTCTGGGAGCAATCGGCCGACAGTGGGCTGACCTTCCCCACCGTGCCGTTCGACGGCCGCTATCACAGCAGGACCTCAGTGGTGCAGGACCCCGCGGCCGAGTTTGGTGCGTGCAGCGATCCTACCACTCCCGCGCTTTTCCAGTTTGACTTCACGCTGGGATCCTGGGAGGTGAACGCCACCGGCCCGCACGGGTCGGAAGGAGGCCCCAAGCTCCACAGCACCATCACCAAGGAGATCGACCAGTGCCTGATCGAGGAACACCTCTCTGGAAGGGCGGGCTACGAGCGATCATCTACACGGCCGTCCGTCGCCGCTTGGGCGAGTGGGTGAAGACCCTGGTGGACAACCGTGGAACCAGTGTCTTTCTCTCCGGGCGTGAAACCGACGGCGTGATGGTGCTGACCGGCACCGTGCCCTCGGCGGGCGGCACATCGAAAGACGTCCGGGTCTCCTGGCGCCAGAACGGCCCCGACGCTTTCGAGCAGCGGTGGGAGACGACGACGAACGGTGGAGCGACTTGGGAGCGGCTGCTGATGGCGGAGTACCGCCGGCGCTAGCGCTCGGCTGGAAAAGCGCCGAGCTCAGATCGGACCATGGAGCTCGGCGTGTTTCTTGGACCCTTCCGACCCCCGCCGCTCGAGCGCTCCCGGCTGCCAGATCGCCTCGCCATCGACCCCCGCCGGCACCGCCACGCCGAGCCAGTCGAGCATCGCCGGAAACAGGTCCACCGTCCGAATCGGCTCGGTCGGCAGCGGCTCGCTCGACCAGACCGGCGTCTGCATGTGCGATCGCGTCAGGCTGCCATGTCCGGAGCGGTGCTCCGGCACCTCGTACCGCCGCCGGAAATCGAAGCCTTCGCGGGCGATCACCAGCAGGTCGCCGGTCCGCGCGGCGCGAAACTGGTCGAGCAGATGATAGACGCCGTCGGGATATTCGGCGTCCCAGCTCGCCTCGAGCCAGTCGCGCGTCGAACCGCGTCGCCGGCCGCCGCACTGAAGCGGGTCGCCGGTCAGGGGCTCGTAGGCCATCGACGTGATCGTGTCGCCCCTCGCCGTGAGGCGGAGGCGGGCCGCGCCCGCGGCGCTGCTCACCCACACGCCGCCGTCCGCGGTCTCCGCTGCCACCAGCCCGACTGCCGGCTCGCGGAGCAGGGCGGTCACCAGGTCGCCCTCGACTCCGAACGTCTCGGGCCGGCGGAGCCGCTCGATCGGCCAGCGCGCCGCCCGCGGCTCGCCCGGCCGGGCGTACACCATCGCCGAGCCGTTGCCCGCTACCATTACCGCGGCCCGCGGCGCCCGCTCCCAGAGGACCGGATGCGAGAGCGTGGGCACGCCCTGCGCGCGGAACCAGTCCGCGAGGTCGAGGTGGGTATGCACCGACGCCGCCCCGTGGTCGCTCACGACCAGGATCAGCGTCGATTCCAGCTCGCCTCTCGCGTCCAGCCGGGCGCGCACCCGCCCCACCACCGTGTCGACCGTCCGCAGCGCCCGCCGCACCGGCTCGGCGTCCGGATCGGTCTGGTGCGAGTATCCGTCCACCGCCGGGAACTGCGCGAACACAAAGCGCGCCGGCCCGTCCACCGCGCGCAGCAGGTGGCGGGCGACCGCGTCGTCCGACGGCTGATGCCACTGGGCGTAGTGCGCCAGCGCGCCCCAGAACTGGCGCTCGCGCCGCGAGGGATCGCGCTCTGGCGTCAGGCCCCGGGCCACCGGTGTGAAAATGCCGATGCTCTCGGGCACGAGCTCGAAGATGGTGCGCACGTCGGGTGCGATGTCCTCGTCGAGCAGAGGCGCCTGGTAGCCGCAGTAGCTGCGCACCGCCTCGCGCTCGCGCCACCACCGGCCGCCATACGCCTGCCGGTCGAGCCAGCGGATCGAGGGGATGTTGCAGTGGCCGGGCGTGCAGCCGGTGAGGAACGGCAGGTACGCGACGCTGGTGGTGGAGGGGAATACGGTGATGGCGCGGGTACGGCCGCCGGCCTTGAGCATCGCCTCGAGATGCGGCAGCTCGCCGGCAGCCAGCCGGGCCTCGGCGACATCCGGACGGAGTCCATCCACGAGCAGGAGCAGGCAGCGGGAGATCGGCACGCCCATCAACCTAATGCCGCAGGTGGGCGATCAGGCAACGTCCATGGCGGCGGCCCTTAGGTCACGGTGCGCGGCGCGGCGGCAAGGAGGGCGACGAGCCCGGCAAGCACCAGCAGAATCAGGGTGGCGGCCAGATGGGGCGCGCCCCGCGCCGCGACCGTGACCCCCAGGTCTACCGGGTCGACGATTCCCGCGCCGGCCCGTCGGATCGCACCGGCGAGCTCGGGCGGCGTCAAGCTGGTGCGGACGAGGAGCGTCGTGGCGGCGGCGGGGTCGAGGGCGAGCGGCAGATAGAGGACCGGCGCCCGCGGCTCTCCCGGCACGGTGCCGTTCAGGTCCGCCGCGACGCCCACGATCGTGAGCCAGTCGGTCACGCGGCCCGGATCCAGGACCACGCGAATGCGATGGCCCAGCGGACTCGCGCCAGGCCAGAACCGCGCCGCGAGCGAGGCGTCGACCACCACCTCCGTCGGCGCGTCGTCCGTTCGTCCCGGGGAGGAGGGCGACGTGAACGTTCTCCCCGCAACGATCGGAAGGCCGACGACGCCGAAGTAGGCCGGCTCGGCCAGCTGGAAGTCGGCCGTCATCGGTGCCCGGTCCATTCCCGGCGACGACCCATCGGTCACGAAGGTCACACCAGACAGCGGCTGCACCAGCGGCGCGGCCATGCTCCTGCTCACGGTCTCCACGCGCGGAAGATGCGCCACGAGGCTCATCCATTCATCCGCGCCCGGGTGGGCGCCCGGCCCCAGCGTCACGGCCAGCAAGCCCTCAGCCCGGAAGCCGGTGCCGCTGCCCACGAGCGCGCGATACCCCCACGCGTTGAGGCCGGCTCCGAGGGCCAGAACCGCTGCGCAACCAAGCAGCGTGAGCGGCACGCGGCGATGGCCGGTCTCAGCGGCTGGTTGGCGCCGAGCGCGCATGCCGGCCAGGTGCACGACGAGCGCGACTCCGGCGCCCATCCCCACGAACACCAGTGCCCCGCCGCCGGCGCCTGCGGTCCGCACGCCGGGGAGCCACCCATCGAGCCATGGACCGAGCGCCCGCAGCGTGCCCGCGGCGAGCAGCGCGCCGATGGCCGCCCCACCGGCCACCGTGCCGAGGGCCTGCCATCCGCGCGCGCCGCCGGGCCGGGCCCGGAGCCGCGCGGCGCTCACCCTGGCAGCCGCGGCGATGCCCGCGAGGACCGTGAGCACCGCCCCGGCGGCGAGCAGGGCCAGCAGGCGGGCGACCCTCGGCCCGCGGCCACCCAACGGTTCCACGATCACACTCCAGACGACTCCGATCTCCCCGAGATAGCCGCCCGGCCATTCTGACTGGAGCCGACGGCTGAGACGGTTCAGCTCGCGCTGGGCGGTCTCGGGCGTCGCGCCCGCTCGGAGCCGCGCCACGGCGCCCACGGCGTGGGATCCCGGAGACTCCACCTGGGGTCCGAGGCGAAGCCAGAGTCGCGTCCCGGCACGCGGCATTCCCAATCCCGTCACCACCCCGACGACGCGATGCGGTGCGCCGCCAATTACCACACTCCGCCCCACGATCCCGCGATCGCCACCGAAGCGCTCGCGCCAGAGCTTCGCACCCAGAACGACCGGCGGAGCCGCGCCCGCGCGATCGTCACCATAGTCAGCGGCGCGCAACGTCCGCCCGATCTCGGCGGTGACGCCGAGCGTTTCGAAGAACTCGGGCGACACCCGCCCGGCGTCGACCGTCGTGGCCTCCGCGCCCGTGCCGAGCGTCACGACCGCCGGGCGCATGCCGGCCAGGGCCTCGATCGACGGGCTCTCGGCGCGGAACGTCCGAAGCTCGAGAGGCGAGAGACCCGTCCGGCCGATGTGCGCGGCGGGCGCGCGGTTCCAGACCCGCACCACCCGCTCCTGCCCGGTCGCGGTGACACGCGTCCGCGCCGCCTGCGTCACGCCGAGCAGCGTGCCGCCGGCACCCAGGGCGAGCCCCAGCGACAGCACGGCCACGGCCGTGGCGGCCGGTGTGGCACCCAGCTCCCGCGCGGCGAGCAGTGAGCCGGCCAGCAGCGCGCGGGGCGCGAGGCTCCGACCGAACACCCAGGCGGCGTGCCAGTATGCGCCGAGGCAGCGGTGGAAGAGTGCCATGCCCGCGAGCCAGGTGAGCCGGCCGTGCCGGTCGAGCTGCAGGACGCGATGCCACAGCTCGGCGTCCCACATGCCGCGCCAGTCGTCGCGATCGCTCGACGGGACCAGGTGGCTGGCGCCGTGCACGGTGAACAGGCAGAGCCTGAGCACCGTCCGCGCCCCGGGTCGCATGCGGGCGCTCATCCGTGGGCGGTGGAGGGCCGCCCGGGCGGGCCCGGGCGGCGCCGCGGAGCCAGCGCGGTCAGTCGCTGCATGGCTTCGTCGAGCTCGGTGGCACCGGCCGCGGTGATCTCGTAATAGCGTCGCGGCGGCCGCTTCTCGCGCCGCGCGATGCGCGCCTCCTCCCACGCGGAGCGCGCCAGACCGGCCGCTTCGAGCTTGCTCAGGATAGGGTAGACCGTCCCGCTTGGGAGCTCGGTCGCGTCCATGACGTCGAAGCCATAGCGAAAGCCGCGGGCGAGCGCCTGCAGCACGAGGATGGTGGACGAGCCGAGACTGCGTCGGGTCATGGGCCGGAGGGGTGGCAGGGGCCAGGGACCTGTGTAGCCAACATACGTACGGTCCTGGCCCCCCGCCATCCCGCGCCAGCGCTCAATGCGGGTCGTAGATCAGGTCGAAGGTGGTCGTCGGCCAGGTCTGACCGCCGTCGGTGCTGGCCTCGCCGTGCTGGCGGACGCGGCCGCCGCTCAGGGGCGACCAGGTGATGCGGTCGGCGTGGTTCGGCATCGTGAGGATCATGTCGCCGCCCACGAGCCCGCCCTCGAAGATCAGCCGAGCGCGATCGGTGTCGACGTAGGTCTGGTGCCAGTGCTGCGTGGTGGGGTTGTAGACGTTCACGCTCACGCCGTGATAGCTCTCGAAGCTGAAATCCTCGAATACCGCACAGCCGCCGGGCTCCGCGGTGACGTGGCTGCGGGCCGGGGGCTCGCCGGCAGGCGCGCCGTTGTTCGTCGCGTCCCAGTCACCCAGCCAGAAGTCGAACTGATGCGCCTGGGCCGTAGTGCAGGGTGCGCTCGCCGGAAGGCGTCCAACGCCGTACGTGCCGGTGCTGCCGATCTCGGCGCTCACCGACAGCGCAACCGGATCGGCGACCTGGGTGCCCTGGGGCACCCACGCCCCACCCTGCAGCCCACGGATACCGAAGGCATTTTCCGCTACGCCTTGAGGCGCCGTGGCCGGAACGTAGGTCAGCGTCAGCGTCGCGGGCGCGCTGAAGCTCACGCCGCCCGGGGCGAGCAGGACTTCGCTTCCGGCCGCGGCCGAAGCGTCGAGTGGGAGCGACGCGGGACGCGAGAGCCGCACGGCCACCGGTGCCGCGACCGCGCCGCGCCGGCACGTCGAGCGCCACGCTGCCCGCGAAGCCCGTCACGGTGGCACCCGCCGGACCGACGAGACCGCCTTCAGCCACGGAGAAGGTGACCGTCGCCGTCTTGGCTGTCGACGTCGCCTGGACGGTGGTCGAGCCGACCGCGACGCCAGTGACCAGCCCGGCGGCGTCGACCGTCGCTTTGGCGGGATTGGCGGACGTCCAGGTCACGGTGCGATCCGGCAGGATGTTGCCGCCGGCGTCCCGCACGGTCGCGGTGAGCTGGACCTGCTCGCCAGGCACGCCCGAAGGCGCGATGGGGGTCAGGGCGATCGAGGCCACCGCGGCCGCGCCGACGGTGACCGCGGCGCTCCCACTTCTCGATTCAGCCGTGGCGGTAATGGTGGCCGCGCCTTCGGCGACGCCGGACACGGTGCCGTCGTCCGCCACCGTGGCGATGGCTTCGTCGGAGGAGGTCCAGGCCACGGGGCGGTCGGTAAGCGTTCCGCCGGAGGCGTCCGTGAGCGTGGCGGTGAGCTGCACCTGGCTGCCGATCTCGACGGTCGCGGTCGCCGGTGCCACGGCGACCTCGGCGACCGGCAGGTCGCCCGTGGGACCGGTGCCGCCGCAGGCGGCGAGCAGCAACAGGACCCAGCCGGAAGCGATCCGGTGGGGCAGGGAGAGGGCGCGCATGGGGGCTCCCGGGGCGGAGGGTTGGTAAGATTGTCTATCTATGTAGATATTCAACGTACAGGGAGACGCCCCTCCGCGCGAGCAGTGCACACGCGCCCTCGTTCCTCCTCTTATCGGGCCGAACGGGTGCGGCAAAAACACAACGCCGAATCCCCTGTCCTTCATGGGATTCGGCGTTCATGTATCGGGGCGCGGGGATTTGAACCCCGGACCTCCTGCTCCCGAAGCAGGCGCGCTAACCGGGCTGCGCTACGCCCCGTGTGTCGAGAGCGCGGAATGTAATGTCCCAGCCTTCATTTGGTAGGCCCGCTGCCAGGCCCCGGCCACTTGTCCCTCGGGCTGACGGACAGCACTCTACAGCACCCCTCCGACCCTCAGCTGCGCGACCAATCGACCAGAGTCACCGTGCCCTCACGCGATCGCCCGACCGTCCGCCGATGGAGCCTGATCGCGCTGCTCGCCCTCGCCGGGTTTGCCGGGCTCGCCGCGGTGGTCGTCCATCGCTGGCGCAGTCGACCCGAGCGCACCCGGATCGTCGTCGCTGTCTTTGCCAACCGGACCGGCGACCCCGCGCTGGAGCAGTTCGGCAGCATGGCGGCGGACTGGGTCACCCGCGGGCTCGCCCGGACGCCGACGGTCGAGGTGGTGGACGTGGGCGCGCTCTACGTCGAGGGGCGCACCGCCTCCGGCCTGCCGACCGATCCGCTCGAGCTCGCCCGCCGGAACGGCGCCGGCAGCGTGGTGGCCGGGAGCTACTACGTCTCCGGCGACACGCTCGCGGTTCGGAGCACCGTCATCGACGGCGCCACAGGCGAGGTGCTGCGGACAGTCACGCCGGTGCGCGTGGGCCGGAGCGAGTCGGTCAAGGCGCTGGAGCTGCTGCAGCAGCAGGTGATGACCGCCGTGGCCGGCGCGCTCGACGTCGAGTTCCGGCCGTTCACCGCGCAGCCCTCGGCGCCGCCGCCCTATGCCGCCTACCAGGCGTTCGTGGCCGGACAGACCGCGTACTGGCAGGGTCGGCCCGCCAGCGAGGCGCGCGACTTCTTCCAGTACGCGGCGGTGAGCGACCCGACCTTCCTGACCGCGTCCGTCTGGCTGGCCTTCGTCGGCGCGAACGGCGCCGGGTGCGCGCTCACCGATTCGGTCGTGAAGGCGCTGGCCGGGCGGACGGCCGCCATCAATCGGTTCGATCAACTCACGCTCGGCATCAGCGCGGCGCGTTGCCGCAACCATTGGCACGAGGCCTTCCACCTGGCGGCCGAGCAGGCGGCGCTTCGTCCGCGATCGACTTACGCCGTGTACACCGCCGGGTTCTTCGCGCTCACGAGCGGGCGGCCGCGCGTGGCCCGCGACTTCCTCCGCAGCATCGACCCCGCGCACGAGCTCGGCTGGCTCTCGGATTCCGCCAAGAGCGTGTACTGGCGCGATCTCACCGCCGCCGAACACCTGCTGGGCGACTACGAGACGGAGTTGAAGGAAGCCCGCCGCCTCGAGCGCGCCTTTCCCGACCGCGCGGGCACGCACCTCATCGCCGCTCGCGCGCTGGCGGGGCTCCGCCGCTCGAAGGAGGCGCTCGCCGAGGTGGACGCGGTGCTCCGGCTGCCGGTCGACGAAACAGTTCGGGTCGCGGGTTCGCTCAGCCCCGGGCTCATCTGCCAGGAGACAGCCGCCGAGCTCCGAGCTCACGGCGACTCGGCCGCTGGGCGACAGGCAGCCGAGCGCGCCGTGGCCTGGTATGGCGGGGGCGGGGAGGATCGCCTGCGGGGTCGCTACGAACGGCTCTGGTTGGCGCGATCACTGATGATGCTGGGGCGGCGCGACGAGGCGCTCGCCGCGGCCGTGGTCGGCAGCCGCGCCGATTCCAACGACGTCTCCTACATCGGTCTCCGCGGTGTCCTGGCCGGTTACCGCGGTGCGACGGACCAGGCGCTGGAGCTCGACCGGCGCCTGGCGGCGCTGGAGCCGAGCGGCCCGCGAGGGGCCACGTGGGTCTGGAGGGCGCGGATCGCGGTGGCGCGGGGGGATCATGCGGCGGCCCTCGAAGATCTTCGGGTCAGCTCGGACTATGGGGTGCCGCGGGTCGGCATCGGCGTCGACATTCACGCCGATCCGATCTTCGAGCCGCTCAGAGGCGATTCGACGTTCGAGGCGATCCTGCGGTCGGGGGAGTGAGTTGCGCGCATGGAGACCGCGTACCGACCCCGCGTCGCAAAAATCTCACCCGTCCAGCTTCCAACGACACCAATTCAGGAAAGGTGTCGCATTCACGATGCCCACGTGCGAAGGCGCGACGCTGGGCCCACGTCCGCTGAACGCTTGTAGGGCTGGAGTTCGTGCACGCCATTGAGGCGGAGCCTAGCGCCGCGGCCGCGCGAGCTTCAGATTCATGACACGATCCGCCTGACAATCCGACACATCCCCATATCTCCTCGGCCGCCGGAGCTCGCCATGGTTACGCTCGTCACGCGATGTGCATGGGCCACTGTTCGCGCGAGTGCTCGGCGCATCCTGGTCGCGACTGCCGGCGTCGTGCTCGCGGGGTGCGGTGGGCAAGAGGCCACCGCTCCACGTCCCGTCTTCGGCAGCAGCGGTCCAAATGGCAAGAATGCGCCGGTCCACATCACCCCGGCGCAGGATACGCTCGACGCACTCCAGGCGTCCCTTCAGCTCGTCGCCAACGTCGACGTGACCTGGTCGAGCCTCACACCCACCATCGTCGCCGTCGACGCGCACGGTGGTGTACTGTCGGTCGGGCCAGGAACCGGCCTGGTCAGGGCGCTCGGAATCGGTGGGCGCAAGGCCGACACCGCGACGGTCGTGGTGCGGCAAGTTCCGGCGGCCTTACATGTGTCCCCCGATTCGCTGCACCTCTCCGTCTATTTCCCCGGCGGCCCCACTTCCAGCGACGCGCTCACCGCCGTGGCCGAGGATGCCAACGGGTATTCCATCGCCGATGCGATCGTGACCTGGGTGAGCGATCTGCTCAGCGTTGCCACGGTCTCAGCCGATGGGATCGTTACCGCCGTCGATACGGGCACTACTACCATTCGGGCGATCCTCGGAAGCCTGAGCGACACGACGGTCGTCCAGGTGGCCGCCTCTCCTTATCCCTGAGGACAAGGCGAAGCGGTCGATGGGATCATCTAGCGCGCCAATCGCTCCAAGAGCTGTCATCGGGCCTCCCAGAAGGCTGGCCGCAGTTGTCGCACCGAAGTGCATTGGGAAGTGCATCGGCAGGGAGGAAAGAAAAAACACCGCATTGCCGTGAGGCTGCAACGCGGTGCTGTCTATGTGCTTGGGAGGATGCGCCCTGAGGGACTCGAACCCCCAACCTTTTGATCCGTAGTCAAATGCTCTATCCAATTGAGCTAAGGGCGCGGCATGGGCGGTACAAGACTCGAACTTGTGACCTCCACGATGTCAACGTGGCGCTCTAACCAACTGAGCTAACCGCCCAGTCCAGCAGCAATGGTCAGGCGGGTCAGACGGACGGCCGGTACGCCTGTCCGCCTGACCGCCTGCACCGACTGCCAATAGCGGGGGTGGGATTTGAACCCACGACCTCCGGGTTATGAGCCCGGCGAGCTACCAGACTGCTCCACCCCGCGACGATGACTGCGACCTGCTCCTGCCGTGTCCGGCCTGCCCTCGAGAGCGGGAAACGGGACTCGAACCCGCGACCCCAACCTTGGCAAGGTTGTGCTCTACCAACTGAGCTATTCCCGCGAAGCGGACCGCATCTAGCGCCCGAGCCGTCAGCGTAACCGCGTCACCTACTCCGCGCACCGCTGCCATCGGCCACCGGGGGAGTGGAGGCGAGGGGGATCGAACCCCTGACCTCGTGAATGCCATTCACGCGCTCTCCCAACTGAGCTACGCCCCCGTTATATATTGACCCGCCCTCGGAGTCTCCGCGCCCGGCGCCGTGGCAGCACGGAAAGCTAGCCGGCGCTCCGAGGAGCGTCAAGCAATTACCTGATCTTCTACGACATGACGAAGAAGCAGCCCGACGACGGGGACAAACGCCCCGCGCCCCACCAAGCGTCGCCCGCGCCGACACCTCCGCCGCAGCCTCGGCGACGACCTCACCACCGCCGAGATCCTGGCCGCAGTCCCCGCCGGCCAAGCCGCGCGCGCCCGCAAGCGCGAGACCGTCGAAGAGCCTCGGCGTCTACGACGCCGACCGCGACATCCTCGACCAGTACCTCTACGAGGTCAGCAAGACCCCGCTGCTCACCCCGCAGCAGGAGATCGCCATCGCCCGGCAGGTCCGCGCCGGCGACGAGGAGGCCATGCAGGAGCTGGTCAAGCGCAACCTCCGCTTCGTCATCTCGGTGGCCAAGAAGTACCAGAACCGCGGCCTGCCGCTCACCGACCTGATCGGCGAGGGCAACGTCGGGCTGCTCACCGCCGCCCGGAAGTTCGATCCCGACCAGGGCGTCAAGTTCATCTCCTACGCCGTCTGGTGGATCCGCCAGGCGATCCTCGCCTCGCTCGCGCGCCAGGGCCGCACGGTGCGGGTGCCGCTCAACCGCACCGCCGATCTCTCGCGCATCGTCCGGACCGCCGAAAACGCTGCGGCAGGAGCTCCGCCGCGAGCCCACGCCCGAGGAGATCGCGCAGTCCACCGGGCTCTCGGTCGACGTGGTCCAGTCGCTCGCCGCGCTCAACACCGCCGAGGTCCGGCTCGACGCGCCGCTCGATCCCGAGGGCGACCGCTCGCTCATCGAGCGCTTCATCGCCGACGAGCAGGGCGACCCCGAAGCGCAGGCGATGGACCGGTTCCTCTCCGAGGAGATCGAGAGCGCGCTCCGGACGCTCCCGCCGCGGGACGCCAAGGTGCTCCGGCTCTACTTCGGGCTCGACGGCGGCCGGGAGCACACGCTCGAGGAGATCGGCGGCATGCTCGGCGTCACCCGCGAGCGGGTGCGCCAGCTCCGCGACCGCGCGCTCAAGCGGCTCCGCGAGGGCGAAGTCGGCCGGGCGCTGGCGAGCTTCGCGGCGTAGTCGTACCTTCCGCTCGTGCTACGCCCCTCGTGGCCTCCCGTGTCGCCAGCCCGGGACGGCTTCGTCGCGCATGTCGGCCGCCGCAGCCTCGAAGCCGCCCGCGCGCTCGCCGATGTCCGCACCTGGCGCCCCTCCTCGTCGGGCCAGATGCGGCGCCTCGGCGTGGACTCCGTGCCCATCGCGCTCTTCATCGCCGTCTTCACCGGCATCGTCCTCGTCGCTGCTCTCCTCCTACATCTTCACCGGCGCCGTCCCGCTCTACTTCGTCGGCGCGCTGGTCGGCAAGACCGTGATGATGGAGCTGGGCCCCGTGCTCACCGGGCATGGCGCTCGCCGGCCGCGTGGGCGCGAGCATCGCCGCCGAGCTCGGCACCATGAAGGTGACCGAGCAGGTCGACGCGCTCGAGACCCTGGCCTACGACCGGAACGCCTACCTCGTCGTCCCCCGGGTCCTCGCCGCCACGCTGATGTTCCCGGTGGTCACCGCGTTCGCCATGGCGGTCGGCGTCACCTCCGGCTGGGTCACGGCGCGTCAACCTGCTCGACCTCTCCACCCCGAGTTCTTCAAGGGGCTCAAGCTGTTCTACCAGTTCAAGGACATCTGGTTCGGCCTGGTGAAGAGCGCGAGCTTCGGCGCGGCCGTCGCGCTCATGGGCTGCCTCCAGGGGCTCGACGCCAAGGCCGGCGCCGAGGGCGTCGGCCGGTCCACCACCCGCGCCGTGGTGCTCGGCTGCGAGGCGATCCTGGTGCTGGACGCGTTCTGGGCGTTGGTGCTGTTGTGAGGCGGCCCGCCCGCCCGTGATCGTCCTCAACGACCTCACCAAGTCCTTCGGCCCCAAGCGCGTCCTCGAGCGGCGTCACGCTCGAGGTGCCCGACGGCGAGAACACCGTCATCATCGGCTACTCGGGCTCGGGCAAGAGCGTCACGCTCAAGTGCATCGTCGGCCTGCTCGAGCCGGATGCCGGGCAGGTGGTGGTCGATGGCGCACGTGGTGCAGGAGATGAGCCGCGAGGGGCTGGCCGACGCTGCGCGGCCGGATCGGCTACGTCTTCCAGTTCGCGGCGCTGTTCGACTCGATGACCGTGGCGGAGAACATCGCGCTGGGCCTGGCGAAGCGCGGGCTCGACGAGGACGCCATCGCCGAGCGGATCGGCGGAGAGCCTCGGCGTGGTCGAGCTCTCGGGGACCGAGGACAAGTACCCGGCCGAGCTGAGCGGCGGGATGCGCAAGCGGGTCGGCATCGCCCGGGCCATCGCGCTCAAGCCGCGCTACATTCTCTATGACGAGCCGACGTCCGGGCTCGATCCGGTCACCTCAGCCGTCATGGACCAGCTCATGGTGCGCACCCGCGATCTCGGCGTGACCGGGCTCGTCGTCACGCACGACATGCGGAGCGCCTTCTGCGTCGGCGACCGGATCGCCATGCTGTACGAGGGGCGCATCCGCCAGGTGGGCACCGCGGCCGAGATCCAGGCGACCAGCGACCCGGTGGTCCGGCAGTTCATCGAGGGGCGTCCATGAAACGCACGGCAACGAATTCGCCGTCGGGCTGGCGGTGCTGCTGGCGCTCGCGCTGGTGGTGGGCGGCGCCCTCTGGCTGAGCGAGACCGACGTCAACAAGCAGAACGATCGTCGCCCTGGCGCGCTTCCGCACCGTCGGCGGGCTCGGCGTCGGCGC
Source organism: uncultured Gemmatimonadales bacterium (assembly GCA_963728705.1). Classification (GTDB taxonomy): domain Bacteria; phylum Gemmatimonadota; class Gemmatimonadetes; order Gemmatimonadales; family GWC2-71-9; genus CAVVWJ01. The sequence continues at coordinate 51,607 of CAVSLY010000009.1, forward strand.
GCCGGTGACGCTTGCGCGGCGTCAAGGTCGGCCGGGTCGAGGCCATCCGGCTGGTCCAGGACGAGTGGGTCGAGACCGAGTTCAGCATCGACCGCAGCGTCGAGCTGCCGCGCCAAGCCGGCGGTCATCTCCGCGTCGGCCAGCCTGTTCGGCGAGTGGAGCGCCAACATCGTCTCGCTACGATCCGCCGCCCGACCGATCCCAACCTGCGGGACGCGCTCGCCGAGTCCGACCGCGGCCGGCGGCGACGCCTGGCCGGGCGCCACGCTGCCCGACATCGGCCAGCTGACCGCCCAGGCCAGCCGCATCGCCGGCGACGTGGGCGTGGTGACCCAGCGGATCAGCCAGGCCTTCGACAGCACCGCGCTCAAGAACCTGCAGCAGAGCGTGAAGGACCTGGCGGAGATCTCGGGCCGGCTGGTGACGCTTCGCCGAGCGCGCAGACCACCCGGATCGACCGCGTGAGCGCAGAACGTCGCCACCACGTCCGACGCCTTCGCCGGCGTGGCCAAGACCTTCCAGGGCGCGGTCGCCCGGCTCGACACGGCCACCAGCGACAACCAGCTCAAGGACATCCTGAACAACGGGCGGGCGTCGAGCGCCGACCTGCGGCAGGCCGCGGCCGACATGCGCTCGGTCATGGCCGCCGCCCGCGCCAACGAGGCCAGCCTCGTCCGGGTGCTGCAGCAGGCCGACTCGCTCATGACCAAGATCCAGCGCGGCAACGGCACGCTCGGCATGCTCGCCACCGACTCGACGCTCTACCGCGAGACCACGGCGACCGTCGTCCAGTTCCGCGAGCTGCTGACCGACATCCAGGCGAATCCCAAGAAGTACCTGAAGATCTCGGTCTTCTGATGAGCAAGCGCCGGGCGGAGCTGGAGGTGAGCGCCGGCGGGATCGTGTTCCGGCGCCTGCCGGATGGTGAGGCGCGCTTCCTGCTCATCAAGGATTCCTACGACAACTGGGGCTTTCCCAAGGGCCACCTCGAGGACGGCGAGTCGCCGGCCGAGGCGGCGGTGCGGGAGACCGCCGAGGAGACCGGGCTCGAGCGCCTGGTGCTGCAGGGCCCGATCCGCGTCATCGACTGGCATTTCCGCTTCCGCGGCCGGCACATCCACAAGTACTGCCACTTCTTCCTGCTCGAGAGCACCGGAGGGCGAGCCCAGCGCCGCAGGCGGACGAGGGGATCACCGCCTGCCAGTGGCGCACGCTGGAGGAGGCGCTCGGGACGCTGAGCTACGACAATGCCCGCGGCGTGCTCAAGCGCGCGGGCGAGATGGTCCGCACGCTGGTGGCCATCGGGGCCGGCCGGTCCCGTCCCGCCACGGAGCGCCAGGCGCCGGGCTGACGGTGGCCGCGATCGCCACGCTGCTCGAGAGCCGCGCCGCGCTGCTCGCGCTGCGCCGCACGCTGCCCAAGAACGGTCCCGGAGTCGTCGCCTGCCGGACGCCCGCGGCGCTGCGCCGGCGTGCTCGAGCGGCGGCTGGTCGACGCGGTCGTGCTCTGCCCGAGCCTTCCGGCGCCTGCCCGACCTCGCCGAGCTCCGGAGCGAGCTGCCGGGCATCCCGGTGGTGGCGTACGCGCCGTTCCGTCCCGACGACGGCGAGCTGCTGCTCGCCTGCCGGCGTCACGCCGTGGCGGGCGTGGCGGTCGAGGGCGTGGACGACCCGATCGTGGGCGACATGGTGATGCGCGCCTCGATCACCGCGGAGCGCGCGGCGCGCGCTGGCGGACGCACCGCGCATGCTCCGGCTCACCGAGCCGCTCCAGCAGGCCGCCTGGGCCGTGCTGGTGGGCGAGGTCGAGCGGCCGTTCCGCACCGCGCACTCTCGCCAGGCTGCTCCAGGTGAGCCGGGAGCACCTCTCCCGGCAGTTCGGCGCGGGCGGCGCGCCCAACCTCAAGCGGGTGATCGACCTCACGCGCATCGCCTGCGCCGCGCAGCTCCTCGCCAACCCCGGCTTCACCATCCCGACCGTCGTCCGGGTCCTCCACTTCGCCTCCTCCAGCCACCTGAGCAGCACCGCTCGCCGGATCGCCAACGTGTCCACCCGCGGGCTCGGTGCCCTCGGACCCAAGGGTGTCCTGCAGGCGTTCGCGAAGGGGAACACGCGGAGCCGGGTCTGACGAGTTCCCTCCCGGCGCACGGCGATGACACCTTAGAGGGTCGTCTTTCCTCCAGGGCTCCAGTCTTCGGGAGTGTCCTCATGCTCCGTCCTCTCGCGTTCGCTCTCCTTCTCTGTACTTCCACTGTCAGCGTCCAGGCCCAGGCCGGGCACGAGCACACCGGCCCCGCGCCCGAGCAGCTGGGTCGCGTCGACTTTCCCTCCGGCTGCCACGCGCGGGTCCAGGCCCGCTTCGAGCGCGGCGTGGCGCTGCTGCATTCGTTCTGGTACGAGGAAGCCGGCCGCGCCTTTGGCGAGGTGGCCGCGGCCGATTCCGGCTGCGCCCTGGCGTACTGGGGCCGGGCGATGAGCGTGCTGCACCCCCTGTGGACGCCGCCGACGCCGGAGGAGCGGGTCCAGGCCCTGGCCGACGCCGAGCGCGCGGTGCGGCTCAGCCGGCCGCGGCACGCGGCCGCGCGACTATGCCGAGGCCATCGCGACCTACTATCGCGGCGACACGGTCGATCGACGGTGCCCGGCTCGCTGGCGTACGAGCGCGCCATGGCCGGAGTGGCCCGGCGCCGTCCGGCGGACAAGGAAGCCCAGATCTTCCACGCGCTCGCCCTGATCGGCCTGGGCCAGCTCCACGCGAGCGACTCGACCCATGTCGCGCCAGCGCGAGGCCGCCCGGATCCTCGAGCCGCTCTACCGGCGCCATCCCGACCATCCGGGGCTCGCCCACTATCTCATTCATGCCTACGACTCGCCGGCGCTCGCGCGCGACGGCATGGCGGCGGCCGACCGCTACGCGTCCATCGCGCCGTCGGTGCCGCACGCGGAGCACATGCCGTCGCACATCTACACGCGGATCGGCGCGTGGGACAAGTCGATCGCGGCCAACCTCAAGGCGGCCGAGGCGGCGAAGCGGTTCGAGGCGGCCAAGCATGCCGGGGCGATGTGGGACCAGCACGCCCATGCGCTCGACTACCTGGCCTACGCCTACCTGCAGCTCGGACGCGTCGCCGACGCCAGGGCCGTGGCGCAGCAGGTGGCCGGGGTGACGGAGACGTTTCCCCCGGGCTCGCTCACCGTCGACTACGCGCTGGCGGCGATCCCCGCGCGGCTCGCGCTGGAGCGGGACGACTGGCAGGCGGCGGAGACGCTGCCCGTCCGCCCGGCGCCCGCCTGGCGCGGCGCGGAGGGGATCACCCGCTTCGCCCGGGCGCTCGGAGCCGCGCGCGGCGGCCACGCGGCGGCATGCGCGCGCCGAGATCGACTCGCTGGCGGAGCTGGAGCGGACGCTCGCCGTGGCGGGTGGTCCCCAGGCCTATTGGTCGACCCAGGTGCGCATCCAGCGACTGGCCGCGTCGGCGCTGGGTGGCGCTGGCGGCGGGCGACACGGCGGACGCGCTCCGGCAGGGGCGGGCCGCCGCCGACCTGGACGACGCGGTCGAGAAGCATCCCGTCACCCCGGGGGCGGTGCTGCCGGCGCGCGAGCTGTATGGCGACCTGCTGGCCCAGGCCGGCCGCGCGGCCGAGGCGCGGGCGGCCTACGAGCTGGCGCTGGCACGGCAACCGGGGCGGGCCCGGTGTCTCGCGGCGATGGGGCGGGTGGGCCAGACGGTGGGTCAGCGGTAGCCGACACGCCGGATGACTGGCGAGCGGCGCGGGTGTAGCTTGGAGGCCGCGCCACGCCGGACCCTTGCTCGACTCCGGGCATTGTGATTATTTTCACAAGCCGTTCAGGGCACTCCGTTCCCCTTACGTCAGGCTGCTCACGCCATGGCCACCGAATCAATTCTTCGTCCCGGCGAGCTGAAGGACATCCTCCTCCGCGAGATCGCCGCGGCCGACATCACCACGGCCGACGTCTCGGAAGTCGGCACCGTGCTCGAGGTGCGCGACGGCATCGCCCGCATCTACGGCCTGCAGTCGGCGGTGGCGAGCGAGATGCTCGAGTTCACCGCCACGGAGACCGGTGAGACGGTGGCGGGCCTGGTGCTCAACCTGGAAGAGGACAACGTCGGCGCCGCCATCCTCGGCGACTACCTCAAGCTCAAGGAAGGCGACGAGGTCCGCCGGACCGGCCGGCTGCTCGAGGTGCCCGCCGGCCCCGCCATGCTCGGCCGCGTGGTCGACGCGCTCGGCCGGCCGGTGGACGGCCGGGGCACGATCCAGACCTCCACGTCGCGACAGGTCGAGATGGTGGCGCCGGGCATCATCGTCCGCCAGCCGGTGAAGGAGCCGCTCCAGACCGGCATCAAGGCCATCGACGCCATGATCCCGATCGGCCGCGGCCAGCGGGAGCTGATCATCGGCGACCGCGGCACCGGCAAGACCGCCATCGCGGTCGACACCATCATCAATCAGAAGGGCACCGGCGTCATCTGCGTCTACGTCGCCATCGGCCAGAAGCGGTCGACGGTGGCCACGGTGGTGGAGAAGCTGCGCGACGCGGGCGCGCTCGAGTATTCGATCGTGGTCGTGGCCTCCGCCTCGGAGCCGGCGCCGCTCCAGTTCATCGCCCCGTACACCGGCTGCGCCCTCGCCGAGTACTTCATGTACGAGGAAGGGGAAGCCCACCCTCTGCGTGTACGACGACCTCTCCAAGCAGGCCGCCGCGTACCGCCAGCTCTCGCTCATTCTCCGCCGCCCGCCGGGTCGCGAGGCCTATCCGGGCGACGTGTTCTATCTCCACAGCCGCCTGCTCGAGCGGGCCGCGAAGATCAACGAGAATCCGGAGACCATCAAGTTCGACCCCCGGATCAAGAAGGCGGGCGGCTCGCTCACGGCGCTTCCGATCATCGAGACCCAGGCGGGCGACGTGTCGGCCTACATCCCGACCAACGTCATCTCGATCACCGACGGCCAGATCTTCCTCACCACCGACCTGTTCTACTCGAACGTGCGGCCGGCGGTGGACGCCGGCATCAGCGTGAGTCGCGTGGGCGGCAACGCGCAGATCAAGGCGATGAAGCAGGTTGCGGGCCCGCTCCGGCTCTCGCTGGCGCAGTACCGCGAGCTCGAGGCCTTCGCCCAGTTCGGCTCCGACCTCGACGCCGCCACCCAGAAGCAGCTCGCCCGCGGCGCCCGGCTGGTGGAGGTGCTCAAGCAGCCGCAGTACCGCCCGGTGCCGGTCGAGCGGCAGGTGGCGATCATCTACGCCGTCACCAACGGCTATCTCGACGAGGTCAAGGTCGAGCACATCCGGCAGTGGGAGCGCGAGTTCCTCGATTATCTCGAGGCCAAGACGCCGGACATCCTGAACGGGATCCGCACCAAGAAGGCGCTCGACGACGACCTCACGGCCAAGCTCAAGGCCGCCATCGCCGCCTTCAAGCCGCTCTTCACGGCCGACTGATGGCCAAGGGTCGCCAGCTCAAGGGACGGATCCGGTCCGTCCAGAACACCCGCAAGATCACCAAGACGATGGAGCTCGTGGCCACGTCGAAGCTCAAGCGGGCGCAGGACCGGGTGGTGGCGGCGCGGCCGTACGCGCAGGCGCTGCGCGAGGTCATCGCCGACCTGTACACCGCCGAGCTGGCGGAGCGCTTCCCGCTGCTCCGGCGCCCCGCGCCTCCGGGCAAGGGCGGCCCCACCCGCGCCGCCGTCATCCTGCTGACGTCCAATCGCGGCCTCGCCGGCGGCTTCAACGCCAACCTGATCAAGGAGGCGCGCCGGCGCGTCGAGCAGCTCGAGTCCGAGGGCTACACCGTCGACCTCTACGGCATCGGCAAGAAGGGGATCGGCTTCTTCCGCTATCTCGGCCGCAAGCTCGCCGCGGAGCGCCAGGACATCGGTGACCGGCCGACGGCCGATCATGCCGCCGAGATCGTCCAGCCGCTCATCGCGGCCTACGCCGCGGGCGAGCTCGCGAGCGTGGACCTGATCCAGGCCCAGTTCATCAGCGCGCTCCAGACCCCGCCGGCGACCGTGCGCATCCTCCCCGTCGAAGCACCGCCGGCGGGAACGGCGGCGCGCGATTACATCCTGGCGCCGAACGCCGAGGCCATCCTCGAGGAGCTGCTGCCGCTGTACGTGCGGAATGCGGTCTACCGCGGCCTGGTCGAGACCGCCGCCGCCGAGCACGGCGCCCGGCGGACGGCCATGAAGAATGCCACGGACAACGCCGGGGAGATCCTGGAGCTGCTCAAGCGGACGTACAATCGCCAGCGGCAGGCGCAGATCACGCAGGAGATCGCCGAAATCGTCGGGGGCGCCGCGGCGCTGCAGGGGTAGGGGGAGCTTCAGGGTGACACACACACGCTGGCTGACTACGAGAGAGATCAATTCATGGCCACTGCTATCGCATCCGAAAAGTCCGGCGCCGCGCCGAAGACCCAGAAGAACATCGGCCGCGTCGTCCAGGTCATCGGCCCGGTGCTCGACGTCGAATTCGAGCCCGAGAACCTGCCGGAGATCTACAACGCCCTCACCCTCGAGGACGCCACGGGCACCGTGCCCGTCCGCCTCACCGCCGAGGTGCAGCAGCACATCGGGCAGAACCAGGTGCGCGCGGTGGCCATGAGCTCGACCGACGGCGTCACCCGCGGCATGAAGGTGACGGACACCGGGTCCGCCATCACGGTGCCGGTGGGCGAGGTGGCGCTCGGCCGCATCCTCAACGTGCTGGGCGAGCCGGTGGACGGCGGCGCTCCGATCCCGCCGGACACGCTGCGCTGGCCGATCCACCGCGAGACGCCCAAGTTCACCGACCTCGAGCCCAAGACCGAGATCTTCGAGACCGGCATCAAGGTCGTCGACCTGATCGCACCGTTCGTGAAGGGTGGCAAGATCGGCCTGTTCGGCGGCGCCGGCGTGGGCAAGACGGTCGTGATCATGGAGCTCATCAACAACGTGGCCAAGGGCCACGGCGGCAAGTCGGTCTTCTGCGGCGTGGGCGAGCGCACCCGCGAGGGGAACGACCTCTACCTCGAGATGGAGGAGAGCGGCGTCATCAAGAGCTGCGCCCTCATCTACGGCCAGATGAACGAGCCGCCCGGTGCCCGGCTCCGGGTCGGCCTGAGCGGCCTGACGGTGGCGGAGTACTTCCGCGACGTCGAAGGCCAGGACGTGCTGCTCTTCATCGACAACATCTTCCGCTTCACCCAGGCGGGCTCCGAGGTCTCGGCGCTGCTCGGCCGGATGCCGAGCGCGGTGGGCTACCAGCCGACGCTGGCCACCGAGATGGGCGACCTGCAGGAGCGGATCACGTCGACCACCAAGGGCTCGATCACGTCGGTGCAGGCGATCTACGTGCCGGCCGACGACCTGACCGACCCCGCGCCGGCGACGGCGTTCGCGCACCTCGACGCCACCGTGGTGCTCTCGCGCGCCATCTCCGAGCTCGGCATCTATCCGGCGGTGGACCCGCTCGACAGCTCGAGCCGCATCCTCGATCCGCAGTTCATCGGCGAGCGGCACTACAACGTAGCCATCGGCCTCCAGCGCACGCTGCAGCGCTACAAGAGCCTCCAGGACATCATCGCGATCCTGGGCATGGACGAGCTGAGCGAGGAGGACAAGCTGATCGTCAGCCGCGCGCGGCGGCTGCAGCGCTTCCTCTCGCAGCCGTTCTTCGTGGCCGAGCAGTTCACCGGTTTCGCCGGGAAATACGTGAAGCTCGAGGAGACGATCTCGTCGTTCGAGCGCGTGCTCTCGGGTGAGTTCGACCATCTCCCCGAGCAGGCGTTCTACATGGTCGGCGGCATCGACGAGGCGGTGGAGAAGGCCAAGAAGCTCGCGAGCTCGTGATGCAAGTCACGGTGATCTCTCCCGAGGCGTCTATGTTCGACGGTGAAGCGGACGCGGTCGTCGCGCCCGCCTTCGACGGCGAAGTCGGCATCCTGCCGAATCACGCACCGTTCATGACGCTCTTGGGAGAGGGGACGCTCACCGTACGGAGCGCGGGCGCGGTGCGCCGGTTTGCGGTTCGGGGTGGGTTCCTCCAGGTCGTGGACAATCGGGTACGCGTGGTGGCCGAACACGTACAAGGAGAGTCTCATGGGTCGTAACTTTTGCGGCGGGATCCTGGTGGTCGCCTTGCTCGCCGGTGCGGTGGGAACGTCGGCGGCGCAGGAAACGGGGACGCCGATCTTCAAGGCGCCGTACCGGGCATTCAACAGCCACGAGCTGGGGGTGTCCCTGTCCGACCCGGGCGAGGGCGTGAGCCTGGCGCTCGAGGGCTTCTACCGCTACGGCAGCGGCGCCAACGACTTCAGCGTGCGCGGCGGGTTCGCGGACCTGAACGGCTCGGGTGGCACCCGGGTCCTGATCGGCGGCGATTTCCGCACCCAGGTTGTCAGCTACAGCGAGAGCTTCCCGCTCGATGGCTCGCTCACCCTCGGCCTCGGCGCCAACGTCGGCGACGGGCGCGATGCGTACTACGTCCCGATCGGCATCTCCCTCGGCCGGCGCTTCGAGCTCGAGGGCTCCAACACGATCTTCGTCCCCTACGCCCACCCCATCATCGTCCCGACCTTCGGCGGCGGCGACAGCGATGTGAACTTCGCCCTCGGCCTGGGCGTCGACATCAAGTTCAGCGAGCAGTGGGCCATCCGCGCGAGCGGGGGCCTGGGCGACATCGAAGGCGTCGGCGTCAGCGTCGCGTATCTCCGCTGACGCTCGTCGCCGACCGAAACGCCCGGCCGCGGACCTCCGCGACCGGGCGTTCTCGTTGGATCCCGCGCGATTGACTTCCCGCGAAGCGCCCGAGTAGCTTCTGGCGCCTTGCATCCACCCCCGAGTAGCGATCCGCGGAGGCAGCATGCGGTACACCGTGCACGCTTTCACAGTTCTCGCCCTTGCGCTGGGCGCCGCTCCAGCCCGGGCCCAGAACCCGGGGCTGCCCGTCTACAACCAGGGCGTGCCGCGAGGCATCGCGCTGTACGGCGACGTCGGCTTTCCCAACGACGAGGCGGGCGGTGGCACGGTGTTCGGCGTCACTGGACGCGGAGGGTTCGGCCTGCTCGGGGTGACGGCCACTCTGTCCTCGTTCGATCAGGACGGCCCCGGAGGTGGCAACGCCTCGGTGGGCGGCACGCTCAACTACCGGCTGCTGGGCGGCCCGCTGGTGCCGCTGTCGGTCACCCTGCAGGGCGGGGTGAGCTATCTGAAGCGCAGCGGGGGGCTCCTGCCGAACCAGGATGTGTCGGCCTATCGATTCCCGGTCGGGGTCGGGTTCGCGCTGGTGATTCCCAACCCGGTGCTTTCGATCCATCCGTGGCTCGCGCCAAGGATCGACGTCGACTACCGGAAGGCCGGCGGCGCCTCGAACACCGAGACCAACTTCGGCCTGTCCGGCGGTCTAGAGCTCAACCTGCTCAACGGCTTCGGCATCCACGCGGCGTACGACCGCGTCTTCGCCAAGGACGTCGCGGACCCGGCGACGTTCGGCATCGGCGCCCACTACGCCTTCCGGGTACCGGGGCTGTGAGGGCGCGCGGCGCCGCCCTCATGCTCGCGCTGGTCTGCTTCCTGGGCGCCTGTGCCCAGACGTTCGACGCCACCACTCTGGGCGTGCCGGCCACGCTCGCCTCGGCCGCCGGGCCGCCGCCGGCCGGCGACCGGTTCAAGGTCTCGAGCAAGGCCTTGTTCGGGCTCTGGGGCATCGCGCGGCTCAAGGAGCCTTCGATCCGGAAGACGCTCGCCGCGCAGCTCGTCGGTGGGAATGGCGTCGCCAACGTGAAGATCCGGGTGCGGAGCCGCTGGACCGACGTGCTGTTCACGGTGCTGACCGCCGGGATCATCGTCCCGCGGACGGTCACCGTCGAGGGGATCGTGACGAAATAAGCTCCGCCAGCATCTCCGCCGATCGGCGGGCCGCGCCCAGCCCCTCCGACACGATGGCGCGCGCACGGGCGCCCTGCACCATCCGGTGCGATTCATCCCCGATCCACCGCTCCCACCAGCCGGCCAGTACCGCGCCGTTCCCCTTGTTCCCGGCCCCACGCCCGAGCGCCTCGGCGGCGCCTCCCTGCAGCAGCAGCTCCGCGTCCCGGCTCTCCCGCCAGTTGGGTCCGAACGCCACCGGCACGCCCCACGCGGCTGGCTCTAGCACCGAGTGCAGCCCCGCCTGCCCGAATCCGCCTCCGACGTACGCCATGGTCCCGCTCCCATAAAGCGTGGCGAGCACCCCGACCCGGTCCACCACCAGCAGCGGCGACGGGCCTTCGGCCGTGCTGAGGCGCGAGGGCGCGGGGAGTCCGGCCGCCGCCGCCCGGCGGTCGAGCGCGGCGAGGTGATCGACCGTCGGCTCGTGCGGCACGAGGATGAGACGCGCCTCGGGCCAGCGCGCACGAACCCGCGCGAATGCCGCGAGCAGGACCGCCTCATCGGCCGGCCAGGTGGACCCGGCCACGAGCGTCGGCGCGCCGCGCCCGAACCGGAACAGCGGCTCGTCGGGCGGCACCGCCGCCACTCGGGCGGCCACGCTGTCGAAGCGCGGATCGCCGAGGACGCGGATCCGCTCCGGCGGCACGCCGAGGCGCGCGAGCCGCTCGGCGTCCGCCTCGGCGATGGTCCCCGCCGCGGAGACGGCCGCGTAGCCGGCTTGGAGCAAAGCACGCGCGGGCCAGCGGAGCCGGCCGCTGCCGGCGCTCACGGTCGCCGCCACGAGCGCCACGGTGGCACCGGTCGAAGTGGCCCGGGTGGCGAGCTCCGGCCAGAGATCGAGCTTCGAGAATACGAGGAGGTCGGGAACAAGCGCGGCAAGGAGCTGGTCGGCCGCGTCGGGGAAATCGTACGGCAGGTAGTCGGCCGCATCCACGGTGAGACGCCGGGCGAGCGGCTCGGCCGACGGGCTGAAGTGGGTGTAGACGAGCTGGCACCGCGGCAAGAGGCGCCGGAGCTCGAGCAGCACGCTTTCGGCCTGCAGCCCCTCACCCACGCTGGCCGCGTGGAACCACGCGAGCGGCCGGGTCGTGTCGCGCGCGCCAGCGGCCCACGCCGACAGCCGCGCCGCGGCGCCGCGCCGCTGGCGGTGGCCGTCGCCCACCTTCCGGTCCACCAGCCCGAGGGCGGGGGCCAGCGCCGCGCCGATCCGGACCGCGGCGCGATACCCCCAGGAGGTCGACGGCATCGGGGCAATGTCGCGGCGGCCAGGACGGGCGTCAATCCGGAGGGACGGTGGGAGCGGGACTTGCGACCGAACGGGGGCACGTTCTAGAATTCTTTCACGAAGTCATGTCCCACCTGCTACCGAGGGAGGTGATCCATTGTCTACAGAGTCAAGGGTCGCCTGCGGCTGCTGAACAGCACTGCACGATCAAGACCCGGGCGACACTTGGAACCTGGGGGGGCCGCTCCGAGCGGCCCCTTTTTTTGCCCCTGAGCCATCCGACCATGGCACTCTCGACCTCGAGCCGCCGGTACTGGCGCGCCACCCGCGCTCCGCGTTACAGCCTCACCTTCGCCTTCCCGCTCCTCGTGGCGTACGAGGTGCTCGCCTTCACGCTGTCGCACGATTCGCTCGCCGGTGTCCGGAACGGGGCCGACGTCCTGCTGAAGAGCGTCTTCGTCCTGTTCGGCGGCAGGAACGGACTGCTCGTGTTCGGCGCACTGCTGGTGGGCACCGGCGTGGTGCTGGTCTGGCGGGATCGCCGCCGTTCGGGCCCGATCGAGGGCAGCGTGTTCGTGCTGATGATGGTCGAGGCGGTCGTGTATGCGCTCGTGTTCGGGCTGGTGACGGGCGTCCTCACGGGGCTCCTGCTGGGCGGGCTCCGCTCCGCCCTGGAGCTGCGTCTGGCCGCGGGTCCAGGCGGAATGGGCCTCGCCACGCAGCTCATGATCTCGCTGGGCGCGGGGATCTACGAGGAGCTGTTGTTCCGGGTGATCCTGGTGGGAGCGCTCGCCTGGACGGCCCGGCGCGCGTTCGGATGGGGCCCCGGCGGCGCCGGCGTGCTGGCCACCGTGCTCGGCGCGCTGGTCTTCTCCGCCTTCCACTACATCGGTCCGTACGGCGATCGGCTGGAGCTGAGCTCGTTCGCCTTCCGGGCCGTCGCGGGCGTGCTGTTCAGTGGCCTGTATCTGCTGCGGGGGCTCGGGATCACCGCGTGGACACACGCGCTGTACGACGTGTTCCTGTCGCTGGCAGGCTCAGGGTGAGGCGACAGGCGGCCTGGGCGTCTTCCGCGTCTTCTCCCGGATGATGGAATCCAGCACCTGCCGGAAGATCGGCGCCGGCAGCGCACCGGTGAGCAGGCCGCCCTCGATGTAAAAGCTCGGCGTGCTGCTGGCGCCCGAGCGCTGGGCGCCCTCTGCCTCCTGCCGCAGTGTCTCGCGCGTGGCGGGGGCCTGCACGCAGGCAAGCAGGGCCGGCCGGGAAATTCTGGCCGAATCGGCCAGCGTCAGGAAGAACGCCTCCGGCTGTTTGAGCGGCGCCCAGACGTCCTGGTGCTGATACAGGAGGTCATGCACGCGCCAGAAGGCGTTCTGCCGCGCCGCACAGAGACCCACCTCTGCCGCGGCCAGCGCGTTGTCATGGACGCTCGTCAGCGGGAAGTTGACGAACGCCCAGCGCACCTTCCCCGTGGCGATGTAGACCGAGTCAATCTCCGGGAAAGTGGTCAGCGCGAAGGTGCGGCAGAACGGGCACTGGAAGTCCGACATCTCGTACACGGTGACGGGTGCGCTGGCCGAGCCGCGGATCCGCCCGGCGAGGGGGCTTTGCGCGCTGTCGGGCTTGGCCTGGGCGGGCAGGCCGGCGGGGGTGAGGCTGCCGGCGACGAGTGCCAGCGTGAGCGCCAGCGTCATCCTGCTCGCACCACCCACCCGATCCTTCGCTCCGCTCAGGATGACGCTGGCGCTGCCGGCGGACCGTTGCATGCTACCTCTCCTAGTATCTGAGCTGACGCCGCGCCGTCCGGCTCGACAGCAGGAGCGTGTCCTTGGTCACGGGCGTGTTCCAGTACCACTCGGCGTTCGGATCCTCGGCATCCCAGCTCCTGGCGTAGACCCACCATCGTCCCGGCGCGAGCGTCAGGTGGGCCCACCCCTGCGATCCCGTCGTGTCGGTGACTGCCGTGCGCCCGCTCCGGCGGGCCAGCCCCTGGACGACGCTGTCCCACCCCTGGTAGGTACTATCTTCCCACTGGCGCATGCGCTGCCGCAGGCTGTCGCTGCGGCCGACGAAATCGCGCCGCGCGCGGTCGAGCTCCGCCCGGGCGCGCTCGGCCCGGGCCTCGGTGGCACGGAGCGCGTCGGCGAGGCGGAGCGAGTCGGGCCCCGCCTTGGCCTCCGCGACCGAGTCGCGCAGCTTGCCGAGCCGCAACGTCACCGCGGAATACGCGGTGAACGGGCCGCGAAACGCCGCGAAGAGGCTCTCGAGCGGCGCGGTGTCGGGGCGGGGAGTCTGGGCGCGGGCCTCGAGCTGCCGCAGGACGCTGTCGCGATCGTAGGGCAGCGCGACGACTCCCACGCCGGTCACCGGCGTTTCCACCGAGTCGGGCCCCGGGATCGAGACCCGCACGGCCACGTCGCGCGGCCCCTCGCAGGCCGCGAGGCCGAGCAGCAGGACCGCGGCGCGGCACGCGCGGGCACCGGAGCTTCCAAGGAGTGGGCGTGAGGGAAACACGACGCAAAGCTACCGCCCTCCTGGCGGGGCTACAACTGATCGCCGCCGTCGCGTTGGCGCAGAGCCCGGAGGTCGAGCGGCTCATTCCGGCGCAGCCCGTGGGCCTCGTCAACGACTTCGCGTCGCTGCTCGATCCCGCGACGCGTGCGGAACTGGAGGATCTGCTCACCCGCCTCCGGAGCGCCACCGGCACTGAGGTGACGGTCGTGACGCTGCCCACCATCGACGACCAAGACGAGGGCGAGGTGGCGCTGGCGATCGGGCGGAAATGGGGCGTCGGCGCCCGCGCTGAGGTCGGCGATGCCCGGCGCAACGCGGGCCTGGTTCTCCTCGTCGTGCCACGCGTCAATCACGAGCCGGGCACGGGGCACATTCGGATCGAGGTGGGGCAGGGCCTCGAGGGGATCGTCACCGACGCGGCCAGCGGCCAGATTCGCCGGGAGGTGATGGGCCCGCTGCTCGCCCAGGAAGAGTACGGTCCCGCGATCCGGAGCGGCGTCCGCGCGCTCACCGGAATTATCGCGCGTGGCTTCGGTGTCACCGATTCGGCGCTCGCACTCGCCCCGCCGCGCGTCGCATCCCGGGCGCCCGGCTCGCAGCTCTTCTCGCTGCTGCCCCTGCTGCTCTTCGTCGTGTTTGTCATGCTGGCCAATCGGGGAGGACGCCGGCGTCGCGTATATTGGGGAGGCGGGCCCTGGATTGGGGGTGGCGGATTCGGCGGCGGTGGCGGGTTCGGTGGCGGCGGCGGGTTCGGTGGCTTCGGCGGCGGTGGCGGCTTCAGCGGCGGTGGATCCGGAGGACGGTTCTGATGCATGAGACGGTCGATCGCGTGGTGACGCCGTTCCTCGCGGCTGCGGACGCCGCGCTCGGCGCCGGCTACAGCGCGCTGCTCTATGGTTCGGCCGCCCGGGGGGACTATCTCGCCGGCCGCTCGAACATCAACCTCCTGCTCGTGCTGGACGATGCCTCGCCCACCCTGCTCCGGGCGCTCGCGCCGGCGTTCGCCGCGTGGCGGAAGACCGCGTCGGAGCCCCCCCTGCTCATCAGCCGGACCGAGTGGGCGCGGGCGACGGACGTGTTCCCGATCGAGATCACGGACATGCGCGCCGGCTACCGGGTGCTTCGCGGGGCCGATCCGCTGGGCGCCGCTCGCGTTCAGGGCGCCGATCTCCGACAGGCCCTGGAGCGCGAGCTGAGGGGCAAGCTCCTCCGCCTCCGCCAGGGTTACGCCGCGGCGGCCGGCGACGAGAAGCTGCTGGGCGAGGTGGCCGCGGGAAGCGCCGGCACCATCCTCGTGCTGCTGCGCTCGCTCCTGAGCCTGGCGGGACGGCCGGTGCCCGCCGCGCCGGCGGCGCTCGCGGCCGAGGCCGCGGCGCTGGTCGGGGTACCGGCCGTGGGGCTGACGACGCCGGTCGAGCGTCGTGGCGAGCGCGGCTGGCGGTGTACCGCATCGCAGTTCGAGCAATACATGGACGCCGTGACGCGGGCGGCGGGGTACGTGGATCAACTTCAGCTCGGAGACCAGTGATGAAGCGCTCGTCGGCGGTCGCCTCAACCCTCGCCTTGCTCGCGATGTTCACGGCAGGCTGCGGGTACAACACGATTCAGACGATGGACGAACGGGTGAACCAGGCCCAGGGCCAGATCCAGGCGCAGCTCCAGCGCCGGGCCGACCTGATTCCCAACCTGGTGAACACGGTGAAGGGCGTCACCAAGCAGGAGGACACCGTCTTCATCTCGATCGCCAACGCCCGCGCCCGTCTCGGCGGGGCGATCCAGTCCGGAAGCATTCCCGAGATGGCCGCCGCGAACGCTGCCCTGAACCAGGGGCTGGGCCGCCTCATCGCGATCTCCGAGAACTACCCGCAGCTGCGCTCGAGCGAGAATTTCAAGCAGCTGCAAGACCAGCTCGAGGGGACCGAGAACCGGATCTCCGTCTCCCGGCAGGACTACAATGCCGCGGTCGGCGAATACAACGCCTACATCCGCCGCTTCCCGTACAACATCACCGCCAAGGTATTCGGATTGGGCAAGCCACGGGAGTACTTCGAGGCGACGCCGGGAGCGGCGGAGGCGCCGAAGGTACAGTTCTGAGGCGGAAGGACAGACACGTCCCGGCAGCAGAGAGCCCCCGATGCGACTGACGCAGCGGGGGCTCTTCTCGTCCTTCTCTCTTTCCGTCCTTCCGTCCGTCCTAGTCCGTCACCACCCCGTCCGGCAAGACGTACCTGAGCGGATCCACCGGGCGGCCGTTCACGTGCACTTCGTAGTGCAGGTGGGGGCCGGTGGCCAGGCCGGTGTTGCCGACCAGGGCGATGCGCTGGCCGCGCTGGACCCGCTGGCCGGTCCTCACGAGCAGCTTCGAGGCGTGGGCGAACTTGGTGGTGATTCCGTAGCCGTGATCGATCGTGACGGTGTTGCCGTAGCCTGATTCCCAGCCGGCATCGGTCACGACACCCGCGGCAGGCGCCTCAATCGGACTGCCCATCGGCGCCGTCACGTCGATGCCCTCGTGCGGCCGGGCGATGTGCAGGATCGGGTGGTCGCGCATGGACGAGAAGGCGCTCGTGAGCCAGCCCTGGGTCGGCATGATCGACGGCGTGGCGGCCAGCCGCTGCGAATGGCTGGTCAGGCTGTCCTTGGCCTCTTCGAACGATGAAGCCAGGAGGTTGGCCCGCCGGATCAGTGCATTCAGGTCGACCCGGATCTCCTCGGAGCGTCGGACGGTCGGCCCGGCGTTCAGCATCCCCGGTCGGGCGGCAAGCGTCGGTCCGCCGATACCGGCGGCCTGGACCTGAGGATCGATCGGCTCGAGGTTGGCGAGGACTCGAATGCGGGCGTCGCGCTGGCTGATGCGGGTGAGGGTGTCCGACAGGGTGGAGAGGCGGCCGTGCAGCTCGCCGATTTCCCGGGCCAGCCGGGAATTCTCATCCTGGAGGTGAGCCGTGCGAGACAGGTCCGCCGTGCGGGCCATGGTCGCGTACCCGACGAGCAACGCCGCGGCGAGGCCGAGGGCCACGCCGCCGATTGCCGCCTTGATCAGGCCGTAGGACACCTCGACGATCTTCGAGGGCTCCGAGCCGTGTGGTACGAAGACAACGGTCCAGCGGCGTTTCGCCATGCGCTTCCCTCACGTGACTCGGAATTCACAAGTCTTGAGCGCTCGAACTTCGATTCTACAGGTTCGGCAGCCCGACAGAACAATCTGAGTGTAACCAGGCAAATTTGAGGTGACCCGACGCACAGAATCCAAGCAAGAAGGTGGCCCGGGACACGAACTTCGTCAAGCCCGATACGCCCAGGATAACTCCTTGACTGTCAAATAGTTTTGCTCGTTGACGGCCTAACTTCTAGACGGTGGGGGGCTTGGGGAACAGGACCTCGGGCTTGTTGGTAGCGAGCCCCGTTACCGGTGGTGCCGCCAGGCTCCCCCAGGTGCTGACTAATGCATCTCCGGCCAGCCCCAGCGATTGCCAGAGGAGTTGGGCTTTGCCCGGGACGAACGGGGCGGCCAGGACCGCCAACCGGTACAGGGCCCTCCCGAGGGCGGCGAGCGCGGCGTCCAGCTCGGCATTCTTGCCGGCCTTGGCGAGCGCCCACGGCGCCACCTGCTGGATGTAGAGGTTCGCCGTCCCGACGAGCACCCAGGCCGCCTCGGCCCCACCGCGGAGGTCCAGCGCGTCCATCGCCCGGCCGTAGGCGTCCACCGCCTGCCGGCCAGCCTGGTCGAGCGTGGTATCCGCCGGGGCATCCGGCACGATCCCCTCCCGGTACTTGGCCAGCATCGCGAGCGACCGGGACGCGAGGTTGCCCAGCCCGTCCGCCAGGTCAGCCGTGTATCGCTCGTCGAAGCGATCCCAGGTGAAGTTGCCGTCGGCCTCGAATCCGACCTCCCGGAGCAGAAAGTAGCGCAGGGCGTCCGGCCCGTGCCGGTCGATCGCCTCGCCCAGGCTCACCGCCGTCCCGGCCGACTTCGACATCTTCGCGCCTTCCCACTGCACGTATCCGTGAGCCCACACCTCGCGCGGCAGGGCCACGCCCGCGCTCAGCAGCATGGCCGGCCAGATCACGCAGTGGAACCGCGTGATGCCCTTGCCGACCACGTGCAGGTCGGCGGGCCAGAGCCGGTCGTAGCCGGCGTCCGGATAGCCCGTGGCGGACAGGTAGTTGATGAGAGCGTCGAACCAGACGTATACCGTCTGTTCGGTGTCGCCGGGAAACGGGATTCCCCACGATTGGCGGTTCCGGCTGACGGAGATATCCTGCAGTCCGTCCTCGAGCAGCCGGACGATCTCGTTCCGGCGGATGGCGGGCTCGACCCGGAACTCGCCCGACCGGATCAGTGACAGCAGCTGGTCACGGTACCGGCTCAGCCGGAAGAAATGGTTCCGCTCTTTCGTGGGCGCCAGCTCGAGCGTCGGGTGCTCGATGCAGTGGCCGTTCACGATCTGGGACGGCTGCTTGAACTCCTCGCAGCCGAAGCAGTAGAGCCCCTCGTACTCACCGACGAAGAGGTCGTCCGGATTCTTCCGGCTGATCTGCTCGAGCAGCGCTGCCACGGTCCGGTGGTGCCTCGGCTCGGTGGTGCGGATCCAGTCGTCGAAGCTGCACTCGAGCCGCCGCCAGTACGACTCGAACGTCGCCGCCATCCGGTCCACCCACTCCCGCGGCGTGACCCCATTCTGCTCGGCCGCCTGCAGTACCGCCTGCGAGTGCTCGTCCATGCCCATGAGGAAGTGGACGTCGTCGCCCCGGAGCCGCCGGTAGCGCGCGATGCAGTCGGCGCCGACCTTCTCGAGTGCGTGGCCGAGATGGGGGTCGCCGTTGGAGTAGTCGATAGCGGTGGTGAGGTAGAACTTGGGCATGCCAGGAAAACTAACCCGGTCTCCTGCCCCTCATCATCGGGCCGAACGAGGCCTGACGACGGGTCGGCGGCTGGACGAAGCCCAGTCGGCGATGAACTCCGCAACCGACTCGGGGCGATTGAGATCCAGGCGCACCACCGGCGGCTCGACCGGGAGGTCCGCGTCCGAAGCAACGGCCACGATGTCGGGATCGCCCGGCCAGCACCGCGGGGGCCGGCCGTAGTCCGGCCGGAACACCTCGATCTTGGGGACGGCCTCGTGGGAGAACCCTTCGGCGAGCACCACATCGATTTCGCCCGGGGAAAAGCGGGCTACGAGCGACGCGAGCTGTGGATTCTCGGCGCCCGGAGGCTCGTCTCCGATCAGGGCCCACTGCCGGTTCGACCCGACCAGCACCTGGGCCGCTCCGGCGCGGCGGACCCGGAAGCTGTCCTTGCCCGCCTGGTCGATTTCGAACCCCCGGTGCGCGTGCTTCACGACGCCGACCCGATAGCCGTACGCCTTGAGGAACGGCACAACCGCTTCGATCAGCGTGGTCTTCCCGCTTCCGCTCGAGCCCACGAGCGCGATGGCCGGAACTCGCTCGCCCGTCTCGAGCCGGAGTATATTCCTCATGAGTTCTCCGGTCGCATCACAAGACGGTCCGGCAGCGTGGAGTCGCCGAGATGGCCATCGATCTCACTCAGATGCAGCACCCGCTGGGCCTCCGTCGGCTCGGCTACGCCTCGCCGCTGCTCGAGGTCTCCGCCCGCCGCTGGGAAGGCGGCCGGGCGCAGGAGGGCACCGAGCAGGTGGCCGAGGAGACGCCCGTGGCCATCGTGTACAACGGCATTCCCCACGTCGTCATGATGGCCACGCCGTCGGATCTCGAGGACTTTGCGCTCGGCTTCAGCATCACGGAGGAGCTCATCCGGACCCCCGCGGACCTGCAGTCCCTGCAAGTGGTTCGGTACGGACAGGGCATCGAGATTCAGGCGATGGTCTCCCCCGACTGCGAGGCCACCATCGCCACGCGCAACCGCCGCCTCACCGGGCGGACGGGCTGCGGCATCTGCGGCACGGACAGCATCGAGGGCGTCCTCAAGCAGCTGCATCCGGTGACGTCGAGCGCCACGCTGACCACCGCTGCCGTCGAGAACGCCTGTCGGACGCTGGTTGGGCACCAGACCCTGAACGCCGCGGCAGGAGCTGTTCACGCGGCGGGCTGGGCGTCCCGCGAGGGGGAGATCCAGCTGGCGCGCGAGGACGTGGGCCGGCACAACGCGCTCGACAAGCTGATCGGCGCGATGCTGGGCCGCGGGGTGAAGCCGGAGAGCGGTTTTCTCGTGGTGACCAGTCGGGCGAGCTTCGAGATGGTGCAGAAGGCCACGGTCTTCGGTGCTTCGCTGCTGGTGGCGATCTCGGGACCCACCGGCCTTGCCGTGCGGATCGCCGAGCACGCCGGGCTCACGCTCGTGGGGTTCGCGCGGGCCTCGCGGTTGACGGTGTATACCCACCGCGAGCGGCTCACGAGCTGATCCGGTCACGGCCGCCGCACGCCCTCTCCGGGCGGGCCGGACCCGCGATTCTGCACGTATCTCCAGCCGAACCGACCCTTGATGCACAGGTTGCCGCGGGTCACCTCGTGGTCCAGCGGCGAGGTCACCCGCACGATCTCGTTGTCCTGCACGTGCAACTCCAGATTGCATCCGACGCCGCAATACGGACACACCGTCCGGGTCACGGTCTGCCGCGATTCGTCCCAGGTTCCGGCGTGCCGGTGGTCGTACTCGCTCTTGAACATCAGGGCGCCGGTGGGGCAGACGGCGATGCAATTACCGCAGTACACGCACGCCGACTCGGGAAGGGCCACGGCGAACTCGGTCGAGATTCGCGCATCGAACCCGCGCCCCGCGACGGTGAGCGCGAAGGTGTTCTGATAGTCCTTCCCACACGCCTCCACGCACTTGTAGCACAGGACGCACTTGCCGTAGTCGCGCACGTAGAGCTCGTTGTCGACCTTGGTCGGCTGGCCGACCGTCGCGCGATAGGCCGGATCCGGCGGCGCATGATGGCCCGGCTGCAGGCTATCGCGCTGGCCCGCCGGCGCTGGTGGGGCAGGCGGGCCGTAGCGATCCGGCGCCGCCTGATAGTCCCGGATCCACTCCTCGGCGTCGGGAGTGGTCGAGAGGTCGACCGACGAGGCCAGAAATTCGATCACCATCTTGCGGCTGTGACGCACTCGCTCCGAGTTGGTCCGCACCACCATGCCTGGCTCGACCTTGCGGGCGCACGACGGGACGAGGACCCGCGACCCCTCCACCTCGACGACACACACCCGGCAGACGTTGACCGGATGCAGGGTTTCCAGGTAGCAGAGCGTCGGGATGGCGGTGCCCCGCTGGCGGCAGGCCTCGAAGATCGTGATCCCCTCCGCCACCTGGACCTTTTCATCGTCGATGGTGAGCTCCACGGTCCGGCGGAGGGGCTCGAGCTGGACCAACGCGGTCATGAGGGAGCTCCGTTGAACAGGTGCAGGCGCTTGACCGCCGACTCCACCGCGCTGTAGGCGGTCT
>CAVSLY010000010.1:0-198922 GCA_963728705.1 uncultured Gemmatimonadales bacterium
GCCGTTGCGACGGCTGAGGAGGTCAACAGCACGGCGCGCAGGTGCGCCGGGACTTCGATGCCGTCTGAGGACAGGAAGGCGAGCACCAGACGCGGCGCGTTGACGATCACCGCGGACATGGCGAAGAAGAGCCCAAGGCGTGTGGACAGCATAGGTGGCGACCTTCCAGCTTCAGCAGTCTGAGCATGATAGGGACGATCTCTTACGTTTGCAACTCACTGGATTCATTGAGTTTGCTTTAGTTCCGATCTCGCGCCATCCCCGAAACGTCTTCCTTATCTGTCTCGGTCGGTTCTGGTTCTTTCGTTACCTCGTAGAAGCCTCAGCGTAAAGCCCTGCGGCGGTTTTCCACGGAAAACGCCCTGCCGTTGTCGAGCAGGAGAGCAGCACCGCCCCCGCTCCATAGAAGTCGTCGGAAAAGAGGAAATCTGGGCGCATAGGATTTCAAAGCGCCTTCCGTCAGCGCTCGTACTCCTGCTCCCGGCTGCGCCCACGAGCCAGTTCGATGGCGGCGGCTCGCGTTCGCTTCGCAAGCTGGCCGGCCACGAAACCGACGACGACAGCGGCTACGCCACCGCTGGGACGGGAAGCCGTACCGAGCTGCGCCGCAGGGATTCGAGCGCCACCGGGCTCGAGAGCTTCGGGATGGCCTGGCGAGCCCAGACGACCGCCGCCGGTAGCGCCTCGCCGCGGGCGCGGGCAAACATCGCGGGGCTCGCGACGTCCTGGAGGGCCAAACGGCTCCGGTGCATCTCGGCCGCGCTCGCCTGGAAGCGCACGACGGCGCGGGCGAGCCGGTCCATGTGTCGGGGGTCGGAGAGGCCGCTGCGGGAGACGGCACGCGCGGCGCGGAGCATCTCGGCGGCGTCTCGGCGGGCCTGGAGGGCGACCGGAACAAACGACGTCCTCACAGCCGGATCGGGCAGAGCCGCGAGGGCCTCGGGGCGTGCGTGCTGTCGGAGGGCTTGGCGCAGAGCCTCGACCATCTCTGGCGTTCGGTCGCCCTTCAGCATGTCGCGCATGAGCGCCTTGAGGTTTTCGCCTGAGCCCGAGCGGGAGCGCACCGAGAAAAGGAACGATTCGGCGCGCGCGTGGACGTCAAGGGCATTGGCGAGCCGGTGGGCGGCCCGGTCGTCGGCGGGGGTGCCCCGAGCCTGGCGCACGGTGCGCGAGAGGTCGCGCCGGGCGGTCTGCAAGGCGGCCCTGGCCTCCGAGCTGAGACGGGCGACGTCCTGAGCGGCGGTGGCCCTGAGCTGGCGAAGCTGCTCCGAGCCGGAAGAGGCGGCGAGCGCCCCAGGCCGGCCTGCTCGAAACTCGGGGGCCCGGCCGGGCGCGGTGCGCTCGGCTCCAGCCGCGCGAGCTCCCGGAGGATCCTGGGCGAGCCGGTCGACAAGGTCGCGGCGGCCGGCGTTGACGAGCTGCACAAGGCGCTCGACGTCGCGGACGAGAGCCTGGTGATCGGCGCGGGCGAGGTGCCGCTCAAGCTGTGCGAGACGGCTTTCGACCTTCTCGACACTGGCGAGGGTTCGGGCGTGGCTTCGGGCCACCTGATCCGGCCGCGGGTGGTCCTTGAGGCTCGCTTCCAGACGATTGAGCCGCTCGGCCAGGCGCTGGCGCTCGATCGTCATCAGGTGAAAGGTCCGTTCGAGATCATAGCGGGCGCTTTCGAGCGTGATCTCGGCATGGAGCCCGCCCGGACGGTCGGGGGCCCTGTTGCAGCACCCGCGCCACCCTGTCGTACTGTGCGGCAAGGCGGTTGACGTTTGGAAGCCTCTGGAGCCGCACCACGCAGGCCGCCTCGGTGGCGTGCTCGAAGCGCTCCCGGAGGTGCTCGACTGAGAGCCGGGCCGAGGCGTGGTCGGCCTGGCGGAGGGCCTCTAAGTGTTGGAGCTGGGAAGGGCGGCGCGGTCCTGCGCCTGGCGCAGGGCCGAGGACAGGCGTGCTGCGTGCTCGATCCGGGCCGTCTCGGCTGCGGTCTTCGGCACGGCAACACCGCTCATCAGCTCGAAGCGGAGCCGCGCGAGCTGGGCCGTGCGGGCGGCGTCGATCGTCTCTTGCTCTGCCGTCGGATCGTCGAGCGCGCGGACGAGCACCCGGCCGGCGGTCGATCGCGACCGTTCGTAAGCTTCGCGGGCTTCCTGGAGCGAGCCGCCGCGGGGCTCGACCGTGACGCGATTCTGGAGCGCCAGCATCTCCAACTCCGGAAGCTCTTGGCTCAGCATGGGCTCAGAGAATGGCAGAGCGGCGCGTGTCTGGCCCCTTTCACGGAGAACGGCAAGCAGCGCCGAGGCGTTGTCGTAGGTGGTTCCCGTGGCTGCGTCGAGCCGGACGGGTGCCTCGCCGGCTCTGAAGCCCGCGAGGTGTCCAAAGCCCCCATGGTTGGCGTTGATGCCGAACAGGCTGGCGAGCAGGTTCCGCGCGCTACCGGCGTCGCGGGAGTCGAGCGGCACGGGGTGCTTGAGCCACCGCCTCGAAGCGTCCGGGAGCGGCCTCGACGACGGCCGCGGGCTGGTAGCCGGCGGCGTGCGCGCTCTCGATGCGGTTGCGGTCCAGGGCGTCGAGATGAATCGTTGAGGCGCTCTGCGGCTTCACGAGCACCCGCGCGCCGAGGTCG
Organism: uncultured Gemmatimonadales bacterium; assembly: GCA_963728705.1. Taxonomy (GTDB): domain Bacteria; phylum Gemmatimonadota; class Gemmatimonadetes; order Gemmatimonadales; family GWC2-71-9; genus CAVVWJ01. The sequence continues at coordinate 2,615 of CAVSLY010000010.1, forward strand.
TTCTGATACTTGAGCCAGGAGAGCGACTGGAGCACCTGCTCTTTCGTCCAGGTCCGGGCGATGTTTCCTTGCCCGCGGACAAGGAAGGATCGTGAAGCGTTCCGAGCCGAGAGCGTCGAGATGGGCGCCGGCGGCTTGCTCGATCGCAGAGAGGTAGGGGGCGCTCACCCGCGGCTGTGGCGGTGCGACTGGGCCAGCGGGGCGGCCGGCGGCCGGGTCGGCTCGGTCGTGCGCGTCGGGGAAGAGACGCCGGGCGTGAGTGCGTCCAAGTCTCTCGCCGGGTCGTAGTCGATGCCGAACTTCGATTGCAGTCCTGCCCATGAGTAGCTGCGGCCCAGGCTCGACCCTTTGAAGACGTATCCCTCGCTCTCGAACGAGATGCCCGAGACACGGCCTGTCGATGCGACGTTGGCCCGGGTCTCGATACCCTGCTCCCGGAGCCGCTCCACGAAGACGGTCACGGTGGGTCTGCCTTCGGCCGCCCGGTCGATGGCGGCGAGGACGCTGCGTCGAATCGAGTCCTCATCCGGCGGCCCGGGGACCGTGCGCCGGTCCGTACGATGCGGCACGACCCGTAAGCCGAACTCGTGCTCGATGATCTGGCGGGCGAAGTCCATCGCCCGGCGGTAGTCGAACGAGTCGGGCACGACCTTGCCATCCGTCCAGCGAACGCGGGAGGCGAAGACGTGGATGTGGTCCTGCGGGGCGTCGGTGTGGAGGACGACGAAGCCCAGACGGCATCGCCGTAGCCCATGTGAGCCAGGAAGCGCCGGCCGATCGTCTGCCAGTCCTCATCAGAGAGGGTCTCGCCGGGCGCCGGACGGAGAGAGGCGTGAAAGAAGGGCTTCTCGACCCGGCTGCTCCGGGCCGAGTTGAGGTTCAGTTCCTCGATGATCTCGTGCGGGCGGTCGCTCGCCGTCGAGGAGTCGAGCAGCCGCGCACCGGGCTTGTTGATGAGGTAGTAGGTGCTGCGCTCGCAGGTGGCCGGCTTCGACACGGCCGCGATCACGAGGGACGCTCCGATTCCGGCGGCAAGCCGATGAGAACGCGGTGGTAGCGGCGGATCGCGATCTCAAGAGCGACCAACCGACTGACCAACTCCCGGGGCAGGACGGCCCGATGAGCAAGCTTCATCGCCTGGTTGACGAGGACGTTCGCGCTTCGCAGCTCGCGCACCTGTTCGGCGTTGACCGCCGGGACGGTCACGATGTGGCCGTCAAGGGCCGCCCGCCGGACGTAGACCCGCAGCGGGAGCCCCGCGGCCTTGGCGCGCTGCTCCACCGTGGCAAGCTCGGCAGCACTCAGCGACAGGTCCAGCCGCCGCGCGCGGCGCTTCTCTTCCGGGAGCCGGGGACGTCCGGGGGGCAACGGTGAGCGCGGCGGGCGACGGCGGGAACGGGGCACGACGGCAGGAGTGTAGAGCCGCGAAGCCTCGTTTCAATCAGGTTTCGGCGCTTCAATCTAAAGTGATACGTGCTGAGACGAGATGAGACTTTTCCGAGCGCGACCGAAGGGAGCCAGGGCGGGAGTCGAGGGGGCGAGCCCCCCTCGCCTGCGTTTTCGGGGGGGTTTTCCAACCGAAAACATTGCTGGCCGTGCCCGTGCCCGCCGGGCTTCGCCCGAATCGCGGGCACGTGGCGGTCGGCCGCCTGCGGCGGCCGGTTCCTTGAGCTGCCGGCCTGCGGCCAGCCCCTTCACCGGTCACGAGCAGGCGGAAGAAGACCCGTCTCCGTCGGCGCCCGGAAGGGCACTTGCAGCCTGGGGCCTTGAGCCAGACGGCATGCCGAAACGGTCCGCATCCGGGATTCCGAGAAATCTGACCGACCCGTCCAACAAAACGCCGCGCCTTCGTGTCAGTACGGATCAGAAAGACGAACCGACCGTGCCAGAAAGCCAGTCCGACAGCCGCGAGCGGGTGCTCGCGATCGCCCGTCAGGCCCTCCGGCAGGAGAGCGGAGGCGGCCCGGGCGTCATCGACCTGCTCGCGCGCGCCATCGCCACGGGCGAGGGCCGCCGGGCGACCGTGGAGGCGGCGAGCCGCGAGCTCTTCGGCGACCGCCGGCCGCTCGACCTCGTGCTCTTCGACACCGACCGCATCGCCGAGTACGTCTTCGAGTCGAGCCGGCCGCCGGTGATCGCCGGCGCCTCCACCCTGTTGCGGGAGATCAACGCCGAGGTCCGGCGGCGGTACCCGGACGAGGTCCTCTTCTCCGGCGGCGGGGAGGGGCTGCTGCTGGCCCGGGCGGGCCGGGGAGCGGAGATCGAGCGCGAGATCGTGGGGCTTTATACCGCCACCACGGGGGGCGCCCTGACCGCCACGGTCGGCGTGCTCGCCGTGGCTGACCACCACTTCGTGGCCGACGGCGGCGAGGAGACCGCCGCCGGCGGCGTGCGGGTCGTCTCGGGGACGCAGGCCGTGCTCGCCCGCCTGCGCGACGCGGTGCGGGGGGTGAAGGACGGTCGTCCCCCGGACTGGACCTCGGTGCCGGGCATCCGCGAGCGCTGCGTCTCGTGCCGCGACCGCGCCGGCGACCGGCGCTGGCCGGTCTCGCTTCCGCGAGGAGGAGCGGGGGCTGCTCTGCGACCCCTGCAACACGCGCTGGACGACCGGCAAGCGGGTGATCAACGGCATCTCGTTCGACGAGGTCATTGCGACCTACCAGGAGCGGATCGCCGATCAGGCCCAGGGCTCGCGCGCCAAGACGAGCTATCTGGGCTTCCTCTACACCGACGGCAACGCGATGGGCCAGCTCTTCGGCAAGCTGCGCTCGCTGGCCGAGTTGCGCTCTTCGCCTGGGGCTCCAGCGTTTCCGCGCGCGCCGCCAGGCGCGCCTTGAGCTCGTCGAGGCCTCGTCCGGTCCGAACCGACGTGGCGACCGGGGCCTCGAACGCCACACTCGACCCGGCCAGCCGCTCCGCCACCTCCAGCAGCACGAGGTCGAGCCATCGGGCTCCACCAGGTCGGCCTTGGTGACGACGGGGATGCCAGCCGCGATGCCCAGGTGCTCGAGGACCGCGAGGTGCTCGAGCGTCTGGGGCATGATGCCCTCGTCCGCCGCGACGACCAGCAGCGCCAGGTCGATTCCCGAGGCGCCCGCTACCATGTACGCACGAAATCCTCGTGGCCGGGCACGTCGACCATTCCCGCGACCGCCCCCCGGGCAACCGAGCGGCGCGAAGTTGAGATCGATCGTGATCCCGCGCCGCCGCTCTTCGGCGAGCCGGTCCATGGGCCGGCCGGTCAGCGCCGCGACGAGCGCCGACTTCCCGTGGTCGATGTGTCCCGCGGTCCCGATGATCATGCCGCCACCCAGGGCGGCGAAGCCAGAACTCGAGGCCGGGGAGCTCGGCGCCCTCGGCCAGGTGGTAGCGCACGTAGCGCGCGAGAAGTCTTCGGTGCGCGGCGCCATGACGCTCGTCAAGCGCCGGCAGCGCCGCGTCCGGATCGAGTAGCGCCACGAGGTCGGCACGCGCCTCGGCCGGGAGCTGCGTGGCCCCGTGCTGGGCGGCGCAGGCGGGGCAGAGCGCGCCGCCTTCGCGGGTACTGAACGGCAGGGCCCCGTCCGCGGGCAGCAGCGTGCCGTCCCGCACGCACGCATCGAGCGAGGGCGCGAAGCCGAGCACGCTTACGAGATGCCAGAGGGTGCGGAACCCGAGCGCCTCCACCTCACCCAGCGGCGCCTCCTCGAGGGCGCGGAGTGCGTTCCGGAAGAGCATCGTAGCTTTCAGGGTGCTGGTCGGCCGGCGCGAAGTGGATCATGACCTCGGCGAGCGCGGAAGCGGTGGCGTAGCGCCCCACGTCGCGCGGTCAGCCCCACGGGGAGGTGCTGGAGGTCGAACGCCGTGAGCACGTGCAGCTCGCGGTGTTCTTTGGCGAGGTACTGGGCCTGACCCTCGCTCAGGAGCTGGAGGGCCGCGCCGAACCGGCTCTTCGGCCGGAGCGCGCCCTTCGCGATGGCGCTCTGGACGCCGTGCTCCCGGGTAGCGAGTCGGACGATCTTCGACGTCTCACTGTAGCGAAGGGCCGACAGGACGATCGCCGGGGTGATGACCAGGGCCATGCATGGAAATCTACACCCCGCCGGCACGCCCGACGCGCCACTTCACTCCGGCGGAATCTGCACGACGGCCGAGCCGACCGGGCATTCGCCCAGCGCGATGGTACCGGTCTCCTCGAGATCCGCGTCCAGCACGTGGGCCGTTCCCACCTGGCCCCCGGAGCAGGGGCCGGTCTCGATCCCGTACACCCGCCCCTTGCTGTCCACGGCGACCGTGGCGTTCGACTCGATGGGGATGCCGTGGCCCGCACCGCGGACGACCTTGTTGCTGTCGAGGTTGAACTCCATCACGCCCTGGCTGTACGAGCTCACGAAGATCCGGGCGTCCGCATCCGCCGCTACGTTGCCGGGGCCGGTACCGAAGCCGGCAAAGCTGGCCACCTCGGTGCGTGCCAGGGGATCGACCACCGAGAGCCGTCCTTCGCCGGAGAAGTAGTCGCCGGTGCTCATGACGTAGACCAGGCCGTCGGAGCCCACCGCGGCGTACGAGGCATTGCCTTCGCCGGTGAGCCCGATCGAGTCGACGCCCGGCGCCTCCGCATTAATCGCGGGGTCGATGACCGTGAGCCAGCTCGGCCCGGCCGGACTGAACGTCTCGTCGAGGTTGGCGTTGATCACGAACAGCTTGCCCCTGGTGAAGATCAATCCGGACGGGTAGGCGCCGGCGGGCACCTCGGACGTGGCACCGGTGAGATAGTTGATCCGGGAGACGGTGTTGAGGTTCGGGTTGCCAACGTACGCTATCGAGTCGTCGACGATCGCCGAGCCGGTCGCGCCCGAGTTCTCAGGTAGGGGAATCGTGCGCATGACGGTGGCGGTGCGGAGATCCACCACGGCCACCGCGTTGTCGAGGCCGAGCGGCACGATTGCGATGCCCTCGCGCGCGGACACGCCTGTGGGCGTGGGCGTCGTGCCGCCGAGCGGCACCGCGACCGCCGAGCTCGGCGCCTCGACTGGTACGATGCTGAGCGTGTTGGCAGTGCTGTTCACCGCCAGCAGGACTTCCTCGGGATCGGGAACCGGTGCGTTTGTATCTGAGCAGCCCAGTGCCAGGGCCGTGACGGCCAGCGCGGTGACGGGCAGGGCGGCGAACGAATGTCTGCGCTTCATGGAACCACCAGGGTGAGAGTGAGGATGACGCTTCGTCCCGGCGTCGGGTAGGCGGCGAGAAACTCGGCCCGCCGGTCCGTGAGATCCCGAACCTCGCCGCGGAGCCCGAGGCCCCAGCCCAGCCGGCGCTCGAGTCCGAGGTCCAGGAGCGAGAAGGCCGGTCGAGGGTTGGTGCCAGCGCTGTTGGGAAAGCGCTGGCCGATCCGGTGCCAACGCAGATCGGCGGTCCACGGCCCGGGCGACCAGACGACCGAGGCGTCATAGGTGACGCGAGGCCGATAGAGTACCTGCGGGCCACCGGGGATGTCGTAGGTGACGGCGCTGTACGTCGCGCTGCCGCTGGCGCGAAGGTTGGTGCGCGCACGCCAGCCGACCGAAAGCTCGCCGCCGCGCCGCACTACGTCGAAGTTCCGCGGGCTCCAGATGAAGCGAAAATCCGGCGCCCAGATGATCATGTCCGCCACCTGGCCGACGAATCCGCGGATACCCACCGTGGCGGCGCCGCCGAGCTCGCGCCGAAGCCCGGCCTCCACCTCCCACCGGACCCGCTCGGGCCGCAGATCGGGATTGAGGCGGACGCCGACTCCCTCCCGGAAGAAGAGGTCGGCCAGCACCGGCGGCGTCACCGCGCTCCCGACGGCGAGCGTGAGCGCGGTGCCGCCGCGCTGCCAACCCGCGTCGAACCGGGCGCTGACACGCGGCGTGGTCGAGCCGGTCCAGACGTCGAGCCGGGCTGCCGGCGCCACCGACCACGACGATGCGGTGCCGGTCGCGAAGCGGCCATCCAGCTTGATGGCGGCCTGCGAAAACGAGGCGTCGGCGCGGATGCCGTCGCCGGCAAAACGGTTCCCCCTGCCTTCACCGGCGACCGCGGCGCTGCCGCGCCATCCGCCGACCGACACCGGCACCCGGTAGCCGAGCTCAGCCGTGCCGCCGACGCCGTGAGTGTAGGCGTCGTAGGCCGTGCCACTGGGCGGCGCCGGATCGGTCGCTCGCGCCTCCAGCCACTGCAACGACGCGGCCGAGTAGAGCCGGCCCGAGGACCGTGCACCCAACAGCACCGAGCGATCCTGGGCGCGTGCATGCAGGGTCGGATTGGTAGTGGTGCCGGGCAGGCCGCGATTGGAGAGACTGCCTCGCAACACCATCTCGACCGGTCCCGCGAGGGTAATGCCCGCGGCCCACTGTTCGCCGCCCGAGTTCCGGCGCACGCTCTCGCCGCCACCGCGCACCTCGGGCACGGTGTAGGCGAAATCGGCCGCCTGCCGCTCAGCCGAAGCGCTGGCCGTCAACGCCCCGGCTGACCCGCCGAGCCGGAGCCCGAGCGCGCCATGGCTGCCGGTCCAGGTGGAGCCCTCGGGTCGGACATCACGCCGGGTCTCGACGAGGAGGACGCCGCCGACCGCGCGGTTGCCGGCGCGCACGGTCTGCGCGCCGGGAAGGAGGGTGACGGCTTCGACCTCCCGGCTCGAGATGCGGCTGAGATCGGCGCGCCCGGTGAGCGGATCGTTGACCGGAAACCCGTCGACGAGCACGAGCACCTCGTCCGGCCCGCTGCCACGCACCTGGGGGGCGGCCGGCCCGTTGCCGGCGCGCCGGACGGCGACACCTTCCCAGCCGTCGAGCGCGCGCGCGAGATCCCCGCCCCGGCGCTCGAGCTCCTCCCCGGCGATCGCAATCCCTCCCGGGGCCACCGTGGCGGTGACGCTGTCGAGCCGCACCGGGAGCGGCTCGAGGGCCACGCCCACGTTGCGCTCGAGCCCCGGCAACAGCTCGAGCACTTCGCGCGCGGGCGCATAGCCGATCCGCCGCACCCGCAGCTCGACCCGGCCCGGCGGGACGTTGCCGAGGACGAAGCTCCCATCGTTTTCGCTGATCGCCTGCTGCTCGCCGGCGCGGATCTCGGCGCCGGGGATCGGGTGCTGGGTCACCAGGTCCACCACCCGACCCAGCACGCGCGCGGGGCCCTGCGCAGTCGCGGACGCAGGCACAAGCGCGGCGAGAAACCCCACTAGCAACGCCAGCAGGATGCGAGGCGGGGCGAGGCGCTGGCGGACAGCCAGAATGGATCCGCTCACGTGAGCCGCTCCCCGGGCCGGAGCGGTACCACCTGCGGGGATCCGTCGCACCAAGTGGTCACCGCCACCGGCCACTCGAAGACGCGGCTGAGCGTGGCCTCCACGAGCACCTCCTGCGGCGTGCCTTCGGCGACGACCCGGCCTTCGCTCAGCAGGAGGATTCGGTCAGCGTAGCGGGCGGCGAGGTTGAGCTCGTGTGTGATCACGAGACCGGCGAGGCCCTGGTCGACCAGGCGCCGAATCAACTCCAGCAGCTCCATCTCGTGCCGCACGTCGAGCGATGCGGTCGGCTCGTCGAGCACCAGGACAGCCGGCTCCTGGGCCAGCGCGCGGGCCAGACGGACCCGCTGCCACTCGCCACCGGAGAGCGCGTCGATCGAACGCGCGGCGAGCGTGTCGGCGTCGCACCGCTCGAGGGCGGACCGCACCGCCGCCCGATCGACCGCACCCGGCGCCGCGAAGGATCCGAGCCGCGCGTAGCGACCGAGCATGACGGCTTCATCCACCCGGAGCGGGAACACGATCTCCTCGCGCTGGGGCACCACCGCGAGGACCCGGGCCAACTCGGACCGTCCCCACTCCGCCAGCGGCCGCGCCTGCACGTGCACTAGGCCGTGCTCCGGCTGCACCAGCCCCGAGACCGCCCGGACCAGCGTGGTCTTGCCGCTGCCGTTGGGCCCGGCCACGGCCACGAGCTGGTTCGCGCCCACCCGGCAGCTCACGCCGTCGAGCGCGGGGCGCGTGGTGGCCGGGTAGCGCACGGTAAGGTTCTCCGCCTCGAGGATCACGCGAGCGTCCTCCGAAGCAGCAGGGCGAAGAGCGGTACGCCCACGAGCGCGGTGATGACGCCGACCGGCAGCTCCAGCGGGCGCACCACCGTGCGGGCGACGACGTCGGACAGCACCAGGAACGACCCGCCGACCACGAAGACGAGCGGCAGCAGCGAGCGGTGCAGCGGGCGCGCGACGGTGCGGACGGCGTGCGGGACAACCAACCCCACGAACCCGATGATGCCGCAGGTGGCCACGCTCGCTGCCGTGAGCAGCGCAGTGCAGAGGTAGACCACGCGTCGCGTGCGGTGGACATCCGCACCCAGGTGATGGGCCGGCTCCTCGCCGAGGGCCAGCAGGTCGAGGCTCCGCGCGCTCAGGCCGATGACGCCAAGCGGAAGGACGGCGTACGCGAGGAACACGCCGAGCGACTGCCAGGACGCCGAGCTGAACCCGCCGAGCAGCCAGAGAAAGGCGTTCCGGATGCCGGCCGCGGGCGACAGTACCATGATGGCGCTCATGAGTGCGCCGGCGAACGAGCCCACCACGACGCCCGAAAGCAGGAGCACGCGCGGATCCAGTCGCCGGCCGGCCACGAGGCTCAACCGGTAGACCAGTGCCACGGCGGCGGCGGCACCGAGGAAGGCGGCCACCGGCACGGCCCACGGTCCCGTCGCCCGGGTAGCGATGGCGATCACGGCGCCGAGCCCCGCGCCGCCGGAGAGGCCGAGCAGGTAGGGCTCCGCCAGCGGATTCCGGATCATCGCCTGAAGCGCCGCCCCGCACACCGCCAGGCTCCCGCCGACGAAGAACGCAAGCAGCACCCGCGGCGCGCGGAGGTCGCGCACGATGACCGACGCGCTCGTGTTCGCCCGCCAGAGGCCGTGCCAGACCTCGGCCGGCGAGAGCGGGACGGTGCCCGCGGCCAGGCCCACCAGCAGGCAGAGGCCGACGGCAAGCGGGAGAAGGAGGAGGCCCACGCGCATCAGGCAGGCTTCCGCATCAAGGCACGCTCCTGCAGCAGGCGCGCGAGCTCACGAATGGCGGCCGGCGCCCGAGGACTGGGCCGGTTGAACTCCGAGCCACTGACCGGCAGGAAGCGCCGCTCGCGGACGGCGCGGACCGTCCGCCACTCCGGCCGCTCGGCGAAGCCCACCGGGCCCGCGGTGGTCGTGAGGATCAGGTCCGGATCCCGCGACGCTACTGCCTCGATGCTCACGGTCCCTGCGCTCGACGTGACGTCCGCAAAGAGATTGCGCCCGCCCGCACGCTCGACCAGCTCGCTCAGGAAGCTCCCGCGGCCGATCGTCATCGGCGGCTGCTCCCAGACGAGCAGCAACACCTTGGGCCGGCGCGGTGGCGCGGGCATGGTCGCCGCGGCAAGCGCGGTGTCGAACACCGCCGCCACCGAGTCCGCCGCGCGCGCGTGGCCGGTCAGGCGGCCAAGGAGCCGGCCGACGCGGTCGACATCACCAAGGGAGTCGGTGTTGAGGCGCAGCGCCGCGATGCCGAGCTGGCGCAGGCGAGCGGCGATATCGGCATTCTGGGCGGAGTTGTACAGGATGACGAGGTCGGGGCGGCTCGCGAGGACAGCTTCGACGTTGGGCGCGATGCCGTCGCCCAGGTTGGGCACTTTGGCGGTGGCGGCCGGATAGTCGCACCAGTCGGTGCGGCCGACGACGGCGGGACCGGCGCCGATGGCGAAGAGCAGCTCGGTCGTGGCGGGAATGAGTGAGACGACGCGCCGCGCGGCCGCCGAGACCACGACCGTGTCGCCCGCGTCGTCCACGATGCGGGTGCCGGCCGCCGGTGAGGCGGACGGCCGGCAGGCAGGCTGCCAGAGAAGCAGTGCCGCGAGCGCGCCGAATCGAGCCAAGGTGCCGGAAATGGAAACCGCCCATCCCCGGGGTCGAAGACAGGCGGTGCGCGACGGCAATTGACGCGGTCGACAACGCCACCAACCCTCCCCCGAGGGTATTACTGGTGGCGCGAACGGAGAGGTCTCCTGGCTTCGGGCCTTCGCTCGCCTTCCCGGTTACCCAGTGGCGTCGTGAGCGAAGAGTTCGGCCTCCTGAGAGGCCGTGCCCGTAACAGTGGCGGGGCCGCACCGGTATTGCACCGGTTTCCGAGCGTCCCCGTTCGCGTAGTTCAGTTGTGTCTAGCGGCTCAAGAGTATGGGGACCGACCGCCTGCCGCAAGAGCGCGTTGGAGCTCGGCCTTGAGTCGCGCCCGCTCCGCTGCGTAGCGCCCCCACTCGTCGGCGGCGGTCTCGGACTCGTGTCCCGCATAGCGGGCATCGAGCGCGGCGATGGCATCGAGCATCTGCTCTGGCCTGGGCGCGGACGCCCGACGGGACGGACGGCGGATCAGCCACCACGCGGCTGCCGCCAGCAGCACAGCGACGGCGCCCACAAGCACCGGCAGGGCGCGGCGGGTGACGGCGGCCGTGCCAGCAGCGCCCACGGCGAGCACGACGCTCCCGCCCGCCGGGACGTTCCCCGTGTAGCGGCGGAAGCTCCGACCCTCGATGACCTGGCTGTCGGCCAGTGCGAGCGTGCCACCGCTCACGCGCGCGTCCCGCTCCTCCACGAGGAGGTTGACCGGGCCGCCCGATCCAACAGGGAATTCGAGCCTCCCCCCGACCGGCGTGACGCTGTACTCGAGCGACAGCTGTTTCTGCCCCGGCGCGAGCGGCGCCAGCACATTGACCGTGCTGCCCTCGCGCACGATGGCGTCGGGCGACAGGTCGCTCTCACCCACTTGCAGGTCGCCGGTGCCCTGCGGCAGCACGAGGCGCCAGGAGGGCCGCGAGGAATCGGGCGCCACGCGCGCCGTGCGGCCGTCGTTCCGGAGCACGGTCAGGTCGAGCACCGACCGGGTCCCGTCCGGCCCGGCGCGCGGCACGACGATGTGGCGCGCTTCGACCTCGATCGGTGCGGTCGAGGACGTATCGTAGACCACGACCCGCATCGCCGTATCGGGCCGCGCGGGATTGGTGTGGACTGGCGGAGAGAAGTATTCGACGTCGCCCCAGCGCGCGCTCAGCAGATAGATCGACGCGGTGTCGGGTTGGAACCGGAAACGGAAGCGGCCCGACGCGTCGGCCGACGCGGAGTCGAGCGGGCCCTGCGTCTCGCGGCCGACTCGGTGGAGCACCACGCGGGCGCCGGGCACCGGCACGGTGTCCGCGTCGCGGGGCAGGACGACGCGGCCGGCGACGAACGTGGTGGGGGCGGGGTTGGTTTGCGCGGGAGAGGTGACTTGCGCCGGGGCGGTGTCCTGCGCGGCGTGTGCCTCAGGTACGGTGGCAAGCGCCAGGACCAACCCGGCCGTCACCCTGAGCGCAGCGAAGGGGGCATCACCCAAGGCATGCCCCCTTCGCTGCGCTCAGGGTGACCAGGCGCGCGCTCAGGGATTGAACTTCCCGAAGTCTTGCGGATCCATGCGCTCGAGATACTCCTTGAGCTTGTCCGCCTCGAGCGACGGGTTCGGCGACGGCTCGTCGGCCTCGACCCCGCTCTGATCGAGCAGTTGATCGCTGGTGAAGATGGGCGCGCCCATTCTCAGGGCGAGGGCGATGCTGTCGGACGGCCGCGCGTCGACCTGGAAGACGTGGTCATCGCGCCGGATGAGCAGCTCGGCGAAGTAGGTGTTCTCCTTGACCGCGCTGATCACCACCCGCCGGAGATCCCCACCCAGGCCCACGAGGATCTGCTTCAGGAGGTCGTGGGTGAGTGGTCGCTGGGCCTTCATGCCCTGCAGCTCCATCGCGATGGCGCTCGCCTCCGCGGGCCCGATCCAGATGGGCAGCACACGCGACCCGTCCTTTTCCCGCAGGATGACGACGGGGGTGTTGGTGGTGCGGTCGAGGCCCAGATGGGCCACGGTGACTTCGATCATGCTTGAATCATAACTCCGGGCGGGGATACCACGCCGCAACCGCCAATCTTTGCATCACCGAGCGACGTCTTCAGCACGGAGGCACCCGAGTCCGAGTCCGAGTCACCCTGAGCGCAGCGAAGGGGGCATAACCCGACATGGTCCCCTTCACTTCGTTCAGGGTGACTCGGGCTCGGATTCGGGTGCCTCCATGCGAAAAACGCTGACGGGAAGCCCGGAGCCTCAGGTCCCCGCGTCCCAGCTGGCCAGGTACTGCACCTGCTCGGGCGTGAGCGTGTCGATCCCGATGCCCATGCTCTGCAGCTTGAGGCGGGCGATCTCCTGATCCACCGCGACCGGCAGCCGGTGCACGGCCTTGGCCAGCGTCTTCCACTCCTTCGCGATCATCTCAGCGGCCAGCGCCTGGTTCGCAAAGGACATGTCCATCACGCTCGCGGGATGGCCTTCGGCGGCGGCGAGGTTGATCAGCCGGCCCTCTCCCAGCACCATGATGCGCTTGCCCTTGACCGTGAACTCCTCGACCATGTTTCGCACTTCGCGCCGATCGCCCGCGATCTTGCCGAGGCCGTCGAGGTCGAGCTCGACGTTGAAGTGGCCCGAGTTGGCGACGATGGCGCCGTCCTTCATCTTCGCGAAGTGCTCGGGCCGGATGACGTGCAGGTTGCCGGTGAGCGTGACGAACAGGTCGCCGATCGCGGCGGCATCGGCCATCGGCATGACGTGGAAGCCGTCCATCCGGGCCTCGAGCGCCGGCAGCGGATCGACCTCGGTGACCACCACGTGCGCCCCCGCCCCGCGCGCCCGGCTCGCGACACCGCGGCCGCACCAGCCGTAGCCGGCCACCACGACCGTGCTGCCGGCCAGGAGGAGGTTCGTCGCCCGCACGATGCCGTCGAGCGTGCTCTGGCCGGTGCCGTAGCGGTTGTCGAACATGTGCTTGGTGTTCGAGTCGTTGACCGCGATGATCGGGAACTGGAGGATGCCCTCCTTGGCCATCGCCTTGAGCCGGATCACGCCGGTGGTGGTCTCCTCGGTGGAGCCCCGGACCCGGGCGACGAGCGCTTTCCGCTCCGCCTGGCTCAGGGTCTCGACCCACTTCCGGATCGGCGGCGCGAGGTCGTCGAGCCGGTTGAGCGAGATCATGTGGAGCGAGCCCACCAGGTCCGCGCCGTCGTCCTGGGTCATGTCCGGACCGAACGCCAGCGCCGAGGCGATGTGGCCGTAGTAGGTCTCGTGGTCCTCGCCCTTGATGGCGTAGACGTGGACTCCGTGATCGCGCACGAGGTGAGCCGCGACGTCATCCTGCGTCGAGAGCGGGTTGGAAGCGCAGAGCGCGATCTCGGCGCCGGCCGCGCGCAGGGTGCTCATGAGGTTGGCCGTCTCGGTCGTCACGTGCAGGCACGCCGAGAGCTTCTGGCCCTTGAGCGGCTGCTCCTTGGCGAATCGGGCGCGGATCTGCCGGAGGACCGGCATGGAGCGCTCCGACCATTCGGTGCGGCGCTTTCCCTCGTCGGCGAGGGCGATGTCCTTGATGTCGTACTTGGCGATCGTCGCGGGTGCGCTCATCTGCTCGGGTGTCCTCATCAGCGGGCGGCCGACAGCAGTGCCTTCACGCGGTCGGTCTGTTCCCAGGTGAAAAAGTCGACTTTCTGCTGCTTCCCATTGTCCTTGTACACGCCGCTCACCGGCTTGCGGCCGAAGTGCCCGTAGGCCGCCGTCCGGCTGTAAATTGGCCGCTTCAGCTTCAGAGCGTCAATGATGCCGCGCGGGGTCAGATCGAAGACCTCGTCGACGATTTTCTCGAGCCGCTCGTCCGGCATGACGCCGGTACCGAACGTCTGGACCATGATCGAGACCGGCCGGGCCACGCCGATGGCGTAGGCGATCTGCACTTCGCACCGCCGCGCCAGCTTGGCCTCGACGATGTTCTTCGCCACCCACCGCGTGGCATAAGCCGCCGAGCGGTCGACCTTCGACGGGTCTTTTCCGCTGAACGCCCCACCGCCGTGCCGGGCCATGCCGCCGTAGGTGTCAACGATGATCTTCCGTCCGGTGAGGCCCGCGTCGCCATGGGGGCCGCCGATGACGAACCGGCCCGTGGGGTTGACGAGGAACTTGGTCCGCCCGCCATCGAGACCGGCCTTCTCCAGCACCGGCTTGATGACTTCCTCGATCACGCCTTCCCGGATGGTGCTGTAGGCCAGTTGCCGGCTGCCGTTGCGCTCGGCGTGCTGGGTCGAGATCACGACGGTGCGCACCGCGACCGGACGGTCACCTTCGTACTCGACCGAGACCTGAGACTTGCCGTCCGGCCGGAGCCAGTCGATCCGGGGACCGTCGGTGCCTTTCCGGACTGCCGCCAACCGCTCCGCCAGCCGGTGCGCCAGCAGGATCGGCATCGGCATGCGCTCGCGCGTCTCGCTCGTGGCGTAGCCGAACATCATCCCCTGGTCGCCCGCTCCCTGCACCTTCTCACCGTCCGAATCCACGCCCATCGCGATGTCGGGCGACTGCCGGTCGATCGACGTGAGCACCGCGCAGGTGCGGCCGTCCATGCCGTAGGTGGCATCGGTGTAGCCGATGTTCTCCACCGTCTGGCGGACCAGATCGGGAATGTTGACGTAGGTCTTGGTGGTGATCTCCCCCGCGACGACCGCCATCCCGGTGGTCACCAGGGTCTCACACGCGACGCGGCCCGCCGGATCCCGCGCGAGGATGGCGTCGAGGACCGCGTCGCTGATCTGGTCGGCGACTTTGTCGGGGTGGCCCTCGGTGACCGATTCGGATGTAAAGACGTGACGCTTGGGTGCGGCCATCAGATCCTGGTCCGTTGCTGAAGTGAAGTGTGTTCTAGAGCGCGAGTTACAGACGCTTGACGGGTGGCAAGGTAGCGACCCGTCCGCGCCCGGGCAACGCCGAGCCCGGGTCCAGGAGCCGGACGTCGATGTACTCGCCGACCACGCTTCGGAGCGTCTCCGTCACATCCGCCGCGCTGGCGGCCGCGAGGGCGGATTCGGCCGCGCGGGCAGCCGCCGGCTCCGGCACGGTTCGCACCACCCACTTGACCAGGGGCAGCGCCGGCGGCGAGACACTCAGCCGCTCATAGCCGAGCCCGAGGAGCAGGACCGCGCTGAGCGGCTCGGAGGCCATCTCGCCGCACACGCTGACCGGAATTCCGGCCGCGCGCCCCACTTGCAGCACCGAGTGGAGCTGCCGAACGATCGAGGGATGATGGGGCGTGAACCGGTCCGCGAGCCGCGCGTTGCCGCGATCGACCGCCAGGGTGTATTGGGTCAGGTCGTTGGTGCCGATGCTGAAGAACGCGCTCACCTCCGCCAGCCGGTCGGCGATCAGCACCGCGGCCGGGGTCTCGATCATCACACCCACCGGTATCGACTCCGCCGCCTGGATGCCCTCGCGCAGGAGCGCCTGACCCTCCTCCAGCACGATCTCCCGTGCCATCTCCACTTCCTCCACCAGTGTGACGAGCGGCAGCATGAGCTGGACGTCGCGGCCGAGCGCCGCCCGGAGCAACGCCCGGACCTGGGGCCGGAACACGTCAGGCTCGTCGAGGCAGACGCGGATGGAGCGCCAGCCGAGGAACGGGTTGGCCTCTGCCGGTGCCTTGAACGCCACCGGGAACTTGTCGCCGCCGAGGTCGTAGGAGCGAATGATGACCGTCTGCCCGTGGAAGGCGGTCGCGACACGGCGGAAGTAGTCCGCCTGTTCGGTCTCGGTAGGCAGTGCCGCGCGGCCCGTGAGCAGGAACTCGGTGCGGAGCAGCCCGACCCCCTGGGCCCCCATGCGAACCGCGCTCTCAATCTCTTCGGGCAGGTCGACGTTCCCCATGAGAAGAATCGGCTGGCCGCCGGGGGTGACGGCGGGCGACTCGACCACGGCCTCGAGCTGCAGCTCCAGCTTGTGCCGCCGGCTGACCTGGGTCTTGGCCTCCTCGAGCTCGTCGCGGGTAGGATCGAGCACGATGCTGCCGCTCTGCCCGTCGAGCAGCACCATCATCCCCGGCGGGATCGCGGCCATGGCGCCGACGGCGCCCATGACGGCCGGAATGCCCAGCGAGTGGGCCAGGATGGCGGCGTGCGCCGTCCTGGTGCCCTCCTCGCTGATGAGACCGACGACGTGCTCGCGATCGAGCTGCACGGTCAGGCCGGGCGAGAGCTCGTGCGCCACGACGATGACCTGCTCGTCCGCGGGCACCGACCAAAGCTCCGGGCCCGCGCTGCCCATCAGCCGGTTGATCATCCGGAGCTGGATCGCGTGGAGATCGGCCAGGCGCTCGCGGAGCCGAGCGGCGCCGGACCACAGGTTCCGCAGCTCCAGCGCCTTGAACTCGTAGGCCGTCTCGGCGCTCAGCGTGTTCTTCCGGATGAGCGTCTCGACCGAGCCCAGAAAATCCTCGTCCTGCGCCATCATGATCTGCGCGTCGAAGATGCGGGACTCCTCCGGGCCCGCGCGCTGCAGTACGCGCTGGCCGAGATCGTTCAAGTGGCTCACGACGTAGTCCACCGCTTCGCGCAGCCGGCGCACCTCGAGCTCGACGTGCTCCGGCTTCACCGCGCGGTCGGGTACCTCTGGGAAGTCCCAGCGCACGACGAACGCCGGCGCGCAGGCCACGCCGGGAGAGACGCCGATGCCACGGAGCGAACGGGTCATCTCACGCCTCCCCGAACCCGCTCGCCACGAGCTCGGCGAGCGCCTCCACGGCCTGCTCGGCGTCGGCGCCGTTGGCGCGGATGAGGATCGAGCTCCCGTGCTCGGCCGCCAGCATCATGACGCCCATGATGCTCTTGCCGTTCACTGCCAAGCCGTCCTTCGCCAGCTCGATATCGGCGGCGAAGCTGTTCGCAAGGCGCACGATCCGCGCGGCGGGGCGGGCGTGGAGCCCTTCCTGGTTCACGATGGTGGCCTCCCGCTCGATCACAGTCCCACCCAGCGGAAGAAGAAAAGGAGAGCCATGGCGAGCAGCGCGAAGCGTACGCTCGTCAGGGAGGGGCCGAACCACCGGGACACCGACGCCCCGACCGCGGCCACGGCCAGCGTCCCGATGGCCCCGGCCCAGCCAAAGCCGCGTAGATACCACCCAGCCACCAGCGGAATCGCGAGCCCGACGCTCGCCCCCGCCACCGGGCCGATGCCCGCCACCGCGCGCGGCAGCCATGAGGCGCCAATCGCCGTCCCGACGCGCATGCCCGCCTCGAACCCCGTCTGGAGCGCCCACACAGCGGTGCCGGCCCGCACCAGGTTGTAGGCAACCAGCAGGCCGAACACCGCCCACCACCCCGCGCCCAGCACGACGGCCGCCAGCGCCAGGCCGGCGAGCGCCGGGACGAGTCCCGACCAGAAGAACTCGTCTCCCATCGCACCGAGCGGGCTGCAGAGCGCGGTGCGGAGCCGCGCGATCTGCGCACCGGGCACCGCCTCGTACTCCGCTCGCGCCGTGGCGCCGAGCGCCAGTCCAGCCAGGTTGGGATTGCAGTTGAAGAACTCCGCCGATCGCACGACTGCCTCCCCGTGCCGCACCGGGTCGACCGTCTTGAGATCCTCCAGGAGTGGCTCCGCGGCGTAGCCCATCCCGACGCCGAGCATGCGCTCGTAATTCCAGGTTCCCTGCACCGCAAACAGCCGGAGCAGCGCTCGCCAGCCGCCGGTCATCGGAGCACCGCCAGCAAGGTGCCGGCAACGGCGCCGGCCACGAGCCACCTGAGCCGGGCCCCTCGGCCCGCACTCCGCACCGCCCCACCGGCCACCGCCGAGAGCGCGGCCCCGGTGGCCACGAGCGTCAGGCCGACGGCGGTTTCGCGGTCGAGCACGGCCCAGCGCCCCAGCGCCCACGCGCCGGCGAGGCCGAGGATGGTGAGCAGCGCGCCCCGTCCCGCGTCGCGGAGCAGCCCGGCATACTGCAGACGACGGATCGCACCGGTCTCGCCGGCGGCGAGCGCTGCCGCACGGTGTTGAATCGAGAGCGCATTCCAGCGCCGCACCGTCTGCAGGCTCCACCCGCCCAGCGCCGCCAGCACCAGCGCCAGGCCGACGCTGAGCCCGAGCCCCAACTCCCACGGCGCGCCCGCCGCGAGCGCCACGGCCGCGACGGTGGCCGGCCCGTAGTCCGGATACCGCACGGCGCCGATGGGGAGCACATCCAGCGCGAAGAGCTCCAGCACGACGCCAACCCGGAGCCCGGCCTCCACGTCGCCGACGAGCCAGCCCGCGACCGCGCCGGCGACGAGCGGACGCGAGAGCATCGCCTGCGGCACGCTCACCAGATCGAGCGCGACCACGGTGCCCCAAAGGACGAGCAGCACGACCGTGTGCGGTGCGAGCTCGATCATGTGAGCGTCCGGAGCGCCACCGGCGCCGACGTGGGCAGGTCCTGCGCGGTGACCTCCGCGCCGTCCGCCGACAGCGCGACGAGCCCGCGGAGCTCCTCGTCGGTGAGGTAGAGATACGGCAGCCGCTCGCGCCGGCCGGGCCGATGGTGCACGCCACCGAGATTGATCCGGTGCACCACCAGCGGGTTCGCCCGGTGGAGCGCCGCCATCGTGTCGAGATCGCCGGTGAGGAGCAGGCCACGGCGCGTTCCCGCCTGCCACGCGGCCAGCTCCGCCGAGGCCTCCGCCACGGTAGCAAAGCGGATCTCGATTTCGGGCGGCACCGCCATCCGGTAGAGGTCCTGCTCCCACGGGCTCGCCGCCACGCCCTCGTCCACCAGCACGATGAACTCGACGCCAAGCGGCCGCCCCCAGCCGATTACGACCTGGCCGTGCACGAGTCGGTCGTCCACCCGGCAGAGCACAATCGGCATCAGGGAACCCGGATCGCCTTTTCGCCCGCGATCGCCGCCCGCGCCGCCGCCTCGTCGAGCGCGAGCGAGCGGTGGAATACGAAGTCCACCAGCATGGCCAGGTTCACCCCGGTCACGGCCTTGGCGATGTTGGTGGCGCGGAGCCGGTTGAGCACCGCGAAGAGGCAGGAGCCACTCGCCAGGTCGACGAACACGATGGCCGGCCCCGGGCCGACCGCCTCGGCCACCCGGTCCTCGAGAGCTCCCCGGTCGCATCCCGTGTTCGACACCGCCACGAGGGCGCCGGTCACTCCGCTGATCTGCTCGGTCGCCTCGACCAGAGCACCTGCGAGGCGCCCGTGACACACCACCACGCCCCGCAGCTCGTCACTCATAGTCTTCCTGGAGGTACTCCCGGACCCCGCGCTGCTCCTTCATCCGCTTGATGAGCCGGGCGTTGAACGCCGCGGCGACATCCACGCCGGAGTAGCGGAGCAGATGCATCATCGCCACCACCTCCGAGATGACCGTGATGTTCTTGCCCGGGTTGAGCGGCACCACCACGCGCGGCACGGCGACGTCGAGAATCATCGTCTCCTCGCGCGCGAGCCCGGTCCGGTCGGTGTCCTTGGCCGTCTCCCAGTCCTCGAGCTGCACCACGACTTCGATCCGCTTCTGCTGCCGCACGGAGCGCACGCCGAACAGCGCGGGAATGTCGATGAGCCCGATGCCGCGGATCTCCATGTGGTGCGCCGCCAGTTCGTGACCCCGCCCGATCAGCACGTCGTTGCCGCGGCGGGTGACCTGCACTACGTCGTCCGCCACGAGGCGGTGGCCGCGCTCGACCAGGTCGAGGACGCACTCGCTCTTCCCGATCCCCGAGCGGCCGATGAAGAGCAGCCCCACGCCGTACACGTCCGCCAGCGAGCCGTGCAATGTCGTGCGGGGGGCGAATGCCTCCTCGACCACGGGCTTGATCCGGCGGTAGAACTCGGCCGTCTTGAGCTTCGAGCGGAACACGGGGACGCTCCGCGCGCGGGCCAGCTCGAGCATCTCCGGCGGCACCTCCTGCGCCTTGGTCACGAAGATGCAGGGCAGGTCGAAGCCGAAGAACTTGTTCAGCGTCGCCTGGCGCTCTTCGGGGGAGAGCGAGTTGAGATAAGTGATCTCGGTCTCGCCGAAGACGTGGATCCGGTTGGGGGCGAAGCGGCCGGTGTAGCCGGCCAGGGCAAGCCCCGGGCTCGCGACCTCGGCCTCGGGCATCTGGCGGTCCAGCCCGAGATCGCCGGTCAGCGCCTCGAGCTGGAGCGGCTCGCCGCGGCGGGAGACGAAGTCGCGGAGTCGGAGCATCAGCCGATCTTGGGCTCGGCGTCGCGCGAGCGGCGCGAGCGGGGAGCGACCTTGTCGAGCTGGCGGCGGAGCCGCTCCTCGGCGCGGTCGAGGGCCGTGCGGTGATCGTCGCCCTCACCCCGGGCCACGAGCAGCTCGCCGCGCGAGGCGTGCAGCCGGAGTTCGGCCGTGGCCTGCAGGCCGTCACGGTCGAAGACGACGGTCGACTCGACCGGCCGGTGGGCCAACTCCCCCAGGCGCTCCATCACGGCAAGGGCGTGCTCGCGCAGCGCCTCGGAGATCTCGGAATGGCGGGCGGTGATCGTCGTCTGCATGGCACGTCCCTCCTGGCTCAGGCGCCGCCCGAGCCGGCGATGATGTCGCGGAGATGTCGCTCCGTGTCGGTCGCTGTTCGATCCCAGGTGAGGCCCTCGGCGAAGCGGCGCGCGGCGGCGCCCAGTGAGGCGACCCGATCCGGCGCGCCGGCGAGCTCCAGCATCCGGCTCGCCAGGCTCTCAACGTCCCCGTGTGGCACCAGATACCCGGTCTCGCCGTGGCGCACCGAGTCGCGCAGGCCGGGACTGTCCGAGGCAACCGAGGGCGTGCCGCACGCGGCCGCCTCGACCACCGTGATGCCCCAGCCTTCCTTGGGCGACGGGAACACGTTCGCCCAAGCCCGCCGCAGCAGGCCGATCTTCTCGGCCTCGCTCACGAAGCCGTGGAAGCGCACGGCGCTCGCGAGACCCAGTTCCGCCGTCAGCCGCTCGAGCTCGCCGCGGTAGTCGCCGCTGCCGGCGATGTCCAGCGAAAGATCCGGCCGCCGCGCGCGGGCGAGCGCCAAGGCGCGCAGCGCGGACCCGATTCCTTTATAACGCTTCAACCGCCCAACGTACAAGAAGGTCGGCGCGGCCGCGCGGCGACCGTGGTGGTCCGGCGTGTAGCGGGCGCTGTCGACGCCCGGATGGATCACCCGAATCCGCGCGGCGGGCACGCCCCGCGCAACGAGGTCGTCGCGCGTGCTCTCGCTGATGGCGTGGAACCCCGCGCGGCCGTAGGCCCGCGCCAGCGGCTGCTCGGCGGCCCAGACCGTGGCGGCCATCGGCCACGGGGCCTCCTCGAACGCGGTCGTGCCGAACAGATGCGGCACGATGGCACAGAACGGGCGATCGGTCATTCCCGCGAGAAAGAGCGGCAGCTTGTTGATGTCCTCGACGACCACGTCCGCCGGCTCCGCCCGGAGCGCACGCCGCACGGCGCCGCGGCCAAGCAGCGCGAAGCTGTTGCGCGTCGCCGGTACGCTCGACCGCGATCCCGTCGAGCGTGGTCCGCGGGGCCGCGCCGGGCCAGCCCGAACACACGAGCCGCACCCGATGCCCCCGCGCCGCCAGCCGGCTGAAGATCTCGAATAGGTGGATCTCCGCCCCACCCGACAGCGGATTCTCGCGGTCCTGCCAGTTGACCACGAGCGCGTTCACAGCCGGCCGAGCGTCCGCGCGATCCCGTCGAGGACGCCGTTCACGAAGCCCGGCGCCCGCGCGCCTCCGAACCAGTGCGCCAGCCGCACCGCCTCGTCGATCGCCACCTTGGGCGGCACCTGCCCCAGCCGGAGCTCGAGGATCCCCAGCCGGAGGATGTTGCGCTCGACGACCGCGATGCGGCTCATCCGCCAGTTCTCGCTCGCGCGCGCGGCTTCGGCGTCGATCGCGCCCACATCGCGCGATCACCCCCTGCGCCAGCTCCTCGGCCCGATCGAGGATGCGCGGCTCGGGACCGGTGAGCCGGGACGAGGCCGCTCGCGACACCGGGCACCGGCGGGGCGCCCTGCATCTCCCAGGCATAGAGCAGCTGGAGCGCGCGGGCACGGCTCTTGGTCTCGGCTCTAAGCATCGACCACGGCCCGCAGCTGCGCGATGACGTCGGCGGCCTGGAGCGCCGCAGCGGCGGCCTCGTGGCCCTTGTTGCCCGCGCTTCCGCCGGCCCGGTCCACCGCCTGCTGCATGGTATCCACGGTGAGCACGCCGAACCCCACCGGCAGCGCGTGCGCCACCGCCACCGCGTTGAGGCCGCGTGCCGCCTCGCCGGCCACGAAGTCGAAGTGCGGCGTGTCGCCGCGGATGACCGCGCCGAGCGCCACGAGGCAGGCATAGCGCCGGGTGCCCGCGGCCGCGGCCGCCGCCACCGGAAGCTCGAACGCGCCCGGCACCCACACGACATCGACCGCGTCCCGCGCGAGTCCTGCCTCCGCGCAGCACGCGAGCGCGCCTTCGAGGAGCCGATTGGTGATCAGCTCGTTGTAGCGGCTGGCGAGGATCGCCACGCGCCCCACGGCGCGAAGGCGAAAGGAGAAATCGGGCACGGTCAGTGGGCGAGAAGGTGGCCGAGCTTGTCGCGCTTGACCTGCAGGTACCCGCGGTTCTCCTGGTTGGGGTCGGTGACGAGCGGCACCCGCTCCACGATCTGGAGCCCGTAGCCCTCGAGGCCGACGAGCTTGCGCGGATTGTTGGTCATCACCCGGATCGAGCTCAGGCCGAGGTCGCGCAGGATCTGCGCGCCGATGCCGTAGTTGCGGAGGTCGGGCGCGAAGCCCAGCCGCTCGTTGGCCTGCACCGTGTCGGCGCCGGCGTCCTGCAGCGCATAGGCCCGGAGCTTGTTGAGCAGGCCGATGCCCCGCCCTTCCTGGTCGAGATAGACGATGACGCCGCGGCCCTCGCGAGCCACCATCTCCATGGCGCGGTGGAGCTGCGGCCCGCAATCGCAGCGCTGCGAACCGAACACGTCGCCGGTGAGGCACTTCGAGTGCATGCGAACCAGGATGTCCGGCCTGGCCGGCCACCTCGCCGAACACCAGCGCGATGTGCTCCGCCTTGTCGACGTCGTTCTGGTAGCCGATGATGGTGAACTCGCCGAAGTCGGTCGGGATCCGCGCCTCGGCGACGCGGTGGACCAGCTGCTCGGTCTGGAGCCGGTAGGCCACCAGCTGGGCGACCGTGACGAACGTCAGGTGGTGCTGCTCCGCGATCGTCTGCAGCTCCGGACGCCGCGCCATCGAGCCGTCGGGGTTGAGGATCTCGCAGATGACGCCGGCGGGCACGAGCCCGGCGAGCCGTGCCAGGTCCACGCTGGCCTCGGTCTGCCCCACCCGCTGCAGCACGCCGCCCGGGCGAGCGCGCAGCGGGAAGATGTGCCCGGGCCGCCGGAGGTCGGACGGTACGGTGGCGGGATTGATGGCGACATGGATCGTCGTGGCGCGGTCGGTGGCGGAGATGCCGGTGGTGACGCCGAAGCGGCGCTCCGCGTCGATGCTCACCGTGAAGGCGGTCGACGAGCTCCTCGGTGTTCCGGTCGGTCATCTGCGGCAGGCCGAGCTGATCGCAGCGCTCGCCCGTGAGCGCGAGGCAGATGAGGCCGCGCCCGTGCAGGGTCATGAAGTTGATCATCTCGGGCGTCGCGAGCTCCGCCGCGCAGACGAGGTCGCCCTCGTTCTCGCGGTCCTCGTCGTCGGCCACGATGATGATCTTGCCGTTGCGCAGATCGTCGATCGCCTGCTCGATGGTGCCGAAGGTGCTCATGACGCTCCCAGATCGCCGCGGACGCGAAGGAGCTGCGCCACGTACTTGCCGATCGTGTCCGCCTCGAGGTGGACCCGATCCCCGGCCTGCCGCTCGCCCAGCGTGGTATGCTGTAAGGTAAACGGAATCAGGGAGATCTGGATCACGCCCGGGGCGGGAATCGCGTTGACGGTAAGGCTCACGCCATCGACCGTGACCGAGCCGAGCGGGACCGAGACCCGGGCCACCTCCTCGGGCACGCTGAGGTCGAGCAACCGCGCGTCCTCTCGCGTCGCCACTCGCTCGACCGTGCCCACGCCGTCCACATGCCCCTGCACCAGGTGCCCGCCCAGCCGGTCGCCGACTTGCAGCGCCCGCTCGAGATTCACGCGTCCGGCCGACCTCGTAAGTGCTGAAACTGGGTGCGCTCTAGCGATGGTGCGATGACGTGAGCTGTGAACTCACCCGACGCCCACCGACTGACGGTCAGGCAGGCGCCGTCCACCGCGATGCTCTCGCCCGTCACGAGCCCTTCATAGGGACAGGCGATGCGTGAGCTCGAGCGCCGCTCGTCTCCGCTCGACGCGGCGGCGCACCTGGCCGATGGCGGTGACGATGCCGGTGAACATCAGGGCCGGTCCAGGACGAGCAGCGTGTCGTCACCCAGCGCGCGGCGTCGGTGACGCGCCAGCGCGCGCGCCTGGTCGAGCGGCGTCGTCGGGCAGCCCGGCGACGGCCGGACACCGCGCTCGCACCGAGCCAGAGCGGCGTCTGAACCCAGTAGTACCGGTCTACCAGGCCTTCGCGCGAGCAGGGCCCCCGCCAGCCGTCCCCCGCCCTCGACCAGCAGCGAGGTCACGCCGCTGCTCGCGCAGCGCGCGGAGCGCCTCGGCCAGGCTCGGGCGCGAACGAGGCCGCACGCCCGCGGCTTCGAGCGGTGCCAGCCGCTCCGGCTCGGCGAGCGCCGACGGCGACGACGATCGTCGGCGTCTCGCGCGCGTGCGGACGCAGACGCGAGCGCAGGCGGGCACGTCGCCATCGGCGGTCGAAAACGATCCGGCGCGGCGCGCACCCGCGGGACCAGCGGGCCGCGCACGGTGAGCGAGGGATCGTCCGGCCCGGGCGGTGCGGCCGCCGACGGCGATCGCGTCGAAACCGGCGCGAAGCCAGTGCACGAAATCCCGCGCGTCGGCTGCCCCGAGACCCATCGCGAATGGCCGTTGGCGTCGGCGATGCGGCCGTCCAGCGAGGTGGCGAGCTTGAGCGCCACCAAGGGTCGCGATCGGTCGCGCTGGGCGGTGGAGGAAGGCGGCGTTCTGGCGCCGCGGCCTCGTCGGCGAGGAGGCCGAGCTCCACGTCGACGCCGGCCGCGCGGAGCCGTCGCCGCCGCCGCCGGCGGCCACGGGATTCGGGATCGCGCGATCGCCGCGACCACCCGCGCGCACCCCGGCGGCGAGAATGCGCCTCGGTGCAGGGCGGCTGCTTGCCGCTGGTGAACGCAGGGCTCGAGCGTGCACGACCAGGGTGGCTCCGCGGGCCCGCTCGCCGGCCGCGGCCAGCGCTATGGGCTCGGCGTGCGCGCCGCCGAACTCGGCGTGCCAGCCTTCGCCCACCGACTCGCCGTCCCGCGAGGACCACGGCGCCGACCAGCGGATTGGGGTGCACCCGTCCCCATCCCCGCCAGCGCCAGCTCCAGCGCGCGGCGCATCGCGTCCTGCTCGTCAGCGGTTCCGGGCATGATTGCGTCGCTGTCACGGCGAACCGCACGGCCGGGCTGCCTCGGCGGATCTCACCCATGAGCCAGGTGGCGACGCCGGCCGCGCGCGCCGCTGCCTGCGCGGCGGCCACGGCGTCCGCCGGCAGCACGGCGATGAGACCGACGCCGAGGTTGAACACCTCGCGCATCTCGTCGGTGGAGATCTCGCCCCGCCTGCTGCAGCAGCGCGAACAGCGGCGGCAGCTGCCAGGACGTCGGGATCGACCACCGCCTCGCAGCCGTCGGGCAGGATTCGCACCAGGTTGCCGGCGATGCCGCCGCCGGTGATGTGCGCCAGCGCGTGCATCCGGTCGGAGCACCGGGCGCACGGCTGCCGCGTAGCTCCGGTGCACCGCGAGCAGGGCGTCGGCGACGCGTCGGCCGGTCCCGCCGAGCGGGTCGCCGAGGCCGAGCTTCATGCCGGTCGAAGACGATGCGGCGGGCGAGCGTGTAGCCGTTGGTGTGCAGGCCGGTGGACGCGTAGCCGAGCAGCACGTCGCCCGGCACGATCGGCGTCGCCGTGCAGCGCCTCGTCCTCCTCGACCACGCCGACGATGGTGCCGGCCAGATCGTAGGTGCCCGGCTGGTACAGGCCCGGCATCTGCGCCGTCTCGCCTCCGGCGAGCGCCATGCCGTGCGCCCGGCACCCGCGCGCGATCCCTTCGACGATGCGCCGGCGATCTGCTCGACCGTGAGCCCGACGCCCGCGATGTAGTCCATGAACGCGATCGGCGTGGCGCCGTGCACCAGGATGTCGTTGACGCTGTGGTTGACGAGGTCCTCGCCCACGGTGTCGAAGCGGCCGGCCTGGCGCGCCACCAGCACCTTGGTGCCCACGCCATCGGTGCTGAGCACCAGCGCCGGCTTCCGCATCCCGGCCGGCACCCGCACCATCCCGCCGAACGCGCCGACCTTGCCCACCGAGAGCGGCGTCCGGGTCCCGGCCACCAGCCTCGCCGATCCGGGCCTTCGCCTCGTCGGCGCCGCGCGAGGTCGACCCCGGCGGCCGCGTACTCGCCGGCCGACGTCACGCGAGCTCCTCGGCCAGGGTCACGTGCGTGAGATCCGGCGAAGGCCTGCACCCGCGTCGCAGACGTCCGCGAGAGTCGACCGTCTCGAAGCCGCGGATGCCGAACTGCTCGACCGCGAAGGAGCCCATGGTGGCCCCGTACGACCATCGCGCGGCGGATGTTGTCCTCCGACGATCGACCCGCTGCGGGCCAGATACGCCATGAACCCGCCGGCGAACGCGTCGCCCGCGCCGGTGGGATCGAACACCGTTCTCGAGCGGAAAGGCCGGCACGTAGAAGGTGCGGGTCGGGCTCGATCAGCAGCGCGCCGTGCTCGCCCTGCTTGATCACCACGCGCTTGGGTCCGTGCGCCAGGATCCAGCGCCCGGCGCGGTGGATGTTCCAGTCGCCGCTCAGCTCGCGGGCCTCGCCGTCGTTGACCATCAGCAGGTCCACGCGGCTCAGCAGGTCGAGGAGCTGCGCGCTTCTTGCTCTGGATCCAGTAGTTCATCGTGTCGCACACGACGAGCTTGGGCCTGCGCACCTGGCTCAGCACCCCGAGCTGGAGCTCGGGATCGATGTTGCCGAGGAACAGAAACTCCGCCGACCGAAAGGCCTCGGGCAGCTTGGGCTGGAAGTCGGCGAACACGCCGAGCCGGGTCTCGAGCGTCTCCCGGCTCTGGAGGTCGTAGGAGTACTTGCCCTTCCAGCGGAAACTCTCGCCTTCGGCGTGCTCCACGCCGCTCCAGTCGATGCCGCGAGCGGCGAGCCGCTCGAGCTCGGCCACCGGATAGTCGCTGCCGACGACACCGACGACCTGCACCGGATGCAGCAGCGATCCGGCCACGCTGAAGTACACGGCGGAGCCACCCAGCGCGTCGGCGGTCTCGCCGAAAGGGCGTGAAGATGGAGTCGAGCGCGACGCTGCCGACGACGAGGAGGGTCATCCGGTCACATCCGGTCGGGAGCGGTGAGGCCCAGGAGGGCGAGGGCATTGGCCAGGACGATACGGGCGGCGCGGGCGAGCAGCAGGCGCGCCTGCTCGGTGGCCGGGCCTTCGGGCGCGCCGACCGCCCGCGTGTGGTGATACCAGGCGTGGACCGCGGTGGCGTAGCTCGTGGAGGAAGACGGTGATCGCGGTGCGGCTCGCGGTCGCGCGCGGCTTTCTCCACGATCTCCGGAAAGGTCACCATCTTCTTCAGCAGCTCGGCGTCCTGCGGCGCGGGGAGCGCGGCGAGCTCGAGGGCGCCGGTCACGCTCTCGGGCGCGCGCTCGGCCGTGCGGAAGATCCCGCTCAGGCGGGCATGCGCCATCTGGACGTAGAACACCGGGTTCTCGTCGGTCTGGCGCTTGGCGAGGTCGAGGTCGAAGTCGAGCGGGCTCGCGCCTTTCCGCATCAGGAAGAAGTAGCGCGCGGCGTCGACGCCGACCTCCTCGTACAGGTCGCGCAGCGTGACGAACTCGCCACTGCGCTTCGACATCTTCACCTCTTCCCCGCCGCGCACCACCTTCACCAGCTGCACCAGGGCGACATCGAAGAATTCCGGCGGGTAGCCGAGGGCCTCGAGCACGGCGCGCATCCGCGGGATGTAGCCGTGATGATCCGCGCCCCAGACGTCGATCGACGCGGTCGAAGCCGCGATCGTGCTTGTCGATGTGGTACGCGATGTCGGGCACGAGATAGGTGAAGCTCCCGTCGCTCTTCCGGAGGACGCGGTCCTTGTCGTCGCCGAACTCCGTAGTGCGGAGCCAGAGCGCGCCCTCGGCCTCGAAGGTGAGTCCGCGCTCGTGCAGCAGCCGGAGCGCGCGCTCCACGCGGCCCGAGTCGTAGATCATCTGCTCGGACGACATGACGTCGAACCGTACGCCGAAGTCGGCGAGGTCGCGATCCTGCTCGACGCGCTGCATCCGAAGCGCGAGGACACGACTGCGCCGCACGCCCTCCTCTTCCGGCAGGTCGGCGAACCCGGGTCCCTCGAGGTCGAGCACTTCGCGGGCGCTCTCCTTGAGGTACTCCCCGTGGTACCCGCCCTCGGGGATCGCGGTAGAATGTCCGGCCAGCTGCCGCACGCGGGCCCAGAGGCTCTGCGCCACCCGGTCGATCTGGACGCCGGCGTCATTGATGTAGAACTCACGCGTGACACGGTGGCCGGTCCACTCGAGCAGCGCCGCGATGGCGTCGCCCAGCGCGGCGCCGCGGCCGTGGCCCACGTGCAGCGGGCCGGTGGGATTGGCGGAGACGAATTCCACATTGACGTCGAGCACGGCGCCGGCGGTGCTTCGGCCGAAGGCGGCGCCCTGCTCGAGGATGGCCTGGTGCGCCGACGCCAGCTGGTCCTGTGCCAGCCAGAAGTTGATGAAGCCGGGGCCCGCGATCTCCGTGCGCGCCACGAGGGCCGAGGAAGCCTGGAGCTCCTCGAGCACGCGCTCGGCCGTCTTCCGGGGATTGGCGCGCTCCCGTTTGGCGAGCACCATGGCGAGGTTGGTCGCGAGGTCGCCGTGGCCGGCGTCGCGGGGCCGCTCGAGCACGAACTCCACACCGTCGGCGCCGAGTCGCGAGGCTACCCTCGCCAGCTCGGCGCGAAGCACGTCGCTCACTCGGAGACGGCCTTCTTGGCCGGCTTGGACTCGGCCTTCGTGTCGCTCTTGGCGGCAGGCTTGGCGTCCGCCTTCGCGGGCTCGGACTTCGCCTCGGCGGCCGGCTTTTCGGATTCCGCCTTCCGCGGGCCCTTGCCGTCCTTGCCGTAGTCCGTGATGTAGAAGCCGGTCCCCTTGAAGACGAGTGCGGCGCCGCCCGAGATCTTCCGCGTGGCCGCCTTGCCGCAGGTCGGGCACTTGGCCCGCGGCTTGTCGGTCATCTTCTGGGACTTCTCGAAGCGGTGCCCCTCGGGGCACTCGTACTCATAGGTCGGCATGGACGCTCGCTGGGGGTAAACGAAATCAGCAGCTAAACTTAGCCTGCTCCGGCAGGGTCCTCAAGTCGGCGGGCTTCCGGCTCGTCGCATAGCCGGCACCCGATTCACCACAGAGGCACAGAGGACACAGAGGACTCAACGACCGTTGACGACCCGCCTGACCCCGCGTGTCAGTGCTTCGACGTTGAAGTTGATCAGCAGGCCGAAACGCAGGTGAAGCAGCCTGAGGTAGGTAAGAAGTTGGGCGCGGTGAATCGGAGTGAGGGCCTCAATGGCTTTCACTTCTACAATCAGCCGCCCCTCGACCAGCAGGTCGATGCGATACGCGCTGTGTACGCAAACACCTTTGTACTGAAGTGGAATCTCTTTCTGTTGTACTCACGCGAGACCGCGGAGCGTCAGCTCTCGGGTGAGGCATGCTTGGTAGCTGGATTCCAGGAGGCCTGGACCGAGCGCTCGATGCACCTCGATCGCGGCACCGATGACCTGCCCCGACAAGACGGCGTCAACTTCAGCTCCCTCCGTGCTGTTCGTGTTCTCTGTGCCCTCTGTGCCTCTGTGGTGAATCATGAGTGACGGTGGATCACCGCTCTCTGCGACGCGACCCGAGCCGCCGCAAGCACGCCCGAAATCACGCCGGCCGATAGACGCCCCACACGTCACGGAGCGTATCACTGATCTCGCCGAGCGTGGCCCGGGCGCGGACGGCGTCGAGGATGGGAGGCATGAGCGGGGTGGTGCCGGCCGCGGCGGCGCGAAGACTGGTGAGGGTGGCGGTGACCCGGGACTGGTCGCGACGGTGCCGGGACTCGGCCAGGCGGGCGCGTTGCTGCGCCTCGAGGGCCGAGAAGTCGGGCGCCGCGATGGCAGGCGGCGGCGAGCCATCGGTGAACCGGTTGACCCCGACCACGACCATCTCGCCCGACTCCTGCGCCTTCTGGATCTCGTACGCGCTCCGGGCGATGGCCTCCTGAAAGAAACCGAGCTCGATGGCACGCGCGGCGCCACCGAGGGCGTCCACCTCGTCGATGAGCGCCCGCGCGCCCGCCTCGATGGCATCCGTCAGGCTCTCGACGTAGTAGCTGCCGCCGAGGGGATCGACGACCTTAGCCACGCCGCTCTCGTACCCGATCACCTGCTGCGTGCGGAGCGCGAGCGTCGCCGACTCGGTCGTCGGCAGCGCCAGAGCCTCGTCGTAGCCGTTGGTGTGGAGGGACTGCGTGCCGCCCAGCACCGCCGCCAGCGCCTGCACCGTCACTCGCACGATGTTGGCGAGCGGCTGCTGGGCCTGGAGTGTGACCCCGCCGGTCTGCGTATGAAATCGGAGCCGCGCGGTCGCCTCGCCCGCGCCGAAGCGCTCGCGAACCAGCCGCGCCCAGAGCCGGCGCGCCGCCCGGAACTTGGCGGTCTCCTCGAACAGATCGTTGTGGCTCGCGAAGAAGAACGACAGCCGGGGCCCGAAGCTGTCGATCGCGAGCCCCGCCTCTACCGCGACCCGCACATACTCGAGCGCGTTGGCGAGCGTGAATCCGACCTCCTGCACCGCCGTGGCGCCCGCCTCGCGCATGTGGTAACCGCTGATCGAGATCGGGTTGAAGCTCATGCCCTCGTCGCGCACGAAGCGGAAGATGTCGGCCACCAGCCGGAGCGACGGCGCCGCCGGATAGATGTACGTCCCTCGCGCGATGTACTCCTTGAGCACGTCGTTCTGCACCGTGCCGGTGAGCGCGGCGCGCGGGACGCCCTGCTCCTCCCCGACCACGACGTACATGGCCAGCAGGATCGGCGCGGTGGCGTTGATCGTCATCGAGCTCGAGACCTGGTCGAGCGGGATCGCGTGGAAAAGGTCGGCCAGATCATCGACGGTGTCGATGGCGACCCCCACCCGGCCCACCTCGCCCTGCGCCATCGGATGGTCGGAGTCGTAGCCCATCTGGGTCGGCAGGTCGAACGCCGTCGACAGGCCCATCTGCCCCGCGGCCAGGAGCTGCCGGAACCGGCCGTTGGTCTCCTGCGCGGTCCCGAACCCGGCGTACTGGCGCATGGTCCAGAGCCGGCCGGCGTACATGTTGGGGTAGACGCCACGAGTAAAGGGAAATTCTCCCGGCTGGCCCAGGTCCCGCGCCGGATCGCCGGCCCAGTCGCCGGGGCCGTAGACCGTCGTGGTCACAGGGCAGGCTGCGAGACGGCGCCGCTCACCCGCTCGGAGCTGCTCACGCGGCGGATCGTGTCGGCCACGAAGCCCACGTCCTCCCGGCTTCCGATGACGAGCGGCGTGCGCTGATGGAGGCTGTTGGGCACGATGTCGAGAATCCGGTTGACGCCGTCAGTGGCGCTCCCTTCCGCCTGCTCGGCGATGAACGCCATCGGGCTGGCCTCGTACAGCAGGCGCAGCTTGCCGTTCATATTCTTGGAATCGGCCGGATACAGGAACACGCCGCCGTTGATGAGGTTCCGGTGGAAGTCCGCCACCAGCGACCCGATGTACCGGCTGTTCTTGGGCTTCACCCCGTGGGGCATGTCGCCCTTGAGCCCACGCACCGCCGCCTGCACCGTTCGGTCCCACCGACCGAAGTTGCTCTCGTTGACGCTGTAATAAGTTCCGACGCGGGGGGTCACGATACGCTCGTGTGACAGCAGGAACTCACCGATCGTAGGGTCGAGCGTGAAACCGTGGACGCCCTGACCGGTCGTGTAGACCAGCATCGTGCTCGAGCCGTACATCACATAGCCGGCCGTGACCTGGTGGCAGCCGGGCTGCAGCACGTCCGCCACCGTGCCCCGGCCTTCCATGCTGAGCCGCCGGTGAATGCTGAAGATGGTGCCGACCGCGGAGTTGACGTCGATGTTGGAGGAGCCGTCGAGGGGATCGAAGAGAACCGCGTACTTGCCGACTGCGCTTTCAGGAGGGACCGGAATGATGTCTTCGTCTTCCTCCGACCCCATGACGCACACCCGGCCGGTGTGCTTCAGGCAATTCTTGATCGTCTCGTTGGCCAGCACGTCCAGCTTCTGCTGTTGCTCCCCCTGTACGTTCTCGGAGCCTTGCTTCCCCAGGATGTTGACGAGCCCGGCTCGTCGGATTGCCGCGGCGATGATCTTGGCCGCCAGCGCGATGTCATACAGCAGATTAGACAGCTCCCCGGTGGCCTCGGGGTAGCGGTCTTCTTGGTCGAGAATGAACCGCTCGATGGTCGTGACCGACGTCTGCACGAAGCCCCCGGTGTCTGTGAGTCAGCCCTCATCGCACGTCGTAGCTCGCGGTCCCCGCGTTCGATTTCACCGTCATGCGCCGGCCATCGGTGACGACCGTGACCGTTCCCTCGCGATCGGTCCGGCGCACCGCCACCTCGTGGGCCCGAAGGCGCGCGAGCGTGGCCGGCGCGGGATGGCCGTAGTCGTTCCGACCCAGCGAGATCACCGCCACCGCCGGCGCGAGTTCGGCAAGCCAGTCGTCGCCGGTGCTGCCACGGCTCCCGTGGTGCCCCACCTTGAGCAGGTCCACCGTCCGGAGCCGGCCGTGCATCACGCCTTCGGCGGGGAAGCCGGCGTCGCCGGCGAAGAGCGCCTGGAAGTCGCCGTACTCGACCAGCAGCACGAGCGAGTCTTCGTTCACGTCCTCGCCCCAGCGCGCCCAGCCGGACACCGGATGGAGGACAGTAGCGCGGACGCCGTCGACCTCGAATCGGTCCCCCGCTCGTGCCGGGTGCCAGGGAACGCCGTCGGCGAGCAGCCGGTCCAGGAAGCGTGTGTATCGCGAGTCGGCCACGTCGGCCCCGGGCTCGATGACCAGGCCCGTCGGAAGGCGCGCCATCACGGACGGCAGGCCGCCGAGGTGATCGGCATGGGCGTGGGAGACCACCGCGAGCGTCAGGGAGCGGGCACCCTGCCGCTGGAGAAACGGCGCCACCACTCTTCGCCCGGCGTCCGCACCTTCGCCCGCGGGGCCGGCGTCCACCAGGATCCAGTGTCCGGCCGGCGTCCGGATCGCGGCGGCGTCTCCCTGCCCCACGTCCAGAAAATGTAACGCGAGGCTCGGGCCGCCGTCACCCGCGAGCGCGATCGGCGTGCGCGCCAGCCCGAGCCACACCACCGCCGTGAGCGCCCAGCCGGTTCGCCGTGCCCCTTCGCGCAGCGTGTTGCGCGGAGCGGTGATCCACAGGCCGACGACGAGCGCCGCGAGCCAGGGACCGGTGCCGCTTACGCTGCCCGGCTCGAGGAGCTGATGCCCACCGGGGACCGCCGCGCCGAGCTGGGCGACGAGCTCGAGCAGGTGGAGCATCAGGCCCGAGCCGGCCGCGAACGGGCGGGCGAGCGGGGACACCACCGGCTGGAGCAGCAGGCTCAGCAGCACGCCGGGCACGGCCACCGCCGCGATCGGAATAGCGGCGAAATTGAGGAGCACCCCTACTGGTGCGACCGTCCCGAGGGACCAGGCGGTAATCGGCCCGGTGGCGAGCGTGGCCCCCACCGACGAGCCAAGCGTGCGCCAGCCGACACTCCGGCCGAGCGCGCCGTCGGCCCAGCGGCTGAAACGCGTGGCACCCCACAGCGCCGCGGCCGAGAGCCACCCCCCCAGATCAAGCGCTGCCCACGGATCGATCAGCAGCACCGCGAGGCAGGTTGCCGAGAGCAGCTCGTCGGCCCGCACCTGCCGCTGGCGAATGCGGCAGCGGGTGAGCACCAGAGCCAGCGCCGCCGCCCGCGTGGCGGGCGCGGGCCAGCCGAGGAACGCCACGTAGGCCGTGCTGACCCCAGCGGCGAGGATCAGCGCGGGCTCCCGCCGCGCGCGGAGCAGACGCGCCACCAGGAAGATCCAGGCACCGATGAGCCCGACATGGAAGCCGGAGATGGACAGCAAGTGCACGAGGCCGGACTGGGCGAAGCGGTCCTGCAGCTCGGGATCGATCCCACCGCGCCGCCCCAGCATCAGCGCGTCGACCAGCGGTGCGCGGGCGCCGTAGAGCTCTCGACTGGCGCCGGCGACGACCGTGCGGACCCGCTCTGGCAGCGTCGGGGAGCCCTGCCCCGGCCCGCCGCCGGCAACGGCCAGCATGCCACCGGCCCTGCCGGCGGTACTTGGGCGCGGGATCCAAGTGCCCTCGATCCGGCTCGTGATGCCCGCCGGTCGCGGGTCGCCTGCGGGCCAGCGAGCGGCCACCGCTCCGGTGCACCCGGCACCGATCGGGGTGACTTCGAGTCGGCCCCCCTCGAGCGGCACCGGCTCGTGCAGGCGCACAGTCAGCCGGACGCGACCCGCGGGCAGGCGCGCGGCGCAGCTGCCGGCATCGACCACCCAGGCCAGCTCCGAGCTCGCGCGGCCCACGGTGATGGCCACGACGAACAGGAATGGAAGCGGCCCGCTGACAGCCGCGGCAAGACACGCGGTTGCCGCCAGGACCAGGAGCGCGCCCACCGGCGCCCCGAAACGCAGGAGGCCGGTCGCGAGACCGGCCCCATACGCGAGCGTGAGGAGGATCGCCGGCCGCGGCGTCACCGCGGCCGGTCCGCGGTCAGGCCTGTCGGCCGCCGCGTTTCGCGCCGCAGCGCGGCGAGAGCGAGATCCGCCGGAGGCCGTCCATCATCGCGACGTCGATGGCCGCCCGGTTCTGATCCTTCTCCAGGCTGACCTCGGTGATCACCGATCCTTGCTGGGTGGAGACATATCGCGCCGGAACCCGATTGAGGGCGTACACCATGGCATCCGCCCGACAGACGTCGCAGCCGCAGAAGTCCGGGAAGCGCGACACCAGCGACTCGTACGACGCCTGGACGTGCTCTTCGGAGAGATTGTGGATCACAGGACCGCCAATGCGGGCATGACGACCGCGCCGGTGAAGGTGGAGCCGGTGGTGCCGGTGAGCCGGCAGGTATGGTAATCGCCGGCCGCGGACGGCGGGAGGTCGAGCAGAACGAGCTGGTTGGTGCGCGTGCGCCCGAGCATGAGGTCGCCCCGGCGCGCGGGACGCTCGACGAGCACCTCGTGCAGCTCGCCCACGCGTGCCACGTTCTTCCGGCGGGTGTTCGCGCGGACGGCCTCGATGAGCCGCTCGAGCCGAGCCGACGCGACGTCGTCCGGCACATGGTCACGCAGGCGCACCGCCGGCGTGCCCTCGCGGACCGAGTACTTGAAGGTATAGGCGTCGTCGAAATCCGCATCGGTGACGAGGGTGAGCGTCTCCTCGAACTGCGCCTCGGTCTCGCCGGGGAAGCCGACGATGATGTCGGTCGAGAAGGTCATGCCGGGAACCGCCGACCGGAGCGCCGCCATTACCTCCAGGTAGCGGGCGCGGGTGTACCGCCGCAGCATGCGCCGGAGCACCGCATCCGACCCGCTCTGTACCGGCAGGTGCACGTGCTCGCAGACGGCCGGCGTCGAGGCCATGGCACCGATCACGCGCTCGGTGAACTCGGTGGGGTACGGGCTCGTGAACCGCAGACGGCGGATACCACTCACCGCGCCGACGGCCCGGAGCAGGTCGGCGAAATCGTGCCGACCGTCATGGTAGCTGTTGACCGTCTGGCCGAGCAGGGTCACTTCGGTGGTGCCGGCGGCGGCGAGCGCCTCAACCTCCCGCACCACGTCCTCGAGCCGCCGGCTCCGCTCCGGGCCCCGGGTGAACGGCACGATGCAGAAGGTGCAGCGGTAGTCGCAGCCGCGCTGTACCGTGACGAACGCCGTCGGGCTCTTTTCCCGCACCGGCGGCACGTCTTCGTAGTGCTCCCAGTCGCGAAACTCGACGTCGGAGGCACGCTGTCCGTGGCCCGCCCGGTCGATCAGTTCCGGCAGATTGCGATAGGCGTCCGGACCGACGACGAGGTCGACCTTCGGGACCCGCTCGAGCAGGATGGGGCCCAGGCGCTGGGCCATGCAGCCGACCACGCCGAGCACGTCTCCCGGACGCTTGTGGCGCTGCAGCTCGCCCATGCGCCCGATGACCCGCTGTTCGGCATTGTCCCGGACCGCGCAGGTGTTCACCAGCATCACATCGGCCTCGGCCGGATGGTCCGCGCGCACGTAGCCTTCGCGCCCGAGGACACCGAACATGAGCTCGGAGTCCGCGACGTTCATCTGGCAGCCGTAGGTTTCGATGTAGATGCGCTTCATGGGGTAAACATATCGCCTACGGCCGCACCGTCACACCGAGGTTCAGCAGGAAGGCCCGTTCGGAGTAGGCACCCGCCGAGCGCCACACGTGCTCCAGTCCGAGGTCGATGCCGGCGCGCTCCTGGGCGAAACGGAGTCCGGTGCCGAGTGACAGGCCGAACTCGTGGGGCTGATCGCCCTCGATTACCGAGAACGGGAGCGAGCCGTAGCGCGCGCCAAACCGGAGCGGACGCCGGGTCGGCTTGCGAGGGTCCGGTGTGAACTCGCCGCCGAGCGAAACCTCGGTGGTGTTGTCCGCGCCGGTGCCGCCCTGCGCCAGAAGATCGCTGTTGGCCGCCGACCAGGTCTTGACCAGCACCTGACTCACCAGGTTCAGCTTGGGACTGGGACGCCACTGGAGTCCGAGCCCGAACGTGTACGGCAGATCCACCGTCGATACCCGAGCCGAATCGCGGTCGACGTTGGCGTGCCCATCCGAGCGGACGGTCGCGGCCACGCTGAACCCGGTGCCAAAGTTCCGGATCACGCCGAGCTCGGCGCCAATGCCCGCGTACGAGAGTTCCGAGCTCTGGGTCGCCGCCTGAAAACTGGTGTCCGCGAAAGACCGTCGGAACCGCAGCCGGGTGGAACCGGTGATGACGTGAAAGGAGCCGCCGAAGATCCAGGTCTCCCCCACGCGGTACGCGCCGGCGAAGCGGAGGTCGCTGAGGCCGCCCCGGGACGAGAAGGTATCGTTCACAGGCACCAGCGCGTCGCGCAGCAGGATGGTGTCGGCCGTGGCCTGGGTGAAGTCCCGGCTGGTATAGCTGGAGAAGCTGATGCCCACGACGCCGGGATATTTCCGGATCGGCCCCGCCACCGACACGAACGGGAACCGGGTCTCGCGGAGCGACTCGGTCCCCGCCGGGTTCTCGATGTGCCGGAAGTCCTGCAGGGAGCTCAGGCCTGCCGTGAGCGCGGTGAGCCGGCCCAGCGCGGCCGGGTTGAGGCCGGACGTCGGGTCGAACATTCCGAAGGCACCGCCGGTCCCGAACGCGTAGGTGCTGAGGGACCGGCCGGGCAACCCGAGCCCGCGGACACCGAACTGCGACGACTGGGCGGCGGCCACCCCGGGAACCGACGCCAGACACAGGACCAGGAGGGCTCGGCGCACTTATGGATTCTCGAAGGGGAAGGCGCGCTGAAACGTGATCCGGAGGCGCGGCGCCACGAGGACGCCACCTGCCGCAGAGCGGGTCGAGAAGAAGACAGCGCGCGCGAAGCTGGCACCCTCGGGAATCATGCGGAGGAAGATGCTCTGCGGCCGGAGCCGCGAGCTCTGCCAGAGCTGCACGATGCGGGTCATCTCGATCGTCACGGTATCGCCCTGCACCGTAGGGAGGGTATCCTCGCGGATGAAGTTCGCATCAGTCGTGATGGGTGACTTCGCGCCGAGGTCGCCGATGACGGCCAGGACCCGGA
The DNA here is from genome assembly GCA_963728705.1 of uncultured Gemmatimonadales bacterium. Taxonomy (GTDB): domain Bacteria; phylum Gemmatimonadota; class Gemmatimonadetes; order Gemmatimonadales; family GWC2-71-9; genus CAVVWJ01. The sequence goes on from CAVSLY010000010.1 coordinate 40,457, forward strand.
TCGCCGAGGGATCGTTCGGGAGCCCGATGATCGGACGGACAGGCGTGAGCTCGAGCGTAGCGCGGACGATCGTCGTCGAGTCAAGGAAGGCATCGCTCAGGCCAAAGCGCACCACCGCCCGCGAGGACGGCTCGCCGCCCACGGTGAGCAGCGTATCGTCCGGAACGACGGGGTTCTGGGTCACGAAGGTGTTGAAGTCCGTCGTCCGGGTCAGCACCTGATTGCGGAGCGAACCGGTGTCCGGCACGTCGACCGTGACGTAGCTCGTGTAGGTGGCCGCCGTGCTCGACCCCAGGGCGCCAATCCGGATCCCGGTCGGCGAGACGGCGGTCATCCGGAGCCCGAAGGCCAGGACACTGTCGCCACCCGCCCTCAGCCGCAGCCGGTCCACGTCCGCACCACGCAGCGTCGTTTGGAGCGCGCCAGAGTTGAGCGTGTCAGGCACGGCGATACTGTCGATGAAGTTGCTGTCGACAAACTGCGACTCGACGCCAGCGAACGTCGCGGTGCTGTCCACCGAGCTCGGCAGTCGGTAGAGGTAGACCTTGAGGCCGTCGACCAGTGTGTCACGCACCAGGAGCGTCATGGTCAGCTTCACCGAATCGACCGCATATCCGCGCAGCGTGTCGCGCACCGCGATCGAATCGCCCCGGGCGGCGAACCGGTAGACCGCCCGGTCTTCGCTGGCCGCGAAGCCGCTCGAGAGCAGCAGCCCTTCGCCCTGCCCGCGGGCGACATACCCGTTGGCGCTATCCCTGTGCACGGGGAAGCTGCTGTCACGGAGTGCGAGCGCGGGCACGACGGTATCGAACACCTGCACCGAGCCGCCGGGACAGAGCGCGGGGCAGTCCGCCGGCGAGGTCAGCTTCTCCTGACACGCCGTCATCACCCCGATCAGCCCCGCCACGCCTACAACCCAGCGCCACGGACGGCTCACGCGAGCTGCTCCTTCCCGAACGCCGCCGGCAGGAGCTCGGCGATCGTCCAGGTCACCGAGCCGGCCGGGCTGACGCCGTCCACGCGGAGCGTGGGCCCGAACTCCGACAGCACCTGCCGGCAGGCGCCGCACGGCGCGGCGGGAGGGTCCGCGTCCGACACGACGACCGCGCGCCGGAAGCGCTGGGCGCCGGCCGCGACCGCGGCGCACACCGCGGCGCGCTCGGCGCAGATCGTGAGCCCGTAGGAGGCATTCTCGACGTTGCAGCCGACGAACACGCGGCCATCGTCCGATTCGAGCGCGCAGCCCACGCGAAAATGGGAATAGGGCGCGTACGCGCGCTGCTGCGCGGCGCGGGCCGCGTCAATCAGGGTGTCAGTCACTCCAGACCTCTGGCAGAAACGACGTGCCCGCCGAGAGCGGCGGGACACCAAGAAAATCGGCCACGGTCTGGCCGATGTCGGCGAAAGTCGGGCGCCGGCCCAATGGCACCGGCCGGACCCGTGGACCCACCGCCAGCAGCGGCACGACTTCGCGCGAGTGGTCGGTGGACGGGGTGGTCGGGTCGTTGCCGTGATCGGCGGTAAAGATAACGAGGTCCTCCTCCCGCATCCCGGACAGGAGCCGGGGGACCGCCCGATCGAGCGCCAGGAGGCCGCCATGATAGCCGGGCACGTCGTTCCGGTGGCCCCAGGTCTGGTCGAATTCGATGACGTTGGCGAGCAGCAGGCCGCGGCGCATCGTGCCCAGCGCGCTCTCGATCAGGCTGTAGGCCTCGCCGTTGGTCGCGGTGTGGACGCTGGAGATGCCGCGGCCCGCGAACAGGTCGTCCACCTTTCCGACTCCCACGCGCGGTATGTGGTGCGCGGCGAGCCGGTCGAGCAGCGTTGGCCCAGGCGGCGGCAGGCTGAAATCCCTCCGGTTCGCGGTCCGGACCCACGCGCCCGGCTCGCCGACGAAGGGACGGGCGATGACCCGAGACACCCCGTGCTCCCCCTGCAGCATCGCGCGGGCGGCGGCGCACGCGGCGTACAGCTCCTCGAGCGGCACCACGGCCTCGTGGGCCGCCACCTGGAAGACGCTGTCGGCCGAGGTATAGACGATCCAATTGCCCGTGCGCCGGTGCTCCTCGCCGAAGTCCGCGAGCACCTGTGTGCCCGAAGCGGGCGCGTTACAGAGCACGCCGCGGCCGGTATGCTCGCTGAACGCCGCCAGGACGTGGTCAGGGAAACCGTGCGGATAGGTGGGGAACGGAACCCCTATGACGAGGCCGCAGAGCTCCCAATGACCCGTGATGCTGTCCTTGCCGGCGCTGGTGGGCTCAGCGACCCCCCACGCCGCCCGCGGCCGGTCGACGCACTTCACCCCGGCCAGCGGGGCACAGCAGCCGAGACCGAGCGCCTCGAGATGCGGGAGCGTGAGACCACCGACGGCGCGAGCGACGTTGCCGAGGGTGTGGCTGCCGGCGTCGCCATAGCCGTCGGTGTCGGCCGCCGGGCCTATGCCAAGCCCGTCGAGCACGATGATCGCGGCGCGGCGGCTCACGGCCGGGGCGTGGTCTGCACGTAATGGAAGCGGAGCGCAGTGAGCGCCTGGTCGATCAGCTGGCGCTCGTCCGGGTCGAGCCGTCCCTCGGTCTTCTCCTGCAGCATGCCGAGCGTGTCGATCAGGGTCTGCGCCACTTTGCGCCCGTCCCCCATGCCCTCGGCGCCGGGCGGGAGCGACCCGCCGAGCGCGGCCTCGGCCTGCTGGGCGAGGCCGAGGACGAGTGACGCGAAGTGTGCATTCATGGCTCCCTCCCGTAGCGTCGGGGTACCCGTGGGCTGAGTGCCGTCAGCAGCTCGTAGGCAATCGTCCCCGCCGCGGCCGCCTGCTGGTCGAGGGAGACGCGTCCCCCATAGATCGTCGCCACATCGCCTGGCGCCGGCTTGCGCCCGCCCGCGTCGACCATCGTCATGTCCATCGTCACACGCCCGACGACCGGCATGAGCACGCCATCCAGCTCGACCACCCTCGGCTGCAACGGAGACACGAAGCTCCCCGAGTCCTCGCGAGCGGCCCGGAGAAAGCCGTCGGCGTATCCCAGGGCGAGCGTGGCAACCGTCGTCGCGCGCGGCGCGCGCCAGGTGGCGCCGTAGCTCACGGTCTCGCCGGCGCCGAGCGCGCGCACCGCCACGACACGTGCCTTGAGCGTGGCCACCGGCCTGGGGGCGGGTCCGGTGGCGCTCGCGGCACCGCCGTAGAGAAAGATGCCCGGGCGGATCAGGTCGCCCGCGAACCGCCGGCCCTGGAGGGCGGCACCGCTGTTGGCGGCATGCACCAGGGCAGGCCGGCGGGGCATCGTCGCCAACACAGCCTGGAGACGATCCCATTGCACCGAGGCGGAGCCAGGATCGGTGTCCGCGCTGTGGAAATGCGTGAACAGCCCTTCCCATCCTTCTGCGTTGCGCAGCAGCGCCGCGGCGGCCACCAGCGCCGGCGCCTCGTCCCAGTGGAAGCCGGCGCGCGACATCCCCGTGTCGATCTCGACGTGGAACGGCCGGAAGCCCCGGCGGCACCAGTCGGTCAGGGCCGGGAGATCCCCGATGGTGGGCCGGAGGTCATGCGCGAGGTGGGCGTCGATGGCGTCGGGCAGCAACGGACTCGCGACCAGCACCGGCCGCATGATCCCTGCGGCCCGGAGCGCCGCCCCCTCCTCGACCGACGCCACGCCGTAGCCCCACGGATCGAGCGATTCGAGCGCCCGCGCCACGGCGACGGCGCCGAGACCATAGCCGTTAGCTTTGACCATCGGCAGGAGGCGGGTGCCCGTGAGCCCGACGAGGGTGCGCGCATTGGCGACGAGCGCGCGCAGGTCGACGTCCACCCAGGCCCGGGCCGTTTCGGGGGTAAAGGTCATGGCGAGCCGGCGGGTATCTTATTCCTGACGGGGGATAAATGCAAGACAATTCAGCGCTTGGACGCGCGCTGGCGATGGTGCGCGACCTCCGGGCACGGTGCCCCTGGGACCGGGCGCAGAGCCGCCAATCGCTCCGGCCGTACCTGGTCGAAGAGGTGCTGGAACTGGACCAAGCACTGGGTGAGGGCGAACGTGACGCCATCCGGGACGAGCTCAGCGATCTGCTGCTTCATCTGGCGTTCCAGCTGGTGATCGCCGAGGAGCTCGGCGAGTTCTCGCCGGACGACGTGGCCGAGGGACTCGAGCGCAAGATGCGCCGGCGCCATCCGCATCTCTTCGACCTGGGTGACGCGGAGCCGTGGGAGCGGATCAAGCGGAAGGAGCGTCGAGGCCGGACACTCGCGGGGATCACTCCAACCCTGCCGCCGCTGCTCAAGGCGTACCGGCTGCAGGAGCGCGCGGCGGCGGTCGGCTTCGATTGGCCCGATGCCACGGGGCCGAGTGCGAAGGTGCGCGAGGAGCTGGCGGAAGTGGAGGCCGAGCTCAGGCACCGGCCATCCCATCCTCGCCCGGCCGCCCCGGCCGACCCGAACACGCCCACGCCTGCGCCTAGCGACGCACTGGTGCAGGAGATCGGCGACCTGTTGTTCGCCGTCGTCAACCTGGCGCGGAAGGCGGGCGTACAGCCGGGGCCGGCGCTCGACGGTGCCAATCGGAAGTTTCGGGATCGGTTCGAGGAGGTCGAGCGGTTGGCGGAGGCGCGGGGGATTGAGTTGCACGGGGCAGGGCTGGAGACGCTGGACGGGTTGTGGGATGAGGTGAAGGCGGGCGGAAAGACGGAAGGACGGAAAGACGGAAGGACGGATGGACGGATGGACTGAGGCCGATGCGGAGCAGGGCTGACGCACCCGACATCCGCGCCACCTTCCGTCTTTCCGTCCTTCCGTCCGGCCTACGGATACAACCGATGAATCTGCCGCGGAAACGCGATTGCCTCCCGAATGTGCGGGATTCCCGAGATCCAGGCAACCGTCCGCTCGAGCCCGAGCCCGAAGCCCGCGTGCACGAACGTGCCGTACTTCCGGAGGTCCAGATACCAGCGGTACGCCTCGGGATCGAGCCCCTGCCGGTGGATCCGCGCGAGCAGCTTGTCGTAGTCGTCCTCGCGCTGTGACCCGCCGATGATCTCGCCATAACCCTCGGGCGCCAGGCAGTCGTTGTTGAGGACCGTGCGCGGGTCGTCGGGGTTCTCTTTCATGTAGAACGCCTTGACGCCCTTGGGATAGTTGAAGACGAAGAGCGGCCGGTCGTACTGTTGGGCCAGCAGGGTCTCGTCGTCGCCGCCGAGGTCGTCGCCCCACTTGATGTCGGAGCCGACCTGGTTGAGCCGCGCGACCGCGTCGGAATAGGAGATCCGCGGGAAGGGCGCCTGGACCTGCTCGAGCGGCGCGGTGTCCCGCTCGAGCTCGGCCAGCTCCTCCTTGCGTCGGTCGAGCACCCGTGCCACGATGTAGCTCACGAACGATTCCTGCAGCCGCATGTTGGCGTCGGAGTCGTTGAAGGCCACCTCGGGCTCGACCATCCAGAACTCCGTCAGATGACGGCGGGTCTTCGACTTCTCGGCGCGAAAGGTGGGCCCGAAGCAGTAGACCTTGCCCAGGGCCGCGGCGGCCGCCTCGACATACAGCTGGCCCGTCTGCGCCAGGTACGCCTTGCCCAGGTCGAAGTAGTCGGTGGCGAACAGGTTGCCCGCCTCCTCGCCGATCGCACCGGTCAGGATCGGCGTGTCGACGAGGGTGAAGCCTTCCTGGTAGAAGTAGTCCCGGATCGCCTGCTCGACCTCGTGGCGCACCCGCGCGATGGCCGCCTGCCGCCGGGTCCGGAGCCACAAGTGTCTATGTTCGAAGAGGAAAGTCGTCCCATGTTCTTTGGGGGAGATCGGGTAGTCGGGACTTGGGCCGAGTGGCTCGAGGCTGGTGACCGACAGCTCGAATCCGCCCGGGGAGCGCGGCTCGTCCCGCACCACCCCCGTGACCGCCACGCTGGCCTCCTGGGTGAGCGTCCCGAACAGCGCCCAGGCAGTCTCAGCCACCTCCTTCTTGGACAGGACCCCTTGCACGGTGCCCGTGCCGTCCCGCAGCACCAGAAACGCGATCTTCCCGCTCGACCGGGTCGTCACGACCCAGCCGCGCACGGTGACCGTCTCGCCCACGTGCCCGCGCAGCTCGCTGATCCGTACCGCCGTCATGCCCGTTCCGCTGTGAAAAGGGGGATGTCGCTGGGAGCGTTGAGTCTAGCCCTCCTCCTGGGAAGCGTCAACGCAGCCTGCGGGCCCGCGCCGGCGGCGCCCGCCGCCCTCGCGCCGGAGCCGGCGTCCAGCGCTGCCCCGGCGCAGGTCTGGCGTGCCAAGTCGGGCCGCCGCTATACCGGCCGGGTCGTGGTGGCCGGTGAGACCATCTACGCCGGCAGCGTCGACCGGAAGGTGTACGCGGTGGATCTGGTCAGCGGCCAGCTGCGCTGGTCGTCCCGTCTGGGCGGACTCATCGGCGGCGGCGTGCTCGTGCTGGGAGATACCGTGTACGCGGCCAGCGGGCGTCCCGAAGGGAGAGTATACGCCCTCGACGCGCACACCGGCCGCCGGCTGTGGCGGACGACGACCGGGACGGTCAGCGCGCCGCTCGCGCTGGTGGCCGGCACGCTGGTAGCCGAGACGCAGCGCGGCGAGGTGTTCGGGCTCGATCCGGCGTCGGGAGCAGTGCGCTGGCGGCGGATGGTCGGGTTCTCCCGCATCCCGGCGGTTGCCGGTGACAGCGGCACGCTCGTGGTAGCCACCATCGACTCGCTTTACCGCCTCAACGCGCGCGACGGCAGGATCGTTCGCCGCGCCCGGTCGCCGGGCGCGATCGTGTCGCCCTGGCTCCAGCACCGTGGACTGCTCGTGGGCGGGACGACGGATTCGGGAGTGGTGGCGATCGCCCGCGGAGACCTCCGCCCCCGCTGGCGTGCCACGCTGGACGCTCCGGTGCTCGGGACGCCGGCTGCCCAGGGTGACACGTTCTACGCGGCGAGCCGGCGGGGTACGGTCTATCGCCTCACGCCTGTCGCCCCCGACACGGCGCCGGTGGCCACGCCGATCGCGGAGCTCGACTGGCCGGTAACCTCCTCACTGACCGTGCTGGACGGCCTTGTCCTCCTGGGCGGCGCCGATGGCACGCTCCGGGCCCTCCGACCCGATGGCCGCGAGGCCTGGCGCATCCAGCTCTCCTCCCCGGCCGAACTCGGCCCTCTGCCCCTGGACGACGGGATGGTCGCCGTCGGCGGGGACGGCGACCTCCACCGGTACCGTCGATGATCCGCTTTGCCGTGCTGGTGCTCGCGCTCCTGGTCACGGCCGCACCCGCCGCCCGGGCGCAGGGGACGAGTCCGCTCATCAGGTACGGGAAATGGGTGCTTGCCGCGGGCGCGGTCGGAATGAACTACCTGGCCGACCGAGCCCATGACCGGGCAGACAACCAGTTTGACATGCTCCGATCCCGCTGCTTCGACGACCGCGACCTCTGCGCGCTCGACGGGTCGGGTCGCTACGTCGACGGCGGTACCGAGGAGCTCTATCAGGCGTCGCTGCGCTACGACGGGCACGCGCGGCGGTGGCTGTTCGCCGGAGAGACGGCACTGGTCGGCGCGGCGGCGATGTTCGTCTACGAGCTCACCCGCCACACCCCGAAGCCCGACAATATTCCGTTCGAGCCGGAAGTGCGGAGCCTCCGCCAGGCGACGGGCGTGGGGCTGCGGATCGGGTTCTAGCCCACCCGGAACAGCTCCACCGCCCGGGGATACCGCGCCACCGCTCGCGCCCGCAGCGGCTGATTCTCCGACCGCTGCAGCGCCGGATCAGCGCCGATGAGATCGATCGCGAGCTGCCGCGCGCGGGCCAGGAGGTCGTCGTCCGCCGGCAGTTGCGCGTGACGCACCTCGACCCCCCCGCTCTGCCGCGCGCCGATCAGATCGCCCATTCCGCGCTCCGCCAGATCCAGCTCCGCGATCTTGAATCCGTCCTGCGTCGCGGCGAAGGCGTGCAGCCGATCGGCTGCCTCGGTGTCCGACATGAGGATGCAGAAGCTCTCCTCGGTCCCGCGGCCGATCCTTCCCCGAAGCTGGTGCAGCTGCGCCAGTCCGAAGCGCTCGGGATGCTCGATCAGCATGATCGTGGCGTTCGGGACGTCGATGCCGACCTCGATGACCGTCGTGGCCACCAGCGCGTGCACCTCGCCCGCTCGAAAGCGCCGCATGACATCGTCCCGCTCCTCCGCCTTGAGCCGTCCGTGTACCAGCCCCACGCGGAGCTCCGGCCACCGAGCTGCGAGGCTCTGAGCCATCGTCGTGGCCGCGCGCAGGTCGGCCCGCTCGGACTCCTCGATCACCGGCAGCACCACGTAGGCCTGGCGTCCTCGGCCGCAGGCCTCGCGCACGAACTCCATGACCCGCTCGCGTTGCGCGCCGGTCCGGGCGGCGGTGCGGATGGTCCCGCGCCCCGGCGGACGGTGGCGGAGGGTGGAGACATCGAGATCGCCGTAGAACGTGAGCGCCAGCGAGCGGGGAATCGGCGTGGCGGTGAGCAGCAGGACATCGGGTGCGGCGCCTTTGCCGATCAGCGCCGCCCGCTGCTCGACACCGAAGCGGTGCTGCTCGTCGATCACGACGAGTCCCAGCCGATGGAACGAGACGCTTTCCTGCATGAGCGCGTGGGTACCCACCACCAGCCGCGCCTGGCCCGCGGCGAGACGCCCACGAACCGCCTGCTTCTCCCCCGCGGACTGCCGGCCGAGCAGCAGCTCGGGCCGGAGCGTGAGCGGGGCGAGGAGCTGCTCCAGCGTGACCGCATGCTGCTCGGCGAGGAGCTCGGTCGGGGCCATGAGCGCCGCCTGGAAGTCGTTCTCCACGGCGAGCAGCATCGCGAACAGCGCCACGACGGTCTTGCCGGTGCCGACGTCACCCATGAGGAGACGATGCATGCGATCGGGGGCGACCATGTCGGCGGTGATCTCTCGGAGAGCGCGGTGCTGATCGTCGGTCAGCTCCCAGGGGAGCGACTCGCGGAGGCGGGTGGTCAGGTCGCGCCGGACGGTGAAGGCCACGCCGCTCCGGCTCCGCTTCGCCACCGTCCGGGCACGTATGAGCATGAGCTGCAGGTCCAGCAGCTCGTCGAAGGCGAGCCGGCGCCGGCCCAGCTCCGCCTCGGCCGCCGTCGCGGGCCGATGGACCGCGCGTAGGGCTTCGGGCAGCGAGGGCAGGCCAAGTGAGCGTCGGAGTGGCTCGGGCAGCACGTCGCCCGATAACGCGATGAGCGTGTCCAGATGCCGATCGACCAGGCCGCGAATGACCTTGTGGCTCAGCCCCTCGGTGGCCGGATAGACCGGCAGCACCTTGCCTCCGGCCAGGGGATCGACCTCGCTGTCCGGATCGGCGAGAATGACGAACTCGCGCGGCGCCATCTGCCGGCCGTGATAGAAGCGCACCGGCCCGGACACGAGGAGTGTCTGCCCGACGAGGATGGTCCGGTCGAGAAACGCCTGGCCGGGCCACACGCACTCGAGTACGCCGCTATCGTCCCGCAACACCGCGTGGAAGATCCGGAGGCCCCGCCGCGTCGGCACCACACCCTTGGCCACCACGCGCCCGATGCAGGCCACCTCCTGCCCCACCTCCGCGCGCACGAGCGGGGTAACGGTGGAGGCATCGATGTAGCGGTGCGGGAGGTGCCACAGAAGGTCTTGCGCCGTCCGGATCCCGAGCCGCTCGAGCTGCTCGGCCCTGCGCTCGCCGATGCCCTTCAGGAACTTGACGGGCGTATCGAGGCGGACGGCGCCGGTGGGGCGGGCGGCAGATTTTGAGGATCGCGACGTGGTCACGGGATTGTTCCGGCGCTCCTCCGGCGCTTCACCACGAAGACACGAAGGACACGAACGACCACGAAGAAAAGCACCTGATTGGTTGTTTGCCTTCGTGTACCTTCGTGTCCTGCGTGCCTTCGTGGTGAAGGGCCAGCGATCTCAACGCGATCTCACTCCGGACTTTCCGCCAGCAGATGCGCCGCGAACCGCTTGGCGTCGAACGCCTGCAGGTCGTCGAGCCCTTCACCCACACCGAGGAACCGGATCGGGAGGTCGAGCTCCCGGCGGAGCGCCGCCACGGCGCCACCGCGGGCGCTGCCGTCGAGCTTGGTGACCACGATGCCCGTAGGGCTCACGGCCTGCGCGAAGAGCTTGCCCTGCTGAACCGCGTTCTGCCCCACGGTGCCGTCGAGCACGAGCAGCGTCTCGTGCGGCGCGCCGGGCAGGCGCCGGCCGGTGACGCGAACGACTTTGCGGAGCTCGTCCATGAGGCCGTCCTGGGTGTGCAGGCGGCCGGCCGTATCGATCAGCACGGTGTCGAGCCCGCGGGAGACTGCGGCGTCGATCGCGTTGAATGCCACCGAGGCAGGATCGCCCCCCGGGTCGCCGGCCACGCACGGCATGCCGAGCCGTTCGGCCCAGACCTGGAGCTGGGCGATAGCGCCTGCGCGGTAGGTGTCGGCCGCCACGAGGAGGACCTTCCGGCCCTCCCGCTGGAGCCGGCGCGCGAGCTTGGCGGTCGTGGTGGTCTTCCCCGTACCGTTGACGCCGACCATGAGGATGACCGTGGGCCCCGGGTCCGCGCGCGCGATGACGCCGGGATCGCTCCGCCCGTTGAGCAGGCTCGCGAGCCGGGTCTCGAGCGCTCCCCGGAGATCCGCCTCCGTCTTGAGCTTTCCGCGCCGGACCTCGTCCTCGAGGGCCTGAGTGAGCTCGACCGTGGCGGGCACGCCGAAGTCCGCCTCGATGAGGACCCGTTCCATCCGCTCGAGGTCCTCCGCGTTGAGCCCCCGCATGAGCGCGCCGACATCCGTCATGGCGACGCGCTTGATGCGGCTCCAGAGGCCCTCTGTCCTGTCCGTCAATCTGCCGTTGGCCATGCCCAAACTTACACCCGTCCTAGCGCAGCCCCAGCCGCCTTCGCGCAATCCACTCGCCGGCGAGCCCCAGGACGCAGAGTCCGAACAGCCAGAGCCAGTCGCGCGCCGCCCGTCGGGTCGACGAGGCCCGGGCTCGCGCTTCGTGCGCCCGAAGGGCCAGCGGCCTTGGCAAGAGCTCCTCCGAGTACTGCTCCACCGCCACCGTTCCACCACCTCCGCCCGACAACCGGTAGCGGTATTCACCGGGCGGAAGCCACACGGCGGCCCGACCGCTTCCGTCGAACCGAAGGGTATCGGCGTGCGGCGCTCCCACGCCGCTCCAGGCCACACCTACGGCGGTTGGCGGCCCCGACGCCGTCCACTCGAACGTCACTGGTCGCCCGTTCTCCACGACGGCCCTGAGCGGCCGGGCACTGCCTCGAGTCGAGTCGGCGGCACCCAACAGCCAGCTCGCCGTGGCGGCGACCCAGGTGCGGTAGCTCTGCTCGCTGCTCCCGCCGCGGAAGGCCCAGCGCCAGAGCCCGTCTACCGTCACGGTCACCCGACGCACGCGCCCGGACTCGCCGCCGACGACCGCCGGGCGTGGCGCGCCGCGGCGGCCAAGCTGCGCGCTCAGCGCCACCCAGTCACCCGACTGGGGCTGAAGCGGCGTGATCTGGATGGCCGGGGGATACGAGTCCACCGGCTCGCCCAGGAACGCGCCCGCGACGGGCGACGCGTCACCGGAACGCAGGTACCAGTCACCCGGAAGCGCCGTCGAATCCGAGCCCGCGCCCCAGCGCCAGACGCCGCGCGCGGTCGACCCTTCCGCGACCGCGCCGACGCGCCCCATCTGGATCAGGAGATCGGCGCGCCGCGCCACCTGGCGCACGGTCTCCGCCGGCACCAGCGAAAGATCCGCCATCGAGCGCCAGCGCTCCGGGTCCACCCGGACGAACCCGCGGACCGGGAGCTGGGCCACCTCGCGCAGGGTGCGATAGAGGAACCGGCTGTCCCAGTCCCCGGGCGCCGCGAGCAGGACGACACCCGGCGTCGGCGCCACCGTGACGATGTGGAGCCGGGTGTCCGTGCGCGGCTCAGGGTCGCCGTCCGTGCCGCCTCGTGGGGAGAGGGTCACACGGATCACGTGCTCGCCGGGTCCGACCGCTCCCGAGCTCACCGTCAGGCGGCCGCGAGCGCTGCCGTTCCTGAGTGCGAGGCGCCGGATCCCCACCCGCTTCCCGCCGAGCGTTGCCTCGATTCGCGACGCTGTCGGCCGCGACGCCGCCGGTGGCTTCCACCTCGAGCTCGAGCGGAATCGAGTCGCCCGCGGTGACCCGCGCGGGGCCGCTCACGCGCGTGAGCGCCAGGTCGGGACGGGCGGCGCGAGGAAAGAGTCGCACGCCGACCGACTGCAGGAGATCGGGAGGGATATCGGCCGCATCTTCGACCTCGCCGTCGGTGACGACGAGAACCGGACGGTCCGACGCCGACGCCGCGGTGAGCGCGGGCGCGAGCAGCGATCGGCCGCGGGTCGGGAGGGTGTCGGTCGATCCGCGCTCGTCGCCGAAGCGGCGCACATCGCCCCAGCGCGCGGCGGAGTCGCGGGCTTCGAGCCAGCGGCCACCGGGCGCGGTGAGGCTGAGCGAAGCGTCGAGCAACACCAGCGGGCGTCGAACGGTGCCGGCCACGGGACAGCTGACGTTGAGAAGCAGGAGGCCCAGCGCGCCCCAGGCTACCGCGCGGCAGACGAGCGGCACCCAGCCGCGCCGCCCGGCCCGCTCCAGGCGGAGGTAGGTGAACGCGGCCAGGGCGGCCGCGAGCGCGAGGACGACAGCGGCCCGGAGGATCATCGCGATCCCGACTCGGCGGCCTCGAGCGCCTCCGCCAGCGTGATCCGCCCCTCGTACAGCGCGCGCCCCACGATCGCGCCGGCCAGCCCCGCCTCGCGCGCCGCACGGATGTCGCCGGCGCCGGCGACGCCGCCGCTCGCGATGACACTGACGCCTGCGGCCTGCAGCCGGCGCGCCCCGTCGAGGTCGGGACCGGTCAGCATTCCGTCGCGGGCTACGTCGGTGTAGACGACCGTGCGCACCCCCTCGGCCGCCACGCGGCGCGCGAGGGCCTCGGCGGTGAGATTGGACGTCTCGGTCCACCCGCGGATCGCGACCTGCCCGTCGCGCGCGTCGATGCCCACGACAATGCGGTCCGTGCCCAGGGCCGCCACCGCATCGGGCACAATCGCCGGATCGATCGCCGCCGCCGTGCCGATGACGGCGCGGGTCACCCCTTGCTCGAGCCCCTGGCGTACGAGCGCCACCGTCCGGAGCCCGCCGCCGAGCTGCACGCGTACCCGCCCGCCGATCACGGTCACGATGCGGCGCACGAGCGCCAGGTTCTCGCCATCGCCGAATGCGCGGTCCAGGTCCACCAGGTGGATCCATGCCGCGCCCTCGCCGGCGAACCGCTCGGCGACCGCCACGGGATCCTCCCCATAAACAGTTTGCCGCGTCGCCTCGCCCTGGCTCAGGCGAACGACGCGGCCATGTCGGATATCGATGGCGGGAAAGAGGTCCACTACGAGAGCGCTACGGGAGCCACCGGGCCTGGGTTTCGGGCTGCTGTGCGATGGAGCGCGGCGCGTCCTCGCCCTGCTCCTGACGCCGGGGCGGGTGCAGGAGGAGCAGCAGCCGGTCGCGCTCGCGGTTGAAGTCGTCGCGGATGGCGTCGCGGATCGGCGCGCCGTTGCCGAGCGCGACTCGGCGCGCATCCTTGGCGACGCCATTGACCCTGAACTCGTAGTGGAGGTGCGGCCCGCTGGCGAGGCCGGTCGACCCGACGTAGCCGATCGTCTGCCCCTGCCCGACCCGCGCGCCCGCTCGCATCCCCCGCGCGAAACCGCGCAGGTGGCCGTAGCGCGTGGTGATCCCGTTCCGGTGCCGGAGCTCGATCAGATTGCCGTATCCACCCGCCCGGCCGGCCCGGAGCACGACGCCGTCGCCTGCGGCCATCACCGGCGTGCCGGGTGAGGCGGCGTAGTCGGTGCCCTCGTGCCGGCGGGTGATGCCGAGCACCGGATGGAACCGGGCTCGCGCAAAGGTGGAGGAGATGCGCCGGAACTGCACCGGCGCCCGGAGGAACGCCCGCCGGAGCGAGCTGCCCGCGGCGTCATAGAAGGCGGGCTGGCCGTCCGCCTCGAACCGGAACGCCGTGAGGCTCTTGCCGGACATCGTCAGGTCGCTCGCGAGCACGCGGCCAAAGCGGATCTCGCCGTCTTCGGAGACCAGGCGCTCGAAGACGACCTGGAACCGGTCGCCCGCCTGGATATCGCGGGTGAAGTCGACCTGCCACGCGTACACGTCGGCGAGGTCCCACGCCAGCCGCTGGCGGTCGGCGCCGTCGAGCTGATCGTCCGGCACCTGGGCGTCGAGCGCCTCGTACAGCGAGTTGTCGATGGCACCTTCGATCCGGACCGGCTCTGCGGTCCACGCAATCGGCTCGACCACCGCGTCCCAGCCTCCGGGAACCCGGTGGAAGATGACCCGCTGCTCGGGGCTGGTGCGGACGCTGATGCGGTTGGGCAACGTGTCCGGCGCCATCGAGCGGAAACTGAACACGAGTCCCGAGCGCATCCGGCGGGGATCGAGCGGGAGCGCGGGATCGAGACCGCCGAGGTCGAGGCCGACGACCTTGTGGCGCGCGAAGAGCTCGGACACCGTCTCCCCGCGCCGGAGCGTATCGAGGATTTCGATGGCGTCCGGGGCCACCGCCGCCTGGGCGACCGTCGGGGCCGCCACCGGCTGCGGCATGCGGCGCCACGGCCACCACCCCGTCGTCGCGAAGACGGCGGCGGCCGACAAGACCGCGAACGCAGCGCCCACCCGGAGTCCGCGCATCAGTCCATCTGCCGCCGGATGAAGGTCGGGATTTCCATCTCGGGCACCTCGGTCGACCCGGTCTGCGGAGCCTGGCTCACCCGTGGGGCCGGCCGCTGCACCGGCTGCGTGGGCTGGTCGTCGGCGGCACGGGGGTGGCCATCCCCGGGATCGACGCGCGACCGGTCCGCTGCGGGAAATTGAGCACGCCGACCGCGCCCGACGCGCGTGTGAGCGGCTGATCGCCGGTGACCGCGCGGTCGAAGCCGGTTGCGATGACGGTGACACGGATCTCGCCATGCATGGCCGGATCATTCCCGGCGCCGAAGATGATCTCGGCATCGTCGCCCACGGCGTCGTGAATGATGTCGTTGATCTGGGTGGTCTCGCCGAGGGTCAGGTCGTCGCCGCCGATGATATTGATCAGGACGCCGGTAGCGCCGGCGATCGAGACGTTGTCGAGCAGCGGGGACGAGATCGCCTGCTGGGCCGCTTCGAGCGCGCGGTTCTCCCCGCGGCCGATGCCGGTGCCCATCAGCGCCGCGCCGCCGTTCTGCATGACGGTCCGGACGTCGGCGAAGTCCACGTTGATGATGCCGGTGCTGGTGATCAGGCTGGCGATGCCTTGAGTGGCGTGGAGCAGGACTTCGTCGGCCTTCTTGAGCGCCTCCTGGAACGGGATCCCCTTGCCGACGACGGCGAGGAGCCGTTCGTTGGGCACCACGATCATCGTGTCTACGTTTTTCCGGAGCTCGGCGATGCCCTGCTCCGCCTGCTTCATCCGCCGCCGGCCCTCGAACAGGAACGGCTTGGTGACGATGCCCACCGTGAGCGCCCCGGTCTCCCGGGCCATCTGGGCCACGACCGGCGCCGCGCCGGTGCCGGTGCCGCCGCCCATGCCGCAGGTGACGAAGACCATGTCGGCGCCCTGGACCGCCTGGGCCACCTCGTCCCTGGTCTCCTCGATCGCCTGGCGACCGATCTCGGGCCGGGCGCCCGCACCGAGCCCGCGGGTGAGCTTCCGGCCGATCTGGATCTTGATATCCGATTTGGAGATCGCCAGGGCCTGGGCATCGGTGTTGACCGAGATGAACTCGACGCCGCCCAGCTGGTCCTCGATCATGCGGTTCACGGCGTTCCCGCCGCCCCCGCCGACGCCGACCACTTTCATCCGGGCGGTCTGGATGCCGCCGTCTTCCAGCTCAAAGATCATGGTTTGTTCCCTCGGCCCGACTCAGAAGAAATCCTGGAGCCACCGTTTCACCGGAGCGAGCACCTTCTCGACTGCCGGCGACTTCCGGGCCCCCGTCCCGAAGCTGCCGCTCATCGTCACCTGCCGGGCGCCGTACAGGATCAGCCCGGCCGATACTGCCATTCGCGGTGATTCGACGCTGTCCGCCAGACCCCGCAGCCGCTGCCCCGGAACGCCGCACCGGGCCGGCATGGCGAAGACTTCGCGGGCGAGCTCGACGATCCCGGGGGTCAATGCCCCTCCGCCCGTGAGGATGACCCCCGCGGGCAACCGCTGATGATACCCAGCCCGCGTGATCTCGTCGAGCGCGTACTCCAGGACTTCCTGGAGCCGCATGTGCATGATGTGCGCCAGCACGCGGCGCTGCGCGTTCCTCGCCCCCTGGCCCGGCGTGCTCGGCAGCTCGAACACATCGCTCTCGGGGACCAGCGGCTCGAACCCGGCGCCGAACCGCTCCTTCAGCCGCTCCGCATCCACCTGGGTGACCTGCAGCCCGTGAACGATGTCCGCCGGTCACGTGGCCGCCCGGCGCAGAGCAGCGATCCCGTGTGCCGGATCTTCCCGTTGTGGAAGATCGACACGTTGGTCGACCCGCCGCCCAGCTCCACCACCGCGCAGCCGAGCTCGATCTCGTCCGGCGTGAGCACCGCCAGCGACGCCGCCAGCGGCTCCAGCACGAACTCCTGCACGTGAAAGCCGGCCCGCTCGACGCACTTCTTCAGATTCTGCAGAACGCTCGAGAGCACCGTGACCAGGTAGACCTCGGCCTCGAGCCGGGAGCCGGTCATTCCGATCGGCTCGTTGATCCCGCCCTGCTGGTCGATCAGGTAATCCTGCGGGATGGCGTGCAGCAGCTCGTGGTCCCGTCCGAAGCTGATGTTGCTCGCCATGTCGTTGACGCGGGCGACGTCGCTGGTTCGGATCTCGTCGCCGGTGACGCTCACCATCCCGTGCGAGCTTCGACCGGCCACGTGCTCCCCGGCGATGCCGCAGTACGCCGAGCCGACCTCGACGCCGGCCATACGCTGCGCGCCCTTCATCGCCTTGTCGATGGCCCGGGTGGTCTCCTCGATGTCCCGGACGACACCGCGGCGGATCCCGGCGGTCTTCTCGGTGGCGACGCCGAGGATGCGGGCGCCCGGCGTCACGCGCATCGCCGGTCACCTCCGCGATGGCCGCGACGACCTTGGTGGAGCCGAGGTCGAGCGCAGCGACCAGCCGCTGGGGCTGAGCGCTCATGCGCGGGTCCGGCGCACGATCACCTGGCCGGCGAAGCGTCCGTCGAGCTCCTGGTATGCCCGCCCGCTCCGGGCGAGCGCCTGCTCCACCGCCATCACCGCTCGAATGTCCTCCGCGGAAACCTGTGCGCCGAACCAGAGGCGCCGCCCCCCGACCTCGAGTACCACGTCCGGCCCCACCCGCCAGGCCGCCCCGATTCGTGCGAACAGGTCGGGATCGCTGTCCCGGACCCGCGCGAGCACTCCCGTCACTACCGCGTCGCCGTTGGCCGCCAGCGGCAGATCGGGTGCCGAGCGCAGCGGATCGAACGGCAGCACCCGTCCCCGCGCGTCCAGCAGCGCGAGCCCGTCGCCCCGGCTCGCGAGCGCTACCGGCGGCGCCTCGACCAGCTCGACCTCGAGCGTGCCCGGCAGCCGGCGGCCGACTTCGACCGCGTTCACACCCGGCATCGCGTAGACCCGACGCCGGAGCGGCGCGGGATCGTCGAACACGCTGGCCGTCGGCGAGAGCTTGAGCGCTGCGATCACCTTTGCCGGATCAAGATACTGCAATCCGGCGATCTCCACCCGCCTTACCCGGAAAAAGTCGAGTCCACGAAGCAGCCGCGGGAGTCCGAACCAGAGCGCGAGCCCCAGACAGAGGCCGCCGAGGAGCTTCCAGCCCGGACTTCAGGCCGCGTCCAGCCACCGGACGAGCTCGGGGCCGACCCGGGTGATGTCGCCGGCGCCGAGGGTGAGGACGACATCGCCGGGCACGAGCGCGTCGTACACCCGCCGGCCGACGTCCGCGCGCGTCGGCTCGAACGTCGCATCCGCGCCCGCGCGTCTGGCCGCATCCGCCACCTGTCGGCCGCTCACGCCGTCCACCGGCTGCTCGCGCGCCGCGTAGACCTCGGTGACGACAACGAGATCGGCGGCGGCCAGCGCCTCGCCCATCGCCTGTCCGTGCGCCGCCGTGCGCGAATACAGGTGCGGCTGGAACACCGCCACGAGCCGCCGCCCCGGATAGGCCTGCCGGGCGGCGGCCAGCGTCGCGACCAGCTCCGACGGGTGGTGCGCGTAGTCGTCCACCACCGCCACGCCGCCGTGCTCGCCCAGCCGCTCGAACCGACGGCCCACGCCGCCGAACTCCGCCAGCGCCGCGGCCGCCCGGACGACATCGCCGCCGATGGCCTGGGTGGCCGCCAGCGCGGCGACGGCGTTGCGCAGGTTGTGGACGCCCGGCACCCGAAGGCGAACGGGGAGCGCCCGGCCCCTGCGCCAGCGGATCGTGGCCTCGGTCCGGTCGGCATGCTGCGCGACGTCCGCGATCCGGACATCGGCGTCGTCGGCGAAGCCGAAGCGGCAGAGCCCGCGTCCGAGCCGGCTGGCGACCAGCCGTGCGCCGGGATCGTCGGCACTCACCACCGCGGTCTCGGCGCGACCGGCGAACTCGACGAACGCGTCCTCGAGCGCCGCCATCGAGCCGTAGCATTCCAGGTGGTCGGGCTCGACGTTGTTCACGATTGCCACGGTCGGATACAGGGTCAGGAACGCCTTGTCGTACTCATCGGCCTCGACGACGAAGAGATCGTCACCCGCCACGCGGGCGTTGCCGCCCCAGGCACTCACCCGTCCGCCCGCGATTCCGGTGGGACCGAGCCCGGCCGCCGTGAGCGCCTCGGTGGTCATCACCGTCGTGGTCGTCTTGCCATGGGTGCCCGACACCGCCACCGAGCGGGCCTGGCCAATGAGCGCGGCCAAGCGCCTCCTTCCGCGGCACCACGGGCAGCCCGAGCGCCCGCGCGCGAACGAGCTCCGGATGATCCGCCGGCACCGCGGCGGTCACGACCACGGCGCGCGCGCCTTCCAGGTGGGACGGATCGTGCCCCTGCCAGATTCTGGCGCCCATCCCGGCGATGTCCGCGGCGCCCGCCGGGTCGCTGTCGCACCCGCTCACGGCGACGCCTCGGCGGCAGGCGATCAGGGCGAGCGCGCTCATGCCGGCGCCGCCGATGCCTACAAAATGGACTGGGCGACTATCCGTGGGGGTAAACAGGTTCATGTGGATGTGCTAATGTAAGTAATTGCTGCGGGTTCTCAAAGTCAGCGGCCGCCGGATAGTGTCAATAATCTCGACACTATCTCGTCGGCGGCGCGAGGCCGGCCCCGGGCGAGCGCCCGCGCGGCCATGGCGTCGCGGCGCGGGCGATCGCTGAGCAGGTCGCCTACTTCCTTGCGCCAGGCGCTCCGGCGTGAGCTCCGCCTGCAGCAGCGTCGCCGACGCGCCTGCCTCCGCGAGCACCCGCGCGTTGTGAGTCTGATGGTCGGCCGCCGCCGTCGGCAGCGGCACGATCACACTTGGGAGTCCCCAGGCGCACAGCTCGGCCACCGTAATCATGCCCGCTCTAGAAACGACCACGTCGGCAACCGCATAGCCATCGGCCATCGGATCGAGAAAATCGATGACTTGGACGCTCGGAGGCTGGTGGCGCGCGGCAAACTCCGCATGGGTCCCACGGCCCGTGACCCAGAGAAGGTCCACGCCTGGCGGCCAGCCCGCGTCGAGCCAGCCGGCGACCGCCTTGTTGAGCGCGAGCGCGCCCTGGCTGCCGCCGGTCACCAGCAACACCGGCCGCGCTCCGTCGAGCCCGAAGCGCGCCAACGCCGCCGCGCGTCGATCGGGGGTCGGCGGGGCGATCGGGTTGCCGGTATCGAAGACGCTGGTGTCCGGGCCGAACCGGAGCAGCGATCGCGCCTCGGGCAGGCCCAGGTAGACGTGCCGCACCCGGCGGCTCAGGAGCCGGGTCGCGAGCCCGGGATAGGCGTTCTGTTCCTGCACGGCGGTCGGGACGCCGTGCCGCGTCGCCCACCAGACGACTGGAGCAGAGGCATAGCCCCCGGTGCCCAGGACCGCGATGGGCCGCTCTTCGGCAAACAACCGTCCGATCTCGCGCAGCAGGTGGCCGGCGATAAAGGGCCAGCGGACATTCTTCCACCACGTGCGGCGGTAGATCGGCTCCGACGGCAGGAGGTGGAAGCGGAAATCGCGGGTCGGGAGCAGCCGGGCCTCGACGCCGCGCACCGCGCCGATCAACACCGGCTCCACGGCGGGCGCACGCTCGCGGAGCGCCTCGGCGATGGCGAGCGCTGGCATGAGGTGCCCGCCGGTGCCGCCGCCGGCGATGAGGATGCGGCGGCCGGTCACGTCGCCTTCCTCCGAGCGCTCCGCTCAGCACTCCCTCTCTCCCCCGCCCGCCCCGCCACCACCGCCCGCGGCTTCCCCCGCAGGCGCCCGATATTGATCAGGATCCCGGTCCCGATGAGCGAGATCACCTGGCTCGACCGCCCGTACGACATGAACGGCAGCGTGAGGCCCGTCGTCGGCATCAGCCCCAGCGAGACAGCCATGTGCATGAACGCCGTGAGCCCGATCGTGGCCGTCAGTCCAACCGCGAGATACTGCCCGAACGGATCCGACGCGGTTCGGGCGATCCGGAAGCCGAGCCAGCAGAACAGCGCGAACAGGAAGACCACGATCAGCACCCCGGCAAACCCCCATTCCTCGCCGATCGTGCTGAACAGGAAATCACTGTACGCGTACGGCAGATAGCCGAGCTTCTGCTGACCCTGTCCGAACCCGGTCCCGAACAAACCGCCCGAGCCGATCCCGACCAGCGACTGGTGGATCTGGAAGCCGCCTTCGGTGGTGGCGTCCCCCGGATTCAGGAAGGTCAGCACCCGGGCGAGCCGGTACTGCGCGTCCCTGATCTGGTGAAACACCAGGATCACCGCCACACCGCCCAGCAGGAAGAAGTGGCCGATCTTGGCCCCCGACGTGAACAGCACGAGCCCGCCGAGCAAGGCGACGAGCGTGGCCATCGACAAGTTGGGCTCCAGCAGGATCAGGACCGACACCAGGCCGAGGACGGTGACGAACGGCAGCACACCCTTCTTGAACTCGCGCACCTGTACGCCCTTCTTCGACGCGAGCATGGCGCACCAGATCACCACGGCCAGCCGAGCGATCTCCGACGGCTGGAAGTTGACCGGCCCGATATCTATCCAGCGACGGGCACCGTTGAGCGATGGGGCGATCGCACGAGTGAACGGCAGCAGCGGGATCAGCAGCAGCACGATCGTCACCAGCAACAGCGGCCATGCCCAGGTGCGCCAGCGGTAATAGTCTTGCCGGGATGCCCAGAGCAGGAGAATGCCACCCAGTACCGCGCCGCTCAGCTGCCGCGCCGCGAACCCGAGCCCAACGTTCTCTCCCCTCACGGTCACCAGGCTCGCGGCGCCGTAGGTCGCGGCCACCCCGAACGCCAGCAACACCAGCGTCACCACGCCGAGGAGGCGGGTCTCCCAGCGGAGCTCCCCTGGATGCCGGACCGGCCGGACGGCGGTCACATCGCCTCGACCGCGGCCCGGAAGCGCGCGCCACGCTCCTCGTAGTTGTTGAACATGTCGTAACTGGAACAGGCGGGCGACAAGAGCACCGCGTCTCCCGGCGCCGCGAGCCCGCGAGCGGTGGCAAGCACCTGGGCGAAGTCGCCGGCGGGCACGACCGGAAGGCGGTCGGCCAGGTCGCGCACGATGAGGGGACCGGCCTCCCCATAGGCCACCACGGCGCGACAGCGCTCCTTGAGGGGCGCGGCGAGCCGGGTGTACGGCTCACCCTTGTGCCGGCCGCCCAACAGCAGGACGAACGGCCGGTCGAGCGCCGCCACCGCAACCTCGGTCGAGGTGATGTTGGTGCTCTTCGAGTCGTTGATCCAGAGCACGCCGTCCACCTCGCGCACCGGCTCGACCCGGTGCGGGATGGCCCGGAAGGTCCGGAGGCCGGCGGCGATGCGGGCGGGATCGCCGCCGGCTCGTGCCGCCACCAGCGCCGCGGCGAGCGCGTTGGCGACGTTGTGGTCGCCCAGGAGGGGCAGGTCGGCGCGGGGCATGAGCGGGCTGTCGGCCAACATGAGCCGGCCCTCGTCACGATCGTACCAGCCCTCCGCACGTCGCTCGATCGAGAACCGGAGGTGCGTGCCCGCCACCGGGGCCACCATCGCCTGCACCGCGGCGTCGTCCGCGTTGCTGATCCACACCGAGCCGGGCTCGGCGTTCTGGAACAGCCGCGCCTTGTCGCCATAGTACTCCTCGAGCGAGGCATACCGGTCGAGGTGGTTGGGCGCGAGGTTGGTGAGCACGCCGATAGCCGGCCGGAGGTGTGGCACGTCGTGCAGCTGGAACGAGCTCAGCTCCAGCGCGAGCCAGTCCGGCGGGTCCGGCGCGAGCGCCACGTCGCAGAGCGGTCGGCCGATGTTGCCCGCCGTCTCGGCACGGAGCCCAGCCGCCGCCATCGCGTGGGCAATGAGCGATGTGGTCGTGGTCTTGCCGTTGGTGCCGGTGATGCCCACGCAACGGGTGCGTTTCCCGAGCGCCAGGAACCCGACATCCACCTCCGCGAACACCGTGAGACCGGCCTCGCGCGCGCGGACCAGTGGTGCCACATCGGGCGGCACTCCGGGGGCCACCACCACCGCGGCCGCCCGCGCGATGCGCTCGAAATCGTGTCCACCGACCTGCACCGTGGCGCCGAGCCCGGTGAGCTCCTGCGCCCACCGCTCGTACGGAGCCCCGGTTCCGGTGTCGGAGGCGTACACCGGCAGCCCCTCGTGCCGAAGCAGCTTCGTCGCCGCCGTGCCGCTCTTGCCCAGCCCCACCACGGCGACTTCCCTGCCAGTCGCACGCCACTGCTCGAACAGCTCGACCGGCATCCTCAGCGCACCTTCAGCGTGGAGAGGGCCACCAGGGCGCAGAACAGCCCCAGGATGTAGAACCGGGTCACCACCGTGGTCTCCGCCCAGCCGAGCTTCTCGAAGTGGTGGTGCAGCGGCGCCATGCGGAAGACCCGATGGGCGTCGGCGTACTCTCGGCCGCGCGTCCGCTTGTACCACTTGAACACGGAGGTCTGCAGGATCACGCTCACCGCCTCGGCCGCGAACACGCCGCCGATCAGCAGCAGCAGGAACTCCGCCTTGAGCAAGATGGCCACAGTGCCGAGCGCGCCGCCGATGGCGAGGCTTCCCGTGTCGCCCATGAAGACTTCAGCGGGATGGGCGTTGAACCAGAGGAACCCGATCGCGGCACCCATGAGCGCGGCGCAGAAGACGGCCAGCTCCCCTGCGCCCGGCAAATAGAAGAGGTTGAGGTAGGACGTGACGTCCACCCGGCCGAAGATGTAAGCGAAGGTGGCGAACGCCGCCGCCGAGATCCCGGCCAGCCCAGTCGCGAGCCCGTCGAGCCCATCGGTGAGATTGACGGCGTTACTGGCGCCCGTAATGACTACCGTAACGAAGACCACATACAGCCAGGGCGCGAAGTTGGCGACCAGGTACTTAAAGAAGGGCAGCGTCGTGGCGGTGGCGGGAATGGTGTCGCGGGGCACCACGGGGAAGTAGATCAGAAACAGCCCGAGCAGGAGCCCGAAGCTCACCTGCCCTACCAGCTTCCATTTGGCCACCAGCCCCCGCGACTTGCCCTGCACGATCTTCAGGTAGTCGTCCAGGAATCCGATGCAGCCCATCCAGAGAATCGACAGCATTGCCACGACGACGAACCGGTTGGTGAGCGGCGCCCAGAGCAGCGTCGGCACCACGGTGGCCATGATGATGATCAGCCCGCCCATGGTCGGCGTGCCGCGCTTGGTCTGATGGCTCGCAGGGCCCTCAGCGCGGATGATCTGCCCCACTTTCCTCGCGCGCAAACGTCGGATCACCGGCGGCCCTACGACGAAGGCGAGGAGCAGAGCCGTCACGGTGGCGCCGGCGGCGCGAAAGCTGATGTAGTTGAAGAGGTTGAAAATGATGTACGTCTTGCCGAGCGGCGCGAGCCAGTGATAGAACATCTCGCCTCAGCGTGGGGGGGTCGCGCGGTTCGTGAGCGCCGGAAGTATACGTTCGAGGGCCACGCCGCGGGATGCCTTCAGCACCACGACTTCACCGCCCTTCAGTCGAGCCCCCACGAGCGGTCCGAGCGCGATCGGATCCGCTGCCGTGACCAGCCGGTCACCGAGCTTGTCCGCATAGGGCGCGAGCGCCGGCACGAACTCGCCGACCGCCGCCAAGAGGTCCGGATCGAGGGCGACGAGCGCCGCCGCGATCTCGGCATGGAGCGCCGTCGCATCGTCGCCCAGCTCCCGCATGGTCCCGGCGATGAACACCAGCCGCCGGCTGTTCCGGAGCGCCCGCGCGGTCGCAATCGCGGCGCGAAAGCTCTGCGGATTGGCGTTGTAGCAGTCGTTGAGGATGGTGAGCCCGCCTTGCTCGAGCAGGTCGCCGCGTCCGCCGGGGATCGCGAACCGCTCGAGCGCACGTGCCGCCGCCTGCCGGTCGAGGCCCAGAGTTTCGACCACGGCCCAGACCCGCGTCGCGTTGTCGGCCTGGTGCAGCCCGCGCGCTGAGAGTGTGAACCGGGCGTCGCCGAAGGTGAGCACCGGTCGCGCGTCGGGACCAAGCTCGACCCGGTCGGGCACGAGGTCCGCCCGCTCGAGCGCCGCGGTCCGCACCGCGCCGGCGCGGCGGCGGGCCTCCTCCGCGAGCGTCGGCGGGTCGGTGCCGACAATCGCGAGCGGCACGCCGTCAGCGAGCGACACCTTCTCCGCCACCACGCCCTCGAGCGAGCCAAACCCCTCGAGATGACCCTGCACCGCGTTGGTGATGAGGACGAGCGAGGGCTCGATGATCTCCCGGTAGCGCGCGATCTCGCCGGGCAGATTTGCGCCGGCCTCGACCACGAGGGCGTCGGCGTCGTCCGGCGCCTCCAGGATGGTGGTCGGCACACCCACGAGATTGTTGAGGTTGGCGCGGGTCGCGTACACCCGGAAGCGTGTGCCGAGCACCGCGGCCAGCATCTCCTTCGTGCTGGTCTTTCCGTTGGTGCCGGTCACCGCGATCACCGGGCCCGTGATCTCCCGCCGTCGCGCGCGGGCCAGCAGGCCGAAGGCCCTGAGCGTGTCCGCCACGTGAAACGCCGTCACGCCTGCAGGTACCCGCGCGCCCTCGCGAACGACCACACCCGTGGCACCGGCCGCGGTGGCCGCCTCCAGGTAATCGTGGCCGTCGAACCGCTCGCCGACCAGCGCCACGAAGAGCGCGCCGGGCTCGATGGCGCGCGTGTCGGTCAGCACCCGAGTGAACGTCGGCTCGGCGACGCCGCTTGCCGCCTCCCGCCCGTTCGTGTCCGTTGGCGCAGTAACCGGCAACCCCAGCGCCTCGCACACTCGCGCCGCCGTCCAGCGTGCCACGTCCGTCATGCCCCGGCCCCCGTCGCGGCCCGCACGATGGCGCGCTCGTCGAACGGCACCTTCTCGGTCCCCAGCACCTGGTAGGTCTCGTGGCCCTTCCCGGCGAGCAAGAGGGTGTCGCCCGCACGAGCCTCGTCGAGGGCCGTGTGGATCGCGGCCAGGCGGTCCACGATCCGGAGATGCGGGACACCGCCCATGCCCTGCTCGATGTCGTCGATGATGGCGCCGGGATCTTCGGTGCGGGGGTTGTCGGAGGTCGCGATCGCCAGATCGGCGCCCTCCGCGGCAATCCGGCCCATGATCGGGCGCTTGCCGCGGTCCCGATCGCCACCGCAGCCGAACACCACGATGATTCGTCCGCCCGTGAGCGGGCGGAGCGTGGCGAGCGCCCGCTCGAGCGCGTCCGGTGTGTGGGCGTAGTCGCGGAGCACGATACACGGCGCCTCCGCGATCCGCTCCATTCGTCCAGGCACCTGCGGAGTAGTGGCGAGCCGGCTCACCACCTCGTTGAGCGGCCGGCCCAGACCCAGCGCGCAGGCCACGGCCGCGAGCGCATTGCTCACGTTGAAGTCGCCGAGCAGGGGGAGCGACGCCTCGGTGCGACCGAAGCGGCCCTCGAGCCGGAAGCGGCTGCCCCCAGCGTCGAGCACGACACCGGAGGCCCGCACGTCGGCGGCCGGATGGAGGCCGAAGGTCACCCGCGGCGTCCGGGTCGGCAGCACTCGCCATGCGTCGTCGTCGAGGTTGATCACCTCGACGCCCTCGAGCGTGAGCAGCGTGGTCAGCTTGAGCTTGGCCCCGAGGTACGACTCCATGGTGCCGTGGTAGTCGAGATGGTCGCGGGTGAGGTTGGTGAAGACGCCGGCGGCGAAGCCGAGGCCGTCGAGCCGCCCCTGGTCGAGACTGTGCGACGACGCCTCCATGGCCACATGTGTCCCGCCGCGCGTGACCAACTCCGCGAGCGTGAACTGGAGGTCGATGGGCCCCGGCGTCGTGAGCGAGCCCGCTGTCGAGTCGACCGGCGCTCCGTGGCCGTCGAACGCGCCGAGCGTGCCGATACTGCCCGCGCTCTCGGAGGCATTGAACAGGTGTCGGATGATACCGGTGGCGGTGGTCTTGCCGTTGGTTCCCGTGACGCCGATGAGCGTGAGCCGACGGCCCGGATGCCCGTACCAGGCCTGGCCAAGCGCGAGCGCCGCGCGCCGCCCATCTCGAACGATGATCTCGGGCACGCCCGACTGCTGCGCGGTCTCGACCACGGCGGCGCTGGCGCCGCGGCGCACCGCGTCGGGGACGAAGCGATGGCCGTCGGCCTGGGACCCTCGCACGGCGACGTAGAGTGTGCCGGGAAGGACGGTGCGGCTGTCCATGCCGATCGCGGTGAGCGTGGGGCCGTCCGCAGGGGCGCCGACGAGGAGGTCGTGGCGGCGGAGCTCGTCGAGCAGCGCTGGCCAGGTAAGGGCCATCTAGTGGGCTCCTGAGTCGTTCGCTTGACTGGACTGTGCTCGATGGTCAACATCGTCATCCTGAGCGAAGCGAAGGAGCCACGCTTCGAGGCATGCCCCCTTCGCTCCGCTCAGGATGACCCGCTGAAAACTCCGCCTCTGCCCGCTCATTCC
Source organism: uncultured Gemmatimonadales bacterium (assembly GCA_963728705.1). Classification (GTDB taxonomy): domain Bacteria; phylum Gemmatimonadota; class Gemmatimonadetes; order Gemmatimonadales; family GWC2-71-9; genus CAVVWJ01. The sequence goes on from CAVSLY010000010.1 coordinate 67,525, forward strand.
GCCTTCATTCCGCCAGCACCAGCACCGCACTCCCCGGCCGCGCGTTCTCGCCCGCGCCTGGCTCAGTCCGCACCACTCGTCCGAGGCCGCGCAGGTTCACCCGGAACCCCCGCCGGTGCAGCGCCAGCGCCGCCTCACGAATCGAGCGCCCGGCGACGTCCGGCACCGGCCGCGCCGCGCCGCTGACTTGCGGCGCCCGGTACGGCAGCGTGACCACCACCGGCGGCGGGCCGGCGGGTACCGCGGCCAGCGGCTTCGTTTCCTCCGGTCCCATCGTGTCGCGCGCGGTCAGGCGGCCGCGATCGATGGCCACCCGGCGCGAGGCGAGCGCCTGCTGCAGCATCGTGCGCGTCACCGGCGCGGCCGTGAGTCCGCCGTAGTACTTGCCCCGCGGGTTGTCGATCTTGACGATCACCACGAGCTGCGGGTGGTCGGCGGGAAAGATCGCCGCGAAGGACGCCGTGTATTCCCCCCGCACGTAGCGGCCGTTCTTAAACCGGATAGCGGTGCCGGTCTTCCCGAGCACGGAGTAGTTCGCGAGCTGCGCCATCTCCCCGGTACCGCCCACGCCCACGGCCTCCCGCAGGAACTCGCGGAGCTGCGCCGCGATGTCGGTAGGCACCACGCGCCGCACCGGCTCGGGCTGGTGGCGGTACAGCAGGTTGCCCGCCGGGCCCCGAACCTCGCGCACCAGTGTTGGCGCGAGGAGGATGCCGTCGTTCGCGATGGCCCCGTACGCCGCCGCGAGCTGCACCGGCGTCACCGCGAACTCGTAGCCCATCGCCATGCTGGCGCGGGTGTACATCGGCTGCCAGCGATCCGGGAACGCCAGGATGCCGCGGGACTCGCCAGGAAATTCCGCGCTCGTCGGCGTGCCGAACCCGAAGTCGCGCAGGGTCTCGAACTGCTCCTCGGGCCGAAGGCGCGAGGAGAACTTCGCCATGGCGATGTTGCTCGACACCTGGATGGCCCGCGCCAGCGTAAGCGCCTCGCGGTGAGGGTGCGCGTCGGTGATGCGACGGGTCCGCCCGGTCGAGGTCACCGGCATGTTCCACGCGCCATTCTCCCCGGATACGGCATCGGCTGACTTAACCCGTCCACGCATGAGGAGCGCGGCCGCGGTGAACAGCTTGGCGGTCGAGCCGGGCTCGAACGGGTCGGTGAGCGTCGACGCGCTCGGCACCCCGCCGCCCGCGGCCTGCCGGGATGCCAGCGCCAGCAGCTCGCCCGAGTTCGGGTCGAGGAAGACGACGTCGCCACCCTCGGCGTGCATCTGGGCGATGGCGTCGTCGAGCCCGCGCTCGGCGATCTCCTGCAGCTCCGCGTCGATCGTGAGGGTGATGTCGTTCCCCGCCACCGGGTCGCGCGTCTTCCGGCCGGGCGAGTCGTAGCGGCGGCCGGCGATGTCCTTGAGCAGCACCGCCTCGCCGGCGCGGCCGGTGAGCAGCGAGTCGAGCGCCCCCTCGAGCCCCGAGCCTGCGACCGACCGATCAGGCGCGAGCCCGCCGATGATCGGCCGCGCGAGGTCGCGCGAGGGATAGAAGCGCTGGTACTCCCCCGTGAGGTGGACGCCGCTCATCCGCCGGAGCGGCTGGACCTGCGTCGCGTTGAACGGGCCGTGGAGGTAGATCCAGCGCTTCCGTGCCTGGAACTCCCGATTGAGCGCCGGCGCCGACACTCCGAGGTTCCGCACCAGCAGCACGAACGCCGCCCGGACGTCCTCGAGCTCGTTCGGCGCCACGCCGACGTGATAGAACTCCTGGGTGATGGCGAGCGGGGTCCCGTTCCGGTCGTAGAGCGCGCCCCGCCGCGCGGGGAGCACCACGTTCTCCGTCCGCTGGCGCGCGGCCTCGCGCGCCCAGTGCTCGGCCTCGACGATCTGGAGCTGGGCCGCACGGGTCAGGACCGCCAGGATGCCGATCGCGAAGGCGAACTGGATGGCGGCGATGCGGACGGTGGGCTTGGCCATCAGCGCTCCTCCGGGCCGGCGGGCACGGCGAAGAGGACGAACTCCGAGTCCACCGGTTCGTGCAGGCCCAGCGCGCGCTGCACGATCGGCACCAGCACCTGCCGGCTCGAGGCAAAGCGGATCCGGCGCTCCAGGTCCCCGCGCCGGGCCTCGAGCGTCAGCCGTTCCTCGCGCAGGTCCCTGAGCCGGCGGGCCGTGCGGAATCCCGCCGTCTGGCGCGTGGTGATGCCCACCAGCACGCAGAGGAAGACGAGGAGCCAGAGCATCAGCCAGTGCCGCCCCTTAAGATGCATCGCCCGCCTGAAAGATCCGAAGGTGCGCGCTCCGCGCGCGTGGGTTCGCCGCCACTTCGTCAGCCTCGGGAATGATTGGCTTTCGTGGCACCAGCCGGCCGAGCGGCCGGCCCCGGCAGGTGCAGATCGGCTGCTGGGGCGGGCAGATGCAGGCCGCGGCCCATTCCCGAAACGCCAGCTTCACCAGCCGGTCTTCGCCTGAATGATACGTGATCACGGCGAGGCGGCCCCCGTCCACGAGTGCGTCGCGGAAGGCGGGGAGGGCCACCGCGAGGCCGGACAGTTCGTCGTTGACCGCGATCCGCACCGCCTGGAACAGCCGCGCGAACTCGGAGGGCCCGGCGCGCGGGCCCAGCGTGGCCCGCACGGCGTTGACGAGATCGTCACTGATGGCGAACGGCTGGTTCCCGCGGCGGCGCACGATCTCCCGGGCCAGACGGCGCGACTGCCGCTCGTCGCCGTACTCGTAGAAGATTTGCGCCAGCTCCTCCTCGGCCGCCGAGTTGAGGAACGCCGCCGCGGTCGCACCCGTGTCGCCCATGCGCATGTCGAGCGGTGCGTTGGGTCGGAAGGTAAAGCCGCGCTCGGCCTCGTCCAGTTGCCGGGACGAAACGCCGAGGTCGAGGAGGACGAACTCGGGACGGAAGGCCGCCACGGCCGCCAGCGCCGCGGGCGCGCTGTAGGACGCCTGGAGGTAGCGCATGCCCTCGTCGCCCAGGCGACGCCGGCTCACCGCCACCGCGGCCGGGTCACGGTCGATGCCGAGCACCTCCGCTCCGAGCCCCCGGAGCGCCTCCGCGTGGCCGCCGTCGCCCAGCGTGGCGTCCACGGCGCGGCTCGCCCCCGCCGCCGCGGCGAGGACCGGGGCCAGGAGCACCGGGACGTGTACGGGGTTCGCGGAGTCTGCCATGTTCGGGCGCTGGGGGGATAACGAAACACCCCGTCCGAAGGGACGGGGTGACTCGTTCGACGTCACGTAACTCGATCACCAAATCGCGGTGAGCGGGGCTGACGGGGCTCGAACCCGCGACCTCCGCAGTGACAGTGCGGCACTCTAACCAAGCTGAGCTACAGCCCCTGACAACGGCGGGGTGAATATAGACAGCCCGGTGCCCCCACGGTACCCCCTATTTGCAGTATGCCTTGAGCATCGAAGCCACGCGCGGCTTGTACTGCTTGATGATGCCGAGGTTCTTGTCGACCGCCTCCTGATTCACCGCGCGGCCCGCGGTCAGCGCCGTCTCGGCCTCGCCCAGAAGCGTCTCCTCCTGCCGGGCCAGGTCGCACGACTTCTGCTTTTCGGCCTGCGGATCGATCTGTGGTACCTGGAACAGCGTCGCGAGACCGAGCAGGTAGTTCGCCGCCGGCTGCACCTTGCCCGCCGGATTTGCCGCACCGACCGCCATCCGGAGCAGCTCGGCCGCGCCGAGCAGATCCTGCGGCTGCTGCAGCAGCGGAGCGGCGCCCGTGTACAGGAGCGCAGCGGCGTTTTCCTTGGCTTGCGGGTCGCCGTGCTTGATGGCGAAGTCGAGGAACGGCACGGCCTCCTTGGGCCGCTTCGCGTCGATCAGCGCCTTGGCGGCGTTCAGGGCGGGCACGACCTCCGTCGTGTCCTTGGCCATGAGGCGATTGGTCACCGCGACCACGCTGTCGGTCTGCCCGGTCAGCGTGTAGGCCTTGTTCAGATATCCCAGCAGCGTCGGGTTGTCCGGATACTTCCGCACACCGACCTGCGACCATTTGAGCAGCCGGGCCGTGTCGGCGACTCCACCTGCCGCGGCTACTGACCGGACGTTTTGCGAATCGGCCTGAGTCCGGGCCGATTTGAGCAGCTTCACCGTATCCGGAACGGCAGGCTCCCCGGCTGCGGCTGCAATCTTGGTGAAGAACAGCGTATCCGCCTTCGTGCTGTCGGTGGCGTAGAGCGTCTCCAGCGCGTCGACCGCGCACTTGAAGTCGCTCAGGAAGAGGCAGGCGTTGCTCTTGAGGTCATACAGGTCGGCGTTGTACGGATCGAGCTTGAGGCCTTCGTCGGCCACCTCGAGCGCGGTTTCCGGATGGCCCGACTGCAGGAAGTACTTGAACAGCTCCTCGCGCAGCTTCTGGTTGGTCGGCGCGACCCGCAGCATCTGCTTGAAGGCCACCAGGGTGTTGGCCGTGTCATTGGCCGTCTGGTACTGAGTAGCGAGCGCCGTCCAGACCGGGAGGCTCAGCGGATCGCCCTTGGCGGACGCCTGCAGATGCTTCACGATCTCCCCGCGCGGCGCCTTCTTTCCCTGTGCCAGCAGCGACAGGCAGTACTCGGCGAGCCCGTGGTTCGGCAGCGCCTTGAGGGCCTTGGCCGCGGCATCGTCGGCCTTGTCGGGCTTCGCGGTGCGCTGGTCGATGCACGCCTTCGCGTCGGCCAGCGATTTGACCGCCGGCTCCAGCGCGTCGGCGAGGCGCTTGCCGAACGCCTCCGGCGTCTCACCCGCTTTCTGGGTGAGCGTGACCACGTTGCCGGCGTCGTCGCTCACGCCCACAAGCCGGGCCGTCACGGCATAGCGCCCGCCCTCGGCCTTGTTCAGCGTCGAGTTCACCACGAAACGGGCCTGGATGTTCTTGGCCAGCGTGATCGCCAGTGCCGGGCTCAGGATGGCGTCCTTGGGATAGCCATACTGCGTCAGGGCATCGTTCATCTGGGTCTGTTCGATGACCTGATAGTCACGACCGACCTTGTCCTTCATGCCATCGCGGAGTGCAGTGCCGATCTTGACCGCGGGCGCGGAGTCCGCGGCCGCGAAGGCGAACGGATTGGCCACCATGAACCGCGGCGCCGAGTTCACGGTTGACGAAGACGTCCGCGAGCCGCGCGGGATGCCCTGCGCCGAGAGCGGCGACAGCACCGAGGCCCCGACGACGGCCAGAGTCACGAGACGGAACAGGAACATTCCTTAGCCTCCACAGAGGGGCTGCCCCGAAGGGCCGGCAACGACCGCGCAAGCGCGGAGACGAGTGGGCGAAGAGGGATTCGAACCCCCGACATCCTGCGTGTAAGGCAGGCGCTCTGAACCGGCTGAGCTATTCGCCCCGGATCGGTGAGGCACCGCTCTACAACGTCGAAAAGACAACCAAGCGCAGGGATTGTGCCGTGACGAGCGACACGCCGCTAGAGGGCAATACCGAGCGGCACGAGCACGCAGTATCCCACCACCAGCAGGGCAGCCGCGAGGCTGGCGTGCCCCGCGGCGAGGGTCATATATCCCACGACCAGGACCACCAACGCGGCGGCCAGGATCACAAGATTGCGTCGGGTCAACAGGAAGCGGCGCGCGGCCGGACCGCCACCTGGAGAGGTCACTGAAGGGCGAGAACTGGGCATAAGACAGGAGGCTACTACCGATCCGGGGTCGGGTCAAGTTCAGGTCCCTGTTCGGTTTCGGGCTCAACGTCCCATCCGTCGTCCAGCGCAGCCCGGCGCACCCGATCCATTCGCCGCCGTCGCCGGACCTGCATCGCCACCAGGAGGGCCACGATCAGCCACCCGCCGCCCGCGATGAGCCAGTTGCCCAAGGTGTAGCGCCGGCGGACGCCGCGCTGCCATTCCTGCTCGAACCGGCCCACAGAGAGGCCGGTCGTTGCCAGCACGGCCGCGTCGAAGTCCTCGCCCGATTCCAGGCGCCGCAGCAGAGGAGTGAGCGTCCCCGTTGGATTCCTCCGTGCCAGCTCGGCCACAGCCGAAACGGCCAGAGCGTACGCGGCGTCCGCGCTGGAGGCCGAGCCCCGGAGCGCGCCGTCGAGGCCGGTGAGCGTCGGCACGGCACCGCGGACGACCGTCAGGTTGAGCTCGAGCGCGGCCAGCCGATCCCATTCTCCGGCGGCCCAGGACGCGTACCCCTCGTCGAACCAGAGCGGGACCCGCACGGCGACCGCCTCGTGCAACGCGAGATGGGCGAGCTCGTGCCGGAGGGTGCGGACGAGGTCGCCCTCATCGGCGCGGAGGAGGATGGTGCGGGCGCCCGGCACCGCGACGGCGGCGCCCCACGACGGCGCGCGGCCGTCGCTCAGCGAGTCCAGCAGATGGGCGTCGGGAACTACGATGAGCCGGAGCGGCCCCGGGTCGCGCAGGCCGAGCCCTGGCCACTCGGCGGGCCGGTCGGCGAGCCGCGCGAGGTCGGCCGCGACGGCTCGCTGGGCCGGCCAGGCCACGGCCGTAACCCGACCGACCTGCACCGCGGTGGGGCTGCCTTGAAGAATGAGGAGGAGGGCTAGGAGACCAGGCTGCGCGGGACGTCACCTCCGGACGCGGCAAGGTCGAGCATCTCTTTGCAGCGCTTGGCCGACGGATTGAACTTGTTGGCCTTGTGCCCCTCCGCCCAGGTCTGCATCGCCTGCTCGCGTTGGCCGGCGAACCAGAGGGCGCGGCCCAGCTCGAAGTAGGCCTCGATCAGGTTGGGCCCCAGCTTGAGCGTCTTCCGGAAGAAGGTCTGCGCGTCCTCGAACATCTCGCGCTCGAGATAGACCAGCCCGAGATAGTAGTGGGCGTAGAGCGTCGCCTTCCGGTCATTGTCCAGGCGAATGGCCTTCGACAGGTGCTCGATGGCCTCGCCGAAGATCCGCTTCTTGAGGCAGATGTAGCCGACGTTGATGCGCGCCAGCGCGTTGGCCGGCTCCTTCATCAGGACCCGGGAAAAGGTCCCCAGCGCGTCATCATAATCCTCGTGTAGCATCTGGGCCCAGCCCAGGAGCGACTGCGCCTGGACCTCGCCCGGAGACAGCGTGAGCGCCTTCTCGAGCGACTGGATGGCGCCGGAATAGTCGCCCAGGGAGATCAGGCTCCAGCCCTTCTCGATGTAGGTCGAGGCCCCGAGGTGATCGGCGTGCACCGCCGGGCGGGCGCCGGTGAACTGGGGTGCCGTGGCCACTTCGGGTGCGGCGCCCTGCTTGTATCGCTCCACCAGCCCGCGGATGTCTTCCTTCATCTGGCCCAGATCACCAACCGCCGCGTCCACCCGCTTGAACAGTGCGATGATGTCGCGCTTGAGCGCCTCCCGGTCGCCCGGTTGGGCCGTCGTTCCGAGGCGCGTTTCGATCGCCTGAAACTGGACCCGGAGCGCTGTGACCCAGGGCTCGCTCACTGGCCGCTCCCGATGCCGGTCAGGGCCATGCGTTCAGAGGCGGAAAGCAGCTTCCGGGCATTCAGGATGATGATCGTGCGCGACGGGCGCGTGACGATCCCGGCGATGTAGGTGGCCGCCAACCCTTTCACCATCGGTCCGGGCGCCGTGATGGTCGTGCTGTCGACCCGCATGACCTCGCGGACCTCGTCCACCAGCACGCCCACGCGATGGTCGCCGAGATCGACGACCATGAGCCGGGTCTCCTCGCGGATGGGCGCTTCGAGGTCGAAGCGCTTCCGGAGATCGACCACCGGCACCGCGCCTCCTTCGTAGGGGACCACGCCCTCGAGGAAATCAGGCGACTTGGGCAGCGGCGCGGGCGTGACGTGCCGGAGAATCCGCTCGACCTGGAGGATGTCGAACGCGAACTCCTGGGTCCCGACCCGAAAGGTCACGAGCTGGATGTCGTCGCCAGTGGTGGTCATGGGACTGCAGCCTCCGTGAAGCGCGCACCCAGCGCGGCGAGGTCCAGCAGGGGCACCAGCCCGCGATCGGTGCGGGCGACCGCCGCGGCCCAGGGCAGCGCGCTGCCCGGGGGCACGGCGAGTCCCACGTCGTACAGCACCGACTCGGCCTCCTCGACCTCCAGGCAGAGTCGGCGGCCGGCCAGCTCGACCAGCACGCCGGTGTCGGTGCGCTCGGGCAGGGAGTCGCCGCCATCGAGAAGGGTGCCCAGATGCACCAAGGGCAGAATACGACCCCGCACGATGGCGACCCCGCGCACGGCGGGCTCGCGCGTCGGAACCGGGAAGGTGGTGCCGGGATCGAGCACCTCGACCACCTGATCCAGTGGCAGGCCGACCAGCCGGCCGCCGGCGCGGACCAGCAGGTGCCCCGCCCCGCCCTTCACGGTCGCGCTCACCGTGCCGCCATCCGGGCGAGTTCCTGGCCGACGCGATCAGCGATCCGGCCGATCGGCAGCACGTGATGGACGCCCCCGGCCTGCACCGCCGCGCTCGGCATGCCGAAGATCGTGGCGGTCTCGCGGTCCTGCGCGATCCCGACGCCGCCGGCATCGCGGATCTCGCGCAGCCCGTCGGCGCCGTCCCGACCGAGGCCGGTCAACACCACGCCGACGGCGCGAGGCCCGAAGATCTTCGCGACGCTCCGGAACAAGGGATCGGCCGCGGGCCGGACGCCCCAGATCGAGGGCTCCTGGTCGAGCTCGAGGCGGAGCCCATCGAGGCCGGCAGCGACGCGCATATGATAATCCCCCGGCGCCACGTACGCGGTGTCCGCCAGAACCGGCGTCCCGTGTTGCGCCTCGACCACGTTGAAATGGCTCTGCGCCGCGAGGCGCTCGGCCAGGCTGCGAGTGAACTTGGGCGGCATGTGCTGCACGATCAGGACCGCGGCCTGCTGCCCCGTCAGCAGCGCCGGCACCACCTCCGCGAGGGCGCGCGGGCCGCCGGTCGATGCGGCGATCGCCGCGCATTGCCGCGCCCGGCCCGGCAGCGCGAACAGGGCCTGCATGTGGGCGCCGCGCGCGGGCCGCGCGAGCACGGGCATCCGGAGGATGGCAGCACTCCGCACCGTGCGGAGCACCGTGAGCAGTCGTTCGCCGAACCGCGCGATGGCGTCCTCGCTCCGGTCCTCGGCCTTGGCCACGAGATCCACCGCGCCCAGCTCGAGCGCGCGGATGGCCGCGGCGGTGCCGGGTCCGGCGTAGGAGCTCACCACTACGATCGGGCGCGGCGACTCGGACATGATGTAGCCGATGGCACCGAGGCCGTCGAGCTCGGGCATCTCGAGGTCCATGAGGACCAAATCGGGCTCCTGGTCGTGCACCTTCTGCACCGCGTCCATCCCGTTCCGCGCGGTGGCGACGACCCGGAACTCCCGGCTCCCGTCCACCACGTCGCTCAGCAGCCGGCGGAAGAACGGGCTGTCGTCGACTACCAGGACGGTTCGCGGCTCAGATGGTTTGGACACCATGCGCCACCGACGAGACCTCGACCCGGCCGTCCGCCACCCAGAGCCGCACGGTGCGGCCGAAGTCGCCCCCGGTGGCTTCGCCGACGATGGCCACGCCGTGCTGGTGGAGCGCCTGGCGCGAGGCCACGATGTTGCGCTCGCCCATCTGGATCGTGCCGGGCGCTCCGAGCCCGCTGAACATGCTGGCGCCGCCGACGAGCCGCGCCGAGATCCGGCGGATGCTCGCGCCGCGCTGCCCCATCTGCTCGAGGAGGAGCGGCACGGCCGTCTGGGGGAACTTGGCCGGATTGCTGTCCGGCCGGCCCAGCGCCGGCGACGGCAGCAGCACGTGCGCCAGTCCGCCGACGTGCGCCGTGGCGTCGTAGAGCACGATGGCGACGCAGCTCCCGAGCCCGATCGTCACCAGGATGTCGTTCCCGGTGCCGGACCGGAGGTCGGCGACCTTCACGATGATCTCGCGTCCTTCACGCGGGCCGCCGGTATACGCGCTCGCGCGGGTCGACCAGGGTGAGCCGCTCGCGGGCGCCGCCGAAGAGGGTCTCGACCTTGCCCAGCACGAGATACCCTCCGGGCACCAGCGCGCCGGTGAACGTCTGGAACAGCCGCTCCTGCATGACGCGGTCGAAGTAAATCACGACGTTGCGGCAGAGGATGAGATCGTAGTCGGTCCGGAGCGGAGCCTCGCGGTTCAGGTCGAGCGCCCGGACCTGCACTCGGCGCCGGACGCGGTCGATCACCCTCCGCTCGTCGCCGGCGGCCTCGAAGTACGAGCGCGCCAGGTCGTCGGGCATCTCGGTGAGCCCCTCGCTGCGGTAGGCGGCCGCCTGCGCCCGCTCGAGGCTGATGCGGTCAATGTCGGTCGCGTCGATCGTGAGCCGGGAGAGCTCGTCACCGCGGCCGGCCCGATCCAGGTGGTCGGCCGCGAGCACGGCGAGGGTATACGGCTCTTCCCCGGACGAGCACCCCGCGCTCCAGACCCGCACCTCGCCCCGGCGCCGGTCGAACAGCGCGGGCAGCACGTCGCGCCGGAGCAGGTTCCAGGTCTCGGCGTTGCGGTAGAACCGGGTGACGTTGATGGTCAGCGCGTCCCGCAGCCGCTCGTACTCGTTGGGCGACCGTTTCGAGGAGCATGCGATAGTCCTCGTAGGTGTGCACGCCGCAGGCGCGCATCCGCACCGCGATCCGGCGCCGGATGCACTTGTCCTTGTAGGCGTCGAGCGCGAAGCCGCTGGTCTTGGTGATCTCGCGCGAGAGCGCGGCGAAGTCGAGATCGTCGGCGGTCACGGCGCCATGTCCAGCATCTCGAGGTTGGCCCTGGCCAGCTCGTGCGCCGGGTTGAGCGTCGGTGGCGCGGCTCCAGCTCTCGCGGGCGACCGACTTGTCGCGCCGCTTGTAGGCGAGGTTGCCGAGCTTGAAGTACAGGTCGTCGCCGAGATCGGGCGCCAGCTTGGCCGCGCGCTCGTACGCCTCGCGGGCCTCATCGTAGCGGCCGTTCCGATAGAGGACGTCGGCCAGGTTCTTGGAGACCTGCGGCAGCGACGGGTCCTCGGCGAGCGCGGCCCGGAGCGCCGCCTCGGCGCCGGCCACGTCGCCGCTCAGCTCGAGCAGCACGGCGAGATTGTTCTGGAGGACCGCGCTCGCCGGGAACGCGGCCGCGCCCGCCTTGGCCGTCGCGCAGCGCGCCCGGCGCGTCGTCGAGCCCGGCGCTCGCGAGGGTGGCGGCCCAGTACCAGAGCGCGGGCGCCGGCTTGCGGCCCAGCAGCTCGAGCGTCCGCGCGAGCCGGCCCTGCGAGACCTGGTGCTCGCCCCGCTTGAGCGCCACCACGCTCCATCCGAGCATGATGCGCGCGTCGTCCCGGGCGCGGCCGGCCGCATCGCCGTAGGCGGTCTCCGACTCGTCCAGGCGCCCGAGCCGCTCGAGGGCGTATCCCAGGTTGTGCAGCGCCGCGGGACGGCCGCCGGCCGCGTCGGCCGCCTGGCGGAACCCGGCGACGGCCTCCTCCCAGCGCCCCTGGCGGAGGGCGATGAGGCCCAGGTAGAACGGCGCGCTCGCGTCGGTGGGCCGGAGGTCCGCCACGCGGCGGAACTCGCGCAGGGCCTCGTCCAGCATCGCCGCCTTGTAGAAGGCCACGCCCAGGTTCCGGTGCTCCTCGACCCGGCCGTCGTGGACCTTCGGCGCCGCGGCGGCCGATGTGCCGGTCCGGTGGGCGAAGCCGGCGGTGATCAGTCCGTAGAGCGCCTTCCCGACTTCGAACTCCACCAGGCCCGACTCCTCGATCACCGCCTGCACGTCGCGCGAGCCGTCCAGCAGCGGCACGAGGCGCTGCTGCTCGGCCGACAGCGTGGGGGCCGATTCGCCGATGTGGGCCGGGTCGACGGAGAAGATCAGGTCGAAGGACGGGATCTTCTTCTCGATCTGGCTCCACTCGTCCACCCGCCGCGCGCCCTCGAGCAGGAGGAACTCGGGGTTGATGCGGACGAGGAAGTCCTCGAGCTCCGGCCGGACGCCCGCCTCGAAGTTGAAGGTCCCGGAGATCCAGGTGAACAGGAAGTACACGGCCTCTTCGATCTGCAGCCGGATGTAGCTCTCGAGCTCCTGGCGTGGCAAATCACCGAGCTGGACAAGGATCTCGCCGAGCTTGTGCTCGCGGTCGCCTTCCTGTGCCGCGATCGCGTTCTGCAGCTGCTCCTGAGTGATGCGCCCGCTCCGGAGCAGGATGTCGCCGAGCCGATCACGCCGGTTGACGATGGCGGCGTAGATGATGTGCCCTTCCTCGAAGTAGATCGTGCCGAAGTTGTGCCGGTCGGCGAGCGCAAGGCACCCCGTCCGGCGCCCCAGGAACAGGAGCTGGATGACGTCCGGGAGACTCGCCTCCTTGAGGCTGCCCTTGATCGCCATCAGCGCCACTCCTCGATCACGCGCTCGCTCACCTCGGGCCACTCCCACACCATCTTCTCCCGGCTCCGGGTCGCGTTCGCGCCGGCAGGCGACGAGTCCGCTCGACCGGCCGGCGGGACGCTTGGGCGCCGTCGGCGCCGGGGCCGGATCCTCGATCACCGTGCGCGCGAAGGCGGCGTTCGGCGTGACACCCTTGGCGGAGGCCGCTTCGAGCACGCGGTCCAGCAGCGCCTGCGCCCCGCGAATGGAGTCGGCCGGACGGGAGGCGAGGTAGGCCGCGAGCTCGGGATCGGCCTCGCCGAGCTTGGACGCCAGGTCGCGCAGCAGCACGCATTGCCGCACGGCCGCATCGGGGGGCGACAGCTCGACCACCAGGCCGCCCTCGAGGCGCGAGCGCAGCCGCTGCTCGACGCCGGTGAGCTCGTCGAGCGGCGCCGCCGACGTGAACACGAGCTGGCGGCCGGCGTCGATCAGCGCGTTGAACAGCACGAACAGCTCGTCCTGCGTCCGGTCCTTGGCGGCGATGAGGTGCACGTCATCGAGCAGGAACGCGGTCGCCCGGCGGTATCGCGCGCGCCAGCCGGCGATCGCGTCCCGGTCGATGGCCCCGATCAGCTCGCCCGGTGAACTCGGGGGCGCTGAGGCAGGCCACGGGCCCGCCGCGCTCGGCGAGAGCGTTGCCGATCGCGTGCAGCAAGTGGGTCTTGCCGACCGCCGGCCCGCCGATGAGCACGAGCGGGTTGTACCGGCTGGCCGGCTCCCCGGTCACCGCTCGCACGGCCTCGAGCACGACCCGGTTGGCCGCGGTCTCGACCATGGTGTCCAGGCGCCAGAGCGGCGAGGGCGCCGGCGGCGGCGCGCCCTCCTCGCGGGCCTGCCGGAGCGCTTCCTGGGCGGCGTCCAGATTGGCCGGGTCCCGGAACGCGGCCGACCCGGCGAGCTCGGGCGCCAGCGCGGCTGCTTCGGACTGCATGTGCTGGAGCCGGACGACGTCCTCCTCGAACTCCCGGAGGATGCGCTCGGGATCGTTCACCATCTCCTGAGCCAGCAGCGCCTCGAGCTGGCCGGTGCGAAACCCCTCGCCCTGCCAGCGCAGCACGGCAGCGGTGACCTTGCCGCGCCAGGCGTCGACTTGCTGGGCGACGGTGGCGGCGATCTCCGAGAGGAAGTCCTCGAACTCGGACGGCTCGGCAGGTGCCGGCGGAGGCGGAGACGGAGGCGCCTCGACGACCGGGGGGGCCGCCGACGCCACCGGCTCCGACGCCTCCACCTCGCCCCCCACGAGCATGCGGGCCTGCTCGGGGCCGAGGGGCTGCTCGCTCACGGCCTGGAAGGCGATCAGCCGGTTGAGCGCGCCGAGCAGCTCGCGCACGTTGTCGATGGCGAGGGAGGCCACGGCCTCGAGCACGCCGCCGCCGAACCCGGCGCGGCGCTCTTCGGCTTTCCGCCGGAGGATGGCGACGCGGGTCTCGTAGTCGGGCGCCGCGACGTCGATGATGAGGCCTCCGGCGAACCGACGGATGAGCCGCTCGTCGAGCGCCTCGATCTCGGCGGGCGGCCGGTCGCTGGTGAGGACGATCTGCCGGTTGGTGGTCTGCAGCGCGTCCGTGAGCCGCAGCAGCTCCGCCTGCATCTCGCGCCGGTGCGTGAGGAACTGCACGTCGTCTACCAGCAGCACGTCGACGTCCAGGAACCGCTTGCGGTACGCCTCCCCGTGCCCCGCGGCGATGGCCGCGTGAAACGCCTCGACGAACTCGTCGAGCGTGAGGTATTCCACGGTCAGACCCGGGTTGATCGCACGGGCAGCATGCCCGATGGCCATCAGCAGGTGGGTCTTTCCCAGCCCGGGGCGGGCGTAGATGAAGAGCGGGTTGTACACCGTCCCCGGCGTCTCGGCGACCGCCTTCGCCGCGGTGACCGCGAGCCGGTTGGCCGCGCCCACGATGAGGGTGTCGAACCGGTAGAGCGGATTGAGCGTGACGGTCACGCGACCGGGCTCCCTACAGCCAGGCGTTTGAGCACCAGCTCCGAGATGCCGCGCAAGGTCTCGAACACGCCGCTCCCGTGCAGCGCGTCGGCCGGGTAGCTCGGGACCTCGCGGAAGTTGAGGGCGTCGTCCATCTCGTCGTGCGAGAGGATCAGGTCACGCGGCAGGTCCTGCTTGTTGTACTGGAAGACGACCGGGAGCTGGCGGATGTCGACGCCCTGCGCCAGCAGGTTGTCCTGCAGGTTCTGCAGACTCTCGAGGTTGTCGTCGAAGCGGCGGGCCTGGCTGTCGCCCACGAAGACGACGCCGTCCGCGCCCTGGAGCACCAGCTTCCGGGTGGCGTTGTAGTAGCTCTGGCCCGGGACGGTGTAGAGCTGGAACTTGGTGGTGAACCCGGAGATCCTCCCCAGCTCCAGCGGCAGGAAGTCGAAGAACAGGGTGCGGTCGGTCTGGGTCGCGAGCGAGACCATCCGCCCGCGCCGGCTCTCGGGCACCCGCCCGTAGACGTACTGCAGGTTCGTGGTCTTGCCGGACCGGCCCGGCCCGTAATACACGAGCTTGCAGGTGATCTCGCGCGCGGTGAAGTTGACGAGAGACATGCCGGTTACCGTCCGAAGAGAGCTTTGAGGCTGGCGTCGAGCTCGGTCTCGAAGTTCTCCGCCAGCATCGGCGCCTGCGGCTGCTCCCGAGGGGCCACGGCGGTGAGTTGCTGGACCATCTGGTCGAAGAACAACCGCACGATCCCCACCGACGTCTCCGGCCCGAACACCACCAGCCCGATCCAGCGGCCGCGCGGCGTCGCGAAGGCGGAGAGCAGGCAGCTCTGGCGCTGCCCGTTGTGCACCACGGCCTCGAACCGCGAGGCGCCCATGAGCCGGGCCAGCTCCTCGGTCGAGGCCACGATGGCGGCGCCCAGGGCCGCCGCGGTCATGACGTCGAGCGAGCGGCTGAAGCCGTGCTGCGCCACGACCTGCCCCGACGAGGTCATGAGCAGGGTGAGCCGCGCCGCGCTCTCGGCGAGGAAGGTCTCCAGCGGCGGCACCACCCAGGGCTCGAGTGCCCGCATCAGGCTAGCCGCCCCGCCGCCTCGATCATCTCCAGCCGGGCGAGGCCGAGATTGGCGTCCGGACCGACCACCGCGACGAGCACCAGGTCGTCGGGTCCGGGAGCCGCGAGAATGCTGCCCGCCTCGCCGCGGAGCTGGACGAAGACCGGTGGACGCAGGCCCGCGCTCTCGACCGTTCGCCCCAGGCGGCCGACCAGGCTCCCGGTGAGCGCCGCGGCAGCCTGACCATCGATGCCGTCCATGAGCTGCGCCGCCACGACCAGCCCGTCGGTCGCCGCCACGATCAGGGCGCCGCGCACGCCCGGCACGCGCGTCACGCGGTCGAGGGCGTCCTGCGTCGCCGTCATCACTGGGCCTCGAGCCATGTGCGCGCGGCGCGGGCGGCGCGCTCGGCCAGGAGGCCCACGCGCCCGACGGGCACCGAGGGGTTGCGGCTCGCCAGCAGCACGGTGTCCGCGGTGGGCTGCGCCAGCACGAGATGGCCGTCGGGACACTCGATCGCGATGGCGTGCCAGCTCCCGAGTCCGAGGAGCCGGGTAGCCCGTGCCGCCTCCCGCGAGACGCCGGCAAGCTGTGCCGCCACCCGATCGCCGGCCTCCTCGCCAGCGGTCGATGCCAGCTCCCCGGCCAGGCGCAGACCGTTGCCGTCGATGAGCAGGAGGCCGCCTTCGCCGCCATCGATCCCGTCGAAGAGGCCGGGCGTGCGTCCGGCAGCCGCGGGCGCCTCGGCACGTACGGCCGACTCTCGCGACGGCACACCTGTCGCGCGCGACGGCTCGCGCGTGGCCGCCTCCTCCGCGGGTGATGGCGCGGACTGCGCGGCCGCCATCCGCCCGAACGCCTGGCGGATCGTCGGATCGTCGGGATCGACTTCCATGGCGCGCTGCAGGTGATCGAGCGCCGCGGTCGAGTCCCCCGCCCGGAAATAGAGGAACGCGATCCCCTTGAGCGCGCTCGTCCGCATCGGATCGAGCTGCAGTGCCGAGGACCAGGCGTCGAAGGCGCCGGCCAGGTCGCCCTGGTCGCTCAGCACCCGCGCCATGAGATCGTGCGCGTCGGCCAGGCCCGGATACCGGGACAGCCCACCGCGCGCCACCTTGAACGCGGCCTCCAGCTGGCCGCGGCGCCGAAGCGCCTCGGCAAGCTCGAGGAACGCAAGGCTTCCCGGCTCCTCGGCCATCCTCGCGGTCAGCGCACGAATATCGTCAGTCACGATAGCGCTCCAGCTCCTTCAGAATCGTTTCCACCGACTGGCGCAGATGCTCCACCCCGGCGCCCTCCGACTCCTCGCCCGGTGTGCGGGTCCCGAGTCGGCTCCACGACGCCCAGCAGTCGAGCGCCTCGCGGTGGCGGCCGACCGCCGCGTAGCAGACACCGAGCAACCGCCGCGCCTCCGGCATGAGCGGGTCAGCCCGCAACAGCTCCTCGAGCGCACCGGCGGCCAGGTCGTACTGCCCGTGCGCCAGCGCCTCGCGGGCCGGCACGAGCAGCGCCGCCAGGTCGCGGCCCGGCTCGGCTTCCTCGCCGGGGTGTGCCGGGATCGTCGAGCACGACGATGCCGGCGTTGGTGAGCCCGTACACCGTGCGCGCCACCTCGAACTCGGAGCGGCCCAGCACCTCGGCGAGCGAGTGAAGGTCCCGCGAGCCGTCCATCGCGGCGAGCACCTCCCACTCGAACGGGACCAGGTCGAGCGTGTCGGTGCCCTGCTGCTCGGGCGGCGGCAGGCGCGGCACCAGGCGAAGGTGCGACACCTTCGAGCCGATGCGCGACCATTCGTCGATCCGGCGCGCTGCCTCCATCAGCAGCGCTTCGGTCGGAAACCGCACCGGCGACTCGACCGCCGCGTGGTAGGGTGCGCCCTCCTCGAAGCGGAAATATCCTTCCGACCAGCGCAGCAGCTCGAACACGGCTTCCTCGATCTGCGCCTTGAGCTGGCGGTCGAGCTCGCGCCGGGTCACGACGCCGAGGTCCACGAGGATGTCACCAAGCCGCCGGCCATCGCCGCCGTTCTGCATGCCGCGCGCGCGATCGAGATCGGCCTCGCTGATCCGGCCCGCGCGGATGAGGCGCGTGCCGAGCGGCTGCAGATCGCTTCCGACTGCCGCGGACACCACGCCCCCCCGGTCGAAGCAGACCGTGCCGGCCGTCTGCCGCAGCTCGGAGGTGACCCGCAAGACTCCGCTCTTCCGGCCCAGGTCGAGCAGCTGGAAGACGTCCTGGATGTGCAGGTCCTTGAGGGTGCCCTCGAGTGCCACGGCCTAGCCCGCCGAGGCCGCGAAGATGTGCTGAAGGTCGCGCGCGGAGCGTGCGCGCGACCTGGCCTGCGAGGCGTACGGCCCGCCGGGATCGAGCTGCACGACCCGCTCCCAGGCCTGTACGGCCTGGTCGAACTGGCGCTGACGCGCGAGGGCCGCGCCCTCGTGGTAGAGGGCCCCGGCGTGCTCCGGGTCGAAGCGCAGCACCCGCTCGAACGCCTCGAGCGCCTGGGCGGTGCGGCCGTCCTCGAGCAGCGCGCGACCCAGCGCCGTGAGCGCCTCCAGCTCGTAGGGATCGGCCTCGAGCAAGCGCACGAGTACGTGGACGGCGGCGCGCGGCGTTTCGGTGCGCCGCAGCAGCTCGGCCAGCGCCAGGGCCGCGGCGCCGTAGGTCGGCAGGAGGTCGAGCGCCCGCTCGTAGGCCGCGCGCGCCGCGGGCCAGTTGCCGCGCTCCTCCTCGATGCCGCCGAGCTCGAACCACACGCGGACCAGGGACGGATCGAGCTGCAGCGCGGCGTTGAACGCCGCGAGGGCGGCGGTGCGGTCGCCGAGCCGCGCGGAGACCTGGGCCTGGAGATGGAAGAGGTCGGGCCGGCCCGGCGCGAGGGTCTGCGCCTCGCGAATGCAGTCGAGCGCACCGAGCGCGTCGCTGACCGCCAAGCGCACGCGCGCCCGCGCGACGAGCACCTCGACGTCACCGCGTACCCGGCGCGCGAGCTCGTCAGCCAGCGGCGCCGCATCGCCGGCCCAGCCGAGGGAGAGCAGCGCGCGGATCTCGCCCAGCGTAGCGTCGGGATCGTCGGGCGCGGCCGCGCGGGCGGCCCGGTAACGCTCGAGCGCCTCGCCGTAGAGCCCGCGCTTGGCGAAGATGTCGCCGAGGAGGACCGCAGTGGCGGCGTGCGGCGCGCCGCGGGCGGCGGCCCGGCTCAGCTCCGCCGACGCCAGGTCGAGCAGTCCCTTCGCGATGTAATCGCGGGCGAGGTCGAGCGCGTCGCCCGCCACGATGTGGGCGCCGGGCGCCGGCGCGTCGGGCGCGAGCTCGGCGAAGAGTTGGTCCAGCGCCGGCGGATCGAAGGCGAACTCGCCCGCCAGCTGGTCGCCGCCCACCTCGGCGGTCAGCTCGGGCGCGATCGCGATCGTCGGATCCTCGTACTGGAGGTCGATCGTGAGCGAGAACTTCTGGGGGACGTACAGCGGCTCCAGCTCCAGCGCGCGGCGGGTCTCCCGGAGCGCGCCGTCGAAGTCGCCGAGCTGGCTCAGGATGAAGCTCAGGTTGTAGCGCGCGCCGGCCATGCCGGGGTCGGCATCCACCGCGCGGCCGAACGCGTTTCGCGCATCCTCGAACCGGCGGAGCTCCATGAGCACCAGGCCCACGCCGTTCCACGCCACGGCGCTTCCGCTCTGCTCCGCGAGGGCACCCTGGTACTCCTCGAGCGCCGCCCGGAGTTGATGCCGCTGCAGGAAGAGCAGGCCCAGGTTGAGCCGTGCCGCGAACAGCGGCCGGTCGCCGTCGAGCGCCTGCCGGAAGGCCGGCGATCCCGGCGTCGCCCGCGTCGCCCGCGCGGATGACGCCGAGGTTGTTCCAGGCCAGCTGGTACCCGGAGTCGACGCCGACGGCGCGCTCGTACGAGGCGATCGCGTCGGCCCGGCGCCCGGCCTGGTGCAGACAGACGCCCCGCTCGTTCCAGAGCTTCGGCGAGTCGGTGAATTCGCGGACGAGCGCATCGTACAGCTCGAGCGCCGCCGGCAGCTCGCGCCGCAGGAGGTGCACTTCGGCCATCGCCTGGAGCGTCATCCGCCGGTCTTCGCCGACGTCGAGCGCCAGCCGGTACTCGCGCGAGCGCTTCCTCGTGCAGGCCCTTCTGCCGGAAGGCCAGGCCGAGGTTGTAGTGCGCGAGTGCGCCGCCCTCGACGATCTGCGGACGCTCGGCATGCCGGCAGCGGCATGGGTGCCGTTCTGCGGATAGCGATCGAGCGCGAGGTTGGCCTGCGCCCGGGCGAGCGTGGGATTCAGCTTGATGGCGCGCCTGGTGGCGTCGCGGGCGTCCTCGTGCCGGCCCATGTCGCCGTACACGAAGGCGAGGAGATAGTGCGCTTCGGCGTAGTCGGGATTGCGCTCGATCGCCTCGCGCAACGCCTCGAGGGCCGGCTCGTTGAGCCCCCGGTTGTAGAGCACCTCGCCGAGATAGAAGCGCGCCACCGCGCTCGCCGGGTCCTGCGGCGCAGGCGCGGCTCAGCCAGTCGGTGGCGATGTCGAGGTTGCCCCGCGCCTTTTCGGCGAGGCCGAGCTGGAGCATGGCCGGGACGTCGCTCGGCTGCCAGGAGAGCAGCGCCTGGAACTCGGCGATCGCGTCGGGATGGCGGCCGAGGGCGGCGTGCGCGCGCGCCGAGCTCCCAGCGCGCGTCGCGGTCCTCGGGCTGGCGGCGGACGCGCTCCTTGAGGTCGGTGACGCGGCGGTCGTAGTGGCCGCTCTCGCGGTAGGCGATGTCGAGGTTGGTCTGCGCCACCTGCATCCGCGGGTCGAGCTCGAGCGCGCGGACGAACTCGGCGATCGCGTCCTCGATCAGCCCCTTCTGATAGTAGAGGACGCCCAGGTTGTTGTGGGCGCCGGCGTCGGAGGGGTCGATCCGGCGGGCAAAGGAGCGCAGGACGGCGAGATCGCGCTCCGACAAGTACGGGCCCGGGCATCGGATCAGGGCAGGCGGATGGCGTCGAAAATGGCCCTGAGCGACGGCGTGTCGGGCAGGAGCAGGAAATGGCCGCGCAAGCGGCTCGAGCGGCACCCTCGACCCGGAACGACGTCTCGACGCAGAAGACGAAGTCGCGGTCGTGGCCGAAGTTGAGGTAGGTGGTGGTGAGAATCGCGGCGCTGATGTCGATGACCAGGCTGGGCACCGACGGCACCAGCATCATGCCCATGAAGTCGCTCAGCGCGTTCATGTACGCGCTGGCGAGGATGTTCCCCGCCTCCTTGAGCCCCGACTGCTCCATCGGGCCGAACTCGCCGGTCGTCCCGGCACTCCGCCTGAACAGTATATCACAAAGCGTTCGAGCCGACCCTTCCGGAAAGAGCACCAGGGTGCGGCCGGTGAGATCGCCCATCATGTGCATCAGCACCGCGGCGACGACCTCGTCGGGGCGGCCGACGAGGTCGGTCACCTCCTCGAGCGGCCGCACGTTGACCTCGGGCACGGCGATCATGATCGTGTGGTTGGTCATCTGCGACAGCGCCGTGGCCGCGTGGCCGGCGCCGATGTTGGCCACCTCACGCAACGCGTCGAGCTGCAGCTCCTTCAGGCCCCGCACGTCTTCCATGAGCTCTCTCCCTACAGCAGTGCGGCGGCGTCGAGGACCAGCGCCGGGGCGCCGTCGGCGAGAATCGTCGCCCCACCCACGTACGGCGGCATGCCGCGCGGGGCGTCGAACGGTGCGACCACGATGTCCTGCTGCCCGAGCAGGGCGTCCACGACCAGGGCGGTACGGCGCTCGCCGACTTCCAGGATCACCGTCGGCCGCCGGGCCGGCGACGGCGCGGCCCCGGCTGCCGACGAGGTCGCGCAGGTGCACGGTCGGGATGACCTGGTCGCGCACCACCAGCGCCTCGCGGCTCCGGAGCGCCGTCACCGCGCGCGGATCGAACTCCACCGTTTCCGCCACGTAGGCCAGCGGCACCGCATAGCGCTCTCCGCCGGCGTCGCGCCAGCAGCGCGCGCACGATGGCCAGCGTGAGCGGCACCCGAATCAGGAAGGTGGTTCCCTTCCCCATCTCGGAGCGGATCTCGATCGTTCCACCGAGCTGGCGGACGCGGGTCATCGCGACGTCGACACCGACACCGCGGCCCGACACGCCGCTCACCGCCTGCGCCGTGCTGAATCCCGGCCGCGCCAGCACCCGGAGCAGCACGTCGTCGGTGACCGACTCACCCTCGCCCGGCGCGTTCACCACGTCCGTCGCGCCTTCGCGGCGCGCCTTGGCCGCGATGGCGGTGCGGTCGATGCCGCGTCCATCATCGCTCACGCGCAGCGTGACGCTGTTCCGCTCGCGCGTGGCGACCAGCAGGATCCGGCCTTCGGGCGGCTTCCCGGCCTCGACGCGCACGTCCGGCGCCTCGATGCCGTGGTCGGCCGCGTTCCGGATCAGGTGGAGCAGCGGATCGCCGATCTCGTCGAGAATCGAGCGGTCGAGCTCGATCTCCTCGCCTTCGACCTCGAAGCGGATGCGCTTGCCGAGGTCCCGCGCGAGATCCCGCACCAGCCGGGGAAAGCGCTCGAACACCTCGCCGACGGGCGTCATCCGCGACGCGATCACCTCGGCCTGCATCCCGGACACCAGGCGAGCGATCCGGTCGCTCACCTCGGCGAGCGATGGGTCGTCGGCGGCGGTGGCCAGCACGCCGAGCCGGTTCTTGGCGACGACCAGCTCCCCGACCTGCTTCATCAGGCGGTCGAGCCGCCGGAGATCGACGCGGATCTGGCGGTGCCGCTCCGCGCCCGCCGTCCGCTTCGGCTGAGCGCCGGCTCCTCGAACCGGACATGCTGCACCTCGCCGGCGGTCCGGATCGCCGCGGTCGAGCTCCTCGTCGCGTCGGCGCGCGATTCGATCCGGAAGCCGACCCGGCCGTCGAACTCCTCGCGCTCGAGCTGCACCAGCGACGGCCGCACGCCGGACACCAGGCCCAGAACCTCGGCGCGCCGCACGGCCAGGATCGCGCGCGCGCCGCGCATCACGGCGTCGGAGCGGATCACGACCTGGACCGAGCGGCCGCGTGGCGCGTCGGACGCGCGGCGGCGAGGCGGCTCGGCTTCGGCTGCCGCAGGGACCGGCTGGCCTGATCGGGCGCGCCGCGCGGTGGCGGCTTCGAGCGCGGCCGCGAGCACCGAGGTCCAGGGCGCGGCTCCCGGCCCGGCGGCGGCCTGCTCGACCGCCCTGGCCGAGGGCGTCGACCGCGCGGAAGAGCAGCTGGAACGTGTGCCTCGTCGGCCGTCAGGCGCGTCCTGCGCGCAGCCCGTCGAGCAGGCTCTCCATCCGGTGCGCCAGCTCGGCGACGCCGGTGAAGCCCATCGTCGCGGCCATCCCCTTGATCGTGTGAATCGATCGGAAGAGACCGCCGACCGCGTCGGTGGCCGCGGGATCGCGCTCCCACTTGAGCAGCAGGTGGTTGCAGCTGCTCAGATGCTCCCGGCTCTCGGCCAGGAAGATCGCGGCATACTTCGAGACGTCCACTCGTCAGCCCAGGACGCGCTGGACGGCCTCGAGCACGCGGGAAGGCTGGAACGGCTTCACGACGAAGTCCTTGGCGCCGGCCTGGATGGCCTCGACGACCAGGGCCTGCTGGCCCATGGCGCTGCACATCAGGATCTTGGCGTCGGGGTCGGTCTTGCAGATCTCGCGCACGGCCTCGATGCCGCCCATGTCGGGCATGACGATGTCCATGGTGACCAGGTCGGGCTTCAGCGCGTGATACTTCTCGACCGCCTGGGTGCCCGACTCGGCTTCGCCCACGACCTCGAACCCGGCTTGCGTCAGGATGTCGCTGATCATCGTGCGCATGAAGATGGCGTCATCGCAGACGAGCACTGTGTGGCTCACAGACCCCCTCCGTGCAGTTCCGGGTGATTCGTGCGGCGTCAGCTACCGATGATCGGCGCCACCAGCGCATCGATGTCGAGCAGAATGAAGTGCTGGCCATCGCGGACCCCGACCGCCTTCACCAGCCGGGGGTCGATCCCCGGCAGGTCCGACCGCTCGGCGACCGCGTGCCCGGGGACCTCGAGGAAGTCGATCACCTGGCCGACGCCGATGCCGTACCGGCGCGCCCGCCACCTCGACGCACCACGATGGCGCCCTCGTCCTCCTCCCGGCGCGACTGCTGGAGGAGGACATGACCGTCGAGCACGGTGAGCAGGGTCCCTCGGACGTTGACCAGCCCTTCGATCGCTTCCGCCACGCCGGGAATGCGAGTGGCCGGGAGGCGCGGCAGGATCTCACGCACGATCCCTGCCGGGGCAGCGCAAATAAGCGCACCGATGCGAAAAATGACGGCGTGCAGCGTCGGGGAGTTAGCCATCTCTATTGAAGAACAGAAGATAGCCAAGGGGGTCGGGGCGAGCAACCAAGTCTTCGCCACCCAGCGCAAGCAGCGCCGGGCGCAGATCGGAGGGCCATTCGGAGTGGAATTCGAGCGGTTCGCCCGAGGCGGGGTGGCGGAATGCCAGAGCCGCCGCATGCAGCGCCTGCCTGGGGGTGGACCGCTCCAGCGCCTCGGCTGCCCGCCGGGCGGGCCCGGAGATGCGCCGACTCCCGCCCCCGGCGTACACCGGATCGCCGACGATGGGGTGGCCCAGATGCTCCAGGTGGACCCGGATCTGGTGGGTGCGCCCGGTGTGGAGCTCCAGCCGGAGCAGGTCGGCCACGCCGAAGCGGCCGACGACGAAGGCGTCGGTCCGTGCCGCACGGCCCGCGGCCGTGATGGTCATCCGCTTGCGGTCCTGCGGGTGGCGGGCGATCGGCGCCTCGATCACCGTCGGGCTCGCGTCGAGATGGCCCCAGGCCAGCGCCGCGTAGGTACGCCGGACGCGGCGCGCGGCGATGGCGGTCCCCAACCGGCGGTGGGCCAGGTCGGTCTTCGCCACGACCATCAGCCCGGAAGTATCGCGATCGAGCCGGTGCACAATGCCGGGCCGGCCTTCGGCGCCCCCCGACAGCGTCGTCCCCCGGGCCACCAGCGCGTTCACGAGCGTGTCGTCCCAGTGGCCTGGCGCAGGATGCACTACCAGGCCGGCCGGCTTGTCGATCACGGCCAGGTGCTCGTCCTCGTAGACGACGGTCAGGGTGATGTTGGCGGGCTGGAGGGTGCGGGGCGGCTCGTGGTCGGGGATCCGGACGGTCACCCGCTCGCCGCGGGCGAGGAGCCGGGAGGCGCGGGCGGTCTTGCCCTCCACGTCGACGGCCTTCTGGGCCACCAGGCGGGCGGCCTGCGTGCGGGAGAGGCCAAGCTGATCGGCGAGGAACCGGTCGAGACGCTCGGTCGCCTCGGCGGCGACCGTGAAACTCAGCTCAGGCAGCCGAGGCGGACTCCGGTTCGGGGCGGCGGGCATCTTCCCGCCAGAGGGAGATCGCGAGGGCGATGGCGCCGCAGCTGACGGCGATGTCGGCCACGTTGAAGGTCGGCCAGCGGAGCGCGCCGATGCCGACGTCGAGGAAGTCGACCACGCCGCGGCTGCTGCGGATCCGGTCGATGAGGTTGCCGGCCGCGCCCCCGGCCACGAGGCCGAGGGCCAGCTGGCGGAAGCGATCGCCCACGGGGGCGCTCCGGGACATCCGGGCCAGCACGAACACCGCGACGAGCGCGACCGCGAAGAAGATCCAGCGGGAGTAGGGACCCACGTGCAGGCCGAAGGCGGCGCCCTGGTTGTACACCAGGCGGAGCTGGAACCAGTCGCCCACGACCGAGATCCCCGGCGTACGGAGCAGTGTGGCTTCGGCGATCAGCTTGGTGATCAGATCGAGCCCCACCGTGACGACCGCCGCCGCCCAGAACACCCGGCGTTCGGCGCCGGGTGCCTGAAGATCAGCGGCGCTTGCCATCTTCTTCTTTCTCCTTGCAGGTGATGCACAGCCGCGCGTGCGGCAGCGCATCCAGCCGCTCGAAGTTGATCTCCTGACCGCACTGATGGCAATGGCCGAACTTCTCCGGGGTCCCGTACATCCGCCGGAGCGCCTCGTTCACGTGCCAGAGATAGCGACCCTCCTGCGACGCGAACAGGAACTGTTTCTCCCGCTCCATGGCGTCGGTGCCCTGATCGGCCATGTGGAAGGAATACGACGAGAGGTCGCCGTCGGACGACTGGAGCGTCGCGTTGAACGACTCGTCGTAATAGCCCAGCTCCTTCATGACGCGGGCCCGTTCCTCCATGAGACGCTTTTCCAGATGTGTCAGCTGTTTCTTGTTCATACCCTGTCCGTGGGTTGAGGACCATTGCCGGTCCGGCCGTCCCTGTCGCGCTGCACTCCCACCACCACTCCCTGGCCATCGATGTCGACGTGCTGTTCCAGATCCGGCGCCGGTGCCCGCGCGCCGATCTCGAACCGCCGGGCGAGGGTCTCGCCCCGGATGAACTCGGCGTGCGCACGCGCCGCCTCGAGCACCGCCGGCCCACCATCCATCCAGACGCCGATCCGGTCGGTGTACACGTACCCTGCCTCCTTGCGGAGCCGTTGGATCCGGTTCACCACCTCGCGTGCCGTGCCCTCGTGCCGGAGCGCGTCGGTGAGATGCGGATCGAGGGCGACGACGAACGGCCCGTCACTCGCCACCAGCCAGTCGCTCGTGACCTCGCGCTCGACCACCACGTCCTCCGGCAGGAAGCTCGCGGCCTCGCCGTCCACCTCGAGCGTGGCGGTTTGGCCTTGCTCGAGCCCGCGAAGCTGCTCGGCCGTGAGGCCGGCCGCCGCCGCCGCGATCACCGGCGTCCGCTTGCCGTAGCGCTTCCCGAGGGAGCGGAAGTTGGGTTTGGCCCGGAGCCTGACCAGCTCCGCGTCCGACCCGACCACCTCGACGGTCTTCACGTTCACCTCGAGCCGCAGCAGCTCGAGCAGCTCGTCCAGGGCGAGCCCTCGGACCGCCGCCGGAACCGCCACCTGCAGCCGGGCGAGCGGTTGTCGCACGGGAAGCCTCTGGTCCTGTCGTGCGCCGTGCGCCAGCGAGGCGAGGCGACGTACGGCATCCATGGCCGCCTCGAGCGCGAATTCACGGCGGCCCGCCGGTTCCGGAAACCGGGTGAGGTGGACCGAAGTTCCCGCCAGGGACCGATGCAGCCAGTCGCTGGCGAACGGTGCGGCCGGGGCGAGGAGGCGGCTGACCGTCTGAAGCGCCTCGTACAGCGTCGCGAGCGCCGCAGGATCGGCCGAGCCGTCCACCGCCCAGAAGCGCGACCGGTTGGCGCGGACGTACCACTGGCTCACGTCGTCCACCACGAAATCCATGAGCGCGCGGACCCCGTCGGTGGGATCGTACTGGGCCCAGGACAGGCCCACCGCCGCCACCGTCGCGTCGAGCCGGCTCAGGAGCCAGCGATCGACCAGCGGCCGCTCTGCCGCTGCGGGCGCGCCGTCGGGCGTCCATTCGCCCGCGTACAGCGCGAAGAACCCGTAGCTGTTCCGGAGCGCGTTGAAGAACTTCCCAGCCACGTCCTTGATGGTGCCCTTGTCGAAGCGCTTGGGCAGCCATACCTGGCTCGACGCGAGCAGATAGAGCCGCACAGTGTCGGCCCCGAACTCCTCGATCATCGTCCACGGGTTGACGACGTTGCCCTTGGTCTTGGACATCTTCTGGCCCTCGGAATCGAGGACCATGTCGTTCACGATGACGTGCTTGTAGGCCGTGCTGTCGAACGCAGTGGTGGCGATGGCCAGCAGCGAGTAGAACCACCCCCGCGTCTGATCCACACCCTCGCAGATATAGTCCGCAGGAAAGTGGGCCGCGAACTCGGCCTCGTGCTCGAACGGATAGTGCCACTGGGCATAGGGCATCGCGCCCGAGTCGAACCAGGTGTCGATGACCTCGGGTGCCCGGCGCAGGGTGCCGCCGCACGAGCACTGCCAGGTGTAGCCATCGATGTGCGGCTTGTGCGGGTCGAAGTCGTCGGGCAGCGGCCGGCCCCACTGCTCCGCGAGCTCGGCGTAGCTGCCGATCACTTGCGCGTGCGCCGGGTCGTGGTCGCACACCCAGACCGGCAGCGGCGTGCCCCAGTACCGGTCGCGCGAGAGCGCCCAGTCGACGTTGTTCTCGAGCCACTCACCGAAGCGGCCGGCGCCCACCTCGGGCGGATGCCAGTCCACCTGGGCGTTGAGGCCCAGCATCCGGTCCTTGACCGCCGACGTGCGGACGAACCAGCTGTCGCGCGCGTAGTAGATCAGCGGGCTCGAGCAGCGCCAGCAGTGCGGATAGGTGTGCGTGTGCGGCGACGTCAGATGCCAGCGGCCGTCCTGCTTGAGCCGCTGGATGATGAGGTCGTTGGTCTCGCGGGCCGTGACCAGGCGGCCCTCGATTTCCGGCCAGGTCGTCCCGAAGAGCGTGCCGTCGGCCGCGACGGGACGCACCAAAGCCAGGCCGTGCTCGATGCCCGCCTGGTAGTCGTCGGCGCCGAACGCGGGCGCCATGTGGACCAGCCCCGAGCCGTCGTCGGCCGTGACGAAATCGCCAAGCACGACCAGGCACGACGCCCGGTCATCGGGCAGCGGCACGACGTCGAGCGGGCGGCGGTACCGGAGCCCGGCGAGCTCGCGTCCGGGGAACGTGCGCACCGCGCCCAGCTCCGCGAAGGTCGGCGCGCCCTTGGCGCTGCTGCTCGGGAGCTTCCCCGCGCGGGCGGTGGCCAGGATCAGGCGCCGGTCGCCCACCTGGTATTCGCCATATTCGAGATCGGGACTCGCCGCCACGGCCACGTTGCTCAGGAGCGTCCAGGGCGTCGTGGTCCAGATGAGCAGCTGGCGCGACGGATCGTCGGCGAGCGGGAAGGTCACATACGCCGAATTGGTGGTGACCTCCTCATACCCCTGCGCCAGCTCGTGACTCGAGAGCACCGTGCCGCAACGGGGACAATACGGCAGCACGCGGTGCCCTCGATACAGGAGGTCACGCTCGCGGAGGCGGCGGAGCAGCCACCACACGGTCTCGATGTATTCCTTGCTGCAGGTGACGTACGGATGCTCGTAGTCGAGCCAGTAGCCGATCCGGTCGGACAGGGACTCCCAGTCGCTCTGGTACTTGAAGACGCTGGCGCGCGCGCGGGCGTTGAACTCCGCCACGCCGAACCGCTCGATTTCCTTCTTGCCGTTGAGTTTGAGCTCCTTCTCGACCTCGATCTCGACCGGCAGCCCATGGGTGTCCCAGCCCGCGATGCGGGTGACCTCCTGGCCCAGCATCGCGTGATAGCGGCAGATCAGATCCTTGATCGTCCGCGCGAAGACATGGTGGATGCCCGGGCGGCCGTTGGCCGTGGGCGGCCCCTCGTAGAACACGAACGGCGCGCCGCCGCGGCCGGCCTCGAGTGTCTGCCGGAACAAGCCCTCCGCCTTCCAGCGCTCGAGCAACTGCTGCTCGAGCTGGTCGGCGGCGAGATCGGGCCAGGACGAATACGCCATCAGGCGGCCCGCTCCACCAGGGTGGCGATGAGTCGGGTGAGGTGCGGCTCCGCCCGGCCGGCGGTCGTGATGATCCGGCCGATGTCGGCCGGCTCGAGAGCGTCGGGCAGGCACTGATCGGTGATGATCGAGATGCCGATGGTCCGCATCCCCTGGTGTCCCGCAACGATGACCTCGGGCACCGTGGACATGCCGACGACGTCGGCGCCGAGGGCGCGCAGCATCCGGTACTCGGCCCGGGTCTCGAGATTGGGGCCCGGCACGGCGACGTACACGCCCTCGCGCAGCACGATGCCGAGCTCCAGCGCGGCCTGCCGCGCCAGCGCCCGAAGGTCGGGATCATACGGCGCCGACATGTCCGGGAAGCGCGGGCCCATGCGCTCGTCGTTCGGGCCGACGAGCGGATTGTCGCCGAGCAGATTGATGTGATCGCTCAAGAGCACGAGGTCGCCCGGACCCCAGAGGGGATTCATGCCGCCGCACGCATTCGACACGATCAGCGTGCGGGCGCCGAGCGCGTGCAGCACGCGCACCGGAAACGTGACCTGCTGGAGATCGTAGCCCTCGTACCGGTGAAACCGGCCCTGCATGGCGACGACGGGACGGCCGCCCAGCCGGCCGAGCAGCAGCCGACCGGCATGGGTCTCGACCGTGGAGAGCGGGAAGCCCGGAATCTCGGCGTACGGCACCTCGGCCTCCACCGCGATCTCGCGCGCGAGCCCCCCCAGGCCGGTACCGAGAATGATCCCGATCTCCGGCACGAACGCGCTCTTCCCGCGCACCACCCCGGCCGCGGCCTGCACCCGATCGTACAGCGACATCACCACCGTCATGTGCGCTCCCCGAACAGCAGGGTTCCGATCCTGATCATCGTCGCGCCTTCCTCCACCGCCACCGCGAAGTCCCCCGACATGCCCATCGACAGCTCGGGCAATCGGTGTCCAGCGCGCTCGCCGGCGTCCCGCAGCTCGCGGAGGCGCCGGAACGCCCGCCGCTGCTCGGCGACGTCGTCCGTCAACGCGCTCATCGTCATGAGGCCCCGCACCTCGATCCGGGCGAACCGGCCGACCGCTTCGAGCAACGCCGGCAGGCCGCCGGGCTCCACCCCGCCCTTCTGCGGCTCGTCACTGCAGTTGACCTGGACGAGGACGGCCTGTCGGTCGCCCTCGGCCGCGCGGCGGTCGAGCTCCGCCGCCAGATCGAGCCGGTCGACCGAGTGGATCAGGGCGAAGCGTCCGACCGCGTGGCGCGCCTTGTTGCGCTGGAGCGTGCCGATGAGATGCCAGTCGGCACGGATGCCGGCGAGCGCCTCCTGCTTCTCCATGGCTTCCTGAACCCGGTTCTCCCCGATGTCCGTCAGCCCGGCAGCGACCGCGGCCCGGACTGCCTCGGGACCGTGGGTCTTGGTGACCGCGACGATCCGCACAGGATGGGTCCAGCCGCCGATGGCCTGGTGCGTCGCCACGGCCTCACGGACCCGGGCGAGACTGCCGGGGAGGGCCGGGAAGTCCATAGCCTCGGAATTTACTTGAGTTTGGGCTGTTCTTGCAGGGGACCGGTGGCCGAGTCGGCCACGGACTCGAGCGCCGCCCGGAGGTCGGGGTTGGGAGAAAGCGCGACCGCCAACCTCATCGCCCGCCGCATCAGGTCCACGTCGCCACGGCCGGCGTGGGCGTAGACCAGCAGCGCCGGAGGGAGCCCCAGCGTGGCCGCGACGCTGGCGCTGGTGCTCTCGAGGCCTTCCGCCCCGCGCTCGAGCAGCTCCCCGTAGCGGTAGGTGTCGAAGACCAGCCGGTCGGTGGTAGGGACGTCGATCGGCACGCCGGCGAATCGGTGGAGGTCGAGGTCAGGCGAGGTGGTGTCGGGCAGTGCGGTCCCCAGCTCGAAGCCCAGGCCGCGCTCCACGACGTAGTCCTTGAGCCCCGCGAAGGTGCGCCCGGCCGTGGATGCCCAGATGATCGGCCGCCGGCCAAGATTCTGCTGAATGACGGCGAGGGCCATGATGTCGTTGGGGTAGAGCACCGAGCCATCGGTGAGCGTTCGGGTCAGCGGGCCGAGGGTGACCTGCTGGGTCCCCCGCACCAGGTACCCGTTCATGGCAGACTGGATCATCGAATCGGTCATCATGTGGAGCGGAGTCGTCGGGCGCGGGATGATCCGTCCTCGCCAGACGGCCGGGAGCGCCGCCTCGTCGAGCGGTCGCGCCGGCGCGTCCCGCAGCTGGCGCATGTACCAGTCGGTGTTCGCCAGTGCCATGCAGACGACGGTGACGTCGCGTCGGATGCCGGCCACCTCCTGGCCCCACCAGAGCGGGAACGTGTCATTGTCGCCGAAGGTGAACAGGATCCCGTACGGCGGCACGCTGTTGAGCAGGTTGTAGGCGAAGTCAGCGGGCAGCCGGGCGTCGGGCCCGTGCCGGCGCGAGGCGTCGCGCCAGTTGAGGGCGGGCGGTACCGCCGCGAGCAGGAACAGCGCCGGCGCCGCGCGCGCGGCCACCCCTGCCCACCGCTGTGCGGAGGACGCCGCACGTGCCTTCAGCGTCCGGACCAGCGCCCCCAGTCCCATGCCCGCCCAGATGCCCCAGACGATGAAGCTCACGACGAAGAAGTAGTCGCGCTCCCGGACCTCGTGATCCCCCGGCTCCGGCCACCAGTCGAACCACCGATCGTAGCCCGGCCGGAAGTTCATGTATGCGACCAGGCCGAAGCCTGTCACGAGCCACAGCATGAACAGGAGCCACCACGCCGCGCGATCCTGCCGGCGCTGGGCGAATAGCCCGCGAAGCCCGAGCGACACGAACACGGCCGTGACCAGCGTCCGGACGGGGAGCGGGCCGAGCATCCCGTGCAGCGAGCGGGCCCACTGCCAGTTGAACCAGACAAAGTAGTCGCCGACTTGCGCCCCGATCAGTCGGAGCGACCGCCCGGGGTTGGCGACGCCCGAGGGCAGCGTCGGGTCGTCCAGCGGGGTCCGGGGCGGATACTGGGCGCGGCGGATGACCGCGAGCAGCGCGTCGAACGTGGCTGGCGCCGACTCGTTGATCGGCGGGTGCTGCGCGGACCGGATGTACAGGTAGAGATACGGCGTCACCGCGACCAGCGCGAGCGCCAGGCTGGCGAGCGCGAAGAGCCCCGCCCCGCCACCGGCGGCGAAGACGGCGGCGGTCACGAAGCACAGCGCGCCGAGGACGGTGAGCGAGGTGCTGCCGAGTCCGGTGCCGATGAGCAGCGCCCACAGCCCGGCGACGACTGCCACCTGCCCCCACTCCATTCGCCGGACGGCGGGATCGGCAGCCGGCGAGGCGCGAAGGGTCACCGCCAAGAACGTCACCACGGCGGGACCCGCCAGCAGCGCGAGCAGATGGTTGCCGATCGACATGCCGGCCAGGTAGACGATGAGGAGCAGCAGCCGTCCCGCCCGCGGCTCCGCACGCCGGCGCCGCCACAGGAGCGCCAGCCACGACATCGCCCCGATCGTGAACGTGGCGACGGCGTACACCTCGGTCTCGTTGCTGTTCTGCCAGTTGGTGAAGGTGAACCCGCCGAGCACCGCGGCGGCCGCGGCCGCGCCGAGCCGAAGCGCGAGGCCCCAGCTCCCGCAGCGACTCGTGGGCGACGAGGAAGAAGCAGCCCGCCCCGGCCGCGCTGAGAAGGGCGCTCAGGAAGTTGGTGCGGGCGGCGAACTCGCCGACCGGCACGAGCATCCCCCAGACGTGGGCGATCATCACGTACAGCGGCGTCCCCGGCGGATGCGGAATCCCGAGCACGCGCGCGGCGGCGATGAACTCGCCGGCATCCCAGAACGTGACGCCCGGCGCGAGCGTCAGTACGTAGCCGAGCAGCACGAGCAGCGCGACGCCGGCCGCCGCCCCATAGGGCGGACGGTCGGTGCTCACTGCGTGGTCACCGCGTGGACGCCGGCCTCGCTGGCCGGCCGGCCCGTAAGCATGGCCAGCACCTGCTCGGGCGTGAGTGGGCGGTGGAGCGTGCCCGCGCGGGCGAGCGAGACGAGCGCCGACTCCTCCGACACCACCAGCACCAGGGCGTCGGTCTCCTCCGAAAGACCGATGGCCGCACGATGCCGGGTGCCGAGCGAGCGGTCGCTGACGGGATTCTGCGTGAGGGGGAGGATGCAGCCCGCGCCCACGATCTCGTGGCCCCGCACAAGCACGGCACCATCGTGCAGCGGCGAATACGGGCTGAAGATGGTGGCGAGCAGGTCGGCGGAGAGGGTGGCGCGCATCGGCGTGCCCGACTCGAGATAGTCGTCCAGCCGGACCTCGCGCTCGACGGCGATGATGGCGCCGGTGGCGCTCCGGCTCAGGCGCTCGACCGCGGTGGCGATCTCCTCCGCCACCTCGGTGCCCGGGGTCGCGCCAAACAAGCGGAAGACCGGGGACTGCCCCAGCCGCGCGAGCGCCTGCCGGAGCTCCGGCTGGAACACCACCAGCGCCGCGAAGACCCCGTAGGTGAAGGCCACGCCGAGCAGATAGGTGATCATCGACAGCTTGAGCAGGAAGGCGACGAGGTAGATGACCGTCAGCACCAGCAGCCCGAAGACGATCTGGAGCGCGCGCGTGCCGACGAGGAAACGCAGGAGGGCATAGACGACGTACGCGACGATCAGGATCTCGAGCAGGTCCCGCCAGCCCGGCGTAGGGAACGGCAGCTGCCCGAGGGGCACTACGGACCTCCGATGGCCTGTGCGAGCGCGAGCGCGTCGCTGGCGGCCGCCACGTCGTGAACCCGGAAGAGGCGCGCACCCCGCTCCCACGCGAGGGCACAAGCGGTGGCGGTGGCGCGGTCGCGCGCTTCGACCGGCTGGCCGGTGACGGCGCCGAGGAATCGTTTGCGGGACGGACCAACCAGCACCGGACGGCCCAGGGCCTGAAGCGCGTCGAGCTGGTCAAACAGCAAGATATTTTGCTCCGGCGTCTTCGAGAAGCCGAGGCCGGGGTCGATCACCGTCGCGTCGGGCGCGACGCCGGCCGCCGCCGCCGCCGCCAGCGCGCCCCGCAGCTCCGCCACCACTTCAGCCACCACGTCGCCGTAGGTCGCGTGGGCATACGACGCGATCTCGAGAATCGGCCCGCGCGAGTGCATGAGCACGAGGCCCGCGCGAGCCTGCGCGACGACCGCGCCGAGCCCGGGATCGAGCCGGAGCCCCGAGACGTCGTTGATCGCCGCCGCGCCGGCGCCGAGCGCCGCGCGTGCGACCTCGGCCTTCACGGTGTCCACCGTCAGCCGCAGCTCGGGATGGCGGCGGACGAGCGCCTCGACCACAGGGAGCACGCGGGCGAGCTCGACATCCTCCGGTACCGGCTCGTCGCGTCCCGGGCGCGTCGATTCGCCGCCGATGTCGACGATCGCCGCCCCGGCTTCGAGCAGCGCCTCCGCCTGCGCCAGCGCCGAGTCGAGCGCGGTGAAGCGGCCGCCGTCGCTGAAGCTGTCCGGAGTGACGTTGAGAATGCCCATAAGCACCGGGCGGTCGAGCGCTACGGGTCCGCGGGCCGTCTCCCAGACAGGCGCCGGCTCCGCGGGCATGGCCAGGCCCACATCGACCGCCAGTTGTGAGAGCGCGGGCGGCACGAGCCACGGCCGGGCGAAGGCGCTCAAGCGCGAGCGGCTGCCCGACAGCACGGCCCAGCCGTCCCCGGTGAGCACTTCGAGCCCGAGTGTGCCGGACAGCCGGACGAGGGCCAGGAGGGCGTCCTGGTCCAGTCCGGTGAGATGAAACGCGATGGGATGAATGCCGCCCGCGGCGGCGGCGGCCTGCCCGTCGTCCCACCCGTGCGCGCGGAGGGTGTCCCCGACCGCGCGCGGCGAGTGGAGCGCCAGGGGCGTGACGGTCACGCGCCGGCGGGTTCGGCCGGCGGCGTGCCCAGAAGAGGTGCGCGAGCCGGCGACGCGCCGGGCTTCGTCGGAGTGCTGGCCTGCTGCTGCGCAGAGTCGAGCGGCGGCAGGGTGGCCCGGGGAGGCAAGGGCTGGTTCTTCACCAGCCGGTCGAGATCGTCGCGGTCGATCGTCTCGCGCTCGAGCAGCGCGTCGGCGATCCGGTCCAGCAGCTCGCGGTTGCTCGGAGATGATGCCCATGGCGCGGGCGTAGGCCTCGTCGATCAGGCGCTTCACCTCGTCGTCCACCATCTGGGCGGTGCGCTCGCTGATCTCCCGCCGCTGGGCGAACTCGCGGCCCAGGAAGATCTCCTGCTCCTTGTCGCCCACGGCGAGCGGGCCGATCACCTCGCTCATGCCGAACTGGGTCACCATGCGCCGGGCGAGCGCGGTGGCGCGCTCGATGTCGTTCCCCGCCCCGGTCGTGACCTTGTCGGCGCCGAAGATGATCTCCTCGGCCACCCGCCCGCCGAAGAACATCGCCAGGCTGCCGATGAGCCAGTCCTTGCTGTAGTTGTGCCGATCGACCTCGGGCAGCGACGCCGTGAGGCCGAGCGCCCGGCCGCGCGGCACGATGGTGACCTTATGGACCGGATCGCTGCCGGGAATCTTGAGGGCGACGATGGCGTGCCCGGCCTCGTGATAGGCGGTGAGCTTGCGCTCGGCCTCCGTCAGCACCAGGCTCCGGCGCTCGACGCCGAGCATGACCTTGTCCTTTGCGTCCTCGAAGTCGCGCATGTCGACCAGCGTCTTGTTGCGCCGCGCGGCGAGCACCGCCGCCTCGTTCACCAGGTTGGCGAGGTCGGCGCCGGCCATGCCGGGCGTGCCCTTCGCGATCGTATCCAGCCGGACGTCCGACGCGAGCGGGATCTTGCGCGTGTGCACGCGGAGGATGCCCTCCCGGCCGCGCACGTCGGGCGCGTCGACCACGATCGTCCGGTCGAAACGGCCGGGGCGGAGCAGCGCCGGGTCGAGCACATCGGGCGGTTGGTGGCCGCGACGAGGATGACGCCATCGTTGGACTCGAAGCCGTCCATCTCGACCAGGAGCTGGTTCAGCGTCTGCTCGCGCTCGTCATGGCCGCCGCCGAGACCCGCGCCGCGGTGCCGGCCGACGGCGTCGATCTCGTCGATGAAGATGATGCAGGGCGCGTGGCTCTTGCCCTGCTCGAAGAGGTCGCGCACTCGGCTGGCGCCGACGCCGACGAACATCTCGACGAAGTCCGAGCCCGACATCGAGAAGAACGGACGCCCCGCTTCACCGGCCACCGCCTTGGCGAGCAGCGTCTTGCCGGTGCCCGGCGGGCCGACCAGCAGCGCGCCCTTGGGCAGGCGCCCGCCGAGCCGGGTGAACTTCTGCGGGTCCTTGAGGAACTCGATGATCTCCTGCAGCTCGACCTTGGCCTCGTCGGCACCGGCCACGTCGGCGAAGGTGACCTTGGGCGTGTCGCCCGCGAGCAGTTTCGCCTTGGACTTGCCGAACGCGAACGCCCGGCTGCCGCCGGCCTGGAGCTGACGCAGCAGGAAGAACCAGAGCCCCAGGATGACGATCCATGGAAGTGCGGCGATGATGATCGCCGTGATGCCGCCCTTGGGCTCCTTGGCCAGGATCGGAACGCCCGCGTCCTCCAGCCGCTTGATGAACTGCTCGCTGTTGGCCACGGGCAGCAGGACCTGGAAGCTCTTGGCCGTCCGGTTGTCCTGGGTGACGGGGTTGCGGAAGTCACCTTCGAGCCGCTTGCCGTCGTAGACCTCGACCCGGGCGATGTTGCCCTGATCGAGCTGCCGGCTGAACTCGGTGTAGGAGAACTCCTGCGTCGGGTTCCGCTGGCGGCTCATCATCTGGAACAGGGCGAGCGCCAGCAGGCCCACGAGGAGCCACAATGCCAGGTTCTTGCTCAGGTTCCCCCAGTTGGTGCGTGGGGGCCGGGTGGGAAGTCGGTCTGCCATTTATTCCAAGTCCGCGATGAACGGGAGGTGACGATAGTTCTCGGCGTGGTCGAGTCCATACCCGACCAGGAAGGCCGGCGGCGCCCGAAATCCGACGAAGCGGAGCTCCGGACGAACCTCGACGGCCAACTGCTTGTCGAGAAGCGCGCAGATCGCGAGACTCCTCGGCCGACGGGTGCCGAGCAACGCCATCAGGCGGTGCAGGGTCTTCCCCGTATCAATAATATCCTCGACGAGCAGGATATGTTTTCCTTCGAGCTGGGTCTCGGGATCGTACAGGAGCCGGACCGTCCCGCTGGAGACCTTGCCCTCGCCATAGGAGCTGGCGACCAGGAAATCGATCTGGATCGGCCGCTCGATCGTCCGCACCAGGTCGCTCAGGAAGATGAAGCTCCCCTTGAGCAGGCCGAGCACGAGCAGCTCGCCGTCCGGGTATGCGTCGGTGATCTCGCCGCCCAGCTCCGTGACGCGCGCGGCGATCGTCGACTCGTCGTAGATGATTGACTTGACCGGCTTCCCCCCGGTGCGGCGCAGGACTTCAGGCGTACTCAGCATCGACGCGCACAGCCTCCGTTCCCGGTTCCGGAAGGAGGGCGTCGGAGCGACAGACGCCCGGGACCCACACGGCGCCGTCCGGGTCGGCCAGCACCGGCCACCCGGCCCGACGGCTTCGCGGCACCCGCGCGTCCTGAAAGCAGCGAACCAGCAGCCGTCGGCCAGTGCCACCGAGCGGACGGATCCGCTCGCCGGGTGTCCAGCCGCGAACGACGAGCGGGGCCGACGCGAGCCACGCCGTGAACCCGCTTCGCTCCTGGCGAGCCGGCGCGGACTCCGGGCGCCAACGGAGCCGCCACCGGCCCCATTGACCCTCGCCCTCGTGCGGCTGCAGCGCCCAGGCCGGGGGCTCGACGTCTCGGCCTGGCCGCTCCAGGACCAGGCGTCCGAAGGCAATCTCGGCCGCCCATCCTCCGCCCAGCGGGATGCTGGCGCCGCTCACCCCACGCGCCGCCAGCCGCAGCACCCGCGCCGCCCGCGCCGGTCCGAGCCGGCATCCGACCCGCCGTGCGGCGGTCATCACGACAGTCTCTCCCAAGGCTGAATCATACCCGCTGAGCGCACGGGCAGCAACGGAAAACCCGGCGCCGTCCCGTCGGAAATCGAGGCCCGGCAGCAGGTCGAGCGCTGCGTTCCAGGCGGCGCGGTCGCGCGCGGCGTGCCGTCCGACCGCGAGCAGCGCCGCGTCCACTGTGGGCAGGGCGGTCCGGAGCAGCGGCAGGACGTCGCCCCGGAGCCAGGCGCGGAGGTGCCGAGGGTTCTGATTCGCGGGATCACTCCATACGGACAGGGCCTGCGCGCGCACGTACCTGAGAATCGCCTCGCGCCGAAACGGCAGCAAAGGGCGGACCAGGGTGCCCCGGCGCGCGGCCATCCCCGCCAGGCCCGCGGGCCCAGAGCCGCGCAATGCCCGCATGAGCACGGTCTCGACCTGATCGTCCGCGTGGTGGGCGGTGAAGACGAACGCCGCCCCCAGGCGTACACGCGTGGTCTCGAGCCAGGCATAGCGGGACGCACGGGCGAGTGTCTCGCCGGCCGCCGCGCCCAGCTCGCCTCGGCCTTCCTCGTGGGCGAGCCGGTACGAGGCGGCGAGCGCCCGTACCGCCTCGGCGACGCGCCCGCTGGCGGGATGGATCCCGTGATCGAAGTGCGCCACCACGAGGTCCAGCTGGTGGAGATCCCGCGTACGATGCAGGAGATCGAGCAGCGCCACCGAGTCCGGCCCACCCGATACCGCGACGAGCGCGCGGCCGGCCGGCAGGTGCAGCGTGGACAGGTGACGCCGGAAGTCGTCGAGCAAGGTCACGCGGCGCTGTAGACTGGGGTCATCGGGTGTCCAGCACCTCGCGCACCTTGCGCGAGAGGTCGCCGGGCATGAACGGCTTCTGCAGGAAGGGCGAGCCCGGGCGCAACAGGCCGCGGCGCACGATGTCGTCGTCCGTATAGCCGGACATGAACAGCACGCGGAGCCCGGGTCGCTCGACGGAGAGCCGCTCGCCCAGCTCGCGGCCGTTGACCAGCGGCATCACCACGTCGGTGAGCACGAGGTCGATCGGACTGCCCCCGTGTGCGAGCACTTCCAGGGCCTCGGCGCCGTTCTCGGCCTCGAGGATGGCGTACCCCTGCGCGGCCAGGGCGCGCGCGGCCATGCGGCGGACCGCCGCCTCGTCCTCTACGATCAGGATGGTTTCGGCCCCGCGGGGCGACAGCAGCACTTCCGCCGGCGGCAGCTCGGCCAGAGTGCCGGTGAACTCGGGCAGGTAGACCTTGAACGCCGTGCCGTGGCCCACCTCGCTGTAGACCCAGATGTATCCGCCGCTCTGCTTCACGATGCCGTAGACCGTCGCGAGCCCGAGGCCGCTGCCCTGCCCGGCCGACTTGGTCGTGAAGAACGGCTCGAAGACGCGCTGCGCGGGTGGCCGCATCCATGCCGGCCCCGGTGTCGCTCAGCGTGAGGCGCGCATAGCGGCCAGCCGGCATGCGCACGCCCAGCTCGTACGCGCGCTGACTCTCCGTCGTGACGAAGGTCTCCGTCGTCACGGTCAACCTGCCCTCGCCAACCATCGCGTCGCGGGCGTTGAGTACGAGGTTCACCAGGACCTGTTCGATCTGCGTCTGATCCGCGCGCACCAGCGGCACCTCCGGCGCCAAGTCCAACTCGAGGTGGACGTCGGGGCCGAGGAGCCGGGTGAACATCGGGACGCTCTGCTGGATCAGGGCGTTCAGGTCCAGGCGCGTCGGCTGGAGCACCTGCTGGCGGCTGTACGCCAGGAGCTGCCGCGTGATGCCCGCCGCGCGGTCGGCTGCCCGGTGGATTTCGGCGACGTCGTCCGCCCGCGGATCGCCGGCCGGCATGGAGCCTTCGAGAAATCCACTGAAGCCGGTGATGACGGTCATCATGTTGTTGACTTCGTGGGCGACGCCGCCCGCCACGCGCGCGATCGCTTCCATCCGCTCCGCCTGCACCAGCAGCTCGCCGGCGCGCCGCCGCTCGGTCACCTCGCTCACCATGCAGCCGACCCACTCGGTCCGCCCGTCGGCAGCCACGGGGTAGTAGCTCGCGAGGAAGGTGCGCGGGCCGTCGTCCTTGGGGCGCGGCTCGACGACGATCTCGCGGTCGAGGACCGGCGCGCCGGTGCGGAAGACTTCCTCGAACAACGGCACGACCAGCGATGCGCTCGGGCCCAGCACATCCGATACGGTGCGGCCGAGGTGTGCCTCGACGGTGGTGCGGTTGAGCGCGGCGAGCGCGTCGTTGATCCGGACGAACCGCAGCTCGCGGTCGACGAAGGCGAGGCCGACCGGCGTGCCGCGAAAGACCGTGTCGAGCAGCGCCACGGTGCGCGCCTTCTCCTGCA
The DNA here is from genome assembly GCA_963728705.1 of uncultured Gemmatimonadales bacterium. Taxonomy (GTDB): domain Bacteria; phylum Gemmatimonadota; class Gemmatimonadetes; order Gemmatimonadales; family GWC2-71-9; genus CAVVWJ01. The sequence continues at coordinate 107,489 of CAVSLY010000010.1, forward strand.
GGGCCTCCTCGGCCTCACGGTAGAGCCGGGCGTTGTCGACCGCGATGGCCGCACGGCGGGCCAGGTCCTCGCCCAACAGTTGGTCGGCGCGGCCGTAGTGCCGGCCGGACTCGGCCATGACGAAGGTGATGGCGCCCAGCGTCCGCCCGCGGGCGGAGAGCGGCACGATGAGAAGCGACCGGAGCCCGAAAGCCCGCAGCCCCTCCAGGTGGGCCTCGTCCCGGGCGAAGCGGCGGAGCAGCTCGTCCGGGATCTCGCGGATGAGCTGCGTGCGGGCGGTGCGGATGACCTGCGGCACCGGATCCTCGTCCTGCTCGCGATACCGGTGGCTCATCGCCCAGACGGCATCGACCTTGGCCGGATCGGTGTGCGCGATGGCAAGGCGACGAAGGCGGCCGTCGGCATCGATGATGTCCACCGCGCACCAGTCGGCCAGCCGTGGCACCGCCAGGCGTGCCGCGGCCGACAGCGTCGCGCGGAAGTCGAGCGAAGAGGCCAACACCTCGCTCACCTCCGACAGGAAGGACACCTGCTCCCCCGCCGCTTCCGCGTGCCGCCGGGCGGCACGGAGCCACGCGATGAGCGCGGTCAACACCAGGCCGGAGACGCCGTACACCACCAGCCACATCGCGTCCCCGCGGCTGGCCAGCTGGACCGATCCCGCGGGCGGCGGCGCGAAGAGCATCGCGCCAAGCGCCACCACCGCCAGCGTCACGAGCCCCGGCCCCAGGCCGCCGTACCACGCGCTGACCCCGACGATGACGAGCAGCAGCGGATCGAACGACGGGCCGAAGTGGCGGTGCAGCGGCACGTGCACCAGCATCGCGACCAGGCCGGTGGCCAGCGCCACGCCGTAGCGCAGTGCCACGGCGGCGCGCGAACCTGCTGGAGGAGGGGTCAGGGCGCGCATGCGTTCCGCCCGCGCCCGAACGCGCGAACAGAAACGCGAAGCGTCGATACTGCCGGGGAGAGAGTGAGCTCGCTGGCAGACACGGGGCACCTGGTACAGGGGGGTCTCTAAAGGTGCAGCAGGGCGCGGGTTCGCGCAACGATCTCCGGTCCGGCGCGGCGGTGGCTATCAGACCATCGGTACGAGCTCGTCGAGGTAATCGCGCGCACTCATCCGCACCTGCGAATCGTGCTCATGTCCGTACGGGGGAAGCCGGTCACCGCCTCGGGGCTCCCCGGCACAGTGACCGACATCCTGTCCGAGGATCAATAGGCGAAGCCCGCCCGCACATAGACAGCTGTGCGCCCGTCACCGCGCGCCAGGGCGACGGTCATGGTGTTGGCCGGGTCCAGGAACGCGAACCAGAACCCGCCGCCGACGCCCGTGTGCCAGACGTCGGACGACTCTCCCTCGAGGAAGACCCGGCCGACGTCGGCGAGACCGAACACGCCGTAATCGCCCGGCAGCAGCACGAAGAAGCGGCCGAGGCGGACCCGGAGCTCGGCGTTGCCATAGGCGGAGGCGTCACCGGCGTAGCGGTCCTCGCGGAGGCCCCGCACCGTGGCGGCGCCGCCGACGAACGCCGCCTCGAAGAACGGATAGTCGCCCCAGACCCGCTTGCCACCCGCCCGGAGCGCGAGCGTGGGGCCAAAGGACGTACGAGGCGTCAGGTAGGCCGCGACCTCGCCGTGTACCTCGCCGAAGGTTTCGTCCACGTCCCATACGGCCGGGAATACGCTGCCGCCACCCGTGAGGTGCACGCCCCGGCGAGCCACCTGCGCGTCTCGCCCGTCCAGGTTCAGAGTGGCGCTGGCGCCGACCATGCCGAAGCCGCCTACGCCGAACGGCGGGAAGAGGGTGATGAACCGCCCGGGGTCGAGGTCCGTATCGGCGTACTTCAGCGTCGGGCCCACCGAGAAGCTGCCCCGGTGCCCCACGGGAAACACCACGCTGGGCTGGATGAGATACTGCTCCTGCGGGACGCGATAGAAGAAATCCGAGTCGATGCGCGGCGTCTCGTTGCCGAAGCCGAAGAACTGCACCACCTCGATACCCGAGGCGCGGAGCAGCAGATTCGTCCGCACGCGCGAGTCGACGCGGCGGAAATCCCCGGTGAACTCGACTCGGAACGTCTCGGCGCCGGTCGCGTAGCCGGCCCGGAGCTCCATCCTCGAGCGATAGGGGCGCTTCCGAAAGCCGAAGTCGTAGCGCACCAGCCCGCCGCCGAAGAAGAGGCCGATTTCCGGCCCGAGGCTCAGCCATGGTCGAAAGCGCCAGAACCCGCCCCAGTCGCGCGGGGGATACGGCGTGGAATCGCTCAGCTGCCAGTCGTTGTAGGGCCGCGCGTCCAGCGGAACCCGTCGCGTGCCCTCGACCGCGTTGTTTCCGCGCGCGTCGTAGAACCGGGCCCGGCCGGCGGTCGACGAATCGACGACCCGGTCGTCGCCGCCGCCACCCACGATCCGGAGCAGGGGGGCGCCGCCGCCGGCGCCGCTGATCTGCACGACGTCGTCGCCGCCGTGGAGATAGAGCCGGACCTCCTTGGTATCGGCGCGATCGAAGCGGCGGTGGAACAGCGGTGCGCCCGCGGAGTCGTCCGCCGCGCGCACGGTGAGGTCGAGCACGCGGCCGTCCGCGCGAACCGCCGCGACCCGCTCGGCCTTGTCGCTTCCGAACACCTCAGCCTCTCCCGCCAGCAACCGGTAGAAGTCCCGGGCCACCTTCGGCAGCGCGTCGCGGCGGTGCTTGAGCGCGCCGGCGAGCCAGGCCTCATTCTTGGCGCGAAGCTCCGGCGGCATCCGGTGCACGGCGTCATCGATCACCCCGTCGGTGATCTCCCCCTGGAGCGCCGTGGCGATGGAATCCCAGACCGGCCACTCGAGTCCGGTCAGCAGTCGGCGGTCCAGCACGCGTGCGTTCCACGTGAGGCCGACCATGCTGGGATAGGTGGGCGAAAACTCGACGAGTTGCGGCGTGCTCAGCCGGGTGAGGCTCAGAAGGAGACCGTCGTAGCGCGAGAAGGCCTGGTCGCGATCCCGGGCGATCGGGGTCCACGGTGCCGCCTTTCCGTCACTCAGGCGGGCCCAGCGCCACTGGTCCTGGTGCCGGTCCCAGTCGCCGAGCAGGAGATCGACCAGCCGGGCGGCCAGGTACGCACGGGTATCGACGTGCTCGTTCTGGTGGTTCTCCAGCCGCTGGAAGAGGTCCTCGGTGCTCACGATCTTGCTGGCGCCCGCGAAGCCGGGTCCCTCGTCGGTCGGCCGCTCCTCGATCGTGCCGAGCAGCCCGCCGAACTGTGCCCTGAACTCCCCCAGCGCCGGCGAATCGGGCATCACCACGAGGCGCGGCTCAGAGTGCAGCACGCCCGCGGCGGTGAGAATCGGGCTGACCACGAGCGGGGCGGCCGGGTGCCCGGCGCTGATCTGATCCTGAAAGATGCGCTGCGCGACCGTGCGGCGAAGATCCTCGGGTAGCAGCGGCGACGGGTCCTTGTCGACCGAACGGAACTGGTACTCGCGCCCATCCGCACCCGCGAGCCGGAGCGACTGCGTCTGCTTGCCGCCGCCCAGGCGCGTGGGACGAAGCCCGCCGGCGAAGTGTTCGAGGTCGAGCCGTTCGACCCGGATCGGCGTCGTCCACAGATCGCGGTAGTGCCGGCCGAAGAACAGATTGTGCAGCCCGCCGGCCCGGTAGCGCGCGCCAGGTGTGATGACGACCGTGTCGGCGCCTCCCGCCGCGGCGGCGGCCGAATCCGCCGGCTGCTGCGCCGTCACCGGCCCAGCCGCCAGAGCGACGGCGAGGATCAGCACCGAACCTGCCCGAGTGCGCGTCATCCAGTCCATACGGTCTCCTCTTCCGCGGCCGGCGGCACGATCGCCCGGGACTGGGCGGTGGCCGGGTCGCCGACGGGCAATGCCTGCACCTGGCGGTAGCTGCCGTCACCGGCCAGCTCCCAGGCCGAAGGGTCCTCGAGCTCGCGGGTCAGGATGGTGTCCAGCCGGGCGCGAGAGTCCGGGTCGAGTATGAACGTGACCACCTCGACCCGCCGCCGCAGATTGCGCGAGCGCCAGTCGGCGGAGCCGATCAGGTACTCGTCCGCGCCATCGTTGACGAAGTGATAGATCCGGGCGTGCTCCAGGAAACGGCCCACGATGCTCCGCACCCGGATCCGATCCGACAGCCCGGGAACACCCGGCTTGAGGGTGCAGAGCCCGCGCACGATGAGATCGATCTCGACCCCGGCCTGTGAGGCCTCATACAGCGCGCGGATGATTTCCGGATCGTCGAGACCGTTCAACTTGGCGCGGATCCGGCCCGGCCGTCCAGACCCGGCGTGCTCCGTCTCCCGCCCGATACGCGCGAGCAGGCCGGGCAGCAGGTGCTCCGGGGCCACCAGCAGCCGGCGCAGGGCGGCGCCGGGCGCGCGGGACGAGCCGGTGAGCTGATTGAACAGGTCGCTCAGATCGTCGCCCAGGGCGGGGTCGGCGGAAAGCAGACCCAGATCGGTATACGCGCGCGCGGTCCCGGCGTTGTAGTTGCCGCTGCCGATGTGGACGTAGCGGCGAATCTGGCCGTCCTCGCGCCGCACCACCAGGGCCACCTTCGCGTGGTTCTTGAGGCCCACCAGACCGTAGATCACCTGCGCACCGGCCCGCTCGAGCTGCTTCACCCAGCCGATGTTCCGCGCCTCGTCGTAGCTGGCCTTGAGCTCCACGAACACAGCCACCTCCTTCCCCGCCTCGGCCGCCCGGATGAGCGCCTCCACCACCGGCGAGCTCTCACCGGCACGGTAGAGGGTCATCTTCATCGCGACCACGGCGGGATCGGCGGCGGCGGACTGCAGCAGCCGCAGCACGCTGGCGCCGAAGTCGTCGTAGGGGTGGTGGAGCAGCAGGTCGCCGTCGCGCACGCGCGCCCAGGGTGACGGGTCGCGGCCGAAGGGATCACGACCGGTGAACGGCGGGAAGAGGCCGTGTGGCACCGGCAGCGAGGCCAGGCGGCGGAGGTCGCCCGGGGCCATGAGGCCGCCGGTCTCGTGCACCACGAGCTCTCCCACCGGGTCCCCGCCATGGCCGGTCTCGAAGCGGAGCTCCTGCGTCAGCATCGAGCGAAGCACCTCCGAGGTCCCCTCCTGCAGCTCCAGCCGCACGACCGGGTTGACCGTGCGCTGATCGAGCTCTTCCTCGATCGCCTGGAGCAGGTCGCCGGCGCCCGCCTCTTCGAGCTCGAGATCGCCCGCGCGGGTGACGCGAAAGAGCGCCACCTCCTCGACCCGACGGCCCGGGTAGAGCGTCGCGAGGTTGGCAGTGACGATCTCCTCGATGGGTACCAGGTCTCCACCCTCGGGCAGCTCGACGAACCGGGGCAGCGCGGACGGCAGACGGAGGTAGGCGAAGTGGAGCGGCCCAGTGGCTTCTCCCTGAAGCGCCACGGCCATCGACAGCGTGAGCGACGGGATGAGCGGAAAAGGATGCCCCGGGCTCATCGTGATGGCGCGGGGCGTGAGCACCGGGAAGAATTCCCGGCGGAACCGCGTCCGCAGCACCTCGCGCTCCTCCGGCGCGAGCCCCGCCCAGTCGCGGAGCCGGTGCCCCCGCGCCGCGAGCTCCGCGACGCAGCGCTCGATGCAGGCGCGCTGGCGGGCCAGGATCTCCTCGGCCCGCGCCGCGGGCACCTCGTCGGCGCCGCCCATGTAGAGCTCGTCCAGGTTCGCGCTCACGATCGCGAGGTAACGGAACCGCTCCAGCAGTGGGGTCCGCTCGTCCTCGGCGACGGCGAGCACCCGGACATTGAACTCGAGTTGGCTCGCGGCAGGGTCGAGCAGGTCGGCCGGCACCGCCTCGGCCGGGACGTCGGCGCGGGCCGCCATGCCGCGTTCGCCCGCGAGCTCCGGAAAGAGCCGCGAACGCGCCGCGACGCCGAAGGCCGCGAGCGTGTCCTGGTCGCGGAGGGCGGCCGCGCGCACCGCGTGGGCCAGCTCCTGCACCGGCACCCACGTCATCCCGGGGCCGTCGCTCCGGGCGAGCCCCCGCCGCAGCCGCCGCGCAACCCACACCTCGAGGCTCGGCCGGTCGAGCGTCGGGGGCGAGCGACCGAGCAGGCTCACCTCGCCCACCTTGGACCCGAACCATTCGGCCAGCCCGTGACGTACCGCCTGCTCTCCGGCCCCGGCCGTGACAGGCAGTCGCCGGTCCTCGCCGTCGCCCAACAGAGCGACGGCCTCGCCGTCGAGCGCGATCACCGCCACGGCGCGCCCGGAATCGAGATTTCGGATGATCCGCTCCTGCCCCATTTGCCGAAGCAGCGACCGGGCGCGCACGAGCTTGGTCTGCAGGACCGGCCGGACGCCATCCACCTGCTCGAGGGCCAGAGCCAGCTCCTCGAGCCGCGGCCGGCCCCGTGCGAGCCGGCGGACCTTGAGCTCCTGGAACTCACGCATGAGGCCGCCGCTCCGAACCGTCACACCGTCGTAGAGAAACGCGAACCGGCCGGGCAAGTACCATGGCCGGGAGGCGACGCGGACGAGGCGGTCGATCTCCAGCTCGAACCGGGATTCGAGTCGCGCGAGATCCACAATGCCGCGGAGCCGGCGCGCCGGGGCGGTGTCGCTCGCCAGGATCGCGGGCAGATCGATGGCGGCGACCTCGGCGTCGAAGACCTGGCTGGGTCCGGCGCCTGGCACCCCGGCTTCGTCCAAGCTCACCGTCAGCGTGCGCCGGTCGTCGGCGCCGTAGCGCACCCGGCAGACGATGTTGCGAACCGCGAGGGCGCTGTCGGCGGTGTCGAGGTAGACGTCGCGCACGAACTCACGGTGCTGACTTCGGAGGACCAGACCGAGGGGCAGCGGCGCCTTCGCCAGCTCCGCCAGGCGCTCGACCGTGGGCACGTCGCAGCGGAACTCGGCGGCACGCGGGACGTCGGTCACTCGCCGATCACCGCGCGGCGCGCGCGCAGCCGCTCTTCGGCCAGTGTTCGCGCGCGCGCGAAACCGGCCTCGAACTCGGACGTGCGCCGCACCTTGTCGAACAGGCCCGACGCAAGTTGCCAGCGGTGGAGCATCGGCGAGTGGGCGACGGCCCGCTCCAGCCAATGGACCGACTGCGCGGCGTCGCCGCGCCAGGCGTAGTAGGCGGCCAGGTCTGCGTACTGGTGCAGGAACTGGTAGCGCTCCTGGTCCAGCTCGCGGCCGAGCGAATCGGCGAGCGCCGCCGCCTCGGTCGGCCGGCCGAGCTGGAGCAGACACATCGCGCGCACCGCCACCCACGGCCCGGGATCGCGCTCGGCACAGCGCTTCGCCTGACCGGAAAGCAGTTGCGCGTACGACTGCAGGATGGCCGCGACCGGATCGACCGCGCCGCCTGGCCCCGTGGTCCGGACCTCCCGCAGGGCAACGTCGTACCGGCGTGCGCCGATGGCGAGCGCGACGAGCTCATGTCGAAGCCCCGGCGCGAGGGGATCGCGCTCCAGCGCGCGACGCGCCTGCGCCAGCGCCGAGTCGGTCGCGCCCGCTCGGAAGAGCGCCCAGGCGTACGCCATCGCCACGTCGGCGGAGTTCGGCATCAGCTTTCGCGCGCGCAGCGCGTCCGCCCGCACCGAGTCCTCGGGAAAGAACGCGATCGACCGCGCGTCGGCCCGCGCCAGCCACGCCTCGGCCGCGCCGGAGTCGCGCGTGATGGCGCGCCCCGCGAGCTGGAGCGCTTCGGCCAGCTCGGTGTAGGGGTCGGCCTCGCTCCGGTAGCCGTAGATGACGCTGTAGGCGCGGGTCGACGCCAGGCCGGCCAGGGCCTGCGCGTAGCCGGAATCGATCTCCACCGCCTGCGCGAACGCCGCGCCGGCCAGGCGCAGCGCATCCGGCGTGCGGCGCTCGAGCCAGTAGGCTCCCCTGAGATAGGCGTCGAACGCCAGGGCCTGGGTGGTGCGGACGGGCGCGGCCGGCATGGGCCTGCGACCGGTCGTGAGCAGGACGTCGGCCACCTGCCGGGCGATCAGGTCCTGGAGCTGCAGCAGCTCGCCGGCCGCGAGGGTATAGGTCTGCTCCCACACGACGATGCCCCGGTACGCGTCGACGAGCTGCATCCTGGCCTGGATCCGTCCGCCGGCGCGCAGGAACGTCCCCTCCAGCACGTGACGCACCCCGAGCGTGTCGGCCACCTGCCGCATCGTGAGCCGCCGCCCCTTGAGCGCCGCGGTCGACCGGGGCGAGATGACCTTGAGTCCCTCCACCTGCGCCAGCCGGCCCACGATCTCCTCGCCCAGCCCCTCGCTCAGGTACTCGTCCTCCGCGCTCGCGCCGGCGGTGGCGAGCGGCAGCACCGCCACCGACGCGTCGGTCGGACCGCGCGACGACGACCCTGACCGCCGGGCCAGAGCCGGGTCGCCAGGAGAGCGAGGAGCACGAGCGCGGCGGCGATCAGCAGGACCCGTCCCCACATCGCACTGGAGGCCGCCCCCTCGGCGGCGACCGGCGTCGCGCCACGCGACGTGCGCTCGCCCGGGGGAAGCCGGCTGCCCGCCATCGGGATCGGGCCGCTCGCGCGCGGGGGCTCCCCCAGGGCCGCCCGCAGATCGGCGGCCATCTCGCCCGCGGTCTGATAGCGTTCCTCGGGCCGCTTGGCGAGCGCGCGCGCCACGATCGCCGCGACCGCGTCGGGCACCTCGGGACGGACCGTCTGGACCGGCGTGGGCTCCCCGCTGGCCTGCTTGGCGAGCACCTCGCGCAGGCTCGCGCCGCCGAAGGCCATCTGGCCGGTGAGCATCTCGTACAGGACGCAGCCCAGACTGTAGACGTCGCTTCGCGGATCGCCGCCGGTGGCGCCCTGCGCCTGCTCGGGGCTCATATACGCCGCGGTGCCGATCGGCAGTCCCTTCGCGGTCAGCGAGTTGCCGCTCGCGAGCCCGATCGCGCGGGCGATGCCGAAGTCGGCCACGACCGCGTGGCCATTGGAGAGCAGGATGTTTTCCGGCTTGATGTCGCGATGGATGATGCCGCGGTGGTGCGCGTAGTCGAGCGCTTCCGCGACCTCGCGCGCCAGCAGCAGCGCTTCGCCGACCGGCAGCTGCTCTCCGAGCAGGCGCTCGCGGAGGCTCTCGCCGTCCACGAACGGCATCACGGAGTAGAGGAGGCCGGCGGCCTCGCCGGAGTCGATGAGCGAGAGGATGTTGGGATGCTGGAGCTGGGCGGTGATGCGGATCTCGCGGAGGAACCGCTCGCCCGCGACGGCCGTCATGACGCTCGGGCTCACCACCTTGATGGCGACCTCGCGGCCGAGCTTGCGATCGCGCGCCTGGAAGACCGTCGCCATGCCGCCCCGCCCCGCCTCCCGCTCCACGACATAGCGATCGCGAAGCGCCTGTTTCAGCACCGACAGCAGCTCGCTCATCGGATCCCGTCGGCCAGCTCCACCCCCGTCACGTGCGCCGCAGCGCCCGTGCGAAGGCTCTGCTCCAGGCTCTCGGCGGGCACGCTCTTCTTGAGGCGCACCCGATACTGCAGCACCTCAGCGCCCGCGGGCCCGGGCAGGGCGCGGACGAACTCCCATCGCTTGGCGGAGGCGTCGAGCAGCGGCTCGATCGCCCGGCGGGCGGCGTCCGCGGGCCCGGTCACCCGGAGATCGAGCCGGCGGAACTCCACCGGCTTCTTGGCGGGCGCGTCGTCGGGCGTGACTACGCGGCCGACCGTCTCCCCATCCGGGCGTGACCGTTGCCGCCGCCGCTCGGCGCGCGCGGCCAGGGACTCGAGCTGGTCGGGCGTGAGGGACTTGAGGATCTGGTCGTCGACCAGCGACACGAACGCACTGGTGCGATTGGCCAGCGCCAGCGCGCGCTGCAGCCGGCGCTGCGCCGGCGGGCCCTGCAGGTCGGCCGCCGAGCGGCCGAAGTCGGTCCACCAGAGGACCAGGATGACGACGTTGTAGGTGATGGAGAGCGCCGCGGCGAACGCCACCGACTGAATGCCGGCCGCGAGCCCCACGCCCGTGGCGAGGAAGATGTAGACCGCATCCTTCGTGTCCCGGAGGGTGTTCCGGAAGCTCACGGCCGCCACGATGCCGCCAAGGCTGAACGCCAGGGCCAGGCTGTTCTTCACCATGAAGACTACGCCGGCGACCACGATCGGGAGGATGACCAAGGTCTGCACCACGGACTGGCGGAACCCCTTCCGCCGTCGCGTCATTATGTAGATCCAGGCGACCGGCAGCATCAGGGCGAAGGCGGCGGCCATGGCGAAGACCTCCGCCAGGGGCAAGCCTGGAGGGGCCTGGAACAGCGGGAGCTGCCCGTTGGTCAGCGTGTCCTGAATGTTGGTGGAGATATCGGCCGTCGACTGCTGTACCCCGCCGTAGATCAGCGACGCAGCCTGGGGCACCAGTTGCAGGAACAGCGCGGTCGCGGCGAACAGCAGGATGTAGTAGGCGACGACCCGGGCGATCGGGTTTTCCGCCAGGCGGCTCAACTGGGCGTTGAGGTCTTTGGCACGCATCCAGCCTCCCAACCATGTGCGCGCTTCGGCCGGCGTCCGGATTGAACGGGCCTAGGCAATGTGTTAGCGTTTGACCACTAAATTGCTACAATCTCAAGCTTTGCGCCACGTCTGAAAGGCTTCGGATGAGCGATTCCGACCTGTTGGAGACCCAGTTGCCCACCACGCCCGTGACCTCGCGCGGTTCCCGGCGGGGCGACGAGCTGCCGGACGACCTGCTGCGCGAGGCCACCCAGCGGTTGGGTATCCTGGCCCTGGTCTGGGCAGGGCTGTTCATCATGGGCCTGGTGCTCAACCACCTGGTGGCACCGCTGCTCGACATGAGAATGCAGGATCTCATCCCCTGGGGTCCGGCGGCCGACATCGTCGGGGTGATCAGCATCGCCGTCTCGATCTGGCTCTGGCGATACACCCGGCGGTTCACCTGCAATCCGCGGTTGGCGCTCGATATCGCCCTGGGATATGAGGTGCTGCTGGCCTTCGGCATCGGGATCGTGAACCAGTGGGAGCCGATGCGGCTGCTGGCCGGCCGGCTGTCGTGGCTTTGCGTCCTGATCCTGATCTTCCCCATGATCGTCCCCAACACTCCACGGAAGACGCTCATCGCCTCGCTGATCGCGGCGTCGATGGACCCGGTCGGTCTCGTGGTGGCGCACCTGCGCGGACTCGAGACACCAAACAGCGCTCTCATCCTGTGGAACTACCTGCCGAACTACGTTTGCGCACTGATCGCGGTGATCCCGCCCAAGATCATGACCCGGCTGGGACATCACGTCCAGCGGGCGCGGGAGCTGGGCAGCTACCGGTTGGTGGAGCTGATCGGCCGAGGCGGAATGGGCGAGGTATGGCGGGCCACCCACCGCATGCTCGCCCGTCCCGCCGCGATCAAGCTGATCAAGCCGGAGATCATGGGCGCTCCTGGGGCCGCCGACGCCACCGTGCTCATCGAGCGCTTCCGGCGCGAGGCGGAGGCGGCGTCCGGCCTGCAGTCGCCTCACACGATCCGGCTGTACGACTTCGGGGAGACCCGGGCCGGCACCTTCTACTTCGTGATGGAGCTGCTCGACGGGCTCGATCTGGAAACGCTGGTGCGCCGGTTCGGGCCGGTCCCGCCGGCGCGCGTCGTCGAGATCCTGCGCCAGACGTGCCACTCGCTCGGGGAAGCGCACGACCGCGGCCTGATTCACCGCGACGTCAAGCCGGCCAACATCTATCTCTGCCGAATGGGCCGGGAGTACGATTTCATGAAGGTGCTCGATTTCGGGCTCGTGAAGTACGACCAGGACGAGTCCATCATGGACACCATCAAGACCAACACCGAGATGACCACGGGTACGCCCGCCTACATGGCCCCGGAGATGGCTAACGGCGAGCCCCTCGACCGCCGCGCCGACCTGTACGCGCTCGGCTGCGTGGCGTACTGGCTCCTCACGGGCCAACTGGTCTTCGAGGCCGACAGCCCGCTCCGGATGCTGATCCAGCACATTCAGGCGAGCCCCATTCCGCCCAGCATCCGGAGCGGACAGCCGGTGCCGCGGGCGCTCGAGGACCTCATCATGCGGTGTCTGGCGAAGAAGCCGGCTGACCGACCGGCGAACGCGGATGAAATCGTGGCGGAGCTCGACCGGATCGAGCTGGATCGTCCGTGGAGCCAGGCCGACGCCCGCGAATGGTGGGAGATCAATATCGCCGCGCCTGTCGAGGGACCGGCGCAGACGGGTCAGATCCTGGCCGTCCGGTGAGGCTGGAGGTCGGGATCGCGCTCGTGATCCTCGCTGTGCTGGCTCCGTCGCCGGTGACGGCTCTGCAGTCGGCGTCGGGCGAGGCGACCCTCTCGCGGTACGACCTCAGCAAGCCGGCGGCCGACCGCTGGGAGCTGCCGAAGGCGCTGCAGGAGATCAGCGGGCTCGCCGTCGACAGCGCGGGCAGGATCTTCGCGCACGACGACGAGCAGGCCATCATCTACCAGATCGACCCGGCCACTCATCGAGTGGTCAAACGGTTCAGCTTCGGGGTGCCCGCGCTGCGCGGTGACTTCGAGGCGATCGCGGTCGTAGGTCGTCAGGTGATTCTCACCACGAGCGACGGCGTGCTGTATGCCGGCCGCGAAGGTCGGGACGGCGAGTCGGTGCCTTATGTCACGCAGGCCACCGGCGTGGGGAACGACTGCGAAGTCGAGGGCATGGCGTATGAGGCGGCCGGCCGCGCGCTGCTGTTCGCCTGCAAGACGCCGAGGATGCAGGCGCTCGTAGGCCACGTGGCGGTGCTGCGCTGGTCACTCGACCGGAAGGCGCTCGATCCCGCGGCCCTGGATCTTCGTCAGGCTGTCCGAGATCACTCGGCAGCTCAAGCGACCAGGCTTTCACCCATCGGAGCTGCTCAGGGTCCCGGGCAACGGCCACTACCTGGTGCTGTCCGGCCGCGAGCACGCGATCGCTGAGATCACGCAGGCAGGCAAGGTCGTGGCGGTGGCGCATCTCCGCCGCCGAGATCACCGGCAGGCGGAAGGGCTCGCGTTCGCGCCCGACGGCGCGCTGCTGATCTCCGACGAAGGCGCCGGCCAGCGCGGTATGGTCACTGCCTACCGCCGACGCTGAGCCAAAGCGAGAACACTTCGGCGCTCTCGCCTTTGGGCCGGGTCCCCTCGGGCACCACCGTGGTGACCGAGAGCCGCACCCGGCCGTCGCGCGTGAAGTCCAGCCGCATGAAGCCGGCGGCGTCCCGCTCGAACAGCGACCCCTCGACCTTCCGCACCAGGCCGGAATGCCCCAGGAAGCCGGCGCCGCTCACGAACTGATAGCCGGCGTTGGTGATCTCCGGCCTGCCGCCGCGGATCACCTGCAGATCGTGGTCGTGGCCCGACGCGATCGCGAGCGGTGGGTGCCGTGCGAACACCTTCTCGAACGCCCGGACCATCAGCTGATACTTGCGGCCGCTGATGTCCTGGTTCGTGAACCCGCTCCGCCGCGCCAGCGGGTACAGCGAGCCGATGAGCGGCAGCGGGATCCAGAGCCAGGATTCGATGTTCCGCAGCGGGAAGATGTGGTCGCCGAGCGTGAACGCGCCGCCGTGCTCTCCACCCGACCGGCTGGGATGGTGGTCGACCACGATCGCATGCCGGCGGCCTTTGTCCCGGAGGGCGCCGAAGCAGCGAATCGGTCACCTCCGATCTCGGTCTTGGTCGGGCACGGCGATTTGGGCCCGTACGGCCGCACGTCGTTGTGAAGCCACCATTCGCTGTCCAGCGCGATCAGCCGGAGGCGCTCCCCGACGTCGACGACCTCGGGACCGGGGCAGCCGCCGTGCGGCAGGAGTCGCACCTTGCCGCCACCCCACATCGGCTCACCAGGCTGTCCTGCCGCCGGATCGCGTTCCAGCCGTCCCGCCCCTGGCGGTCCCAGTCGTGGTTCCCGGGCACGAGGAAGCCTTCGGCGGCGATCCGTTCCTGATCGCCATGGACCTGGGCGGCGAGTCTCCGCTCCGCGTCCAGACGGGTCGGATGGTCGACCGGCGGTACGCCACGCGGGTAGACGTTGTCGCCCAGGAAGACCACGTACTGCCGGACCGGCCGGAGCGAGTCCGACTGGCGCGCGAGCTCGTGCAGCACGGGCTCCTTATCGTAGGCCGGGCTGCCGGCATCGCCGATGAGGAACAGGGCCACGTCGATGCTGTCGAGGGGTGCGACCGGCGCCGGGCGGGTGGCGGGCTTGAGCGCCGTCGTACATGCCGTCACCAGCGCCACCGCCGCCACGGCGATCAGGCGTGGGGCGAGCGCGCGCCACCCTCCCAGCGCTTGCCTGGCACACGAATCAGGGCGCATTTGACGATGAAGCGGTGACAGGTTGCCGCCGATCAGCAGGGGTTCTAACGCGCCGAACCCCGATGGCACGGCAGCGGTCGACGGATACCTTACAACCGAACCTACTTTCCTACAACCGAGCCGCCCGCCTGGTAGATCTGATCTAACGCATGTGTAACCGTTGCTAGCCGGATCAGACTGACCTTCGCGATGCGGCTGGCGTTGGCGGTCAGCTTTCCGGAAGGTCCGCCCGTTCCGGATCGTTGCCGGCACGCTGCCGATGGTGAGCCGGGCGCGCCGGAACAGGGATGGTGACGGCTTGACGCGGCGAGGGGCACCGATAAGCGAGATCGTGTGAACGGTGGCTTCCTTTGGGGTTCCCGACCTTCATAACTCACATGAGGTGTTGGCGACTAACTTCCCGAACGTACGACGTTTGGGAACCATCTGTTCGCGGCCTGTTCACCCTCCTCACAGCCGCTCCCAAGCGCACGAGACGGCCCTGCGCGCTCTCGAAGTGCACGTGCAACACCGGGCCTTCGCGCCGGGCGGTGGCCGCAATTCGACACGCGACCAGCGCGTCGAGGCGTCCGCGTCGACTCGAGGAGCCGGACGAACCCGGCGCGCGCGCGCCCTCTGGATCCGCGACCCTGCGGGCAGCGGGCCAGTGCCAACAGCTGGTCGAATCTTGCGCGCGACGGTAGCGCAAGCTTCGACTCCAGGCCTGTCCAACGTGACGACCGCCACCGCCCATACAACCCGGCCCCCGCACACTTCAGCATGCCGACCGAGACCCCACCCCCGCGGATCTTCCTGTTGTCCCCCGCACACTGCGGAGGGAAGCGCGCCTCGCTGTTGCTCGGCGGCGAGGGACGGTTCGCGCTCGCCCGCCAGCTGCAGGAGGGCGGGACCATCCCACTGGACGAGGCGTTCACCTTCCTGAGCGGTCTCTACTTTCGCGGTAAGCTCGCGTACGCCCGCCGGTTCGCGCGGCCGCCGGCGGGGGTGCTTGGCGTGCAGGTGATCACCACCAACCGCGGGCTCCTGCCGGCCGACAAGCCGGTCTCCGCCGAGGAGCTGCGGGCATTCGCGGCCGAGCAGATCCATCCGCTGGATCCCCGGTACCGCGAGCCGTTCCTGCGGGACCTGATGGCCATCGATCGTGTGGCGTCGCTCGGAACGGCACTCCCGGAGATCGTCCTGCTCGGCAGCGTGGCCACCGGCAAGTACGTGGACGTGCTGCTCGACGCCGTGGGCGGCCGGCTCCTCTTTCCGATGGACTTCGTGGGCCGGGGCGACATGAGCCGCGGCGCCCTGCTCCTCCGGGCAGCGCGCGCGGATGAGGAGCTGGCCTATGCGCCGCTCGCCACCGCCGTCCGGCGGGGCAAGCGGCCGAAAAAGATTGGACCTGACCATGCCGGCAACGACACGACGTCCCGCCCCACTGCGCCTGCCCTCGAAGGCTGACAACGCCACGCTTCGGCTTGGACGGCGAAGCGTGACGCTCACTCACCTCGAGAAGATTTTCTGGCCCGAGGCCGGCTTCACCAAGCGAGACCTGCTCCAGTATTACGCCGACGTCGCCCCTGCCCTGCTGCCACACCTCGCGGACCGGGCGATGGTGATGAAGCGCTACCCGAACGGCATCCACGGCAAGTGGTTCTTCATGAAGCGGGCGCCCTCTCCCCGGCCGGACTGGATCGAGACCTGCGCCATCGCGCACAAGTCGGCAGGCGTGATCGATTTCCCCGATGGCGCAGGAGCTCGCCTCGCTCCTCTGGATAGTCAATCTCGGCTGCATCGATCTCAACCCGTGGTACGCCCGGTGCGACGACACCGACCGGCCGGACTATCTCCACTTCGACCTCGACCCCGGCCCCGCAGTCCCGTTCGCACGCGTCCGGGAGACGGCGCTCGTCGTCCGCGAGGCGCTCGAGGCGCTCGGAATGACGCCACTCGTGAAGACCAGCGGCTCGAGCGGCATGCACCTCTACGTGCCGATCGTGCGCGGACCGGTACAGAAGGAGGTCTGGCGGGTGGCCAAGCGGCTGGCCAAGGAGCTGGAGCGCCGGCATCCCGCGCTCATCACCGCCGAGTATCGGATCGCCGACCGGCCGCGCGGGCGGGTGCTGGTGGACTACAACCAGAACGCGTGGGGGCGCACGCTCGCGTCCGTCTACTCGGTGCGGCCGACGAAGGCAGCGACGGTCTCGACGCCCGTCACCTGGCATGAGGTGGAGCGCGGCATCGAGGTCGAGGACTTCCGGATCGACAACGTCCCCGCCCGGGTCCGGAAGCTGGGCGATCTCTGGAAGCCGCTGCTCCAGACGCGTGGGCGGTTCCGGCTGGAGTCGGCCGCATGAGCCTGCCACTCACCTTCCCGTTTCCGCCGATGGAGGCGGAGAGCACGGACACGCTGCCCAGCGGAGACGGATGGCAGTTCGAGCCCAAGTGGGACGGATTCCGCTGCCTGGCGTTCCGCGACGAGACCGCCGTTCGGATTCAGAGCAAGGCCGGCAAGCCCCTCGGCCGGTACTTCCCGGACGTCGTGGAATCCCTCGGCTCGCTCGAGGCGAAGCGCTTCGTCCTGGACGGCGAGATCGTGATTCCCGTGAACGGTCGACTCTCGTTCGACGAGCTGCTGCTGCGTGTGCACCCGGCGGAAAGCAGGGTGCGGACGCTGGTGGCGGCGCATCGCGCACGGCTGGTCGTGTTCGACCTGTTGGTGGATGAGCGAGGTCGCTCGCTCGTGAAGCTGCCGCTCGAGGAGCGCCGGCAGCGGCTCGACGCGTTCGCGAAGAAGTACCTGCGGGGGAAGTCGATCGTGCTCTCGCGGGCAACGCGCCGGCTCGCGACCGCGCGCGGCTGGCTCGAGCGTGGCGGTGACGGGCGATCTCGACGGCGTCGTGGCCAAGCGCCTGGACTTGCCCTACCGGTCGGGTGAGAGGGATGGGATGCTGAAGGTCAAGCGGCAGCGCACGGCCGACTGTGTGGTCGGGGGCTTCCGGTATGCGTCGAAGGGCCGCACGGTCGGCTCGCTGCTCCTCGGCCTGTACGACGACGAGGGGCTGCTGAACCACGTGGGCTTCTGCTCGAGCCTCAGCGCCGCGGAGCGCAAGGGCCTGACCGCACGACTCGAGCGCCTGCGCAAACCACCAGGTTTCACGGGACGCGCCCCCGGCGGGCCCAGCCGCTGGAGCACCGAGCGTACCGCCGAGTGGGAGCCGCTCGACCCGAAGCTGGTCGTGGAAGTGGGGTACGATCACGTGACGGGGGGTCGGTTCCGGCATGGGACCAGGTTCGTGCGGTGGCGGCCGGACAAGGCACCGGAGCAGTGTCGGATGGAGCAGCTTAAATGAGCAACCGGGACGACCCTCAACGGGTGCCGATCCGGAATCGAGTGCTGCACGGAACCCGATCGCACCCCCGAGCAGGAATCGCCGGACGACAGCCTCGACTATCTGCGAGCCCTGGACATCCTGACCACGGAGCACTGGAGCGCGAAGCGGCAGCTATCTCACCCAGGAGCTACAAGCCATACACTTCGTACTTGGCCTATTGAGCAGCTCACGGGCGCTTGTATGCCAGCTGTAGCTCCACAGTACCAACCCCACCCCTTGCTCTGGACATCTGCGTAAGATGCGAGACTTCGACGAACGAGCCAGCAATCCCTTGAAACTCCCGAGTGCCTCCAATGATCACTCCCCGGCCGCTGGGACCAGGACCTGCCGTGGAAACGAAATCCGCTTGTCCGTTCCATTCCTTGCCGAGCATGACGGTTGGAAGAATCCTTTTTCCGACGGCGCCCGCATCCTCGATCTGGGTGACGAAAATGGTTCCCCGGGCCGGGAGCAGGATGGTCCAGTCCGTATTCATGCGCATCTTGCCGAGCAGCGGGTTGCTGGCGGCATCCGTCTCCTGTGACTCCACCGCCACACCGACAATCTCCCCCTCCTCGTTGCGAATCTTCGCGATCAGCAGCAGGCCGGACTGCAGCGCCGGCTCGTCGAGCAGCGCGATGCCTGCTGGTTTTGGGTCGATGATACTGCTGCCATTGTGGGTGACGGCGATGATGTCCGCAGGTGCCTTGACCGTGAATGTCTCGACGACGTGACCCGTCGAATTGACCGTGGTGATCGGTAGTGCAAGTCTGGCGGCCGGCACAAACGGGTTGACTACGAGGGCCGCCACGATGAGAAGCGCGCCAACGACGAAGCCGATGCTTGCGGCGAGGACGATGCGGGACACGGCGAGAATTCGCATGGCTTCTCAACTTTTCAAAATGTTGCAAGCGGTGGACCCGCCAGAGGAAGAGCGCGACCGCTGGGAGCCGGCGGCCTCCGTGCGCGAAGAGGCAAAGTGGTCGGGGCGTGGGTTCCAAGCGTGTTGTCGCGGAGCCAGCTACCCCTGAGATATCACATGAACAAAGCCCCGCAACTCCATGAGAGCGCGAGGCTTCCGATGATAGCAGGGGCGGGACTCGAACCCGCGACCCCGGCATTATGAGTGCCGTGCTCTAACCAGCTGAGCTACCCTGCCGTGCCCATCGGCCGAGGAAAATCGCCCCCGGCGCCCGCGAAATCAACCGGTTCACCGCGTGCTGTCCCCCGGCACAAGGCGGTACAGCAATTCTCCCCGCCGGATCATCCCGAACCGCTCGCGCGCCACCCGCTCCTGCGTCCGGAGGTCGTGCTCGATCGCGACGGCCGTCCTTCTGCAGTGAGTCGACCACCAGCCGGAGCCGCTGGACCTGCGCCCGCTCGCTCGCCTCCTGGCCGCCGGAGCGCCAACAGATCGGTCGTGGCATACTCGCCGCCCTGGATCCCGAAATAGAGCAGGAAGGCGAGCGCCGCGAGCGCGGCCCAGCGGGCCCGGGTCACAGCGGGTAGAGGTCGCGCCCCGGATAGTGCGCCAGGTCGCCGAGCTCCTCGGCGATTCGGAGCAGCTGATTGTACTTGGCCGTGCGGTCCGTGCGGCTCGCGCTGCCGGTCTTGATCTGACCCGCCCCGGTGGCCACCGCCAGGTCCGCGATGAAGGTGTCCTCGGTCTCACCCGAGCGGTGGGAGATGATCACCCCGTACGCGCTCCCCTTGGCGAGCTCGATGCACTGCAGCGTCTCGGTCAGCGTGCCGATCTGATTCACCTTGACCAGCACCGCGTTGGCCACGCCTTCCTCGATACCGCGGCCGAGCCGGTCGACGTTGGTGACGAAGAGATCGTCGCCCACGAGCTGGACCCGCTCGTGCAGCCGCTCGGTCAGCAGCGTCCAGCCCGCCCAGTCGTTCTCCGCCAGCCCGTCCTCGATGCTCACGATCGGATAGCGGTCCACCCAGCCGGCATAGAGATCGACCATCGCCTCGGCCGAGCGGCGGCTGCCGTCGCCCTTCTTGAAGACGTACTCGCCGTCCTGGAACAGCTCCGAGGCCGCCACGTCGAGCGCGATGGCCACGTCGCGGCCCGGCTCGAACCCGGCGGTCTGGATGGCCTGCATGACGACGTCGAGCGCCGCCTCGTTGGACGGGAGCATCGGCGCGAAGCCGCCCTCGTCGCCCACCGCGGTCGAGAGGCCCATCTTGCTGAGCACCTTCTTCAGCGTATGGAACACCTCGACGCCGATGCGGAGCCCCTCGGCAAAGGTCTCCGCGCCGATCGGCACCACCATGAACTCCTGCGCGTCGACGTTGTTGGACGCGTGGGCGCCGCCGTTCAGGATGTTCATCATCGGCACGGGCAGCACCCGCGCCATCGGGCCGCCAAGGTAGCGGTAGAGCGGCAGGCCGCAATCCTGCGATGCGGCGCGGGCCACTGCCAGCGACACGCTGAGGATGGCGTTTGCGCCGAGCTTGCTCTTGTTGGGCGTGCCGTCCGCGTCCATCATCTCGGCGTCGACCGCGATCTGGTCGGCCGCGGCCATGCCCTCGAGCCGAGGCCCGAGCACCTCGTTCACGTTGCGCACGGCCTCGACGACGCCCTTGCCCATGTAGCGGCGCGCGTCGCCGTCGCGCAGCTCGACGGCCTCGTGCTCGCCGGTCGACGCGCCGCTGGGCACGGCCGCGCGGCCCTGGGCGCCGCTCGACAGCACCACCTCCGCCTCGACGGTGGGATTGCCGCGGCTGTCGAGAATCTCGCGGGCGTGCACTTCAATGATCGTGCTCATGATGGCTCGGGTTAGGGAAACCGGGGCAACCTAGCGGCGCCTCCGGACCGCGTCAACGACGCCGCGAGCGCGAAATGATCGAAGCCGGCGAGCGCGACCGGTTTGCCGCCGAGCGTGGCGTGCACGCCGGCGCCGGCCCGCACCTCGCCGACGCGCGTGAGCGGCAGCGCCGCGACGCTCTGGAAGGCGAGCGCGTCCTCGGCTACGAACGTCGCCGGCAGCGCCACCAGCAGCTCGTAGTCCTCTCCGCTCTCCGCCGCGAACTGCTCCGGCGCCACGCCGGCCACGCCCGCCTCGGCCGCCACCGGTGCTGCCACCGGAACGCGCTCGAGCTCGAGCGCCAGCGCGACGCCCGATGCCGCCGCGAGGTGGGAAGCGTCGCCGCCGAGGCCGTCGCTCAGATCGAGCATCGCGTGTGCGCCGTGGCGGGCGAGCCAGCGGCCCGCGTGGAGCCGCGGCACCGGCCGCGCGAACCGCCGGCGCGCCTCCGCGTCCGGCTCCGCCCCTCGCTGCCAGGCCTCGAGCGCGGCGCGGGCGCCGCCGAGTGCGCCGGTGACCCAGAGGCCATCACCAGGGACCGCGCCCGCGCGCGTAACCGGAGCCGAGGCCCAACCCAGGACGGTGACGCCGAGGCTCCACACAGGCCCCGCGGAGAGGTCGCCGCCGACGACGCGCGCGCCGACCTCGGCGGCGGCGGCGCCGGCGCCCGCCATCACGGACGCAACGTCGTCGTCCGTGGCCGCCGAGGGCACCGTCAGGGCTACGAGCACGCCGGCGGCGTCCGCGCCGTCAGCGGCGAGGTCCGACAGGGCCGCCACGGTCGCGCGCCAACCGATCTCCTCGAGCGACAGCCAGGCGCGGTCGAAGTGCACTCCTTCGACGCTGACGTCGGTGCTCGCTACCAGCATCGTGTCAGCGGCCGGCGAGCACCGCGCAGTCGTCGCCCAGGCCGGTCGCGCGCGGACCGAGCGCGGCGGCGATGCGCCGGATGCGATCGAACTCGCGGCCCGGGCCCGAGCGCGCTCGCCTGCGGCGGCACGCGCGGGACTGGTCACGGGCGGATGGCGTCGAGGCGAAACCGCACCAGGCCGGCGTCGGTGGCGACCCAGAGAAACTCGGCGTCGACGGCGAGGTCGTTGCTCTGTCCCGGCAGGTCGCCCTCGCGGAGCGGGCGGACGGCGGGGTGCTACAGCCGTGCGAAGCCCACGCCCCGCTCGCCGGCCACCCAGAAGCCGGGGCCGTCGGCCACGAACCCCACGAGCCCGCCGAGGAGGCCGCTCAGGTTGGGGCCGAGCGTCCAGGCCTGGGTCCGGGGATCGCGCCAGAGAAACTGGTCGCGCGTGAGCGCCACGACCGTGTCGCCCAGCGAGCCGAGCGCGACGATCGGCGGCCTGCAGCGCGGGCGACGCGAGCGCGGCCGGCCGCACCACATCCTCCTGCCCCGGCAAGGCCAGCAGCAGCCCGCGCCGCGTGCCGACCCAGACCGAGTCGCCGGTCGGGAAACACCGCGACCACGGCGTCGACGAATCGCGGCGCGACCCGCACGATCCGGAGCGAGTCGTCGACCCGTGCGACGCCGCGCCGCGTCCCGACGGTGATCCGTCCCTGGCGCGAGACCACCGCGTACACCACGCCATCGGGCAGGCCGCGCGCCTCGTCGAGCAGATCGACGCGGCCGTCGTCGTCCGTGGCGATCCGCACGACGCCGCGGTCGGTCGCGGCCCAGAGCGCCGAGCCCTGCCCCGCCAGCTTCCGGACCTGATTGAACGGAAGCCCCGACGGCCGGGAGCCCCTGCAGGCTTCGAAACCCCTTCAGGTCGCTCGCGACGAACGTGAGGGCCGCTTCGGCGGTCGGTGTCCGATCCGTCGCGGTCCAGACGCCGTCGGGCCAGCCGAAGACGGCGCCCGCCACCGGCGAGCGGAGCCCGAACGGCAGCCGGTCGGGGATCGCGGCGCCGTCGGGCAGATACAGCAGCCCGACGCCGGAGGTGCCGAGATACCAGCCGAGGTTGTCGAACGAGCGGGCGGCGCAGGTAAAGCGGGCGACGTTGAGGCGCGGGTCGACCAGAATCTGCGCGGCATTGGCCTGAAGCGTGGGGTTGCTCCGGAGCACGTCGTCGACTCGTGCGGGCGAGACCGGCCGCGCCGGCCCGCGCGTGGGAGTCGGCGCGATGCCGCCGCGCGGACAGCAGCAGCCAGCCCTGACGCGTCCGGAGGAACAGGCCGGTGGTCGGGTCGTTCGCGTCGAACGCGATCGTCTGCAATCCGCCGGGCACGACGCCCTGATCCCAGATCTGCAGCTCGGGCTGGAAGTGGATCCACCGGTCGGACCCGGCGAGCCAAAGCGAGTTGTCGAGCGGATCGACCAGTGCGCCGGTCACGCGGAGGAGCAGCTGCGGGTCGGGCGGGTCGTAGGGGCCCTGCCACTGGTGGAACTGCGGATTCCAGATCAGCACCTGCGACGGCGAGGCGGCGTACACCCGATCGATGGCGGTGGCGACGGCGGTGATGCGGCTGAAATCGCCGATGACGGTGCGGTCCTCGGGGCGCCAGTCGCGGCTCGGCGACTGGGCGCCTGCGGCAGCGCGGCGAGGACGGGCAGGGCGAGGAGGACGAGCGCATCGGGTAATCCTACTCGGCTACGGGCCGTGTTGGCTGGTATCGTCATCCTGAGCGGAGCGAAGGATCGCATCAGACATCCGAGTGAGCGTCGGGGCTCACACGCACCACCTGCCCGATCCTTCGCTCCGCTCAGGATGACTCGTACGTCACACCGTCTGCGGCCGCTCCAGCTCCAGCAGTACCGGCGGCCGCGGCGCCGGCGGCGCCAGGCGCAGCACCTCCCACTCGCGCCAGAGATCCGGCAGCGCGGCCACCACGTCCATCGGTCGAAGCGTCCGCGCGGACGAGCGACGCGCCGCCAGGTCGGCCGCGCGGCCGAGCGCCTGGGCGCCGAACGCCGCCGCGATCTCGGGCGCGAGTCCCTGCGCGAGCGCGGTGCCCACGATGCCGCTCAGCACGTCGCCGCTGCCGCCGGTGGCGAGCCCCGGGTTCCCGGCCGCGACCGTGAGCGGCGTCCGGCCCTCGCGCGCGATCACCGTCGGGCACGCCCTTGAGCAGCACCGTAGCACCGGAAGCGCCGGCGGCCGCCGCCGCCGCGGCCCACGGATCGAGCTCGCGGACGGGCGCGAGATCGGGAAACAGCGTGCGGAACTCGCCCGGGATGCGGCGTGAGCACCAGCGGGCGCCCGGCCAGGGCGCGCTGAGCTCGGGCACCGCCCCCTGAAATGCGGTGAGCGCATCGGCGTCGAGCACCACCGCCCGGGCCTCGCGCATCAGCGCCGCGACGAGCGCGCGGCGCGAGGCGTCGCGCCCGAGGCCGGGGCCGATCACGACGGCATCCGCGCGGCGCACCAGGTCGAGCACCTGTTCGCTCGGCGGCTGATCGAGCGCGTGCGCGAGCGTCTGGAGATCCGGCTCGGCCTGCGCCAGCGCGGCCACCGACTCAGGCGGCGCCACCACGTGCACCAGCCCCGCGCCCGCGCCGAACGCCGAGCGGCCGGCCATGCGCGCCGCGCCGATCATGCCGGCGTCGCCGCCGACGATGACCACCCGGCCGCGGGCGCCCTTGTGGTCGCGGCTCCGGAGGCGGCGCAGCCAGTCGGCGGCATGTTGATCGGTCACCAGGGTGGGCCACGCGGGGTCCGCCGGCGGATGGCCGATGTCGGTCACGACCACCGCGCCGACCTCGTCGCGCGCGAGCAGGTGGCCGCGGCGGAGTCCGCCGAACGTGATCGACAGGTCCGCGCGCGGGGCGCCGTGGGAGATGCCCGTCTGCAGGTCGACGCCGGTCGGCCCGTCGATCGCGACCACCGGCACCTCGAGGTCGAGCATCCGCTCGATGAGCGCCGCCATTGGCGCGCGAGGCGCGCCCCGGGCTCCGGTGCCCAGCAGCGCGTCCACCACCACGCCGACACTCGGCCACGGCCCGTCGGGCGCCACCTCGCGCACGCCCTCGGTGCGAGCGCGGGCCGCCATGGCTTCGCGCAGCTCGGCCCCTGGGCCCGGCGGCGCGGTCACCCAGACCGGCACTTCGAGCCGGTGGAGCGCGCGGGCCAGCACCCAGCCGTCGCCGCCGTTGTGTCCCGGGCCCGCGGCGACGAGCACGCCGTCGCGCAGCCGGTGGGCGTAGCGCGCCGCGAGCACCGCGGCGGCCGCGCGGCCGGCGCACTCCATGAGCGTGGCCAGCGCGACGCCGCTGTCGACGGCGCTCGCATCCCACGCGGCGGATTGGTCCGGGGATAACACGGGAAGGGACGGCATGGGAGGGGACGCGCGGCCGCGGGGCCGCCGCCTACTTGTAGCTCTGTCCGATCGCCCGCCCGAAGGAGATCTCGCCGTTATCGATGCGGAGGTTGAAGCCGCAGTCGGGATTGGTGCAGACCCACGCCTTGTACGTGATCGGCGCGCCCTCGCGCCCGTAGTCGGAGAGCGGAATCAGGGTGCCCTGCGAGCACTTCTTGCACGCCGGAAATTCGACCTTGTCCATGGTCGCCCCCCTCGGCCAGACCCTCGCCCCGGTCAGGCGCCCCGCACGCCGGACCACTCGTAGACGTCGCCGAACGCGTCGGCGAAGTCGTAGACGCGATCGAAATCCTCGACCTGGTCCCCCGGCTGGGTGACCAGCAGCCCCACCTCGACCAGGGTGAAGACGATGCGGCCGAAGTCCTCCGTCCGCGTGATCCCCCAGTGGCCCAGCACGTGCGGCGCGAGCAGCCCGAACTGCTCGCGCGCGAAGTCGCGGCAGGCCCACGCCAGCTCGGCCCCGGTGACGTGGCGCCGGGCCTCCAGCCGGGACTGGAGATATTCGATCGTCGCGAGCACGAACAGGAAGCCGCGCTCGTGGTACGGGCCGCCCCGCGCGCGGAGCCGCGCGAGGACATCGTCGGCGAACTGCAGCTCGTTCACGCGGGCGACGGCTCCATGAGCTCAGGCGCGCTGCGCCGGACGCGGCCGGCGGCTTTCGCCGGGGCGTACAGCGGGAAGGTGGAGGTCAGCTCCTCGACCTCCGCCTTGACCCGGCCGAGCGTGGCCTCGTCCGGGTGGGTGAGGGCGCGGTCGATCAGCTCGGCCACGCGAACCATTTCGGCCGTGCCCATGCCGCGCGTGGTGAGCGCGGGCGTGCCGAGGCGGATGCCGCTGGTGACGAACGGCGACTGAGGGTCGTCCGGGAATGGTGTTCTTGTTGACCGTGATGCCGGCCTGGTCGAGCGTCTTCTCGGCCACCTTGCCGGTGAGGCCCTTGGGCCGGAGATCGACCAGCATGAGGTGCGTGTCGGTGCCGCCGGACACGATCGCGAAGCCGCGCGCGACGAGCGCCTCGGCCAGCGCCTTGGCGTTCTCCACCACCTGGCGGGCGTAGGCGCGGAAGTCGGGCGTCAGCGCCTCGCCGAAGGCGACCGCCTTGGCGGCGATCACGTGCTCGAGCGGGCCGCCCTGCGTCCCCGGGAACACCGACTTGTCGATCGCCTTGGCGTGCTCGGCGGTCGAGAGGATGAGTCCCGCCCGCGGGCCGCGCAGCGTCTTGTGCGTGGTGCTGGTGACGATCTGCGCGTGCGGCACGGGCGACGGATGGACGCCCGCCGGCCACCAGCCCGGCGAAATGCGCCATGTCCACCAGGAAGATGGCCCCGACCTCGTCGGCGATCGAGCGGAACGCCGCGAAGTCGATGATGCGGGCATACGCGCTGCCGCCGGCGATGATGAGCTTGGGCTGCTCCCGCTTGGCCTGCTCGCGCACCACGTCGTAGTCGATGCGGCCGGTGGCCGGGTCCACCCCGTAATGCACCGCGCGCCAGATCACGCCGCTGTGGTTGACCGCCGCGCCGTGCGAGAGGTGGCCGCCGTGCGGCAGCGACATGCCCATGATGGTGTCGCCCGGCTTGATGACGGCCATGAACGCGGCGAAGTTGGCCTGCGCGCCGCGAGTGCGGCTGCACGTTGGCGTGCTCGGCGCCGAAGAGCTGCTTCAGCCGGTCGATCGCGAGCTGCTCGACCTCGTCCACGACCTCGCATCCGCCGTAGTAGCGCCGGCCCGGATAGCCCTCGGCGTACTTGTTGGTGAGCGGCGTGCCCATGGCGTCGATGACCGCGCGGCTGGCGAAATTCTCGCTCGCGATCAGCTCGAGGCCGTGCTGCTGGCGGCGCAGCTCGCGGTCGATGATGCGCGCCACGGTGGGATCGGCGTCACGCAGCGACGCGTTGTGATCGAGACTCATCCCTGCTCCTGGTCGATTTTTGCCACTCGGCGGCTGTGCCTCCCGCCCGCGAATTCGGTTGCCAGCCACGTCTTCAGGATCTCGACGCCCTCGTCCTCGCTCACGAACCGCGCCGGCAGGACCAGCACGTTGGCGTCGTTGTGCTCCCGCGCGAGCCGGGCGATCTCGGCGTCCACGCCACCGCCGCCCGGACGCCCGGATGCCGGTTGGCGGCGTACGCCATGCCCAGCCCCGTGCCGCAGAGCAGCACCCCGCGCCGCGCATCGTGCCGCTCGACGCGTCCCGCCACCGCGTGGGCAAAATCCGGGATAGTCGACGGACTCGGTGCCGGTGGTGCCCAGGTCGAGCGGCTCGTACCCGAGGGAGCGGAGCTCCTCGACCAGCCGCGCCTTCAGCTCGACGCCGGCATGGTCCGATCCGATGGGAATGACTTCAGGCATCCGGTACCTAATGTATAAGGAATCAGCGGATTGGGTAGAGGGCGGGGTCGGGCAGGGCGGGCGGTCAGGGTCGGGGCAAGTGTCAGGCGGTAGGTCAGTCAGAGTCCGTCACCCTGAGCGCAGCGAAGGGGCCATGAGTTCGAGCGCGCCCCTTTCCTTGCGCTCAGGGCGACGAGCTTCGATGACTCGCGAACTCTTGAATGACGACCGTCTGTACCGCCCGCCCGCCGGCCCACACCCTACCTCCCTCCCATCCACATCCGATCCAGCCCCGCCACCGCCGCGATCCGCTCCTCCGCCAGCCGGTCCGCCGCGCGGTAGGTCGGGATCCGCTCTCGCTTGGCGATGTCGAAGATCCGGAGCAGCGTCTCGTAGATCTCGCCGGCCTTCTTCCTCGAGCGCTCGTGCGGCCACCGGTGAATCTCGCCGTAGACGTTGATCACGCCGCCACCGTTGATCACGTAGTCCGGCGCGTACAGGATCCCCCGCTGCTCGAGCAGGTCGCCGTGGCGGTCTTCGGCAAGCTGGTTGTTGGCGCCGCCGGCGATGAGCTCCACCTTGAGCCGCGCCAGGGTGTCGTCGTTGATCGTAGCGCCCAAGGCACAGGGCGCATAGACGTCGGCCGCCTGGTCGTAGATCGTCTTCCGGGCTCACCGCGGCGGCGCCGGTCTCGCCTACGACCCGCTGCACCTTGTCCCGCGTCGATGTCGGTGACGATCAGCGCGACGCCTTCGGCGTGGAGGTGCCGGCACAGGTGGGTCGCGACGTTGCCGCAGCCCTGCACCGCCACCGTCTTACCCGCAAGGCTGTCACTGCCCCACTTCGACTTGGCCGCCGCTTTCATCCCGACGTACACCCCGTACGCCGTCACCGGCGACGGGTCGCCCGAGAGGCCGACCAGGCCGGCCACGTGGTCGGTCTCGAGCTTGATGTATTCCATGTCCGCGGGGCTCGTGCCGATGTCCTCCGCCGTGATGTAGCGGCCGCCCAGGGTCTCGATGAACCGGCCGTGCGCCCGGAACAGGGCCTCGCGGTCGACCCGTTTGTTGTCGCCCACGATGACCGACTTGCCGCCGCCCAGGTTGATGCCCATCACGGCCGACTTGTAGGTCATGCCGCGGGCGAGCCGGAGCGCGTCGGTGATGGCGTCCTCGGTCGAGGCGTAGCGCCAGAAGCGGGTGCCGCCGAGCGCCGGGCCGAGCGTGGTGTCGTGGATCGCGATGATGCCGAAGTAGCCGCAGCTCGGGTCGTGCGACAGCAGCACCTGCTCGTGGCCGAAGGCGTGCATCGACGCGAGGATGTCCATGCTCACTTCGACTCCCGATAGTCGTAGAAGCCGCGGCCGCTCTTCCGACCCAGGTATCCGGCGGCCACCATGCGCCGGAGCAGCGGCGCGGGACGGTACTTGTCGTCGCCGAGGCCGCGGTGCAGCACTTCGAGGATGGCGAGGCAGACGTCGAGGCCGATGAAATCCGCGAGCTGCAGCGGGCCCATGGGGTGGGCCATCCCCAGCTTCATCACGGTGTCGATCGCCTCCGGCGCGGCCACCCCCTCCATGACGCAGAACACCGCCTCGTTGATCATCGGCATGAGGACCCGGTTGGCGACGAAGCCCGGGTAGTCGTTGACCTCGACCGGCGTCTTGCCGAGCGCCGCGGCGGTGTCCATCACGGTGCGGGTCGTCTCGTCCGTGGTCGCGTGACCCCGGATGACCTCGACGAGCTGCATGACCGGGACCGGGTTCATGAAGTGCATCCCGATCACCTGCCCCGGCCGGCGGGTGCGCGCCGCGATCTCGGTGATCGAGATCGAGCTGGTGTTGGTGGCGAGGATCGCGGCCGGCGCGGCCAGGCGGTCGAGCTGCTCGAAGACCGCGAACTTGACCGCCGGGTTCTCGCTCGCGGCCTCCACCACCAGCGAGGCCTCCGCCGCGGCATCGAGCGCGGTGGCGGTCGCGATCCGTCCCAACACCTCGGCGGGCCCTTCGGGTGGCAAGCGTGCCCTTCTTCACCTGCCGCTCGAGGTT
Organism: uncultured Gemmatimonadales bacterium; assembly: GCA_963728705.1. Lineage (GTDB taxonomy): Bacteria > Gemmatimonadota > Gemmatimonadetes > Gemmatimonadales > GWC2-71-9 > CAVVWJ01. The sequence goes on from CAVSLY010000010.1 coordinate 136,616, forward strand.
GGTGCGGATCGTGGCGGTGGCCTTCTCCAGCGCGGCGGGCACGGTGTCGATCAGCGCGACCGACCAGCCGTGCTGCGCGAAGACGTGAGCGATCCCGTTGCCCATCGTGCCCGCGCCGATGACGGCGGCCTGCTTCATGTCGGTTCCTTTCGTACCCACTGCGCCACGAGCACCACGGTAGCCGTGAGCGCGAAGGTGGCCAGGAGGCCGCCCTCCGGTCCGAACGCGCCGCCCGTGAGCCACGCCGGGTGGCCCATGCGATAGTCGATGTAGGGGATGTCGAACGGCAGGCCGCTCACCGGCGCAGCCAGCGCGGCCAGCGTCACGTTCCAGCCGAGGTGAGCGCCGAACGCAGTCCACATGCCGCCCGGGCTGAAGAACGCGAGCGAGAGCCAGATGCCTGCCAGCACGATGTTCCCGAGTCCCGCGGCGGTGACATCGGGGTTGCGGATGTGGGCGAGCGCGAAGAGGACCGACAGCAGGAGGATCGCGCGGCCACGTCCCATGATCCGCGCGGCCACGACCATCGGAAGCCCGCGGAACATCAATTCTTCTGCCAGCGCCGCCGGCGCGAGGATCACCACGGTCTTCGACGATTGTGCGAGCCAGTCCACCAGCGAGCCGGTGTCCCGAAGCCACCCCGCGCCGGCGGTGAACACGCCAAGCATCATCGCGACGGCTGCGGGGAGGATCCCGAAGGCGAGTCCGGCGGCGAAGCCTCGAAGCGGCTCGAGCCGGACACGCCAGCGGAGCGCGATGGCGTCGAGACCGAGCACCCGCCGGCCGACGACCCAGGTGGCGAGGCCGAAGCCCAGCAGCAGGGCCACACCCTGCACCAGCGCGAAGAGCGGCGTCGGATGCGCCGCGAGCTCCTGGGCCGAGACACCTCGGGTCAGAACCTTTGCAAACGGTATGAGGAAGAGTGCGACGAGAAGGAAGCCGAGCACGTAGAACGCGACGACGGCGCCGATCGCCCGAAGGACGGGACGAGGGCGCCGGACGCGCGTCGGGTCGGTCAATTGGCCCCGCGCACCCGAGAGCGGAGGCCGAGGATCAGCGCCGTGGCGAGGCCGACCTTGAGCAGGTCGCCGGTGAAGAAGGGGACGAAGCCCATCCGGAAGGCGGCGGCCGGGTTCCCGCCCAGCAGCGCGAGCTGCGCCACGCCGCCGGCGTGGATCACCAGCATGGCGAGCGCACAAGCCAGCAGGGTGCGGAGCACGCCCGCCGAGCGGCCTGCGAGCGCGCCGGTCAGGGCCGCCGCCACCGGAAAGGCAAGCAGGTAGCCGCCCGTCGGCCCGATCACATGCACCACGCCCGATGACCCGCCGGCGAAGACCGGAAATCCGAGAAGGCCGAGCGCGAGATACGTCGTGAGCGCCGCGAGTCCGCCCGCCGCGCCGAGCAGCCCGCCGACCACCAGCACGGCGAGCGGCTGAAGCGTCATGGGAACCGGCGTGAACGGCACGGGCACCGTCACCTGGGCCGCCACGGCCACGAGCAGCGCGCCGATGCTGATTTCGATAAGACGCCGGCCGGTGGCCGTCCGCGCCGGTGCCGGCGCGCGGGTCGCGAGGTCGCGAGGGGCGCCCATCAGACCAGCTCCACGCTGAGCGCCACGGCGTTGCCGCCGCCGAGGCAGAGTGTCGCGAGGCCGGTCCGGCCGCCCCGGTCGCGGAGCGCATGGAGCAGCGTCGTCAGGACCCGGGCGCCGCTCGCGCCGATGGGGTGGCCCAGCGCCACGGCGCCGCCGTGCACGTTCACTCGATCCCAGTCCCAGCCGAGCTCGCGGCCGTCCGCCAGGGCTTGGACCGCGAACGCCTCGTTGGCCTCGATGAGATCGTAGTCCTTGATCGTGGTACCCGACTTCTCCATCAGGCTCCGGACCGCGAGCACCGGCGCGAAGAAGATCTCCCGCGGCTCGCCGCCACCGGTGGCGTAGCCCGTTACCCGTGCCATCGGCGCGAGACCGTGGGCCTTCGCGAAGGCGAGCGACGTGACCACGAGCGCGCTGGCGCCGTCATTGAGGCCGGGGGCGTTGCCCGCGGTCACCGTACCGCCATCCTTCTTGAACGCCGGCTTGAGCCGCGCGAGCGATTCGGCGCTGGTGTCCTTCCGCGGCGCTTCGTCGGCCGACACGGTGGTGGGTCCGCCCTTGCCCGAGACCGACACCGGGATCGTCTCGGCCTTGAACTTCCCGGCCTCCATCGCGGCGATGGCCTTCCGATGGCTCTCGAAGGAGTACGCGTCCTGGTCCTCGCGGCTCACGCCTGCCTTCTGCGCCGTGTACTCCGCGTATTCGCCCATGTGGCAGCAGCCGAACGAGTCCCACAGCCCGTCGTGGATCATTCCGTCGACCATGGTCTGGTTGCCGGCCTTGATGCCGCCCCGCATGCCGTAGACGTAGTGCGGCGCGCTCGACATCGACTCCTGCCCGCCTGCCACGACGACCTCGGCGTCGCCGGCCTTGATGGCCTGGGAGGCGAGCATGACCGCCTTGAGACCGGAGCCGCACACCTTATTGATGGTGAGCGCCGGGATCGACGCGGGCAGGCCGGCATGGATCAGGGCCTGGCGGGCCGGCGCCTGGCCGCTGCCGCCCTGCACCACCTGGCCCATGATGACGTCGTCGACCGCGGCGGGATCGACCCCGGCGCGCGAGACTGCCTCGCGAATGGTGATCGCCCCGAGCTGCGGCGCGGTAAAGCCGGAGAGGCCGCCCAGATAGCGGCCGATCGGCGTTCGGACGGCGGAGAGGATGACGGGGGTGGTGCTGTCGCTCACGGGAACCACTCCGGTTAGGGTCGCCTGCGAGGGGCAAGATAACCGCGGGCCCCCGGAGGTCTCCAGTCGGCTGTTCGCGGTGGGGCATGCGTGCCGGCAGCCGGTCGGGGGCACGGCGATCCCTTCGGTCGCGGCAGTGCGCTTCGACCGCCAAGATCGCGCAGGGAATTAAACGCGCACTGACGCTCCCTGCGGGGTCACCGCGCCCCCGATCCGGCTGCCTGGTTCGGGGAAGGCCGGCGGCAGAATTTTTGATCCGGGAGTCAGGCCGCGGTGAGGGCATGGGGGGTCCGGAGGGAGCGTCAGGGCGCGTTCAATTCCCTGCGCGATGCTGAAGATCGAAGCGCCCTGCAGCGACCGGAGGGCCTCCCGTGCCATCGCCGCGGCCGGAACGCATGCAACCCCAGCAGCTAGGGCACCAGCGCCCGCGCCCGCACATCCTCGGAAACCCGCGCCAGGAAAGCCTCGGCCGCCATCACTTCCTGCTTCTTCCCCGCCCCACGCACCCGCAGGGCGAGGCTGTCGCTCTCGGCCTCCCGCTGGCCGACGATGGCCATGTACGGGACCTTCCATACCTCGCCCTCGCGGATCCGGTAGTTGAGCGTTTCGTGCCGGTCGTCGAGGTGTGTGCGGATGCCCGCGGCCGCGAGCCGCGCGGCGAGGCCGCGGGCAGCCTCGGTCTGCGCGTCCGAGATCGGAATCACCCGCACCTGCTCGGGCGCCAGCCAGACCGGGAACGCGCCGGCGAAGTGCTCGATCAGGATCGCGATGAAGCGCTCGAACGATGCCGTACATCGCGCGATGGATGACCACCGGCCGGTGCTCGGCGTTGTCCTCGCCGACGTAGATGAGGTCGAACCGCTCGGGCGCGGCGTAGTCGAGCTGGATCGTGCCCAGCTGCCACTTGCGTCCGATCGAGTCGGAGACGTCGAAGTCGATCTTGGGGCCGTAGAACGCTCCGTCGCCCGGCTTGAGCTCGTACGGCTTGCCCGTCGCCTCGAGCGCCGCGCGGAGGTCCGCTTCGGCGCGGTCCCACATCGCGTCGTCGCCGATCCGCTGCTCCGGCCGAGTGGCGAACTTGAGCGTGGCCGTGAGCCCGAACGTGGCGTACAGCTCGAGAATCATGTCCGTGATACGCCGGACCTCGTCGGCGATCTGGCTGCCCATCAGGTAGATGTGGCAGTCGTCCTGCTGGAACTGCCGCACGCGGGTAAGCCCGCCGAGCGCGCCGGAGACCTCGTTCCGGTGCAGCACGTCGTACGTCGCGAAGCCGAGCGGCAGCTCGCGGTAGCTGTGCTTCCTGGTGCCGAAGTACAGGTGGTGCGACGGGCAGTTCATCGGCTTGAGCGAGAAGTCGTGCTCGCCCGTCTCGTTGTCGAGCACCAGGAACATGTTCTCCCGGTACTTGCCCCAGTGGCCCGAGATCTCCCACAGGCCCTTGTTGTACAGCAGCGGCGTCTTGATCTCCTGATAGCCCGCGCGCTGGTTGAGGCTCCGCATGTAGTCGTTGAGCACCTGGACCACCGTTGTGCCGCGGTCGGTGTCAGAACGCCGCGCCCGGGGCGAACGGGTGGAACATGAACAGGTCCAGCTCCTTGCCCAGCCGGCGGTGGTCGCGCTTCTTCGCCTCCTCGAGCCGATGCAGATAGGCGTCGAGCTCCTCCTTCTTGAACCACGCCGTGCCGTAGATCCGCTGGAGCATCTGGCGGTGCTCGTCGCCCCGCCAGTAGGCGCCGGCGGCGGACAGCAGCTTGAAGTGCTTGAGCCGGCCGGTGCGGGGGACGTGCGGCCCGCGGCAGAGGTCCTGAAACGGGCCGTCGGTGTACACCGTGATGGTCTCGTCGTTGCCCAGCTCCGAGATGCGCTCGAGCTTGAGCGGATCGTCCGCGAAGCGCCGGTTGGCCTCCGCGCGGTCCACGACCTCCCGGGTGAACGGGTAGTCGCGCGCCGCCACCTCGGCCATCTTGGCCTCGATCCGCGCCAGGTCCTCGGGCGTGAAGGGGCGGTCCACCTGGAAGTCGTAGTAGAAGCCGTCCTCGATCGGCGGGCCGAACCCGATGCCCGCGCTGGGGAACAGCTCGCGCACGGCGGTCGCCATGATGTGAGCGGAAGAGTGGCGCAGGAGCTCGAGGGCGTCGGAGTCGCGCTCGGTCAGGATCGCCAGGGTGGTATCGGCCTCGAGCGGACGGTCGAGGTCCCAGATCGAGCCGTTCACGCGCGCGGCCAGCGCCGCACGCGCCAGGCCCGCGCCGATCCCCTCGGCGACCTGCCTGGAGGTCGTGCCAGGGGAGACCTCGCGCACGCTGCCATCGGGCAGCGTTACCCGGATCGTGGCGCTCATCGCCCCTCGTGCTCGGCGGGCTGCGCCGGCGGGTCGGTCCGGGGCGCGTAGACGAAGTAGAGCGCTAGCCCGATGAGCAGCACTGCGGCCACGACGAGCCAGCGGCCCAGCTCGGGGCCGCGGATGACGTTGCGTTCCTCGTGCATACGGAGACCTTCGAAGGAGGCCGGTTCCTGCGTTTGCCCGCCGAAAATGTTAACTTAACTGCATCCCGAATCTTCACGTAAGAGGATGCCGTGCGTCATCGCGATCGGCTGGGCAGGTTGGAAATCATGCTCTGGAGCGGCCTCGGGATCGGGGTCGGGGTGGTGGCGGGCTTCGTCCTGAGCGAGTGGGTCGGCGACGTGAACCGCAGCCGGGTGAGCGGGGTCGCCCGCCGGCTGCGCGAAGGCTCGCCTTCCCGGCTCACGACCTCGGCCACGGCCAGGTCGGTGGCGGCAGCGCTCGAGGCGGAGCCGCGCCTCGCCGGTCTGGGTATCCAGGTGCTGGCCATGGCACGCGGCGTGGTCGAGCTGCGCGGCTGGGTGCCGACCCGGGCCGCGCGGACCCTCGCGGGCCGGACCGCGCTTGCCGCCCCCGGAATCGACAGCGTGATCAACAGCCTCCAGGTGCACGGCGAGGACGATATCCGCTCGACCGAAGGCTCGCGGACCACCGACCAGAGCGCATGACCGAGCCGCTCGCCCCCCAGTACAATCCATCCGCCATCGAGTCCGCCCTCTACGCCTGGTGGGAGGAGCGCGGGCTCTTTACCCCCGACGCCAGCCCCGGCGGCGCCGCGGCCACGCCGTATGTGATCATGATGCCGCCGCCCAACGTCACGGCGGTGCTGCATATGGGTCACGGCCTCAACAACACCGTGCAGGATGTCCTGGTGCGGTTCGAGCGGATGCGCGGGCGCCGGGCCCTCTGGCTCCCGGGCACCGATCACGCCGGGATCGCCACCCAAAACGTCGTGGAGCGCCTCCTGGCGAAGGACGGCCTCACCCGCTTCGACGTCGGCCGCGACGCGTTCGTCGAGCGGGTCTGGGCCCACGTCCGCGAGACCGGCGCCGCCATCCTCGAGCAACTCAAGGCCATCGGCTGCTCGGCCGACTGGACCCGCACCTACTTCACGCTCGACGACGGCCTCAGCCGCGCGGTCAGAGAGGCCTTCGTCACGCTGTACGAGCAGGGCCTGGTCTATCGCGGCCACTACATCATCAACTGGTGCCCCCGCTGCCTCACGGCGCTATCGAATGAGGAAGCGGAAAAGGAGGAGACCGACGGGAAGATCTGGCACCTGCGCTATCCGCTGGCCGACGGGAGCGGCCACCTCACGGTGGCCACGACCCGGCCCGAGACCATGCTGGGGGACACGGCGGTCGCGGTGCATTCCGAAGACGGGCGCTACCGACATCTGGTCGGGCACAAGGTCATGCTGCCCCTGGTCAACCGGCCGATCCCGATCGTCGCGGACGACGCGGTGGACCCGGCCTTCGGCTCGGGCGCCGTGAAGGTGACGCCGGCGCACGATCCCACCGACTTCGAGATCGGACGACGGCACGACCTGCCCGTCGTCGACGTCATGACCCCCGAGGCGCGCATCAGCCTGGCGGCGCCCGACCGATTCCAGGGGCTCGACCGATACGAGGCCCGCCGGCGCGTCGTGGCCGAGTTCGAGGCGGCCGGGCTGCTGGAGAAGGTCGAGCCTCACCGCCACGCGATCGGCCACTGTTATCGCTGCGGCACGGTGGTGGAGCCTCGGCTCTCCGACCAGTGGTTCGTCCGGATGGCGCCACTCGCGCGTCCGGCGCTCGAGAAGTACCGCGACGGGACCCTGCAGTTCATCCCCGAGCGCCGCGGCGACGACTACACCCAGTGGCTCGAGGGCATCCGCGACTGGTGCATCTCCCGCCAGCTCTGGTGGGGCCATCGCATTCCGGTGTGGTACTGCGAGGACGAGGGCTGCGGCCGCACCACGGTCAGCCGCACTGACGTCGGCGCGTGTCCAGGCTGCGGCGGCGCCGTACGGCAGGACGATGACGTGCTCGACACCTGGTTCTCCTCGTGGCTGGTGCCCTTCTCGAGCCTGGGCTGGCCGGACCGCACACGGGACCTCGCGGCGTTCTACCCAGGGCACACGCTGGTCTCCGCCCCCGAGATCCTATTTTTCTGGGTGGCGCGGATGATCATGTCGGGCCTCCACTTCATGGGCGAAGTGCCGTACACCCACGTCTACCTGCACGGCACCGTCCGCGACACCCAGCACCGCAAGATGTCCAAGTCGCTCGGCAACGGCATCGATCCGCTCGAGGTGGTGGAGCGGTATGGCGCCGACGCCCTTCGATACTCGCTCGTGTCCGGGATGTCCGTCGGGACCGACGTGATCCTGGATCCGGGCGATCTCGAAGGCTCGTTCGCTGCGGGCCGCAACTTCGCCAACAAGCTGTGGAACGCCGGGCGCTTCATCCTGTCGAACCTCGACGGCGCACCCCGGCCGCTCGCGGGCGGCCCGAGCGCCGTGCGGCGCGACGAGCTGACGCTCGCCGACCGCTGGATCATCGCGCGCTGCGAGCTCACCGTCCGCGAGGCCACCGACGCCTACGAGAAGTTCCGGCTCAACGAGGCGGCCGGCGCGGTCTATCGCTTCCTCTGGAGCGACCTCGCCGACTGGTACATCGAGCAGATCAAGCCCCGGCTCTATGGCGACGTGCCGGGCGGCGACGTCGCCCGCGCGGTAGCGGTCCAGACGTTCGACGTGGCGCTCCGCCTGCTCCATCCGATCATGCCGTTCGTCACGGAGGCGCTCTGGCGCCGCGTGCCCGGGCGGCCGGCGGAAGCGTCGATCTCGGTGGCGCCGTGGCCCCGCCCCGACGCGCGGGCCGAGGACGCCGAGGCGCTCGCCGAATTCGGGCTGGTGCAGCAGGTGGTCGGGGCGATCCGCGGCATCCGCGCCGAGTACGGCGTGCAGCCCGGGCAGACGGTGCGCGCGTTTGTGAGCCAGGACGGCCGGGCGCCGTCCACTGCGCTCGAGCGCGAGCGGGGAACGATCGTCCGGCTCGCCAAGCTCTCCGAGCTCGAGTTGACGGAGAGCCACGAGCGGGTCGGCGGCCACGCGGTGCTGCCGGACGGCACTTCCGTCTTCGTCCCACTCGGCGACGCCATCGACGTGGCGCGCGAGTGCGACCGGCTGGGGACCGAGGCGGAGCGGCTCGGCGCGCTGCTCGTCTCTCAGGAGAAAAAGCTCGGCAACGAACAGTTCGTGGCCCGGGCGCCGGCAGATGTCGTCGCGCGCGAGCGAGAGAAGCTGGTGGCATGGACGGACCAACGCGAGGTGCTGGTGCGGAAGCGCGAACGACTGGGATGCGCATGAGGATTCGTGAGCGTGGCCCGGTCGCCGCGGCCGTTGCGGCCGTCGCCGTGGCGGCAGTCTCCTGCGCCCGCATCGAGCCTCCACCGGGTGGTCCGCCCGATCCGACGCCGCCACACCTGATCGCGACCCGGCCCGATTCCTTTGCCCAGATCCCCGGTTTCAGGGGCAACGTCGAGTTCCGATTCGACGAGGTTGTCTCCGAAGGAGGCACGCCCAACCAGGGCACCGGCACCGGCGATCTGGAGAAGCTCGTCATCGTCTCGCCCACCACGCGCGTGCCGGACGTGACCTGGCGCCGGAGTCGGATCACCGTGCGGCCGCAGGAGGGCTGGCGGCCCAACCGGGTCTACCGGGTCGAGCTGCTGCCGGGCATCACCGATCTCCGCAGAAACCGGAGCACGGCAGGCAAGGTGCTGACCTTCACGACCGGCGCCCCGCTACCGGCGACCATGATCGACGGCACCGTCGTCGACTGGACCACCAACCGGCCGGCGGCCGGCGCGCTGGTCGAGGCGGTGCTTCTGCCTGACAGTCTTACCTACCGCGGCATCGCCGATTCGAGCGGCCACATCAAGTTTGGCCCGCTGCCCGAAGGCCAGTACCTCGTGCGCGGCGTGCTGGATGAGAACCGGAACCTGCAGCTCGACGGCCGCGAGGCATTCGACACCGTGCGGCTCGCGCCCGGGAAGACCGCGGCCGGGGAGCTGTGGGCGTTCGTGCACGACACGACCCCGCCGCGCATCCGCGAGGTGACCGTTGTGGACAGCATCAGCGCGTCGATCGAGCTGAGCCAGAGCCTGGCCCCGGGCCAGCGGATCGCGTTGAGTCAGGTGACCGTCCGGACCCTCCCGGACTCGACGCCCATTCGCGTGACGTCGGTGCTGCCCAAGCCGCTGGACGACAGCCTCAATCGCCGCGCTACGCCGGCGCGGGACACGACCGCGCGTGATACCACGGCCCGCGATACCACCAGGCGCGACACCACAGCCGCCGACACCACGCGGCCCGGCGGGCGGCGCGACATGGTGGGAGCTGGGCCGGGCCGCCCTCGCGCCCGCACGGAGCTCGAGCCTCTCACGTCCCGGCCTCCGCTCTCGGACCGGCTCATCCTTCGAGTGCCCCAGCCCTGGAAGCCCGAGGGCAAGTACGAGGTGGAGATCCGAGGCCTCCGCACCGTCAGCGGCGTCACCGGCGATGTGCGCGGCGGCATGACGGTCAAGCCGGTTGCCGCGGCCGACACTACTGGCGCGCGCGGCGCCGATTCACTCAAACAGCGACCGCCCAGAACCCGCGCCGACTCGCTCAAACGGGTGCCGCCCAGGACCGGCGCCGACTCGCTCAAGCGGCCGCCGGCGAAGAAGGGTTCATGACCGACCGGCGGCGGGAGCTTCCCTCCGTAGATTGGCTCCTGCGCGAGCCCGCGGTGGACGCTTTGCTTCGTGCTGCCCCACGCGCCGTGGTCCTGGCGGCAATCCGTGAGACTCTCGCCGCGGCGCGCACGCCGGCGGGCCGGACCACCCGACGACTGGGCGACCGAGATCCGCGAGCGCCTCGTCGAGCGCGCCCGCCCCCGGCTCCGGCCGGTGCTCAACGCCACCGGCGTCGTTCTCCACACCAACCTCGGCCGCGCGCCGCTGGCGGCCGCTGCCGTGGAGGCCATGGCGGCCATCGCGGCTGGCTACAGCAACCTCGAGCTCGATCTCGACACCGGGACCCGGGGCAGCCGCACCGACCACTGCCGCGAGCGACTCCGCCGCCTGACCGGCGCCGAGGACGCCCTGGTGGTGAACAACGCGGCCGGCGCGCTTGTGCTCGCGCTCAACGCGCTCGCCGCCGGGCGTGACGTCGCCATCTCGCGGGGCGAGCTCATCGAGATCGGCGGATCCTTCCGGATTCCCGACATCATGGGCCGGAGCGGGGCTCGGCTGCACGAAGTCGGCACCACCAACCGCACCCACGTCGATGACTACCGGCGGGCCATCGATGCCGGCGTGGCCGCCATCCTGTCGGTGCACCGCTCCAATTTCGAGCAGCGTGGCTTCGTCGCCTCCCCGAACCGGCGGCGCTCGCGGCGCTCGCGGCGGAGGCGGGCATTCCGTATCTCTTCGACGTGGGCAGCGGGCTCCTGGCGGACCTGGCGCCGTGGGGCCTGACGTCCGAGCCACGCGTGGCCGACGCTTTGGCAGCGGGCACCGACCTGGTCCTGTTCAGCGGCGACAAACTGCTCGGCGGGCCCCAGGCCGGCTGTCTCGTCGGCCGACCGGCGACTACTCGCGCGCTGCCGCGAGAACCCGTTCGCCCGCGCCATGCGCGCGGACAAGCTGACTTTCGCGGCGCTCGAGGCCACGCTCGCGTTATACGAAGACCCAGAGACGGCCGTCCGCGAGATCCCGGTGCTGCGCATGCTGACGCTCGATGCAGCCGCCCTCCGGTCGGGCGCCGCGCGCCTCGCGGCTGCCTGCCCGCCGGAGCTCCGGGCCGAACTCCAGCCGGGCGAGTCGGCGGTCGGCGGCGGTGCCTTTCCGGGTGCCGTTCTTCCCACCACGCTCGTGGCACTCGATCCGGGCGCGCTCGGCGCCGACGGCCTGGCGCTCCGGCTGAGACTGGGCGAGCCGTCGATCGTCGCGCGCGTGGCGGCGGGCCGCGTGCTGCTGGACCCTCGCACCCTGCCCGAGGAAGCGGCGCCGGAGATCGGCCGCGCGCTCACCCAGGCGCTGCTGGCGTGAGCCCGCGGCCGGCCGTCTTCCTGGATCGCGACGGAACCCTGATCGAGGACCGACACTACCTCCGGGATCCGGACCAGGTGCACCTGCTGCCCGGTGCGGCCGACGCGGTGCGCCGTCTGAACGTCGCCGCCATCCCGGCCGTCGTGGTGACGAACCAGTCGGGCATCGCCCGCGGCCTCCTCACCGAGACCGACTACGCCGCGACAGCCCGCCGGCTGGACGAGCTGCTCGCCGCGACGGGCGCCCGTCTGGACGGCCACTACCATTGTCCCCACTTGCCCGACCTGACCGGCCCCTGCGACTGCCGAAAGCCCGGCCCGCTCCTCTATGAGCGCGCCGCGCGTGACCTCGATCTCGACCTCGCGGCGAGTTGGTGGGTGGGCGACCGCGAGCGTGATCTCGGTGCCGCCGACCGCTTCGGTGGCCGGGCGATCCTGCTGCTCACCGGCGCCGGACTGGACGAGTCCCGGCAGCCCAGGGAGTCGCCCCGGCCGGTGGCTGCGGATCTGCTCGGCGCCGTCGACTGCATTCTCAACAGATGAACAGTTTCCAGGCGAGATGAACCGCCTCGACTACGTCTGGTACTGGCACCCGAAACCATGGCGCCCGATCCCGCGGAAGGGCGAGCGCTGCCGCGTGCTGGTGCGGAGCCGGCGGATGGGATCGGTGCTGGTGGAATTCGCGGACGGCTTTCGTGTGATCACGAGCCGGCATGCCGTACGCCGCGTCCCCGTGTCCGCGACGGTGGCCTGAGACGCAGCGTCGCCCGGAAGCCGAGAACCGGCGCGTATTTCCCTGCACGAGGCCTAGCGTTTACTTTCCCCCGCCATGACGATGCGCGTGGCCGTGGCGGTCTCGGGACGCGGCAGCAACCTCGAGGCGCTGCTGCAGGCCCTGACGGGACGGGCCCCCGCGCGGGTAGTGCTGGTGTTGACCAACCGGCCGGAGGCGGGCGGCCTCGCGCGCGCCCGAGCCCACTCCGTCCCAGCCGAGGTGCTGTCCGACCCGGCGGACGGTGCCGACTGGCTCGCCCGGCTCACGCATCACCGGGTCGACCTGCTCGTGCTGGCCGGCTACCTGAAGCTGGTCCCTCCCGCCGTCATCGCCCGCTACCGCCATCGTATCGTGAACGTGCACCCGGCCCTGCTGCCTGCATTCGGCGGGCGCGGCATGTATGGCCACCACGTGCACGAGGCCGTGCTGGCGAGCCGCGCGGTCGAGAGCGGCGCCACCGTCCACCTGGTGGACGAGGAGTACGACCGGGGCGCGATCCTCGCCCGGGGCCGGGTGCCCGTGCTGCCGGGCGATACCCCCGACCAGCTCGCGGCGCGCGTGCTCGAGGTCGAGCACCGCCTGCTGCCCGCCGTGGTGCTGGCCGCCGCCGCCGCGGGCCGCCCCGTGCCGCTACCCGACACCGTGGAGTCCACTTCGTGACTGGTGCGTCATGCCCCGCGCGCTGATCTCGGTCAGCGACAAGCGCGGGATCGTCGCCTTCGCCCAGGGCCTGGCGCAGCTGGGCTGGGAGATCATCTCCACCGGCGGCACCGCGGCCACCCTCCGGGCAGCCGGGGTGACGGTGACGGCCGTCGACGCGGTGACCGGCTTCCCCGAGCTGCTCGACGGCCGGGTGAAGACGCTCCACCCCGCCATCCACGGCGCTCTCCTGGCCCGCCGAGACCGCCCCGAGCACGTGAGCGCGATGCAGCAGCACGACATCGTGCCGATCGACCTGGTGGCGGTCAACCTCTATCCGTTCCAGATGACGATCTCGACTCCGGGCGTGTCGTTCGAGGACGCGGTCGAGAACATCGACATCGGCGGCCCCTCGATGCTCCGCTCCGCTGCCAAGAACCACGAGTTCGTGCTGCCGGTGGTGGATCCGACCGACTATCCCCGCGTGCTCGACCTGCTCCGGCGGGACGCGCTCACGCCAGCGGTCCGCCGTGAGTTCGCGGCCAGGGTGTTCGCGCACACCACCGACTACGACGCGGCCATCGCCGGCTACCTCACGCCGCACGAGGAAGGGCTGCCCCGCCGGCTCGGCATCGCGATGGAGCGCGGCCAGGCGCTCCGCTACGGTGAAAACCCGGGGCAGCGCGCCGCCCTCTACGTGACCGAAGAGCCGCGCGGCATGCGCGACCTGACCCAGCGCCAGGGGAAAGAGCTTTCCTTCAACAACATCCTGGACGTCGACGCGGCCATGTGGGCCGTGGCCTGCTGGAGCACTCGGCCCGCGTGCAGCATCATCAAGCACACGACGCCGTGTGGCATCGCGGTCGCGGGCACGGCGGTGGAGGCATTCCGAAGCGCCCGCGCCACCGACCCGGTCTCCGCGTTCGGCTCGGTGATCGCGTTCAACACGGTTGTCGACCGCGGGACCGCCCAGGCGATGAGCGATCTCTTCGTCGAGGTGGTCGTGGCGCCGTCGTTCCATGACGAGGCGCTCGCTGTTTTCGCCGCGCGGAAGGCGCTGCGCGTGGTCGAGCTGCCCGTGAGCCGTGGCCCCGGCTCGCTCGACTTCAAGCGGGTGCGCGGCGGCTTCCTGGTCCAGGACCAGTTCCAGTTCGATCCCTCGGATCAAGGCTGGTCGGTGGCCACCGAGCGCCAGCCGACCGATCGCGAGTGGACCGACATGCGGTTCGCGTGGGCCGCGGTGGCGTCGGTCAAATCCAACGCCATTCTCCTGGCGCGGGGCGAGGCGGCGATCGGGATCGGCGCCGGGCAGATGAGCCGGGTGGACAGCGCCTTCCTCGCCGTCCACAAGGCGCGCGAGGCCGGCCACGACCCGGCCGGCAGCGTGCTGGCCTCGGACGGATTTTTCCCCTTCGCCGACGGTGTCGAGCACGCGGCCGGGGCCGGGGTGACCGCCATCATCCAGCCGGGCGGTTCCATGCGCGACACGGAAGTCGTCGAGGCCGCCAATCGCCACGGCCTCGCGATGGTGATGACCGGCCACCGCCAGTTCAGACACTAGCCCAGGACTCTATGACCGCCCCGGCACAGGAGCGCCCGCCCTATCTGTGGGCCTTCGGCACCTTCCTCGTCGTCTTCCTGATCTACTTCGTCACCCTGGCGCCGACGACCGCGTTCTGGGACACGTCGGAGTACATCGCGGCAGCGCGCGTGCTCGGCATCCCGCACCCGCCCGGCAACCCGCTGTTCGTCATCCTGGCGCACACCTTCGGCCTGCTCCCGCTGGCCGCCTCCTATGCCGAGCGGATCAACCTGTTCGCGGCCGTGACCAGTGCCGCGGCGGCCGGCCTCTGGTTCCTCGTGGCGGAGCGTTGGCTCACAGGGATCGTGCGCGAACGGTGGGCCCGTTACGCCGCGGCGTTCGGCGGCGTGCTCGTGGGTGCCACCTCCTGGTCGGTGTGGAACCAGAGCACGGTCAACGAGAAGGTGTACACGGTCTCGCTGTTCTCGATCGCGCTGGTGATGTGGCTGGTGGTCCGCTGGGGTGACGACGCGCCCGGGCCGCATCGCGACCGCTGGCTGGTGCTCATCGCGTACGTGCTGGCGCTCTCCTCGACCAACCACCTGATGGGCCTGCTGGCCGTCCCGGCCCTCGTGGTGTACGTGCTGTGGACCGATTGGCGCGTGATCACCCGCCCGACCGTGCTGGTGGGCATCGCGCTCGTGGCCGTGGTGGGCATCTCGCTCAACTACGTCTGGCTCCCGATGCGCGCCGCCCAGTATCCGCCGATCAACGAGGGCGAGCCGATCGGATTCTTCAGCCAGGCGCTCAAGGACGTCCTCAACCGGGTGCAGTACGGCAAGCCCGGCCTGGGCGACCGGCAGGCCAGCTTCGCCGGGCAGCTCGGAAACTTCTGGCAGTACTACTCGTGGCAGTTCGCCCGCGACTGGGGCCGGCTCTCCGGCGTGGCCACCGCGGTCTTCACCGTGCTGGGCGTGAGCGGGCTTTGGGCCCTGTGGAAGTCGGACCGGCGCGCCGGACTCGCCGGGCTGGCCCTGGTCGGGACGCTCTCGCTCGGGCTGGTCTTCTACATGAACTTCAAGTACGGCTTTTCGCAGTACCCCAACCAGCCGTCGCTCCCGCGCGAGGTGCGCGAGCGCGATTACTTCTTCATCGGCTCGTTCGCCGTCTACGGCGCGTTCGTGGCCTGCGGTCTGGGCGCGCTCATGCAGTCGATCGTCGACGGGCTCCGCGATCGGGGATCGTCCACGGCTCGGTGGGCCGCGGCCAGCCCGGTGCTGCTCCTCGCCTTCATCCCCATGTTCGGCAACCGCGTCACCGCCAGCCGCGCCCACGAGACGATGGCGCGCGACTTCGCCTACGACATCCTCAACAGCGTGGAGCCGTACGGCATCCTGATCACCGCGGGCGACAACGACACCTTCCCCCTGTGGTACGCCCAGGAAGTCGAGGGCATCCGCCCCGACATCACGCTGGCCAACCTGTCGCTCATGAACACCGAGTGGCACCTGCGCCAGCTTGCGCGGCGGGTGACCCCTGCCTTCGATCCGGCTCGCGCGGACCCGATCTGGCACGGCGCTCCCGTGCCGCCCCGTCCCACGACGCCAGCGCTGGCCCTGACCCAGGCGGAGGTGGATAGCCTGCCGGAAGCGATGCAGGTACCCAAGAGCGGTGGCATCGCCTTCGACAGCCTCCAGGTCCGCTTCGGGCAGGACGTCCTGCTGCGGCAGGATCTCGCCACCATCTTCCTCATCCGGGACAACCAGGGGAAGCGGCCGATCTTCTTCAGCTGGAGCGACGGCGGCTATCCCGACCAGACACTCGGGCTGAGCGCGTACCTGGTCTCGCAGGGCTTCGTCCGGAAGCTGATGCCGGCGCCCGTCCGGCCCACCGAGACCGTGCAGCTGAGCCCCGGGCTCGGCTACGTCGACCTGCCGCGCACGCGCAGCCTGCTCGGGAGCGTATACCACTGGCGGACGGCCACCCGCGAGCGGCCGTTCGGCTGGGTCGATGCGCCGTCCGGGTCGATTCTGCAGCTCTACTCGGTGGTCTATGGAGGATCGGCGCGCGTGTTCGAGCAGGTGGGCGATACGGCGCGCGCGGCGCACGCCGACTCGGTGGCGCGCCAGGTGACCCGGGAGCTCAGCGGCCGGTCGATCGACTAGTCGCTGCGCGCGGCCACCCGTAGGGTTGAGCTCCGGTGCCATTGACGACCTCCCTGGAAACCCGTACCATGGGCCGCAATGCTCACCAGCCTCGGAGTGGCCGGGCTCCTCGGTATCATCGGCACCTTCGCGGCCGTAGTGTGGACCGTCGTCCTCGGGGTCGGCGGCGCGCCGGGCGCGGCGCTGGCCAGACTCGGCACCCGCTACCATAAGGTGGCCCTGATCAGCGTCGGCACCATCGTCACCTTCCTGATCGAGTCGTACCTCCTGCTGGCCTTTGCCGCCCTGGTCATCCGTGTCGTCGAGGGCTTCCTCGACACCCGCCCCGCCGCCCCGGCGTGGCCGCTCTGGCTCGTCGGCTGGTATCTCGCGACCGCGCCGGTCCTGTTCGGTGGCCGGGGCACCCCTGGCGCCGCGGCGCGAGACGCCACGGATACCGCGTTCGCGTTCGCCCTGCCGGTAGCGGCGGCCGGGTTCTGGGTGTTCGTCCTGTGGCGGCGGGTGCTGGACCTGGGGTGGGGCTGGCTGCCGGAGATTCGGCTCTAGCATGACGCCGAGCCCGGACGTTCGGCTGGCCACGGCGGCGGACTACCAGGCCGTGATGGCCTTGCTCGAGGCGGCAGGTCTCCCCACCGCGGGCGTGCCGCGGACGCTGGACGATTTCCTCGTGGCCGACACGGGCGCCGGCCTCGCGGGGGCCATCGGCCTCGAGCGGTACGGGTCCGCCGCGCTCCTCCGGTCGGCGGTCGTCCGCCCCGGCGACCAGGGCACCGGCATCGGCGCCGCGCTGGTGCAAGCCCTGCTCGACCGGGCTCGCAACGGTGAGGTGCAGGAGATCTATCTCCTGACCACGACGGCCGAGGACTGGTTTCCGCGGTTCGGCTTCACGCCGATCGCCCGGACGCAGGTGCCCGAGGCCGTGCGGGCATCGGTGGAGTTCCGCGAGGCCTGCCCCGCCTCCGCCACAGTCATGCGCGTGCTGGTTCACCCCTGACGCCACAGGTCCCGTGTGAGGCCGGTTGACACATCAGTATATTTTGATATATTACCCGCATGACGACCATGTCCACGCACACGCACTTCGACAGCCAGCGAGCAATCCGCCTGTTCCACGCTCTGTCCGACGGCACCCGGCTCTCGATCCTCCAGCGCCTCCGGATGGGCGAGCGCTGCGTCTGCGATCTCACCGATGCCCTGGACGCCGCGCAGTCCCGGCTGTCCTTCCACCTGAAGGTGCTGAAGGACGCTGGCCTGGTCACCGATCGTCGCGAAGGCCGCTGGATGTACTACACGCTGAACACCGACGTCCTTGCCGAAGTAGGCGAGCTGGCGAATGGCTTGGCCGCCGCCCCGTCGGCGGCCGAGCGCCGGAGCGGCTGCTGCTGAGTCGTTTTTTTTGGATAACACATCAACCATTTTTGATGAGGGTGAAATGAGCACCGAAGACATCAAGACCACCGTGCGGGAGCGATACGGGCAGGCGGCGCTACGAGTCGGCACCGGTGTCCCGTCGTCATGCTGCGGCGGGTCATGCGGCACGTCAGCCGAGGACCCGATCACGTCCAACTTGTACACCGTTGCCCAGACCGCGTGCCTCCCGGCCGAGGCCGTCCTGGCCTCGCTCGGGTGTGGCAACCCCACGGCCCTCGCCGAGCTGCACGAGGGCGAGGTGGTGCTGGACCTCGGCTCCGGCGGCGGCATCGATGTGCTGCTCTCGGCGCAGCGAGTGGGCCCCACTGGCAAGGCGTACGGCCTGGATATGACCGAGCAGATGCTGGCCCTCGCCCGCGAGAACCAGCGCAAGGCCGGCGTCGAGAACGCCGAATTCCTCCGGGGCGAGATCGAGTCCATCCCGCTCCCCGACGCGTCGGTCGACGTGATCATCTCTAACTGCGTGGTCAACCTGTCCGGCGACAAGCGGAAGGTGATTACCGAAGCGTTCCGGGTGCTCAAGCCGGGCGGGAGGTTCGCGGTGTCCGACGTGGTAGTCCGGGGCGAGGTCCCGGCTGCGGTACGGTCGAGCATGGAGCTGTGGGTCGGCTGCGTCGCCGGTGCCCTCACGGAGCAGGAATTTCACTCGCTCTTGTGGGAAGCCGGCTTCGAGGAGATCGCCATCGAGCCCACCAGGATCTACGAGTTCGAGGACGCCAAGGCGTTTCTCTCGGGCAGCGGGCTCGACAGCGAGGTTCTGGCGCGCGAAGTCGGAGGCCGGGTGATGGGAGCATTCATCCGGGCGCGGAAGCCTGTCACTCTTCCAGAGCTCGCGATGACGAATGCCAACGAGGACGCGAGCCACCCGTGCTGCGACTCGAGCTGCTGCGCCTGATACCGGTCGGGCGCTGTCCGCGATCTGCTAGCGTCATGCCGCAGCGACGCAGCGGGAGGTGATCGATGCACGCGGCTGGAAAAGCCTTTCGAGTGCTGTTCCTCTGCACCGGGAATACCGCCCGAAGCCAAATCGCGGAGCAGGTCCTGAATCGCAAGGGGCGCGGGCGATTCGTGGCCCAGAGCGCAGGCTCGCATCCTGCCGCGCAAGTGAACTCGTATGCCATCGAGACCCTGGAGCGGCACGGATATTTCTGGACGGGCGGGCGACCGCGGGGTCTGGATGGACTCACGGAGCAGGATTGGGACATTGTCATCACAGTCTGCGACCGCGCCAAGGAGGCGTGTCCCTTTTTCCCAGGGCAGCCGGTCCTGGCGCATTGGGGCATGCCTGATCCAGCAGCCGTCGCGGGTACCGAGGAGGAGAAGCGCCGGGCCTTTGACAATACGCTCCTCACGATCAGTCGCCGCCTCGATTTGTTCCTGGCCCTGCCCATCGAGAAGCTGTCGCGGCTCACGCTCGAGCAGCGCGTGAAGGACATCGGTCAGGCGCCGGCGATCGAGCCGGCTGCCGGGGCGACCTAGGCCGCGACACTTGGCACCGGAAAGCAAGCGGCATTCATTTCGTGACCGTGCGAAGCTGACGGCCAAAATCGGAAGGCACACGTGAGCTGGCTTTTCCCTGACGAGCGGAAGTTCTTCGAACACTTCACTGGGATCGCGGCCCGGTTGACCACCGCAGCCACGCTCTTGCAGCAGGCGCTGGAGGAGCCGTCCCGCCTGCCGGCTTTCGTCGCGCAGATCGACCGCGTCCAACAGGAGACCGATGAATCGGCCCATGACCTGGACGTCAACGTGGACAAGTTGTTCGTCCCACCGATGGACCGGGAAGACATCCACGTCCTGTCCACCCAGCTGAGCCTGGTGGCGGCCTTCATCGGTGGGACCGCCAGGCGGGCCGACAGCCTCAAGGCGACCACGCGCCGCGAGCCCGCGGTGGCCATGGCTCGCATCATCGTCCGTGCCACGGGCGCGATCGAGGCGGCGGTCAGCCACATTCGCACCGGCGAGGAGGTCCTGCTCCGGTGCCGGGAGATCAAGCAGGCTGAGGAGGAAGGCGACGCGGTCTGGGAGGCGGCGGTGGGGGAGCTGTTCGCCGGGACGCCCGATCCGGTGGATGTGATCCGGTGGAAGACGCTGTACGACCAGCTCGAGGATACGCTGGATGCCTGTGAGAACGTAGCCAACGAGCTGGAGACCATCACCGTCAAGCACACCTGAGCCGCCCGGCCTCACCTTCCTGACGAAGGCGAGCCTGCGCTCCCGGGACGGCTAATCCGTGGCACGTTGCCGGAGCAGCGGCCAGCCCGGGTTGCGAGGCAATCCACCCCCCCGGAACTCAAAGGCATCGCTTGGGAGGCGATGCGTGCTCAGGGTCCCGTGCCCGCGATGCTGCCGGAAGATTGTGCGAACCGGAAGCCAGACCTCGGCCTTGATGCGGGGGTACTGCAAGCTGAAATCGGGACGGAGCTTGGCCTCTCGAACTGGAGTCCGCGGCCGCTTGTGAGGCAATCGAAAGCGCACTGGATGGCCCTCTCTGGATGCTTCTTAGACCCCGGGCCTGGACACCATGTGCGTGAGGTTTGACGGCTTCGGCGAGCGCCCGGTAGCTCCATGCCAGTATCCTAGGGGGATCTGCCCAGCAGGGGCTCAAAGGAACTTACCCTGGGTCGGACCACGGAGTTAGGGTGGTTACCGTACCAAACGACGCTCTGGCAGGGCAAAGATCCGCTCGTTATTTTCACTCCGCAGCGGCACGGATGCGCGACTCTCCCGTCCGCCCCCCTTGCCAGCACCTCGAACATCGTCTGCCTGCGCACGCGAAAAAGAATTCATGCCGGACCACACCGACCGGAAGCAAGCCCAACCCGCCTCCACGGCAGGCGAAAGCGGAGTCTCTGCTTCGCTCACCGAGTATAGTGCCGCCATTGTCGAGACTGTCCGGGAGCCACTCGTACTGCTGGACTCGGGCCTTCGGGTGCTCGTGGCCAACGCGGCCTTTTATCGGACCTTTGGTGGTACGCCAGCAGCCGTGCGGCGCCGATCGCTCTACGACCTTGCCGAGGGCCGATGGGACGCCCCGGACCTGCACACGGTCCTCGAAGCCCTGCGGGAACGAGACATCGCCTTCGAGGATCACGAGGTAGAAGTCACCATCAACGGTACCCCAAGAGTGTTCCGGCTCAACGCTCGCAAACTCGTCTCTCCCGACCCCGAGAGCTTGACGCTGCTCCTCGCGTTCGAGGATGTCAGCGAGCGGCTGCGAGTGGAGGAGCGGCTACGCGATCTGGCGCGCATGGAGGCGGTCGGACAACTCGCGGGTGGCGTAGCGCATGAGATCAACAATCAGATGACGGTTCTCATGGGTTTCATGTCGTTCGTGACGCGCGACCTCGACGAGCGTGACCCGAGAATGCAGGATCTCCGCTACGCGGAACGGGCAGCCGAACACGTGGTGTACATCACGCGGCATCTGCTGAACTTCAGCCGCAAACAGATGATCCGGCGGGAGACCATCGACCCCTGGACTGTGCTCGTCGGCATGCAAACCTTGCTCGGTCGTGTGCTCGGGCCGGGCATACAGGTCAATATCGTGCGCACCGGTGAGGTGAGGGCCGTTGAGTTTGACGCCGGGCAACTCAGCGAAGTGTTCCTCAACCTGGCGTTGAATGCGCGCTACGCCATGGGGCGTACAGGAACATTCGAGATTGCGCTCTCCGCCGTGGACATCGAGGAGACACCGCCCAGCGCGGATCCCGGTCCGCCCGGTGGGCGCTACCTCCGCTTCGACGTGCGCGATACGGGCAGCGGGATGGATGAGAATATACGCAAGCGCGTTTTCGAGCCGTTCTTCACGACCAAGCCCATCGGGGAGGGCACCGGGCTGGGGCTGGCCAGCGTGTTTGGAGCCGTGACACAGAATGGCGGCTTTATCACGGTCGAGAGTAAGCCGGGCGCCGGTACCACCTTCGTCATCGATCTTCCGGAGGTGCCCCTGGCCGCGAGCAGTGGCGATCCCCTGACCTCCGTGGAGGATCTGCCTAGGGGCACTGAAACCATCATCGTCGCGGAAGACGAGGAAGGCGTGCGCAGCTGGATCAACCGAGTCCTCCGCGAATGCGGGTACACGGTACTGGAAGCTCGTCACGGCGCAGAGGCACTTCGCCTCTACGCCCAGAACGCGTCTACGGTTGCGTTGGTGCTCACCGACCTGGTCATGGCCGGAGCGGATGGGCGAGAGGTTGGCGAGCGAATGGCACATCACGCTCCGCAGGTCCCTGTGCTATACATGTCCGCATACACTGAGGATGAAATCCTGCGCAGACAGTTGCTCCAACCGAACGGGGCCCTGTTGCAGAAACCCATGTCACCCTCGACCCTGGCGCAACGCGTGCGGTCCGCACTCGACGCGGCCGCCCAAGGGACTGAGGGCCTCGGTCGTGGCTGAACCTCATCCGGTGTCCGAGCGCCCTGTCACTGGCCTTGTCGCTTAAGGGCGAGGACCTCTTGCGCCGGCTGGTGAGTCGGCGGCTGGGGGCTTTCGCACCCGATCGATCAGCTCCACAGACTCGTCCGGATCCGGGAGAGCAGCGCCGCTAGCGCAGACCTCGAATCGATGCTCGATCGCGGGGTCCCAGCCGTGGTACAAGATCAAGAACCGAGCGTTGCCACGAGGGCGCGCGTAGGGGCTTGACGCGACGAGGCCAGAGGACAAGTTTCATTGTCATTTAGAAAAGGAAACCTGTCATTTCGTCTAGTTCTTATGAGAGAAAGTTTTTTTATGACTACAACGCCTAAGATGGGGCGGGTCGCGCTTGGGCTCTTGCCCATCGTGCTCGTCCCGGTCGCGTTCCTCGTGGCGGCCCGGTGGCTCAAGTTGTTCGACGAGAAGATGTTAAGCCTGGCCGCCGCGGCGACTGCGATCTTCGTCGTGAGCTATGCTACCTACTTCGCGATCCGCTGGCAGCGCGGGCTCGACGAGGTGCAGAAGGCCAGCGGCGGGTTCGGCGGGCAGTGGGGAACAATGGCTGGGCACGATGGCTTTCGTCCTGCTCCTTGTCTTGCCGCCGTTTGGCGACCTTGCAACCGCCCTCGTCAGGGATTGGTCAGGCGATCCCGGCGCAGCCGTGGAGCGGAAGGTTGTCGTACTCGCGATGACGTTCGCGTTCAGCTTGGTCGTGTTGTTGCAGGCCATCGGCAACGTCGTCGCCACCTCGATTTGGTGGATGGCTAAGCGATAACACGATGGACCCGGACCTCGACATGAAGAACCGCATTCGCGTCCTCAGGGCCGAGAAGGGCTGGAGCCAGGCCGAGCTCGCCGAAAAGGTAGGCGTCTCGCGCAACTCGATCAACGCGGTGGAGAACGGCAAGTTCGATCCGTCCCTGCCGCTGGCCTTCCGGATCGTCGAGGTCTTCGGGCTCAAGATCGAGGACGTGTTCCTACGAGACGGATAGGCCCCCGGGTGGGGTATCCCCGAATCCATCCACGTTATGGTCCCAGCGCTCTGCGACTCGCGCCCGGCGACTTGCACAAGTCATTCTAGACAAATACGTTACACCTCCAGGCGTGGTGGCCGAGCGGTTGAAGGCAGCGGTCTTGAAAACCGCCAAGGGCGAAAGTCCTTCGTGAGTTCGAATCTCACCCACGCCGCTGACCACTCCTCGGAGGATTGCGCGATGTCTGCTCCCGTCTCGAACGCCAGGCTCACCGGCATGCCCGCCACCCTCGCCTCGATCGCACCCTGGACCCATGCCCTGCTCCGTATCGGCGCCGGGTTGCTCTTCATGCAGCACGGCGTGCAGAAGCTGTTTGGCATGTTCGGCGGCATGGACGACGCGGGGGCCACAGCGCCGCTGGTGTCGCAGATGGGACTGGCGGGCGTGCTGGAGACCTTCGGAGGGCTGCTGCTGGTGCTCGGCCTGCTGACGCGCCCTGTGGCGTTCCTCCTGGCCGGAGAGATGCTCGTGGCGTTCCTGCAAGCGCATCTGCCGCGTGGCGGGGTGCCGCTTCAGAACGGTGGCGAGGTTCCCCTGCTCTTCATGCTGGTCTTCCTGTTCTTCGTCGGCCACGGGGCGGGCCCCGCCAGCATCGACAGCCGCAGGCTGCGGCCCTAGTTCGGCCCGGCCGCCGTCTCAGTGGCGCCGGCCGAACTTCTTCCATTCGCGGCGAAGCGCCTCGGCAAAGGGCGCGGGAATGGTGACCTCGCCGTAGAGTTCGGCCGTCGGTCCGCCCGGCGGCATGCCCAGCCGCCGGCGCGCCTCAGCCACGGGCACGTTCCAGAGCTCGTCCACGGGGATGGTGAAGAGATTGGTGAGTCGGGTACGCACCGCGTAGGCATAGGCGCGGTTGAAGAGGCCGAGCTGGATGCCGCGGAACACCTGCCCGAACGGAGCAATCCGCCGCGCGCACTCCACGAACGCCCCGCCGTAGAACAACACCCACCCCACCGTTCGCGGCGTTCCCCGGGAGGCGAAGTAGAACCCCTGCTCCACTGCCTCGCCGGCGAGCAACACAAGGGGTGGCTCGTCGTGGGTGAACGTCGTGCCCGTCAGCACGTGCGACGCATCGTGGACCCGGTAGATCTCCTCGGGCGGGCGCCGCCCGTTGATCAGGCGGCGGAACACCTTGAGAAACGCCGGCTTGGCCGGGATCGGCAGGCCGACGTACCCGTTGACGTCGCGGAACCGCTGGACCGCGTCGCCGAGCGTGAGCGTCTCGCGCTGGCTCTCCCAGTCGTACGCGGACGACAGCAGCTCACGCGCGGTGGCCTCGCCCCGAGTCGCCGTCGCCTCTATCAGCCCCTGGTTCATCCCGCGCTCCGCAGGAGCACGCCCCCGCCTCCGCCCGGCCGAATCTCGTCGAGCTCGGCCTCCAGGTCCTCCGTGCTCCGGCCGCCGATGTACCGCCGGTACCAGACCTCGGCGGTCAGCAGCAGCCAGATCCGGTTGCCGTGGTCGCGGTGCCGCGTCAGGTGCTCGTCGACCAACCGGCGCACCGTGGCGGCCTCGAGGTACCCGTCGCGCACGAGATCGCTGTTGAGGAGCAGCGCGGGCGCCAGCGTCCGCACCTCCTCGTCCATGATGTACATGAGCGGCGACGCGAACCCCTGCTTCTTCCGGTCCAGCACCTCACGCGGCAGGTAGCGCTCGCCCAGACGGCGCTCGAGATAGCGGAGCTGCCGGCCGCGGATCTTGTGGCGCACAGGCACCCGGGCCATGAATTCCGCGAACCGCGGATCGAGGAACGGCGACCGCGACTCGAGGCTGTACGCCATCGTGGCCCGGTCGAGGATCATCAGCGACTGGCCCGGCAGCCGGGACATCACGTCCACGTACATCATCCGGTCCACCGGGTCGTCGGCCTGCTTGGCGGCGTAGAGGTCGAGGAGGCATGCCTCCGGTCGCCGCCCGGCGAGCTGCGTGCGGAATCCCGGCGTGTAGAGCTCGGCGCGGCGCGCCTCGTTGAACCAGAAGTACTGCAGGCTCTCCGCGTAACGCTCGCCGCCGGTCTTCCGCGCCATCAGGTCGACCCAGCGGAGCTTGTGCGTGACGCTCTTGAACGTGAACTGGTCGGGCAGGCGGTCCAGCACCTGACCCGAAATCAGGTCGCGCACCACCTCCGGCACCGCGCGGTAGGCGTCGAGCCAGCGTTCCGCGGCATACCGGTCGTAGCCGCCGAAGAGCTCGTCGCCCCCGTCGCCGCCGAGGACGACCTTCACTTCGCGCGACGTCATCCGCGCGAGATGCAGCAGGCAGATCGACAGCGGATCCGCCGGCTCGTCCAGCGCCGAGACGAGCCGCGGGAGATCGGCCGCGACCGACGGCGTGACTTCCTCCGCGAAGTGACGGGTGCCGTACCGCCGTGCCATCGCCGCCGCCGCGGGGAGCTCGTTCAGGTTCCGGTACGGTATGCCCATCGAGAACGTGCGGAGCTCGGAGCCGAGCACCTTCACCGCGTACGCGGCCACGAGCGTGGAGTCGAGCCCGCCGCTGAGGAAGGCGCCGACCGGCACATCGCTGGTGAGATGGAGGGCCACGGTCTCGCCCAGCAGCTGGTCGACTTCTTCGAGGATCTCGGGCTCGCCGGCGGTCAGCTTGGGTCCGAAGCTCAGGTCCCAGTAGCGCCGGACCCGCGCGGTCCCGTCTTCCCAGACCAGGTAGTGGGCAGGCGGGAGGGCGCGGATGCTCTCGAAGAAGGTGTCCGGCGGCTGCACGAACCGGAGGCTGAGATACTGGTCGAGCGCGAAGGGCGACATCCGGGCGAGAGTCGGATCGTGCGCCAGGAGCGCCTTGATCTCGGAAGCGAACGTGAGCCGGCCGCCCTGATCGGTGTAGAACAGCGGCTTCTGCCCGAACTGGTCGCGCGCGAGCAACAGTCGGCGGTGGCGCCGGTCCCACAGGGCAAACGCGAACATGCCGCGTAGCCGCTCGAACATCCGCTCGCCGTGGTCCTCGTACAGATGGACGAGTACCTCGGTGTCCGACCGGGTCCGAAACTGGTGCCCCGCCGACGCCAGCTCCCGGTGGAGCGCTTCGTGGTTGTAGATCTCGCCGTTGAACACGACGAGCACGCTGCCGTCCTCGTTCGTGATCGGCTGGTGGCCACCGGCCAGGTCGATGATGCTGAGCCGGCGCATGCCGAGGCCAACCCCGTCCTCGACGAAGGTGCCCCAATCGTCGGGGCCCCGATGGCGGATAGCATCGCACATCCGCTGCACTTCGGCATCGGCGACGGATCCGGGTCCGGCCGTCCCTACGATGCCGCACATGTCAGGCGGCCTTCCTTCCCCAGGTCACCATCATGTACCCCTCGGAGAACGGGATGAGCCGGTCAAGCATGGTCCAGGCGCGGAGGGCGGGATAGATCGCGGAATATACCTTGTAGGCCGTGCCCACCTTGTTCAGGGCATCGGCCGACATCGGCGCCGTGTCACCGTGAAAGTCCTGTTCCTTGGTGTCCTTGGCCTGCATCGCCTTCCGGTGGTAGGCGTAGTTGAGCAGGTCCTCGAGCGATTCGGTGAAGAAGCGGCAATAGGTCTCCTGCCCCTGAACGCGGATGCCATGGCGCTCCATGAGCGCGCGAGCCGCGGGTTTCGGGTACCCGTCGCGCGCGTGGCCGAAGCCCTCCTGGTCGGCCGTGAAGCCCAGAATGCGCTTGAGCAGGAAGCCGGGCCGGCCCGGATCGCCCTTGGGAGCCATGAACAGAAAGTCGCCTCCCGGCTTGAGCACTCGCACCATTTCGGCCACGAAGGTCTCGTCGTCCTTGATGTGCTCGAGGAAGTTGACCGCGGCCACCATGTCGAACGAGGCGGTCGCGAACGGCAGCTGCCGGTCGCTTACCTGCAGCACCCGATCGTGCACGAGCTGCCGGGCGGAGCGCACGTGGTCGCGCTCGAAGTCCGCGCTCACCCAGGTCCCACCCCGCTCCCGCAGGAAGTGCGAGGTCAGCCCGGTTCCGCATCCCAGCTCCAGGCAGAGCTTGCCCTGTACCGGCGGCAGGTGTCCGAGCATAGCGTCGACGGTTTGCCGCTTCTTGAGCGACCGGCGAAAGAGCTGGATCTGCCAGGGCTCGGTTGCGACGCCCGCTGAAGTGCCCAATGTATACCTCGATGACTCGGTGGATCGTGATTTAATGCGCAGGGCCGCGCGCGGCCCTTATCCCAGTGCGCCCGAGCGTCGGTAGTCGTCCGCTGTCAGCCGCACACCCTCGGCCAGCTCGACCCGGGGCGCCCAGCCGAGCACGCGTTGGGCGTGGGACGTATCGAAAGCCGAATCGCTGGTGAAGAAGTCCATCCGCCGCCGGTAAATCGGCGGATCGACATGCAGGGCCTGGCATACGTCCTCGACCACCGCGGCCGCGGCCAGCATCGGCGCGAGGGGCAGCCGCACCCCGAAGCGCGTACTGCCCGTGGCCCGGCGCACCTCCTCGATCAGCTCGGCCAGCGTGCAGGGTCGTGGGCCCGCGACGATCATGCTCTCGCCCACCGCCTCCGGCCGCTCACACGCGGCGAAGAACGCCGCCACCACATCCTCGACGTACACCATGTGGCGGCGGCCCCGGCCGTTCCCGAACAGGGGGAAACGTCCTCGGCTGACTCCCCGGAACAGCTTCAGGAGCCGCTGGTCGCGCGGCCCATAGACATCCGCCGGCCGGAGGATTGTGTACGGCACCGCGGCGCCCGGGGCCAGCTCCCGCACCATCCGCTCGGCCGCCACCTTGGTCCGCTCGTAGGTGTTGCCGGGCCGGAGCGGGCTCGCCTCGGTCGTGATGCCAGGGGCGCGGTGGCCGTAGATCCCGATCGTCCCGCAATACACGAAGCGCTGCACCCGCGCCGCCCCGGCGGCTTCGAGCAGCCGCTGCGTCCCGTCGAGGTTCACCCGCTCGAAGAACTCGTCGCTCTTCCCCCCCTCGCGCATCGCGACGGCAAGGTGGAAGACATGCGTGACCCCGCGCATCGCCCGCTGGCAGAGCTCGGCGTCGGTGATGCTCCCAGGGAGGATCTCCACGCCCTGTCGGGCCAGCAGCTCGGCGTTGGCGCGCTCCTCGGGCCGGTCGTTCAGCCCGAGCACCACGACCTCCGCCCCACGCCGCCGCCCCGCTTCCGCCAGGTGGGACCCGATGAAGCCCGTCCCGCCGGTTACCAGCAGCCTCATCCGTACCGTTCCGCCAGCGTCGCGAGGATGCGCTCACTCGCGTGACCGTCGCCGTAGGGGTTGACCGCGTTCGCCATCCGCGCGTAGGCCTCGGGCGAGGTCAACAGCTCGGTTGCAGCAGCCACGATCCGCGCCTGGTCTGTGCCCACGACGCGCGCCGTGCCGGCCGTGACACCCTCCGGCCGCTCGGTGACCTCCCGCAGCACCAGCACCGGCTTCCCCAGCGAGGGGGCCTCCTCCTGCACGCCACCGCTGTCGGTGAGCACCAGGTCGGCCCGGGCCATCAGGTGCACGAACTCGAGGTAGTCGACTGGCGGGATCAGGTGCATCCCGGGCAGATCGCAGAGCAGCTCCTCGACGGTCCGCTTGACCTCGGGGTTCGGGTGCACCGGCAGCACGAACTGCAGCTCGGGAAATCGCCCCGCCAGTTCCCGGATCGCCGCGCAGGTGGACCGGAGTGGAGCGCCGAAGCTCTCGCGGCGGTGCGTGGTCACCAGAACCAGCCGGCGGGCCGAATCGAGCGCCGCGAGCGCCGGCGTGCGGAACCGGTACTCCGGCCGCACCGTCTGCAGCAGCGCGTCGATGACGGTGTTGCCGGTCAGGTGCACGTCGCCCGCCGGTATGCCCTCCGCCACGAGTGCATCCCGGGCCGCGGGCGTCGGCGCGAAGTGCAGGGTCGCGATCCGGGTGGTGAGGATCCGGTTCATCTCCTCGGGAAACGGCTGCCACCGATCGCCCGTCCGGAGGCCGGCCTCGACGTGTCCCGTGGGCACCCGCTCGAGGAACGCAGCGAAGCTCGCGGCGAAGGTGGTGGTGGTGTCCCCCTGGACCAGAATCACGTGCGGGCGCACCCGGCGAAGCAGGGGCGGCAGGCGATCCAGGATTCCCGCCGCGATGCCCGCCGGCGATTGTCCCGGCACCATCAGATCGAGGTCGATGTCGGCCGCCAGGTCGAACACCTCGAGGACCTGGTCGAGCATGCTGCGATGCTGGGCGGTCACGCACACGAGGCTCTCGAAGCGCTCCGGATCCGCCCGGAGTGCGCGGACCACGGGCGCCATCTTGATCGCCTCCGGCCGCGTGCCGAAGACGCTCAGGACGCGAATCATCGGGTGGCGGCAGCCGCCTGCAGCCGCTCCGCCATCGTCTGCATCGTGACGAACCGGAAGCCGCGCTCGACCACACGCGCGAAGACCTTCCGGAGCACCGCCTCGCGCACGCCTTCGTAGCAGGGGTGCCCGTAGAGGATCACCTCGTCGTGGGCGTCGAGATGCTCATCGAGCAGCCGGAGCATCTCCACCTCCGGCGTGGCCTTGGCGCCGTGATACTCCAGGAAGGGAATCGTCCGCGGCCCTGACAGGGTCACGGGGATGGTCCAGTGGCCGAGCTCCCGGCCGTCGGCGACGGCGCGATGTGGCTCGCCGCCGATCGCGTCGCCGTTGTACAGGAAGCCGAGCCGGTCCAGCAGTCGCATCACCCGCTCGTCGCTGTAGAAGCCCGGTGAAGAGAAGCCGACCGGCCGCCCGAAGTGGCGCAGGAAGTGGCGGTACGACTCGTCCACGTCCGCCGCTAGATCCTCGTCGGGCAGCTCGTGAAACCGGCGGCTCCAGATGACGTGATCCATTCCGCCGTGCAGTCCCAGCTCATGGCCTTCGGCCTGGAGCTGCTGGAGCTCGGGCACGAAGCTGAGGCCCACCGGGCGGGCCAGCGCGGTCTCGAGGAGGAAACGCGGCCAGCCGGTCTTCTTGATGAGGTGCACCGCTTCCCGGTCGGCGAACTTGGCCTTCGAGCGGCTGACGCCCTTGCCGAGCCACTCCCGGAGGTTGGTGGACTGGCCGAGGTTCACGAAGAAGGTGTTGGGCACGCCGAAATCGCGGCACACGGCGCTGATCCGCGGCAGGCCATCGGTGACGCAAACGCGATGATCGATGTCCCAGCGAAACGCGAACAGCCGATCGGTCACCGGCGCGCCCCCGCGCCGATGCCGGCGTAGATCTGCTCGAACTGTTCGGCGCTCCGGTCCCAGTCGAACAGCCGGAGCGCGCGCTCTCGGCCCGCGTGGCCCATGCGCGCGCGCCGGGCCGGGTCGGCGAGCAGCTCGCCGATCGCCCCGGCCAGGGCACTCGCATCGCCGCGGGGGACGACGAGCCCGGTGACGCCGTGCTCCACCACCTCCGGCAGGCCCCCGGCATCGCTGGCGACGACAGCCGTCTCACAGCCCATGGCCTCAGCCGCCGGAATGCCGAAGCCCTCTTCCAGCGACGGGATCACCGATAGCGCCGCGGCGCGATAGTACTGCGGCAGCTCGGAGTTCGGCACCCACCCGAGAAACGTGACGTCCCGCGCGATGCCCAGCCGCTCGGCCAGCGCGATCAGGTCGGGCCGCTCGAAGCCATCGCCTGCCACCACGACCGTGAGGTCGGGAAACCGGGGCTTGAGCTGCGCAGCGGCCTCGATCAGGAAGCGAATCCCTTTGCGCGGGAAGAGCTGGCGGCACGCGAAGATCATGTTGGGGCCGAACCGGGGGTCCACCGCGCCGGCCGGCGCCGGGCTGAACCGCCGGAGGTCGGTGCCGTTGAAGACCAGGTGCATCGACCGGGTCGGCGCGCCGGCCCGGAGGGCATGCTGCCGGCAATCCTCGGTAATCGCGGTCAGCGCGTCCGCCTTGCGCAGCGTCCAGCGGAGTGCCGGTCGGATGTACCAGCGGGTCGGAAAGTCGTACCCCTGCTCCGGGTTCACGTAGACGTCGCCCCCGTGCATCGTGATGACGCTCGGCAGGCCGAGGCGCCGGGCCGCCGACACCGCAGCCGGTCCGGTGGGGATCGCCCAGTGCGCGTGGATCACATCTGCACCGCGCTCCCTGGCCGCGGCCACTGTGGCCCGGAACTGGGCCTCCAGGTAGTGAGCCATGACAGCGACGCGCGCCACTTTGCCCATGAAATTGACCCGGGTCTGGGCCACCCGGCCGTAGGTCAGGTCGACCGGCAGCTCCATCGGAAACCGGACGACCTCCACGCCGTCGAAACTCTCGTTGGCCGGCATCGAGGAGTTGCCCGGCGTCACTACGGTCACCCGGTGCCCACGACGCGCCAGATGTCGGTTGATGTCGTGGACGTATGTTGCCTGGGTATCGGTCGCGTGCTGCGGGTACCAGTAGGTTGGGCAGATGATGCGCAAGGAAACCTCAGACCCGTCGTCCGCGGGCAGGGCGCGCCTGGTTGGCTGGACCTCCACTGCGCCTATCGTCATTTCGCTGAAACCTCACACCCGTCCGAGAGGAGCCAAGCCTAAGGGGGACGGGACTCAAAGATCAACATTTGTGCCACTTAGGGCCTCTCCCGGGCCCCACTTGACCGCCTCCGCCGGCTGAAGGCCGACCTGGAATCTGCCGACACCTTGCAACAACACGTTGCGGTCCCGCCCCGGGACTCCTGGCCAGATCCCGGGACCAGCCAATGACTTCGATCCACCACCACGGCGTGCCCTCCGAGTTTCCCTTCGCATCCCTGCCGCGGTCGTCGAATGGCGAGCTGATCCTAGTGCAACTTATGACATCGGTGTGGGAGACGATACTCCAGCTCTCCTTCCTGGCCCGGGACGGGCATGACGACGATCATCCGGCCTTCACCGGGAAGTGTGCGGGAAACACGGATGGACGGGAGCCAGGGGCGCCAACGGAGGCGGAGGTACGGGGGATGGTTGGGAGGACCGGGCGAACGCCACTGACCGCCCTGCAGCCGCGGCTTTAGGTGGCGCCGACCTCGCCGTTGAGCAGGGATCGGACCTTGGTGGCCAAGTCCTCCTGGGTGAAGGGCTTGGCGAGGAAAGGCGCCCCGGGCTCCAGCAGCCCGCCTCGGAACACCTCGGACGCGAAGCCCGACATGTACAGGATCGGCTTCCCGGGCCAGCGCTCCTCCACGAATCGGCCCAGCTCCCGGCCGTTCATCCCCGGCATCTTGATGTCGGTCAGCACCAGGTGCACCGGACCGGAGTGCCCCTCGATCGCGTCCAGCGCTTCGCGCCCATGCCGCGCCTCGATGGCCTGGTATCCGGCCCAGGTCAACATGCGGACCGCCAGCCGCCGGACAGGCTCCTCGTCGTCAACGACCAGGACCGTGTATCCACCGGCGGGCCGGCTATCCGGCGCTAGCTGACGAGTCACGCGGGCGGTCCCATGATAGTGCCTGACGAGGTGGGGAGATGGAAATTTTGTCCCACGAGGACCCGCCCGCAAGCGGCGGGCGGGACGTGCTCACACGGACGCCTGCCGCGCAGCGGACCATCAGGCAGGGTCAAGGGGCACTCCGACTCCGCCTGATGCCGAGGCTGTCCGAGGGGTGGACTAGTGCGGGCTCGAGCCTTCACCAATACTAGCCGGCATCACTTCCCCGTCGAATCGGCGCCCTTGGCTTTGCTGGTTTCCGGCACTACCGCGACGGCGTTGAGCTTCCAGGCGGTCAG
This sequence comes from uncultured Gemmatimonadales bacterium, assembly GCA_963728705.1. Classification (GTDB taxonomy): domain Bacteria; phylum Gemmatimonadota; class Gemmatimonadetes; order Gemmatimonadales; family GWC2-71-9; genus CAVVWJ01. The sequence goes on from CAVSLY010000010.1 coordinate 169,422, forward strand.
CCCGCGCCGAAGGACGACGAGATAGTGGCTGACGTCCTCGTGACCTTCCGAGCCCGACATGCGCACGGTTCCCACGTCGTAGGCAGTGTTTCCAAACACCCGGACGCTGTCCGATGAGAGCGACATCTTCAGCCATGGCCCGGACTCGAGGCTTTTCCCGATCGCTTCTTTTCCGGTCAGCATGGAGCCGTCAGCAGCGATCAGCGTGGCATCCGGAGCATACATGCCCACCAGCGCAGCCGCATTCTTGTTGTTGTATGCCTGGGCGTATTCCTCGCGGAAAGCGCTGATTTCGTTGAGGGCCGTCCGTAGCGGTACTCTGGGCCTCTCGATTCCCTGGCCGGTAGCCACGCCGGGGACGAGAAACGCGAGAGACACCACGAGGGGCAGCCAAGCGCGAACGCGACGGGCGAGTGTCATACGAGCCTCAAATGTTCGGGGATGGAGCCGAAAGCGTACGGCGAAGGTACGGCCCGTTCCGCGACTGCGATAGATCACCGCCGCCGGACCGACTAGTCCGGCGGCACCGAGCTCAGGTCGGAGCGAGGTGACTTAGTGCGTCCCGCAGCAACTCGGTGAGATCGGGACCGGTAAGGGTGAACGGCTCGTAGCGCGAGCTTCGGGGTCGGACGTTGAGGACGTACGACGAAACCTTCCCCACGCCTTCCTGATGGCTCTCGAAGTCGGCCCGGCGGCTGAGGGTGGCCCGGACCTCGCCGTATGACAGTGGCTTGAGGTCGCTGGTGTCTTCTGGCATGGGGTGAAAGCTACCATTCCGTGCGGTCGCCTCACAGGCCCCGCTTGACATCCGCTTGAAGTGCCGGGAATAGGTTGACTTGAGTAGCTTCAGTCCTCCCCCAGGAGAACCCCTATGGCCCGCTCACCGCTCAACCGGCTGGTGCTGGCGCTGGGCGCCCTCACCCTCGGCGCGTGCGCCGAGGACCGGAACCCGACCCAGCCCGAACCCGGAGCAGAGCCTGCGCCGCCCGGCAGCCTCGCTCGCCCCGGACACCTGGACCTTGAAGGCACCAGGGGATGCGATGATCGGCATCTCGGCCGGCGTGATGCCCGACGCGACCGGGCAATCCATCGTGTATACCTTTGGCGGCACGGACGGCGCCGGATCATCCGGGGCCGACATCGGGATCTACAAGATCGGCACCAACACGTGGTCCGGGAAGAGTACCGCAGGAGGAGGCGTGGGCGTGTACAACGCGAACGGCGTCGGGAGAATCGGGAATACGCTGTACATGTCGGGCGGGGAAAGCTACCTCGGGGACACTTGGTCCATTCATGGAAGCTCCCAGGCCTACACTCCCGCGACCAACACCCTGACCAGCAAAGCCCTCATGCCAAAGGTCACGGCGAATGGGGTCACCGGGGTCATCAACGGCAAACTCTACGTGCTTCCGGGACGCTGCTCAACCGACTACTACCCGGATAACAAGTACTATTGCGTGAGCGAGCAGATCCGCACGCTCTTTCGCTACGACCCCGCCACCAACAGGTGGACGTGGAAGCGGCCAGCACCGCACTACCACGCCAACGGCGCCGGCGGGGTGATCAACGGCAAGTTCTACGTCGCGGGCGGCTTGAACAACTACGGCTCCCAACTCGAAGCCTCGCTCGACCGGTACGACCCGGCGACGGACACTTGGACGACGCTCGCGCCGCTGCCCACGGCTGGCGCGGCCCGTGGCGCTGCCCTTCAAGGGAAGCTGTTCGTGGTCGTTCGGACCGCCACCGGACGGCGTGCCTACGCCTATGATCCCGCGACGAACAAGTGGACCGCCAAGACCGCGCCCCGATGGGATCATGACGATATCGTCCCGATCACCTGGGCCGGCAAACCGTTTCTCCTCGCAGTCGGCGGCGTGCACTACGACCCCGCGCACCCCTACATCCTCACGGGGAATCCGACGGAGGTGTACGCGCCGTAAGGGCCTGGCGGGCCTTGCCCATCCTCCGCTATCTGGCGAAGTTACCCCCGCGCTGGAGTGGTGGCCGAGTGGCTGAAGGCACCGGTTTGCTAAACCGGCATGGTGGGAAACCGCCATCGCGGGTTCGAATCCCGCCCGCTCCGTCGGACCACCGAGAGGTGAAGGGTGAGCGAGTTCACCTTTCACCTTTTTCACACACCCGCGAGACCCATGACCCCGCCCCGCGTCCGATTCGCCCCGTCCCCAACCGGCTATCTCCACGTCGGCGGCGCCCGGACCGCGCTCTTCAACTGGCTCTACGCGCGGCACACCGGCGGCACCATGGTGCTCCGCATCGAGGATACCGATCGCGAGCGGAGCACCGAGGGGCACACCCGCGTGATCCTCGACGGGCTCGGCTGGCTGGGGATCACCTGGGACGAGGGTCCGTTTTTCCAGGGCGAGTACGGCGCCCGCCACCGGGCCGACGCGGAGCGCCTTCTCACCGAGGGGAAGGCGTACCGCTGCTTCTGCACCCGCGAGGACCTCGACGCGCAGCGCGCCCGGACCGAGGCCGCGGGCGGCGGCTTCCGCTACGACCGGCGCTGCTACCGGCTGTCCGCCGCCGACGTGGAGGAGCGCGTGCGCGCAGGGACACCGTTCACGATCCGCTTCTTGCTGCAGGACGACGAGATCGCCTGGGAAGATGCGGTGCACAGCCGGATCAGCTTCCAGGGACGCGACCTCGACGACTTCGTCATCCTCCGGAGTGACGGCACCGCCATCTACAACCTCGCCGTCGTGAGCGACGACATCGAGATGCGGATCACCCACGTGATTCGCGGCGACGACCACATCTCGAACACACCGAAGCAGATCGCGCTCTATCGTGCGCTCGGTCACGCGCCGCCGGTCTTCGCGCACGTGCCCATGATCCTCGGCCCCGACGGCAAGAAGCTGTCGAAGCGGCATGGCGCCACCGCGGTTGGCGACTACCAGGACCAGGGCATCTTCCCGGCCGCCATGCGGAATTTCCTCGCCCTCCTCGGCTGGTCGCCCGGCGGCGACCGGGAGATCCTGCCCGAGCCGGAGATGATCGAGCTGTTCACGCTCGAGGGCATCCAGAAGAAGGCGGCGGTGTTCGACACCACCAAGCTCGAGTGGATGAACGGCCAGTACCTCTCGGCCCTGCCCGCCGCGGAGCTGCTGCCGGCCGTGCAGCGTGTGCTGGAGCGCATGGGCGTGGACCCCGGCGGCCGGGACCTGGTGCCACTGATCGATGCGGTGAAGACCCGCTCGCGCACCATTCTCCACGTGGCGGAGCAGGTCGCCGTGCGGCTGGATCCTTCCCGCGCGCCGCTCGATCCCAAAGGCGAGGTGCTGATCCGGAAGATGGGCCCGGCGTTCGCAGCCAACCTGCTCCGCGCCGCCGACGCGCTCGAGCAGGTGGGGCCGGCCGAGTGGCGCGCGGAGCGATTGCTCGAGGTGCTGAAGCAGATGGCGGAGGCGCACGGGCTCAAGCTGGGCGACGCCATGCAGCCGGTGCGCGTGGCGCTCACCGGCTCCACCGTATCGGAACCGGTCAACGATCTGCTCGCCGTGGTGGACCGCGCGACGGCGCTCCGGCGCCTCAGTGAGGTCGCCCGGCAGTCGGACCAGGGCGGCGCCCGCGCCGTCCAAGCGTGATCCGGCGGGCCGGCCTCGCGCTGGCGCTGGTGGGGCTCGCGGCCTGCGGCGGCAACCCGCCGCCCGCGGCACCGACGCCCGCTCGCGATACCGTCTCCGCGCCACTGCCTGCGCCACCGGCGCCACCCGCTCCGCTGCCGCCTCCCCCGCCCCACACCCGATGTCGGTCCGCCTGGCCTTCGTCGGCGACATCAACCTCGGCACGACGACGCTGCCCGACGGCGTGCCGCCCGACAGCGGGCGTGGTCTGCTCGATCGGGCGCGGCCGTTCCTGACCGGCGACCTCGTTGTCGGCAACTTCGAAGGTGTGCTCGCCGACACGGGCACGTCGGAGAAGTGCGAGCGGATGCGAGCCGAGGACGAGCGCCGGCATCCGCGCCGGAAGCGGCGCCGGCCCGTGCAGGACACCGTCACCGTGCGCCCGGGCTGCTACGCGTTCCGCACCCCGACCGCGCTGGCACCTCGCCTGGTGGATGCGGGCTTTACCCACCTCAACCTGGCCAACAACCACGCCAACGACTACGGGCCGGCGGGGCGCGCGTCGACCGAGCGGATCCTCGACAGCCTCGGTCTCCGTCGCTATGGCCCGCTCGGCCGGATCGCGATCGATACCGTCCGCCGCGGCGACAGCCTCACGACCGTCGGACTGCTCGGCTTCACTACCTATCCCTACGCCTACGATCTGCTGGACATCGCGCGGAGTGCGGCGGTGGTGGACTCGCTCCGGCCGCTGGTGGATCTGCTGGTCGTGACCTTCCACGGCGGGTCGGAAGGCATCCGCGCCCTGCACGTGCGGGAGACCGCCGAGTCACTCGGGCGAGAGCCGCGCGGCGACCTGCGGCGATGGGCCCGCGCGGTGATCGACGCCGGGAGCCGACGCGGTGATCGGCCACGGCCCCCACGTGCTACGCGGGATCGAGTTCTACCGCGGCCGGCCGATCGCCTACTCGCTCGGCAACTTCCTCACCTATCGCGGCTTCAATCTCGACGGGCCCGCTGGGCGTGACCGGCGTCCTGCAACTCGAGTTCGCGCCCGACCGCCGGCTCCGCTCGGCGCGGCTGGTGCCGATGATCCAGCGGCCCAGGGAAGGGCCGGCCCCCGATCCGGATCGCACCGCGCTCGAGCTGATCCGGCGGCTTTCGTCCGAGGATTTCGGGGCGACTGCCGCGCGGGTCACTGAGGACGGCGCCGTTTTCCCACCCCCCTGAGCTTGCCTCGCTCCCCGCATTCGCCTATCGATTCCCCATGACCAGCGAACAACCCGAGCCCGCGCCGGGCGAGGAGCCCTCGCCCGCCGCCATCGCGGCTACCGAACACCCGGTGCAGATCACCGTCGGCCTGCTGCAGGACGACCGCGTCCCCGAGGGGATGCTGTGCATGGGCAGCTACCGCAACGGCCGGCTCATCGCGCGAGCGGTGCTGCCGCTCGAGGCGTGGCGCCAGATCGAGGAGTTCCAGGTCTTCGGTGAGCCGGTGCAGATCGTGCTCGTTGCGCGGGAGGCGCCGCCGGGCTTGCAGTGCCAGCTCTACGCCATGGTCCCGCTGCCGGATGCCGACGAGGACGAGGATGAGGAGCCGTGGAGCGCCAGCGTGCCGGGGTCGTCCTACGAGTCGGTCGTCGAGGAGGAGGAGGACGTCGAGGGCGAGGACGATCCGGCGGTGGCACCGATCCCGCTCGGAAACATCGTGCGGTTCGGGCGCGACCGGGTACACCCCGAGAGCCTGCCGCTCGAGGCGGTGGACGTGCTGCGACGCATTATCGATGGGGAGACGTCCGAGGTGGTGGACCGGGCGCTGTCGGACCTGCTGGGACTCTGACCTGCGTTGGCGTGCGTCGCTAGACGAACGTCCCCACCCGGAACCGCCAGATGCGCCCCAGAAGTTCCTCCAGGTGCCCCTGCGTCGTGAACACCTCGACCGCCGCCGCCGTCGCGGCTGCGTTCACGCCCCAGAGTGTGGCCCGCTTGGGCTCGCCTTCGAAATCGGCCTGCACGAACACCTCCTCCTCCCGGTTGTAGACCGTCGGGAGGAGCGACGTGAACTCCTGCGCCACCCCGTTCACGCCTGGTCCGCCAACGGCGATCGTCGGGTGGTGATGGAAGAGGCGGTTCTCCAGATACCACACGTCGGCCACGACGACCGCGCGCCGATAGGCGTGGCCGGCGCCGCGGCGATCGATCTCCGACTTGAGCAGGTAGGCGAGCGGCCGGTCCCGCTCCTCGGCGGTGAGCGATGAACCGGTGACCAGGACGACGGTCTCCTCGGTGTCGACGAGCTTCATGACCCTTCCTTCGCTCCGAGCCTCATGGCGTCGCGGTGTCAGCCGGCGGCGGGGCGGTCCGCTGGTTCCGCTCGAACTCACGCTCGTGCTCCTTCCGGAGCCGCATCTCGCGGATCATGGTCTTGAACTCCTCGAGATTCTCGGCCCGCTGCGCCGCGTACTGCAGGTCCGACCGCAGGTCCATCAGATGGTTGTACGCGCGGTTCTGATCGATGTTCCCGGCGGGAATCGGCAGCAGCGCCAGGACCGCCGCCGGAATCTTGATGCCCGCGATGTAGATGCTCTTCGAGTCGATGCCATACTTCTTGCCCGCGACCTCCTTGGTCCAGCTCGGCATCGCCTGGCCGCGAGACGCGGGATCGTTGGCAATCGAATCGAGATAGCCCTGCACGATCGCCGTCACCGCGCTGTCCACGAGCACGACGTGGCTCTTGCTGAGCCGCTGGGCCAGCTCCTTGGGCGGGAGCGGCAGCGGCCGCACCCAAAGCCGCCCGTCGGCCAGGCCGGCCCCGATCCGGCCGATGGCCGGTCGCGGACCCGGCGCCGGCGGTGGCGTACTTCCCGTGTCGGGCTTCGGTCGCGTGATCACCGGCTCCGGCAGCTCGGCCACCGACTGCGGACGCGGTCGGAGGGCAGGCCGGGAGGGCCGATCGCCCGCGATGCCTGTGCCGGCGCTCCCCTCCGCGCGCGGCATCCGGTAGGGCATCGGGACCGCGACCGGTCCCTCGGCTGGGGGCGCCAGCACGATCAGTTGCGACGGGCGCCGAGGCAGGACTGGCTGGCGGCCCTCGATCCAGCAGAGGAGCAGCAGGCTGTGCACGCCGATGCTGGCCGCGAAGGCGATCCGCGACCAGCGCCGCGCGGGCGGCAACCGGGTTTCAGGTGGCCGGAGCAAGCTCTCCTCGATGGAGCTCCTGGAGGGTCTGGCCCAGGCGGGCCGCGGCGATCCGCAGCCGGTCCGCCCCAACGGTGAGAGCGATGCGGAAGAATCCTTCGCCCGCCGGGCCGAAGGCCCTACCAGGCAGCACTACTGTGCCTGTTGCTTCGATGGCCCGCTTGGCGAACGCGGCCGACGTGGTGCCGGCCGGCAGCGCCACCCACAGGTACATGGCTGCCTTCGGCGCCTCCAGCGCGAAGCCCGCCTCCCGCAGCGCCGCCACCGCCGCGTCCCGCCGAACCTCGAGCTCGGCCCGAACCGGCTCCACGATCGCTTCCGCATGGTCGAGCGTGACCGCGCCGGCTTTCTGCACTGCCAGGAACGGCCCGGTGTCGGTGTACGACTTCACCCGTGTGAGCGCCGTGATCAGCTCTGGCCGGCCCACGGCGAACCCGATCCGCCACCCGGTCATCGAGAAGCTCTTGGACAGCGAGAAGAACTCGAGCGCCACGTCGCGCGCCCCGGCGAACTCGAAGATGCTCGGGGCGCGGTAACCGTCGTAGGTGAGATCGCAGTAGGCGTTGTCGTAGGCCAGCAGGATCCCGTACCGCCGGCAGATGGCCACGGTGCGCTCGAGATACTCCGGCGTCGCGACGGCCGCGGTCGGATTGTTGGGATAGTTGACGAACACCAGCTTCGCGCGCCGGAGCACGGCCTCGGGCACCTGCTCGAGATCGAGCAGGAAGTCGTTCTCCGGGCGAAGTGCGGCGATAAACGGATCGGCTCCCGCGAGGATGGAGCCGCCCAGGTACGCCTGGTAGCCGGGCTCGGGGACGATCGTGGCGTCGCCGGGATTGACGACCGCGAACGGCAGGTGTGAGAGGCCCTCCTTCGAGCCGATGAGCGGCAGCGTCTCGGTGACCGGGTCGAAGTGAAGGCCGAAGCGCCGCTCCACCCATCGCGATGAGGCCTGACGGAAAGCCGGCAGCCCCTGCTGAAACCCGTACTTGCTGAAGGCCGGCTGATGGAGCGCCTCGGTCATGGCCTCGACGGCGACGGCCGGCGGCGGCGTGTCGTTGTCGCCCGCACCGAGGTCGATAACGTCCATCCCGGCCTCGATCAGCCGGCGCTTGATGCTGGGGATCTCGGCGAGGGGATACCCGGGAAGGGCGTGCAGGCGCTGGCTGAACTCGATCATCGGCGGCCGTCGCGAACAGGGTTGGAAAGCAGGCCGACGCCGGGGATTTCGACCTCCACGACGTCCCCGTCATGGAGGGGCCCGACGCCGGCCGGGGTACCGGTGGCAATCAGGTCTCCCGGCTCGAGCGTCATGATCCCGCTGATGTACGACACCAGGAACGGAATCGTGAAGTGCATGTCGGTGGCCGGCGCCCGCTGGCGCTCCTGGCCGTTGACCCGGCCGACGACCTCGAGCGTACGCCAATCGAGACCATTCCGGACCGCGGGGCCCACCGGACAGAAGGTGTCGTACCCCTTTGCCCGGCCCCATTGGCCATCGGTCTTTTGCAGGTCTCGACAGGTGACGTCGTTGACGCACACGAACCCACCGATCCCCCGCTCCGCCTCGTCCTCAGACGCCCCCCGAAGCCGGGTGCCGAGGACGACGCCGATCTCCGCCTCGTATTCGACCTGGCGCGAGGTGGATGGCAACACGATCGGCTCCCCCGGCCCGATCAGCGCGCTCGGCGGCTTGAAGAACAGCATCGGGAGCGGCGGCACCTCGTTGCCCAGCTCCTTGGCGTGGGCCACGTAGTTGCGGCCGACGCACACGATCTTCGACGGACGCACCGGGATCACGCGATCGCCCCGATCCCGTGCCGCGCGAAGAAGTCCTCGCACTTGGTACGCACCTGTGTCCAGGACCCGATGATCCGCTCCGCCCGCGGGAGACCGCCCAGCAGCAGCGGGCCGTACCGCTTGGTGACCACCCGGCTGTCGAGCAGCACCACCACACCCATGTCCTGGCGGCTCCGGATGAGGCGGCCGAAGCCCTGCTTGAGCTTGAGCGCCGCGTGGGGCAGCAGGTAGTTCATGAAACCGTCCTGGCCCTCCTCGGCCAGGCGCTCGAGCCGGGCCGCTGTCAACGGCTCGCTCGGCACCTTGAAAGGTAGCTTGTTGAGCACGAGGGTGCGGAGCGCGCGCCCGGGCACATCCACGCCTTCCCAGAACGAGTCCGTCCCGAGCAGAATGGCGTTCTCCGCCTCGCGAAAGCGGCGGAGCAGGATGTCGCGCGGCCCCTCGCCCTGGACCAGCATTGGCCAGCGGGTACCGAGCACCGACCGGAGCTCCTGGGCCGCCTTCCGCAGCGACGCATGGCTCGTGAACAGCACGAACATCCCGCCGTCGGAGGCATAGGCCAGGTCGGTGACGACCTGGACCACCGCGGTGGCGTGCGCGTGCTCGTCCTCGCGGGGCTCGGGGAGATCGTTGGGGATCCCGAACAGGCATTGCGACGGGTAGTCGAACGGCGAGGGAAAGACCTCGTGCACCGTCACCGGCGTATCCTCGCCGGTGAGTCCCAGCCGGGACTCCAGGAAGGCGAATTCGCCGCCGGCCGCCAGCGTGGCGCTCGTGAGGACGACGGTGTCGAGCCGGTCGAAGAGCAGCGCCCGGAGCACCGGCGCCAGGTCGAGCGGCACCGCCGAGAGGCTGACGCTCTGACCGCGCTGGGTGCGCTCCATCCAGCGCACGGTTGGCGTGCCGCCGCCTGCCGGGCGGAGTGACCGGTTGAGGCCGTCGGAGATGGCATCGAGCCGGCGCATGACCGCCCTGAGCTCTTGCAGGATCGTCCCGCGCCGCTCGGTCTCCTCCGACTCGGCCAGCCGGTCGGCGATCGTCTCGACCGATTCCCGGATCGAGCGGAATCCGCCGAGCGTCGCGTCCAGCTCAAAGGCCAGGCCCTGGTCCCAGATCTCGTCCGAGGCGAAGTCGTCGCCCAGACGAAGCTGGCCGGCGGCCGCGGCGTCGAGCCGCTGGTACAGTCTGAGAAACATGGCGTCGCTCGCGCGCCGTGCGTCACCGATGGCTGGCAGCAGTCGCTGATGGAGCAGATCGAGACTCGCGCGGCTGAGTGGATCGCTCCGGCCCATGAGCTCGTGCGCGAGCGTGGGGGCCAGCCCGCGGCCGTTCCGCTCGAATCGCGCCAGCAGCCGGCGGACCGAGCGGCTGCTCACCTGGATGCCCAGGTGGCCGGCCGCGACGTCCTCGAGGTGGTGGGCTTCGTCGAGAACGAGTCGCTTGTAGGGCGGCAGCACGGCCGCCTCTTCCCAATTGTCCTGCGCCTGGCGGACCGACAGGTCGGCCGCGAGCAGGTGGTGGTTCACCACCACGATGTCGGCCTCCGCCGCTCGCCGCCGGGCCCGAAACAGGAAGCAGCGGTCGAAGTGACCGCACTTGAGGCGTGGACAGAGATCCGCCTCCGCGCTCACCTCGTCCCACACTTCGTTCGAGGGCGTCACCGGGAGATCGCTGAGCGTCCCGTCCGAGGTGTGGCCGGCCCACTCGGCAATGCCGATCAGCTCGTCGAGCTTGTCCTGCTCCAGCAGCGTCCGTTGCGAGGCGACCGCCTGGTGCATGCGCGAGAGGCAGAGATAGTTCCGCCAGCCCTTGAGCAACGCGAACGTCGGGGTGTACGTCTCGCCGCCAAGCGCGCGACGGAGCAGTGGCAGGTCCTTGCCGACCAGTTGCTCCTGCAGGTTGATCGTGTTCGTGCTCACCACCGTGCGCTCGCCGTTGACGCGCGCCCAGTGGAGCGCTGGCACCAGGTACGCGAACGATTTCCCGACCCCGGTCCCCGCTTCGAGGAGCTGGACCCCGCCGTCGTTGTAGCCGTCGGCGATGTAGGCGGCCATGTCGCGCTGGCTCCGCCGGTCCTCGTACTGTCCCAGCTGCGCCGCCACCGGACCGCCCTCGCCCAGCGTGTCGATCACGTCGAACGGATCGATCTTGAGCACCACGCGGTCGTGCGGCACTTCCACGACGACGTAGATCGCCGTGGCGCCGTTGTCGATGATGCCGAAGCCCACCCCGCCATCGTGCAGCCGGGACGCAACGTCGAGGTCGGGTCCCGACGGATCGAGCCGGCCGCTCGGGTGGTTGTGCAGCAGCATCTCGCCCCGCTGCGCAACGCCCGGGAGGGCAAGTACCATGTCCACCGTGCCACGCGCCACGGTCCGGGCGCCGGTGACGACGCCGTCGCGGTCCACCTGGGCGACGAACGAGACTTCCCGTCCTCCGGCCGCTGCCACCTCGCTGGCGAGGTAGGCGCGGACGCCGGGGGCGATGCGCTCGGAGGGGTTGATGCTCACTCGGATCCTTGAGGAGACGGAGAATTCACCGGGCACCGGAGTCACATCGTGGGCTCTAGAGATCTCTTCACCACCCTCACGTCTTGAGCTCCTTCTTCTTCGCCGCCGGAAACAGCACGTTGTTCAGGATCAGCCGATACCCCGGCGAGTGCGGATGCAGCGACAGATCCGTCGGCGTGTCCCCGATCTGGTGCTGCGGGTCCTCCGGGTCGTGCCCGCCGAAGAAGGTCCACGTCCCCTGCCCGTGCTCGCCGTGGACGTACTTGACCCAGGGAGCGCCCGGCTCGTCGGCGAGGACCGTCCCGCTCGGCTTGAGGGTCTTGCGGGTGAAAGAGGTGGTGAGGCCGTAGAAGTCGGGGATGACCTGCCGGTGGTTCTGCACCAGCATGGTCGCCACCGGATCGATCTTGGCGCTGAAGTTGAACAGCGTGAACGACCCCAGTGGCTGACGCCGCTCGGGTGAATTCACCTGGTGGCCGTCGATGTCCGAATACACCGGCACGGTCGGGCTCTGCTCGAGCTGCGCGTTCTGGAAGGCGAGTGCCAGCTCCCACCGCATACGGCTCGACGCGTCCGGGTCCATCGGCGTTCCGTCGGCGTAGGCGGCCGCGATGTCGACCTTGTCGGCCGCGAGCGCGAGGTCGAGCGTCTCGGTCGCGGTGCACATGGCGAACAGGAATCCGCCCCGCTGCACGTAGTCGGCGATGGCGACCGCGACCGCGCGCTTCTCGGCCGGCACGGAGGGATAGCCGAGCTGGCGGGCCATCGCCCGGTTGCGATCGACCATATCCACCAGCCAGGGCGCACCGGCGTAGTTGAGGAAGAACTTGGAATACTGCCCGGTGAAGTCCTCGTGGTGGAGATGCAGCCAGTCGTACGTCTTGAGCTTGGCTCCGAGCACCTCGGGGTCCCAGACCTTCTCGAACTTGATCCCGGCATAGTTGAGTACCATCGTCACTGCGTCGTCCCACGGCGCGGCATTGGGCGGTGCGTAGACCGCCACCTTGGGTGCCTTCTCCAGCGGTACCGCGTCCATGTTGCCACCCGCGAGCTCGCCCCGGATCTGGACCACCTGCCCGTCGTCGAGCGGCTCGGTGGTGATGCCGTTGAGCGCCGCGTCGCGCGTCGTCGCCGCATCGGCGGGCAGGAGGAAGGCGCCGCTCCGGTAGTTGAGGAACCACTCGGCTCTGCCGCCGCGTTCGAGCAGCCGGAACGCGAGGCCATAGGCCTTGAGATGGTCGCCCTGGGCGTCGTCCATCGGGACGAGCAGCCAGGGTGCCGCGGCGGGCAGCCGGATCCGGCCGAGCGCGGGCGAGAGCGCCACGAGCCCCGCGGCTCCTCGGGCGAGAAAATCGCGCCGATTCAGCATCCTTCCTCCATCCTCATGTCTGCGGCACCGCGCCCCGTGCCTCATCCAGCAGCCGCCGTGCCTGCGGGACCAGCGCGCTCGTGGGATAGGTGAGGATGAGATGCTCGAGCTGAGCGACCGCCTCCGCCTGGCGGTGCTGGCCCATCATGACTTCCGCCAGCGCCAGCTGGGCCGCCGGCGCGGTGCCCGGTGCGTCGCCGCTCGCCGCCTCCTTGAAGAGTCGCTCGGCGTCCGCCGGCTTCCCGGCCGCGGCGGCCAGCCGCCCGGCCAGCAGCCGCACTTCGGCGCCGCCCTGGGCCGGTGGCAGGCCGGATGCGACTTGCTCGAGTCCGGCCACGGCCTTGCTGGTGTCGCCGCGTTCGAGCTGCAGCAGCGCCTGGCCCAGCGCCGGGATCGAGTCATCCTCGATCGGCTGCAGCATGGCCAACAATGAGGTGCGCTCGGTCGCCTCGGCCCGTTCCCCTGCGTACGGGCCTGCCGCCTTGAAGCGCTCGATCGCTCCTGCCACATCGCCGCGGTAGAGGCGGATGCGCCCGCTCAGGGCGAGACCATCGACCGTACTGTCCCCGGCGATCGCCGAGTCCGCGCGCGCCAGGTCACCCGTCTGCACGTAACCCAGCGCCAGCCGGCGCCGGAGCGACGCGTACTCCTCCCCGCCCATATCGCCACGGTGTTCGGCCAGCCGCGTGGCGGCCTCGTCGAGCTTGCCCTCGGCGATCAGCACCTGAACGAGCGTCGTCGCGGCGCCGGACGCGATCGTGCCCGGTGCGCTGCGATCGTCGGCGATGCCGGTGAGCATACGGCGCGCGGCATCCCGATCCCCGGCGGCGGTGTAGGCCCGTGCGGCCTCGAGCCGGAGACGCGAACGCTCCGCATCCGGGCTTCGCTCCGCGATCAGCTCGAGCGCCCGGCCCGTGGCCAGTCGCGCTTCGCGGCCCGGCCGCGGACGGAGCTGGTCGAGCAGTCCGCGCAGTGCCTCGAGCGCCTGGGCGCGGTCCCCTGGCAGCGCGCCTTGCAGGGTCTCGAGCGCGCCCAGCGGATCGCCCCAGCGCGCGCGCAGGTCCGCCTGCAGCCGCCTAGCCGAGAAATCCGGCTCCCGCTCGAGCTGCCGCAAGAGCGTGGGGCGTATCGAATCCGGCGCCTGGCTCAGCGTGGTCACGGCGGTGACGCGATAGCCCGGCATGCGCCGGATGGCGGGCAGCCATTCCCGCAGCGCGCCCGCGAAGTCGCCGTCGGCCGCGGCGAGCTGCGCCAGCTCGGGCGCGAGCGCATCCGGCTGCTGGAGCCGTTCGCGGCCGCGCTGGTAGGCCACCCGGGCGCCGCCACGGTCGCGGCGCGACAGGGCCGCCGCGCCCCATTCGCGATACGGTGTCTCGTCGCCCGGCGCGGCCGCGGCCCACCGCTCCGCGACCGCGCGCATGCTGTCGGGCTCATCCACGGCGGACCAGGCCCGGAGTGCCACCCCGAACACCGGCCCACTCGATCGGTTTGCCGCCAGGGCCGCTTGCACGTCGGGCACGATCTCCGCGCTCCGTCCCAGCGGCAGCAGCGCGCGCTCGAGACCGAGAAGCGCAGCAGGGTCGCCCGGCTTAGAAGTGAGTACACCGCGATACGCATCGGCGGCGGCGGCGTAGTTGCCCTGCCGCTCCAGTTCGAAGGCGCGCGACATGGCCGGATCCTGCGCGGCGAGGACCGCCGGCGCGAGTCCGGCAAAGGCCACCACGGCCACTGCGGCCCGGCCAAGTCGGCAGCTCATCGGCCGCCTGGCTCCGACAGCCGCCGGAAGTAGTCCACCACCAGGCGTCGCTCCTCCGGCGAGAGCTGCTGCAGCTCCTCCCAGCTCGGTACCCGGAGCCGGTCGTCGTCGCCCATCAGTTTCGCGCGGAGCGCCGGCGGCAGGCGGATGCTGTCGTCGGTCGCGACCGTGCTCTGACGCTCCTTCCGCTCGTCCTCCTCCCTGCCCTGCAGCGTGCGTCCCGCGTCCAGCATCCGGCGGAACAGGCGCTCCTGGCGCTCGACCAGCTGGCGGTCGAGGCGACCACCTTCGAGCCGCCTGGCCAGGTCCTTGGCCTCGTCCGACATCTCGCCGGCGCCGGGCATGTTGGCGCCGCCCTTCAGCTTCTGGAGCTCCTCGGCGAGCGCGCGCTGCTTGGCGCCGAGCTGGCGGAGCTGTTCCTGAATGGCGCCGTTGCCGGCCATCGGCAGCAGGCCGGCTCCCTGCTGTCCGAGCCCTCCCTGCTGTTGCGCCAACTGCGCCATGCGCTCGAGCGCTTCGGCCAGCCCCGAGCCCGAGCCCGCGCCTTGAACGTCGCCTCGCGCGCGCACCAGTTGGTACGCGGCGGCGTTGAGCGCGTCGACCGCGCCGCCCGCCTGCTCCGCGCCTTCGCGCGTGTTCGGCGTGGCGTTGGCAATCGCCTCGCGGGTCCGCTGCATCTGGCGTTGCGCGCCACCGAGTGCCGCGCCGATCTCCGGCGGCACGAGGGCGTTCTTGCCGGCCGCTTTCCGTACCTGGTCGATCAGCCGCTGCACGCCCTCCTCGATGGCGCCCTGCTCCGCTCGCATCCGGCTGCCGGCATCGCCACCGGATCGGAGCTGGTCCTGCACCTCGAGCTGACGCTCGGCCAGCCGGCTCGTCTCCGCCAGTGCCTGGTCGATCGCCGTCACTACCTCCTTGCGCCATTCCTGCTGCATGCCCTCCCGCTCCTGCTGCAGCTGATCGCCAAGCGGATCGAGCGACTGCTCCGCCTGCTCCCCCTTCTGTTTGGCCTTCCCGCGCTGGCCCTGCTGGCTCGCCGACGCTGCCTGCTGCATCTGCTGTCCTGCCTGCTGGGCCTGGTCGCCTGCGGCATCCAGCCGTTCCTGGCGGCCCGAATCGCCGACCGCCTTGCCGAGCTTGTCGAGCGCTGCGGCAAGCGAATCGGCGCGGGCGGCGAGCTCGCGTTCAGCTTGGGCCGACCGCGAGCTGTCGGCGGTGCTTACCTGCTGGTTCCACTCCCGCTGCTCCTGCGCGAGCGCCTTGGACTCCTTGCTCAGGTTGGCAAGGTCGCCCTCGAGCGCGGCGCGCTTGAACAGCTCGCGGCTCCGCTCGAGCGCCTCGCGGGTCTCCCGCTGCGCCTCCGCCAGCCGCTCGAGCGCTTCCTGGGTGCGCTCGGCATCGAGCTCCTTGAGCGCCTGCCTCAGCGCCTGCAGCCGTTCGCGTAACTCCGGCGAGAGCGCTCGCTCGAGCTGCTCGCGAATCTCCGACAGTTCCCGCTGCCAGGCGCTGTCGCCGAGGCCGGCCGCCTCCGCGCTCTTCTGCAGCGACTCGAGCGACTGTTTCAGCGCCTCGGCCTGCCGCATCAGCTCCTGTTGCGACTGCGCGACCCCCTCCGCCTTCTTCGCTTCCTCGAACGACAGCGTCTCGCCAGGCTTTTCCCCCTGACCATCGGCCGGCCGTGGCCGCTCCCGGGCCAGGTCGTCGGTCTGCCGCTCGAGCTGCTTGCTCGCGGCGGATACCGAGTCGAGCGCGCCCGCGACGGCGTCGCTCGCCTGGCGCTGCGCGGCGCGCACCTCGCTCATCGTCGGGAGCCGGAGGATGTATTCGCGCGAGCGGCCGGTCTGATGGTGGGGCGTGTTGTCCGTGGCCACCGCGAAATAGCGGAGGGTGTCGCCGGGCAGGAGCCCGCGGCGCGTCAGGTCGAGGGTGTGCGTGAGGATGGCGCGGGCGGGCGCGCCGCGGGGCACCGCCACGGTCTCCCGCCGAGCCGAGTCGGTGACGCCGAGGCGGCTCACTCGCCGGCTCTCCACGATCACGGACGAGATGCCGTGGTCATCCCGCGCGTCCACCACGAGCGGGACTTCGAGGCTGATCGGTGCCAGCGTGTCGGCTCCTGGCACCGGCACATCGACCTGCGGGGCGCTGTCCGCCACCAGTCGGATCGGCAGGCGCACCGTGTCCGACGTCAGCGGAGCGCCGCCGGCCGTCGCGAGCGCCAGGTGATACTCGCCCGACGCATGCGGGACGAAGCTCCCCGTGAAGCGGCCTCCGTTGACCGACAGCGCGGCCGTCCGCTGTCCCGCCGCCCACGCGGCGCTTGCCAGCGGGGCCGTGGCCTCGCCCCGGGTCTCGAGCCGGGTGCCCGCGGGCAGCAGCAGCGTATCGCCACCGGTCGGCACTGGCTCGGCCTCGAGATCGAGGTAGGCGGGATAGTGCGCGGTGACGCTGAGGGTTCCGAGGAAGACGGGAAGGCGGACGCGGATCACCACGGTGTCGGACGAGCGGCTTCCGCTCGTGAGCCGGGCGAACAGATCGCTTTGGAGGGCGCCGGTCATCACCCGCGCATGGCCGGTGGTGTCGAGCGAGACGCCGGTCGACCGCCAACCCTCGCCCGGCGCCCGAAGCCACAGCGTCGCATGCCGGCGGCCGAATGCCTCGAGCTCGAGCGCGGTCGAGTCGCCCCGGTCAACGACCTGCCGCGCGGCGCGGATCCGCACGGGCGCGACGGTGGCGTCCCAGGCGCGCCGCGGATGCCAGAGCGCCGCGGCGGGACCGTGCACCGGACCCGCCGACCCGAACGCGGCCAGGCCGACCACCAGCGCGCCGAGCCCCGCCAGGCCGAGCACACGGATCGACCGCGCGAGCGGCGCCGCCGCGGTGACGCCCCGTCTGACGACTTCGTCGGCCTGCGATCGGTCCGCCAGATCGAGCAGCGCCGCGCTCGTACCCGCGGCCGAGCGGTCGAGCAGCGCCGTCAGAGCACCACGCCGCCAGGCGCCGAGCTCCTCGAGGCTGTCTGCCACGCCGCCGGCCGAGAGCCGGGCGCTGGCGCTCCACGCCAGCCACGCCATCGCCGCGCAGACCGCGACGACCGCGCCCCACGCCACCAGCACCCAGTAGGGCGCGTCCAGCCAGCCGAGTCCCACGACCCAGGCGGCGGCACCCAGCAGGAGCGCGACACCACCGAGCGCGAGCGCGGCCCAGCCCAGGAGGGCGCGCACCCTGAGTGGGCGCGCGAGGCGTTGCAGCGCGAGGTAGGTAGCCGGTACCGTCACCCGCCGTATCCGACCGAGTAGGCGAAGAGGTTCACTCCCATGCGCAAGGCGGCTTCGTGCTTCTCCGGCGGATCGCGATGCACCTCGAAGTCCTCCCAGCCGTCACCCAGGTCGCTCTGGTAGGAGTAGTACACGGCGAGCCGGCCGTCGAGAAAGATTCCGAAGCCCTGTGCGGGCTTGCCGTCGTGCTGGTGGATCTTGGGAATGCCCTTGGGAAAGTCGAAGACCACATGGTAGATGGGATGGTCGAGCGGGACCTCGACCAGCGGAACATCCGGGAAGAGCCGGCCCAGCTCGCGCCGGATCGATGCGTCCATGCCGTAGTTGTCGTCGGCATGGAGAAAGCCGCCCTGCAGGAGATAGCGGCGCAGCGTGGCAAGATCGCGGTCGCTCCAATGCACGTTGCCGTGCCCCGTCATGTAGATGTAGGGCACGTTCCAGAGCTCGTCCTCGGCGAGGGTGACGACCTTTTCCTCGGCGGCGACATGGAGCCCCGTACGGGTGCGAATCGCGGTCAGCAGGTTGGGGAGGCTCGAGGGGTTGGCGTACCAGTCACCCCCGCCGTCGTAGTGCAGGCGGCCGATCGTCATCACGGGAGCGCTGGGAGACGCCGCGCCGGCCAGAAGCACGGTACTCAGGACCAGGGGCAGCGCACGACGGATCATCAGGGCAGCTCCATCACCAGCCGATAGGCGTCGTTCCGGGGGAGGCCAAGGGTCTCGCTGATGCGGCGGACGACCTCGCGGCGCGTGAGCCCTTCGGCCAGAAGCAGGGTGGCCTGCTCGACAGCCTCATGAGTGCGGTCCGGAGGGTCGGCGGGTGCGCCCGTGCCTTCGAGGACGATGGTGATCTCACCGCGTGGCGGGTGCTCCGAATAATAGCCCGCCAGCTCCGCCAGGGTGCCCGCCCGGAACTCCTCATGCAGCTTCGTGAGCTCCCGGGCAACGACGGCCCGGCGGCTGTCGCCGACCGCGCGCGCCAGGTCTTCCAGCAGGTCGGCGAGCCGAGGCGGCGCCTCGAAGAAGACGACGCTCCACTCCTCGACCGCTGCACGCGCGAGCAGCCGGGCCCGCTCGCTCCCCTTACGCGGAATGAAGCCGAGGAAGAGATAGCGGTCGGCCTTGAGCCCGGCCGCGGAAAGCGCCGTGGCCACGGCGGATGGGCCTGGAATCGGGATCACCGTGATGCCCGAGGCACGAGCGGCCGCCACCAGGTCGGTTCCGGGATCACTGACCACCGGGGTGCCGGCGTCCGAGACGAGCGCCACGTCGCGGCCGTCCTGGAGAATCTCCAGCAATACCTCGAGGCGCGGCTCTTCGGAGTGGGCGTGGTAACTCAACAGCCTGGGGGATGCCCCTAGGTGACTGAGGAGCCCCCGCGTTCGCCGGGTGTCCTCGGCCGCCACCACGGGCACCGCGCGGAGCACCTCCATGGCCCGCAGCGAGAGGTCCCCGAGATTACCGAGCGGCGTGGCGACGACGTAGAGGATGCCTGGCATCGCGGAAAGGTACGGAGGGCGGAGATGCCGGAGAAGGTAGAGCGGAGGAAGCTCAGCGCAGCATTTCCGAAAGCACCCGGCCTTGAGACCCTCCCGGCGAGAGCAACCCGAGCAGCGCGGACAGCGTCGGCGCGATGTCCGCGACCTCCGCGGGATCCTGGTGCACGCCAGGCAGAATGCCGCGCCCGAACCAGAGCAGCGGGACCTCCTGATCGTAACGCCAGCCGCTCCCGTGATCCGCCCCGCTGGGGGACGCCTCGGGCAGCCAGTACGGCTCCAGCATGTAGTAGAGATTGCCGCTTCGGGATGGATGGAACGAGTGGACCGGGCCACTCTCGGTTCCCGCCGCGCGCAGGCGCGTCAACTCGCTGCCGGTCAGCACCTCGTGCACGCCGGGGACGGATCGCACCGCCGCCTGGGCCACACGTTCCGCTTCCTCTACAGGGATATTCAGCGCCGCGAGCGCCGCGCGGTTCAGATAGACCTGCGGCGAGGCGTGATAAACGATCCATCCCGGCGCGTCCACCTGTCCGTATCGCGTCGAGAGCGCCTTTCGTACAGCGGTATCGATGATCGCCGGGTTGAGACGTCGCGCGGTCGAGCCCGGCCGGATCCGCGCGAGTACTTCGGGCATCGGAGCGACGCCGTGGTCCGCCGTCAGCACCACGACCACGTTGGCCAGGCCGATCGTGCGGTCGAGAAAGCCGAACAGCCGCTGCAGAGTGCGATCCAGCCGAACGGTGACGTCCATGACCTCGTGGCTCTCCGGCCCGTAGGTATGCCCGACGCCGTCGTTGGCGGAGAAGCTGACACCGAGCAGGTCGGGCACCGTATCCCGACCCAGTCCCTCGGCGTCCACCGCGCGCATGGCGAAGTCGGCCACGACGTCGTTCAGAAACGGTGAGCTGTGGAGTGCGTCGATCCCCGCAATCCGGTGAGGGAACGTGCGCCCCATCCCTGCCACGTCCCGCTCGGCAGGCTCATCGTCGGGCCCCATCATCTGATACGCTGCCGCCGGGAGCACTCGTTCCCACGTCCGCCCGAAATACTGGCTGATCGCTCGCGATGCGTTGAACCCCTGGGCCCAGGCGGGGAGGTCGGACCGGTAGTAGGTCGAGGTGACGAACAGCGTATCCACGATCCAATAGGCGGCGTCGGCGAGCTGCCCGCCGAGCATGATCGCCGACCGATCCTTGCCGGACACGGTGACGACCCGGCTCCGGCCGGCCGTCGCCGTCCTCAGCACATCCCCGACCGTGGCGCCGAACAACTTGCGCGGGGACACGCCCGGCCCTTCCGACCCGACCAGGGTGACGGCCGAGTCCTCGGCGCAGTAGGTCGGGCGGCCGGCTCTGATGTCGTACCACTCGTTCGCGATGATCCCGTTCACCTCGCCATAGCTGCCGGTGAGGATGACGGCGTGACCGGGACAGGTCGAAGTGGTTGCATGGGCGTAGCGCGCCTGCGCGAAGCTTGCACCACGCTGAAGGAAGAGATTGAAGCCACCGGCGCCAAAATAGGGCCGGAAGCGCTCGATGTAGTCGGCCCGGAGCTGGTCGACGGCGATCGCCACCACCAGGCGCGGACGCGAGCGCGGCGCGGCCTGGGCCGAAGCGTCGGTCGCAAGCGGCGGGAGGGCCGTCGCGGCAAGCCACCACATGACGAGGTGCCAGCAACGGCGAACGGGCGGTCCCGCCCGGAGCTTGCTCACGCCCTGGACGGTTCCGCCCGTGATGAAACTTCGGTGCGATTGCACTGCCGCCCCGTGCGACTAGGCGAGGTGCTGCTTGATCTTCCCCTCTAGCGTCGCCTTCGGCACAGCCCCGATCACGGTGTCCACGTGCTGGCCGTTCTTGAAGAAAAGGATGCTGGGAATCGAGCGCACGTTGAACCGCATGGCGGTGCGCTGGTTTGCGTCCACGTCGACCTTGGTCACTTTGGCCTTGCCAAGGTATTCGCCCGCAAGCTGCTCGAGAATCGGCGCCACGACCTGACACGGTCCGCACCACGTCGCCCAGAAATCGACGAGCACCAGGCCATTGGCCTGCTCGATCTCCGCTGCGAACGAGGAATCGGTGACGTGAATGGACTGGGGATTCGTCGTGGCCATGATGTTATTCTCCTGTAGTTGATCTTGCCCCAACAGATTCGCCGGAGGGATCGTTTTGCCTGATCGCCCCCGCATTGCGCATGTGGGAGTCGCCGTGACGGATCTCGACGCGGCGCTCGCCTTTTACCGGGATGTCCTCGGTCTGACGCCGCACCCACCGGAACAGGCGGACGGCGCCACCATCGTGTCCTTGCCGTTCGGCGACTCCGAGATCGAGCTGCTCGCGCCGCTCACGGCGGACGGTCCCATCGCCAGGTTTCTCGAGCGTCGCGGTCCCGGCATCCACCACCTGTGCTATCGGGTCCCGGATCTGGATGCCGCGCTCTCCGCCTGCCGGGCCGCGGGCTATCGTCTGATCGACGAGGTGCCGCGTACCGGAGCCGGCGGACGCCGCATCGCCTTCGTCCATCCGAAGGCGACGGCCGGCATCCTGCTCGAGCTTACCGAGTAACATAACAGGAACGGAGGGGCCGAAAGTTCCCCGGTGTCAGGGCGCCGCGGGGGCGGTGTCCTGGGGCGCGGTGGGAGCAGTGTCCTGGGGCGAGGTTTGGCAGGGGCGCGCCGGGTTGCCGGCCGCGGTGAGGTCCATCTGATTGACGATCCAGGTGCCGTCGGCGAGCTGGATGACCAGGAAGGGGATCGTCCAGGTGCAGGCGGACCGCCGGATCTGGACCTGGACGGTGTGGCGGCCCGCGGACACGTCGGGCGCATCGCCGAGGATCCGGAAGTCATCGTGACTGAGGTAGCTCCGCATGACCGAGATGCGCCGCTCGTAGTCGGCCGGCTGCCGCGTGCGCGAGGCCGGACCCTTGGACGTGCCCCACAGTCCCGCCATCGTGGCGAGGTTGCTGTCGGCCACCGCCTTCATGAAATTCTCCACCGCCGCCGAGGCGGTGTTCGAGGGATGCACCTCTGCCGCGGGGCCGCCGCTGCCGCCGCATGCGGCGAGGAGCAGGACCGCCGCCGCAAACCACCGTCGCTGGATCACGAGTCTCTCGTTGGCCGAGTGTAGGCGAGCGAAGTTAACCGGCCGTGGAGCCCCGAGCAATGACGCCACAGCGCCTGTACATCAATATCGATCACGTGGCGACGGTGCGGCAGGCGCGCCGGACCGACGAGCCCGACCCGGTCGAGGCCGCCCGCCTCGCCGAGGCTGCGGGGGCCGACGGCATCACCGTCCACCTGCGTGAGGACCGGCGCCACATCCAGGACGCCGACGTCGAGGCGCTCGCGCCCGCCGTGCGGGTCATGAACCTGGAGCTCGCCACGAGCGCCGACGTGCTGGCCGTGGCCTGCCGCCTCCGCCCCTACCAGGCCACCATCGTGCCCGAGCGGCGGGAGGAGATCACCACCGAAGGCGGCCTCGATCTCCGCCGGCCGAATCCTCGGCTGCGCGAGACGATTCGGCGGCTGGACGAGGCCGGGGCCCGGGTGAGTTTGTTCATCGACCCCGACGTGGCCGCCCTCGATGCCGCCAAGGACCTCGGCGTGCCCGCCATCGAGCTCCACACCGGCCGCTACGCGCACACGTGGCGGGAGAGCGACGCCGCGCTCGACGAGCTCCGGCGGGCCGCGCGCCATGCCGCCGACATGGGACTCTTCGTGCACGCCGGCCACGGCCTCACCTACCGCAACGTGATCCCGGTCGCCGCCATTCCCGAGATCGAGGAGCTCAACATCGGCCATAGCGTCGTGAGCCGAGCGGTGATGGCGGGCATGCGGACGGCGGTGGAGGAAATGCTGCACTTGGTGCGCGGCGCGAGGCACTGATACCTTACGGAACGCCATGACCAATCCCCTCGCCACCGCCGACTTCTTCGCCCTCGAGGCAGGCGAGTGCCTCGATCGCCTCGAGTCGCTCATCGGCCGGCCCGACGGTCCGCCTGCCGACGAGTTCCTCCGGACCGCGCGGGTGCTGCGGGGGTCCGCGCTGATGGCCGGCCAGCAGCCATTCGCGCGAGCCGCGGGCGGCCTCGAGGGGCTCGCCCGAGCCTATCGCGACGGGCGGCATCCGTGGGACCCGGCCACTCGGGCGCATGCCGCGCAGGCGGTCGAGGAGTTCCGCCTGCTCGTCCGCCGGGTGCGCGAATGGGGTGACGCCGAAACGGCGCGAACCGTGCGGCTCGGCCTCAGTCTCGAGTCCCTTGCGGGCCGTGCGCCGGCCGCCGATCCGGCCCGGGCTGACGTCCCCCCCGCGCCAGGCGAGCTCAA
This sequence comes from uncultured Gemmatimonadales bacterium, assembly GCA_963728705.1. GTDB lineage: Bacteria > Gemmatimonadota > Gemmatimonadetes > Gemmatimonadales > GWC2-71-9 > CAVVWJ01. The sequence continues at coordinate 192,733 of CAVSLY010000010.1, forward strand.
CACCGGCGTGCGCGCCTTTGTCGCGCGCGAAGGAGCGCTCATCGCGAGCGCGCTCGACCGGGCCGCCCGCGCCCTCCGCGCGGCACCCGGCGACCGCGAGCCGCTCTACACCGTCATCCGCCGCATGCAGTCACTCCGCGGGCTGGCGGAGCTGAGCGAACTGGTGCCCCTGCCCGAGATCCTTGACGGCATCGAGCTGGCCGTAGGCGACCTCACGCGCCTGTACGCGCCGCCGCCCGGCGTCGACGAGGTCATGGCGGCCGCTTCGAGCGCCCTGACCGGCATCGCGCGGGACATCGCCGAGCATGGGCAGCCCGAGGTCGAGACCGAGGAGGCCCGCCGGTTCACGGAGCTCCTGCTTCGCGCCTTCGCCGTCGAGCGCGACGTGGTCCCGATCGAATCGCTGTACTACGCCGACGACCCCGCGCCGTTCACGCCCCCGCTCACCCAGCCGCAGTTCACCGCGCCCACGCCGCTCGGTCCGCTCGAGCTGGTGAGCCACGGCGAGCATCTCTGCCAGAGCGCCGACCTGATCGCCGCCTCCCGCTCCACCATCGAGCGGGACCTGCGGCTCTACCACCTGCTCGGCTCGCTCCGCACCGCCGGCACGCCGGGGCCCGACCCCGTGGCGAGCGCGCTGGTTGTCTTCGCCCGCTCGGCGCGCGAAGCGCTGGCGGCGGGCGTGGCCGCTCGCGCGACGCCGGAGCTGGTGAGCTGCCTGCGCGAGGCCGGCGAGCTGCTCCGTGCCGTCGCCGACGCCGACGACCGTATGCTGATCTCCCGCCGCATCCTCGACGCCGCCTACCGGCTCGACGGGCTGCGGCTGGCGGAAGCCACTCCCGCCCACGTGGCGCTGGCCGCAGCGGCACCGCGGCCCGACCTGCCGGACACCGCCGGCCGGATCGTTCCGATCGAGTCGTTGCTGTTCGACATTGCCCCCTCCCCGGCCGAGCCTGAGCTGCCGGTGGTGCCGATCGAGAGCCTGGCGTACGACGCAGTGCCGATCGAGAGCCTGGCCTACGACGCCCCTGCCGGCGGGCTGGAGGGCAGCTATTCCACCTTCGACCGCCTTCGCCGCGAGCGCGCCGCCGAGCCCGCCTCGATCGAGGCGCTGGTCGGGCGGGCCCTCGCGGCCACGACGCCGGCTGCGGCCGATCCGGAGACGGTGACGGTCGAGATCGGCGTCCTCTGCTACACCGGCCGGGCCGCCCTGGAGCGAGCCAACACCGTGCGCCAGCAGCTCGCCGATGAGCTCGCCCGACACGGCGGTCTCGAAGCGATCCGTCCGCTGCTGCAAGAGCTGCTCGACCTCGTCCCGCTGGCGCTTGCCGAATCCTGAGCGCCCGTCGGGCGGCGGGCGGCGCACCGTGTCCGCGCTCATCGGCGTGGGGCTCGCTGTGGGGCTGCTGGTCTGGGCGCTCCGGGGCGTCCACCTCTCCGAGGTCATGGGCCACCTCCGGAACGCCCGCCCTGCCCCCCTCCTCGCCGCCGTCGTCCTCGCCACACTGACGTATCCGCTGCGCCTGGTGCGCTGGCGCCTCCTGCTTCGGGCCGACGACGGCGGGCCGCTGCCGGCCGCCCCGCTCTGGCACGCCGTCGCCATCGGCTTCATGGCGAACAACGTGCTGCCGTTTCGGGCGGGCGAGCTGGTGCGTCTGATTGCCGCCTCCCGCCTCGCGGGCGTCCGCTTCAGTTCTGCGCTCTCCTCCGTGGCCGTCGAGCGTATCTTCGACGGTCTCAGCGTCGTGGGGTTGCTCAGCGTCGCGCTGCTCGCGTCCGACCTGCCTCCGGACGTCGCCGTGGGTGGCGTCTCGGTGCGGCATGCGGCGCAGGCGGCTGGCGTGATGGGAGCCGCGGCATTGATTGCGGCGCTGCTCGTCGTGGCGTTCCCGCTGGCGGCGGAGCGCCTCGTGCGCCGGCTGCTGCCCGCTGGCGCGCTCGCCGAGCGGATCGTGGCGCTGATCGAAGGGGTGCGCCACGGACTGTCGGTGCTGCGGTCGCCGGCGCTCCTGGCCGGCACCGTCGTCTGGTCACTGATCCTGTGGCTCACCAACGGGCTCGCCTTCTACGTGGCGTTCAAGGCGTTCGACATTCCGGTGGACTTCCTCGGAGCGCTGCTGCTGCAGGGGATCCTGGTCTTCGGGATCACGGTGCAGCTCACGCCGGGCTTCGTGGGCCAGTTCGAGGCCGCCATCGTGGCCGCGCTGGCGCTCTACCGGGTACCCAACGACCTGGCCTCGTCGTACGCCATTGCCTTTCATGCGACGACTTTCGTGCCGATCATCCTGCTGGGCGCGTGGTCCTGGCCCGCACGCCGCTCGCGCTGAGCGACCTGCGGGCGCCCCGCGGTCCATGACCCCGACGGCCGCCACCGCCCAGGCGCCGGCCAAGCTGAACCTGTTCCTCCGGGTGCTCGCGCGCGAGGCGGACGGCTTCCACAGTCTGGAGACGCTGTTCTGCCTGGTAACCCTGGCCGATACGCTGCGGGTCGAGCGGCGCGAGGGGCGCGAGGTGACGATCGACGTGGAAGGCGCGGACGTCGGGCCCGCGGCGGACAACCTGGCCGCGCGCGCGGCCGAGCTGGTGCTCGATGCCACCGGGCGGCGGTTCGGCGTCCACCTGACGCTCACCAAGCGGATCCCGACCCGGGCTGGCCTCGGCGGCGGATCGAGTGACGCCGCCGCCGCGCTCCATGCCACCAACCTGCTGGCCAACGGCGCCGTGCCCCGCCATGAGCTGCTCCAGTTCGCCGCGCGCCTCGGGAGCGATGTGCCGCTCTTCGCTTCTGGCGCGCCCCTGGCGCTCGCGTGGGGCCACGGTGAGCGCCTGCTCCGGCTGCCGCCGCTGCCAAGCGCACCTGCGCTGCTCGTGACGCCGAGCGTCGGAGTGGGAACTGCCGAGGCGTATGGCTGGGTGGACGCGGCGCGGCAGGCTGCCGGCCGGCGCGGCGCCGTGGCGCTCGATCTCGATGCCCTCTCGAGCTGGGGCGACATCGGCCGGATGGCAGGCAACGATTTCGAGTCGCCCGTCTTCGAGCACGTCCCGGCCGATTCGTGCCGCCTTCGAAGCGCTCGCCGGGACCCGTCCCCTGGTGTGCCGGATGAGCGGCTCCGGCTCGACCCTCTTCGCCGTCTACCGCTCCGCACGGGACCGTGAGGACGCCCGGCTGATGCTCGGCCGCAAGCATGGCCGGCTGGATGCGGTCGAGACTCTCGCGACGCCTCCGGCGCCGCCCGTGGTCTCCGAGTAGGTTGGTCGGGCCTTCGCTAACCGATCCGAATGATGCGCGCGACGGACGGGATACCGTCCGCGTCGAGCAGGAACAGCATGTAATGCCCCGGAGGCGCGATCGCGGCGCCTGTCGGTGCGGTCACCGTGAGACCGCCCGCGCTGCGAGCGAACGCCACCGGCACGAAGCGCTGATTCTGGTCGAACGCGTGCGTCACCGAGGGCAGCCGCACCAGCGTCACCTGAGTCACCGCGCCCGCGTCGGGCGAGCTCACCCGAAAATCCTCTCCGTAGGCCACGCTCGACGGGGCATTCGCGATCACCGGGCGCGACCCGCGCAGCAGGTACGGCGGAGTGAACAGCTCCGCGCTCAGCTCCCGCGGCAGATTGGCGCCGTCGCCGCCTCCCGCGTGGAGCAGCCGCCCGTCCGGCAAGAGCAGGGTGGTCGAGTGGTAGACACGGCTCACCGCCGCGCTGGCCCAGGTGCTCCACTGACCGGTGGCCGGGTCCCATACTTCGGCCGGGTGCGTGGCGCCACCCAGGTCACTGAATCCGCCTGTGCTGGTGCCGCCCGTCGCGACCACACGACCGTCCGGAAGCAGCGTCGCGTTGAGGTGCCGGCGCGCCGACGCCATCGACCCGGTGGTCTGCCATGCGGGCGCGGCGGCGGCGAGGTCGATCGTCTCGGCCGAGGCGGTCGGGGGGCCGTCGGCAGGATCGCTGCCGCCGACGATCAACACCTTGCCCGGCGCGTACATCACCGCCGATCCGTAGTCCCGCCGACCGTAGTGGCTGGTCGCCACCGGCGTCCAGCTGCCTCCTGCGGCGGGGTCGAGGTAAGCCGATTGCGGTAGCTCCCCCGCATAGAACACGAGTCCGTTCGGCGCCACAAAGGTCCGGGGATAGAACGGTAGGACGCGCGAGGCACCGGACAGCGCGGTCCAAGCCGAGCCGTTCCAGATCTCGGGTTCGGCGACGTCGAGCCCGTCATGGTCCTGGCCCGCCAGGACGAGCACCCGACCGTCGCCGAGCGTGGTGGCGGTGGGATACCACCGTCCATGCGCCATCGATGCCACCGGTGTCCAGCTATCGACGGCGGGGTCGAACAGGTTGGCTGCGGGCAGGCCGCGGTTGTCGCTGATGTGGCCCCCGGCCACGAGGAGCCGGCCGTCGGCCAGAAAGGCGTGGCCGGCACAGAAGATGTCCGTTGCGATCGGTGCCGGGATGAACGCGCCGCTGCCGGGATCCCAGATCTGGGGATCACCGAACCGGCCCCACGAGAGGACGCGTCCGTCGGGTAGCAGATGCAGGTGCACGGCTACGACCGGCCAGGCGAGGGGCGCCTCCCACTCGCCCATGCTCGCGGCGGGCTCGGGTACCGTGGACGCGGGCGGCGGGCAGGTCCCGCCACTCGCGGCCTGTGCCACCGGCAGGCCCTGGTAGGAAAGGGCCACGCTCCCGGCCGTCAGCGTCACCAGCCGCGTGACGCCGGCGGCACCCCCACTCGCGCCCGCGGCCAGCGTAAGGTCACCCGCCTCGGCGGAGCCGGCGACCGCGTACCGGACCGTCACGCCGACCAGGTTGCCGTTGCCGACGTCGAAGCGCTCACCGCAGACGTGGGTGAGTGTGACGAGCGAGAGATCCGGCTCGCTCGTGCCCGGCCGAGTGCCGTCCTGGCAGGCAACGAAGAGGAGGAGCCCGGCGAGGGCCACCGTCGTGGCGCGGGCGGGGGTGACGAGGGGCCGAATCAGTTTACCGTGTGCTCCTTCGAGTGTACGTTTTCTGCACTGGCCCTTCGTCCAATGGCAGGACAGCGGACTTTGGATCCGTCAATGGTGGTTCGAGTCCACCAGGGCCAATTGGACTTAGCATTTCGTGGTCTAATTTGGTGATCTACTTACCTCCGTTCAGGTCATCTAGATCAAGGTTTCTGGCGGCCAGCCATCCCGCCAGTCTGTCGACACCCTTTCATGGCGGTCTAGCAATTCGTGACCGTGAAACTGTAGCGCGCGCGGTCCTCCTGGCGGCAGTCGTGGCCTGCACGGCCGCGGACGTCGCAGGGCCGCCTCCCGACACACCCCCGCCGGCTGACGGTTGTATCCGGCACGTCCCCGTCCGCACGGTCGGCCAGCTCAGGACAGCGCTCCAGGCCGCCGTGCCGGGCGACTGCATCGAGCTGGCCGCTGGGACGTACAGCCTCAGCTCCAACCTCGTGTTCAATCGGAGCGGCACTGCCCAAGCGCCCATCACCATTCAGGGGGCTGGGTGGGGGAGCACGATCGTTGATGGGAACGGCGTGCAGATTCTACCGCAGGCGAGTTACCTCAGGATTCGGAAGCTGCGGTTCACGGACCTGGGCGTCCAGGGTCTGTGGCTCCAGGGGGTCACCCAAAGCGTCTTCGACAGCCTGGAAATTGACCACACGAAGCAGGCCGCGTTCGCTTTCAAGGACGCGAGCCACCACAACGTCGTCCAGAATTCATGGTTTCACGACACGGGCATCCTCATCCCGTATTTCGGTGAGGCGATCTACGTCGGTAATTCGGCGGCAGTATGCCGCTCCAGTTCACCAACACCGATAACAGTCGTTAACATCATTCGGCCCCACGTGCGGTCGCAGAGCCTCGACGTGAAGGAGGGCTCGGATCGGACGATCTTAAGGGAAACACGGTTGACGGAACCGGGACCGTGTGGGACTCGGCGCACGGCTCCGCCTCGCTCATTGATGTCAATGCCAGCGGCGTGCTGATCGACTCCAATACGATACAATTCGGAGCCCGAACGCGGTCACCTTCTTCGAGCCGTTGACGTATGAAATCGCCTGCACCATCGCCAGCAACAATCATATCGACCTGCAGAACATCACCCTCGCCACTGTATCGTTCTACGGCTTCAACTTGACCGGCAACACTCACCGGAGCGGGCGGGTCGTCATCAAGTGCAACAACACAGTGACCAACGG
>CAVSLY010000011.1:0-209637 GCA_963728705.1 uncultured Gemmatimonadales bacterium
GTAGCCGGCGCTGCGGGTGCCGCGGGCGTCGGTGGGGCCGGTGGTTTTGCTGTCTCCGCTTTCTTTGGTTCCGCCGCCCCGGCAAACATTGGCGACAGAGAACAGACGACGAGACCAGCGATAAGCGAAGCGCAACAAACCATCGCAGCGGTCCGACCGCTTTTATCAGAGGTTTGTTGCTGTCTCTCGCTCATCGTTGATTCGCGATTCAAAATGCCAAGAGTCGCTCAATCAGCCAGAACATCGCCGTGCCGCCAATCGCGTACGGGGGCAGCAGCCGCAGCACAGGCCAAAAGATCGGTCGCAGCGCCGATAATCGCATCCACAACATCGCTCGGCCGAATGCCATCAATGCGAAACCGCAGCGATAAAACCGAAATGGCCGACCTCAACGCCGATACTAAAGACCAGCAGCGCGAGCGGGATGTGACCTTCCGGCAATCCCACTTCGCTCAATCCGCCCGCGAATCCCAGCCCATGCAATAATCCGAACGAAAATGCGACGAGCCATGGCTGACGCTCCGTTAGGCTAGGCTGGGTTGCCGCGGACCTGCCGCAGCTACGGAGAATTTCTTTCGCGACAAAGACGATACTCAAGGCGATGACCGCTTCCACAGGCGGCGACGGAACATGAACAAAACCAAGCGTGGCCAAGGCGAAAGTGACGCTGTGCGCAACCGTAAAGGCGCTTACGGTTTTGACCAACTTGCCGAATCCGCGCACCAGCAGCAGGAGGCCAAGAACAAACAGCAGGTGGTCTACGCCGGTTAAAATGTGCTCGATCCAAGAAAAGATACGTGCGGACGATTTCCATTCGGCTCGGGGCGGCTTCGACAACGAATGAAGGAATCGGACGGAGTGAGGCGGATGATCAGGGTCGAACTTCGACTCGCTCGATACGCACTAAAACATCGGTCAGGGTCGCCGAAAGGCCGGCGATACGGATCGTGCCGCCACTCAAGCCTCCAGCGCATTGGACACTCCAACGCTCAGTATAGGCGTTGGCGGCGAAAGCGCCACGCGGTTGAGTCAGGTTCGAGCAGCTCTCCGGGAGTTGCACATAAAGTCCCAGCCGCAGATCTTCTCCTTGTCCCGGTACTTTCCACAACACATCATAAGTTTCGGCACCGGTTTGATGCAGCTCCAGATAAGCCGGGCGCACTTCATGTGCGAACAGATGAATCCAGAAAAAAGAAACAGCAGGACGCACAGGTCGCGGCAGGCGAGAAGACCGCGAACGTCGATCCTCGCTACTCGTGGCTCGCCAATTCTTGCTTCATTGCGCCTCAGCGACTTGTTTCACATCGCCGCGCTTTTGCGACTTCCGGGCGCTCGATGGTCACGGCATAGCGCTGCAGCAGGGTTTGATAGAACTTCTCGTTCGCTTCCATGCGGCGCGCATTGCTCCATTCACGGCGCACTTCGGCGCGCACCTGTTCCAGAGCCGGCAGGGAGCCATCGGTGCGCTCACTCATGAAAACCAGATGCACGCCGAAGCCGGACTCGATCGGGCCTTCCCATGTCCGGCCTGTATCTCGCCGAGCTTAGCCCAAACTTCTCACCGAACTGCTTCACCGCTTCGCTTGCGGGCAGCGACTTAAATTCGTGTTCGAGCATGAGGGAGTCGCAGCGCTTCTCAATATCGGCTTTGCTTCCGGATCGACGCAGCTGTGCAAGTATTCGCGTCGCGTCGCTGCCGAGATTCGCGCCGCGCCGCTGCGGGTCGAGGTACACCTGGCTGAAGGTGAACCGGCGATCACCGCGAAACGCCTCCGGATGTTCTTTCAAATATGCGCGGAGTTGCTCGTCGGTCGGCTCGGCATGGGCGGCGACGTCTTCGGAGACGAACTCGAGCTTTTGCCGCAGCCGTCGGCGGATGATCGTGTCTTCTTTGTCGAGGCCGAGGGCAACCGCTTCGCGGCGAAAACTTCTTCGCGAATGTAGTCGCGGAGCAATCCTTCCAATTCACTTGCACTTGGCGGCCGCCGCAGGTGGTCATCCACGGAACTCGAAGTGCCTCTCATCGAGCATGCGTTTGGCGAGGAATTCGCCCGAGCAGCGTCCACTGCGAAGGCCCCCGGCCGCCACCATGTCGATCATTTCCTGGACGGCCCGCCACTGGTCGGGGGGTACACCGGGGTACAGATCGGCGAATTCGCGGCGAAGGCGGGACTCACGCCGTTCAGACATGCGGCTGCCTCTCCGAGTCGGGCGGGTGATCCAGCCGCCTGGTCGAGGCCGGCAGGTCATTCTGTCGCGAACGCTGACCGGAGCCCCGCGCTATCAGGCCGCCTTCGCGGTCCTTACCAGTCTCTCTAATGGCCACTAGACTCTCTCGCATGTGGCGATGCCTCCCGTCCCTCGTGTTCATCGCGTGCCTGCTCTACTACGAGGCCAGGCACCCGCTGTCGAAGCCATTCCGGTTGGCGATGTACGCATTTTTCCTGATGCTGATCCTGCTTTGCGTTCGCGCGCTTGGACGGTATGGCTGGTGAGGGAGAATTCGGGGTGAACGGCTCGCGCAGGTGGGGCACGTCCGGAGGCATGTCGCTGTCCGAATCGCGCCGCCTGCATGACGTGCAGAATCGGCAGGTCTGGCCGGATCTTGCGCACACGCCGCCGCCGCGCCGGCAGCGCCTACCGCCCGACGCTCACCATCCTCGCCATCGACGGCACGCCCGACCCATTGATGATGAAGAGCATGTACGGCCCCGGCGGCGCGAAGTTGCCGCTGGCCGGCGCCTTGGTGCTGAGTGTGGTCGTGGTGCCCGCCGGCCTCGTGAAGGCCAGATGATAGACGAGCTGGCTCTGGTTGAACGCGTGCGTGACGGAGGAGAGCCGGATCAGGGTCCCCTTGGAGACGGAGGCCGCGTTCGGGGTCTCGACCGTAAACACCTGGTTGTAGTGAAGCGTGGCAGGCGCCGAGGTGATGCTCGGCCGCGGCGCCGCGGTGCCATCGGCCTTGTACAGGTAGGGTGGCGAGTAGATCTGGGCCGTGAACTCGCTGTTGGCGTAGGTGATTCCTCCCCCTTCGCCGCTGCCGCTCGAGAGCACCCGGCCGCTGGGCAGGAGGAGCGCCGTGGAGTGATACGTCCTGGTCTGGGTCTCACGGGCCATCGTGGTCCAGGTCCCGGTCCCAGTCCCGGGCTTCCAGAGCTCGGCGTCGCGGACCGCGCCCGCCTGATTGTTGAAGCCGGCGCCGCTGGTGCCGCCGGTCACCAGCACGCTGCCGTCCGCCAGCAGCGTGGCGTTCAACTGGCGGCGCGGGAACTTCATCGACCCGGCCGTGGTCCAGGCGGGAGACGCCTTGGTCAGATCGATCATCTCGGCCGCCGCCGTGGGTGCGAACGTGCTGTCACCGCCGCCGGCGTAGAGGATCTTGCCCGGCGCGTACATCACCGCGGAGCCCATGTCGCGGCGGGCCACGAGCCGGTTGATGATCGGCCCCCAGTGCCCGCCCGCCACGTCCAGGTAGCGGCTGCTGGGCGAAGCCGGCCATGAACACCTTCCCGTTCGGTGCGACGAACATCGGCGGATAGTACGGGCTGGCCGATGGCCACCGAGGTATCCGGCAGCTTGCGCCAGCCGCCGCCGCTCCAGATCTCCGGCGCCCTGACGACGACCTTGTTCGCGTCGTGGCCGGACACGACCAGCACTTCGCCGTTGGGCAGCGTCGTCGCGGTCGGATAGTAGCGGCCCCGCGACATCGAGCTGGGTGGCGGCCCAGGTGCTGGTGGACGGGTTGAAGATGCTCGCGGCCTGGAGGCCTGCCGTCCCGGCGCTGGTGCCTCCCATGACCAGGAGCCGGCCGTCCGGGCAGGAAGGTGTGACCGGTGCAATAGATCCGGTACGGCTTGGTCACCGACGCGAAGCCGGTGGTCGCGCTCCACAGGTACGCGGTCCCGTTGTCACCCCACACCAGCACCTTGCCCGTGCGCAACAGGTGCGCGTGCACGATGACCGACGGCGTGGTGAACGCCGGGTCCCACTTGCCCTGGACGGCCGGCGAGCTCGGGGAGGCGACCGCGAAGGTCGCCGGAATCGTCATGCCCTGGATGAGCGCGACCTGGCAGGCGGCGGTGCCGCAGGTCGGCAGGCCCCAGCCATTGAACACCGATCCGCTGTTGGCGGTCGCACGAAGGGTCAGCACCGTGTTGGCGGGGTAGGTCGCCGAGCAGCCGGTGGCGGCGGGCGTGCCGTTGGTGATCAGGCAGTTGAGGGCGGGGGTGAGCCCGGACTGGCTGGTGACCCGGCCGGTCCCCGGGCCCTGGCTGCCGCTCGTGATCTTGACGGTGAACGGCCCCTTCCGGAACACGGCCGGGACCGTGCGGTTGGAGGTCAGCTTGAAGGTGCAGCTCCCGAGGCTCTTGCAGGCCAGGACGTTGAGCCAGCCTCCGAAGGCGGTGCCGGCGGCGGGAGTGGCGGTGAGGGTGACCGTCTGGCCCTGGGGAAAGGCCTTGGTGCAGCCGGTGGAGGCGGCCTGGCCGTTGGTGATGGTGCAGGTGATGCCGGTCGGGGTGGATTTCACGACGCCGCTGCCCGTGCCCGAGCCGGTGATGGTCAGGGTGTAGGTGGCGGCGGTGACGGCGGTTGACGGGCCGGTGACCTCGGTGGTGTCGCGACAGCCGTACAGCACCAGCAGGGCGAGCCCGAGGGCGGCAGTGGTGAGCAGTGCTAACCGCTTCATCTGACCCTCCGTGACCAGGGGTTCTTCCGGCGGCTGCTGTCTGGAGCGGTGTGACGTTGGGGCTTAAGAGTGGTGTCGGCGCATCAAGCGGATCTCAAGTCGGCAGTGCGAAGAGCTGGGGAGTCGACCGGGTGGATTGGTCCATTCCGGCGAGCGGGGCTTTGCCTACATCGCCAACAGCCAGCATCCGGTGAGTTGGGCGTGGCGATCCTGGTCGCTTCTGGTCGCGGTGACGCTGTCCTGCGTGCGCTAATCCCGCCCCTGGATCGCTAATGCTGCGGGCGGCGGATCATGGAAAGGTCTTGGCGCCGCCGTAAGATAAGAGGTTGATCCACTTCATGTTCGGGCCCCTGGGATGCCGAGCCGGGAGAACCCCGCATAACAACTCATCAATAAGACTGGACAGAGAGGTAGCGTGCCGTTGACGATCGGTTGTTGCCGCAACATATAGTAGATCAGCCTTCGACCAGCGAGTCCTCATGGAACCCCGGCATCAGCTTCGTTGCTTGGGTCAGCCAGCCCTGTTCGCACCTAACGGGGATCTGATTCGTTTCCGCACCAAGAAACATCTGGCACTGTTGACATATCTAGCGGTTGAGCATTCCCGCTGTCATCGCCGCGACCGCTTGCGGAATTCCTGTGGCCAAAGGCTGGGCATTGCTGAGGCGCGTCACTCCCTTGCCACAGCCCTGTCCGTACTCCGACCACGTTTGGGTCCGGAAGCGCTCGAAACGACTCGGGACTATGTCGCCCTTCGCGGTGCCCACCTAACGCTCGACCTGGATCGACTCTTCGCCAAAGACATTCTTGGGTCAGACACAACGAGCTCGTTGGAGGTCGCTGCCTTCCTTGATGGCTTTCGAGATTCCCGATGCTCCGGAATTCGCAATGTGGAAGGACCGTCAGCAAGGAAGACTTCTGCCTCTCATCAAGGATGCACTTGTCATTCTGTTTACTCGTTGTAGGCGTACGGGCAACTCGCAGCAGATAGAGCAACTTGCTGATCGTATGCTCGCCTTGGACGATCTCAGCGAGGATGCCATTCGTGCCAAAATCGAGGCACGAGCGATGGTAGGTGATCGACTATCGGCTCTGAGAATCTACGAGGAATGGAAATCCAGGTTGTTCTCAGATCTAGGCGCGAGTCCCTCTCAGGCTGTAGAACAGCTGGCCATTCGATTACGCAAAGGTGGCTGGGAACGGACAATAGTCAACGATATACCGACCCTTCCTCCGGAGCGGGCTCGCGGTCGCCCGTTCATTGGGCGAGGTCGCGAGTTTGGGCTACTCTACGAGGCATGGGAGGGCCTGAAGCAAGGCCATGCGAACCACTCGATTGTCCTCGGGGATTCTGGAGTGGGCAAGACAACGTTAGTAGAGCGTTTGACAACCGTTGCCGCCTTGGAAGGCGCCACTGTTTGTAGGGTTCAGGCATTTGACCTCGAACGACACATACCATTCGCAACACTCGGCGGCCTGATTCTCTGTCTTCTCGACCAGGCGGGTGCCTCTGCGACGCCGAGCGAGGCTTTGGCCGAGCTCGCACGGACAACACCAGAGATTCGGAGGCGATTTACAGCATTGCCTCCGGCCGAGGATAGTCAAGGTGAAACCGCGCGCGTCCGCCTGACCGAGGCCTTTCATGAACTCCTCAAGAGTGTAGCGGAGGAACATCCACTGATCCTCGTCGTGGACGATCTTCACCTTGCAGATGAAGCCAGCCTGTCAGTCCTACATCTGGTTCTGCGTCGGTCACGGTCGGACCCGATAGTTGCCATCTTCACCGCGCGAGAAGGCGAACTCTCCCGGTCGACCCACGCCACATCCTTTCGAGAGAGCATGTCCCGCCTACACTGCTCGTCGATAACCTTGGCACCGCTCGACGAGGGACTTACTGGCGAACTTCTGTCTGCGCTACTTCAGCAACTTGACCTCAAGCCAACGAATAGTGAAAGGCGGGCGCTAGTCAGAGCTAGCGGCGGCTTTCCGATGGTCATTGAGTTGCTGATACAGGATTGGCGCGCTAACGGCTCAAGCGCGGTCGCCACGGGGTTGGACGCCATGACGACGGATTTCTTTGGAACGCCCGATCTCATGCTGACCTATGGGCAGATTGTGTCACGCCTAGCCGGAGGAATGGAGCCCGTCGCTAGGAGCGTGTTGGACCTGGCCTCGGTCTTGGGGCACCGGCTGAACGATCTCACCATGTATTCCGTGATCGACCTAAGTCTTGGACAAACCATGGTGGCCCTTGCCCAATTAGCGGAACTTCGGCTCCTGCGCGAGGGAGACACAGGCTTAGAGTTTGCGAACGAGCTCATTAGAGCGAATTCCTATTCTGCTATTCCGTCAGCAGTACGCAAGGCTTTACACGCTTCTGTCGCTGATCGCTTGTCGCATTCCGATCAAGGGCAGGAATCAACGTCCCGTTTGGAGATTGCATGGCACGCGATGAGGGCTGGGCGGCTAAAGGACGCCGTACCTCATCTCCTAGAGGGCGCCACTCACGCGGTGCGGTCAGGTGCGCCGCAGACCGCGGAGAGAGCTCTCTCAAGCGCTCTAAGCTCCCTTCATGGGAGCGATCTCGTTAGCGCTACTTTCCTGCTGGCCGAGGCATTGCAAGAGCAGGGGCGCTGGCGCGAGTCGCTCGACATTATTGCGACTATTGACAGCACAGAGACTCAGGACCGAGCCCAAGAGGCGTTTGCTCTGGCATCACTCGCGAAGTGCTACCTAGAATCATCCTTTGCGGTTGACCTACTCGAACGAGCTCAGGCTCTCAAGGCCATCGTCCAGAGGTGTCACCACCTGCCAAGCAGGCTCAGGGCCGCTAGGGCGGCAGCCATTGGTATCGCATTTCTTCGGGATCGGCCCTTGGCCAGAGAGCTACTGGCGCTGACGGACGATCTTCCCCAGGCCACCTTGCATTTTGACGAGCGGGGGATGCTAGGCCTCACCAAAGCGATGCTCCTTTATCAGGCGGGAGAACTCGAGCTGAGCTTTGAGGTGGCGCGGAGGTCCCTCGAAGAACTGCAACTTCGCGGAAGGGTGAACTCGGTAACCATTCAGTTACAGGCAGGGCTTGGAGCACTACGTGGTCGTCAGGGTCGGTATGAGGAGGCCGCTGTACATCAGGAACACGCGCTAGGGATGGCCCAGATCGTCGGAAACGACGCACTGGCTACTAGCATCGGAGCAAACCTCGCAATCATTTACGGTCGACTCGGGCGGCACGAGGCACAGCTGAAGATAGCCCAAGAGAATGTGGCAAATAGAAGGCCGGAAGTCGAGGGGTTTGCCGACCTGCAGCTCGCCTATTCAATTGCTGTTGTACATGGGAGTCATGGTAGACCCAGCGAAGCGAGGAAGGCGATTGTTGAGCTGGAAGCTCGTCTAAGCCCCGCACTACCGAGTTGGATCATGCAGTCGTGGCTGCTTTGGAAGGCCGATGCGCTGATGATCGCAGGATTCCCAATCGAGGCGACGCAAGCGGCAACTCAGGCCATCATCGAGTTTGATCTTAGACTTGAGGCAAACGCCTTTGCAGGCTCGTTCGCACGCTGGGTGGCAATCACGTCCGGCAGAGGTGGGCGGTCATGCAAGCAGGCAAGATACTCGCCGAACTCGAGGAAAACTTAGAGCAGTTTGATGAGATCGACCAACTAGAAATCCTATGCGCCAATGCTCACGTGCGCTCTACGACAGGAATGGATTGGGATTTGAGAATTGCTGAGAAACTGAAGAAACTGCCAGCTTGTACGCAGAGCCATCTGCGCGCCCTTGGGATGCTGCGAAATTAGCACCGTTCTGACGCGGGCTGCGAAGGAAACCTGCCTCTGCCTGTTCAGTGACTTGTTTAAGCCCCCCGAATCTTCCACAGGCTTTGACCGGGCCACGTAACTCGACGTGAGCGCGGCACACGGTCGCTTTCAAACGCCTCCGGTGTAGCGCCGGCAATCAGCCTTCTTACGGCCACCGACCCGATTGCTACCATCCGCAATCTCCGGATCGAATTGCGTGCCCTTACACTTCTGCAATTCTGCCATTACGACTTCCAAGCCAAGCCGCTTGCGATAGGGACGGTCTGTTGTCATTGCATCGATCGTGTCTGAGATGAGAATGATGCGCGAAGCGAGCGGGATGCTATTGCCGGAAATGCCCACTCGGATAGCCCTGACCATCCCACCGTTCGTGGTGATGCCGACAGAGTCTTGGATGAAAGCCACGAAACTTGGAAATGATGCCGACAAGTTCGGCGCTTCGCGTCGAATGCGTCTGCATAAACGCGGTCTCTTCATCCGTCAGGCGCCCTTCCTTGCGAAGAAGGGCGCAAACTCCTCATGAATTTTGCCAACGTCGTGAAGAAGTGCAGCCGTTTCGACCTGCTCGATCTCCTCGAGCGGACAGGCCCAACTCAACTGCGATAGCCCTTGAGAGCTCGACTGACACGAACGGAGTGACCGGATGTATATGGATCTCGGGCTTCAATGGCCTTTACCATCAGCTGAAGCAGTTCCTGCCCACTGTCCTGAAGCTGATGATAGAGACCGTACACATGGCGAACCGCGACCACGGGGAATATGACACCGATTAGCCCGATCGGGCCAAAGCCAAGCCAGCGCTGGACAGACGTGTACAGCCACGCGACCAGGAGTGAAGCGATACTCGCTCCGAGATCGTAGCCCAACACGCCGCGCGTATTCAGACTCCACACCTCCCGGAACGCCCTGTCAGAGCTAGTGGAGACGACCGAGCTTACGAGAGCAGAATTGACAAGAAAGTACATCGTGGCGAAGACAAAGAAGAGCCCTAGATCGCGCTGCAGGACATCTGAGGAGAAGCGTGACTCCGGCCGAGAGGTAAGTTGGCGGTAGCTTTCCGCCCAGCGACGTGTAAACGAGCGTCGCGGCGAGGACCGAGGCGATTCTCTGAGCAACGTTGAAGACAACCTTGACAACATTATTCCCTGCAAGACCTCGCCAAGCAGGGTTGACACTCCAGCTACAATGCCCACCCCAGAACCCACCAAACAGCAACGCCGCGGCGATATGCATGATGAAGGAGGTGGAACCCTGGCGCCTGCACACGGAGCTGAGTGTTTAACGTCTCGAAGCACGCAAGCAATGACGACGAAGCTGCCGAACGCCCACCAGCCCGGGAAACGGTAAGGACGTGGCCTTGGACAAGGACGCCAAGAGCCACGGCAACGGCCGTAACAACTGCAACAAAGAGGTAAGTGCGCTGAGCGCGAGTCGTTCTCACTGGAATCAAGAGGATTGGGGATCCAGGTCCTTACCATGGACTGGAATTAGGTCCAGTTCTGGCCTTCACTCTTGCCGAAGAAACCAGCAATCATGTTGGCGAACGCAACGAGCAAAGTGACTTTTAACATATGAGCGTCTCCCCAGAGAAGAATTGCGAAAAACCATCAGGGATAGAGGCAAGTCTCGCTACGACTCACCGACGCTCCGCTCGTCTTCAATTGTATCCCGCTAATCTTCGCTGTACTGACCTCGTGCCAACTACAGTACGAAGACCGGGATCCCCTTTTACCCTTGTGTCCTTTCGTGTTGTTGGGTTGGCGTCCACCCGCGCGCCCAGCCCCCGACCACCCTCCTGATGCAACGGGCGCACCCCGAGTGCGCCCACGACATTCGTATCTATCCCATCATCGGTCTGGTGAGCGCCAGGCATGAGCCGCGCCCCCGTCGAACACTCGCCTCTGTCAGTCGGTTGACCTGCGTGCTGCCCCGCGTCAGCTCGGCCGGCGGGCCTCCGTCCAGCGGTTCGTGGCGTCCAGCACCGCGAACACCGCCGCCCGCTCCGCGCTCTCCTTGATCTCCGACGTCCCCGTCATCAGGATCGTCTCCCGCCCGCCCAGCCCCTGCACCGCCACGAACGCGAACTCGCGGTCGAACGCCTCGACGATCTTGGCGCCCTCCAGCGCGATCGAGCTCTCCGTCAGGAGCCGGTCCAGCACCGCCACCGCGGCCTTGGCGGCAGCCTCCACCCGGCTCCGCGGCGTGTCGCTGGTCTCCTCCTCGGCCGTCTCCGTGACCCCACGGTACGACAGCGTCACCGAGATCGCGATCCGGTGCGGCCGCCGCCCCGGCGCCACCGACATGTTCTCGAACAGCAGCGTCCGCTGCAGGATCCGGTCCCGCACCGAGGCGTGCTCCAGCGCCTCGATCGGCTTCACCTCGGCCGTCTGGGCGATGCTGATCTTCCGGTGGTCGATCTTGAGCCCGAGCTGCGCCAGCAGCGCGCTCTCGATGTTCCGCACCAGTTGTTTCGCCTGCAGTCCCGCGTGCGCCAGTATGTGGACCTCGCTGACCTCGCCCAGGGGCGTGGTCACCACCCGTGCCGACAGGATGCCTTCGAGGCTGGTCAATAGGTTCTCTGCCCGGCGCACACCCCAGGGATCCGGCGCACCATCCTGAGCGGGACGACCCTGGATGGTCGGCGGTAGAGACGGCTGTCGGGGACTGATTCCGGTCACGGTATCATTCGTCCTTTCACCCTCGCCTGCGTGCACTCAGGGGGACCTTCATGCCACGGCGTTCCGGCCCGCGGCCTTCGCCCGGTACAACGCCCGGTCGGCACTCACCAGCAAATCGCCTTCGGACGGCTCGTCCGGATCGAACTCGGCGAGCCCGACGCTCACGGTGACGAGGCCGGCGGGATAGCCGAGCCGGCGTCCCACCCCCTCGATCCCCGCGCGGAGCGCCTCCGCCACCCGGGCACCGCCCTGCAGGTCGGTGCGCGTGAGGATCACCACGAACTCGTCGCCGCCGTACCGCGCCGCCACGTCCGAGGCGCGGACCGCATTCCGGATCTCGCCCGCCACCGCGCGCAGGATCTCGTTGCCCGCCTCGTGGCCGTACTGGTCGTTCACTTCCTTGAACCGGTCGAGGTCGAGGAACAGCACCGCGAACCCCTCGGCGCTGCGCTTGCCCCGCTCGACCTCGAACGCCAATCTGTCCCGCAGTACCCGGTACGTCGAGAGGCCGGTCATGTTGTCGATGGCCGCGGCGCGCTGCGCCTCATCGGCCCGGCGCTCCTGGAACGGGGTGCACTGGCGCATCGACGCCCGTCCCAGCGCCGCCGCCTCCGCGAACCGCCGGCAGGTGTCGAACCCGCACGCCCGGCAGTCCCACGGGCGCCCGTTCGGGCCGAGGCCGATCTGGACCAGGACGGCCGCCACCGCGTCGGGGTCGGGCACCGGCCGCCGCGGCTTGAAGGCGAAGACGGCCCCGATGCTCGCCACCACGGTCCGGTCCACCACCGGCTGGCGGCTCCGCGGCGGCCTCGATGCTGGCCAGCAGCTCGCGCCGCCAGTACAGCTCTTCCGTGGGCCCGCTGAGCGGATGGTCCAGCGCCCCTTCCGTCGACAGGATGTCGACGAAGCCGAGGTCGAGCCGGTCCACCGCCACGGCCCGGGCCACGGCCGGGAGCGCGTCCAAGCCCCGGATCTTCCGGAACCGCCGGCTCGAGTACCGCGACTCCTCGAGCAGCGCCAGCGGCAGCCCGCCCGCCGCGCTCAGGTGCCGCCGCCGCTCCTCGGGCACCCGCAGGAAGTAGCGTATCCTGCGCCAGCACGTTGACCCCGCGGATGCGGAAGAGCTGGTCGAGATCGCCGTACGTGATGGCCGCGTCGAGATCGGGTGCAGTGCGACCGGCGGACAGACGCCCGCGAACGCAATCTTGATCCCCGCGCCGTGCTGCGCTCGCAGATATCGGGCCTCGGCCACCGCCGGCGATGGTGACCGGCGCCAGGTAGGGCAGGAGCTCGGGGAACTGGGTCCGGACCGTCTCCACCACCACCGGATCGGTGGAGCGGATGAGGGTGCCCCACGGCTCCTCTTCCCACAGCTTAAGATATTCCGCCGCAACGAGTTCATCGCCGATGACGCCGCGGGTGACGGCGCGGAAGCCGGCCTCGTAGCAGGCGTTGATCAACTGCTCGGGCGAGGCCGGGTAGAAGTGCGCCACCGACTCGGGGCTGAGGATGAGCACTCCCTCGCCTTCGGCCGCGATGGCAAGAGCCCGGCCGATCTCGCCGTTTACGTTGACCGCGCCGTGCGGGCAGGCCGGCAGGCACTGCCCGCAGCGGATGCAGGCCTCGTCGACGACCT
This sequence comes from uncultured Gemmatimonadales bacterium, assembly GCA_963728705.1. Classification (GTDB taxonomy): domain Bacteria; phylum Gemmatimonadota; class Gemmatimonadetes; order Gemmatimonadales; family GWC2-71-9; genus CAVVWJ01. Next base: position 12,823 of record CAVSLY010000011.1, read on the forward strand.
GCAGCAGCAGCGGCTCATCACCGGCCACGGCGATGGCATCCGTCGGGCAAACCCGGACGCACGCCAGGCAGGCGACACAGCGTTCGGCGTCGATGACGAAATTCAAGGGACCTGACCGGTCAGGGCGGGTGGGACATGTGCAATTTGACGGCGGACTTACCAACTGTCAATGGCTCGAAAGTGCAAAACAATGATACACCAGAACTTAGGCGCCGTCACGTTTTTTTGCAGTACGAGCTAAATCATTCCAGATGATAGGCTTTGATTTTCCGATACAGGGTCCGCTCCCCGATCCCCAGGACTTCCGCCGCCCGGCGGCGGTTCCCCCGGTACTCCCGGAGGGCCGCCTCGATGGCGGCCTTCTCCACGTCCGCCATGGTCATCCCGCTCCGGTAGACCACTTCCTGGTCCCGGTCGGCGCCGTCGCCGTCGGTCAGGACGTCGGCCACGCTGGTGTGGTCGCCCAGCTCGATAACCTGGACCCGCTGCGGGTGCTCGTCCAGCCGGCGGCGGAGCTCCTCGACCTGGAGCTTGAGGTCGAGCAGGCTCCGGAGGATGAACTCCAGCTCCTGCCCGCCCGCCATGTCCCGCCCCAGGCCGGCCTGGCCGACCCGCACCGGCAGGAGGCTGGGACCGTCGAGGATGTCGGCCGGGATGTCGGCCGCCCGGATCTCGGCGCCCGGGGCCAGCACCACCATCGACTCGATCAGGTTCCGGAGCTGGCGGACGTTCCCCGGCCAGGGGGCGGTCACCAGCCGCTGCATGGCCTCCGGCATGATGCCGCGGAAGGTGCGGTCGTGCTCGCGGGCCAGCTCGCGGATGAACCGGCGCACCAGCAGCGGGATGTCCTCCCGCCGCTCGCGCAGCGGCGGGAGGTAGATGTTGAGGACGTTGAGCCGGTAGTAGAGGTCGTCGCGGAACTCGCCGAGGGCGACGGCGTCCCGGATCGGGCGGTTGGTGGCGGCCAGCACGCGGACGTCCACCTTGATGGGCTGGACGCCGCCCACCCGGAAGAAGGTGCGGCTCTCGAGCACCCGCAGCAGCTTGACCTGGGTGGAGGGCGGGATCTCGCCGATCTCGTCGAGGAAGATGGTCCCGCGTGTCGGCCAGCTCGAAGCGGCCGAGCCGCCGCTCGGCGGCGCCGGTGAAGGCGCCCTTCTCGTGGCCGAAGAGCTCGCTCTCGAGCAGCGTGTCGGGCAGCGCGGCGCAGTTGACGGCGATGAACGGCTTGCCCCGGCGGGGCGAGAGGTCGTGGATGGCCTTGGCGACGAGCTCCTTGCCGGTGCCGCTCTCGCCCTGGATGAGCACGGTGCTCGAGACCGGCGCCATCTGCTCGATCTTGACCAGCACTTCCTGGATCGGCGCGCTCTCGCCGATAGATGCCGGTGCGCTCCTGGAGCTTGCGGCGCTCGATCAGCCGCCGCGCGGTGGCGACGGCGTCGTCGGGCGACACCGGCTTCATCATGGTCTCGGTGGCGCCCAGCCGAGCGACCCGCTCGGCGCGCTCGGAGTCGGTGGGCTCGAGCAGGGCGAGGGTGCTGACCTCGGCGTCGCGCGCGAGGGCGGCGAGCTGGAGGGCGTGCGGCTCGTGGATGCCGCCGGTGACGATGACCAGCTCGGGATTCTCCCGCCGGAGGCTGCCGCGCACGTCGTCCAGTGAGGAGAACATCGCGGTCGAGAAGCCGGCCGCCTCGAACGCCGCGTTGAGCGGCACGGCGGTCGACAGGTCGTCCATCGTGATCAGAATGCGGGCTGCCATGCGGGGGAAACTAACCGGCGGGCCAGCCCGGGCGAAGCGAGGGTAGAATTGGAGAGTCGCCGGCTTCGGCGGCCGCGGCACCGAGAGGGAGAGAGGGAGCGATGACGGACGAATCGGGGACGATCGCGCTCGTGACCGGCGCCGCACACGGCATCGGGTTCGAGGTGTGCCGGCAGCTCGCGGAGCGCGGCTGGACGGTGGTGCTCACGGCCCGGAAGCTCGAGCGGGCACAGGAGGCGGCCGAGAGCCTCGCGGGGCTCGAGGGTAAGGTGCATGCGCGGGCGCTGGACGTGGCCGACGAGGCCAGCCCCCGCGCGCTCGCCGCCGACCTCGGCTGGGCGCTCGGCCGAGTGGACGTGCTGATCAACAACGCGGGCCAGACGGCCGACTGGTCCGAGACCGCCGGCACCGCCGACCTGCGCGAGGCGCACGCGGTGATGGAGGCCAACCTGTTCGGCGCCTGGCGTACCACGCAGGCGCTGCTTCCCCTGCTCCGCCGGAGCCGGCGCGGGCGGATCGTCAACGTGTCGAGCGGGGCGGGCTCGCACGTCGATACACGGTTCGGCCTCGCGGCCGTCGCGGCGGCGACGAGCTATGCGGTGTCGAAGGCGGCGCTCAACGCGCTGACGGTGAAGCTGGCGCTCGAGCTGCGGGAGGATGGCATCCTGGTGAACGCGGTGTGTCCGGGACTGACGGCGACGACGCGGGACCTGGAGGAAGTGGGGGCGCGGCCGGTGGAGGAGGGGGCGGCGAGCGTGGTGTGGGCGGCGACGCTGCCGAACAGCGGGCCGACGGGCGGGTTCTTCCGGGACGGGCGCGCGCTCGGCTGGTGAGCGCCCCTGGCGTGGCGGTTGGCACCTCCGCAGATTCGGTCATCCCCGCATCCGATTCCAGGTGACAGTCCCGCCGATTCCGCTCGCCGACGCCCTGCGCGACCGCTACCGGTTCGAGCGCGAGCTCGGCCGCGGCGGTATGGGCACGGTGTACCTCGTCGACGACCTGCGGCACGAGCGGCCGGTCGCGCTCAAGGTTCTCCATCCCGAGCTGGCGGCGACGCTCGGCCCCGAGCGCTTCCTCCGGGAGATCCGCCTCGCCGCCCGGCTGCAGCATCCCCACCTCCTCTCGGTCCACGACTCGGGCGACGCGGCCGGCCGCCTGTGGTTCACCATGCCCTATATCGAAGGCGAGAGCCTTCGCGACCGGCTCCGGCGCGACCGCCAGCTCCCCGTCGAGGAAGCCGTCCTGATCGCGCAGCAGGCCGCCCGGGCGCTGGACTACGCGCACCGCCACGGGGTGCTGCACCGCGACATCAAGCCCGAGAACATCCTGCTCACCGAGGACGGAGAAGCGCTGGTGGCCGACTTCGGCATCGGCTGCGCGCTCGGCGCGGCGGACGCGGACGAACGGCTCACCGAGACCGGCCTGGTCGTGGGCACGCCGGCGTACATGAGCCCGGAGCAGGCATCGGGCGAGCGGCAGCTCGACGGGCGCTCGGACCTCTACAGCCTCGGCTGCGTGCTGTACGAGATGCTCGCCGGCGAGCCGCCGTTCACGGGGCCGACCGCCCAGGCGATCGTCGCTCGGCGGCTCACCGAGACGCCCCGTCCGCTCGGGCAGGCGCGCGAGACTGTGACGGCGGAGCTGGAGCAGGTCGTGAGCACGGCGCTGGCCCGGGCGCCGGCCGACCGGCATGCCGACGGCGCCGCGTTCGCGGCGGCGCTCGGGGCCGCGCTCGGGTCAGCGGGGCGGACCGCCGCTGGGCCGTCGCCCACGGAGGCGCGGGCTGTGGCGATCGCGGCCCGCCCGGGGCGGCGCGGGTGGATCGTCGGCATCGCCGCGGCGGCGATCGCCGCGGCCCTAGCGGTGGCGCTGTTCCGGACTCGCGCCGGAACGGCGCGGGCCGACCAGTCCCTTGTCGCCGTCGCCCCATTCGACGTACTCGATCCTGCGCTGGCGCTCTGGCGCGAGGGACTGGTCGATCTGCTGTCGCGCAACCTCGACGGGGCCGGGCCGCTGCGCAGCGTGGCGCCGACCACGGTGATCCGGCGGTGGCAGGGTCGCGCCGACCCGGAGTCGGCCGCGGAGCTGGGGCGCCGCACCGGCGCCGGGCTGGCGCTGTACGGCTCGGTGCTCCGCGCGGGACCGGACTCGGTCCGGATCCGGGCCACGCTCTACGATGTCGCCCGCAGCCGGCCGGTGGAGGAGTGGGAGGTGACCGACGGCGTGGACCGGGTGGACCGCGCCGCCGATTCGCTGACCATTCGCGTGCTCGAGGGTCTGGGACGAACCCGCCCGATCGGCGCCGTGCGGCTGGCCGGCTTCGGCTCGACCAGCCTGCCCGCGCTCAAGGCGTTCCTGCAGGGCGAGCAGCACCTCCGCCGGACCGAGTGGGACTCGGCGCTGGGCTACTACGAGCGCGCCATCGCCATCGACAGCACGTTCGCCCCCGCCCTCCGCCGCGCCAGCACCGCCCTCGGCTGGCTTCGCACCGGGACCGATTCGCTCTCGACCGCGTACGCGCTCCGGGCCGGCGCGCACAACCACGCCCTCTCCCCGCGCGACAGCCTGCTGGTCGCGGCCGATTCCCTGTTCGCGTCGGTGCTGCAGGCCGGCTCGCTCGGCCTTCACGCCGACAGCGGCTGGGGTGGCCGGCTCCACCGGGTCTTCAGCACGCTGGAGCAGGCCACGGCCCGCTATCCCGACGATGCCGAGACGTGGTTTGCCCTGGGCGAAGCGCTCAACCATCTCGGCCCGCATGCCGGCCGCCCGTACGAGCGGCAGCTCGAGGCCTTCGACCGGGTCATCGCCCTCGACTCGGCCTTCGCCCCGGCATACATCCATCCCATCGAGCTGTCGGCGCGCGCCGGGCCGGACGCGACAAGGAGGTACCTGCGGCCATACCTGGCGCTGACCCCCGTGGACGTGAACGCCGACGGCGCGCGCCTGCTACAGCGGCTGCTCGACTCGGCTGGAAGGGCGGCCGACATCGACGGCCGGCTGCAGGGAATCTCGGACCAAGGGCTCTTCAGCGCGCACCTCGCCCTGAGCCAGCTGCCGGACAGCGCCGAGCTGGACGTCGGGCTCTCGCGGTTCATGGCCCGGCACCCCTTGAGCTACTGGCCGCTCAACACGCCGCGCAACGCCGCCCGCGGACTGGCGCGCGCGCTCATGGCCCGAGGCCACCTGAAGGCCGGCTACGCGGCCCTGCCCGACGCGGAGACCGGGCCGTTATTCGCCGAAGCGGCCCTGCTCGGCGGCGTGCCGGCGGAGATCGCGGCGGCACAATTCAGCAAGCGGCTCTCGAGGGACACCGTGGCGTCCGCGGCGGTCGTCGCCGCGTTTCCATGGTGGGCCGCCAGGCGGGACACCGTGTCTCTCCGCCGGGCGCAGGCGCGTGCCGATTCGCTGGGGCGGGCGGCGCCGCCGTCGGTCGCGCTTCCCCAGGCTGGATACGTGGCCCGTTCCGCCGCGGCGTACCTCAGCCTCGCCCGCGAAGACACCGCCGGCGCGATCCGGGGACTGGCCGGTCTGCCGGAGCATGGCTGTCCGGCGTGCTATCTCGACCGGGTGACGCTGGCGCAGCTCCTGGTCGAAGAGCACCGCGACCAGGAGGCGTGGCGGATCCTCGGCGCCGAGCACGTCAGCTCGAGCGCCGTTCCGCTGCCGACGGAGATCCTGTGGAGCCTCCTGCGCGGGCGCGCGGCGGAACGGCTCGGCGAGCGCGAGCGGGCGCTCCGGGCCTTCGGCTGGGTGGCCGGCATGTGGCGGAACGCGGATCCCGGGCTCCAGCCGTATGCCGCCGAGGCGCGCGAGGCGCTGGCGCGGTTGTCCGGGGAAACCTAAAAACTAGGCGGTCTATGCGTTTCCCTTCTCTTGCATTACTTGCCGAGCGAGCCGCCGAGGTACTGCGCCGCTTCCCCTGGACGCTGGCCGCCGGGGCACTCGCGGCCGCGGCGGGCATCGTCGGGACCACCAAGGGCGCCGGAGACGTCTGGGCCCGCCTGGCGTTCGTCGCCGCGCTCGGTCTGCCGGTCACGATCGCCCTCACGCTGCTCGGTGAAGTCCGCGGCTGGCCCGCCAGCATGCGGATCGGCGTGCTCCTGGCCAGCGCCGCCGGCCTGGCGCTGTTCTGTCTGGCGTGGCCCGGCATCGAGGCGCGGCACGACGCGATTCGCTATTTCCAGTTGAGCGCGGCGCTGCATCTCGGGGTCGCGTTCCTGCCGTTTCTCGGCGCCGGCGAGTCGCTCGCCTTCTGGCAGTACAACCGCCGCCTCTTTCTCGGCTTCCTCCGCGCCGTCGTGTTCTCCGGCGTGCTGTTCGTCGGCATCGCCATCGCGCTCGGCGCGCTCGACCGGCTGTTCGGCGTGGACATCGAGGGCGAGACTTACTTCCGGATCTGGCTGATCGTCGCCCTCGTGGTGAATACCTGGATCTTTCTCGCCACGGTGCCGGAGGATCTCCCGGCGCTGGCAGCAGGACACCGAGTATCCTCGCGCGCTCAAGGTGTTCGCCCAATACATCCTGACGCCGCTCGCCTTCACCTACCTCGATCATCCTGCTGGCGTATCTGGTCAAGATCGTGGCCGGCGGCGAGTGGCCGAGCGGATGGGTCGGCTGGCTGGTCGCGAGCGTGTCGGTGACCGGGATACTCGGATTCCTGCTGGTGCACCCGCTTCGGGGGGATCCGGCCGAGGGATGGATCCGATCGTATGGGCGCTGGCTCTTCGTCGGGCTGGTGCCAGCGGCGTTGATGCTCCTCGTCGCGTTCTGGAAGCGGATCGCGCCGTACGGGCTCACCGAGCCCAGGACCCTGGGGCTGGTGCTCGGACTCTGGCTGCTGGGGATCGCGCTGCTGTTTGCTCTCCGAAGCGGCGCGAGCATCCGGTTGATCCCGACCACCCTGGCGACGCTGCTGCTGCTCACGCTGTACGGGCCGCTCAGCCTGAGCCGGGTGTCGATCTCGAGCCAGGGGCGCCGGCTCGCGAGCCTGCTCCGGGCGGGCGCGGCCGGCGGCGAGAACGCGCGCGAGGCGAGTGCCGCGCTGCGGTTCCTGCTCGATCACCGGGCGGGCGGGGAGATCGCCGCGCGGATCGGGCGGCCGCTGCCGCCAATCGCATGGGACTCGATGCCGCGGTATGGCGGGAAGCGGGACACCGTTGCCCGGCAGGTCATGGCCCTCGCGGGCGCGGCGTACGTGGCCGAGTACGGAGAGGTCGGCGGAGGATGGTTCAATGTGAACAGCGATGAACGGGCGCTGCGGGTGGAAGGCTTCGACTGGATGGTGTCGCTCACCAGCGGCGACACGACTGTCCGGGTCATCGACACCGACTCGGTGAGGCTCGTCCCGCGCGCCGTGAACGGTGTCGAGCGAATTCGAATCGGCACCGACACCGTGCAGGTCGACCTGCGCCAGCTCGCGCGTCGCTATGCCGATTCGGTGCCCGCCGCCCCGATCCCGGCGGACCGTCTCACCATCGAGACGACGGCAAGCGGGCGACGCGCGCGCGTCGCGGTGACCAGCCTGAACGGTCATCTGAAAGGCGATTCGATTCGGATAGACAACTGGAACGGATGGGTGCTGGTGGCGCCCCGATCGCGATCCGCCACCAGTGACACGTCATCCCGAACGCGGTGAGGAGCTTCTGCGCCTTGCTCGAGCCATTCCCGGGCAAGGTCCCTCGCGGAGTTTACCCTGGGCGAAGCCAGGGCTCGGGATGACGGCGGTACGTCAGCTCCGCGTCAGCAGGAACGCCCCCGCCATTCCACCGGCGGCACAGATGCTGATCAACCCTCGCCGCGCGTCCCGCCGCTTCATCTCGTAGGCGAGCGTCGCGAGGATCCGCCCGCCCGTCGCCGCCCATGGGTGCCCCACCGCGACCGAGCTGCCGTTCACGTTCACGCGGCGCCAGTCCACCGGGCCGGTCGGCTTGCCTTTCCAGCCGTGCTCCCAGGCCGCGACGTTCGCGAGCACCTGCGCGGCGAACGCCTCGTGGACTTCGAGCAGGTCGATGTCGGCGAGCTGCAGGCCCGCTCGCTCGAGCACTCGAGGCACCGTAATGGCGGGAGCCATCAGCAGGCCTTCGTCGGGATGGATGGCCGCGTACTCCATGGCCTCGATGAACGCGAGCGGCTCCCGCCCCTCGTCCGCGGCCCGCCGCTCGCTCATGAGGAGCACCGCCGACGCGCCGTCGGAGACCGGCGAGGCGTTGCCGGCGGTGATCGTCCCGGCCGGGCCGAACGCCGGCTTCAGGGTGGCCAGCCGCTCGAGCGAGGTGTCGGATCGCGGACCGGTATCGTAGGTGACGCCCTCGACCGGCACGATCTCCTGCGCGAGGTGCGGCCGAGCGGCCAGCGCGTTCCGGTGACTGGCCAGCGCCACCTCGTCCTGCCGCTCGCGAGGGATCTCCCACTCCGCCCGCGTGATCTCCATGTGCTGGCCCATCGAGAGACCGGTGGAGGGCTCGCGGAACGTCGCCGGGTCCGCACCGCTGAGCCACTCCACGCCTCCGGCGATCCCGGCGCTGATGCGTCCGCGCCCGATGGCGTCCGCGATGATCGTCGCGGTCCTGAGGCCGGTGATGCAGTAGGATGAGACCGTCTGCGCCTCGATGGCGGCCGGCAAGCCGGTCTCGAGCACGATCTCCCGGGCGAGATTGGGCTTGCCGGGCTCCGGCACGACCACGCCGAACGCCATCGCTTCGATGCCGGCCGGATCGACCTCATGCCGCTCGAGCAGACCGCGCACCGCGTGCTTGGCGAGCGCGAGCGGCCCAAGCGAAGCGAACGCCTGCCCGCCCTTGACGAACGGCGTGCGAGCTCCGGCGACGATGGCAATCCGTTGATCGGTCAGCCGACGGACTCCGACGCCTGGTCGGGACAGGCGCCCGACAGGCCATGCAGCAGGATCGCCGTGACCGTCTGCCCGGTCTGCTCGGGCGAGAACTGGCCTGGATCGATGGTGCGGAACAGTTGGGTGCCCATGGCGGCACCCAGGATCATCAGCGGAATCATCTTGGCGGCGCGCCGGATCTCTTCGGCGGGCACCTCGTCGCAGTCGCACCCACCTCCCCGATGCAGCATCTCCCGGAGGGTCTGCTCGCTCCGGGCCAGCACCTCCTCGTGCAGCAGGCGCCCCGCCTCGGGAATCTTGGGAAGCTCGTTGAGTGCCAGGATGGCGACCTCGATCTGCCCGGGCTGTTGAAAGCGCTGCCACAGGCGCTCGACGAAGCCTCTCAGCAGCTCCTCCCTCGTTCCCTCCATCGAGGCGAGCGCCGCGTCCGCGATGATCGCGGCGCCGATCCGGTCCCGGATGAGATCGAGCAGCAGCCGTTCCTTGGACTCGAAGTAGTGGTAGAGGCAGCCCTTGGTGACGCCGACCCGGTCGGCGACGTCGTTGAGCGTCGCCTGGGTGTATCCCAGGTCGGAGAACACCGAGAGCGCCGCCTCGAGAATGGCGCCGCGGCGCTCCTCGGGTGCCATGCGCTGGCGCGGGGGCCGCCCGTCGGCACCAACTCCCATCCGATCCGCTTGTATATCCATCTGTGTCCCCGTTTGCGCATGGCCGCTGCCCAACCTACCCGCCGGAATATAGCGTTTTCGAATGCTCCGACGCGCCTCTTGACTACCTACCCATGAGTATATAGTGTCTACCTACCGGTCGGTCAATAACGATCGGCTGGACCCATCAGCGGAGGGAAGGCTTTCCATGTACGCGCAGTCTATCGCCACCGCAGCGCTCGCTCTGTCGCTCCTCGCCCCCAGCGTCGCCACCGCTCAGGCCAGCCAGAGTCTCGACCGTCCCACGGTCGTCCTCTTCGCCAACGGCGGCGGCAACTCCTCGCTCACCGACCTCAACGACGCCGGCACGAGCTCGCTCAAGACCGGCTGGACCGCCGGCGGCGGCGCGGGGGTTCAGCTCAACCGCCATGTCGCGCTTCGCGGCACCTTCGATTTCGCGCAGGCCAAGGGTGACATCGGGACGTCGTTCTCCGGCCAGCAGCTGAATCACTACTTCTACGGCGGCGATCTGCAGCTCCGCTATCCGACCGCCAGTGGCCTGGCGCCCTACGTGCTGCTCGGCGCCGGCGCGGTGACCATCGACAACCCCGACAACGCGGCATTCGACCGCTTCACCAAGTTCGCCGGCAAGGGCGGACTGGGCGTGGAGTACACGATCCCGCGCAGCAACTTCGGTCTCTACGCGCAGGCCAGCTCGTACGTCTACCAGTTCGACCGGAACGGGTTCGACAAGACCCAGGCCGATCTGCTGTGGACCGGTGGCCTCAGCTATCGGCTGCCTCGTTAACGCAGGGGTGGGATCTGGTGCCGGTTCCCTCTCCAATCGCGCGCATGCCGGTCGTTGTTGCGGCGTACCTTACGCCAATTTCGCATCAGCGGCGCGCGACACCAGCCCACCTCACCTTCCACGGCAATCAGAGCCCCGTCATCCCGAGCGGAGCGAGGGACCTTGCCCAGTAGGTCCCTCGCTCCGCTCGGGATGACGAATTTCAATGACGCCGGGTACGCCCCGTTGTCATGCTGAGCTCAGGGGGCCGGAGCGGCGACCGCAACCGGGGTGAGACTCGGCGTGGTGGTGCCGTTGCCAAGCTGGCCCCCGTAATTCGCGCCCCAGCAGTAGGCGACATGCCCCTTGGCGACGCCGCAGGTGAATTCGGTACCCGTGGCCACTTGGTTGAAGTGAAGCTTGGTAGCCACCGGCACCGGCCTCGAGCTGTTGGTAGTCGTGCCGTCGCCGAGCTGGCCGACGAAATTCGCCCCCCAGCAGTAGACCCGCCCGCCCAAGGTGATGCCGCAGGTGTGATACTCGCCCCCGTCGCTCACGTCTCGGAAGCGGAGCCCACCGACCACGGGGACCGGCGCCGCGCGGATAATGTCGGTCGCGCCATCGGGCGTTCCGTCGCCCACGCCGCCGTACCAGTTCGCCCCCCAGCAATAGGCCCGGCGGTCGGGAGTGAGGCCGCAGGTGCGTGTAGCGCCCGCGCTGATCTGGCGGAACGAAAGCCCGCCGGCCACCTGGACCGGGTGCCACCTCAGGCCGCCGATCGAGTTGATGCCGAGCTGCCCGAACTCGTTGAAACCCCAACAGTACGCCACGTCGTCCAAGGTCGTTCCGCAGGTGAAGTTGTCGATGGCACTGGTGACAAGGCTGGCGCTTATTTCGCGCCAGCGGAGCCCGGCGTCGATCTCGAACGGCCTGGTACGATCCGGAATAAATATGTCGCCGCTGAACGGGGCACTCCCCCAGCAAAAGGCCTGGTCGCCCGTGGTCACGCCACAGGCGTAACCGAAGGCGGTGCTCACCTGGCGGAACCGGAGTCCACCGGCCACGGCCACCGGGGTCAGGCTAGGGGTGGTCGTGCCGTTGCCGAGCTCGCCGTTCCCATTATTCCCCCAGCAGTAGGCCAGGTCGTCCAAGGTCACTCCACAGGTGAAACTGGCGGCCGCGCTCACCTCGCGGAACTGGAGCCCGCCGGCAACCAGAACCGGCCTCAGCCGGTTGGTGGTCGTGCCATCACCGAGCTGCCCCGCGAAATTCGAGGCCCAGCAGTAGGCCTGGTTGTCCCGGGTAACGCCGCAGGCATGGATCCAGCCCGCGCTCACCTGGCGGAACGCCAGCGCACCGGCCGGCTTCTTGGCGAACGCCGGCTCGAGGGCTGGGGCGGTTGGCGGCTGGGCGTCCTCCCCGCAGCCAAGCGCGGCGAGCGCGAGGGCGAGGGACAGGACCTTGACGAACCGGAATGGGGCATGACTGAGCGGCGGCATGGTGCCCTCCTGGTCGAGTGGGGTGCTCCCGCAGCCGCCCCTGACCGGATGGGGGCTGTGTTCGACCGCTTCAGGTTAGCCCGCCGCCGTCAAGCCGATTTCAAGGGACGTCGTGGCCTACGGAAAGATGCCCAGCTGCGCGTAACTCAGCGCGACCTTGTCGATGGCCACGATCAGCGCGGCCGTGCGAAGGTCGACCTTGCCGCCCCGCTCCTTCCACTGGGCCCGGATCGGGTGGTAGGCGGTCACCATCGTCTCCTCGAGTCCTGAGTTGACCAGGTCCTCCTCGCTCGCGCCCTGGGTCACCCGGGTGATCTCGTCGGCGGTGAACTTGCGGCCCGTGACCCCCTCGACCGCCTCCAGCAGGCGGCCGTAGGCGCCCTGCTCGAACCGCTTCTGCATCCGGCCGAAGCGGACGTGGCCCAGGTTCTTCACCCACTCGAAGTAGGAGACGGTCACGCCGCCGGCGTTGATGAAGGCGTCGGGGATGACCATCACACCACGCAGGGCCAGGATCTCGTCGGCCTCGGGCGTGGTCGGCCCGTTGGCGGCCTCGACCACGATCTTCGCCTTGACACGGGCGGCGTTGTCGGCGGTGATCTGCCGCTCGAGTGCCGCGGGGATCAGGATGTCGCAGTCGAGCTCGAGGGCGTCCTCGCGGCGCGCCAGGTTGGTGGCTCCGGGGAAGTCGAGCAGGCTCTTCCGCTCGCGCCGGTGCGCCATGACCGCCTCGAGGTCCAGGCCCTTCTTGTTGGCGATCGCCCCCTCCGCCTCGGCGAACCCGACCAGCACCGCGCCCGCCTGCTGAAAGAACCGGGCGGCGAAGTAGCCCACGTTCCCCAGCCCCTGGATCACGACGCGCTTGCCCTCGATGCCCGTCGAGAGGCCCAGCGTCTTCATGTCCTCGGCGACCCCGCACACCTCCCGCACGCCGTAGAAGACGCCCCGGCCGGTGGCCTCGACCCTGCCCGCGGATGCCGCCCGCGCTCACCGGCTTCGCGGTGACGCAGCCGAGCGCGTCCACCTCTCCCGGGCGGAGCTGGCTGTAGGTGTCGGCGATCCAGGCCATTTCCCGCGGACCAGTGCCGACGTCGGGCGCGGGGACGTCGAGGCCCGGACCGATGAAGTTCTTGCGGACCAGCTCGAACACGTACCGCCGGGTGATCCGCTCCAGCTCCCCCGGCGAGTAGTTCCTGGGATCCAGCCGGATGCCGCCCTTGGCCCCGCCGAACGGGACGTCGACCAGCGCGCACTTGTAGGTCATGAGCGCGGCGAGCGCCTGCACCTCGTCGGCGTCCACGGTGTCGGCGTAGCGGATGCCGCCCTTGCAGGGGAGCTTGTGGTGGCTGTGCTCCGCCCGCCACGCGTGCATGACCTCGATGCTGCCGTCGTCGCGCTTGATGGGGAAGCTGGTGTAGAAGAGGTTCTTGCTGGCCTTGATGTTGGCGAGGAGGGTGGGATCGTGTGGCGTGAATGCGGCCGCCCGATCGAACGCTCGATTCACCTGGTCGAGAAAGCCCGCACCGATAGACATGGCTGGTCTCCTGGGACGGCGGGATATCCGCCGTGGCCCCAACAAGATGCATGCGCCGCGGCGGCAAGGCGAGGAGCGGACCCGCCACCGGCATGCTAAATTGGGGCGGCTCCAACCGTCGAGTTTCGTGTCCATCCAGCTGCGTGAACAGCTCCAGCAGACGCTGGGCGAGGCCTACCGCCTCGAGCGCGAGCTCGGCGGCGGCGGGATGTCGCGGGTCTTCCTGGCGGTCGAGACGGCGCTGGGCCGGAACGTCGTGGTCAAGGTGCTGCTGCCCGAGCTCGCGGCGGGCGTGAGCATCGACCGGTTCCGCCGCGAGATCCAGCTCGCGGCCCAGCTGCAGCATCCGCACATCGTGCCCCTCCTCACGGCCGGCGAGTCGGCCGGACTTCCCTACTTCACCATGCCGTTCGTGGTCGGCGAGTCGCTCCGGGCGCGGCTGTTCCGCGACCACGAGCTGCCCGTGCCCGAGGCGATCCGGCTCCTCCGCGACGTGGCGTCGGCGCTCGACTACGCCCATGCGCAGGGCGTGGTGCATCGGGACATCAAGCCCGACAACGTGCTGCTCACGCACCGCGTGGCCGTGGTGACCGACTTCGGCGTGGCCAAGGCGCTCTCGGCATCCGCCGCGGGCGGCGGCCAGCGCCACGCGCCCGGGCTCACGACGATGGGCGTGACCCTCGGCACGCCGACGTACATGGCGCCCGAGCAGGCCTCGGCGGATCCCACCATGGACCACCGGGTGGACGTGTACGCGTTCGGCGTGATGGCGTACGAGATGCTGGCCGGGCAGCCGCCGTTCACCGGGCGGACGCCGCAGGCGCTGCTGGGCGCGCACATCGTCGCGATGCCCGATCCCGTGACGTTGCACCGGCCGGGGCTGCCGCCCGCGCTCTCCTCGCTGGTCATGCAGTGCCTCGAGAAGCACCCGGCCGACCGGCCGCAGACGGCGGGTATCCTGATCTCGACGCTCGACTCGATGACGACGCCGAGCGGCGGGACGATCCCGGTGCCGGCGACAACGGTCCCCTGCGCCGGCAGGGGGTCGGGCGCCAAGGCGTCGGGCGCGGCGTTTCGTGCCGATCGTGGCCGGACTGGCCGGCGCGGCGGCGGTGGCGCTGTGGGTCTGGTCGTCGGAGATGGACGGTTCGCGGCCGGCCGAGCCGCCGGCGACCGCAGGCGTCAGCCCGGCGGTGCCGACCCCGCCGGAGCCCCCGACCGCGTCACCGGCATCGCCGGCCGACAGCTCCCTCGCGCCGTCTGCTCCGGCGCCGAAGCCCACGGGCCGCACCGCGCCGGTGACGGGCCGGCCGGCGGGGCAGCGAGGACCGGGCGCTGCTGGGGCGCCTTCGCGAGGACGCGCGCGGCGCGCGGCGGCGGGCAACGGATGCGGCCGCGGCACCCGAGCTGATCGCCCGGGGCGATTCCGTGCTCGCGCGCGCGGAGTCGCTGCGGGCGGCCCGGCGCACCGCCCAGGCGGCGGTGGAGTACTCGGCGGCGGCGGCCGTGTGGGGTGACGCGGCGAGGGCCGCGCAGGCGGGTCCGCCCCAGCCGGTCACGGCACCGGCCCAGGAGGCCGCGCCGCCAGGAGGCCGCGCCGCCCCGGCACCGGCGCCACCCCGCGTCCCGCCCACCGACTCCGCGGTGCGCCCGGCCCGCACCGCCACCACAGGACCCGGCGCCGAGGATCCGGGCGCTCTTCGACGAGTACGCCGCCGCGGTCGAATCCCGGAGCATGGCGAACATCCGCCAGGCCTACCCGGGGCTCACGCCCGAGCAGGCGAAGGAATGGGAGCGGTTCTTCAGCGCGGTGGACGACATCGAGGTCAAGCTGCAGGTGACGCGGCTCGACGTGCGCGGCGACACGGGCGAGGCGAGCCTGTCGGGCGTCTACGCCTTCACCGATCCGGCCACGCGCCGGCCCCGCCGGGACACCGTGAACCTGCTCGCGACGCTCCGGCGGGACGCGCGCGGATGGCGGATCGAGTCGCTCAAATAGCGCCGGGGCCGGCCCGGCGCGCTCAGAAGGTGTATTCGGCGCCCAGCGTCCAAAGCACGTCGGGCCGCATCCCTCCGCGATTCAGCGGGAACACCGCGTTGGCCAGGAACGTCACCCGCTGCGGCAGCGAGAGCTTGGTGCCGAGCGACGCGTTGATGATGTCGTCGCGCCGCTCGGGGATCGACGAGGCGTCGATCGTCCGGTGGAAGGGCGCCTCGATCACCACGTCCGGGGGGACCGTGAGCTTGCTGGTGCCGACCTGGAACTCGGTGATGAGATCGGCCGCGAGCGTGGCCCACGGCGCGAGCAACTGGTCGAACCCGCCGGTGATCAGGAAGGCGTCGCTGTCGACGAAGCGGCCGCGGTACAGGTAGCCGACGTTCGCGTGCGGCGAGAAGTCCCCCAGCCGCGCCGAGACGATGCCGAGGCCGCGGAGCGCCACCGCCCCCGCCCCGCGCAGGTCCTCTTCGCTCCCGGTGGGGAAGCGGCCTTCGGCGAGGATCGCGAGCGAGACCGGGGTGCTCTCGCGCAGGTTGATCTTCACCCGCGCCGAGACGTCTCCCAGGCCGGACGAAGAGCCCTCGGAGAAGCGGCTGGCGGTCAGGATGGGGTTCTCCGCCGTACCCGAGAAGAAATGCGGCGGCGGGCCGTCGGTGCCGAACGGGATGAGGGTGGCCGTGCTCGTGCCGCGGAGCTCCGTGCTCACGAACGGGAGCACCACGCCGAAGTCGATGCGATCGGAGATGCCGTAGGTGAGGAGCAGCGCGGTCACGTCCACCTTCACGTCGAGCGCCAGCCGGAAGTCGATGGTCTCGTTCTCGAAGGTGGGCACGCCGTAGGTGGTGCAGTCCCCGCCGAAGATCGCGTCGCAGGCGGGGAAGTCGACGTTGGAGTGGGCGAAGGTGAACTGCACGTCGTCGAGCGGAATGCCGCGAAGCGTCTTGTAACTGAGCCCGCTTCGCGCGAGCCCCGCGAACAGGCGGCCCCGGCCGAGCGTCTGGGCGCGCTCGGCGTAGATCGGGCCGGCCGAGATGGACGTCCGGACGGGCGTGGCGCCCTCGAACCTGAAGGTCTCGCCGCCGCTCGTCGAGCTGAACGGGATGTTGGTGATGTTGGTGCTGATCGCGCTGCTGAGAAACGAGATGATGGTGGCGTTCCCGCTGACCGCCGATGGCACGAAGTGCGAGCCGTGGACCTGGATGGCCGGGTTGTCCGCCGCGGCGGACCCGCCGAGCACGAGGACCTCGTCGCCAGTACCGAAGATGAACAGGTCAGTGAGCCGGTCCTGCAGGCCCTGCGCGCGGAGTGGCCCCGCGGCCACCAGCGTGAGCAGGAGCACCCCAAGCCATTCGCGCACGGAAACCTCCGAACGCCAGCGATGTCGTTGTCGATGGAGCCTGTGAACGAGCGTTTCCAAACTGAGCAATGGGCGGCCCGCGGCACAAGCCGGAGGCCCGTCGGCTCACCCGTGCCCCGTGCGCTCGCCTCGGACGAGTTCCACCGCGTGCTCGACCAGGTCGTCGAGGACCGCCAGCCCGTCGCGCACGCCGCCGGGGCTGCCGGGCAGGTTGACGATGAGGGTGCGGCCGCGGACGCCGGCCGTGCCGCGCGAGAGCGCGGCGCGGGGAAACCGCGGGTAGACCGACACCCGGAGCGCCTCGGCGATGCCGGGGGCCTCCTTGTCGAGCACGGCACGGGTGGCTTCGGGGGTGACGTCGCGCGGGGTGAGGCCGGTGCCGCCGGTCGTGAGGACGAGGTCGGCGAGGTCGGCGTCGGCCCAGGCGGCGAGGGCGGCGGCGATCCGGACGGTCTCGTCGGGGACCAGGGCGCGGTCGGCGACGATGAAGCCGTGCGCTGCGGCCCAGGTGGCGATGGCGTCGCCCGAGGTATCAGCCCGCTCGCCGCGGTGGCCGGCGTCGGAGATGGTGAGGATCGCTAGGCGCATGGTGGCGATGAATCCGGGTGCGTCGTCATCCCTCCGCTCACGATGACGAGTCGTGCACGGCTATCTCTTCACGCTCCCCTTGGTCCAGAACGGCAGCTTCACCACCTCCGCCGCCAGCCGCTCACCTCTGCAAGCCACCTCGAACTTCGTGCCGACCTTCGCGGCTGCGGCCGGCAGGTACGTCGTCCCGATCCCCACGCCGAGCGACGGGCTCAGCGTGCCGCTTCGGACGATGTCCACTTCGCGGCCCTCGTGGAACACCGGATAGCCGTGGCGCGGGAAACCGCGGCCCTCGAGCTGGAAGCCAACCAGCCGCCGGGTGACGCCGCGCTGCTTCTGGGCGCGGAGCGCGTCCTGTCCCAGGAACGGCGCGCCCTTGTCGAGCTTCACGATCCAGCCGAGGCCGGCCTCGAGCGGCGTGATGGTGTCGTCGATCTCGTTGCCGTAGAGCGCGTAGCCCATCTCCAGCCGAAGCGAGTCGCGCGCGCCGAGCCCGATGGGCTGGGCGCCGGCCGCGGTGATCGCGTCCCACAGCGCCACCGTGTCCCGCTCGCGGCAGTAGAGCTCGAAGCCGTCCTCGCCGGTGTAGCCGGTGCGGGAGACGAAGCACTGCGCCCCGGCGATCTTCCCGACATCGAAGTGGTAGTACGCGATCTCGCCGAGCGGGATGGCGGCGAGCGGCTGGAGCAGCTCCTGCGCCCGTGGCCCCTGCACCGCCAGGAGGCCGACCTCGCTCGAGATGTCCTTGAGGCGGACGTTGATCCCGCCCTTCTGATCCACGATGTGTTCCCAGGCGCGCGCCGTGTTGGACGCGTTCACCACGATCATCAGCTTGTCGTCGAAGCGGTAGACGGTGCAGTCGTCGACGAACGTCCCCTGAGCGGTGAGCAGCGCCGAGTACTGGACGCCGCCCGGCTCGAGCCGGGACACGTCGTTGGTGGTGACGCGGTTGACGAACGCGTTCCGGTCGGGACCGGTGATCTCGAACTCGCCCATGTGGGAGACGTCGAAGATCCCCGCTTCGCGCCGGACCGCATGATGCTCGGCCAGGATGCCGGTGGGGTACTGCACCGGCATTTCCCAGCCGGCGTACGGCACCATCTTGGCGAAGAGCGCCCGATGGCGCTGGAACAGCTTGGTCCGCTGGAGCACGGGAGGCGCGGTCATGCGGCACCGCCCATCAGAGTGGCCATGAGTGCCTTCTGCACGTGGAGACGGTTCTCGGCCTCGTCCCAGACGCGGGACTGCGGCCCCTCGAGCACTTCTTCGCTCACCTCCTCGCCGCGGTGCGCGGGGAGGCAGTGGAGGAAGATGGCGGACGGATCGGCCAGGCGCATCAGGGCAGCGTCGACGATGTAGCCCTGGAACGCCTTGGTGCGGACCTCCTGCTCCTCTTCCTGGCCCATCGAGGCCCAGACGTCGGTGGTGACGACGTGCGCGCCGCGCACCGCCTCGCGAGGGTCCGTGGTGAGCAGGATCTTGGACTTGGCCTGGTTGCGCTCGAGGATCTCGGCGTTCGGCCGGTAACCCGCGGGGCACGCGAGCCTGAGCTCGAAGCCGAGGCTGCCGGCGGCGTTGATCCAGCTGTTGGCCATGTTGTTGCCGTCGCCGATCCAGGCCACGACCTTGCCGTCCCAGCCGCCGAGGCTCTCGCGCACGGTCATGAGGTCGGCGAGCACCTGGCAGGGATGCAGCAAGTCGGTGAGCCCGTTGATGACCGGGATCGACCCGTAGCGCGCGAGCTCCTCGATGTCGCCGTGATCGAAGGTGCGGATCATGATGCCGTCGAGGTAGCGCGAGAGGACGCGGGCCGTGTCGCGGATGGGCTCGCCCCGGCCGAGCTGGATGTCGCGCGCGGAGAGGAAGAGCGCGTGGCCGCCGAGCTGGTAGGCGCCGACCTCGAAGGAGACGCGGGTGCGGGTGGAGCTCTTGGCGAAGATCATCCCCAGCGTCTTGCCGGCGAGCGGCTTGTCGCGGTACTCCCCGCGCTTCATGCGGGCGGCGAGGTCGAAGAGGGCGATGAGCTCGGGGCGCGTGAAATCGGGGATCGCGAGGAAGTGTCGCGTGGGCTTCATAGGCCGGGGGCTGGAGGCCGGGGTGTCGAGGTCGGGCAATTGTAGTCGGGCGCGGGACGGGGCACCAGCCCCGCCCGCGCGGCCCACGACCTCCGGCGCGACTAGACCGAGGTCGCGCCCCCGGTGCCACCCTTGCCGCCGCCGTCGGCCATGTCGGCGCGCTCGTCGAGCGCCTCGGTGTACCCGGTCTCCTGCACGGCGGCGTACAGCTCCTTCATGACCTGCTCGGCCCGCCGCGCCATCTCCTCCCACGGGATCGTGTCCGGCTTCGGATTGATGTAGCGCTCGTGATCCCGGATCATCTTGGCGAACTCCGGCGGAGTCTCCCGGTAGTAGTCCTGCAGCGCGAGCGTGATGTACTTGAGCTTGCGCGACAGGTCGAAGCAGAAGGTCGCCAGCATGTAGAAGCGCTCGTCGGGATCGGTGCCAACCGAGTCGAGCTTGGGAGTGAGCCCGCGCGTGTGTCCGTCGGTACCGGCCGCGATCTTGCCGAGCTGCTGCTGGAGGGTCGTCATGGAGCACTCCTGGTGCGTGAAGGGCCGAGCGAGTCGAGCGCGGGAAGATAGAAGAGGTCACTGACGGCCCACGATCCGGCGAACGAGCGGCGCCAGCGCTCGGCGCCGGCCGAGTCGCCCTGGGCCAGCAGCAGCCGGGCCAGCAGGAAGCGCTGCGGGCCGGCCGCGGTGAGTGGGAAGTTGGCGGTGTGGGTCTCGGGAATCCGCGCGACCGCGCGCCGGAGACCTACGACGGCCGCGGTGGTGTCGTGTGCCAGCAGCGCCAGCCGGGCCCGAAGCGACCATCCGAGCGCCTCTGCCACCGGCTCGAACGGCGGTGGCGGTGGCGCGCGGTCGATCCGGCGGAGCAACTCTCCGGTCTCGGCCGAGTCGCCCTCGACGACGGCGCGATAGACCAGCGCCTCGAAGCCCTGCCGCAGGTCATCCCACGGGTCGAGCGTGAAATCCGGCATGCGGCCGGCACGCATCTCCGCGCGAGCCCAGTCGAACATCGGCGCCACGCGGTCGCGCGCCGGAAACCCGGCCAGCACCGCCTGCACCAGCCAGGGATCGATGGTGACCGACCGCGCGACCGAGTCCCATCCCGCGTAGCCCTCGGCCCAGCGTCCCATGGCCGCGCGAGTCGCGAGCCGGTAGTCCGCGCCGCGGAGGCGGTCGTCGGGTACACGGTCGGTGCCGAGCAGGAAGCCGGCGGCGGTGTCCGCCAGCCCCAGGTTGAACGCCCCGTGCGCCCAGACGACCACCGCCTCGCTGATCGCCTGGCGGTCCGCCGCCCGGAGCGCAGCGAGCGCCTCCGGACGCTCGCCCGGCGGGCCGAACCGGAGCCGGACCTCCGCGACCTTGCTTGGCCGGAAGGGATGATCGGGCAGGACCCGGCGGAGGGAGCTCGCCGCGGCCTGGCTGTCGCCCGCATACACCGCGAGGTCCACCAGGTGGTAGTACATGGGCGCGAATGCACTGTCGAGTCCGGCCAGGCGTTCGAAGGCCGGCCGGGCGTCCTGGGTGGACGCGCCGCTGAAGCCGGCGTAGTGGACCAGCGCCTCGCCCAGCCCCAGCCAGCCGTCGACGTCGTCCCGATCGTCGAGCACGGCGCTCTGGAAGGTCGCGATGGCGCTGTCGCCGTAACCGAGCACGAGGTAGCGTTGCGCCTTGAGGAGCTGGGCCCACCGCGGCGCCATCCGGCCCGCGCGCCGGAGCCCGGCCTCCACCGTTTCGAGCGCCGCCGGATAGTCGTGCTGCCAGCGCTGCGCCTCGCTGAGCCGCAGGTACGCGAGCCCGCATGCCGAGTCGGCCTCGACCGCGGCGTGGAGCTCGGACACGGCTCCAGTCAGGTCGTTGGCCCAGAACTTCCCCTGCGCCTGGATCATGTGGCCCACCGCCGGCATCACCTCGGTGCTCGCGAGGACGGCGCCGGCCCCGCCGAGCTCGAGGCCCTCGCGCCGGGCAACGGTGCGCACTACGTCGGCGGCCAGGCGGCCGACGGCCCCATCGACATTGGCGCCCGCCGTGGTGTCGACGGCGTGGCTCAGCCGCTCGCCGGTCTCGGTGGCGTAGAGGTCCACGGTCACACGCCGCCCGGCGCCTTCGGGCAGGACCCCACCCACGAGCACGTACCGCCCGCCCTGCTTCCGCCCCCAGGCGAGGAGCTCGGGCAGCGGGATGTCCGGCCACTTCCGGCCGCCCGGACCGACGGCGTCCGCGCGGCGTGCCCCGCAGACCGGGCATCCAGCCGATCAGCTCGGCAAAGCGCGCGTCGGCCCCGAGGCCTCCCGGCAGCGCCGCGCCCGAGTCGCCGTCGAGCGGGAGAACGAGAATGGCGGGTGGCGCCGAAAGGTCGCCGCCCGAGGTGCGCACTGCGCGGAGACCCAGGCCGGCGGCCACCACCAGCGCCGCGGCGAGCGCCACCAGCCCAGCCTTCCGCGCCGGCCGACGGGACGCCGCCTCCCACTGGACCGGCGCCCGGAGCGCATCCGCGAATTCGCGGGCGTCGGCAAACCGGTCCTCGGGCAGCTTGCCCAGCGCGCGCTCGATCGCCTCGGCAGCCGGGGCCGGCACCTCGGGGCGGAGCTCGCGCAGGGAGCGCGGCCGGACCGACCGATGCTTCGCGAAGACCTCTCGCGGGGTCTCGCCGAGAAACGGCGGCGTCCCGGTGAGCATCTCGTACACCACGCAGCCGAGCGCGTACACGTCGGTGCGGCCGTCGAGGGTGTCGCCGGCGGCCTGCTCGGGGCTCATGTAGACCGGCGTCCCGACGATGAACCCGGCGCTGGTGACCCGCTCGTCCGCGGCGGCGCTGATGGCGCGGGCGACGCCGAAGTCGGCGACGACCGCATGGCCCGCGAGGAGCAGCACATTGCCGGGCTTGATGTCGCGGTGGACGACGTCGAGGCCGTGCGCGTAGGCGAGCGCGTCGGCGATCTCGCGGGCGATCGCGAGCGCCTCCTCGACCGGCAGCCGGCCGACGCGGTTGAGCTTCTCCCGGCAGCGACTCGCCCTCGACGTAGGGCATGACGTAGTACAGCACGCCGGCGTCCTCGCCCGAGTCGTGAACCGGCAGGATGTGAGGGTGGGTCAGGCGCGAGGCGATCTCGATCTCGCTGAGGAACCGGGCGGAGCCGAGCGCGAGGGCGACGTCGGGGCGCAGGATCTTGACGGCGACCCGCCGCCGCTGCCGCAGATCCTCGGCGACGAAGACGGTGGCCATCCCGCCGCGTCCGATCTCCCGGTCGATGACGTAGCGACCGTTGAGGACGGTTCCGGCGTTCACGAGCTGGACCATGATGCGCTAACAATACGCCCCGGGCGGGGCGTCAACCAGAGTGGCGAGAGGGGCTTACAGGATGTACCGCCGCAAGTCGTCGTCGTTCACGATCTTCGAGAGCCGCTCCCGGACCTCGTCCGCGCCGAAGACGATCTTCTTCTGATAGTCCGGCAGCTCGAACAGCACCTCGTCCATCAGCGCCGACATCACCGTGTGGAGCCGGCGGGCGCCGATGTTCTCCATCCGGTCGTTGGCCACGAACGCCACCCGCGCCACCTCGGCGATCCCTTCGGCCGTGAACTCGAGCTCCGCGCCCTCGGAGGCGACCAGCGCCTGGTACTGCTTGGTCAGCGCGTTCTCCGGCTCGGTCATGATCCGGATGAAGTCCTGCTCGGTGAGCGGCTGGAGCTCGACCCGGATGGGGAAGCGGCCCTGGAGCTCGGGGATGAGGTCGGACGGCTTCGAGACGTTGAACGCGCCGGCGGCGATGAAGAGGATGTGGTCGCTCCGGACGTAGCCGTAGCGGGTCTGGACGGTGGAGCCCTCGACGATCGGCAGGAGGTCCCGCTGGACGCCCTCGCGCGAGACGTCGGGCCCGCCGGCCTGCCCCCGCTCGCCGGCGATCTTGTCGATCTCGTCGATGAAGATGATGCCGTGGTTCTCGACCCGGTCGAGCGCCTCGTTCACCACGTCGTCCATGTCCACCAGCTTCTTGAGCTCCTCGTCCACCAGCACCGCGCCGGGCCTCCGGCACTTTCACCGTCCGCCGCTTGGTGCGCTTCGGCAGCATCTCCTGCAGCATCTCGGTGAAGTTGAAGTCGGTGCCCTCCAGCCCCTGCGGCGGCTGCATCATGTCCATCATGGGGAAGCTCTGCGGGGTGACCTCGATCTCGACCTCGCGGTCGTCGAGCTGCCCCTCGGTCAGCATCGCGCGGAGCTTCTCGCGCGAGCGCTGGCGGCGCTCCTCTTCGGCGGTGGCGGCCTTCTCGGCCTTGGCCTGGCCGGTGGAGCCGACCACGAACACCGAGGAGCCCAGCCGGTCCGCCTTCTCGGCCTTCTCCGCCGGCGTGGGCGGGATCGGCGGCAGCAGCAGGTCGAGCAGGCGCTCGTCGGCCCGCTGCTCGGCCTGGGGATAGACCTCGTCCTCGCGCTCGGTGCGCACCATGTTGATGGCGGAGTCCACCAGGTCGCGGACCATGCTCTCGGCGTCGCGGCCGACGTAGCCCACCTCGGTGAACTTGGAGGCCTCGACCTTGATGAACGGCGCGCCGCTCAGGCGGGCGAGCCGGCGCGCCACCTCCGTCTTTCCGACGCCGGTGGGGCCGATCATGATGATGTTGTACGGGGTGATCTCGTCCCGGATGTCGTCCGGCGCCTGCGCCCGGCGCCAGCGGTTCCGGACCGCGATGGCGACCGCCTTCTTGGCGGCCTCCTGCCCGACGATGTAGCGGTTGAGCTCGGCGACGATCTGGCGGGGCGGCATCTCCTCCAGCCAGGGGAGCGGCGTGGCGGCTTCGGCCGCTTCGGGGGTGAGGCTGGTGGCGATGTCGGTCATGTCACTTCTCGCCCGGCAATTCCAGGATGGTGATGTGCCGGTTGGTGTAGACGCAGATGTCGGCGGCGATCTCGAGCGCACGCTGCGCGATGTCGCGGGCGCCGAGGCCCTCGATCGGCAGCAGCGCGCGCGCGGCGGCCACGGCGTAGTTGCCGCCCGAGCCGACCGCCACGACGCCGTCGTCGGGCTCGATCAGCTCGCCCGAGCCGCTCAGCAGGAAGCTGTGGTCGAGGTCGGCGACCACGAGCAACGCCTCGAGCCGGCGGAGGATCCGGTCGCTCCGCCAGTCCTTGGCCAGCTCGACGGCGGCCCGCGGAAGGTTCGACGGATAGCGGTCGAGCTTCTCCTCGAACTTCTCGTACAGCGTGAGCGCGTCGGCCACCGACCCCGCGAACCCGGCCAGCACTTTGCCGCCCTTGAGCGCGCGCACCTTGGTGGACCGCGACTTCATCACGGTGTCGCCGATGCTCACCTGGCCGTCGCCGCCGAGAGCTACGCGGCCGTCCTTGCGGACGGCGAGGATGGTGGTGCCGTGAAATGCGTGCATTCGAGTCCTTACGCCCGCGGGTGCGCCTGGTTGTACACCTTCTTGAGCCGCTCCACGCTGGTGTGCGTGTAGATCTGCGTGGTGCTCAGCGACGCGTGCCCCAACAGCTCCTGCACCGCGCGCAGGTCGGCGCCGGCATCCAGCATGTGCGTCGCGAAGGTGTGCCTGAGCGAGTGCACCCGGAGAGTGTCGCCGCCGACGGCGTCGAACATCGTGTGGACCGCCCGCTGGATACCCCGTGGGGCCAGGCGCCCGCCGCGTCGGCTCACGAAGACAGCCCGCCGGTCGCCGCGGACCCGGCCGAGCAGCGCGTCCCGGTGGTTAAGATAGCGCCTGAGGGCGAGCACCGCCCGCGAGCCGACGGGGACGATGCGCTCCTTCCTGCCCTTGCCGCGGACCTTGGCCTGGTCCGACAGCAGGTCGAGGTCCTCGATGTTCATCCCGCTCAGCTCGGCGAGCCGGATGCCGGTGGAATAGAACAGCTCCAGGATGGCCAGGTCGCGCGTCGCGGCGAAGTCGTCGCCCTGGGCCCGCGCTTCCGCCCAGTCGAACAGGGCCTGGGTCTGCTCGCGGTCCATGTATGTCGGCAGGCGCTTGTCCAGCTTGGGCACCCGCGCCGCGCGGGCGACGTTGTTCGGGACCCCGTGGTTTTCCTGCAGGAACCGGTACAGGCTCCGCACCGCCGAGAGCGCGCGCGCCGCCGAGCGCTTCGAGAGGCCGCGGCGCTGGAGCTCGCCAAGGAAGCCGCGCAATCCCAGGCGGTCGACGGTCGACCAGGTCCAGGCGCCGGCGTAGTGGCGGTCGCAGAACTCGGTGAAGGCCTGGAGATCGCGGCCGTAGGCCTTCACGGTGTGGGGGGACTGGCCGCGCTCCTTCTCGAGATGGGTGAGGAACTCGGTGACCTCGGGTTGAGCGGTCATGGCTGGCGGCTTTGGGCGATGGCTTCACCACAGAGGCACAGAGGCACGGAGGCACACAGAGACAACAAGAAAAATGTGTGTCTCAACGGCAGCCCTCTGTGCCTCTGTGGTGAACACGATCTCAACCGCATCACCGGAGCTCTTCCAGGAACCGCCCGAACTCCGCCTGCGCCCGCTCGACCAGCAGCTCCTTCTTGCGATCCTTCTTTACCTTCCCCGGCAGCGGTTCGAGCAGCCCGAAGTTGGCGTTCATGGGCTGGAAGTGCTTGGGGTCCGCCTCGCGCAGATAGCGGTAGAGGCCGCCGAGCATGGTGGTGGGCGGCGGGACCGCGGCGGGCTTTCCCTCGAGGCGCCGTGCGAGGTTGATGCCGGCGAGGAGGCCCGTGCCGAGCGACTCGGTGTAGCCCTCGACGCCCGTGAGCTGGCCGGCGAAGAACAGCAGATCGTCGTCCCGCGCCGCGAGCGCCGGGCCGAGGCTGGCCGGGCTGTTGAGGTAGGAGTTCCGGTGAATGCTCCCGAAGCGGAGATACTCCGCCTGCTCGAGCCCCGGGATCAGCCGGAACACTCGCTGCTGCTCGGGGATCCGGAGCCGGGTCTGAAACCCGACCAGGTTCCACATCTGCCCCGCGCGGTCCTCGCGGCGGAGCTGCACCACGGCATGCGGCTCCCGGCCGGTGCGCGGATCGGGCAGCCCGACCGGCTTCATGGGACCGAACCGCAGCGTCTCCCGGCCGCGGCGCGCCATCTCCTCCACCGGCAGGCATCCCTCGAAGTACGGCACCTGGTCGAACTCGTGCCCCTGATGCTGGTCCGCCTCGATCAGCGCATCGAGAAAGCGCTCGTAGGAGGCAGCATCCATCGGGGCGTTCAGATAGTCGTCGCCCTCGCCCTTGCCGTAGCGGGAGAGCGCATAGAGCCGCTCGTGGTCGAGCGAGTCCGACGAAACGACCGGCGCGATGGCGTCGTAAAACGCGAGCGCCGCCGAGCCCAGGCGCGCGACGATGGCCTCCGTGAGGCGGGCCGACGTGAGCGGGCCCGTGGCCACTACGCCGGGCGACGGGAGCCCGGCGGCCTCCTCGTGCACCACCGTGATGTTCGGGTGCCCCGTCACTCGCTCGTCGACCGCCTGAGAGAAGATCTCCCGGTCCACCGCGAGGGCGGTGCCGCCCGGCACCCGCGCCAGATCGGCACACGGCAGCAGCAGGCTCCCGAGCGCGCGCAGCTCGGCCTTGAGGAGGCCGTGGGCGTTGGTGACGTCCACCGATTTGAAGGAGTTGCTGCAGACGAGCTCGGCCAGCCGGCCGGTGTGATGGGCCGGCGTCTTCACGGCCGGCCGCATCTCGTACAGCGTCACGCGCACACCGCGCTCCGCGAGCGCCCACGCCGCCTCCGAGCCGGCGAGACCGCCGCCGACGACGGTGACGTTCACGCCAGCGCCACCTCCTCGGGCTCGGCGAGGACGATCTTGTTGCCGCACTTGAGGCAGGTGCGCGTCTCGCCCTCCGTCTTGCTCACCTTCTTCTCCATGCCGATCCAGCCGCACTCGGCGCAGGTATCGGGCACCGGCTTGTTCCAGGTGGAGAAGTCGCACGCCGGATAGCGCACGCAGCCCCAGAATGACTTGCCGCGCTTGGTGCGGCGCTCGGCCAGGTCGCCCTCGAGGCACTTGGGGCACTTGATGCCGAGGGAGATGGCACGCGTGCCCTTGCACGCCGGGTACGTGGTGCACGCCAGGAACTCGCCGAAGCGCCCGGTCTTGATGACCATGGGCGAGCCGCAGAGCTGGCACTTCTCGTCGGTCGGGCGGTCCGGCGCCCGGCCTTTCCTGAGCGACTTCACGTAGTCGCAGGTGTCCTTGTACTTGACGCAGGCCAGGTAGGGACCGAAGCGCCCGGTCTTGAGCTCGATGGCCGAGCCGCACTTGGGGCAGCGCTCCTTGGCCAGGTCCTCGGGCTTGAGGCCGTGCGCGTCGGCCACGAGAGCGTTCAGATCCACGGCCTCGAGCGCCTTGCTGAACGGCGTGTAGAAGTCCTTGAGCACGCCCTGCCACAGAAGCTCGCCATCCTCGATCCGGTCGAGCTCCAGCTCCATACCGGAGGTGAACTCGACGTTGAAGATCTCGGGGAACTTCCCGATCATGATCTTCTCGACCAGCTCGCCGAGCTCGGTCGGGAAGAACCGCCGCTGGTCGACCTTCACGTATTCGCGGGCGCTCAGGGTCGAGATGATCGCGCTGTAGGTCGACGGCCGGCCGATGCCGAGCCGCTCGAGCTCCTTCACCAGGCTGGCCTCGGAGAACCGGGGCGGCGGCTCGGTGAAGTGCTGGGACGGCGTGATCTCCCGGACCTCGACCGGATCGCCCTGGGCGAGCGGCGGGATCGGCGGGAGGTCGTCCATCGTCTTCCCCTCCTCCTTCTCGCGCCCTTCCATATAGAGCACATGGTACCCGTCGAAGACGAGCACCGAGCCGGTGGCCCGGAACTGGTACCGCCCCAGGTCGAAGTCCACGATCGTCATGTCGTAGACCGCCGGCGACATCTGCGAGGCGACGAACCGCTGCCAGATGAGCTGGTACAGCCGGAACTGGTCGGGCTCGAGGAAAGCCTGGACCTGCTCGGGCCGGCGGCGGACGTCGGTGGGGCGCACGGCCTCATGGGCGTCCTGCACGCGGGCGTTCTTCTTCGAGCTGTAGGTGTTCGGCACGGCCGGCAGGTACGGCTTGGCGTAGCTGGAGCCGATGAAGTCCCGCACCGACGCGATGGCCGCGTCCGACACGCGCACCGAGTCGGTCCGCATATAGGTGATGAGGCCGACCGGGCCGTCCTCGCCCACATCCCGGCCCTCGTACAGGTCCTGCGCCGCCCGCATGGTGCGCCGCGAGCTGAAGCCGAGCTTCTTGGCGGCCTCCTGCTGCAGCGTGCTGGTGGTGAACGGTGCGCCCGGGTTCTTCCGCCGGTTCCGCTTCTCGACCTTGGAGACGACGAACGGCAGCTGCCGCACGGCGTCCACCACGGCCTGCGCGTCCTCGGCCGAGTGAAGCTGCGGCTTGTGGCCGTCCACCTTGGCGAGCGCCGCCTCGAACGTCTGGCCGTCCTTGGCCAGCAGGGCCTCGATGCTCCAGTACTCCTGGGGCGTGAAGGCGCGGATCTCGCGCTCGCGCTCGACGATGAGCCGGAGGGCGACCGTCTGCACCCGGCCGGCGGAGAGGCCGGTCTTGATGCTGCGCCAGAGGATCGGGCTGGCCTTGTAGCCGACGAGCCGGTCGAGGATGCGGCGGGCCTGCTGCGCGTTCACCTTGCGGTCGTCGATCACGCCGGGATGCTCCATGGCCTCGTGGATGGCGTCCTTGGTGATCTCGTGGAACAGCACCCGATGCGTCGGGGCGCTCGAGCCGAGCTGGTCGGCTACGTGCCAGGCGATGGCCTCGCCCTCGCGGTCCGGGTCGGTGGCGAGATATATGGTAGAGGCCGTCTTGGCCGCCTTCTTGAGGTCGGCCAGCGTCTTGGTCTTGCCCTTGATGGTGACGTACTTGGGCTCGAAGTCACGGTCGACGTCTACGCCGAGCTCCCGGGTCGGCAGATCCCGGAGGTGCCCGACGGTGGCCTTCACGTCATAGCCGGCGCCGAGATACTTGCCGATCGTCTTGGCCTTGGTGGGCGACTCGACGATCACGAGCGCGATCCCATCGGCGCGGGCACGGCCGCGCGGCTTGGCCACCCGGGCGCTGGCCTTGGCCGCCTTGGCGCCGGCCTTGGGCGGCGTCGCGGCCTCGGCGCTCTTGCCGGGCTTGGATGGGGTTTTTACCGATCGCTTGGATCTGGTCGCCATGTGTGCACTATGCCTGATGGAGTCATCGCTGGGTCAACTTCGGTGGCTGCAAGAAATCCGCGTGGCGGGGGCTTCGCAAGGCGGGGAATTCTAAGGTGGCTGAGATCAAAGGCTTACATGGACGAACCAGGGGCACCGTCGGCCCGCCTGCCCTACCGTCCGACCGTCCGACCGTCCGACTTCCTGCCCTACCACCCCCCATGCATCCTCGCCAGCCGGATCACCTCATCCGCCACCGCCGGCGCGGCCTTCACGTCCGCCGCGACTTCATAATCAGCGAGCTTGTAGAACGGTTCCCGGGCCGCCAGGAGGGTCCGCACCTGCTCCACCGGATCGACGCCGGTCAGCAGGGGCCGGACCTCCTCCTGCTGGCTCCGCCGGGCGGCGGTGGCGACCGAGCACTTCAGGTAGATGCGCAGGCACGCGGCCTTGGCCTCATCCATCTGGCCGGTCTGGGCCGCCCAGCCGGCCCCGGGGATGATGACGGCCGGTTCCCTGGCCTGGGCCGTGGCGACGGCATCGCGCTCCATGGCGCGGAAGCGGAGCTCTCCCACCATCCCGAAGATCTGCGCCACCGGCATCCCCATCTGCCGGACGAGGATGCTGTCGATGTCGAGCAGCGGGGCCGGCAGGCCATCGGCCACGAGCTTGCCGACCGTGCTCTTCCCGACACCTGGGAGGCCCACCAGCAGGACGTGGCGCTGCATCAGCCTTCCACCGCTTCCCGGAGCGCCGACCACCGCGCCCCGAGCGACGCGATGTACCCGTCGAAATTCCGCCGCATCTCGCCCAGGGAGTCGCCGCCGAACTTCTCCAGCATGGCATCGGCGAGCACGATCGCTGTCACTGCCTCGGCGATGACCCCCATGGCCGGAACGGCGGTGACGTCGGAGCGCTCGCTTTGGGCGTTGGCCGTCCGGCCGGTGGCGAGGTCCACCGTAGGAAGCGGTGACATGAGCGTGGAGATCGGCTTCATGGCCACGCGGAGGACCAGCGGCTCGCCGGTGGTGATACCGCCTTCGAGCCCGCCCGCGTTGTTGGTCGGCCGGCGGAAGCCGCCGCGGCGGTCGCCGGCGAGTGGCGGGGTCGGCGCCTGGCCTGGGCGCGCCGTGTCGTCGAGCGAAGGATCGATGGGATCGTGCACCCGGGAGCCCGGCCGGCGCGCGGCCTCGACGCCGAGCCCGATCTCGACCGCCTTGACGGCGGGGATCGACATCAGCATCCCGGCCAGGCGGCCGTCGAGCTTCCGGTCCCAGCTCACATGGCTGCCAAGCCCGACCACCACGCCGCGGGCCACCACCTCGACTTCGCCGCCCAGGGTATCGCCCGCCTTCTTCGCGGCGTCGATGCGGCTGATGATCTCGGCCTCGACCGCGGGATCGAGTACGCGGATCTCGGAGCGGTCGGCAGCCTCGTTGAGGGGGACGGGAAGCGTGGCCGGCGGGGTGACGCGAATGCCGCCGAGCGAAACGACGTGGCTCCCGATCTCGACCCCGAACTCGTCGAGCAGCCGCTTGGCCAGCGCGCCGGCCGCGACGCGGGCGGTAGTCTCGCGGGCGCTGGCGCGCTCCAGGATGTCGCGGGCGTCGACCCGGTCGTACTTGAGGACCCCGACGAGATCGGCGTGGCCGGGTCTGGGGCGGGTGACGCGCCGGCGGCGGAGCTCGCCCGGCTCGGCGGCCTCGTGCGCCATGATGTCTTCCCAGTTGTCCCAGTCGCGGTTGGGGATCAGCATGGCGACGGGACTGCCGAGGGTCTCGCCGGCGCGGACGCCGGAGAGCCACTCGATGTGGTCGCGCTCGATCTTCATCCGGGCGCCGCGGCCGTAGCCCTGCATGCGACGGACGAGCTCGCGGTCCACCCAGTCGGCGCTGACCGGCAGCCCGGCTGGGAGGCCCTCGATCAGGGCCACGAGGGCCTTGCCGTGGGATTCGCCCGCCGTGGAAAATCTCAGGTGCACAGGTGTGGCCTCAGGTCCCGCCCGGGAGGAAAAGCGAACGAGCCCGGCTTGCGCCGGGCTCGTTCCCGTCGGGTGCTCGAACGGTCCGCGTGAAGCGGCTACTGATCCGAGGCGCCGTCGTCGGTGATCCGGGGTGTGACCAAGATAATGAGGTCACGCCGGTTTTCCGTATCGCTGGTGAAGCTGAACAGCTTGCCGATGATCGGCAGGCTCCCCAGGAGCGGGATGCCCGAGCGGGTCTTGGTGACCTGCGTGACCGTGAGGCCGCCGATGACCGCCGTCTCGCCGTCGTTGACGAGGAGCTGGTTGTCGGCCTTCTGCTTCTGGAAGATGAAGCCAAGGTCCGCCGCGGCCAGGGGCTGGATCGCCGAGCGCTCCGTGTGGAGCTGCATCAGCACCTGGCGGTTGTTGGTGACGTGCGGGGTGACCGTCAAGCGGATACCGGTCTCCTTGAACTGGACGTTGGCGCGGGCATTCCCGCCGGTACCAGCCGAGGCGTCGATGACGCGCACCGGCGTTTCCTCACCCACGAGGATGTCGGCCTGGCGATTGTCGAGCGTCGAGATCACCGGCTCGGCCTGGATATCAGCCAACTCCGTCTTCTCGAGCGCGCTCAGGAACGTGGTGAGGGCAAAGCCGCCGATGCTGGTCGAGTAGATCAGATCCAGCGCCGAGCCGGTGATGCTCGCATCGGCGTTGCCGATGGCGGACACCGAGTTGCCGCCGAGGTCGATGACGTTGACCGTGTTGGCGAACGGCTCGCCGGGCTTGTCCGGGTTCGGATGCTGGACCAGCCGGTTGAAGAACTGGCTCTTGCTGCCCAGATCGTACTTGATGCCCAGCTGCTCGATGTCGGTCCGGTCCACGAAGATGATCTTGGCCTGGATCGACAGCTGCGGGGTACGGATGTCGAGGCCGCGCACGAAGTCGCTGATGCTGGCGATGCGGCTCCGGGTATCGGTCACGATCAGCGCGTTGGAGCCGGTGTCGGCCACGACCCGGCCGCGGTTCTTGGTCAGGATGCTCTCGACCGTCTTGGCGAGCGAGCTGGCCTGGGCGTAGTTGATCCGGACGATGCTCGTCTCCAGCGGCTCGAGCGAGTCGAGGGCGGCGAGCGCCGAAGGCGCGTCCACGCGGATGATCCCGCCGGCCATCTCCTGGGCCGAGAGGCCCTGGGTGGCGAGGATCGCCTGGAAGGCCTGCGGCCACGGCTGATTCTTGATCTCGGCGTTGACTTCGCCCTTCACGTCCTTGCCGAGGATGATGGTGCGGCCACTGAAGGACGCGAAGCCGGCGACCACGTCGGCGATGCTGGCGCGGTCCCAGGTGACGGTGATGCGCGGCTCGTCGGCGCGGGTGACGATGGCCGTGCCGTTCCCGACGCGCAGGTCGGGCTTCCGTGCGCGCACCGGGGCGGCGACCGGCGCCGGCTCGGCGACCACGGCGACTTCGGTGACATCGGCGGCCGGAGCCGCGACATCGTCGGTGGACGACCAGGCCTGGAAGCCTCCCGCCGAGCCGAAGCTCACGCGGATGGCGCCGGAGGCGCGATCGATGTTATAGGTCTCCGGGCCGTCGAGATCGACCACGATGCGGACGATGTCGGGCCGGAACTGCGAGTAGCGCAGGTTGACCACCCCGCCCCGCTTCACGCCGTCGTACAGCGTAGCGGTGGTGCCGCCAAGCTTGGCGCCAACCACGTCGAGCACCAGCCGGTCGGGCGAGGACAGGAAGAAGTCGCGGACGTCGACCGCGCCGCGCACGTTGATGACGATCTCGGTCTTACCGGCGGCCGGCGCCAGGCTCACGGCGGTCACCTCTCCGCCCACGGGCTCATCGGCCCGCGCGGATGTCGCGGTCGAAAGGCTCGCCAGGAGGAGCAGCGAGGGGACCGCGGCGGCAACCAGCATCCTGCGATACATACCCGTCATGGCGTCTCGACCTCCTGCTTCCGCAGCGAGAGAGTTTCCTGGCGATCAAACCCGAAATCCTGAATCGTGAACACTGCATCGCGGGCACGGATCTGCGTCAAACGGGACCGCCCCAGCTGATCACCCACCCGCATCTTGTGGCGCTTGCCGTCGGCGCGCTTCTCCCGCAGGACGACCACATTGTTGCTCGGCGTCCGAAGGTCGAGGTAGACGCCCACGAGGTCGAGATCGCCGATCTCGGGGCCGTTCTTCCCCCGGTTGATCAGGGAGTTGAACGGATCGCGCGTGCCGCCTGCGTACGCGAACGTCTCGCGCAGCACATCGATCTCCCGCGCCCGCTGCACCGAGTCGGCCATGGCCGCCTCGACATCCTGATTCATCGAGTCGGCGGAGCTCATGCCGGCCGGCTTCACTGCCGAGGTGCTCACCGGTGCCGGCTCGGCGACGGCCGTGGTCGCGAGCGACGTCTGCGCCCCGGCGGACTCGCTCCGGGCCGTGGTGTCGGCGACCGAGGCCATCTTGGCCTCCTGTAACTGCCTGATGCTGTCGGTGCGCGCACGCACCTTGGCGAGCTGCATCTGGGCGGCCTGGGCGGCCTTAACCTCGACGACTTCACCGCCACAGGCGGCTACCGTCGTCAGGGCGAGCAGCGCGACCCCGAACCACGCGTTACGTGCCACTGGCCTCTCCCTCCGCGCTGGGTGTCTTGACGTATGTCCGGACCTGGAACTTCGCCTCGAGCAGCGAGCCGCTCGTATCGTTCATGGCTTTGGCAGCTCCCGCATTGGCCGGGGCCACCGAGAGATCGTAGGGCACGATGATCCGCTGGAGGCTCGCGACGTCGGCCATGAACTGACCGATTTCGTCGTAGTGGCCGATGACGGACATGTTGTACTTGTAGGTGTCGAACGGCGCCGGGCCAGCCTGCACCGGCATCGGCACGACCTGCGACAGCGTCACCCCCCGGATCTTGCTCCGGCTGGAGATGTCGTCCAGCAGGTTGGGCACCTCGTTCCGCTCCGGCACCAGCCGGCGGAGAAGCGCGAGGCTTCCGCGGTAGGTATCGAGCCGCTTGCGGAGATCCTCGACCGTGCCGCGCGCCAGCTCCTTCTTGGCGCTGTCGGTAGCGGCATCCAGGCGAGCGATGGTGTCGCGCGTCGCGACGATCCGCTCCTGGCGCGCGCTCACGCCCTGCATGCCGAGGTAATCCAGCAGAGTGCCGGTGTAGGCGACGTATCCGACGATCCCGGCCAGCAGGACCATGAAGATCGGCGTCGACTTCTGCGAAGTTAAAGAGGCCATGGCGTGCTACCTCACCGAGTTGCTGAGGGGGACGGTCCTGATGTATGCCGAGTCGGCCTGGCGAAACGTGGCGCGGATGGTGAACGCCGTGACGGGCCGCTCCTTCTCGATCACCGTCTGTGCCGACACCGGCGTGACGTCCGTGATCCACGGCGACGCCTCGAGCTGGCGCAGGAACCGGGTGTAGGCCTGGATGTCCACCGTGCGGCCGTTCAGCTCGAACTGGACCGGCGGCGCGACCTCGGGCTGGGTGCTGTCGGCGGCCGTGGCGGCTTTGGGGGCGGCCGCCGCGGCCGGAGCCGGATGCGCGGTGCCGACCCCGGCCGGAGCCAGGTCAACCAGCCAGGTGTAGGCTGGCAGCGCGCGGGTCACTTCGTCGAGCACGTGCGCCCACACGTACCGGTCGCCATCGACGGTGCGGATCACACCGATCTGCGCCACGAGCGAGTCGCGGATGACCTCCTGGTGGCGCTTCTCGGCGAGGAACGCCTTGAACCGCTTGTTCTCGGCCCGGCTCTGCTCGAGCTGCGGGGTCAGCGCGCTCAGTTCGCGCGTGGTGCCGACCACGACGAAGCCCAGCCAGCCGAGCACGCCCACCCAGCTCAACACGGCCGCGAGCAGCAGAGGCTCCTTGATCTTGCTCCCCAGGCCGCGCACCCCATCGAGCGCCCCACTGAGGGGCCGCCGCGAGCGTTTACGCTTGAGGTCAGGGCGGAGATTGATGGTGATCATCGGTCGTCGGTCCTGGTCGGGGTTACGCGGCGCTGCGCAGCGCGAGGCCGATCGGCAACATCAGCAGGGGGGCGACCTCATCGACCGGGAACTGGTCGAAGACGCCGTCGGCCACCTGGAGCTTCTCGATCGGGTTGGCCAGCTGGACCGGAATGCGCAGCCGGTCCGAAAGCACTTTATTCAGCCGCGGGATCCTGGCCCCGCCGCCAGTCGTGAAGATCCGGCCGAGACCGTTGGCCGAACGGCTGGACGACTGAAGGAACGCCGCCGCGCGCTCGATGCCGATGGCCAGCTCTTCGCCACGGGACTCGAGGAGCGGATCGAGGGCTTCGCTACCGGCGTCGGACCCTCGGAGCAGCGCCTCCGCCTCGTCGGCGGACAGGCCGCGCTCGCGCTGCAAGTCTTCCTTGAAGCGGCGGGTGCCGATCGGGATGTCCCGGGTCAGCACCGGCACGCCTTCGTCCAGGATGTTGATGTTGGTGGTCTCGTGCCCGATGTTCACCAGGCCGACGACCCCGCGCATGGCCTCGGGGTAGTTGATCTCGAAGGCGTTGTGCAGCGCGAAGGCGTCCACGTCGATGACACTGGGCTCGAGGCCGACGTCGGAGAGCAGCGCGACCTTGTGCTCGACCAGCTCGCGCTTGGCGGCCACGAGGAGCACGGTCATCTGCAGGCCTTCCGACTCGGGATCCAGGATCTGGAAGTCGAGCTCCACGTTGTCCATGTCGAACGGCACGTGCTGCTCGGCCTCCCAGCGGATCACCTCGCGGGCTTCGGTCTCCGCCATGCGGTCCATGGCGATCTTCTTGATGATCACGTCACGGCCACCCACGGCGACCACGACCTTCTTGCCCTTGAGGCCGGCGGAGGCCATCAGGCCCCGAATGGCATCGGCCACCAGGCCCGGGTCCATGATCTCACCCTCGACGATGGCATCGTTCACGACCGACGTGAACGCGACCTTGGTGAGGACCGGTCCGCCCGAGGCGTGCGAGATCGCGACGAGCTTGATCAGGCCGCTCCCGATATCGAGGCCGACCGTCGTCGCATTGCGCCCGAAGAGTCCCATACGTGTCCGCTTGTTGAGGGGTGGCTCAGGCCTGCTGCGCTTGCTCCGGACATGCTGCCGGCGCCGGGGCATGAGGGTAGTCCGACCGTAGGAGGGCAACCGATGTGCCACACAACTTGCACTGGCGGAACTCGTTTGGGCGGAGCCCTTTAACGCGGCGGCTACCGGACCCCTGCAGGCCCCTGGAGAGCCCGCCTTCTTCTCTTTCGCAAGCCCTTTCTCGCGATGCGGGAGTCCGGGGGAAACGCCGGGTCGGCGCAAAGGGTTGCAGCCCTCCGGTCCGGCTCCCTCCCGGGGACGCGCGAAGGGGCACCCAGTTCAGGATGCCCCCTCGAAACGAGACCGGTGCGGAGCTCCCGGTCGGCTAGTTGTAGAGCTGCACCCAGCTCCGCTCGTCCAACGCCGTCGGCACGGCCGAGCCCTGGAGCGCGCGCTTGATGGCGCAGGAGGAATAGTTCACCGTGGCGTTACCGGTGAGCCGGCTGTCGTCGAGCGTCACGTTCTGCGCCATGATGCCGCCGTAGAACTTCACGTCGTCGCTGCCGGTGCCGCGGACGTCCACACCGCCGGTCACGATGACGGGGCCGTAGAAGTCGACTCGTCCCTGGACCTGGAGGTTCCCCTCGACCAGCAGGATGCCCTGGCCCTCGCCGCTGCCCGAGATGCTGAGATCGCCGTAGTGGTAGACGATCGGGAAATAGTTGAAGCAGGGGCTCGTGGGAACCGTCGGCGCGCCCCAGTTGCTCAACACGGAGATGTCACACTTGGCCGGGCTGCCGGTGACGGCGGCGGCCAGCCCGCTGACGTTGCCCGTGATCGTAAGCGTGCGCATCGCCTTGAGCTTGGCGAAGTTGGTCCCACCGAAGATGTTGGTTGAATCCAGCGTGGCGTCGGGCTGCTTGGCCGGACTACCGGTGATGACGGCGCTGCCCTTCTGATCCAGGGTCCCGTTGAAGCGCACGCCGGCCACGTTGCCGGGAGTAGGGCAGCTCACGCCGGCGGAGGTCCACGCGCTGGGCGTGGCGTCGTTGCCGCTCACGGTGGAGTTGCCGCCGACCAGTACGTCGCCCAGGGCGGTCAGGCCGGCGCTCACCTGGATGTTAGCCGACAACAGGCGCACCAGGGTTCCCACCGAGCGGGTGGCCACGGTGGCGCCGGCGCTCTGGCGGTTGCCGACCGACCGGTACAGGAAGAGGCCGTCGGTCAGCCGGTCGACGCGCTGGTCATAGCTGATGCCGCTCGCCAGGGTCGCCGTGGTCCACGAGGTGCTGGCGCCGTTCGCAAGCGACTGAAGCGTCGTCGCGTTGTAGGTGCCCAGCGCGTCGCTGAGCCCGGCCTCGGCGGCCTCGGCGGCCTGGGCCGCGAACAGCGTGTTCTGCCCCGACTGCTGCTCGAGGCGCCCGGCGAAGAAGCTGCCGGCCACCAGAATTCCGATGATGACCAGGGCGAAAATCGCCATCGCCAGCGCGACGCCGCGTTCGTCGTTCATCCGTGGAGATCGCATGCCGTTCTCCTTGAGAAGTGGTCCGGTCATGGCCGGAACGCGTTGCGCAAGACGACCTGGCTAACGAGCGTATCCTGCACGTTGGACATCGCCCCGGAGGACCCGCTGCCCCCGTTGATGCCTTGCTCAGTGATGCCCCGAACCGTCACCCTGATGCTCTTGATGGATTTGCGGTCGGCCGTGGCCGCCCCGGCGGCGTCGAGGTACTCGAACGCCAGTCCATTGGCGTCGGTCAGGGGGCCGAGCACCGGCTGAAAGGCTTCCCCCGTATTGAGGGACTTGGCGCCGAGCCAGGACTTGCCGCCGCTCACGTAGAGTTGCAGCTGCATTCTCTCGTAAATCCGAATCGGGGTGCGAAGCGGCAGAGCCGTGAGCGTCGGCGTGTTGGGAACGGTGAGCGCGATCGCGGAGACGCCGCCGCACGTGCTCGCCGAAGCCACGCCGGTCAGCGAGAGCTTCAGCCACGAATCGACACCGCCGACGCTCTCGTCTCCATCGATGAAGACGTAGATGCCATCCCGGGTCGGCGCAGGATCCCGGTATCCGGAATAGCCGGGCCACGAGCCTGCGAGGCTGTTGCGGGCGATCCGGATCTCGGTGGCCGTCGGGGCCTGGCAGACGAAGCCGACCCCGCGCATGGCGCGATACTGTATGTCCGTCGTCCCCGTGATCACCTCGACGTCGTTCTGGTCGTCGGTGCCAGCCACGAACGTACTGAGCTCGCGCAGCTCCGTGGGCACGACCAGGGCTCCGCTCCGGACGCTCGACTGGAGGCTCACGCGCTCGGCCTGCGCGCGGGTAAGCCGCTGGCTGGAGTTCAGCATCTTGTAGATCGCGCCGCTCACGATGAGCATGATGACCAGCGAGACCAGGATCTCCACCAGGGTGAAGCCGCGTCGGTTGCGCATGGGCGTCAGCACTCGATGAGGGTGTTGAGCACGTCGGTATGGGTGCCGCCGCGCGAGGTCCTGAAGGAGACGGTGACCTGCACGGACCGCACGGTTCCGCTCACGGGGACGACCCAGGACGTGGTGACCCCGTTGGCGACCACCGGGCCACCGGTGGCGAAGGCGCCGGCCGAACAGTGCGGCGAGGTCGAGTACGCCGCGAGGCGGAGCTCCTCGATCTTCCGCGTGGCCGCTTGCCCCGCGCGCGTGGCCATCTTGCCCCGGCCGATCATGCGGGTGACCATGCCCGACGTCCCCGCCATCGCGACGATGCCGATGCCGAGGACGACAACCGCGACGAGCACTTCGACGAGGGTGAACCCCGCAGTGGCGCGCTTCATTTGATGACCCTCCCCAGGCCGTCGACCGCCACGGTCTCGACGCGGCCGCTACGGGAGATGGTGAACGTCGTGCCGACGACATCGAGCGAGGTTAGAGTCGGATTGAACCGGAAGGAATCCACGGTGGCCGTGACCGTGACCCCGTAGAGCTGGCCCAGGTTCTGGACCGGGCCGATGGTGTCGGCGTTGCTGCCGCCCACAGGAACCAGCCTGGGGCGGGCGAGCACTACGGCGCGGTTGCCCTCGATCTTCACCCAGGTGGAGCGGTTGGTCTGGGAGGAGGCGTTCCGTGCCCCCGCGATCATGTTGATGAGCGCGGTACGGGCGGCCCGGACGTTGTTGTTGGTCATCCCGGTCCGCAGCTTCGGGAAGCCGATGCTCAGCATGACCCCGATGATGACGACCACGATGAGCACCTCGACCAGCGAAAACCCCCTGCGGCGTGCGGTCACTGTCGCCCCCTTGAGTTCAATCGATCCGGCGCCACCCGCCCGAGCCGGTGGGCCGCTCCTATCGCAGGCCGCATACCAAGCGGCAAGTCTCAGGGACAGACGAGGTTGGGATTTCACCGCCGAGCTGACTCCGTGCACCGAGTTGCACGAAGTGCGGCTGTTTGCGTTAGACGTGCCGCTCCTGGACCGGCAGGCGGCGCATCTTGTAGAAGAGGGTCCGGAGGCTGATGCCGAGGAGGCTCGCGGCCTGGCGGCGGTTGCCGCCCGACACCTGGAGCGCCTTCTGGATGGCGCGACGCTCGATCTCCTCCACCTGGGTCTTGAGGACGAGGGTGCCGTTGGAGGCGTCGGCGCTCGCGGGCGCCCCATTGCCCGAGCCATGGCCGTTGCCGTTGCCATTGCCGAGGCCGAAGTCCTTGATATCCAGCGGTCCGCCTGCGCCCAGCACCACGGCCCGCTCGACGGCGTTCCGGAGCTCGCGGACGTTGCCGGGCCAGCTGTGATGGGTGAGCGAGGCAAGCGCGCCAGGCGTCAGGCTCACGGCGCGTCCCATCCGCGTGGCGGCCTGGCGCGCAAAGTGGGTGAGCAGGGCCGGCACGTCCTCCGGGCGCTCACGCAGGGGCGGCAGGTGCAGGCGCACGACGTTCAGGCGGTAGAACAGATCGGCGCGGAACTCGCCCTGCTCGACCGCCTGCTCGAGCGGCTTCGCGGTGGCCGCGATGACGCGGACGTCCACCCGCTTGGCGTCACGACCTCCCACCCGACGGATCTCGCCCTCCTCGAGCACGCGCAGCAGTTTGGCCTGCAGGTCGAGCGGAAGGTCGCCGATCTCGTCGAGGAGCAGCGTGCCTTCGTGGGCGACCTCGAACAGCCCCATCCGGTCGGCGACCGCGCCGGTGAACGCACCCTTCGTGTGTCCGAAGAGCTCGGACTCCAGGAGCTGGCCGGGAATCGCCGCGCAGTTGATGGCCGTGAAGGCGCGCTCGGACCTCGGGCTCAGGCGGTGAATGGCGCGGGCGAGGACCTCCTTGCCCGTGCCGCTCTCGCCGGTGATGAGCACCGTGGTATCGTGCTGGGCCACCCGGCCCGCCAGCTCGAGCAGCTCCCGCATGGCCCGGCTCTCGAAAATCATGAGATCGCGCACCGGATCGACGCCAAGACTCGAGCGCAGGGTCTCCACCTCGCGGCGGAGCCGTTCCCGCTCCTCAGCCTTCCGAACGGTCATGATCACTTCATCCGGACGGAACGGCTTCGGCAGATAGTCGTAGGCTCCTTCGTGCATGGCGGCGATGGCGGCGTCCTCGTTGCCGTAGGCGCTCATCATGATGAGCAGGGCGGACCCATGCCTGGCGCGGTAGCGGCCAAGGAAGGTGAGCCCGTCCATCTTCGGCATCCGAACGTCGCACAGGATGAGGTCGAACGATTCCGCGGCCGCCCGGGTCAGGGCTTCCTCGGGGTCGCCCTCGGCTACGACCTCGTATCCCGCTTCCTGGAGCAGCAGCGCGAGTGAGTGCCGGAGCCCGGCATCGTCGTCAACGATGAGCAAACGCATGGGTTCCACCTGCCAGCGAGAAGAAAACCTTGAACACCGCCCCACCCTCCCGTGCCCGATCCACCCAGACGAGCCCGCCGCTTTCGTGGACCGTCCGCGCCACAATCGCCAATCCGAGCCCCGTGCCTTCGCCCGGATCCTTGGTCGTAAAGAATGGATCGAAGACCCGCTCCCGATCTGCCTCCGAGACGCCGGGCCCGCTGTCCGCCACGAAGAGAATCGCTCCCGGGCAACCCACCGGCAGGTCGCTCCGCCGAGGCCGCGTGGCCCACCCGTGCCGCTCTGCCGCGGTGGTACGGCTCCCGTCGTCCCGGCGAGAGGCGCCGGCGTGCCCGCCCTCCAGGCGCTTGGTCACCGTGCCGACCGCGATCCGTCCCTGCGGCGCGGCCTGGCAGGCGTTGACGATCAAGTTGACGAGCACCTGCTCGAGCAGGTGGCAATCGCCCCGGACCAGCGGGAGGTCAGGCTCGAGCGAGACCTCCACCTGGTGCCCCCGCAATGTCCCCTGGGCGTCGAGAAAGGCCAGCACGGTCCGGACGGCGGCATTGAGATCGGTGGCCTCGGTGCCGGAGACGCCGGGGGCCGCGGCGCCAGGCCGGGCGTAATTCACCAATCCTTGCACGATCCGCTCGATCCGCTCCACCGCGCACCGCATTTCCGTCGTAACGGCAGGATCAGTGCCCCGACGCTGCAGCACCTCGATGTAGTTGGCTATCGCCCCCAAGGGATTGCGGACCTCGTGGGCCACGCCGGCCGCCAGCCGGCCGATCCCGGCCAGCTTCTCGACCCTCACCGCTTCGGTGTGGAGGTCGATCAGGCTCTCCGCCATGGCGCGATACCGCTCGGCCAGCTCGGTCAACTCAGCGGTCTCGTATGTCGGCAGGGGCGCCGTGAGCCCGCCGTGGGCCAGCGCATCGGCCTCCGCGGCCAGCTGCTGGAGCGGCCGGAGCAACAGACGATGCATCAGACGCGAGCCGAACACGACAAAGACCGCGGTGGTGCCAACCCAGAGCAGAATGAGCGGTGCCGCGATCTCGACCGGGTCGGCGCCGGAGATCAGCACGGTGGCAGCCCCGACCACCAGCACAGCGCTCGATGTGACGAAACCGAGCTCGAAGAGAACTCGTGCCCGGAGCGTGGACCACCGATTCACCTGCGGCGCCTCACGGCGTGCAGGCGATGGTACCCTCGGTAACCGCCGGCGCGGGCGGGGTCACGGCCCCGGCGTAGAGGGCGCAAGTCCGTGGACTGCCATTGCTGGACGCGACCGCCGCCCAGCCGGCCGTGCCGGCCTCCGTGATCGTGATGGTGATCCCCGGCGACGGGCTGTACAGCAGCCCGGCGGCCGGCACCACACCGGCGTAGTAGATGTTGTTATCGCTGCTGTAGTTTTCTTCCGCCGTGGCGAAATTGCGCAGGTCGCTCTTCATGTTGGCGACGTACGCCTGCTCCTTGGTCGCCGCGAACTTGGGGATGGCGACCGCGGCCAGGATCCCGATGATCACGACAACCATCAGCAGCTCGATCAGCGTGAACCCTCGGTCGCGTCGCCGCATCTGGTTGCTCCTGGTGTGACCCTCAAGGAAGTCGCCAACCACAGCCCAACGTCCCCTGCTCCCCGGGGAGAGTGGCAATGACGATGCCACCGGATGTACCATTCACAATTCAGTACACACCAAGCGCTTACGAATGGGAGCATCGGGCTGGACCGCCCCGCTGCCGCGACCACTCACGAAATCTGCAACGCGAGGCAGTGCACCAGGCGCCGCAAACGCAATCAGGCGGCGGCCAGAGGCCACCGCCTGATTTGCGTTGCTAGACCGAGATCGCCTTAGCTGCAGACGATCACGCCATCCAGCGTGCTGGCCGCGCCGGCGCCAACCTGCACCGTGCACTTCTTGATGCCGGTCGAGATCGAGGCGTTGGTCATCGTGGCCGTGTAGCCGTTGGTGGCCCCGACGATCGCCGCGGTGTTACCGCTCGACAGCGTGAAGTTGCGACGCCGTCTGGAGCTGGGCGAAGCTGCCGTACGTCGCGTAGTCCGAGAAGTACGCTTCCTGAGCGGTCATCGCGTTACGCAGGTCGGTCTTGACCGAGGCCAGCTTGGCCTTGTCCTTGGTGGCCGCGAACTTCGGGATCGCGATAGCGGCCAGGATGCCGATGATCACGACCACGATCAGCAGCTCGATGAGGGTGAAGCCCTTGCGGTTCGTCATTTCTTCCTCCGGTAAAGTGGCGGCCCCTGTCGAGCCGGACGCGGTGGTGCTGGGATGGTTCCCGGGAAGAGGTGATGGCAACCCACATGCCACCCCGGAGGTCGACCATCATATGTCCTGTTAGCTCAAACGGTTTGCCGTCGCAGTGCAAACTCATGCTTGACTGGTTTGGCCGGCGATTCGAAGGATTCTGCAAGAGGGCCGAGTCGCCGGGCCGCTGGCTGCTGCAAATTGCACATCTCGGACCGCCGTGCGGCACCATGAACGCGCGGGCCGTGGCATTCTCAACCAAATGAGTCAAAGGCCCATGTCCGACATGCTCATGCCCTTGCGGGGCGGACCTCGATCGTGGACCGCGGTGGCGCTGGTCGCCACGCTGAGCGTCGGCGCGTCGTTCACCGTGGTGCTGAACGACTTCATCCAGGACGATGTGCCGATCATCGTCCGCAACCCCGCCGTCCACCAGTTGAGCGGCCTGGCGGCGCACTTTCACCAACCGTATTGGCCCCAGCCCTTTAGTCCGTACCTCTACCGACCGCTGAGCTCCGCCCTTTTCACCGTCGAATGGGTGGTCGGTTACGGGCGCCCGTGGTTCTTCCACGGCGTGAGCGTGCTGCTGTACGTGGCGGTCTGTCTCGCAGTGCTCGCGCTGTGCCGCCGCCTGCTGCCACCGCACGCCGCGCTGGCCGGGGCAGCAGTGTTTGCCGTCCATCCGGTCCACGTCGAGAGCGTGGCCGGTGCCGTGAACCAGGCGGAACTGGCTGCGGCACTTTGCGTAGTTGTGGCGGTCTGCGGGTACCTGGATCGGCGGGCAGCGGAGAGCGCGCTCCGGCCCAAGGACCTCGCGTTC
This sequence comes from uncultured Gemmatimonadales bacterium, assembly GCA_963728705.1. GTDB lineage: Bacteria > Gemmatimonadota > Gemmatimonadetes > Gemmatimonadales > GWC2-71-9 > CAVVWJ01. The sequence continues at coordinate 56,900 of CAVSLY010000011.1, forward strand.
TTCGCCGTTGCCTATGCACTGGCGTGCCTCTTCAAGGAATCCGGTATCGTGCTGCCCGGCCTGCTCGCGGCTGCCGAGCTGACGGTCGTGGGGGACAGCCGTCCGCTCCGGGCTCGGGTCCGGCAGCTCCGGCCGCTCATCGTCACCCTGGCACTGGTCGGCGCTGGGTTCATCGTGGTCCGGACGCTGGTGCTCTCTTCGTTTTCCGGTACGTTCGCGGCGGAAGTCTTTCTGGGCCTGTCTCCCGCAGAGCGCGCGCTCACGATGCTTGGGGTGGTTCCCGAATGGGCGCGCCTGTTCATCTGGCCCGCGCACCTGCAGGTCGACTACTCGCCCCAGGAGATCCCCGCCGCGAGCGCCTGGGGATGGGCGCAGACGGTCGGCCTCCTCATCCTCGCGCCGACGGCGATGCTGGCCATCATCGGCATCGGGCGTCGGTGGGTCGCGAGCTTCGGAATGTTGTGGGTGGCGGTCGCGATGCTTCCCGTGAGCAACCTGCTCGTCCCCACCGGTATCGCCCTCGCGGAGCGGACGCTGTTTCTGCCGAGCGTCGGCGTGGCGCTGTTGCTCGGTGCCGGCCTGGCGGCGTTGGCTCCTCGGTTGAGCGGTGCGCGCCCGGGCGTGCGCCTCGCGGCCTTGGCCGCGATCGGCGCCATCGTGCTCGCCGGCGCGGTCAGGAGCGCAGTGCGGTACCGGGACTGGCACGACACGCTCACCTTCTGGTGGCGTGCGGTGGAGGACGCGCCAACGAGCTACCGCGCGCGGGCGGCGCTCGGCGGTGTCATGTTCACCATCGGGCAGAAGGGCACCGGAGAGCGACTGTTGCGGGAGGCGATTCGGCTCTACCCGGACGGTCTCCTCACCTACCAGATCCTGGGTGATCGGTACCGGCTCGCGGCCCTGTGCGGGCCGGCCATACCCTTGTACAAGCGCGCGCTGGAGTTGTCACCGAAATCCGCCGATACGCGCGCCTCGATGATCGCCTGCCTGCTGCACGATGGTCGCTACGCCGAGGCCCACGACGTCGCCGGGGCCGGCATCGCCGAGAACACATGGCCAGCCATGTTTCGCGACTTCGAGCGTGCCGCCGACAGCGCCAAGGCGGCGAGCGCCCCCGCAGGGACCGTCCGCCTGAGCGTTCCCGATAGCGCGGGCTCCGGCCGGCCGGCCCGTCCATGATGAGGTGTGAGTGAGTCCGGGAGGAGCGATTCCGGACCAAGGAGCGACGACGCCGCGTGGGGAGGTCCTGCGGGGGGCTGTCTTCCTGATAGTGCTCGCGGCGATCGTCAGCGCACCCAGCGTCGCCAACGGCTTTGCCTACGACGATCTGCCGATCATCCGCAACAATCCGCGGGTCCACGAGCTCCTGGCTCCGTGGACCTACGCCACCCAAAGCTACTGGCCACCATCGCACGGCGGATTTCTCTACCGTCCCGTCGTTGTGTGGCTTTTTGCAGCGGAGTGGGCGATCGGCGGCGGGTCGCCCCTGCCCTTTCACCTAGCCAACGTTCTCCTGAACATCGCCACGGTGCTGGCGGTGTACTTCCTGGGCCGACGAATCATGCCTCCGGCGTGGGCGTGCGTCGGCGCGGCGATTTTCGCGGTGCATCCGGTTCACGTCGAGGCGGTGGCCAACGTGGTGGGGCAGGCGGAGCTGGTGATGGGGCTCGCGGCCACGCTCAGCGCCGCGCTCTACGTTCGCGCGCGCCAAACCGGGGCTCTGGGTTCGGGCAGCCGTCTCGTCATCACGCTGCTGGCGGTGCTGGCGGCGCTCGCCAAGGAACAGGGCTTCGTGGTTCCCGTGCTGCTCGGCCTCGCCGAGCTGACCATCGCCGGCCGGCAGCGTCGGGACTGGCGCCAGCTCGCAGCGCTGGCCGTGCTACTGGGTGCGTCGCTTTCCGCCCTGTTCGCGGCAAGAACCGTCGTGCTCCACGGCCTTGGCGGCGGTGCGCCTGCCGCCGCGCTCCAGGGGCTCGATGCCGGTGGCCGGGCCCTCACCATGCTCGCGATGGTTCCCTCGCTCTTTCGCCTCATGCTGTGGCCGGCCCACCTGCGGGGCGATTACTCCCCGCCTGAGTTTTCGGCAATGACGCACCTGGGCCAGGCGCATCTCGTCGGTCTGGTCCTGCTCGCTGCAGCGGCCGTCGGAGCATGGCTCACGTGGCGGGCCGGGGAGCGGGGAGCCGTGTTCGGCCTGGGCTGGACGGCGCTCGCGCTTCTGCCGGTCAGCAATGTCCTCTTTCCGACCGGCGTATTGATCGCCGAGCGGACGCTCTACTTGCCCAGCGTTGGCGTCGCAATCGCGCTGGCGTCGGGGGCGCGTCTCCTGGCTCGACTGCTCGAGCCGCATCGGCGCCTTCGCCCGGCTCTCGCATCCCTGGGCGGACTCCTCGTGCTGGCCGGCGCCGTCCGCAGCGCGGCGCGCCAACCAGCCTGGCGCGACGGCTCGACGCTGTTTCCCCAGATGATCCGCGATTCCCCGCGGGGATATCGCGCGCATCTCGCGTACGCCCGCTTTCTCGCGGAGCAGGGGAAGCCGGCCGAGGCCGAAGCGGAGCTGCGGGTGGCCACCGAGCTTTACGCCGGCGACCCGCTAGTGTACCTCGAGTTGGGACAGATCCTGCGCGCCAGCGGCCGCTGCAAAGAGGCGATCCCTCTGTTCGACCGGGCGGCCGCCGTCGCAGGGGAATTTGAGCTGGTGCTGGCACAGAGCCGGAGCTTCGAGTGTCGCATGGCAATCGGGGATTATGCGGGAGCTCGCCAGACCATTGCGGGGGAGGCCGCGGCCGGGAGGCGCGAGTTCGCGCGCATGCTGGCGCGAGCCGACAGCGCGCTCAGGGCCCAGGGCGCGGCGCCTCGGAAGGTCCGCTGAGCGCTACATCAGTCGGGCCCCACCCGGCGCTGATCTGCGCTCAGCAGCGAGTCGCGGGACAGCGGATAAAACACCGGAGTGGCCCCCGGTCCCGATGACGACGGTCGAAGCAGGAAGAGCGCGCGATCGGGGTACTCCCGGGCCAGCATGGCATTGCGCTCGTGAAGATCCCGGACGTAGACGTTGCCGTCGCGCAGCAGAAGGAGCGGCGCGAGCAGCATCGTCCCGCCGCGATCCTCGTTGATTCGGTCGACACAGTTCTGCGTGTAGGGCTGACCGGGGAGAAATCGTTCGCTCGTGTCCGGCGAGAAGCTGGAGCGGACCAGGCGACTGGAGTCTGCCGTAGCGCCCTCGAGCAGCCGGAGGGCCGAATCGGGTGGGACCCGGTGTCCAGGCGTGCTCTGGAGACTGGTCGTGATATGGTCGAGTACGCAGGCATCAGCGCGATTGTAGATGCGCTCGGCATCGGCGCGAGACACCCCCAACGCCCACATCCGGACCAGGAGCTGCGCTCCCCAGGTCTCCCGCACGAACACCACCGCGTTCCGAACGCCTGCCGCCGCGGCCGCCCGCGAGGCGTCCCACCGCATGGTGCCGAACATCGCGTGGTATTGGCGCGCACGAATCGGCAGCGCGAGCGCCAGGGCAAGAGCGCCAGCCACCAGATAGGAGAAGATCACGGCCCGTCTCGCCTCCGGAGACCCGAAGCGTTCCGCGACGATGCGCGGCAGCCGCGCCGTCCACAGCGCCAGGACGGGTACCAACGGGTACATGAAGCGGGGCCCCAGGTAGTAGCCATCGTGCCAATAGGCGAAGTACGCCGCCACCAGCAGCGCGCTCGACCCGAGCAGGTAACGGTCGAAAGAACTGATCCGCCGGGTGAGCGCGAGGGCCGCAACCACGGGCACGAGGCTGGGAAGCGGGGTCTCGTACAAGAACGTCTGGAGCCGGATGAAGTACAGGTTGAGCAGCACGAGGCCCCGCAGCGGCGTGTGCGGGACGCCCCACGGTGACGGATGGAACCCCAGACCGACGTTGCCACCCCACATCACCTGATAGCCGAAGGTGAGCGGCGCGCCGGTCGTCTCGAAGTTGGCCCACATCAGCGCCGCAAGCGGAAGGGCGAGTCCCAGACCTGCCGCGGCCAGATCCCGGGCGCGCATGTGCCGCTTTCCGGCACGGACGAAGAGCCACAAGCCCGCCGGAAGCGCGAAGATCGCGGCGTCGATGGGCCGGATCGTTGCCGAGCAGCCGAAGCCCAGGCCGCAGGCGAATGCCCACCACGGTCGGGGCGCGTCGGTCGCGGTCACCTTGGCGAGTCCCGCCAGGCCAAGCAGCAGCCAGGTGAGGGCGGTGACGTGGTTCATGTAGGATCCCGCCATGAACGCCGTAAACGGCGCGAAGGCGAAGAGCCCCGTCGCGGCCAGCCGTGTCCGCCGACCTGGCTCGATCGTGGACGCCATGGCGGCGAAGAGCATCACGGACAGGGCCCCTGCCACCGGATTGACCAGCCATGGCGCACGGATCAGCTCGCCCAGCGCGAGCATGGCCGGGCCCCCGACCGGGAAATGGGAATACATCTTCCCGCCCCAGTCGATGATGTTCAGCTCGCTCGCAAACTCAGGATGCGGCGAGACCGGAAGCCAGAGCCGCCCGCCGGCGAGGATCTGAGCCTGGAACGTCTGGACGATTTCGTCGATGACGAGCGGGTGGGCGTCGAAGACGACTCGCGCGATCCCGGCGTACAGGGCGAAGGCGAGGGTGACCAGGACCGCGATTGTAGCCGGGGAAGTTGCGAGCGAGGAGACCCGTGGTCCGGCCAGCCAGGTCTCAGGCCAGAGCGAGGGGAAGCGCCGGGACAGAATCGTGAGGACGGCGGCCGCTCCGATCACGATGGCCGTGCCGTTCACCCACTCCGCTGCGAGCCCGCGGTACCATGGCGCATCGTGGCTGCCCGGGATCCAGTTGACGAGCGGGAGGAAGGCGAAGATGAGCAGGAACACCGCCGCGGCCCTCGGGGCCCACGGGCTGCATCCCGCCCCGGCCGATGGCGCGGGGGGCACCCCGTTCACTCGGCCGCGCGGCCGCCGGCAACCTCGGTGGTCTGCCGTGGCCCGGCAACGGCGGGGACGGGGCGCTGCGAGGGACGGAAGACATTGAACCGCACAATGTGCCAGAACGCCGCGATGCCATCCTTCCAGCCGATCTTCTTGCCCTCCTCATAGGTTCGGCCCGAGTACGAGATCGGGACCTCCCAGATCCGGGCCCGGGCCTGGGCGAGACGGGCCGTCACTTCGGGCTCGAATCCGAAACGATCGCTGGTCAGGACCAGTGACTTCATCAACGGGGCCCTCACCATCTTATAGCACGTCTCCATGTCGGTGAGGTTGATGTTCGTGAACATGTTGGACAGGAGGGTCAAGACCCGGTTCCCGACCGAATGCCAGAAGTAGAGCACGCGGTGCTCGCCGCTCAGGAAGCGAGAGCCGAATACCGCGTCGGCCTTTCCTTCCAGGATCGGACTCAGCAGCCGTCCGAATTCCGTGGGGTCATACTCGAGATCCGCATCCTGGACGACGATCACGTCCCCGGTGGCGCGCCGGATGCCCTCGCGCAGCGCCGCGCCTTTCCCGCGGTTGTATGGCTGATGCACGACGATGTCCACCAGCTTCCTGGCCTGCAAGGCGTCGAGCATCGCACCGCTTCCATCGGTGGAGGCATCGTTGACGGCGATGATTTCCATCGGAAGGGGCACGGCACGCAGCGCGTCGACGATGGCCGCCAGCGTGTTCTCCTCGTTGTATACCGGCACGATCACTGACAGCCTTGGCAGGTCAGCCATCCTTCACTCCTACCACGATGAGTGACTGAGCGCATGGAATCGGCAGGTAACGCTCGATCTTGAGCAGCGGCACCAGCGCGTCGAACTTCCGGAGCTGGCCCAAGGGGATCCGGGGCGTCCGCCGGACCTTCGCGTTCCACCACCACCCGGGGATCCCGGCGACATTGAACCAGAGGAGCGCCTGGACCCGCATCCCCGCCGCCTGGACCGCGTCCCGTAATGTCCGGCGGCTGTAACGCCGCTGGTGCTGGAGCTCTTCATCCAGAGAGCCGAAGAGCCACTGCATGGCCGGGACGAGCACGACCACTCGGCCACCGCGCCCGACCATCTGGCCCATGGTCCGAAGGGCGCCCACATCATCGGGGATGTGCTCCACCACATTGAGCGCCACCACGGTGTCGAGCCGGTGCGGGGCGTAGTCCACGGCTGCACGATCGTCAGGGAGCGTCAACGGTTCGATGACGACGGTCGGATCGTTGCCATAGGTGGCCCTGAGCTGCTTCCGGTACCATTCATCCGTGTCCGTGAGGACGACGAGCTCATGCCTGGCCGCCACCAGGTGACGGGAGATGTTGCCGATCCCGGAGCCCACCTCCAGCACACGCCGGCCCAGATAGGGCGCGATGATCTCGTACTGCCAGGCGTTGAACCTGGGGGCAGCGGCCATGATGCCCAGCGTCTCGGCGCCGGCGACATCGCCAGCGTGCGTTACATCCATCGGGAACCCCGGGTAGTCGCGAGTTTAGACAGTTGGCGAGTGACGGGATCGGCGCGAACCGCCTCCGCATAGCATGGCTTGTGCCAAGGCTGGAGGGCGGGAAGTCCCCCTACACCTTCACCTCCACCTGTTCCTCGTACCGGCTGAGCTTCCGGTACAGGGTCGACGGATCGATTCCCAGCACCTCGGCCGCCCGGGTCTTGTTGCCCCCCTCCGCCTGGAGCACCCACATGATGTAGGCTCGCTCGATGACCTCCAGGGTGGGGTTCCGGTAAGATCGCTCCGCGACCAGGGGTTCCTTCCGTCGCTTGGTGATTCGCTCCGGCAGCGATGCGGCCTCGATCAGGTTGCCCCGGCTGAGGACGGTGGCGTGCTCCAGGGCGTTTTCCAGCTCGCGGACGTTCCCCGGCCACTCATAGACCATCACCGCGTCGAGCGCCTCCGAGGCGAGCGCCTTGGGCTCGGTCCCCGCGTCGTTCCCCAGGCTCTGGAGGAAGTTCTCGATCAGGAGCAGCAGGTCGTCCCGGCGCTCGCGCAGCGGGGGGAGGTTGAGAGCGATGACGTTGAGGCGGTAGAACAGGTCCGACCGGAAGTTGCCCCGGCGGATCTCCTCTTCGAGATCGCGGTTGGTGGCGGCGATGATCCGGACGTCTACCGGGATCGCCTCGGTGGCGCCGACCGGGATCGCCTCCCGCTCCTGCAGCACGCGGAGGAGCTTGACCTGAAGCGACGGCGGCATCTCGCCAACCTCGTCCAGGAAGAAGCTCCCGCCCCGCGCCGCGGCGAAGAGTCCCTGCTTGTCCCGCACCGCACCGGTGAAGCTGCCCTTCACGTGGCCGAACAGCTCGCTCTCGAGCAGGTTCTCGGGAAGAGCGCCGCAGTTGATCGAGAGGAAGGGGCCTTCCGTCCGGTTGGAGAGGTTGTGCACGTAGCGGGCGACGACCTCCTTGCCGGTGCCGCTCTCCCCCTGGATCAGCACGGTCGAGTCGGTCGGCGCCACATGCTCGGCGAGCTTCAGCAGCTCCATGAACCGCTTCGACTTGCCAATCGGCCGGGTGACGGTGCTCTTGTCGCGGCGGCGGATCTCCTGCTTGAGCTGCTTGTTCTCCACCCGGACCGCGCGGAACTCGCACGCCCGCCGGAGGATGGCGACCAGCTCGTCGTTGCCGAACGGCTTCTGGATATAGTGGAAGGCGCCCGAGTTGAGCCCGGCGATCGCGCTCTGCAGCGAGGCCTGGGCGGTCATGAGAATGACCGGCGTCATCGGGTCCTGTTCCCGGGCCGCGGTCAGGATGTCGAGCCCGGAGACTTGCGGCATGCGCACGTCGGACAGGACGATATCGTGGGTGCCGGCCCGGATCTGCTCCAGCCCCGCCTTGCCGCCCTGGGCGGTAGTCACCTCGAATCCCTCGTTGCGCAGCAGGATGCGGAGGGTGTCGAGAATGCCGGATTCGTCGTCGACCACCAGGACCGAAGGCTTGTTGCTCATGCGGCATCCTCCGCCATCATCCTGGCGGGCAAGAAGATTGTGAAGGTCGTGCCGACAGCCGCTCCCGACTCCACCAGCACCAGGCCCCGGTGCGCCTGGACGGCCCGCTGCACGATCGCGAGACCCAGCCCGCTCCCACCCGGCCGCCCCGACACGAACGGATCGAACAGCCGCTCGCGGATCTCCTGGGGAATGCCCGGGCCGTCGTCCCGCACCTGCAGCCGCACGGCGTGGTCGAGATTGGTGCCGTGGGGAATGTCCGCCCCCTGCACCGCCGCGACGCTTACCGTGATCTTGATCGGGCCCCGGGCGGCCTGGACCGCGTTGAGGACCAGGTTGGCGACGACCCGGTGGAGCAGGTCCTCGTCGCCGTCCAGGATGGTGCGCCCGCCCTCGACCGTGAGGACCGCGTCGGGCCGACAGTCGGGATGCGCCTTGATCAGCCGGACAACCGCCACCATCACGGCGTGAAGGTCGAGCGGCACGAGCTGGGTGGCGCGCACCCGGGCGAAGTCGAGGAACTCGCTCAGGAGCCGGCTCAGCCGGTCGCTCTCCCGGACGATGAGCCCGGCCAGGAAGCGCTCGTCCTCGTCGACGAACTTCGAGCGGGCGAGCTGCTCCACCGAGCTCCGGATCGAGGCGAGCGGGTTCCGGATCTCATGCGCCAGCGAGGCGCTCAGTGCCGCGACCGACTCCAGCCGCTCGGCGCGGGCCTGGAGCTCCTGCACTTCCTTCAGGTCGGAGATGTCGGTGAAGATGGCGGTCACCGACGGCGCCTCCTGCGCCTCCTGACGGAACGTGGTGGTGCTGAGGCCGATGGGGAAGATGCGCCCGCCGTGGTGCGTCACCATGCCCTCGCCGCGGCTGATCTTCCGCCCGTTCCGAATCCCGGCCACCACCGCCGCCCAGAGCTCCGAGGAGCGGGTCTTGAGCTGGTCGAGCACCGGCATGCCGATCAACCCGTCGCCATCGAGGTCGAGCAGCTTCTGGCCCGTCGGATTGATGAAGGCGAGCCGTCCGACCCCGTCGATCGTCAGCACCCCGGACCGGATGTTTCGCAGGATGTCGTCCGCCTCGAGCCGCACCCGCTTGAGCTCGATGGCGAGCGTCTCCTGCTCCATGCCCGCCTCGCGGAGGCGGTGGCCCAGGACCGCGACGATCGCGAACACCACGTTGAACACTACGACCTGCGCCCAGAACGCCGTGTCGGGAGCGCCGGCCCGGGTCCAGAACGCGTCGCCCAGAAAGAGCGCCGACGCGAGAACCGCGGTGACCGCGCCCCAGGTGGGCGGCATGAGGAGGGCGTAGGCCGCGACGGCCAGCACATAGAGCGCCGGAAAGGCCGACTGCGGCTGGCCCGCGAAGTGGACGATCGTCGTAATGACGCCGAGGTCCACCAGCGCCTGCACCAGGAGGAAGCCGTTCCCCGCGCGCCGATTCCGGAGGAACACCCACCACGCGCCGTAGCCCGTGAAGAGCAGGGCGACAGTGACAGCGATGGTGACGAGGAACGACTCCTGGGGCCGCTCCGTCCACACCAGCCCGGCACCGAGCAGAATGCCGACGGAGAGCACCAGCCGCCCGACGAACAGCCAGGACAGGAGGGTGCGCTGGTCGGGCAAGGTGCTTCGGCCGACCCGACGGCGATCAGGCATTGTCTCCTACAGGACTCGGCGAGGTCACAGGGGGTTGGCCGAAGATAGAAAGGCGGGCCTATCATTACAATCCATATGGCATGGCACGTTTACGTCGCCCGCTGCGACGACGGCACCCTGTATACCGGGATCACGACCGATCCGGCCCGGCGGGAGGCGGCCCACAACGCCGGCCGGGGCGCCTCCTACACCCGCTCGCGCCGGCCGGTGCGGCTGATTCACGTGGAGCCGGCCGTCGACCGCGGCGCGGCCCTCCGCCGGGAGCTCGCGATCAAGCGGCTTCCCCGCCCCGAAAAGGAACGTCTGGTGACCCGCTCGACCTCCCACCCCATCCCTGAAACGACCGAGTTCCGTGGCTTCCGTCCGTCGGCGCTGGCCTTCCTCCGCCGGCTGGCCCGGCACAACAGCCGCGAATGGTTCGAGCAGCACCGGCCGATCTACGAGACCGAGGTGCGGGATCCGCTCCGGAGCCTGGTCGAAGAGATGGACGTCCGGCTGGCGCGGGTGGCTCCCGAGATCGTGGGCGACCCGCGGCGCTCCGTGTTCCGCATCCATCGCGACGTCCGCTTCTCGGCCGACAAGTCGCCGTACAAGACCAACGCCGCCTGCCAGTTCTACCACTCCGACGCGGGCCGCGGCGCGGGGCAGGACGCGGAGGGCGCGGGCGCCGGACTCTATTTTCAGCTGGCCGACGGAGAGTGCTTCGTGGCGGGCGGCATCTGGATGCCGGCCCGCCCGGCGCTCGAGAAGATCCGCGAGGCGCTGGCGGCTGACCCCGAGGGGCTGGAGGACGTCGTCCGCGCCCCGACCTTCCGCCGCCGGTTCAAGGCACTCGACCGGGAAGCGATGCTGACCCGTCTCCCGCGGGGGTTCGCCGAGGGCCACCCGGCCGAGCGCTGGCTCCGGTACAAGTCGTTCACCGCCACCCGGATGCTCACCGAATCCCAGGCGACGAGCGCCCGGCTGCCGGCCCTGCTCGAGCGCGACTTCGCGGTGCTCGTCCCGTTGGTGCGGTGGCTGAACGGCGCGATCGGGTACCGGCCGTGGGAGCGCCGGTACTAGGTCCTCGGGTCTTCCCCGCGGGCCTGCGGCGTGGCGGGCCGCTCCGAGAGGGAGTTGGGCGCGTCGAGGTTCGCGCCGTCGTCCACGCCCACGCCCAGACGCTCGACCAGCTCGCCGCCCAGCCAGGCCGTGGCCGATATCAGCACGACGCCCAGAACCCCCGCGACGATCGCCCCGGTCGGTGGCTCAGAGGGGTCGGGGCGCCGGAGCATCCAGCTCAGCGCGAAGAGCCCGAGGACGATCACGTTCCCGATGCCGTGCACCAGGCCCACGCGCTTGGCCCGTGTGCGGGCGGGAATCACCGCCCAATCCACCCATCCCGGCACCGCGGCGGCGAGGCCGCCGATCACGCCGGCGCCGATCAGGTAGTAGGCGACCTCGGTCCAGCGCACCGCGCTGGTGACCAGGTAGATGATGTCGAATATCACCGCGGTGTACAGCAGCCCCAGCGGAAATACGATGAGCATCGGGTGCACCGGATGCCCCGCGAGCTTGATCCTGCTTTCCATGGCTCGTCTCCCCTTCAACGCCCCGCGCGGTCCAGTGCCTCCCTGATGCGGACGGCCAGATTCCCCGGCGAGAACGGCTTCTGCAGGAAGGGATGGGGCGAATTGCGCACGGCCGGCTGGAGCTTGTCGCCCTCGGTGTAGCCCGACATGTAGACGACGCGGATGTCGGGGTGGCTCCCCCGGAGGTGCTCGACCAGCTCGACGCCGCCCATGTCGGGCATGACGACGTCGGTCAGGACCAGCTGGATGCCGTGCTCGGGCCGGTCCAGGACGCCGAGCGCCTCGCGGCCGTTTCGGGCCTCGAGCACGGTGTACCCCTGCTCGACGAGCACCCGGGACGCCAGCACTCGCACGGCGTCTTCGTCCTCGACCAGCAGGACGGTCTCCGAGCCCCGCGCGGGCGCCTGCACCCGCTCGGCCACCGCATCCGCGACGTCGTCGGCCAGGACCCGCGGCAGGCAGATCTTGAAGCTGGCGCCCTGGTCCGGCGCGGTGTCGACCCAGATGTATCCGCCGCTCTGCACCACGATGCCGTAGACCGTGGCCAGACCAAGCCCCGTGTTGAGCGTCGTCGGCTTGGTGGTGAAGAACGGCTCGAACAGGTGCGACTTCACCTCCGACGACATACCGTGCCCCGTGTCGCTCACGACCAGCAGCACGTACGACCCGGCCGGGATGTCCACCCCGAGATGCTGGTACGCGTAGCCCTCGGGGAAGTCCACGTCCATGGTCTCGATGGCGAGCTGCCCGCCCTGTTTCATCGCGTCGCGCGCGTTCAGCGTCAGGTTCATGACCACCTGCTCCATCTGCCCGTAGTCCGCCTCGACGCCGCCGAGTCCGGGAGTCAGCCTGGTGAGGAGCGTGATGTCCTCACCCAGCAAGGGACGCAGCATCAGCTCCATCCCCTCGACCACCGTGTTGAGGCTCATGACCTCGCGCGCGACGACCCGCTGCCGCCCGAAGCCCAGGAGCTGGCGGGTGAGGTGCATCGCGCGCTCGGCGGCCTTCCGGATCTCGTCGGCGTCCGAGCGCCGGTCGTCGCCGGACTCGAGGGCCGCCAGCAGAAAGTCGCAGAACCCGAGGATGATCATCATCATGTTGTTGAGGTCGTGGGCCACGCCGCCGGCGAACCGGCCCACCGCCTCCATCTTCTGCGCCTGCCGGATCTGCTGCTCCGCCTCGATCCGCTGGGTGATGTCGCGCCCGACCCCCACGATGCCCGCGACCTCGCCGCGCGTGCCGCGGAGCGGCGAGAGCGTGGTCTGCATGTACCGCGTGCCGCGCTGCGACTCCCGAGTCCATTCGTACGTCACCGTCTCGCCCGCAAGCGCGCGGAGGTTGGCGCGCTGGTGCACGGCGCTGCCCTCCCGGCCCACGATCTCGGCGGTGCTGCGGCCCAGGAAGTTGGCCGGCTGGAAGCCTTCCCGCCGGAGCCACCGGCCGAAGATGTCGACGCAGCGCTGGTCGCGATCCAGCCGGAAGACGACATCGTCGATCGACTCGACCAGGGTCCGGAACCGCTCCTCGCCCGCCTGGATGGCCGCGAGCGACGCGGTGCGCTCGGCGAGCAGCATCTGGTTCGCGGCGAAGGCGGAGGCACGCTCGAGCGCCGCCGACAGGAGTCCCGCGACGAGACGGATGGTGTGGGCGTGGAGCTCGTGAAAGGCGCGCGGCCGGTCGGACCACACGGCGACGACGGCCTGCACCCCGTGCTGCTCGGTCCAGAGGGGCACGACGATGGCCGAGCGCGCTCTCAGGGCGTCGATGGCGGCACGGTCGACGCCAGGCTCGAGGGTGAGATCCTCGGAGCGAATCGGCTCGCCCGAGATATAGGCCCGTCCCATCAGCGACGACTCGGCCTCGAGGCGGAGGCCGATCTGGTCGCGGCCCGATCCGCTGGCCTCGCACAGCACCAGCGCCCCGTCTTCGGGCACGAAGACGCCGGCCGCACCGGCCCACGTGAGCGCCTGGAGCCGCTCCGCCACGACCCGCATGACGGCGCCGAGGTCGGGTCCCGCGGTCGCGACGGCCTGCTGGGTGTCGATGACAGCCGCCAGCCGCTCGGCCTCACGGGTCAGCACCCGCCGCGTCTGGCGCCAGCCGGTGACGTCCCGGGCGGAGGCGATGATTCCGTCCGCGGTCGGCGTGACCCGGACCGAGAACCATCGCTTGAGCGGCGCGAAGAAGCCCTCGAACTCGACTTCCGTCTGCTCCACCATCGCCCGGAACGCCTCGGCCTGGAAACGCGAGCCCACCAGGCCGGGGATCACGTCCCAGACGGAGCGCCCCACGGGGTCGCCGCGGTCGGGACCGAGCATGCGGAGGTAGTCGGCGGCGCGGGCGTTGACGAGCGTGAGGCGCCACTCGTCATCGCAGGCGAGGTAGAGATCGCTGACGCGGTCGAGGACGTCGGAGGCGCGAGGCCGGCCTGCCTGCAACAGGAGTCCGCTCACGCCCTCGCTCGAGGGGAAGAGCCGGAGCTCGATCAGGCCACCGGAGCCGGGATGCCGGACGCTGTGGACGACCGCCACTCCTTCCTCGACCGCCCGGCGGAGCGCCACACCGGTGGGCGTCTGGGCGAAGGAGGGCGACGCGTCCCAGACGACCGTGCCGACGAGGTCGCCGCCCGCGCCGATCAGCGCCGGGAGAAGCTCGTGGGCCGTCCGGTTGGCGTACGAGATCCGCCCCCCTGCGTCCAGGGCGAAAATGCCCTCACCGATGTGGTCGAGAGCGTCCAGCGAGCGAGGGGAATCAAGCAACCCGATACGGCCTTTGGTGGGAACGTCCGAAAAGTTAAGAAACTCCACCCGCGTGTGCCAGCCTCAGGGCGCGGCCCACGCGTAGAGGCTGCGGTAGATATCCTGGTTGCGCTGAATGGCGCGGACGTAGCCTCTGGTCTCGGCGAAAGGGATTCGCTCGGTGAACACCTCCGGATCGTCCACGCCGATGCGTTGCGACCAGCGCTCGACCCGGCTCACGCCGGCGTTGTACGCGGCCAGCACGTGCACCGTCTGGGCATACCGGCCCGTCAGCTCCTGCAGGTGATAGGCACCGAGCTGCAGGCTCACGTCCGGCTGGTAAAGCAGCACCGGGTCCCACACGGGGTAGGCCAGCGACTGCGCCAGCCGGCCGCCGAGGTCCGGCATGACCTGCATCAGGCCGCGGGCCCCGACGGGCGAGGTTGCCGTGGGATTGAACATCGACTCCTGACGGATGAGCGCCGCGACGAACCCGGCATCGAGACCGTGGTCGCGCGCCTCGGCGAGGAGCGCGTCCTCGAGGACGACCGGATAGAGCAGGCGATAGGTGCGCGCGTCGGGCGCGGCGCCCAGCGCCAGCGCTCGGCGCGCGAGCTGGATGGCCTGCGCGGCCAGCCCGTCCCCGCGGAACGCGTGCGCCAGCGCGAGCAGGCGCTCCGACGAGGTGTCACTCTGCCGGACGAGCCGGTCGTACTCCCAGCGTGATTCCGCCAGCAAGCCGAGGCGCGCGAGCAGCGCGGCCCGCGCGATAGCGCTGTCGGCACCGGGGATCGGGACGAAGCTGTCCGCGGCGGCGGCCGGCGTCCACACGGGCCGATCGAGCCGGCGGAAGGCAAGGCCGGTGTAGTAGGAGCCGGGGTCCCCCGTGGCGAGCAGCTCCCACCGGGCGCGGGCCGTGGCGGTGTCGCCCGCGGCGTACCAGGCGCGGCCCTGCCCAGTATGTCGCCGCGCCGGCCTCGTCGCTCCGCGGGTAGCGCTTGGCGAGGCTGTCGAACTCGACCGCGGCGGCGCCCGCATCGCCCGCGAGCAGCGCGATCGTGGCCGCGCGGAAGGCTGCGGTCGGCGCGAACCTGCTGCTGGGATAGCGGGCGACGACCTGGCGATAGTAGCCGCGGGCGCGCGCGTCGGCGCGGTCATCGGAGGCGAGATCGCCAAGGAGAAAGAGGGCCGAGGAGGCCGCGGTCGTGTCCCGCGAATGCAGCCGGACCACGCGGGTGAGCGCCGTCCGACCCAGAGCCTCCTGGCCGGACCGGACCAGGGCCCGGGCGCGCTGGTAGGCGGCCGAGGCGGCCAGCCCGCGCGGTCCGCGCACGAGCGCGAACTGCGGCGCCGCATCGGCGTGGCGGCCGAGCCGCGTGAGCCCGGTGGCGTAGGCGAAGCGGTCCTCGGCAGTGCCGAGTCCCGTGCCGGCCCCGGCCCCGGGTGGCGTGCCCAGCCCCCGCTCGAACGCCGCCACGGACCGGGTGTGGCTGCCCGCCGTGGCGGCGGCGCGCCCGACTTCGAGCTCCTCGGCTGGCGTGAGCGGCGCAAAGGCGCTGTCGAGGAGCGCGATCGCATCCCGCACTTCGACCGGGCTCCGGCGGGCGGCAACGAGCGCCACGAGATCCCGTCGTACCACGGCCCGTGACGCGCTGTCAGGGCGCGAGGCCAGCCGCAGGCGAAGCGCCGTGGCGCGCGCGCCAAGCGCGGCGTAGCGCACGGCCGCCCCCGTGAGGTCGCCGGTTGCGGTGTGGGCGGCGGCCTCGCTCCAGTCGATCCGATCGCGGGCGAGCGGATCGGTGACCCGCTGGTACAGCCTCGCGCGGTCGAGCCCGTCGTCGGTGACCGCCGCGGCACGGATGCGGAGCCACCCGGCGATGGACGGGAGCCGCTCGGCCGCCCGGACGTAGCTCGCGGCGGCGCTGTCCCGGGCGTGCAGCCGCTCGAGGGCCGTGGCAAGAAGCACGAGGCGCTCGCCATCCGCGGCAGCCACGTTCGGGCTCGGCGCGGCCAGGACGTGGCGCAGCGCGACCGAATCCGACCCCTGCTGGAGCGCGGCGCGGGCCAGGAGCAGCCGGCCCTCGCCGTTGTAGGCGGAGTCCACCCAGGGCTGCCCGTCGAGCAGCCGCGTCACCTCCGGCCACCCGCCCCACCGGCTGGCCGCGGTAGCGGCGAGCATGACCGCATTGGGCGTCCGGCGCGTCGAATCCGAGAGGACCACGGCGATCAGCCGGCTCGCCTGCCAGGGCCGCCCGCGCTCGAGCGCGATGACAGCGTCGGCGACCAGCGAATCGGCAAGGCGCGTCTCGATCGGCCCGCACAGCGGCGACGGAGATGGGCGCCCGCACGGGCGCGAGGGCGAGGGCGAGCGCAACCCAGACTGGGGGCAATGGCAGCATGCAGGTCCACGATGGAGGGGAGTAGGCCTGCTTGCTCCTGCAATTGTTGCGCCTGCGCCACGGTCTCCCCGCCGTGTACTATTCAGGCATGCGAGCACAGGGCGAGGAGGCCGACGACGAGCGGGTCCGGCTGGACAAGTGGCTCTGGGCCGCGCGCTTCTTCAAGACGCGCGGGCTCGCCGTCGGAAGCGATCGGCGGCGGGAAGGTGCAGGTGAATGGCGACCGGGCGAAGCGCGCCCGGCCACTCCAGGTGGGCGACGAGGTGCGGGTGCGGCTCGGGCCGTACGAGCACACGGTGGTGGTGAAGGCACTCTCGGCGCACCGCGGGCCCGCGTCGGTGGCGGTGGGGCTGTACGAGGAGCGGCCCGAGAGCCTGGCGGCGCGGGAGGCCATGGCGCTGCAGCTCAAGACGCTGCACGCCGCGTTCGTGACCGGAAAAGGGGCGGCCGACGAAGCGGGACCGGCGGGAGATCGACCGGCTGAGGGGGCGGGAGTGAGGACGGCGCTTACTCCATGTTCTCCACCATCGCGTTCCCGAACTCGCTCGTCTTGAGCAGCGTCGCCCCGGCCATCAGCCGCTCGAAGTCGTAGGTGACGCGCTTCTGGGCGATGGTCTTCTCCAGCGAGGTGATGATCAGATCGGCCGCCTCGTCCCAGCCGAGGTAGCGGAACATCATCTCGCCGGAGAGGATGACCGAGCCGGGATTGACCTTGTCCTGGCCGGCGTACTTGGGCGCGGTGCCATGGGTGGCCTCGAAGATGGCGTGGCCGGTCAGGTAGTTGATGTTGGCGCCGGGAGCGATGCCGATGCCGCCCACCTGGGCCGCGAGCGCGTCGGAGATGTAGTCGCCGTTGAGGTTCAGCGTGGCGATCACATCGTACTCGCGCGGCCGGGTGAGGATCTGCTGGAGGAAGGCGTCGGCGATGACGTCCTTGACCACCACGCCCGAGGGCAGCCGGCACCAGGGTCCGCCGTCGATCTCGACGGCGCCGTACTCCTGGCGGGCCAGCTCGTAGCCCCAGTCGCGAAAGCCGCCCTCGGTGAACTTCATGATGTTGCCCTTGTGCACCAGCGTCACGCTGGCCGACTTTCGGGCGACGGCGTAATCGAGCGCGCTCCGGATGAGGCGCTTGGAGCCTTCCTCGGACACCGGCTTGATGCCGATGGCGCAGGTGTCGGGGAACCGGATCGTCTGGGCGCCCATCTGCTGCCGGAGGAAGTCGACCATCCGGCGGGCCTCGTCGCTCCCGGCCTTGTACTCGATGCCGGCGTAGATGTCCTCGGTGTTCTCGCGGAAGATGATCATGTTCACGTCCTCCGGCGCCTTCACCGGCGAGGGCACGCCCTCGAACCAGCGCACCGGACGAACGCAGGCATAGAGATCGAGCTTCTGGCGGAGCGCCACGTTGAGCGAGCGGAAGCCGCCGCCGACCGGCGTGGTGAGCGGCCCCTTGATGGCCACCAGGTGCTGGTCGATGGCCGCCAGCGTCTCGTCGGGCAGCCAGTTGTTGAGCTCGGTTCTTGGCCTTCTCGCCGGCCAGGACCTCGCGCCAGACGATGCTGCGCTTGCCGCCGTACGCGCGCCGGACGGCCGCGTCGAACACGTGCTGCGACGCGCGCCAGATGTCCGGCCCGGTGCCGTCGCCCTCGATGAACGGGATCACCGGCTGGCTCGGGACCTCGAGCCGGCCGCTCTGCATCGTGATGGTATCGCCCGCGGTGGAGACTGTCATGAACGGATTCCTTCGAACGGATCGGGATGAGTGCGATCGGCAGTGAATCGACGCTGAATCTGCCCGCCTGCCCCGCGATCGGCAACCAAGCGGTGGCGGCCATCCACGCGGCGTACGAGCGCTATCACGGCGGCTTCGAGGAGATCACCCGTCGCGCCCGGGAGCGGTTCGAGCGGCGTGACTGGCGCGGCGCCCAGGCCGACGCCACCGCGCGCCTGGCGCTCTACCGCACCCATGTGGACGGAGCCGTGGCCGACGTGCGCGACATCCTTCAGGACGCGGTCATGGAGCGGACCCTCTGGGCCGCCATGCGGGCGCGCCACGCGCTGGGCGCGCGGGGACGGCCCGATGCCGAGCTGGCGCAGACCTTCTTCAACAGCGTGACCCGCCGCGTGTTCAGCACCGTGGGCGTCGACGCCGCTATCGAGTACATCGCCCCGTCCCCGGGCCCCGCGGAGCCCGGCGGACCGCAGCTCTACGACCGGGAGCGGGTGGAGACGGTCGACGGCGAGGTGATCCGCCGCATTCTCGAGCGCTTCGAGTGGTCGGTGCCGTACGCCGCCCTCCGGCGCGACGCGGCCATCGTGGGGCGGATCATCGCCGAGGCGGTGGAGCACCTGCCGGGATCCGGTCCGGTCGAGATCGACGTGGTGCGCTCGGTGTTCTACCGGAACAAGGGCGCCTACCTGGTGGGGCGCGTGCGGCTCGGCGACACGGTCCTGCCCCTGGTGATCCCGCTGCTGCGGGCGGAGCGAGGCATCGTCGTGGACGCGGCGCTGCTGTCACCGAACGAGGCGAGCATCGTGTTCGGGTTCAGCTGGTCGTACTTCCGGGTCGACGTGCCCCGGCCGCGTGAGCTGGTCGAGTTCCTCAGCTCCATCATGCCCTTGAAGCGCATCGACGAGCTGTACAACGCCATCGGCTACAACAAGCACGGGAAGACCGAGCTGTACCGCAACCTGATGACCTACCTCGAGCAGCCCGAGGCGCGCTTCGCCTTCGCCGAGGGCGACGAGGGCATGGTCATGGCGGTGTTCACGCTGCCGGCGTTCAGCCTGGTGTTCAAGATCATCAAGGACAGCTTCGGCGCCCCGAAGAACACCACCCGGCAGGCGGTGAGGGACAAGTACCACTTCGTGTTCGTGCGCGACCGGGTCGGGCGCCTCGCCGACGCGCAGGAGTTCGAGCATCTCGAGTTTCCGCGGCGCTGCTTCCCCGACGACCTGCTGGCGTATCTGCTGGCGGCGGCGGCCGAGACCGTGCGGGTGGAGGGCGACCGGGTCATCGTACGGCATGTCTACACCGAGCGCCGGGTGACGCCGCTCAACATCTTCCTCCGCGACGCCGAGCCCGGCGCCGCGCGGGAGGCCGTGATCGAGTACGGCAACGCGATCAAGGACCTGGCCGCCGCCGACATTTTCACCGGGGACATGCTGCTGAAGAACTTCGGGATTACCCGGAACGGCCGGGTCATCTGTTACGACTACGACGAGCTTTGCCTGCTGTCCGAGTGCCACTTTCGACGGATCCCGGCGCCGACGACGATCGAGGAGGAGTTCGCGGCGGAGCCCTGGTTCTTCGTAGGGGAGCAGGACGTCTTTCCGGAGGAGTTCCGCGCCTTCCTTGTCCCACCCGGAGAGGTGCGGGACGCCTTCCTCGAGGCGCACGGCGACCTGCTCGGCATCGAGTTCTGGCAGCGGGTGCAGCGCCGTCTCGCCCAGGGGGATGTAGTGGACGTGTTCCCCTATCGCCGGAGCGCCCTGCTTCTGCGGGCCTAGGCGCCGGACCCGGACTCGCGCTCGAAGCGGGTCAGGCGCTCCGCGGCGGACAGGATCCGCCGGACATAGGCGGCGACCGCCTCCCGCTCCCGGCGCTCGGGCAGCACGAACGCGGGATTGTCGGGCTCGGCGGAGTCGGGCGCGTTGGTCAGCGTGTCGCCGCCGCGCGCTTCAACCTTCGCCTCGAAGCCGTCGACCGCGCTCCAGAGATCGGCGAGCTCGTCGTCGGTCTCACCGCCGAACAACCGGACACCACGCTGTGCCAGCACGTCGAGGTTGCGGCTGCGCGCCCGCGCCTGCTCTTCGGCCTGGTGAGGATTGAGTGCCGTGTCGAGCTCCGCGCCCGGTCGGGGGCGCACCGGGCCGCGGAGAAATCGCTCCGCGAGCTGTTCCAGGCGGTCGTTCCGGTCTTCCCTCGCCTCGAGGAGCAGGCGCTCCACCTGGGAGAAGAGCGCCGGGTCGCCCCAGTAGTAGCCGGTGGCCGCCTCGGCGCCGACGGTGTCGCCCTGGTCCGCTCCACGGAGCAGCGCCCGGGCCGCTGCCAGGTCGTAGCCGGGGTCGGCCCGGTCGGGGAGGGTGTATCGGGCGGCGTCCTGGCCGCCAGCGTCTTCATCGACGAACGCGCGTGACATGATCCCAGTATATCTCCGGCGCAGGGTGACGGTCCACATAATGGTGGCGCGCATCAGGGGTCGGTGAGAGGGCTCACATGGGAACCACGGCTGTGGGGGAAACCACACCGTCATCCGGAGCGCAGCGAGGGGCCTTCCCACCCGGGTTCGAATTCCGGGTGAGAAGGCCCCTCGCTGCGCTCGGGATGACGGAGGCCGACCCCTGCGTGGCGGTCAAGCCGACCGGCGTAGCCTTAGCGCGTGAACGTGCCTCCGAGCGTCACCTCGACGCGCGAGTTCGCCGGCACGACGACGTCCCGGTCCTGGGTCTCGATGGCGCGCTGGGTACCCACGGCGCCGCCGATGATGCCGCCGATGACGGCGCCCTTGGTGCTGCCGCCGATCACGCGGCCGGCGATGGCGCCGATTCCGGCGCCCGCGCCAACCTTGGCCACGTCACCCGCGTTGGTCTTGCGGTCGCGGAGCGTGCGCTCGAGCGCTACGGCCGAGCCGTCGAGCGCGTGGCTCTCGCCGGCGATCGTGACCGACGTCGGGGTGAGCGTGAGCTTGCCGGTCTTGTCGCCCTTGTTCTCGGACTCGTGGATCTCGGTGATCGTCATGGTCACCCTGGAGCCGGCCGGAATCACCACGCGTCCGGTGGCGTCCGTGACGTCGCTCGCGACGGTCCCGGTGACGGTCGCGCCGGGCTTGTCGGTCTTCGACGTGATCTCGCGGTCCATCGTGGTTGCCACGACGGTGCCGGCGGCGAGCGCCAGCGGGGCCGGGGCGGGCGCGGGGGCCGGCACGGGCTTCGGCTTGGGCTTCGCCTTCGGCTTGGTCGCCACCGGTGCGGCTGGAGCCGGCACCGGAGTCGCGGCAGCCTGATCGCTGAACATGGCCGACGAATCGACCGGCAGCCGTTGCAGATCGCGGCTGAGGCTGTCGGCCGCCATGCTCGCGCTGCGGTCGCCGCCGCAGGCCGCCAGCAGGGCGAGCGTCAGAATTGCCAGTCGGTTAGCCGCCATGAATCCTCCTGTCGGGGGGTAATGCCAGGGACGTGGGTCGAGGGATCACCCGTGTTCGGGCAATTCCGGGGCCACTTGACCTGGGCTGAGGTATGGCCCCCCTTCGCTGTGCTCAGGGTGACTCGCGTTGCCGAACCGAGGCGGTGTCTCGCTCGCCTTCCGCCGCCGACCCTTTCGCCCCCGACCCTCCCGCCTTCGGCCGCCCGAGACGCATACTGAAGGGGGCGCGGACGATCATCCGGTAGGAATATTCCCATGGCGAGCTGCCGATCGCGATGCTCCGGCGATCGTCGATGCGGTGGAAGCGAAACTCGGTGTCGAGCGTGAGTCCCGATTCGATCGGCGTCCGACGCGCGAATCCGATCTCCTGGTACTTCCGGTACGAGTGATAGAACGCGGGGTTCGAGCCCTGCGAGTTGTAGTTGCCGTCGCCCTCGTTGGACACAAAGTCCCGCCCCCACCATTGAATCGCGAAGAGCTCGAGCCACCCACCGGGCGTGATGGCCGCACGGAGATAGGTGCCGTGGCCGTGATCGGGCCGTCCCGCGGGGATGCTGTCGATGTCGCCATGGCTGAGCAGCTGGAAGGCGCTGAAGGAGCTCAGGCCCACCACCGGCAGCCGCCCGTGCAGCTCGCCACCGAGGGCCAGCACCTGGTTGTTGACCACCGGCTCGCCCGCGCTGTAGAGCTGACCGCCGTGATGGAGTCCATGGCCCTGCAGCTCGAGCCTGAGCCAGGCGACCGGATTGGCGTGGAGCAGCAGGCCATAGTCGAACACCTCGCGGCCCCGCGGGGTGTTGAGCCGCTGCCAATTGAGGAACACTTCGCCGCCGCCGGCCGGGTGCTGTTCGCGCCACTGAACGCCGTACTCCACCGGGCGGGTGATGTCGAAGATGGCGCCCTCGAGCGGCTCGAGATAACCGTGCCGGTCCTCGGTGACGAGCGTGCCGAGCACGCCGAGTGAGTGGTCGGTGCGATAGCGGAAGCCGAGGATTGGCTTGAACGGGTCGAGGAAATCCGAATCGCCGCTCCGGTGATTGCCGTAGAAGCCGGCAATCACCTCGGTCCGCGGACCGAGCGCGGCGGACAGATAGCTCTGGATCTGTCCGCCGAGGAGGGTTTCGCCGGTGCGGTACGGATTGAAGAATTCGGTGTTGTCGAGGTAGAACGTGAGGCCGTTGTTCCAGGTGAGGTCCTGGGCGAGCACCGGCCGGGCGGGGCCGAGGAGGAGGGCCGTGGCGATCGCCATCGCGAGCACGCGCCGAGGCAGCATCGGCGAGAATCTACACGTCGGTGCGCCCACCGCCCAGGGTTGATTTTTCGGGCGCGGTCAGCCGGAGCGGCCGTGCCCTGCCGGAATCCGGCCCTTGACTTAGTGTGCTATAGACACTTATTATAGTGTCACCGGCACACTAAGAGAGGAGCCTATGCTAGCCTACATGAAGGCCGCGCCCACCACCTACGTCCTGCACTACCAGCGCGGCCGCCTGCGCCGGGAAGGGCCCGGCCTCGCCTTCGTCTATCTCCGGCCGCCGTCCACCATCGTGGCCGTGCCGCTGGCCAGCCGCGGGGTGCCGTTCGTGTTCAACGAGATCACCGCGGACTTCCAGGCCGTCACGCTCCAAGGCCAGCTCACCTATCGCGTGGCCGACCCCGCCGGCTTGCGTCGCTGCTCGACTTCAGCGTCCGCCCGAACGGCAGTACCTCTCGGACGATCCCGAGAAGGTGCCGGAGCGGCTGGTGCGAGACGCTCCAGACCCTGGCCGGCGCGGCGGTCCAGCGGCGGACGCTCCGGGAGGCGCTGGTCGAGCACCGACGCGATCTTGCGCGAGGTGCTCGGCGCCCTCCGCGCCGCCGAGTCGGTCACCATGCTCGGGCTCGAGGTCCTCGGCCTGTCGATCCTCTCGATCAAGCCGACGCCGGAGATCGGCCGCGCCCTCGAGGCCGGGGCGCGCGAAGGCCCTCCAGCGCGAGTCGGACGAGGCGATCTATGCCCGCCGGAACGCCGCCGTGGAGCAGGAGCGCCTAATCAAGGAGAGCGAGCTCAACACCGAGCTCGCCGTCCAGGAGAAGCAGCGCCAGATCCGGGAGACCCAGATCGGCGCCGACATCGCCGTCGAGGAGCGGCGCACCGCGCTCATCGAGCGCCGAAGCGCGAACGAGCGCGAGGACGCCGACGCCCGGGGTTATGCCCTCCGCGCCACGCTCGAGCCGCTCCGCACCGTGGACTGGCGGACACTCATGGCGGTCCAGCCCGGCGGCGGCGATCCGCGTCTGATGATCGCCCTTGCGTTCCGCGAGCTGGCGGAGAATGCCGCCAAGATCGGCGAGCTCAACGTGACGCCCGACCTGCTCCGGTCGCTGATCGGGCCCGCCGCCGCTCCCGCCGCCGGGGGCCGCTGAGGCCGCCATGTTCGAGAAGCTCGTGGTCGTGACCCGGCGCACGCGCCTGGAGGAGTTGATCGAGCGCTTCAACACGCGCGGCCAGGCGCGGTTCGTTCTCGAGCATGCCGGCGGCGACTTCGCGGAGTACGAGCGCGAGCACGACGCCTATCACCGAGCGCTCGACCGACTCCGGCGGGAGCTGGACCTGGGCCTTCCGCGGCAGCTGGTCGATCGGGCGCTCGTCCCCACCTATCATTTCGACGCCGGCGACCTGATCGTCACGCTCGGCCAGGACGGCTTGGTGGCGAACACCGCCACCTATGCCGGCTCACAGCCGATCATCGGCGTCAACCCGGATCCCGAGCGCATCGACGGGATACTGCTGCCGTTCAGCCCCGCCGAGGCGCGCGCCGCCGTGGCAGGCGTTCTCGACGGCCGCGCCACCACCCGCGCCGTCACCCTGGCCGAGGCGATGCTCGGAGACGGCCAGCGCCTGCTCGCCTTCAACGACCTGTTTATCGGCGCGCGGACCCACGTCTCCGCCCGTTACCGGATCCGCGCGGCGGGCCGGGACGAGTCCCAGTCGTCGAGCGGCGTGCTGGTCTCCACCGGCGCGGGATCGACCGGGTGGATGTCCAGCGTCTTCAACATGGCGAGCGGGGTGACGGCGTTCGGGCGGCGGCCAGCCCGGTCACGGCTTCCGCCTGGACTGGGAGGACGGCAGACTCCTGTACGCGGTGCGTGAGCCGTTCGTGAGCCGGCACTCCTCGGCCGCCATCGTAGCCGGCCTGCTCGAGCACGGCGAGAGCTGGTGCTCGAGTCGCAGATGCCGTCGGGCGGCGTGATCTTCCGGGACGGCATGGAGTAGGATTTCCTTCACTTCTCGAGCGGGGCGGTCGCGCGCATGCGCGCGGCGGAGCAGCGCGCGGTGCTCGTGACCGGGAGGCGGCGTAGCGTGGAGACAACGTCCGGGTGGCGGTCGACCTGGTGCATCTTCACCATCCGCGAGGCGCGCTGCACGCGCTGCTGATCCAGCGCGCGGCCCGCCGTTCGAGGGTGGTGGGCCCTCCCCGGCGGGTTCATCCTGCACGGCGAATCCCTCGAGGACGCGGCACTCAGGGAATTGGGCGAGGAGACCGGCGTCCGGAACGTCTACCTCGAGCAGCTCTACAGCTTCGGCGACCCGGACCGGGATCCGCGCGGCCGGGTCATCAGCGTGGCTTATTACGCGCTGGTGGCCGCGGACCGGTCGCCGCTCTCGGCCGGCAGCGACGCGTCGATGCCCGGTGGTGGCGGTGGCAAGCATCCACCCTCGCCTTCGACCACGGGCGGATCCTCGAGTACGCCCTCGAGCGGCTCCGCAACAAGCTCGAGTACACGACCGTCGGCTTCCAGCTGCTGCCGCAAAAGTTCACCCTCACCCAACTGCAGCTGGTCTATGAGGCCATCCTCGGCCGCGCGCTCGACAAGCGGAACTTCCGGCGGAAGATGGAACTGCTCGGGATCCTCAGGCCACTCAAGGAATGGGCGCGCGAGGGCCGGAGCCGGCCGGCGCAGCTGTTCACGTTCTCGGCGGAGCGATTCGAGAGGCTGAAGGACAAGGGGATCCTGTTCCCGTTCTGAGCCGCGGGGACCAGGGCGTCCTCGCGGATTTCACTCGACCTCGGTCCCCGCCGCCGGCGTCGGCGCGCCGATGATCCCCGCTCCACGTAGATCGGCCGGACCAGCTCGCGCAGCCGGGGCAGCCGGCTGGCGAACCACAGGGAGCCAAGCACGCAGGCGGCGCCGCCGGCCGCGATGGTCGCGGGCTCCCCGATCCGGTCCGCCAGCACGCCGGCCAGGAGGCTTCCCAGCGGCGCGGTGCCGAGGAAGGCCATCGTGTAGAACGCCATCACCCGCCCGCGGAAACGCTCCTCCGTAATCGTCTGCACGACGGTGTTGGTCGCGGCGAGCGAGACCATGAATCCCGCGCCCACCAGCGGGAGGATGAGAAGCGAGAGCCAGAGGCTCTGGGAGCGCGAGAACGCCATGAGCGCCGCGCCGAACACGCGCCGAGGCGATCGCGATCACCCGCCCCAGGCCCACCACCGTCCGCCGGGAGGCGAGGTAGGCCGCGCCGCCGAGCGCCCCGGCGCCCGCGGCGGCCATGAGCAGGCCGAGGGTATGCGGGCCACCGTGCAGCACCTTGGCCGCTATGGCGGGCATGAGCACGGTGTAGGGCATCCCCATCGTGCTCACCAGGGCCAGCAACAGCAGCGCGGTCCCGATCGGCGCGAAGCCGACGACATACGGCGAAGCCCGCGCGAAGCTCCTCCGCGACCCGCGTCTCGCTCGTCCGGAGCTCCGCGCGGGCACCCGCATCGCGACCAGCGAGGCGATCACCGCGAGGTAGGAGATCGCGTCCAGCAGAAAGCACCACCCCTCCCCCACCGCCGCGATGAGCACCCCACCGATGGAAGGCCCCAGGATCCGGCTGGCGTTCACCATCGAGGAATTGAGCGCGATGGCGTTGGGCAGGTCCGCGCGGTCCTCGATCATGGTGACGACGAACGCCTGGCGCGCGGGCGTGTCGAACGCGTTGATCACCCCCTGGCACACCTGGAGGCCGAGCACCATGGGCACCGTGATGATGCCCGCCAGCGCCAGGACGGCCAGCGCCAGCGATTGAAGCATCGAAAGTACCTGGGTGACGAGCAGCACCCGGTGCCGGTCCCAACGGTCCACGAAGACCCCGGCGACGGGCGCAAGGAAGAGCGTCGGGATCTGGCCGCAGAACCCGACGATACCGAGCAATAGCGCCGAGCCGGTCAGCCGGTAGACGAGCCAGCCCGTCGCGATGCGCGTGATCCAGGTGCCGACGAGCGAGAGACTCTGGCCGGCGAAGAACAGCCGGTAGTTCCGATGCCGGAGGGCGCGCAGGAGAGAAGGACGTCCGTCCACACGGGCAATCTCACCCCGCTCGCCGCGCGGCGCGACCCCGCCGTTGCGCTGCCGTCCCCATCGAGTACTACTTCACCACAGCGCGGCTTCCATGTCGATGAAGCCTGACTCCGCCAGCAGCGCTTCCCACTCGGCTGTCCGCAAATGGCGGCATCCTTGCGCTTTTGTATTCTCTCAGTCTTACCTTGATGAGTCCGTCCCACTAGAACCTTGTCATCTGCCCCACGGAGTTCGAGAGAGGAGACCTTCATGCCTAGAGTCATCGCCACGCACGCTGTTGGAAACATGGATGCATGGCTCGCTGGGGGAGCAGAACGAGCGGAGATCTTCAAGCAGTTCTGCAGCGCCTATCGCATCTACCGGCACGCGAAAGAGAGCAAGGTCGCACTCGTGTGGGAGAACGCCGACCTTCAGAAGCTCGAGGCGGCCCTCGCCCACCCGGACACTGAGAAGGCGAAGTCCCGACACACTGTCCGCGAGCCCATTGATATCTACGTCGAGGTGGAAGGCGGCCGTTGAGCGGTTGAGCCTCAGGCTTGCAGCTGATGCGCATGTCGTCTCGGCGTGCTAAGCCTTCCTTCAATCGAAGTATTCCTCCTGTCTGTGGCTTTAGGTCTCACGGCCGTGGTCGCGATTCGCCATCGTCAGTGGCCTGAGGCCGCGGTGGGGGCCCCGATCGGTTCGGGTCGGAGGTCCGCTAACACGAAGCGGGGCAACCTTTCGGTGGCCCCGCTTGTTGCTCGCGGTGAGGATCGGCGATGCGGGAGGCTACTGCACCGCGTTCATCATGTCGAAGATCGGCAGGTACATCGCGATCACCATGCCGCCCACGATCACGCCGAGTCCGACGATCATCGCCGGCTCCATGAGGCTCAGGAGCGCGCTCACCGCCACGTCCACCTCTTCGTCGTAGAAGTCCGCGATCTTGCTCAGCATCTCGTCCAGGCCGCCGGTCTGCTCGCCCACCGCGATCATCGAGATGACCATCGGCGGGAAGACCTTGGACCGCTCGAGCGGCGCCGCGATGGTCTCGCCGCCGGCGATCGACTGCCGCGACTCCATGACGGCGTTGTGGACCACCTGGTTGCCCGCGGTCTTGGCCGTGATCTCGAGGCCCTCCAGGATGCTCACGCCCGAGCTCACCAGCGTGCCCAGCGTCCGGGTGAAGCGGGACACCGCCGACTTCCGGATCACGTCGCCCAGCACCGGCGCCTTGAGCATCATGCGTGTCGATCTGAAGGCGGCCGGGTTCCGTGGCGTAGTAGCTCTTGAGGGCGAACACCGCCCCGACCACGACACCCAGGATGGCCCACCAGTAGCCGATGAGGAAGTCCGACATCGCGATCACGACCCTGGTCGGCAGCGGCAGCTCGAGGCCCGCCGACGAGAACATGCTCTGGAACGTCGGAATGACGAAGACGAGCAGGATGCAGATGGCGATGGCCGCCACCGAGATGATCACGCCCGGGTAGATCATGGCGCCCTTCACCTTCCGGACCAGCGCGTCGTTCTTCTCGAGGAAAGTGGCCAGGCGCAGCAGGATCGTGTCCAGGATGCCGCCCGCTTCGCCGGCGGCGACCATGTTCACGTACAGGGTCGAGAACGCCTTGGGATGCTTGGAGAACGCGTCGGCCAGGGTGTTGCCGCTCTCGACGTCGTACACCACCGCCTTGGTGACGTCGGCGAGCGTCTTGTTCTCGGTCTGCGAGGCCAGGATGTTCAGCGACTGCACCAGCGGCAGGCCAGCATTGATCATCGTCGCGAACTGGCGGGTGAAGATGACGATGTCGCGAGTCTTCACCCGCGGGCCGCCCATGCTGAACTTGATCTGCTTGGGCGCCTCGCGGACGCTCACCAGGATCAGGCGGTTCTTCCGCAGGTAGGCGCTGACGTCGTCCTTGTTGGAGACGTCGAGCTGGCCCTTCTGGATCTGCCCGGTCTGCGAGCGGGCGGTGTATTCGAACATCGGCATCGAGATGATCTCCGCTTAGCGTCGGTTCGCAGCGGCGCGCTGCGATCCGTTGGTGGAGAGCATTTCCTGCTCTTCCATCGGGGTGACTCCGATCATCCGGAGGAACTCCTTGGGCTCCGACGACACGCGCTCGCACTCTTCCTGGGCCACTTCACGGTTGGTGTAGAGCTGGTACAGCGCGTCGTTCATCGTCTGCATGCCGTGCTTCTTGCCCGACTGCATGGCCGAGTAGATCTGGTGGATCTTGTCGTCGCGGATGAGGGCGCGGATCGCGGGAGTGGCTACCATGATCTCGCACGCCATCGCGCGGCCGCGGCCCTTGCCTTCGGCAGCAGCGTCTGCGTGACGACGCCCTCGAGCACGAACGCGAGCTGCGCCCGCACCTGCGACTGCTGGTTGGACGGGAAGACGTCGATGATGCGGTTGATCGACTCCGCCGCGGAGTTGGTGTGCAGCGTGGCGAGCGCCAGGTGGCCCGTCTCCGCGATCGTGAGCGCCGCGGCGATCGTCTCCAGGTCGCGCATCTCGCCGACCAGGATCACGTCGGGATCCTCGCGCAGCGCGTACTTGAGCGCGGTGGCGAAGCTCTTCGTGTCGGTGCCGATCTCGCGCTGGTTGACGATGCAGCCCTGGTGCCGGTGGATGAACTCGATCGGGTCCTCCACCGTGATGATGTGGCCCTTCCGCTCCTTGTTGATCTTGTCGATGATCGCCGCCAGCGTCGTGCTCTTGCCCGAGCCGGTCGGCCCCGTCACCAGGATCAGCCCGCGCGGCCGCTCGGCCAGCTTGGCGATCACCGGGGGGCAGCCCCAACTCGTTAAAGGTTCGCACATTGAAGGGAATCATGCGGATTACCATGGACACGCAGCCGCGCTGCTTGAAGCAGTTGCCGCGGAAGCGAGCTAAGTTCTGAATTCCGAAGGAGAAGTCGAGCTCATCCTCGGTCTCGAACCGCTTCTTCTGGTTCTCGGTCAGGACCGAGTAGGCCAGCTGAAGCGTGTCCTTCGGGGTCAGGATCTCGGCCACCGAACTGTCGGTGATGTCCCCGTCGACACGCAACTTAGGCCGCTCGCCCGTGGTGATGTGCAGGTCGGAGGCCTCCTTCTCGATCATTTCCTCGAGCAGCGCACGCAGATTGAAGCTCATCCGGCCGTCTCCTTGACTACTTCTTCGAGGGTAGTGACACCGCGCTCGACCTTCTTCATGCCGTCCATGCGCAGCGTGAGCATGCCTTCCAGTACCGCCTGTTCCTGCATCTCGGAGACGGACGCGCCGCGGAGGATCTGTCGGCGGAGCTCGGGTGAGAGGGCCATGACCTCATACAGGCCGGCCCGACCCTTATAGCCGGTGCCACTGCAGGTGTCGCAGCCTGCGCCCTTCATGAACGGAATCGCCCGGAGATTCTCAAGATCTGTGCCCAGGGTCGACAACTGCTCATCGGTATACTGGTGCGGACCTTTGCAGTCCTTACAGATCCGCCGCACCAATCGCTGTGCCACCACGAGGTTTACGGCACTGGCCACGTTGAAGGCCTCGACCCCCATGTCGATCATTCGGGTGATCGTGCTGGCCGCGTCGTTGGTGTGCAGGGTGGAGAGCACGAGGTGCCCGGTCAACGCGGCCTTGATGGCGATGCCGCCGGTTTCCAGGTCCCGGATCTCACCGATCATGATGATGTTGGGATCCTGCCGGAGAAACGCCTTGAGCGCCGCGGCGAAGGTGAGCCCGATCTCGTTCCGCACCAGCACCTGGTTGATGCCCATCAGGTTGTACTCGACCGGGTCCTCCGCCGTCATGATGTTGACTTCCGGCGTGTTGACCCGCGAGAGCGCGGAGTAGAGGGTCGTCGTTTTGCCCGAGCCCGTGGGGCCGGTAACCAGCACCATGCCGTACGGGTTCAGGATGGCCTTCATCAGGTCCTTCTCCGCCTTCACCTCGAAGCCGAACTTGGTCAGGTCGAGCGTCAGGTTGCCCTTGTCGAGAATTCGCATCACGATCTTCTCGCCGTAGAGCACCGGCAGGGTCGAGACGCGGAAGTCGATGACCCGATTGCCCATCTTCAGCTTGAGGCGGCCGTCCTGCGGCACCCGGCGCTCGGCGATGTTGAGCTGGGAGAGGATCTTGATGCGTGAGGTGAGGGCCGCCTTCATCTTGAGCGGCGGACGCATGATCTCGAGCAGCGCGCCATCGATGCGGTAGCGCACCCGGATCTCGTGCTCGAACGGCTCGATGTGGATGTCGCTGGCGCCGCGCTTGACCGCCTCGATCAGGAGTCCGTTGATCAGCTTCACCACCGGCGCGTCCTCGAGCTGCGCCTGGGTGACGGTCTCCTCCTCCCGCTCCTCGACGACCTCGAGGTCCTCGCCGGCGGCCTCCATGTCCTTGAGGAGGTTCTCGAGCTCCTGCTGGTTGCCCTGCTGGTAGTGCTTCTCGATCAGCGCGCGCAGCGTATACTCGCCGGCGATGACGGGAAAGAGATCGAAGCGGGTGATGAACTTGAGGTCCTCGAGCAACCCCATGTCGCTCGGGTCGGCCATGGCCACGGTGAGCGTGCGGCCCTCGCGCTTGAGCGGCAGCACCACGCCCTTCGTGGCCATGTCGCCGGGCACGAGCTTCAGGATCTTGGGATCGACCTCGAAGCGGGAGAGGTCCACCGCCGGCATGCGGAACTGGCGCGCGAGGACCTTGGTGATCTCCAGCTCGGGGACCAGGCCCATCTTGACCAGGACGTAACCCAGGCGCTGCTTCGACGCCTTCTGCTCCAGGAGCGCTTGCGTCAGCTGCTCGCGTGAGAGAAGTCCGTCGCGCAGGAGGGTTTCCCCGAGCCGGTCGCTGCCGCCGGCCGCTGCGGTCGCCATGATCGCGTAAGGTCCTGGTCTGTGGGTGGTCGGGGATCGACGAGGGTCCGCGTGGCGGCAAGGGGCCCGAATCACCGGCTCCCTACCCGCACGCGGCCCTGCAATCGAGCCAGGGCGGCCGGACCGATTCCGGGCACCCGAGACAATTCTTGCACAGCACGGAACGGGCCGTTGGCCTGCCGGTACTCCACGATGGCCCTTGCCCGGGCGGGACCCACTCCCGGCAGGGCGTCCAGCGCCGCCGCGTCCGCGAGATTCAGGTCCACCGGCTCCGCCCCCGAAGGATCGGCCGGAGCGACGGACTGGATTGGGGTTATCAGCACCGGTGCTGCTGGGGACGAGGGTCCGGAGAAGGCAAGGTGCGGGCCGATGGCGGCCAGAAGTCCGGCGCCAACGCCGGGCACCCGGTCCAGCCCGGACGGCCCCCCGAACGGACCCCGGGCCTCGCGATCCGCCACGATTCTCTTGGCCAGCGCGAGACCGACCCTGGGGAGCCGGGCCAGCTCGGGCGCCGAGGCCCGGTCGGCGTCGATCCGCTCATCGGGGCCGAGGGGACGGGCCAAGGCGAGGAGGCTGTCACGGTGGGCGGCTGGAGAGCGCGGCGGCAGCGAGGCCAGCAACTGGACCTCGCCGGGAGCCTGGTCCGGTCGCGTGAGCCACCAGCGGACGCCCTGGCCCACGAGCCCGAGCGACAACAGCAGGATCAGCGCACGACGCTCCGCGGCGGACATGCGGGCATGCTAGCGAACGGTGTACGGCGGGTGGGAGGCGGGAACGCGCAAGGAGGGGTGAAAGAGGGCGGTCGGAAGCGCCAGTGACCGAGGGACCTTGCCTGGCTACGGCTCGAGCCCTCGCTTCGACTGCCGTGAATCCCGTAATACCTCCCCCAGAACCCGCGTGGCCTCGAGCAGGCGCCGCTCGGTCGACCCACCGAAGCCCAGCAGCAATCCACTCCGGCGGGCCGTCCCCACATAGCAAGTGGAGAGCGCCGTGGCCGTCAGGCCACGTTCGGCCATGCGCCGGACGACGTCCGCATCGTCCAGCCCGGCCGGCAGTAACACCGCCACGTGGAGCCCGGCGTCGGCGTTGTGGAGGGTGAGTCGGTCCCCGCAGTGCCGGGCCAGGCCGCTGAGCAACGCTTCGCGGCGTTCCAGGTAGACGCCGCGCATGCGGCGAAGGTGCCGGGCAAGGTGACCCTCGCGGAGAAACTCCGCCAGCGCCAGTTGGTAGAGCGTCGGAGAAAAGAGATCGAACGCCTCTCGCGCGTCGACGAATCGCTGCCAGAGTGATGGCGGCACGACCAGGTACCCCACCCGCAGGGCGGGAAAGAGCACCTTGCTGAACGTGCCGATGTAGATCACCCGGCCGTGTCCGTCCATCCCCTGGAGCGCTCCCAGCGGCCGGCTGACGTAGCGATACTCGCTGTCATAGTCGTCCTCCAATACCCACGCGCCCCCGCGACGGGCCCAGTCCAGCAGCGCCAGTCGCCGCGCGGCGGTCATCGACGTCCCGAGAGGGTACTGGTGCGAGGGGGTGACGTATGCCGCGCGCACCCGTTCACCGCGCCTTCGGAGCGAGGCCACGCTCATCCCTTCCTCATCGACCGGCACCGGCACCAGCTCCGCTCCACCCGCACCCAATGCAGCGCGGGCGCCGGCATAGCCCGGCTCCTCCACCGCCACCCTGTCCCCCGTGCCAGAAGCACCGCGGTGGCCAGGCGGAGTGCCGCCTGCGAACCGGAAACGATGAGGACCTGCTCGGCCTCGCACCGGACCCCGCGCGCGGCGCGGAGATGCTCCGCGATCGCGACGCGCAGCGGGAACTGGCCCGCTGGATCACCATAGGCCATCTGCGCATGGGTCAGGGCGTGCGCATGCCGCGCCACCAGCCTGGCCCACACGGCATGGGGAAAACGGTCCAGGGCCGGCAGGCTCATCCGGAAGGGACCCAGCCCACCCTCGTCGCGAGTCCTGGTCGGTTGGGCACCCGGCGAGCGAGCTCGAACGAGCGGTCGGTGGGCGGGCCAACGGACTGCAGGAGATCGTCGGGAAGGGCGGCGCTGACGAAGGTCCCCGACCCCACCCGGCCCTCGAGGTAGCGCTCGTGCAGCAGCTGATCGTACGCCGTGAGCACCGGCAGGCGCGACACCGCGAGATCCGCGGCCAGGGCCCTGGTCGAGGGCACTCGCTGGCCGGGGCGGAGCAGCCCATCGAGGATGGCCCGTCTCAACCCCTCGTAGATCTGGCGGTGAATGGGAACGCGAGAGGCTCGCTCGATGCGGAGGGGCAAAGTGGTCATGGCTGTAATCTATCAATTGGCCATGGCGACAGTACCGGTTGCCCGCCGACTATTGAGGCGATGTCCGTGAGTCTTCTTCAACCTGCTCTGAACCCTGGCATCGAAGCGAGGCCCCCTGATGGCAGCGTCCAAACCCTTGCGAACCTGTCTCCTGGTGTGCGGCCTGATGGCCGCGTTGCTTCCCGCCCAGGGGCTCTCACAGTCGAATGCAGGCCCGTCGAAAACCGGCCCGGCCGAGGCCCTCAAGGACCGTGATGGACAGCACGAT
The DNA here is from genome assembly GCA_963728705.1 of uncultured Gemmatimonadales bacterium. GTDB lineage: Bacteria > Gemmatimonadota > Gemmatimonadetes > Gemmatimonadales > GWC2-71-9 > CAVVWJ01. The sequence continues at coordinate 91,054 of CAVSLY010000011.1, forward strand.
TTCGACTTCGAGATCGGTACCTGGAGGACTCGCGTGTCGCGCCTGCTGCGTCCCCTGACCGGATCCAAGGCCTGGGTCGAATACGAGGGTACCAGTGTCGTCCGAAAAGTCTGGAATGGTCGCGCGAATCTGGTGGAGCTCGACGTCGATGGTCCGTCGGGTCACATCGAGGGCTTGAGTCTCCGGCTGTACGATCCCCAATCCCGCCAGTGGAGCCTCAATTTTTCCAACAGCAGAACCGGCATGTTGAGCCCGCCGGTGATCGGCGAGTTCAAGAATGGACGGGGCGAGTTTTACGGCCAGGAGTCGATCGATGGCCGACCGGTCTTTGTCCGATTCGTGATCTCGGACATCACGCCCACGTCTGCCCATTTCGAGCAGTCATTCTCGGCTGATGGGGGCAGGACCTGGGAAGCGAACTGGATCGCGACCGATACTCGGGTGAAAGGCTCGCCGAACAAGGCGCCCTGAGCGTCGGTGCATGGCTCCGCTAGCGACCGGGAGAGGCCTCCCGCTATTCCTCCCTCCGCACCAGCGCCACAGCCACGTCGCCCACGATCTGGAGGCTCGCCGCGCTCACCTTGTCGATCGTGTCGTCCTTCGTGTGCCACGACGGGTAGTCGAAGTCCACGACGTCGATGGCCCGGATGCCGGTCTTCTGCAGCTCGAGGTGATCGTCGATCAGCGTGTGCTTCGGCGTCGCCACGAAGGTTCCCGCGTAGCCAAGATCCTTCGCGGTGTTCCACACGAGCTCGACCACCTCCGGCGCGCCGACGAGCGAGTTCCCCTCCTCGAAGATCTGCAGGTCCTTGTCGGCCACGAGATCGAACAGCACCGCGTACAGGGGCTGCGGGCCGGGCACCGGGTGCGCCGCATAGTAGCGCGAGCCGATCAGGACGTCCTTCGGCGTCTTCGTGAAATCGCCGTAGTCCTCCCCGTCCACGAACAAGAGGTCCACGCCAATCGACGGTGGCGTGCGCTTGAGCACGTCGGCCACGCCGAGCAGGGTGGCCACGCCCGAGCCGCCGTCGTTGGCGCCAGGTACGGGCTTGGTCGAGTCCGGCGACGTGGGGCTGTCGGCGGTCGGGCGGCTGTCCCAGTGCGCCAGGTAGAGCAGCCGTTTGGTGGCGTCGGGCCGGAAGCGGGCGATGAAGTTGGTCAGCGAGAGCGAGTCGCCTCCAGCCGTGACGTGGGTCCACGCCTGGACGATCACGGTGTCCGCCCGCTGACGCAGCAAGCTGTCGAGCCACCCTGCCGCGCGCTGGTGCGCCTCCGTTCCCGGGATGCGCGGGCCGAAGTCGACCTGGGTCCTGATATAGCCGAAGGCCGTGACGCCGTCGAACTCGCGGACGCGGGGCGTGGTGTCGCGGCAGGCGGCGAGAACCAAGAGGGCGAGCAGGGCGTGGCAGCGCATGGGCAGGATGAAATCCCGCTCGGGAGGCAAAGTCAACAAAGAGGGAACGATCGATAGACGGAACGAGGGAAGGGCCCAAATCGGAGGGTCAGCCGGTCGTCATCCCGAGCGCAGCGAGGGACCTTGCCCGGGAATGGCTCGAGCCAATGCAGGCAAGGTCCCTCGCTGCGCTCGGGATGACGACGTTCACCCACGGTCCATCTCTCTCATTCCCTCCTCCCTCTATCGGTAGTCCCCGGCGAAGAGCGACAGCTGGAACGAGGCGATGATCGAGATCTGCGACGTGCGCCGGCTGAGGTGCCGCACGTCGTTCAAGGAGTACCCCACCTGGAGCCCGCCGCTCAACGTCTGCAGCAGGTCCGTGTCGAGGCCTCCGCGCAGCTCCCGGCGCCGCACGTCGGAGATGAGGATGCAGTCGGTCGCCTCTCCCTGCTCCAGGCAGGTCTTGGCCGCCGTCTGCAGGACGGTGAGCGAGCTCCGGACCTGTTTCCTGGTCCTGGCAATCGATCGCGGCAGCCGAAACGAGTAGTTCAGCGCGCCGGTGATGTCGTTCTGGTCCAGTCGGGTCTGGTTACCGTTGGAGAGATTGTCCTGGTTGAGCGCGGAGAGGCCGAGCGACACGGTGAGCCCGTTCCGGAAGCCGAATTGGACGTCCGGCGTGAGGGACGACGACGTGATGTTGGTGAGCGCCGGCTGCCCCCCCGGATTGGCCTGGATGGACGTCCCCTCCCGGTGGCGGAAGGCGGTGCCGACCGCAACGAGCGTGAAGGCGCCGGTGCTGAACGTGTGGCTCCAGCGGACGTTGCCGACGGGCCATTCACGCTGATTGGACTCCGTCTCCACGAACCCCTCGCCGACGCGCTGCAGCCGCGTGGTCCGGGTGAGCGCATGCGAGAGGGTGAAGGAGACGCCATAGGGCAGGTCGGCGCCGCTCGCCACCGTGGCCGTGCGGGTGTCGGACACGCCGCGCGCATCCGCCCCCTCCTGGCGAAGGAAGCTCTCGAGCCCGCCGAGGGCGAGCTGATACTTCAGGCCCGGGTCGAACGCGGTGAGATCGTAGGTGGAGCTCCGGGTGAGCCGCGTGCTCGCGTCGATCGGGCGAACGTGCGCCATCGCCTTGCCCAGGCCGGAGCTGTCGCCGACCAGGAAGCGCAGCCCTCGCGCGAAGTCGATCGCCGCGCCGAGCTCGTTGGTGCGTGTGTTGTTCAACGTCTGCGGCAGAATGAAGGCGCCGCTGTCACCATCCGCCCGCACCGGATCCCGGCTCGAGAGCGTGCGGCTGAGCACGAAGTTGCTGCTCGTGATCAGCCGCGGCCGGAGCCACGACGCCAGCTTGGGCGTGAGCTGGAGCGCCGTGGTCACGCTCCGGTCGCGCTCGACGCCGACCGGAATGCCGAGCAGGAAGCGACGCTCGCTGTACGCCAGCCGGCCGAGCGGCGACGAGTCGGGATAGATCCGCAGGTCACGCGTGCTGGTGAGATCGCCGCTCAGGTTCAGCATCCCGAGCGGCTGCCACGTGAGCCCCGCGCCATTGCGCCAGAGATGGGCAAGCGCGAGCGTCGGCAGAAAGTTGTTGTCGTCACTTCGGGCCACCGGGAATCGGAACGCGGTCGAGTTCGCCTCGTTGCGGGTGAGGCCGCTGGTGAGCGTGACCCGGGTGGGAAAAAGGCTGAAGTCGGCCCGGGCGAGACTCTTCCCCAGCTCGCCGCGGCGCATGAAGCCCGGCAGCACCCCGGCGATGCCGCCGAGCGGCAGCCGGATCCCCTTGCGCCGGAGCTGGAGCAGGTAGTTCGCATTGAACGCGAACGCCGTGCTCTTGGCCTCGGACAGCTCCGTCAGGGTGCGCCCGGTGGTCAGGTTCGCGCTGAGCGAAAGCGGATCCACCAGGCCCTTGGTGAGCCATCCCTTCCCCGGCTGGCTCCGGCGGATACTCATGCGCCACCGACATGCTGCGCGAGTCCGGCTTGCGGAGGCCCGACGAGCGCCTCGCTCCTGATGTCGGTGCCCGTCAGCAGCTCAGGATTGACGCCCGTGCGGGCATAGGTCACCGTGAGCGGCACCGCGAGGCCGAGCCGGGTGGGCAGGAACCGGTCGAGCCGGAGATCGCCCGCCAGCTGCAGGACGTCCGTGCCGCGGTAGGACGGATTCTCGTTGATCTGCCGGAACTGTCCGTTCTGCCGCACGTACGCCATCGTGAAGCTGCCGACGTCCGAGGCGGTGAGCCGCGCGTCCACCGACGCGGCGGTGCCGGTCTGAGACACCGGCTGGGTGAGCCGGACGTCGTCCACCCAGAGCTCGACCTGGTCGGTCGTGACCGCCTGCCCCACGCGAAAGATGCCGGCCGAGACCTCCTGGATCGCCGCGAGATTGGGCGGATTGATTCCGGGGTCGCGGACGTTCACGAGATACGGTCCGTCGCACGCCACGTAGGCGCCGGTGTCGCCCGTGCCGCAGTCAGCCGCGCCCGAGGGTGGCTGGCCCGAGAGCCAGCGGCTCTCGATATCGGCTCGAAGCCGGCGGCAGGTCTCGAGATCGATGGCGAATTCGGGCTCCCAGTTCGTCGATCTCGCGGGTGCCCGGTAGAGGTAGAAGTTGTCGTTGTCGCTGCCGAGCTTGAGGAAGGCCTGCAGGTCGCCTTCCTCCCAGCCCGGGCCGCGGCCCCGCATCCACACGCGGAGCTCGCGGTAGGTCAGCAGGTTCTGCGCGCCGGCCGGGAACCGCAGATACGCCTCGGCGCGTTCGCCGAGCCGCAGGTCGGTCGCGAGGATGCGGAGCGACGTCTCGTTGATCTGGGTGCCCTGGGCGTCGCGGTCGCCGCCGAGGCGCGCGACGTTGTCGGTCACTCCCGGCGGTGACTCGTAACCCAGGTCGAGCATTCTCGGTGGAGACCACCGAGGTGCCGACCTGACCGTGCGGCTCGCCGGTGGCGCCGGTCAGGCCCGAGGATCGGAGTCTCTGACCTCCGGGTCCAGGGGGAACCGACGAACCGCATGCGCGCCAGCGCGAACCGCGCGACACTGTCGGGCACGCCGGCGTCGGTGGGCGTGGCCAGCGTGATCCGGAGATGCTGCATCAGCCGCAGGGTCGGCGTGTTGATCACCGCGGTCGGCTGCCGGATCGGAATCCGGTAGAGCTTCCACGTCGCGCTGCGGCCCTGGGCGTCGGTCGTGGTCACACCGTCTCGCACGAAAAACGTGCCGGCCGCGAGGTCCACGACGTACCGGAAGACGTTCTCGTTGGCTCCGGTGAGATCGAGGCCCTGATCGCCGTTCAGGTCCTCGGTGTCCAGCACTCCGTTGCCGTTGGTGCACCGCGAGCTCAGGTCGCCCCACGGAAAGATCGGGCACCGCGTTGGTCAGGGTCCGGCTGCACAGGGGCAGCTGCTCAATGGTGCCAAACCCTTCTTCCGCGATGGTCTCCGGTCGATCCCCGAGAATGCCGTTGTCATCGGTCGCCGGCGTTGAAGATGCCGATGTCGCTGCGCTCGGTATCGAGCCTTCCCAACCCCACTAGCTGCCGACCGGTGAAGATGGTGTCCGCGCCGCTCACGCTGAACGACGCGGGCGCGACCGCCACGGCGTCCTCGCTGACCGTGCCCAGATCGAACACCAGCCTGAGGCCCGCCGTGCTGGCCGGATCGCCCACCGGCTGAAACAGCCAGAATTCCAGGAAATCGTCGTTGCTGAGGTCGAGCCCGGTGGGGCTCAGCGAGGTGACCATCGAGCGCCAGCGGGGGAAGAAGTCACGTCGCGGGAGCGACCAGCGCGAGGAGTTGTCCTGCTGCACGATGCCGCCGGCCGTGTCGGCGTGGAGCGCGAGATACATGATGGTCTCCGGCGCCTCGCCCCGCCCCGCCAGTCGGATCTGCCTGTCGATATCCTGCGGGCGGAGCTCCAGGGCGTTGCCGTCGGGGCCCGGGACCAGATTCTGCCACGTGAGCGCCACCGCGTCATCCGAGGTTGAAGCCGAGGCCGAACCCGATGTCGTCGAGCCCCGTGCCCTGCTGGGGCCGGCTCCCGAACTCCCACTGGGTCTCCCGCAGGCTCACGTCGACGCCCGCCTCACCCTCGAACTCCTCCACATAGGCCAGCCCCGAGCGGTTCGGGTCGGGCTTGGTGAACGCGAGCTCGGCGTTGACGTCGAAGAGCGACGGCGCCGACACTGCCTTCGTCACCAGCTTGTTCAGGAAGCTGTTGACCCACCCCGGCCTGAAATGCAGCTCGGTGTTCACACCGCCGATCAGATTGGCGGACGCCTCGAACCCGAGCGCCGGGCCGGGTGAACGCGCTCTGCTCGCGCTGGTACAGCCCGATCAGGTTGATCGCGCCGCGCTCGCCGAGCGAGTAGCGCGTGGCCATGCCCAGAATCGTCGTCGGGGCGACTGCGAAGAGACCGCGTTCCTCAAACCGGGCGGTGACCTGGGTGGCGGCGGTGCCGAACAGCGCATCCGGATTGAGGAAGGTCACCTGCCCCACGTCGTAGGAGATCGAGTAGTCCACCCCCCGCACCAGCTTCCGGCCGCCAACGAAGAGCTGCTCGCTGTTCTCGCGCAGCTGCAGCGCGTTGAGATCGAGTGTCGAGCGATCGCCGCCGCCGGTAGCGTCGTATTGCAGCCGGAACGCGAACTTGGCCGCCGGTCCCTGCGAGAGAAGCAGGAACAGCGGCGTCCGATACAGCGAATCGGACGCTTCGGCTGGCGTGAGGCGGGCCGGATCGGCGAACGGCTGGAGGTGGGGAAAGATGATGTAGGACTCACGGATGACCTGCGATGCCTCGGGGTCCTGCTGTCGCGGGAAGAGCCGGTTGGTCCGGTCGAACACCGCGGCGTCACTGGGAACCGCGAGGCCGAACTGTTGCAAGTAGGTCTGCGCGTTCCCGCTCTGCGGGCGCTCGGACCGGTTGAGCGTGATCCCCACCTGGAGCGAGGCGGCATCGAGGTCGGCGCCCGCCACGCGATACACCTGGCGCATCTCGTAGCGGAATGTCGGCAGCGCGGGTCCCTGCTGCGGCTGGACGATCAGCTCGACCGTGTCCCGCGCCTGCTGGACGCCACCGACGGGGACGGTTCCGCGGTCCGCCTCGGGGAAGGTGCCGATAAGATTGCCGGCGGGGGTCCGATAACTGACGGCGAGATAGTCATTCTGGTCGAGCTTGGTCCCCAGGACGATCCAGAGGCCCGACTGATCGAGGTAGTAGTCCGTGCCCTGGATCAGCAGCTCCCAGCGGACCGGGCCGAACTGCTGGGGGCTGTCCGGTCGGTTCGCGAAGGCGGTGATGCCACCGAGATTCGGGTTCACCCCGCTCTTGCTGGCGGCGGCCCGGTAGCGGTAGATCCGCACCTGGCTCGGCCGGTACGTAGGCGAGAGCCCGTTGGGCGAAACCGTGAGGATGTCGATCGCGGGATGCCCCGGCAGGCTGTCCGGATCCACGATCCAGAAGAACCGGCCGCTCTCGAAGTCGAGGTCGCGGGCCTGACGGTCCTGGGCCTGGCTGGTGTTCTGGCCGACCGTGTAGGTCCGCTCCGACACGACGCTGCCCTTCTGGGTCGCGAACAGGGTCTGGAGCTGGACCGGCCCCACCTCGAACGTGGCGTTCACCCCGAAGTTGTTGGCCGGGACGGCGGCGGTGATAAACCGGGAGGCGGGCGGCTGGAACACGACGGTGCCGACGTCCACCCGCTTGACGATCTCGTCCTGCAGGCCCTCGTAATAAATCTGGACGTTGTTGTTGCTCGAGTAGTCGCGCTCGGTGTCGAAATCCACGTTCACGTGCACCCGCTGACCCAGCAGGCCGGTCGACACGATGTTCACCTGGTTGTCGAGGCTCGGCGCCTTGAAGTTGCCCCGGCACCCCGAATTCGGGTCCAGTGAAAGCGCGGGGGTGCAGCGCTCCTCCCGCAGCCGGTCGGTCCGGATCTCGAGCCGGGCCTGGCCATCCATGGTGAGGTCGGCATACTTGGTGGGGAGGCCGAGCAGGTTTCGCCGGCGGGGCTGCTGTTCGCCGGGCTCCTCCGGCGGCTCCTCGACGATGCCGTAGATGTTCTTCAACCGGAGCGCGAGCAGGCGGTCGGCCCGATCGGCGGCAAGGATCCCGCTGACGGTGCTGTCGAACGCCGCCACCCGCGCGGCCGGCACGAGCCTCACCCCGCCCATCCAGGAGGCGCGGAGCGCGGCGGGTTGCTGGAGCACGAGCGGAGGATAGGCGAAGCGGAGCCGGAGCCCGGGCTCCGTCGTGTCCGCCTGCGCGTAGAGCACCCGGGGCAGCCAGAGAAGGCAGCCCAGGGCGACCAGGAAGCGTGTCACTCTAGAGGATCACGGCATGTCTTGAGGAAGAGGGCTCAACCCAATATAATGGCTCCAACAACTCCTTACAACTCTGTGAGTTAGCCGTCGTGCGCCTGCTCAGTCGCTACCTTCTCCGCCAGTTGGCGGCGCCCTTTCTGTTCGCGCTGGGGGCGCTCACCAGCCTCATGCTCTTGAGCCAGATCGCCAAGAAGTTCGGCGCGCTGGTCGGAAAGGGTCTGCCCTGGGGCGTGATCGGCGAGGTCTTCGCCCTGAGCCTGCCCTTCATCGTCGCCATGACCCTGCCGATGGCGGTGCTGCTGGCGGTGCTCTACGCCTTCAGCCACCTGGCGGCCGACAACGAGATCACCGCCATGCGGGCCAGCGGGATCAGCGTCTATCAGATCCTGGCACCGGTGCTGGCGTGGGGCGTGTTCATGTCGGCCTTCAACTTCGTCTTCGTGGATCAGGTGCTGCCCCGGAGCAACGCCCGCCTCCGGGGCCTCCTGATCGACATCGGCCGGAAGAAACCGACGTTCGAGCTCCGGGAGCAGGTGATCAACGAGGTCCCCCCTTCCCAGTACTTCCTGCGCGCCGGCCGCATCGACGCGGCCACGGGGCGACTCCGGGACATCACCATCTACGACGTGGGTGGGGAGACCAGCCGGCGGATCATCTACGCCGACAGCGGCCAGATGGCCTACGCGGAGGGTCAGACCGACCTGAGCCTCAGGCTCTACGACGGGACCATCCACCAGTACCGACCGTCGGACCCGACCGCCTTCCAGCTGACGTCCTACAAGGTCAATGAGATCCGGGTCAAGAACGTGTTCGACGAGCTGGTGCGGAACAGCTCCGAGACCGTTCGGGGCGACCGGGAGATGAGCACCTGCGAGATGATGTCGGTCATCCAGGAGGCCCGCGTCGACCAGCGAGTGGCTGCTCAGGATCGCGAGGCGCTGCTGATGGGCGATCTCCGGGCACTGCTGGTCCTGCCGGCGCTGGGCCCCCTCCCGCTGGACTCGACAGAGACTCAGCCGCCGTCCTACTGCGGCTGGATCGCTCGAGTGGAGAGGGCAATCTCTCCGAGGACGGCGGAAGAGGCAAACCCAGCACAACCGGGGTCCCGGCCGATCTCCAGCCGCCAGGGCGCGAGCGTGCGGCTCTCTGGCGTGGCCCAGGTGCAAGAGCCCGCCAAGCAAGAACCCGCCGAGAGGGTAAAGCCCCGGCCACCCTTCAAGGCGCGGCAGATCCCCGCGCCCTCGGCACGCGGCAAGGCGCCGCCCGCGCTCAACTACCCCAGGCCGCGCTCCGTCGCCAGGGGCATCCAACTGTCCAACTGGGCACAGGTTGCCACGGCCGCCGACCGCGCCACGGATGCGGACCACCGCGCGGACCGGTTCCTGGTCGAGGTCCACAAGAAGTGGGCGATCAGCATGGCCTGCATCTCGTTCGTGATCATCGGCATCGTCATGGCGCTGCGGTTCCCGCGCGGCGGCATCGGACTGGTGATCGGCGGCGGCCTGCTGATCTTCTCGGTGCACTACGTCGGGCTCACCGCCGGGGAGAGCCTGGCCGACCGCGGGCTTCGTCTCCCCCTGGCAGGCGATGTGGACGCCGAACATCGTCCTGACCGTCGTCGGGCTGCTCGGCCTGGTCCGGGTGAGCCGGGAATCGGGCTCGACCCGTGGCGGTGACTTCCAGGAGGTGCTGGACGGCATCCGGCATTTCTTCCGGCGCCTGCGGGGCGTGCCGGCGCCGCCGGCGAGGGAGGCGAAGTGATCGGCGTCCGCACGCTCGACCGGTACGTGTTCGGGAGCTGGCTGCGCATCTTCGTCCTCACCGCGCTGGGCTTTCCGCTGGTGTCGATCCTGATCAACCTGACCGACACGCTCAACAAGCTGCTCGACCGCGGGCTCACGATGCGGGATATCGTGGTGAGCTACGTGTACTCCATTCCCGAGAACGTCTTCCTGGTGATGCCCGCGGCGGTGCTGTTCGCCACCGTGTTCACCGTCGGGGCGATGGGGCGGCACTCGGAGCTCACGGCCGCCAAGGCCGGCGGCATGAGCTTCCACCGGCTGGTGAGCCCGATCTTCCTGGCCGCCGTGCTCGCGACCGGCCTGGCCTTCGTGGTCGGCGAGATGGCCCCGGGCGCCACCGCGCGCCAGGCGGAGATCCAGAAGAGCAAGCAGACCCGCTCCACCCGCTCGCGCTACAACTTCGTCTACCGGGCCGACGCGGGGTGGGTGTACACGGTGCGGTCGCTGGACATCGGGTCCCGGCAGCTCAAACAGCTTCTGCTCGAGCGGCAGGGCAACGGGGCGCAGTACCCGGGGCTCATCATCACGGCCGACAGCGCGAGCTGGAACGACACGACCCGGCACTGGCGGATGAGCAGTGGCACCAGCAGGGTCATCACCGGGGAGAGCAAACAGGCCACATTCGCATTCCGCACGCATGCGGCTCAAGGCGCTCACTCAGTCGCCGGCCGACCTGCTGGCGGAGCCCAAGGCGCCGGACGAGATGCGCTACGCGGAGCTCGGCCGCTACATCGACGCCCTGAAGCGCTCGGGCAACGACGCCAACAAGCTCGTCGTCGAGCAGTCGCTCAAGCTGGCGCTGCCGGCCACCTGCCTCATCATCGCCCTGTTCGGCGCACCGCTCGCGGTCCAGGCCCCGCGTGCGGGCGCCGCGGTCGGCGTCGCGATCAGCCTGGGCACGACGGTGATCTTCCTGCTCGTCACCCAGATCATGAAGGCGGTCGGGGCCGGTGGTCTGATCGATCCCACGCTCGCCGCCTGGCTGCCGAACATGGTGTTTCTGCTGGCAGGGTTGGTGCTGATGGCGCGGGTGAGGACGTGAGGGGGACGGGACGTCCCGACTATATTCCCCCCATGACCACTCGCCCCGTGATCGTCGGAACGGGCATCGCCGGCCTCTGGACGGCTTGGCGGCTGGCTTCCGAAGGACAGGCGGCGATCGTGGTCACCAAGGAAACGCTCGCCGACAGCGCCAGCTCCTGGGCGCAGGGCGGCATCGCGGTGGCCCTCGGCCCCGGCGACAGCCCCAGCCAGCATGCGGCCGACACCCTGGCCGCCAGTGACGGCCTGGCCGACCCCGAAGCCGTCAGAATCCTCACAAGTGAAGGCCCGGACAGGATTTACGAGCTGCTCGCCCTGGGCGCCCGCTTCGATCGCGGCACCGATGGGCGGCTCCGCTTCGGGCTCGAGGCGGCCCACACGCGTGCCCGGATCATCCATGCCGGCGGCGACCGGACCGGTGCCGCGCTCATCGGCTGCCTGGCGCAGGTGGTCCGCCTGCACCCGCTGATCGAGCTGCTGGAGCACACCGAGGTCACGAGCCTCCTGGTGCACGAGGAGCGGATCGCCGGCGTAATGGCGCTCCCGCGGGGCGGCGCGCGCTATCCGATCCACGCAGGCGCGGTGGTGCTCGCCACGGGCGGCGTCGGCCAGCTTTACGCCGTCACCACCAATCCGAAGGTGGCCACCGCCGACGGCTGGGCGCTGGCACACCGGACCGGCGCCAAGCTTCGCGACATCGAGTTTCTGCAGTTCCACCCGACCGCGCTCACGCTTCCCGGGGTGAATCCGGCGCCGCTCATCTCGGAGGCGGTACGCGGCGCGGGCGCGTTGCTGGTCGATCGCGAGGGCCGGCGCTTCGCGCTCGACGCCGATCCGCGCGGCGAGCTCGCGCCGCGCGACATCGTGGCCCGGGCGGTGGCCGCGGCCGTGGCCGGAGGCGGCGCCTGGCTCGACGCCCGGTCGATCGCCGACTTCCCCGCGCGCTTCCCCGGCATCACGGCGATGCTGGCTCGCCACGGCCTCGATGCCGCGCGCGATCTCCTGCCGGTGGCCCCGGCACTCCACTACGCCATGGGTGGCATCCAGACCGACCTCGAGGGCCGGGCCAGCCTGCCGGGGCTCTGGGCGGTAGGCGAGGTCGCCTCGACCGGCGTGCACGGCGCCAACCGGCTCGCCTCCAACTCGCTGCTCGAGGGGCTCGTGTTCGCCGACCGCGCCGGACGCTCGGTGACCGCCGCGGGGCCCGGCGTAATCCCGGACCCATCGGAGGTGTCGGCGCCGGGCGCCGGTACGCCGGACACGGGCGCCGACGAGGCCTGCGGTGAGATCCGGCGCGAGATGCGCGAGCTCATGTCCGCCCACGTGGGCGTGCAGCGCACCGAGTCCTCGCTCCTCCACGCCGAGCAGGCGCTCGACGGGCTCACCCGCGCGACGCCTCCGGGCGCATGGCGGACCGACAACCAGCTCCTGGTCGCCCGCCTCATCACGGAAGCCGCCCGCCGCCGCCGCGAGAGCCGGGGAGGACACCGCCGGCTCGACTATCCACCCGCTGCTCTCAAGCGGGAGACCGCATGACGGTATCCCCTTCGCTGCGCTCAGGGCAGCGGCTCCCGGTCATCGAACGGCTCGACCAGACTCCCGAGGAAATCGCGGCACTCCAGGCCGAGATCCGGGCGCTGGCGAAGCAGCGGAACGCGGTCGTCATCGCCCACAACTACCAGCGGCCCGAGGTCCAGGACGTTGCCGACTTCGTGGGCGACTCGCTCGGCCTCTCCCGCCAGGCGGCGAAGACGCCGGCCGAGGTCATCATCTTCGCGGGCGTCCACTTCATGGCGGAGACCGCGGCGATTCTGTCGCCCACGAAGCGGGTGCTGCTTCCCGACCTCAAGGCCGGGTGCTCGCTCGCGGCGACCGTGACCGCCGAGGACGTCCGCCGCTGGAAGGCGGAGTTCCCGGACTACATCGCGGTGGGCTACGTCAACACGACCGCCGAGGTGAAGGCGGAGCTCGACTACTGCTGCACCAGCGGCAACGTGCTCGACGTGATCGACGCCATCCCCGCGGACAAGGGCATCCTCTTCCTCCCCGACTTCTTCCTCGGCGCCCACGTGCGCCGGATGCGGCCGGACCGGCGGGTCGAGGTGTGGCTGGGCGAGTGCCACGTGCACAAGGGGATCCGCTCCGAGACGCTCAACGCCGCGCGGGAGCAGTACCCGGACGCCGAGGTGCTGGTGCATCCGGAGTGCGGCTGCGCGGGCCAGCTCATCTACGAGATGGGCCGGGGCGACATCCGGCCGGAGGGGCTGCACATCGCCTCGACCGAGGGGATGATCCGCGCGGTGACCGAGCGGCCGGTCAAGCAGTTCATCGTCGCGACCGAAACCGGCATCATGCACCGGATGCGGCAGCTGGCGCCGGAGAAGGAGTTCATCGCGGCCGACCCCGAGGCCGAGTGCGCCTTCATGAAGACGATCACGCTCGCGAACGTGCGCGACTCGCTCGCGCTCGACCGCTACCACATCACCGTCCCTCCCGACATCGCGGCTCGCGCCCGCGGCGCCATCGACCGCATGGTCGCGCTCGGGAAGTGAGCGACGACGCGGCACGGATCGCCGCCGCCGCGCTCGCCGAGGACGGCCCGACCGACGTCACTACGGCCGTCACCGTTCCGCTCGGCCTCCAGGCTCAGGGCAGCATCGAGTATCGGAGCGCCGGCGTGCTGGCCGGCGCGGCCTACGCCGACGCCGTGGCACGCGCCTGCGAGTGCCGGATCGACTGGCGGTCGCCCGACGGGCGCGCGGTCCGGGCCGGCGCCGTGGTCGGAGTGCTGAACGGTGAGCTCGCGCGCATCCTCCGGGCCGAGCGGCCGATGCTCAACCTGCTGCAGCGCGCGTCGGGGATCGCGACCGCCACCCGCGCCTACGTCGACGCCGTCGCCGGCACCGGCTGCCGGGTTCTTCATACCCGGAAGACCGCACCGGGCCTTCGCGCGCTCGACATCGCCGCGGTGCTGGCCGGCGGGGGCGTCCGGCACCGGGAAGACCTGAGCCACGAGCTGATGGTGAAGGACAACCACTGGCAGGCGGCCCTCCGGAGCGGCCGAACCCTGGCCGACGCGCTCGACGAGGCGCGGCGGCGCGGCGTGACGGCGCTCTACGTGGAAGTGGAGTCCCAGGAGCAGCTCGAGCAGGCCTGTGCCGCCGGCGCGACCCGGCTGCTGGTCGACAACCAGACGCCGGAGGCGCGTTCAGCGATGGGGCGTCCGCGCCCGGGCGATGCGGCCGGGGATCGAGATCGAGGCGACGGGGGGGATCACGCTCGAGAACGTGCGGGCGTACGCGGAGGCGGGGGTGGACTTCGTCTCGATCGGGGCGCTGACGCACAGCGTGCGGGCGGCGGATCTGGCGCTCGAGGTGCAGGTGGTGAGCTAGCCTCGGGCATCACATTTATTCGCCGCTCCGTTTCACTACAAAGGCACAGCGCACACAGAGACTCACGGAGGAAGACGACCACACTCAGTTGTTGTTCTCCGTTGCCTTTCTCCGTGCCCTCTGTGCCTCTGTGGTGAACAGCCGCACGATCTCAACCGCCCACGGAGCCCTCAGCGCTCGAACTCAGTCGACCACCGCCACGACCTCGCCCCGCCCACTCCACGCCCGCCAACCGTAGTACACCGGAATCCCCGTCAGAATGATCGCAAACGTGATCCCGGTGTTGATCGGATCGGTCCAGAGCGCGTTTACCACCATCGCCACCGACGCCAGCAGGAAGAGGATCGGCACGACGGGGTAGCCCCAGGTGCGGTAGGGGCGCGGCATGTCGGGGCGGGTGCGGCGCAGCACGAAGACCGCGGCCACCGCCAGCGCGTAGAATGGCCAGATGCCCAGGATGAACTTGTCGGCGAGCTGCTGGAAGTCGTTGAACAGCACGTAGAGGACACCCAGCGTCGTGGCCAGCCAGATGGCCACCGAGGGGCTCTGGAACCGGGGCGAGACCCGCGCGATGGCACGGAAGAAGAGGCCCCGGTCGGCCATGGCGAAGAAGATCCTGGGTCCCGTCATCATCGACCCGGTGAGGGCCCCGAAGCACGACAGCATCACGACGGCCGACACCACCGCTCCGCCCTTGCCTGCGAACAGCGGGATCCGGTCCGCCGCCGTGGCGGCGATCAGCCGGGCGCCGGCCATCTCCGGCAACGGCACCAAGTAGATATAGGCGACATTGAGCAGCAGATAGACGAGCACGATCGCCGACGTGCCGAGAATGAGCGCCAGCGGCAGCGTCCGCCCGGGGTTCTTCACCTCGCCACCCATGAACGACAGGTCGGCCCAGCCGTCGTACGTCCACATGATCGTGATCAGCGCGGTCCCCATAAGCGACAGCTCGAGCCCGCCCTGCCAGGCCGGCGTGAAGTGGGAGGCTCCGGTGCTGTCGGCCGTGAACGCGAGCAGCGCCAGGGCGGCCAGCGCGCCGAACTTGGCGATCGTCGTCAGGTTCATCACCACCGCGGCGCTGCTCACGCCCACGTAGTTGAGCGCGCCCATGGCGAAGATGGCCACCGCGGCCACCCAGCGCACCTGCGCCGGCTCGAGATGGATGAAGTAGCCGAGGTACTCGGCGAAGATCGTAGCGATGGCGCCGAGGGCGGATGCCCGGATGACGGTGAGCTCGGACCAGCCGAACAGGAACGCCGGAAGCGGGCCGAAGCCTTCGAGGATGTAGGCGAACACGCCGCCCGACCTCGGCATCGCCGCTGCCAGCTCGGCGTAGGTGAGGGCGCCGAACAGCGCGACCAGCCCGCCGATGACCCAGGCGAGCAGCACTGGTCCCGGCTCGTGCAGCTTCTCCGCGACGCCGGCCGGCACGCGGAAGATGCCGCTCCCGATCGTCGACCCCACGAGCACCGCGACGGCGCTGCCGAGGCCGAGGTGTCTGGGGAGCCGTTCACCCCATGCATCGCGTTGGACGGACATGGGCTAAATATAGCCTTGACAAGGCTCTGCCAGACACGTTCTTTCCCGGCGATATGACGCCATCGACCCCCGACCAGGCGCGCCTGCTGCGCCGGCTCGCCTGGACCGGCAGCGCCCTGGCCCTGGGCCTGATCGTGCTCGGAGGGGTCGTCCGGATCACCGGCTCCGGCATGGGCTGCGGGGATCACTGGCCCCGCTGCAACGGCGAGTGGTTCCCGCCGCTCGACCTCCCGACCCTGATCGAGATCGGACACCGCTGGGCGGCGGCGCTGGTCAGCCTGCTGGTCTTCGCCGTGGCGCTGGTGGCCTGGCGGCGGCATCGGAACGAGCCGGCGCTCCGGAATCCCGCCCTGCTGGCGGCGGTGCTCCTGGTGGTCCAGGTGCTGCTGGGCGCGGTCACCGTCAAGCTGGCGCTGCCTCCCTGGGTGATCATCACCCATCTCGCCAACGCCATGCTCCTGCTGGCCGCGCTGATGGTGGTGGCGCTCCGGGCCGGGGCGCCCGAAGGTCCGCTCTAGGCCCAGGCTCGAGGCGCGGCACGCCGCCCACAGGCTGGTCGCTGGCCACCGCCGGCGCTCGGCTTCGTGGTGATCCTGTTCGGCGCGCAGGTCGCCAACTTCCACGCGGGCCTCCTCTGCCTCGGCTTCCCGCTCTGCGACGGCGGCGCTGCTGCCGCCGGCCTCGTCCCTCGGCCGCGCTGCACTGGGCGCACCGGGTGCTCGCCTTCGCCTTCCTCGGCCTGGCGCTCGTGATGGTGAGTCGGGTGAGCCGGCGGGCCGACGCGGCCGGGCAGCCGCTCCGGCGGGCGGCGGCCGCTGGTGCTCGCCGCCACCGTGGCACAGATCGCGGTGGCGGCGGCGATGGTGCTCCACCTGCTGCCGCCGGCGCTCCGCGCGCTGCACCTGCTGGTGGGCACGCTGGTCTGGGCGGCGCTGGTCCTGCTGGTGTTCCACTCCGGCCGGACGCCCGCCGCCGAGCCCGAGGCCGTCGAGGCGGAGCCCGGCGCCGCGGCGCCCGTCCTTCGCCGCCGACCTGGTCACGCTGACCAAGCCGCGGATCATCTCGCTGCTGCTGGTCACGACGATCGCGCCGATGTTCATCACGCCGGCCGGGCTCCCGACCTGGAGCCAGCTCTTCTGGGTGCTCCTGGGCGGCTACCTGATGGCCGGCGGCGCCAACGCGATCAACATGTGGTTCGACCGGGACATCGACACCCGGATGGCGCGCACGCGGCTCCGCCCGATCCCGTCCGGACGGATCTCGGCCGGGTTCGGGCTGGCGTTCGGGGTGGCGCTCGGGCTCGCGGCCTTTGCGGTCTTCTGGTACCGGGTCAACCCGCTCAGCGCGTGGCTCGCGCTGGGCGGGCTCCTGTTCTACGTCTTCGTCTACACCATCTGGCTCAAGCGGACGAGCCCGCAGAACATCGTGATCGGCGGCGCCGCCGGCGCGTTTCCGCCGCTGGTGGGCTGGGCGGCCATGACCGGCCGGCTCGATCTGGCGGCGATCTATCTGTTCGCCATCATCTTCTACTGGACGCCGCCGCACTTCTGGGCGCTCGCGCTGATCAAGCAGGCGGACTACGCCCGGGCCGGGATCCCGATGATGCCGGTGGTGCGCGGGCGAGGCGCGCACCAAGTTCGAGATGCTCGTGTACACGCTGATGCTGCTCCCGCTCACGATCATGCCGACGCTCTTCGGCGCGCTGGGCCTGTTCTACGGCGTCGCGGCCGCGCTGCTCGGTGCGCGGCTCCTGTGGTACTGCATCCGGCTCCTCCGCGAGCGGTCGGTCACGCCGGTCGGCGTGGCAGATGTACCGCTATTCCCTGCTCTACCTCGCCCTGCTGTTCGTGGCGATGGGCATCGACCGCGCGCTGCCGTTGGCGCGACCCGGAGCCGACCGGCAAGCGTGATCATTCTCGGCCGGCCCGGGGAACAGATGGCCATTGCCGCGCGGCGGCGCACGTGCACCAGTGAGCCGCGCCGCATCCTCCTCGCCGCCGCGGACCGCGCTGCGTCCGCGCTGCTCGGCCGCCGCCGGTCCGACCCGTATCGGCCATACGCTGGCTGCTCGGCGCGACCGTCGCGCTGGTGCTGAGCAGCATGGCCAGCCTCGCCTTCCCGATGGTCGTCCGCTACCTCCTCGACGCCGCGTTCGTGGGCCGCGACCGCGCGCTGCTCGACCGCATCGCGCTCGGCCTGGTGGCGCTGTTCTCCGTGCAGGCGGTGCTCAACTACATCCAGGCCTACCTGCTGAGCGCGGCCGGCGAGCAGGCGGTGGCCGGGCTCCGGCGCGAGCTCTTCGCGCCGCCTGCTGGAGATGCCGCCCGGCTTCTTCGCCGAGCGCCGCACGGGCGAGCTCACCAGCCGGCTGACCGTCGACATCGGCGCTGCTGCAGAGCGTGCTGAGCCACCAGATCTCGGAGTTCTGCCCGCCAGGTGCTGGCGCTCGTGGGCGGCATCGTGCTGCTCACCTGGCTCCAGCCCCGGCTCACGCTGACCGCGCTGCTGGTGGCGCCGGTCGTGGTCGGCACGGCCATCGTCTTCGGGCGCCGGCTCCGGCGGATCACCACCGGGGTGCAGGACCGGGTCGCCGAGGCGAGCGCGGTGGCGGAGGAGGCGTTCTCGCAGATCCGCACGGTGCAGAGCTTCGTGCAGGAGCCCGCCGAGCGGGCCCGGTACGGCGAGCGGATCGCGGCGAGCGTCCGGACTGGCGCTCAAGCGCGCCCAGGTGCGGGGCGTGTTCTTCGGCATGCTCACCTTCTCGACCTTCGCCGGCGATCGTGTTCGTGCTCTGGCAGGGCGGTCTGCTGGTGCTCGACGGCAGGCTCACCGCCGGGCGCGCTGGTCAGGTTCCTGCTCTACACGATCACGATCGCGGCGTCGATCGGCGCGCTGGCCACGTCGTTCACCACCTACCAGGAGGCGGTGGGCGCCGCGGAGCGGGTGTTCGAGATCCTCGAGATGACCCCGGCGATCGCGGATCCCCCGTCGCCCGCGCCGCTGGCGAGCGCCGGTCCGGGGCCAGGTGGCGTTCGAAGGCGTGAGCTTCCGCTACCAGGCCGATCCTTCGCTGCCGTGGACGCTGGACGACGTAACCTCGCCGTCGCGCCGGGCGAGATCGTGGCGCTGGTGGGCCCGTCGGGCGGCGGCAAGACCACGCTGGTCTCGCTGCTGCCGCGGTTCTGGGACGTGGACCAGGGCCGGATCACGCTCGACGGCATCGACACCCGCGCGCTCCGGCTGGCCGACCTGCGCGGCGCCATCGGCATCGTGCCGCAGGAGCCGGCGCTCTTCAGCGGGACGATCCGGGAGAACATCGCCTACGCCCGGCCCGAGCGCCACGGAGGCCGACGTGCTGGCGGCGGCGCGGGCGGCGCACGCGCACGAGTTCGTCGAGCGGCTGCCGCTGGGGTACGAGACGCTGGTCGGCGAGCGCGGGGTCAAGCTGTGCGGCGGCCAGCGGCAGCGCGTGGCGATCGCGCGCGCGATCCTCAAGGATCCGGCGGTGCTCATCCTCGACGAGGCCACCAGCAGCCTGGACAACGAGAGCGAGCGGCTGATCGAGGACGCGCTCTCGAAGCTGCTGGTGGGGCGGACGACGCTCATCATCGCGCACCGGCTGAGCACGGTGCAGCGGGCGGACCGGCTGCTGGTGCTCGATCACGGGCGGATCGTGGAGGAAGGGACGCACGGGGAGCTGTTGGGGCTCGGCGGGCTGTATGCGCGGCTGTATCAGCGGCAGTTCAGGGAGGATGCGCCGGCGGCTGGGGAGGGGCTGGTGTTGAGATAGCACAGGCTGGGAATGCGCCCACCGCCCCTGTTTGCCGGCGCACTGAGGCGCGTTGCCCTCAGTCTCCGCGGCGGCGTCGGATCCCACGATGACGAAGGGCCGCTCGAAGCGGCCCTTCCCTCGGCCAGCCGGCACCTGCGAAAAGCCCCCGCTCGCCTGAGCGGGGGCCTCTTTTCGTTCTGGATAAACCAGCCTACGGCGTCGTGATCGCGAGCGAGATCCAGTCGGGTGCGGGATCGGGCGGATCGTAGAACGGCCCGAAGTTCACGACACCCAGAAGGTAATCGCCCGCAACCAGCGTGAGCGTGCAGTGCTCCTCTCCTCCATCCTCCGCATTCCCGAGGTCGTCACAGAGTTGATCGGGAATATCTTGCGTGCCGTCGGCGTTAAGGATGTACACGCCGAGGTCGGTCGTGTTGTTCCAGGCCAGTGTCACGTCTAAATCACCGTCCGCCGGCATCGTGAACTTGTACAACTGGCAAGGCACGCCCGAGTTTCCACCGCACACTGCCGCCCCGAACCCGGAACCGTCATAGAACGCGGTCGTGCCACCCGAAGCAGGTATCTCGATCACCGGGGCGGTCGCCGGGTCGTCGGTGCCGGGCTGCGGCGGAACCGAGGCCGAAATGGTGAGCGGCACGTCCGTGCTGTCGCTGAGCGGTGCCTGCGGCAGGTAGGGAAGGGCCAGCCCGGTGATGATGCCCCTGCTCGTGGCCCCCGGTGGCGGGAAGATCGTGATCTGCTTGCCGTCATCCGAAATGCCGAGGACGATCGCCGCGCCGGCATCGAACGTGACGGTCGTGCCCTCGGCGAAGATGTAGGGGTCCGGGGCGGTGATGACCGTCTCGTCGCTGGCACTCGGCCCGGTCGACGTGACCGTGGCGACCGGAATGTTGGCCGGATCGGCGGACACCAGCACAGGGATCGTGACCTGTTGCCCGGCGGCGCTCACGACGAAGCTCGTGGACACCAGATCCGTTCCCGTCACAATGAACTGAAATGTAGGCGCCGTGGGTGGCACCGTCAGCGAGTCGCCGACGAATTGCTCGAAGAACGTCGAATCCCGCTTCACGCTGATTCCCGACCCGACCGCCGAGACCTCGTACGCGGAGGGGATGACGTTACCCTGGTCGTCCACGGCGCTGACCTGGATCGTCTTGACCTTCCCCTGGGTCACATTGAGCGTCGACGGTGTCGCCTGGATCCTCGTGACGGGGCCGCGCAGGTCCTCGGTCGGGTCGTTGTTGCACCCGCTCACGACCAGGAGAGCGATCAGTGAAACCGTACCAGATGTCAAGCGATTCATACCTCGCACCTCGTTCAATGGGCCTGTAGAGACAGCGGCATCCCCTGTACCTGTCATGGACTCCGGTCCTGGAGCAGATCCCCCCTGCGGAGCAGGTCGACCCCCACGAACCGGCTGATGTCGAGCACGGCGTCTTCCTTCCGCAGCAATTCCGCCCAGTTGGGCAAGTTCGTCTCGCGCACGTCGTTCGAGGTCACGAGCTGGTAGATCCCCAGGCCGCTGGTGCGATCGACGAAGACGTAGTACCGGTTCTTTCCGCGCGTGTAGTGCCACACCTCGTACGGGGGGGACCGGCCGGCCTGGGGCCGTTGCAGCACTTCATCCGGGGCCCCGGCCCGAACGTAGATCCGGCCCCGATCGGTCTTCCATCCCGGCCTCGAGGCACGGCCCTTTTCCCCGTAGTTCTTCTCGACGAGCGCGATCGCATCGTAAAACTGCTGCCGGGCTTCGTTTGCCACGGGGCCGGGTGTCGGGTCCAGCTTGGCCCAGAACTCGGCGAGGAAGCGCCGCTTGGCACGGACGCTCAGCCCCTTGTAGGGCCTGAGCTCGCCCGATTTCGCGATCAGCGTGAGGGGCGCCTCGGCCGCGTCCAGCTGCGCTTCGTTCATGTCCTCGAAGTAGCCGGCGTCGGTGCCCTTCGCCGCCTCTTTGCGGGCAACAGCGCTTTCCAGGGTCTGATCGAGCCCTGCCATCGTGAACCCGGCGGATCGCTCGACCGCGGTTCCGGCGAGCGCCAGCGCGGCGGTCATGGTGTACCGACCCGCCGGAAGCCCGGTCAGGTCGAGCTGACCTTTCAATACACCGCCCCCGGCCGGCACCTGGACCTTCGTCGCGGGAGTGGTCGTGAGCACCTTCCCCGCGGAATCCACCACCTTCAGCACCAGAGTCCCTTCCGACTGCTGGGGCGCGTACGCCTCGAGCAGGTAGAACACCATCGGACGGAGCGGTGTCAGCTCGAGCCGGGCGGCGGCGGTGACGAGCATCCGCCCCCATCGAAGCTCCGCCGGCTGGGGAACCGTGTCTTCCTCCGTGACCGGCCGGATCTTCGGCGACAGCAATAGGTCCGACGCCGGCGGGATCGAGGTGAACCCCTCGAGGGGGACCGTGGAGGTGACCTTCCGCCCGGAGACCGAGTCCTCGACCCCCACCTCGAGCGTGTAGCGACCGGGGGCCAGTGAGAACCGCACGGTCTCGACGCCGAACGCAGACGGCTGGCGCAGCGCCTCGTCCGCGTGATTCTGCCAGGACTGTTGCAGCAGGGTGAGGCCCGTGGAATCGGTCACCTTGACCGCGACCCGGTAACTCATCCTGCCGCCACCACCCTCGGATGCGGGCTCCAGGATCATGTAGGGCACCTGGAGAAAGGCGGTCACTTCGGTCCGCTGCTGCTCCGCCCGGTACGAACGAACCGCGCGAAGCACCAGGGGTGATTCCGGCGGCGCCGGCCGCTGCTGCGCCTGCGCCAGGACTGCCACGACCGCGAGGATCGCCCATCGCACTGCAAGCATATGTCAGCTACACCAAGGCTGGGGGGCCGCTGATCGCGGCCCAGGAATTACGCCCGCTTACCACCCCAGCGAGAAGCTGAAGAAATTCGTCGGGCCAAGGACGCCAAGATACTTGTACGCGTAGTCGAGGCCGAGGGAAAAACCATTCCCCGCGCCGTACATGAGCCCGCCGCCGAAGGCGAGGCCCTGCAGGGTCTCCTCGTCATTCAGCGCGGTCTGCGAGGTCTCCGGGTCGAGATTGTTGGCCCCGGTGTAGCTGTAGCTGCCCCGCAGTGCGAAGCCGAAGTTCGAGCCGCCGAGCTTGTTGGACATCCACTCGCTGCCGAACGCGAATCCGGGCTTGTTGTTGTTCGGCTGGTTGAAGTCGCCCAGCACGGTCAGGCGGTTGTTCTCGCCCGTGAGGACGTCGTACGCCAACCCGACCCGGAACGTGGTGGGCAGCGGGAAGTCCTTGGTGAGCAGGTTCGACTGCTGCGGCAGCGTGGGCGTCTCGTCCTCGCCCGGAATCGGCGTGCGCGGCACGTTCCCCTGGAGCCCCGTGCCCTCGTAGTTCAGGTTCGAGCCGATATTGGCGAGCACGAACGAGAATTTGACGGGGTGGTTGTTCAGGGAGGCGTGGAAGTTGGTGCCGAAGTCCACCGCGAACGCACTTCCGCTGACCGTGCCCAGCCGGTCGTTGACGTACTTGGCGGTGATGCCCGCCGAGAACCGGTCGGAGAAGTTCTGGGCGAAGGTGGCGCCCACGAAGGTCTGGTTGACCGAGTAGGTGCCGCCCGTTCCGTTGGGCTGCTCTTCGGTGTAGATCGGCTGGTCCTTGAACCCGAAGGTCCCGAGCTGGAACCCGATGGTCCGGGCCCCGCCCGAGAGCGGGAAGGCGACGCCGCCCCACGAGTAGCGGGTGTCGGCGAGGTAGTCGTAAGTCCCGACCATGATCCCGGGCCGCTCGAGCAGTGCCGCGCCGGCCGGGTTGTAATACAGAGCGCTGACGTCGGTGACGATCGAAGCGAACGATCCGCCGAGCGCCGTGCCGCGGGCGCCCGCCCCGAGCAGAAGGAACTCGCCCGAGGTCGTGCCGTAGGACGTGTTGTCCTCCTGCCCGACCGGCTGTCCCGTGCTGTTCTGTGCTGCCAACCCGGCTGGAACCGCGTTCAACAGGCCGAAGGCGAGCAGCCACCCAGGCGTAGAGAGCTTCACCATAATTGTCGATCTCCTGGAGGTTGGGGCGGGCCAGGTGCCCGCCCCGTATCGATGCCTATTGCGCGAAGTTCACGACCGTGAAGCGACCGACTCTGCGAGCGTCGCCGGCTTCGATGTGATAGAAGTACACGCCGCTGGCGACCACTTGGTTGTTCCGGTTGCGCAGATCCCAGTTCATCTCGCTGCCCTGAGACGCGCTGGCGGAGCTGTATTGGCCGCCGTGGTGCTCGAGCATCCGCACCAGCACGCCGCTGGCGGAGTAGATCCGGATGATCGCGTCCTGCGGCAGACCCACGAACTTCAGGATCTTCTGGTCGGTGCTCGCCTCGTACTTGCTCTGCACGTAGTACGGGTCGGGCACCGTGTGCACGTGCTGAGGTCGCCCTTGGTGGCCGCGACCACGACGTTGTTCGGGGTGAGAGTGGCCGTGGCGCTGGCGCCGACCGCCGTGAAGGGCCGGGTGGCCGGCGAGAAGCTGTACGGACCGATGTTCCCCGCCGCCCCGTTGCCGCCGTTGACAGCGCCGGTGTAGGTCCGAAGCGCCCAGACGGTGCCGGCGGCCGGCAGGGTCGGCATCTGCATCATGAACTGATGGCCCGCGACGTAGAAGATGAACCCCGGCTCCGCAGCCGTCGCACTGACGCTGTCAAGGCCGATCCTGCCGGACGAGATGGAGATCGACCCGAGCGAGGCGTGTGGCTCAGGGCGTAGGCCGTGGCCGTGGTGCATGGAATCCGCAGCGCAGGCCCGCTGAGCACCGACCGCATCGGCTCGACGCAGGCCATGTCGGACTGAGTCAGCACCGTCGGGCGGGCGTCGTACTCGCCTGCTTGGCCGGTGGCGGCCGTGTTCAGGATGCCGAACCGCATCCGCCCAAGGTAGGCAGGAACGGCACCGTCACGTCGTGGGTGACGTCGATGACCGAGTCCACCAGCCCGCCCGCGCCCCAGTACACGTTGAAGTCCGCGGCCCGCGCCGCGCCGCTCATGGTCCATTCGGCGTTGCGCCAGGTGCGATCCTGGAAGATGTACGCGTGCGGCTCATTGATTACGGTGACACCGGTGAGCGCACCCGCGTTGTTGAAGTTGGTGACGGTGGCGCCGGCGGCATCCTCGACTCCGACGTTGCCGCCGTTGGGGTCAGCCGCGGTCTCGTTCGTGGTCGGCGACGGGCCGTCAAACCACCGCGCGCCGTTGTAGAAGCAGTTGCCGTTCGGGATCGAAGCCCGGGTCGGCCCCGGCGATGCATCCCAACCCCTGCCCGGTGAGGTACGTGCTGGCCGGCATGGTGAGATTCACCTGGGCCGAGAGCTTGAACGCGGCGCCCGGCGATTCGAACTTGTTGGCGACCGCGGCATCCACCGGCGACACGTCGTTGGAGAAGCCAATGCCCGTCGTGTCGTTCGCCGACGAGCCCGTGGCGAGACCGCCCGACGTGAGCGTCACCGGCACCGAGAAGTTCGCGGCGCTCGGCGTGCCCGGCGCCGACGTCATCCAGTAGATGTTGGGTGACGGCGTCGGCGAGGCACCGAAGATGGCGGCGTTGCCCGACTGGCCCAGCGAGATGCTGTCGAGCTGCACGGTGAGCTGCGTCGGGCCGCCGAGAATCTGGCTGATCGAAGCCACCAAGCCCGCGCTCGCGCCGTTGGCCGGCGGGAACGGCCCGCTGAACTTGCCGGTCGCCGGATCGATCGTGGGCACCGTGGTGTTGGTCAGGAGCCCGTTCCGGCCGCTCGTCGTGATGGTGACGGCCACGTCGGCTTGCTGGTTCGGCGACAGCGGGGTTGGCGTCACCGCCTTGGTCTTCCGCTGCGACTCCAGGCTCGACGGGCCCGAGGCCACCGAGTTCACGTCGAACGCGCTCACGGCGTAGAAGTACCGCAGGCTGTTGCGCACGCCGTTGTCGACGAACAGGAACGGAATGCCGCCGTTGACCAGGTTGGTCGTGACACCCTGGCCCACGCGGCCGCGCGTGATGTCGACGAACGCCGTGTCCAGCAGGCCGGGAAGCACCTGCGCCTCGCCCGACTGCCAGGAGCACGCGGTTGCCTGGAATGATCTGGGTGATCTGACCCACCAGGTCGATGTTGGTCGAGCCGACGAACGGGCTCGCCCGGGAGCGGGGTGGAGAACGTGATGGCGCAGGTGGTCTGGACACCGAGCTCTGGAGCGCACCCGGGAACCGGGTTCACGATGCCACGGAAGTCGGCGAAGAGGCCGCGTCCCGTCGCGTCCGGCGCATAGTCGAACTGCGCGATGAGCTGGCAGCTGGCTCGGGTTGTCCACCCGGCCGCGATAGATCCGGTAACCTTCCACATCGAGGCCGCGGAAGTTCGGATCGTACAGCGCATTCACGACCGGGGCCCGGTGATCGGGTCCGGCACCAGCGGCTGGCTCGCGATGTTGAAGAACGGATCAGGCGTCGTCTCGGTCGCCGAGCGATTCCACAGGACGGTGACCTGGTTGTCGCCCGGAACCAGGAAGAAGTCCGGACGGTCGGGGGCGAAGGGGAGCAGGAACTTGTTGGTGAACACGGTCTGCGCCGTCTTCGACTTGCCCAGCAGCGAGCCCGGCACGGCGCTGATCTCGTCCTGGGTGACATTGCCATCGCCATCGGCGTCGTCGAAGTCCAGATACCCGGTCATGGTGTCGATCTTGTTTACGCCCGAGGCCATCCGGGTCGGCGCGCCCATGATCGTGAGGTTGGCGTTGACCGACGCCGGCTTGACGTCGCAGGCGGCGCCCGGGCAACCGGCGGACCGGACCGGGGCGGCGAAGATGTAGGCCACCACGATCGTGCCCGAGCCGCCCGGCGCCAGGTTAAGCGGGCCGGACGACTGGAACAGCCGCATGTCCGCCTGGCTGCTGATGTTGACGAAGCAGATGTGGGCCTGCAGCGGGTTGGGCAGCGAGCAGGCGCCGTCTTGCTCGGTCAGGCCGCCGGTGATGTAGCGGTAGAGCTGCTTGTCATCGTTCGGGTCCTGCAGCGAGCCGGACGACCGGGAGAACGTCCCGAACAGCGTCAGGCCGACCTCCAGGCCGGTGACCGGGTCGACGGGGCTGCGCAGGAATTTCATGCCCACGAACCCGACGCCCGCGAAGAACGGCGCGGAGCCGAAGATGGCAGGATCGAAGGTCCAGCCGAGGTCGGCGGCGTTGCTGAAGGCGTGATCGTAGGTGTAGCCCAGCGCGAACGGCACGTTGACGCTGGCGTAGTTGACGTCGGCCTGGGCCACGTCCATGTCGGCACGCTGGCGGCGAACAGGTCGTTGATGGCGTAGCCGCCGGCCGGCAGGTTGATGCCGTACTTGGCGGTGTTCAGCGCCTGGAAGTCTGCCGCCTTCTGCAGCAGGACGGGGCGGAGCGACGGGCCGGATGGCCGCGTATGCCGCGGGGTCCGTGCTGGTGACGTTGTAAAAGGTGTACATGACATAGATGATGTCTTCGTTGCCGCTCGGGAAGTTCCAGCCGAGCACGCGGGTCTCGACCGCGATGCCCAGCGGATGGGTCCGGGAGGCGAGCTGGCCCGGATCGCCTTCCCACGACATGAACCACAGGTCGCCCTGCGACGCCGCGATGGCGCCCTGGAGCGGCGGGGCGAACAGGTCGCCGGCCGGATCGGTGCCGAGCCCGTTGGTGAGGCAGGGGCTGGCGGGGTCGGTGTTGGTGGCGGAGCACGGCACGCGCGCCTCGTCCGGCCACGCCGCGAAGTCCGCGGGATCGGCGGAGGAGAAGATCGGCCGGACCTCCATGCCGTTGCTGGTGCCGGCGGTGTTGTTGAAGAACGCCGCCCGCGGTGTCTCCCGCGAAGCCGTTCACCGAGTTGTCACCCGCCTCGATGATGCCGGCGATGTTGATGCCGGAGCCGAAGACATACTGGTCCGCGGTGCCGCGGGGCCAGATGCCGCCGCCCACCGTCGATGAGCCGGTGGCGCAGATCGAGCCGTCCGAGAAGATCCGGCACTGCACCCGGTTCGTCTGGAAGACGTGATCGCGCTGGAGAGGAGCCGGAACCGCCTTCCCGGGCTTCTGGCTTGGCCATGGCGACCGAGGATGCGGCGACGCTCAGCGCCAGTGCCGCGGCGGCGACCCGCATCAGACTGCGCTGACAACGCGAGAAAAGCATTCCGTCCTCCTTAGAGAGAAACACGGCCATCCGGCTCGGCCCTCCGCCCGGTGTCCCGGGCGGAGAGCCGGCCGAAGGCGAGTCCGGTCAGAAGTTGATCTCGAAGCCCAGCCGCGCGCGGCGAGCCGGGGCGGTCTGTTCCTGCTCGCCGCGGCCCGCGTCGTACAGCGCGTTGATGGCGTTGGTCTGCTCTTCGACAGTGTACGATGCCGTCGCCGTTACCGAACCGCTGCTCGGCCCGGATCAGGTACATGCAGTTGGCCGCGGCCGGGCGCTCCGCCTTGCTGGCGACCCAGGTGTTGCAGTCCTCGTGCGCCGCCGGAAGCACGATGCGCCACCGCTCGGCCCGACCGCTTCGTTGGCGTCGCGCTCGGTGGCGAGGTCGTTGAGATCGGCGAGCAGATTGTCGGCGCGCTCCTGATCGTTCCGGGTGTCGCCGTTCACCGCGAAGACCTGGATGACGTTCTTCCAGTTGAACAGGTTGCGGACGTCGAGGTAGGCGGTCAGGTCCAGTCCGCCCAGGCCGAAGCCCTTGGTGAGCTTGGCGTTGAACTCCTTGAGCGCGGGCAGCCGCTGGGTGTTGATCCCCTCGGGGAAGAGGCGGACGCAGTTCTCGATCGAGAGCACGCTCTGCTCTTCGGGGCTCGATGCCGCACTTGGTGTACGCCGTGCCGCTGGTGTAGCGGAAGGTCGTGAACACGCTGACGTTGCCCAGGACGTTGCCGAGCACGAGCCCTTGCGCCAGTCGCCCGGGAAGGTGAGCGAGAACGCGCTCGCCAGCGTGTGCGGCCGGCTGTTGTCGGTCGCGCAGGATGCCCTGCGGTGGCGGCTGGGCGCCGTTGTTGCCGCCGACCTGGTTCACGATGCGGGAGCCGTAGTTCGTGTAGGTGAACGGATCGGAGCCCGTGTTCTTGGCCTGACTGGTACGAGTAGGAGACCGTGCCGTTGAAGTAGTTCCCGAACCGCCGGTCGAGCCGGACGTCGACGCCGCGGACGTTGCCGAAGTCGAGGTTCGTCAGGATCCGGAAATCGTTGTCGCGGCCCAGCGTCGGGTCGAACAGCGTGACCAGGCGCGCGGCCGGATCGGAGACGATGTCCTTGTTGTACGCGGCGACGTCGAGCACCATGTCGTCGCTGAAGGCGTGCCGGATGCCGAACTCGAACGCGATCGTCTTGCCGAAGTCGAGGTCGGTGCCGTACACCTGGTTGGTGTTGGTGTTGTTCAGGTCGGTGTTGATGCCGCCGAGCAGCAGCGCGAAGTCCGGCGTCTGCACCTGGTGCGAGTACGACAGCCGGAAGTTGGTCCGGTCGGTCACCGGGAACGACACCTGGATGTGCGGGCTCAGGTAGTCGTGGCTCTTGTCGCGCACGTAGCATCGCGGTCGGGTTGTTCTGATCGAACCCGGGCAGGCTGCTGATCCGGGGGAAGGCGTAGGTGTTGCCCGCGGTGTCGGTGACGAAGGGCCGCGACGGCCCGGCTGTCGTAGTAGTCGTACCGCAGGCCGCCGACCACCACCACGTCGCCCAGGTCCAGGCGGTCTTCGACGAAGGCGTTCCACCGGATCGGCTTCTCGCGGTAGGCGTCGGAGAAGAACTTGCTGGTCAGGGCGAAGCGAGTAGCTGTCGATGTTGTAGCGGGTGAACTCGCCACCGATCTTGAGCCGGTTGTACCGGTCGGCCTGCCAGTCGAGGGTGGCCTTCCCGATGTACCGTTCTCCTTGTACAGGTTCAGCCGCTGCGTGCCGCCCGGTGAATTCGCCGGACCGCCGCTCTCGGGGAACATCCAGGTGTCCAGGTCCAGCGTGTTGGCGAAGTTCTGGTACTGCCCGTAGAGGCCGTACGCGTTGTTCCGGACGTTGTCGACCGGGCTGTACGCGCTGCCGTTGTTGGCGTCGATACGGCGTGATCCGGCCCTGGTCCTTCCGGACGTTGTTGATCAGCTCGTCCGTCAGCGGGAAGTTGTCGAAGTCGAACAGGAAGTGCAGTCGGCTTGATGATGAACCCGCCAAACGGATCGCGGGTGGACAGATCGCTCTCGCGTCTCGAGCGGCCCGCGGTCGTCCGGTCCTGCTGATAGGAGAGCGCCACGTCCAGCGCCAGCGCCCGCTCGGTGCTCTTCGACAGGTTCTGGGTCCAGTTCAGCGTCGAGACGTAGTTCCGCGTTGCTGAAGCCCTGCATCGATGACGCCGGCGCCAGGTTGTTGAGGTAGCGGACGATCAAGGGGAAGCGGTGGCCGTGGTTCCGGCTGGTGGCGAGGCTCAGGGAGACCCGGGAGCCGGTGCCGTAGGTGTAGTTGAGCTTGCCCGAAGCGGTGTAGAGCGTCTGCGCCGTGGCCGGAAGCCGGACGCCGTTGCAATCGAGCCCGTAGTTGCTCCGGATGCCCTCGATGGCGGCGGCATCGGCGCCGGCGACGCCGGCCTCAGCCCGCGTTCGCGAACTCATCGCACTTGCCGCGCGAGATGGCGTAGTTGTAGACCGGGACCAGCGAGGTGTCGGCGGTGGCGGACTCGTCCACGGCCAGCGTCTGCGGGGTCATCCAGCGCGCTCAGCTGGCCGACCGTGGTGTCCACGCCCGCCTGCAGGAAGATCGGGGACGTCCTGGCTGTTGAAGCCTTCCTCGAGCGACTGCTGGCCCTCGAGCGCGCCGCTCAGCGCGAAGGTCAGCCGGCCGGCCAGCGGTCCGCTGAAGCCCGCCCTCCAGCCGGTTGAACCCGGCGCCGTGGTTCACGCCGAACGGCTCGTCGGACTCGACCGAGAAGGATCCCTGGTAGTCGCTGCCGCCGGTCTTGGTGACGATCGCGATGATGCCGGACTTCGCGTTGCCGAACTCGGCCGAGGAGGAGCCGGTAGTGACCGACGCCTCTTCGAAGGCGTTGGTGCCGATGCTGAGCGAGGTCGCGGCCGAGCACCCGCGAACCGAGTCGCCGCGGTAGCCGGCCTGGACGGGGACGCCGTCCACGTAGGTGGCCGCTTCGTTGTTCGCGGCCGCCGCGGATCGAGAGGTTCCCGTTGTTGTCCGCGGTCACGCCCGGCTGCAGCTGGAGCACATCGTTGATCCGGTCGACCGGCAGGTGATCGGCGAACTGGCCGTCGATCCGCTGCTTGGTCGTGACCTCGTCGCGCGGCACCAGCGGCTGGGTCTGGGTGACGACGGTGATTTCCTGGATCTGCGACCGCCGTCTGCTCCAGCTGGACGTCCACCGTGACGCGTCTGGCCGGCGAGGACCTTCACGCCTTCCACCTGGGTCGACTTGTACCCGATGAAGGCGGCGCGCACCGAGACTGTGCTCGGCGGGAACGTTGTTGATGAAGTAGTAGCCCTGCGGGTTGGTGAGGGCGTTGAACGCCGTCCCCACCACGTACACCTGGGCGTTGGCAATGGGCGCGCCCGCTTGGTCGCGCACCCTGCCTTCGATTTTACCAGTCGAGCTCTGGGCGAGGAGCGAACCGGCTCCTCACGACCAGCGCGACTGCCGCGTACGCGATGACTCGCGCAACGCGTGCGAAGGCGCTGACACGGCAATGCTTCATGGATACGTCCTCCAAAGGCGTGAACCTGCGCGTACGACCGACCTGGAGCGGGGAGCGCACACGCTCCCCAGGGCCCTGTGGCCTACGGAATGCGACTGCTGTGGGAGTAGTACACCTGCATCAAGAAGAAGGGAGACGACATCAAGGATGTCGCGTGCGCGACCGCGGCCCGGTCGGCGCCAACCAATATGAAGCCAGAAAAATTTCGTGTCAAGCAAACGTCACGACTCGGCACTCCACCCGGCGCGGCCGGTGTAACTCTCTGAAACCGGAGAAGTTGCCTATTGAAACACCAGCAGGCTTCTCGGCGATGCGCGGAACACGTGCACGGCGCGGGCGCGGGCGATCATGGTGCGGGCGCAATGCGGACGGCGGTGACGTGAATGGTTCGATGTGAACAAGGGAGTGAGACGGACGCGATTCTAATGCGCCGCCGAGAGTTTGGGAAGGGGCAGGTGCTCCCGGATGTGCCCCGATTTACGCCGCTGGAACGATGAGGCGGGTCTGCGGCACACGCGGCGTGACCTCGGGACCGGCCTCGCTCCAGTGCATGTTCACCTCGCTCCGCACGCCGAACTCGCCGGGCAGGTAGATGCCGGGCTCCACCGAGAACCCGACGCCCGGGACCAGCAGCCGGTCGTCGTGGGTCTCGTAGTCGTCCAGGTGTGGGCCCGAGCCGTGCAGCTCGCGGTCGATCGAGTGCCCCGTCCGGTGCACGAACCGCTCGCCGTGGCCGGCCGCCTCCACCACCGCTCGCGCAGCCCGGTCGGCCTCGAACCCCGCGATCGGCCTGCCAGCCGCCGCCGCCTCGCGCACGGCGGCCACCGCCGCGTCCCGCGCCCCGCGCACCGTCTCCCACACCTGGAGGACCTTGGGCGGCACCCGGCTGCCCGACGAACCCCATCCACGTCTGGTCGGCGAACACCGTGGTCCGGCTCCGGCCCGCCCAGAGATCGAGCAGCACTACCTCTCCCGAGCGGAGCGTCGCGTCTCGCCCCGCATGCGGCTCGTAGTGCGGGTTGGCGGAGTTGGGGCCGAAGCCCACGATCGGCAGCGTGTCGAAGACCAGCCCGCGCGCCTC
The DNA here is from genome assembly GCA_963728705.1 of uncultured Gemmatimonadales bacterium. Classification (GTDB taxonomy): domain Bacteria; phylum Gemmatimonadota; class Gemmatimonadetes; order Gemmatimonadales; family GWC2-71-9; genus CAVVWJ01. The sequence continues at coordinate 123,086 of CAVSLY010000011.1, forward strand.
CACCGCCGCCACCACCCTGGCCTGCAGCCCCGTCTCGGTGAGCCCCGTGTCACCCTCGCCGACGGCGCGCGCCAGCTCCGCCTGCGCCACCTCCGCCAGCACTTCGGCCGCCGCGCGGTGGTCCGCCGCCTCCTCGGCCGACCAGCCGGCGGCGAAGCGGCTCACGAGCGGCCCCGACGGCACGATGGTCGCGCCCAGCCGGCGGAGCAGCTCCACCACGCCGGCGGGCACCCGGTCCAGGTATGGAACGGCATCCTCGGGCGAGATCTCCATCGCGAGCCGCTTCCCCCGGACCACCTGGCCCAGCGCCGCGTGCAGCTCCTCCCATCGCGCATACGGCAGCACCCGTCCCGGGAAGCCCTCGACGGCCGCCAGCTCGATCCGATGGGCCACCGCGACCGGCTCGCCCTCGCGCGGAAGCAGCACGAAGAGCCGCCGGGTGTTGAGCCCCGTCAGCTCGAGCACTCGGGTCGCGACCGGGTTGAGGCCGTGGAAGGCGTACAGCAGCCAGCCGTCCACGCCGGCCGCCGCCAGCGCCTCCTTGAGCGCGCCGGCGTCGGGAATCACTCGTAGACCTCGGCCGCGGCGCTCCGCCACACACAGGCGTCATCGCCCCGGGAGCGGCAGCGCTCGTGGACCATGGCGCCCTCGAACGCGGTGAGGTAGTGGAGCAGCTCGCCGTAGGCCGAGCCGTAGAAGGCACAGGCGGCGCCATCGGGGACGGCGAGGATGGAGAGCGGGTCGGTCATGCGCACTTCGGTCCCCTGGGTCGGGGAGCGGAGCTCCCCGTCGAACACCTGCCGAGCCAGGCGTGCCGCCGCGCGAAGCGCCACCCGCCGTGCGATGCCCGCCGGCGAGACCCGCGAGAACGTCCGGGCCGACCGGGAGCGCGAGCGGGCCGCGTAGCGCGCCGCGCGGCGCCCGGCGTCGGCGAAGCACAGCGCCGCATCCGGCCGGCGTCCCACCAGGCGGAGCACGCTCACCACCTCGTCGAGCTCGACGGTGCCGTCGCGCTCGGCGGTCGCGCGATAGCGCTGGATCTGGGCCGCCACCGTCGGGCTCAGGCCCAGGCGGCGGACGACGATCTCCTCGGCGAGCTCGTCGAGACCGTCCTCGACCGGTGTGTCGAGGTTGCGGATCGCCTCGAGCAGGCTGAGCGGGAGGAGCGCGGGAACGGCGGCAGGAGTAGGCACGGAGTTTGTGTCCGGAAGTGTAGCGGGTCCATTACATTCTTTCCATGGCCGAGCCGACCACCACCGGACGCCCGTTCGACGCCGAGGCGCTCCCGCATCTCGACGCGCTGTACCGCGTGGCGCTCCGACTCACCGGCGATCCGACGCAGGCGGAAGACCTGGTCCAGGATACGATGCTCAAGGCCTACCGCGCCTGGCACCAGTACCGGCCCGGGACCAACGCCAAGGGCTGGCTGCTGACGATTCTCCGCAACACCTTCATCAACGACTACCGCCGCCGCAAGCTCGAGCCCGTGGCCACCGACCTGGAGGCTATCGAGCCGCACGCCATCTACCGGGCCGTCGAGGACGTCGATCCCGAAGGCGCCTTCTTCTCCAAGATCGTCGACGAGAAGGTGCTCGAGGCCATCGACGCCCTCCCTCCGGATTTCCGCGAGGTGCTGGTGCTGAGCGACATGGAGGGCCTTCGCTACGGCGAGATCGCCGAGGCGCTGAAAGTGCCGGTCGGCACCGTCAAGTCGCGCCTCTTCCGTGCCCGCCGCCTGCTGCAGGCATCGCTCTACCAGTACGCGGTGGAGACCGGGATCATTCCTCCGCGCGAGGCGCCGCATGAGTGAGCCGCTCGATTGTCGCGAGGCGATCGCCCGCCTCCAGGATTACCTCAAGCAGGAGCTGACCCCCGAGCTGGCTGGTGAGTTGCGCGCCCATCTGGAGTATTGCCGGCCCTGCGAGGGCTACGCCCGCTTCGAGCGCAGCTTTCTCGAGATGCTCGAGGCCCGGGCTCAGCACTGCTGCTGTCCCGACGAGCTTCGGGCACGAGTGCTCCGCGACCTGCGCATTGAGATGGAGCAGGGCTGACACCGGTCGTCCTGCCGCTGGCGGTGCTCGCCGCCGGGGCCGCGGCATTGCTCGCGTGGGGCGCGCGGAGCTTGACCACCGGCGGCGCGGTCGCGGCCTGGCTGGTCGGAATCGCGGTACTGGTGGGGACGGGTTGGGCGGGCGGCGCGGTGTTGGCCGCCTTTTTCGTCTCCAGCAGCGGGATCGGCCGGCTGGCGCCCGCACCGGTCGGCCTCGACCCGAAGGGCGAACGCCGCGACCCGTGGCAGGTCGCGGCCAACGGCGGCCCCGCGGCGCTTGGGGCCCTGCTCGGACTCCACGATGCGTCGCTTGGACTCTGGGTCGTCACCGGGAGCCTGGCCGCCGCCGCCGCCGATAGCTGGGCCACCGCCGCCGGCGGCTGGAGCCGCACGCCACCGCGCCGGCTGCTTCTGGGCATCGAGCTGGCGCGGGGAATCAGCGGCGGCATGACGGTCGCCGGCACGCTCGGCGCGGCGGTGGGCGCGCTGCTCGTGGCCGCCACCGCCGCCGCCGCCGGTGCGGCTCTGGCGCTGCTCCCCGTCGGAACGCTGGTAGGTTTCGTCGGGATGGTCGCGGACTCCGCCTTGGGTTCCGCCTGGCAGGGGCGCTTCCGCTGCCCCGCCTGCGACGTCGCCAGCGAATGGCGGGTGCATCGGTGCGGCACCCGCACCGTGCGGCTGGGAGGGTTGGCATGGCTGGACAACGACGGAGTGAATCTCGCCGCCTCGGCGCTGGGGGCCGTGCTCGCGGGCGTGGCATGGCGCTGCTGGTCCCGTTGATCCTGCTGCTGACGGCCTGCAATGGCGACCCCACGGCCCCGCGCACGGGCCAGCCCAGCGGCGGCAACGGGTCGGGGGCAAGCGATGGCGGCGGGGCCGGGTCCGAGCTCGTCGGCTCCTGGCAGACCGTGGTCGTGATCCAGGTGCCCGGGGACCTGCAGACCTGGACGACCACCTGGCGGTTCGACCCCGCGAGGACCTGCCGGCAGACCGTGGTCACCGAGTCGCTCGCCGAGGGCTTCCCCCGCACGACCGAGCGCGCCTGCACCTGGACCACCAGCAGCGGCGAGGTCGCCATCAGCTTCGTGGGTGGCGGCACCCTGACCTTCGACTTCTCGTTCGCCGCGCTCGACCCCGACCGCCTCGTCCTCGATGGCTTCGAGTACCAGCGCCTCGCCTGAGCGGCCTGCCCCGGTCGACGTCCTCGTCGTCGGGACCGGCCCTGGCGGCAGCGCCGCCGCCGTGCTCCTCGCGCGAGCGGGCTTCAGCGTGACGGCGGTGGATCGCGCCGCCTTCCCGCGCGACAAGGCGTGCTCGGAGTACATGAGCCCGGAGGCGGTCCGCCTGCTCGACCGCCTGGGTGTGGTGCCGGAGCTCGAGGCGGCCGGCGCCGCACCGCTCCACGGAACGCGGGTCATCGCCGCGGGCGGGAGCCGGCTCCATGGCCGGTTCGCCCGAGCCGGCGTGACGCCCTTCCGGCCGACCGGGCTCTCGCTCGCGCGGCGCCTGCTCGACGACACCCTCGTCGGCGCCGCTCGCGGTGCGGGTGCCACGGTGCTGGAGCGCACGGCCGTCGAGGCGCTGCTGTACGACCGTGGAGCGGTCGGGGGCGCGGTCGTCCGCGATGCCGATGGGCAGCGCCAGGCCCTTCGGGCGAGGCTCACCATCGGCGCCGACGGCCTCCGCTCGCTCGTCGCCCGGCGGATCGGACGCCGCCGGCACGGCCATCCCCGCCGGCTCGCGTTCGTGGCCCACGTCGACGGCGTCGCCGGCATGGGCGACTCGGCCGAGATGCACGTCGGCCGGCAGGGGTACGTGGGACTCAATCCGATCGGCGGCGGGCGCACCAACGTGGCGCTGGTCGTCCCGGCCGAGCGTGGGGGCGAGGCGCGCGGCCGCACGGAAGCGTTCTTGCTCGAGGCGCTCCGGGCGTTTCCTGGGCTGCACGAGCGGGTCGCGGCCGGCGCGCTGGCCCGGCGGGTACTCGCCACCGGACCGTTCGCCGCCTGGTCCGGGCGGGTGACGACCGACGGCGCGGCGCTGGTGGGCGACGCCGCCGACTTCTTCGATCCGTTCACCGGCGAGGGGATCTACAGCGCGCTTCGCGGCGCCGAACTCCTGGCCGAGGCGGCGGTGCCGGCGCTCGGGCGGCCGGGACCTGTCACGGCGGCCGATCTCGCGGGGTACCGCCGGGCCCGGCGGCGGGCGTTCGCCGGGAAGTGGGCGGTCGAGCGGCTCATCGGCTACGGCATGCTGTTCCCCGCCCTGTTCGACCGCGCGGTGGCGCGGCTGGGGCGGCGCGCCGGCATGGCGGACACGCTGATCGGCGTGACCGGCGACTTCGTGCCCGCGCGCCACGTCCTCAATCCGCTCTTCCTCGCGAGGATGGTCCTCTGAGTCGGCCCGCCGTCGACCCCGCCCGCTTCCGCCAGCTGCTCGGCCGCTTCGCCACCGGAGTCACCATCCTCACGGTGCGCGACCCGGCGGGTCATCCCGCGGGCATGACCGCGAGCAGCCTGGCCTCGGTGTCGCTGGAGCCGCCGCTGATCTCGGTCTGTGTCGACCACACGGCGGACCTGCACGACCTGATCGTCGCGGCGCCCGAGTTCGTGGTGAACATCCTGGAGAGCGGCCAGGAGGAGCTTTCGCGCCGCTTCGCCGACCAGCACGACGACCGCTTCGAGGGCATCGGCTATCACGCGGGCCCCGACGGTCAGATCTTCCTCGACGGCGCCCTGGCGCACATCGAGTGCGAGCGCTTCGCCGAGTATCCCGGCGGCGACCACACCATCATCGTCGGGCGCGTCATCGGCGGCGACAGCCGGGACGGCCACCCGCTGCTCTACTACCGCGGCGGTTACGCCGCCTTCTCGTGATCTCCATGGCACCGCTCGCCCCGAGCCCGGTCGGCGTCGAGCTGCTCGACGATCCGGCCGCCGATCCGGCCACGGTCGCCGAGTCGCTCCGGAACATCGCCCGCGCCAACCGGTGGTTCGGCGGCGCGGCGGCCGTGCGGCACGGACTCGCTCGCGCCCTCGGGGGCGTGTCCCCGGGCACGACGCTCACCCTCGCCGACCTCGGCACCGGGCTCGGCGACCTGCCGCGCGCCGCCGTTCGCTGGGCTCCGCGCCGCGGCGTGCGCCTCGTGCCGGTGGGGCTCGAGCGAAGCCCGGTGGCGGCGCGTCTGGCGCTTGCCGGTGGGCTGCCGTGCGCCGTCGCCTGCGCGGGCGCGCCGCCGTTCCGCGAGAAGTCGGTGGACGTGGTGCTGGTGAGCCAGGTCGCGCACCACTTGGCCGACGAGTCGACGGTGCGCCTGCTCCAGATGTGCGATCGCCTCGCCCGCCGTGCGGTCATCGTCGCCGACCTTCGGCGCGGCCCGCTCGGCCCGCTGGTCTTCTGGGTCGGCGCGCGCGCGCTGGGATTCGACGCCGTCACGGTCGCGGATGGCATGACCTCGCTCCGCCGGGGCTACAGCGCCGGGCGCTTGCGCGGCCTGCTCGCGGCGGCCGGTGTTCGCGGAATCGTCGAGCGGCGTCCGGGGTATCGCCTGGTGGCCACCTGGCGCCCGGTGGCGGGCTGATGCAGACCGTCGATCGGACCCGAATACGCGCGCCGCTGGACCGCGTGCTTGCCGCGGCGGTTGACGTGGAGCGCTGGCCGGCGCTGCTCCCGCATTACCGATGGGTGCGAAAGCTGGAGCGGCGTGGCGACGGCGGGCTGGTGGAGATGGCGGCGTGGCGGCCGTTCGGTCCGCTCAACTATCCCACCTGGTGGGTCTCGGAGATGTGGGTGGACCGCGCCGCGCCGGCGGTGCGCTATCGCCACGTGCGGGGAATCACGACCGGCATGGACGTGGTCTGGCGGATGGAGGCGGCGGACGGCGGGACCGACGTCACGATCGTTCACGACTGGACCGGGCCGCGCTGGCCCGTCATCGGCGGCCTGGCGGCGACGTGGGTCATCGGCCCGGTGTTCATCCATGGAATCGCGTCGCGGACGCTGGCGGGCATCCGGCGGGCGGTGGAGGCAGGAGCGGCATGAGCGACGCAAGGCGGGTGGTGATCACGGGAATCGGGGCCATCACCCCGATCGGGCTGGGAGTCGACGGGCTGTGGGACGGACTCCGGCGACGCACGTCGGCGGTCCGCTGCATCACGCGGTTCGACCCGACCGCGTTCAAGTCGCGCATCGCCGGCGAAGTGCAGGACTTCGTGCCCACCGATCACATCGAGGAGCGGCGGGCGCGCCGGCTGGACCGGTATTCCCAGTTCACCATCGCGGCGACCCGGATGGCCCTCGCCGACGCCCGGCTCGACCTCGCCCGGGAGGACCCCGATCGGGTCGGCGCGATGATGGGCACCGCCCTCGGCGGCGTGGCGCACGGGGAGCGGAACTATCACGCGTTCCTCACCGAGGGACCGCGCGCGGTCGACCCGGCCCTCGCCCTCACCGTCTTCGCCGGCGCGGCGAGCTGCAACATCGCCATCGAGTTCGGCTGCACCGGCCCCAACTCCACCAACGGGATGAGCTGCGCGTCGGGCGCCATCGCCATCGGCGACGGGTTCCGCGCCATCGTCCGTGGCGACGCCGACATCATGCTCGCCGGCGGCTCCGAGGCCCCGCTGGCGCCGCTCTGCTTCGGCGCCTTCGCCATCATCCGCGCGATGTCCACCCGGAACGACGACCCGGGGCACGCCAGCCGGCCGTTCGACGTGGGGCGGGACGGCTTCGTCATGGCCGAAGGCTCGGCGGTGCTGGTGCTCGAGGAGCGGAGCCGCGCGCTCGCGCGCGGCGCGCCGGTCTACGCCGAGCTCTGCGGCTTCGGCCTGACCAACGACGCCCACCACATGACGGCGCCGCGCCCCGACGGCAGCCAGGCCGCCCGCGCCATGCGGAACGCGCTGGCCGAGGCCCATGTGGCGCCCGGCGAGGTGGGCTACATCAATGCCCACGGCTCCTCGACACCGCTCAACGATTCGACCGAGACCGGGGCCATCCGCCAGGTCTTCGGCGAGCACGCCGACCGGGTGCCGCTGAGCGGCACCAAGGGGTACTACGGCCACGCGCTCGGCGCGAGCGGCGCCTTCGAGGCCGCGATCTGTGCCCTCGCGTCCCGGCACGGCTGGCTTCCGCCCACGGTGAACCTCGAGACCCCCGATCCCGCCTGCGACCTTCCGATGGTGACCGGCGACGGGCGGAACCTCTCGCCCGACGTGCTGCTGAGCAACTCGTTCGGCTTCGGGGGGATCAACGCGGCGCTGGTGTTTCGACGAGCGGACGCCTAGATTCGCGGCCGTCCCTCCCCCCTGCCGACACTACATAAGGATGGCCGATGCCTTCGCTGTTACGCCGGTCCCTCGCGGAAGCCCTTGGTACTTTCGGGCTGGTCTTCATCGGTGTCGGGTCCGTCGCCGCCAAATACTACCCTGATGCCAATTACGGCCTCTTCGGCATCGCGACAGCCCACGCCCTCGTGCTCTCGGTGATGATCACCGCCACCATGGCGATCTCCGGCGGCCACCTCAACCCCGCCGTCACGATCGGCCTGCTCGTCGCCCGCCGGACGACGGGGCAGACCGCGGTGGCCTACATCATCGCTCAGCTCGCCGGTGCGGTCCTCGGCGCCCTTGCCGGTGAAGGCGATCTTCCCCCTGGGTGTCACCCGGCCCATCGCGCTGGGCACGCCGGCCCTCGCGGGCAACATCCAGCTCTCGCAGGCCATCGGGCTCGAGGCTATTCTCACGTTCTTCCTGGTGTCGGCGGTGTTCGGCACCTGCGTGAACGCGGAGGCGCCGAAGGTCGGCGGGTTCGGTGTGGGGCTCGTGCTGCTGTTCGACATCCTGGTCGGAGGCCCGCTCACCGGGGCGGCCATGAATCCGGCGCGCGCGTTCGGGCCGGCGCTGGTGGCCGGGCAGTGGGTGGCGCACTCGGTCTACTGGGTGGGGCCGATCGCGGGCGCCGTCGTCGCGGCGCTGCTGTGGGAGCACGTGCTGCTGCCGAAGCGGGAGCGGGCGGGGTAGGCGGGCGGGGCGGGCGGGGCGGGCGGGGCGGGCGGGGCGAAGGTGCTGTGTTGACGCTCCCGCCGTCATCCCGAGCGAAGCGAGGGACCTTCTCACCGGGTATCGAGCCCCGAGGGAGGTCCCTCGCTTCTTTCCAGCAATGATTCGCCATCGAGAGGAGCGCCCTACCGATCGCCCCCGACCGTCCGACCGTCCGCCCGTCCGACCACCTGCTTCACCCTCCCCCACAACACCACCAGATACCCCCCCAGAATCACCGGCGTCACCACATACGCCGCAATCATGTACCCCGCGTTCTCGGGCGCCTCAGCCAGCATCGGTCGCCTCGTCGCGCGCGTCCTCGGCCATTCCCAGCCCGTACCGCAAGGTCACCAGCCCGATATAGAGCAGAGTGAACACCGCCATCGACACCAGCAGCGTCCGCAGCATCTCCGGCGGCAGCGACGGCGCGCTCGGCTTGAGCACGATCGGCTGCGGGTGGAGCGTCCGGAACAAGTACACGCTCAGGTGGATGAACGGCACGAGCAGCATCCCGAGGATCCCCACCACCGCGCTGAAACGCGCCCGCTCGGCCGGATCGTGCACCGAGGCGCGGAGCGCCAGATAGCCGATGAAGAGAAAGAACAGGAACAGGGTCAGTGTGAGCCGCGCGTCCCAGGTCCACCACGTGCCCCAGATCGGCTTGGCCCAGATCGGCCCGGTCGTCAGCATGACCGCGCTGAACGCGACTCCCACCTCCGCGGAGGACGCGGCGAACCGGTCGAGCCGGGGGTCGTGCAGCCAGAGATAGAGCGCGCTCGCGACCCCTACCAGAGAGAAGGCGATCAGCGCGCACCACGCCGCGGGCACGTGCAGGTAGAAGATCTTCTGCGCCATGCCCTGGCGCGCCTCGACCGGGGTATAGGCGAGCGCCAGCAGATAGACCGCCGCCAGTCCCAGGAACGCCGCCAGGCTGATCCCGAGCCCGCGGCGGGTGATCGCGCGGATCGCGGCGTCCGACGTCATTCGTCGACCACCGCGCTGAAGGCCATCGTACAGAGGGTCACGAACACGATGTCATAGAGAGTCAGGAGTCTAAGCCACCCCAGCATCTCACTCAATGGACGTCCCGCCAGGAGCCGCGAGGTCACCTGCACCGCGCCGATGAGCGGGGGCACCATGAAGGGCAGCAGCAGGACCGGCAGCATCAGCTCGGCGAAGCGCGTGCGCACGGCCATCGCGCTGAAGATCGTCCCGACCGAGACGAACCCGATCGTGGCGAGCACCGTCACGCCGATGATGCCCGGCAGCGCGGCGGACAGGTCGACGTTGAAGAAGAGCACGAACAGCGGCAGGGTCACCGCCTCCACCGTGCCCACGAACGCGAGGTTGGCCAGCAGCTTCCCGCCGAAGAGCGCGCCCCGCGGAACCGGCGCCATCAGCAACCCGTCGAGCGCCCCATGCTCGCGCTCGATGGTGAAGGCCCGATTGAGCGCCACCATCGCCGCCAGCGCGAACGTGACCCACAGGACGCTCGGGGCCAGGTCGGTCGCCGAAAGCGCGGTCGGGTCGCGGGCGAAATTGAACACCACGAGCACGAGCGCGGCGAACACCACCGCCGAGAGCAGCGCTGTCCGGCTTCTGAGCTCCGCCCGGATGTCCTTGGCCGCGATCACGAGGGCCAGCCGGAGAGCGTCAGGCACCGATCCACTCCCGATAGCGCGGCAGGAACGCCTCGAGCGGGCCGGCCTTTGGCTGGTCGCACACCCATCGCCCCTCCACCATCACGGCGACCCGCGTGGCCAGCTCCCAGACCTCGGCCAGATGGTGGGTCACGAGCACCAGCCCGAGCCCATCGGCGCGGCGGGCCTCGAGCATCCCGCGCAGCCGGTCCGCCGAGCCGGCGTCGAGCGCGGTGAAGGGCTCGTCGAGCAGGAGCAGCCGCGGCGCATGCAGCAGGGCGCGGGCGATCGCGGCGCGCTGGAGCAGCCCGCGGCTCAGCCGCCGCGGCGACTCGTCCGCCCGCTCGGCTGAGTCCCGCCGCCTCGAGCGCCGTCCGGGCGGCGTCCGCCGGGCGCGCGAGGCCATAGAGGCGCGCGACGAAGATCAGGTTCTCCATCACCGTCAGGTCGTCGTACAGCAGGGATTGGTGCGACAGGAGGCCGATCGCGCGACGGGCCTCGGTCGCGTTGCCGGTGAGCGGCCGGCCGAGCACGTGGACCTCGCCCGCGGTCGGGCGCATGAGGCCCGCCAGGATCCGGAGCAGCGTGCTCTTCCCCGCCCCGTTCGGCCCGGCGACGGCCAGGGCCTCGCCGGGAGACAGGGTCAGGTCGATGTCGTGAAGGACCCGAAGGCGGCCGAAGGAGCGACGGAGACCACGAGCGGCGAGAAGGGGCTCGCCGTCACGAGACGGCATCGATTCGCGCGCCGAGTTCGTCGAGGCGGAAGGGTTTGACGATGTAGCCGGAGTGGGGAAGATTCAGGACCTTGAGCTGGGGCTCGATGCTCATGTAGGCCGTCGTGATGATCACCGGCAGGTCGGGCTGACTCAGGCGGATGCGCCGGAGCAGCTCCACCCCGTCGGTGTCGGGAAGGCGCATGTCCAGCACCGCCACGTCGGGGCGCTGCAACTCGAGCTGCTCCATCGCCTCCGCGCCCGTGGAAGCAAACGCCAGGTCATATCTTGGCTGGAACGCCCGCTGGTAACTGAGTCGCAGCGCGGGCTCGTCCTCGACGATCAGGACGCGCCGGCGGCGCTTTGCCTCGGTCATGCCACGTACCCCGCGACCCGGTGCCGACCGCTGAATGGGATGGGGAGCCAGCGGCGTACACTAACCTGTTCCGAGGGGCGCGTCCATAGCACAAGCGCCCCGTAACGCGACGGGGCGCTCGCTCAGTCGTAGGTCGTATCCACGGTGAAGAGGTCGTACAGCTTGGTGATCGTGAGGAGGAAGCGGATCTCCTCGCTCGGATTGCGGAGCACCACCGGCTGTCGCCGCTCGGCGGCCAGGCGCTGGATCAGCATCAGCGCGCCCAGTCCCGCGGAATCGACTTTCCGTGTGTGGGTCAGGTCGATGACCAGCCGGCCGGAGCCTTCGGGCATCGCCTCGAGCAGCTGCTCCGCCGCCTGGCGGATCGCGACACGTGTCTCCAGACCGAGCGTCTCCGGCGCGGCCAGGCCACGTTCCAACTCCTGCGGGGTCCTCATCCATCCTCCTTCGGCACCGAGCTATCTCACCACCAGCAGGTGAGACCTCTAGTTTTGCGGCCCCGGATCGCTCCGGGTGTGCTCTATCGAGAGAATCGACGCCTCGCCGCAGGCTACGTTGCGGCTGCGCCCTCGAGAAAGGCGAGTCTGGTGCCAATGGCACCAAGCCAATGTCAGTTGGTCACTTACAGATGGGGCCCAGGACCTGGGTGCGACCGCTTGCGTCGCAGACCGCGAGATTCTACTGCAAAAGCGGCGAAGTGGTAAGAGCGGCGCGGACGCTACACCTGAATCTGTGCGCCCAGCTCGAGCACCCGGTTGGGTGGCAGGTTGAAGAAGGCGGTGGCGGACTGGGCGTTCCGCGCCATGACGATGAACAGCAGCTTGCGCCAGCCGGCGAGCTTGGCCGGACCGCCAGGGCAGGAGGGTCTCCCGGCCCAGGTAGAAGCTGGTCTCGCCAGGCCGCGCGCGAAGGCCCTGCTGCTCGATGGAGGCGAGCAGCGCCGGTACATCCGGGGTCTCCATGAAGCCGTAGCGACCCACGACTTTGAAGAACCCGTCTCCCAGGACCTCCACCGTGACCCGCTCGTCCGCCGAGACCTGCGGGATCTCCTCCCCCTCGATCGACATGATGACCACGGTTTGGTGCAGGACCTTGTTGTGCTTGAGGTGGTGCAGAAGCACGACCGGGACCCCGGTGGGGTTCGAGGTCATGAACACTGCCGTCCCCGGCACGCGAGGCGGCTGGCGGCGCGCGATGTCGCTCAGGAACAGGTCCATCGGCAGCGAACTGTCGCTGAGAATGGTGGCGACGATCTGCCGGCCGCGTTTCCAGGTGGTCATCACCAGGTAGACGCCGAGCGCGACCACGATCGGGAACCACCCGCCCGTTTCGATCTTGACGATGTTGGCACCGAGGAACGCGAGGTCGACGGTCAGAAACAGGGCGCCGACGGCCAGGATGCGCCACCGCGGCCAGTGCCACCGGTCGCGCGCCACGACGCAGAACAGGATCGTCGTAATCGTCATGGTACCGGTGACCGCGATGCCGTACGCGGACGCCAGGTTCCCCGTCGAGCGGAAGGTGAGCACCAGCAGGACGCACGCGACGCCCAGCAGCCGATTGACCCCCGGCAGGTAGATCTGGCCGATCTCGGTCCGGGAGGTGTGGCGGATCGTCACCCGGGGACAGTACCCCAGCTGCACCGCCTGCCGCGTCAGGGAGAAGGCCCCCGAGATCAGGGCTTGCGACGCCACCACCGCGGCTGCCGTGGCGATGAGCGACCATGGGATACAGGGCCCAGCCCGGCACGAGCGAGTAGAACGGATTCACGGCCGCCGACGGTCGATCGAGCAGGAGGGCGCCCTGGCCGAAGTAGTTGAGAACCAGCGCCGGCAACACCACGGCGAACCAGGCGAGCCGGATCGGGCGCTTGCCGAAATGGCCCATATCGGCGTACAGAGCCTCGCCGCCGGTCACGACCAGCACGACCGCGCCCAGGATGAGAAAGCCCCGCAGGCCATCGCGGAGGAAGAAATCGATCGCATGCCACGGATTGACGGCGGCCAGCACCTCCGGATGGCGCAGAATTCCGTTCACGCCCAGTACGGCGATCGACGCGAACCAGACCACCATGATCCGCCCGAACACCGCGCCCACCCTGGCGGTGCCATGCCGCTGGAACATGAACAGCGCCACCAGAATGACACTGGACACGATCGGCACTACCCACGGCGGCATCTGCGGCGTCGCGACGCGGATGCCCTCGACCGCGCCGAGGACCGAGATCGCCGGGGTGATGACCCCGTCGCCGTAGAGCAGTGCCGCGCCGAACAGGCCGATGCCCGTCAGCAACGGGAGCACCCCGCCGCGCCGGCGGCGCGGCCGCAGCAGCGCCAGCAGGGCCATGATGCCGCCCTCGCCCCGGTTATCGGCCGCCATGATGAAGGTGAGGTACTTGAGCGACACGACGAAGTTGAGCGACCAGAAGATGAGCGACAGCACTCCCAGCACGTTGGACGCGGTGGGCGCGAGGCCGTATTCCGGCGCGAAGCACTCCTTGAGCGCGTAGAGGGGGCTGGTGCCGATGTCGCCGTAGACCACGCCCAGCGCGCCGAGGGCCGTGGCCGCAAGGGCGCGGCGGCCGCCCGCGGTCCCATGCGCCGGAGCCTCTGGCGCCACGGCGGCACCGGAATCCGGGACCGCTGTCATCAGCTAGAACTGAATCTGGGCGCCCAGCTCCACGACCCGGTTCGGGGGCAGGTTGAAGAACGCGGTAGCCGACTGCGCGTTCCTGGTCATCACAATGAATAGCTTCTTGCGCCAGCGCGCCATCCGGCCGACGGTGCTGGCGGCCACGTGCGCCCGGCGCCGGCTGTCGATCGCAATCAGCGTCTCGCGCCCCAGATAGAAGGTGGTACTGGTGAGGGCCACCGCGACCGGCGTGCCGTCGCTGCCTGTCTGGCCGAGCGCCCGGAGGATCGCGGGCACGTCCGGCGTCTCCATGAAGCCGTAGTGGGCCACCACCTGGTAGAAGCCCTCGCCCAGCTCCTGGCACCGGACCCGGTCGGCCTCGTCCACCTGAGGAATCTCCTCGGTGAGGATCGACATCAGCATCACCTTCTCGTGCAGCACCTGGTTGTGCTTCAGGTGATGGAGCAACACCGGTGGCGCCCCCGTCGTATCCGACGTGAGGAAGACCGCCGCCCCGCGCACGCGGTGCGGCTGCCGTCGCCGGATGTCCTCCAGGAACAGGTCCATCGGCAAGGTGTTCTCGCGCACCAGCGCGGCGAGCCGGACCCGGCCCTTCTTCCAGGTGGACATCAGGACGAACACCAGTCCGGCCACCACCAGCGGGAACCAGCCGCCGTGCGGGATCTTGAGCAGGTTGGAGCCGACGAAGGCCAGGTCCACCGCCAGGAAGAGCGCCGTCACTCCCCCCACCTTCCAGTAACTCCAGTGCCACCGATTCCGCGCTACGACCGCGAACAGGATGCTCGTCATCGTCATGGTGCCGGACAAGGCCACGCCGTACGTGCCGGCGAGCCGGTCCGCGGAGCCGAACGTGACGACCAGCCCCAGACATGCCACCATCAGCAGATTGTTGACCGCGGGAACGTAGATCTGGCCGATCTCGGTCTTCGAGGTATGCACGATGTTGACCCGCGGACAGTAGCCGAGCTGGACGGCCTGCCGGGTCAGGGAGAACGCGCCAGAGATGAGGGCCTGGGAGGCCACGACCGCGGCCGCGGTGGCCAGCCCGACCATCGGATACAGTCCCCAGGCCGGCACGAGCGAGTAGAACGGGTTCCGCGCCGCCGAAGGATCGGCCAGCAGCAGCGCCCCCTGGCCGAAGTAGTTGAGCACCAGCGCGGGCAGCACCACCACGAACCACGCGACCCGGATCGGGCGCCGGCCGAAATGACCCATGTCCGCGTACAGCGCCTCGCCGCCGGTGACGACCAGGATGATGGCCGCCAGCACCGTGAAGCCGGCCACTCCCTCCCGAAGAAAGAAGTCCACCGCGTGCCAGGGATTGAGCGCCCTGAGCACCGACGGCTGGCGGGCGATTCCCGAGATGCCCAGGGCCGCGAGGCTGAAGAACCAGGCCAGGGTGACGGGGCCGAAGACCGCACCCACGCCGGCCGTTCCGCGCCGCTGGAAAAAGAACAACCCGAGAATGATGACGAACGCGATGGGGACGACGAGGTGCTGGAGCGCCGGCGTGGCGATGCTGAGACCTTCGACCGCGCTGAGCACCGAGATCGCGGGGGTGATGATCCCATCCCCGTAGAGCAGCGCCGAGCCGAACAGGCCCGCGGCCACCAGCACGCGTCCGAGGCCCCGGGGCGTTCCGCGCGGCCGCGCGAGCGCGAGCAGCGCCAGGATGCCGCCCTCGCCGCGGTTGTCCGCCCGCATGACCATCGTGAGGTACTTGAAGGTGACGACGAAGTTGAGCGCCCAGAAGATGAGGGACAGGATGCCCAGCACGTTCGGCTCGTCCACCGGGAAGCCCTGCGGACCCCAGAAGCACTCCTTCAGCGCGTAGAGCGGGCTGGTGCCGATGTCACCGTAGACCACTCCCAGCGCGCCGAGGGAGAGCGTCGCCAGGGCCCGGCCGTTTGGCGGCGCCTTTGCCGGATCGGACACCTCAGCCGGCCCGCGGCTCCGGCGCCTGTCGCAGTGCCAGGAGGGCCAGAATCAAAATCGACAGGATGATGGCAGCCGAGCCGACGCACCAGCGGCAGATGGCGTGGATGACGAACAGCTCGAGGTAGGTGAGATAGAGCGTGAACAGGACCCCGCCGCCGGCAAGCCCCGCGAGGAGCGAGGCCGGCCACCGCTCCCGGGCGAGGGTGGGCCGGAGCGCGATCAGTCCAACCCCGAACAACAGCGCGTAGCCCACGAGGCCGATGAGGGCGACCTCGACACCCAGGAACCGGCTCCACTCGCTGGTCTGGACGGTCTCACATCCGCCAGTGCCGCAGGCGAGCGTTCCGATCCGGCCGATCTTGTAGAGGTAGAGATATGCCGACACGAACACGCCCACGAGACTCATGAGCGCCGCGCCCATGCGGTAGATCATCGCGCGCTAGCGGCGCGCGGCGCGAGGGAATCGACCAGCCGGGTGATGGCGTCGGAGTCGAAGCGGCCCTGGTATAACCGGCCGCCCACGAGCAGAGTCGGCGTCGAGGTCACGCCCGACCGGGCGCCCTCCTCGTAGCTCGCCTGGATGCGCCCGGCGTACTTGCCGGAGGACATGCAGGCGTCGTACTTCGCGAGGTCGAGTCCCACCTCGCCGGCGTAGCGCCGGAAGATGTCGGCGCCGTCCCGCGACTCGGCCCACTCGGACTGCCCTTCGTAGATCCGCTCGTGCTGGGGCCAGAACTTGCCCTGCTCGTCGGCGCACGCCGCGGAATGGGCGGCGACCCGGGAGTACGGGTGCTGCTGGAGCGGAAAGTCGCGGTAGCGCCAGCGGAGCCGGCCCGTCTTGATCAGCCGCTCCTCGATCGTCGGCATCTGCAGGGTCGCGAACGTCTGGCAGAACGGACACTGATAGTCCGCGTATTCGGTGATCTCCACCGACGCGCTGTCGGACCCCTTCACGTAGCCCCGGAAGCCCGCGGTGTCGGACGGCTGGATCGTCACGTTCGCCGGGATGCTGACGGTGGCCGGCCTGGAGAGCTGGTACCCGAGCAGGCCGATGCCGACGACCGCCACCGCTCCCAGAATCGTGTAGAAGCGGGTCATTCCGTTGGGCGATGCCGCCATGGTTCCTCGTCCTCCGGTTCATCCGGGTGAAACTGATCCTTCCGCTGGGCCTCGTCCACGATCCGCCGGCTCTCGGCGATCTCGGGGGTGTCGTAGGTGACGCGGACCTCGTAGTGGAACATCTCGCTCCGGGCGTCACCCATCAGCCGGAGGAGCTCGGGAACTCCGCCGAGCAGCTGGCGGTTTTTGTCCAGCTCCCGGATGCGCTCCGCCAGGGCGCGCAGCATCTCCGCGAGCCGCTCGGCCCGCGCGTCGTCGTACACTTCATCATGCTCTGGCATGGCCACCTCGAGGGGCGGCGGCTCCCTCGGTCAAGTTCATGTAAATGCTGTCGATAAACATAATCACGCGGGCCGTCGCCAGGAAAAACCGGAGGGTTTGCACCAAAAGGTGCAACCGGTTAGATTCCGGCGCGGCAAAGACCGCATCCTCAAGCCGGTTCGACGCCTAAAGGAAGGTGCATGAACAAGAAGAAGACCCAGCGTGACCCCGAAGCCGTATCGTTTGCCCAGGCCCGTGACGAGATGTTCAGTCACATCCTCCGCTGCGGCGTCATCGACGCGCTGCCGGAGCATCAGAAGGACTGGTTCGACGACACCATGCTCTACCTGGCAGATCGCTACGACGACCTCACGGAGGAGGAGTTGACCCAGCTTCGTCAGCTGGGCGAGCGATTCTCCCAGCCGGTTCAGCGGAAGGTGGAGACGGTCGAGACCGGCGCGGCGTAACCACGCCGGCTGGTCGGTCATGCTATCGCCTCGGTGCATTGCCTGCACCGGGGCGATTTGTCTCAGGATCCCTGCCATCCCGGTGGCCAGCGCCGCCAGCGCACCCCCGCCGCGAGCCGCGCGCCCCCACCGACACCGGCCTCGACGAACCAGCCCGAGCGCCCTCCCGGCCGAGCCTCGAGGCCGAGGGTCAGCACCAGATAGCCCTGGTCCACCGGCCCGCCCACGGCCGCGATCCCGCCCGCTCCGTAGACCCCAACGCCCCGCCGCCGTGTGGGACTGAGAAGGAAGTGTGCGAGGACCTCGCCGCGCCAGGCGGCACGCCCATCGCTCACCCCGGCGCCGAGCCCGGCCGAGATGCGCGTGCGCCGCGAAGTGCGGATGGCGCCATAGCCACCGGCCACCACGAGCGCCGGATCCGACGCGGTCGCTATCCCCATGACGCCGAGCTCGCTGACCTGCTGCGCCGCCACCGGCGCTCCACCCGACCCGAGAGCCGCCGCGAGCAGCGCCACTAGGGCGCGCGCCGCGGGCGACCGCCTAGCCCAGCGAAAGGCCATGGGTGACCCGGATGTCCGGCGCGAGCGAATGGATCACCGAGCAGTACTTGGTGATCGACAGCTCGATGGCGCGTTGCGCCTTGGCCTCATCGAGCCCGTCGCCCTGGAGGTGATACTCCAGGTGCATCGCGGTGTAGCGCCGGGGCTCCGCCTCCCGCCGCGTGCCGCTTGCCTCGATCCGGAAGTCCGTGAGCGTCACCCGCATCTTCTCCAGGATGACCACTACGTCGGAGGCGGTACACGCGGCGGCAGCCAGCAGCAGCGTGAGCATGGGTCCGGGCCCAGCGGCGTTGTCACCGTCGATCGTCGCCACCGGCCCGCCCGCCTCGCCGCCCTGGAAAACGAGCTTTCGCTGCCACGTGAGCGTCACCCGCTTGGCCTCGGCCGTCACCTCTTGGTCCCTCCGCCGACTTTCCATTCGGCCGCCGGCGCCACGCGGTAGTAGTCCCAGATGGCGTACAGCGCGATCGCCGTCGTGGCCCAGGCGAGCGGGCGGAGACGGGCGGAGTCGACCAGGAACGCCACCAGCGTCAGCACCTGGGCGACGGTGACCGCCTTCCCTCCCGCTCGCGCCGGAATCGCCCGGGGCCGGTGTGAGAAGTAGGTGACGGCGAACGCGATCGCCGCGACCAAGTCGCGCAGCAGCACGCCGAGGATCTCGTACCATTCGAGCCGGCCGCTCACGGCGACCACGCCGAACGCGGAGGCCATGAACAGCTTATCGGCCACCGGGTCGATCACGGCGCCGAGGGCCGAGCTGCCGAACCGCCGCGCGAGCTGGCCGTCGAGCAGATCGCTCCCGGCCGCCGCGGCCAGGAGCGCCAGGCGCGCGTCATTGGAGACGAACGGAAAGGCGATCGCGAGGGGGATACGCACCGCGCTCAGCAGGTCGGCGGTGGTCCATCCATCGCGGCCTTGCTCCCCCTCCGGGCGCGGACTAGGTTCGGACGGCATGGCGTGCAAGATACTCGCATGACGCTGGATACCGCGGTCATCCCCTGTGGCGGTCGAGGCACGCGGCTTCACCCGATCACCCGCTGGCTGCCCAAGGAAATCCTCCCCGTGGGTCTCCGGCCAATCCTCTATTGGGCGCTGGACGAAGCCGCCGACGCCGGGCTGCTCCGGGCGATCATCATCACCAACCCGCACAAGCCGCTGCTCGAGGCCGCCGCCCGCACCTACGAGGGGCCGCTCGAGCTCGAGTTCGTGCCGCAGGACCACCCGCGCGGGCTCGGCGACGCGCTGCTTCGCGCACGCGATCCTCTCGCCGGCTCGCCGTTCCTGGCGCTCCTGCCCGACAACCTGTTCCAGGGCCCCAACCCGAGCGCGGGCGTGGCCGCCACGTTTCGCGCAACCGGGCACGCCACCGTGCTGCTCGCCGAGATCGCGCGCGAGGACGCGGCCGCCAAGGGGCCGACCGGGCGCGCGTCCGTGCGCAGCATGCCGGACGGGACGCTCCGGGTGACGGATGTGGCGGACAAGGGGACGGGCCGCTTCGATACCGCCGGCGAGGCGGTCGCGATGACGCCGATCGGGCGGATGGCGTTTCCGTGCGGCATCCTGGAGGAATTCGAAGAGGTCGGGCGGAGTCTGCCGGCGGGGGTGGAGCTCGACGACATTCCGGTGCTGCAGCGCCTCGCGCGGCGGGACGCGCTGGCCGGTGTGATCAGCCGGGCGAAGTTCTTCGACGTCGGCGTGCCCGAGGGCTATCGGGACGCGGTGTGCGCCTTCCCCCTCCGCGTCTGACCGGCGGATCGGCCAGCGTGGACGCCGCATTCAACTCGCACGTGCACGAGCTCACCGCCATCAGCGGCGCCCGTCTCGCGGACGCCAACGGTCTGTCCGCCATCGTCGTGGCCGCCGCCGGCGCGGTCGGGATGCCGCCCCTCGGACCGCCGCTCGTGCGCGAGAGTCCGGGCGGGGTGGCGGTGGCGCTGCTCTGCCGCGAGGGCCACATCGTGCTCCACACGATTCCCGACGAGGGGCTCTGCTTCGTATCGGTGGTCGCCCGCGCCCCGGTGGACGTCCGGCGGGGCGTGGAGGTGATCAGCCGCGGGCTCGCCAGGGACGGGGGACGGCGGGACCGCTAGGACTGCAGCGCCGCGACGGGCGGGTGGGTCGCGCGGCGGCCGCGGACCACCCCCTCGACCCGCCGCTCGGGATCGAGCGAGGCCTGCGCCACGCGCAGCACGTCCTCGGCGGTGACGGCCCGGAACGCCGCAGCGGGATCTGCGAGTTCCCCGAGCCCGGATCCGGCCACCCACGCCTCGAGGATCTCGTTCGCCACCGCGCTGCCGGACTGGCGGCTCACCTCCGCCTGGCCAGCCAGGTAGTTCACCGCCTGCCGCAGCTCGCTCCCACTCACCGGCTCGTGGGTAAACCGCTCCAGCTCGCGCAGCATCTCCTCGCGTGCCTCGTCCTCGCGCTCGGGTGAGGTGGCGATGTAGGTCACGAGCGCGCCCGCGCGGGCCTTGAGCCAGGCGGACGCCACGACCGTGTACGCGAGCGACCGCCGGTCACGCAGCGCCTCGAACAGCCGCCCGCCAAGCCCGCTCGCCACGGCGGCCCAGACCTGCACCGCCGCCCGGTCCCGGTGACGCCGTGCCACTCCCGGAAACGCCATCGCTATGGCCGCCTGCGCCTTGTCGCGGGAGACGACGCGCGCCGGCGTCTCGCCGCCGGCGCCGGCCAACCAATCGAGCGCGGGCAGGCCACCGACCGGCGCCCGCGGCTCGGCGCCGGCGAACGCGCCCGCCAGGACCGCCGAGGCTTCGTCGGGGTCCACGTCGCCCACGGCAATGACTACCGGACGGACGCCACGCAGCGCGCGCAGGTGCCAGGCCCGCGTGTCGGCGCAGGTGATGGCTGGCAGCGTGTGGGGCAGTCCCGCCACCGGGAGTCCGTAGCCCTCGTCACCGAAGGCGGCGGCGAACGCGAGCTGGAACGGATAGCGGAACATGTCGTCCGCTACCTGTTGGGCTTCGGCGATCATCAGGCCGCGCTCGCGCGCCACATCGCGCTCCTCCAGCCGGGGCGAGGTGTGCACCAGGTCCAGCAGCGCGGCGGCGGGCGCCAGGTGCTCCGCCAGCACGGTGGTGCCGAAGCCGAGCCAGTCGGACGCCGCGATCGGACTCACGGTGCCGCCCAGACGCTCGAAGGCGAAGGCCAGCCCGGCGGCGTCGAGGTCGCCCGCGGCGCGCACCGCGCTCCGTACGGTGAGCGCGCCGAGTCCTGCCTGCGCCGGCGGGTCGAGCTCCAGCCGCGGTATGTAGATGCCGAGATGCACCAGCGGCACACCGGGCTTCCGGCGAACCAGCAGGTCGGCACCCGGAAGGCTGGTGTGAACCACGTCCGCTTCGCGCCGGGTGGCCGGTCGGACGGACGCGGAGCGCGGCGGGGGCGCGGATGCGCCCGGTGCGGGCGCGGGTTGGCGGAGTTCCGTGACGGCGAAGGCGCGAGCCAGAGCGTCGGCGGTGAGCTCGGCGCCCTCATCTTCGGGAAGGTAGAGCACGCCGGAGACCGAGTCCGGCTGGAGGTAGCGGGCCGCCGCCGCGCGCACGTCCTCGGGTCGCACGGCGGCGATCGCCTCGAACTCGCGGTCGAGAAAATCGTATCCATCGAGCGCCTCGGCGGCGGCGAGCGCGGAGGCGCGGCCCTCCATCGACTCGAGCCGGCGAGCCCAGCGCGCGCGGAGCAGCGTGCGCGCGCGCTCGAGCTCGTGGGGCGGGGGCCCGAGCAGCGCCAGCCGGGCCACCGACGTGGCGATCGCGTCCAGCGCCTCGGGCACCCGCTGAGGCGCGAGCTCGGCGGCAACGCCGAAGAGCCCCAGCTCCGTCGGCGCGTAGTAGTTCGCGGCGATCCAGGTGACGAGCCCCGGCTCCCGCAGTCCGCGGTAGAGCCAGCTGCCGCGGCCCGAGCCGAGCACCGCGGCGGCCAGGTCCAGCGCCGGCGCGTCGGGCGCGAGCGGCGGGGCCGCGCGCCAGCCGAGCGACAGCTCGGCCTGGCTCACGTCGCCACGAAGCGTGCGCGCCCGTACCTCGCGACGATCCGTCTCCTCCGGCGAGGGGTCGACCACCACGGAGGCCGCCGGCCATTGGCCGTAGGCCTCGCGCGCGAGCCCGAGCGCGCGGTCCGGGTCCACCGCGCCGACGATCGCCACGATGGTCCGCTCCGGCACGTAGCGGGACGCGTAGTAGCCGTGGACGTCGGCGCGGGTGAACCCCGCGAGCTGCGCCTCGTGGCCGATCCGCCAGCGCCGGATCCGGTGGCGGTCGAACATCACCTCGTGGAGCGTCTCGTACGCCACCGACGACGGCGAATCGAGCTTGCGCTTGGCTTCCTGGATGATGACCTGGAGCTCGCGGGCCAGCTCGCCCTCGTCCAGGACCGAGTGGCGCAGCGCATCGGCCTGGATGTCGAGCGCTTCGGCGAGACTGGCGGCGGGGAGGACCGTGAAATACGAGGTGTGGTCGTACGTCGTGCTGGCGTTGAGATAGCCGCCCGCGCTCTTGGTCTCGCGGGCGATCGCGCCCACGCCCCGGCGCGCCGTGCCCTTGAAGAACATGTGCTCCAGCACGTGGGAGATGCCGCTCCAGCGGTCGGGCTCGTCGAAGAAACCCGCCTTCACGTGCGTCACCACCGCCACGACGGGGGCGGAGCGGTCCTCCTGCACGAGCAGGGTGAGGCCGTTCGGCAGCACCTCCCGCCGGACGCCGGCCGTCCAGTGCGGCGGCGGCTGCCCGGGACCGCGCGCCGTCATGCCGCTACTGCACGATCCGCAGCACGCCCGCTTCGGCGCTGCCGCGAATGAAGGCCTCCGCATCCGTGGTGGGGATGACGACGCCCGTTTCGGCCTGACCCCGCCGGGCCAGGCTGGCCATGAAATCGGTCAGCGAGCCGGCGGCCCAGTCGCGGTCGGCCTCTTTCATCTGAAGCAGAATCTCCTCCCAGTTGCCGCGAATGGGCTGGCCGGCCAGCGTGACCACGACATGTGCCTCGGCGTGCCCCGGCTTCTTCTGCATCGCGTGCAGCTCGCTGAGGAGCGTGCCGAACAGCTCGAGCTGGTGCGGATCGCGGACGCCGCCGTCGGCCTGCTGCGCCTCGACCTCGGCGAGCAGCATGTCGATCGCATCGGGCTCACCGCCCACTTCGCCCAGTCGGGTCAGCCAGGGAACCAGCTCGGGATCCTCGTCCGGCAGCCGATAGACCGTCTTCTTGAGCTCGATGTGCCGCCAGATGCCGAGCTCGTCGAAGTGATCTTCAGGCTGGGTGCGCTCGAGCTGATGGAGCGCCGCCTCGGTCTCGCCGCGGTCGTAGAGCAGATTGGCGAGATAGATTCGCGCCTCGCTGTACGACGCGTCGAGCTCGAGTGCTCGGCGGAGCCAATAGAGCGACCCGGCGTCGTTCCCCAGCCGGTGCGAGGCGTAGCCGAGGCAGGCGGCCGCGTCGGGCGAGTCGGGATGGGCGGAGGCCGCGAGGTCGAAGAACCGTTGCGCGGGCGCGATGTGCCCTTCGCGAAACAGCGCGCGACCGACCTGCAGCATGAGCTCGTGATCGTCCTGGAAGCCGAGCTGCAGAATCCGCTCGAACGCGCGCATGGCACCAGGGCGGTCTCCCAGCTTCAGCAGCGTCTCGCCCAAGCCGGCCAGGCCGTCCTCGTGGTCGGGGTCCAGCCCGAGAGCGTGCTCGAAACTCCGTCGCGCCCAGGCGTATTCCTCCCGGGCCAGATGGGCATAGGCCATCCCGATGTGGAGCTCGACGGCATGTGGATAGAGGGTGGTGCCTTCCTTGAGGATCAGCAGCGCTTCATCGTACCGGCCTTCGTTATAGAGTTGATGGGCTTGTTCGTCGAAGTCGTCGGAGCTGAGAAAGGCGTCCGACATCGGCGGTCCTCCCACAGGTAGGTTGCTGCAAACTACGGACTTCCGGGAGGAGGAGCAAGAGAACCGGGAGGCCGGGGCCGGACCTGGACCGGGCTTGACGTGCGCGCGTGCCTGCCCATATTACTGACCAGTCAGTTAGTAATTGCACCACGAGGTGCTCTATGGGCGCCGACGACTCGATGCTCACCGCCCCGCCCCGCTGGCAGCGCCGCCCCGAGGCACGCCCCGACGAGATTCTCGATGCCGCCCTGGCGGTCTTCGGCGAGTCCGGCTTCGCCCGCGCCAAGATCGACGACGTCGCCCGCCTCGCCGGCGTGAGCAAGGGCACCGTCTACCTCTATTACGACTCCAAGGAAGCGCTTTTCCGCGAGATGGTGCGCGCCAAGATCGTCGCCTGTCTGGCGGAAGGCGAGGCGCTCGTGCGCACGCACGAAGGGTCCGCGCGGGCGCTGCTCGTCGATCTCATCCGGCGCATGTACCTCCGCATGCGCGAGGAAGGGATGACGCGGATCGCCCGGGTCGTCCAGGCCGAGCTCATGTACTTCCCTGAGCTGGCCCGGTTCTACTTCGACGAGGTGATTCTGCGCGCCCGTCGCCTGATCGAGCAGGTGCTCGAGCGCGGCGTGGCCACCGGCGAGTTCCGGAGCAATCCGCACGGGTTCGCCGCCCGCGGGCTGACCTCGCTTCTGGTCCACACCGCCCACCAGCAGTGCTTCTACCACCCCTTCGACCCCCAGGCGCTCGGGGACGAGCAGGCGCTCGACGGGCTCCTGGACCTCTATCTCCACGGCGTGCTCGCGCGCTCCGTCGAAGAGAGCTGAGGCTGGCGTATGCGCCCCGCCCTCCGGTTGCTCGTCCTGTCGGTCCTGGCCGCCGCGCCCGCGGTGGCCCAGGAGCCCGCGGCGCCCCAGGGCCCGCTCACCCTGCTCCAGGCGATCACGCTCGGCCGGAGCCAGGGCGTTGACGCGGCCATCGCCCGGCTCGACGTGCGGGCCGCCGACGCGCGAGTGGGACAGCGCCGGGCCGACCTCCTGCCCACGATCAGCGGCAACGCGGGCATCACCCGTCAGACGCTCAACCTCGACGAGTTCGGGATCCCCGTCGCCACCGGGGTCACCGCTCCGTTCGACATCTACCGGCTCCAGCTCCGCGCCTCGCAGACGATTTTCGACGCATCCCTGATCGGCCGGCTTCGCGCCGCGCGCGACACGGCGGTCGCGGCGGGGCTCGACGCCAGGGCAACCGGCGAGATCGCGGGCGCCACCGCCGGCCTCGCCTATCTCCGCGCCCTGAGCGCGCGTGAGACGGTGCGCGCCCGCCAGGCCGACAGCACCATCGCGGCCGAGCTGCTGGGGCAGGCGCGGCAGCTGGTGGACGCCGGCGTGAGCCCCGCCATCGACGCCACGCGGAGCGAGGTGAGCTTCGCGTCCGTGCGCACGCAGCTCGAGGTGGCGCGCAACGCCTCGGACCGGGCCCGCCTCGACCTGCTCCGATCCCTCGACCTGCCCTCGGGTACCCGGGTGGACCTCGCGGATTCGCTCGGACCCGGCCCGCTCGACATCCCGCTCGATCCCGACTCGGCCGCGGGCTTCGCGCGCGAGCATCGCATAGAGCTCGCCGCCGAGCAGGCCCGGACCCGGGCCGTGCGCCGGGAGCTTGGCGCGATCCGCGCCGAATACCTGCCCAGCCTCGGGCTGAGCGGGCAGTATCAGCAGACCGGCCGCGAGGCCGGCGATCTCGCGGGCACCTACAACGTGCAGCTTCAGCTCACCGTGCCGATCCTGGACGGCTTCCGGCGCCAGAACCGGGTCAAGGAGCAGAACCTGCGCGTGGACATCCAGAAGATTCGCGAGCGCGACCTGGTGAACCGGGTCGAGACCGAGGCGCGCCAGTCGGTGCTCGACCTGGCCTCCTCCCAGCAGCAGGTCGCCATCGCCGACAACCGGCTCCGGCTCGCCGAGCTGGAGCTGAGCCAGGCCCAGCAGCGCTTTCAGGCCGGCGTGGCGGGAAGCGTGGAGACGACCAACGCTCAGGGATCGGTCATCGCCGCGCGCGACGCCCTGATCCAGGCGCGCGTGAATTTCGGCACCGCCCGGGTCAGCGCCTATCGCGCGCTGGGCGTCATCGACCAAATGCACTAACCCGCGCTTCGGCGCGATCAGAACGAGAACGAGTATGACGACCGACATCGCGATGGACGTCCCCGCCACGGCCCAGCCCGAGACCCGGAGCTGGACCCGCCGCCTGCCCATGATCATCGGGATCATTCTCGTGATCGCCCTCGCGGGCTGGGGCGTGCGCCGCTGGCTCTACAGCCGGAACCATGTGAGCAGCGACAACGCCCAGGTGGACGGCCACATCACCTCGATCGCGCCGCGAATCGCGGGGTTCATCGACCGGGTGGCGGTCGAGGAGAACCAGCATGTGAAGGTGGGCGACACGCTCGTCGTGCTCGATCGGCGCGATCTCATCGCCCGTCTCGAGCAGGCCGAGGCGGACTTGCGGAACGCCGAGGCCCTGGTGAGCGGGCGGCACGGCGCCGGCCAGGCCGTAGCCCAGCTGCAGGCCACTCGCGCCGAGGCCGCCTCGGCCGATGCCGACGTCACGGCGGCCGAGGCCACCGCCCGCCAGACCGAGGCCGACTACCAGCGCTACCGGACGCTCGCGGCCACCAAGGTCGTCTCCGCCCAGCAGCTCGACGCGGCCCAATCCGCGCGCGATGCGGCGGCGGCCAACCTCGAGGCCGCCCGCCGTCGCGCCGCCGCTGCCGGGAGCCAGATCTCCGCCTCGGGTGCCGCGCTCCGCGGTGCCGACGCCCGCCTGGCCTCGGCGCAGGCGGCGGTCGAGACCGCGCGCCTCCAGCTCAGCTATGCCACGCTGTTCGCGCCCGACGACGGCGTCATCGCCAAGCGCAGCGCCGAGCCGGGCGCGCAGGTGCAGATCGGACAGAACCTCATGTCGATCGTGCCCGACACCAACGTCTGGGTCACGGCCAACCTGAAGGAGACCCAGCTCGCCAACGTGCGCGTGGGTGACGCCGCCGAGTTCAGCGTGGACGCCTATCCCGGCGCGACCTTTCACGGCAAGGTCGAGAGCCTGAGCCCGGCCACCGGCGCCCGGTTCGCGCTGCTGCCGCCCGACAACGCGACGGGCAACTTCACCAAGGTGGTCCAGCGGGTGCCGGTGAGGATCGCGGTCGACGGCGCGGCGGACCCGGCGCGCCCGCTCCGCCCGGGAATGTCGGTAGACGTCACCATCACCACCGACTGAGGCCCGCGATGGCCACCATGGCGCTGCCCGCGCGACCTCACGGCATCACGCGGGAGCAGGTCTACCGCACGCGCTACCTCATCGCGTTCGCGGTGACACTGGCGAGCGTGCTGGAGCTGGTGGACACCAGCATCGTGAACGTCGCGATTCCGCACATGATGGGGAATCTGGGGGCGACGCTGGATGAGGTGGCGTGGGTGAGCACCGGGTACATCGTCGCCAACGTCATCGTGCTGCCGCTCACGAGCTGGCTCTCGGAGCGGTTTGGCCGGCGGAACTACTACTTCGGCTCCATCCTGCTCTTTACCCTCGCCTCGTTCTTCTGCGGCGCGGCGCGCTCGCTCGAGATGCTGGTGTTCTGGCGCGTCGTCCAGGGCATCGGTGGCGGCGCGCTCATCAGCACGGCGCAAGCCATCCTGTTCGACGTCTTCCCCCTGCGCGAGCGCGGCACCGCCATGGCCATCTTCGGCATGGGCGTGATGGTCGGACCGACCCTCGGCCCGACTCTCGGCGGGTGGATCACCGACAACTACAGCTGGCCCTGGATCTTCTATATCAACGTGCCGCTGGGTCTCCTGGCCGCGGCCCTGACCTGGCGCTCGGTCCCAGAGCCCGAGCATGCCATCCGGCGGACCAGAGTGGACTGGCTGGGACTCGCGTTCCTCATCGTCGGGATCGGCGCGCTCCAGGTGCTGCTCGAGCGCGGCGAGCGCCAGGACTGGTTCGAATCCCTCGAGATCATCGTCGAGGCCATCGCGGCCGGCGTGGGGCTCGCGGCGTTCGTCTGGCACGAGCTCCGCACGTCCGACCCGATCGTCGATCTCCGCATTCTCCGGAACCGCCAGCTCGCTGGGGGCGTGGCCTTCGCCGTGGTCCTGGGGTTCGCGCTCTACTCGAGCGTCTTCGCGCTGCCGGTGTTCCTGCAGAACCTCCTGGGCTACTCCGCCTGGGACACTGGGCGGGTGATCCTCCCGGGCGCCATCGCGAGTGCTTTCACCATGGCCGCCATGGGCCGGCTGGGTTCCCGAGTGGACGCGCGGGTGCTCGTCACCATCGGGGTGCTGCTCTTTCTCTGGTCGATGGGGCTGCACTCGCGGTTCACCACGGCCATCGGAATGCACGATCTCTTCTGGCCGATGATCCTTCGCGGCGTCGGTCTCGGCTTCATCTTCGTGCCGCTGACCGGCGCCGCCGTGGCCGACCTCCGGCCGGCGCAGCTCGCGCAGGGCACCGGCCTCTTCAACCTGGCGCGCCAGCTCGGAGGCAGCCTCGGCATCGCGCTGACCGCCACCCTGCTTACTCGCTTCACCGAGCAGAGCCGGGAGGCGCTCCTTCCGCATCTCTCGCCGGCGAGCCCCGCGGCCATCGAATGGCTGCAGCATGCCACGACGCGGCTGGTCGGCGTCGCCGGCTCGCTGGGCGCCGCCCGGCAGCAGGCGCTCGCCCTGCTCGAGGCCACGCTCCGGCAGCAGGCCTCGATGGTGGCCTTCGAAAAGGTGTTCCTCACGATGGGCGTGACCTTCGCGGCGGCACTGCCGCTCCTGCTGCTGTTCCGGACTGGCCGCGTGCGCGGAGGAACCGGAGCACACTGAGTCGTTCCCTCCTTCCCTCTTTCCCTCTTTGCCTCATCTTTCCCTCGTGACCTTCCAACGCAAGCTGCTCTTCGGTTTTTCCCTGATGGTGCTCCCGGTGCTGCTCGTCGGTGCGGAAGCCATCCGCAGCAACGTGCTGGAGCGCCGTGCCCTTACGGCGCTGGGTGAGAGCATGGCGCGCACGCGGACTTACGCCGAGCTCGAGACTGCCATGTTCGACCAGACCGAGCTCATCTGGCGCGACCTGAGCGGCCTCGATCCCACCGCGCGGAAGGAATTCCAGCTCACCGGAGAGGTCGTCGGCTACTGGCAGGACCGCTGGCGCGCCGAGCTCAAGCCGGAGGAGACGACGCTCGCCGACGGGGTCCAGGGCATTCAACGCCAGATCGTCGCCGTGTCCGAGAGCGTCTTCGCGCTGGAGGACGCCGGACGGCGCGAGGATGCGTACCGCCTCGCCGAGCGCGAGCTCAGAGGCCGGCTCCAGCCGGCGCTCACGCAGATGAACCGGGAGATCTACCGCCGCGCCCGGGAGTCGAGCGTGCGCGGCGCGTTCGGCCGGCTGGAAGAGATTCTGGCCGACGAGGGGCGGACGCTCGTCGCCATCATCGCGCTCGCGCTCGTGGCCGGACTGGTGGCGAGCTGGGTCATCTCGCAAAGCCTGGCGCGTCCGATCAAGCAGCTCACCGAGGCCATGGCCGTCGTTGGCGGAGGCGACCTCGACCACCCGGTCCAGGCCACCTCGCGCGACGAGGTCGGCGACCTGGCGCGCGCGCTCGGGGTCATGACCGGACAGCTCCGCGCCTCGCGTGAGCAGCTGGTGCAGGCGGAGAAGCTGGCCTCGATCGGCGAGATGTCGGCCGCGGTGGCCCACGGGCTTCGGAATCCGCTCGCGAGCCTCCGCGCGGCCGCGCAGCTCGTCCGGCGCCATCCCGCGTCACCCGGCGCCACCGAGCACCTCGACGCCATCATCGAGGAGGTGGATCGCCTCGACCGTCGCATCAGCCACCTGCTCAGCTTCAGCCGTCCGGCGCCGTTCCATCCGGGCTCCGAGAGCCTGCCGCGGCTGATCGACGACCTGTTGCCTGCCGTCGCGACGCCGATTCGCGAGCAGCACGTCGAGCTCGAGATGGCGGTGCCCGTCACGCTGCCGGCGGTGCGGGTGGATCCCATGCAGCTCGAGCAGGCCATCCTGGAGATCGTGTCGAACGCCCTCGACGCCATGCCTGGAGGCGGACGTCTTCGGATCGGGGCCTACGTCGCCAATGGCGAGGGGCCGGCCGCCGTCGTCCTCGAGGTGAGCGACACGGGCGGCGGCATCCCCGAACAGGCACTCTCGTCGGTCTGCGAGCCGTTCTTCACCACCCGGCAGGAGGGCACCGGGCTCGGCCTGGCGATCGCCAAGCGGTACATCGAGCAGAACGGCGGCCGCCTGGAGATCGCGAGCCGTGTGGGCGAGGGCACGACGGTTCGGGTCCGCCTCCCCACCGAGCGCACCGCGTGAGGCGCACGTCGTGAGCGGCTCGACCGTGCTCATCGTCGACGACGAGCGCACGCTCGCCCGGGCCATCAAGGCGTTCCTGACCGAGTCGGGCTACGAAGCCGAGGTGGCGGGCGACGCGGAGCAGGCGCTCCGGCTGCTCGAGACCATGCGCCCCGACGTCGTCTTCACCGACGTGCGGCTTCCCGGCATGGACGGCATCGAGCTGCTGCGGCGGATCCGCGAGTTCGACGCCGCCATCCCCGTGATCATCATGACCGCGCACGGCACCATCGAGGGCGCGGTCGAGGCCGTGAAGCTGGGCGCGTTCGACTACCTCAAGAAGCCCATCGACCTCGAGGAGCTCAAGCTCCTGGCCGACCGCGCCCGGGAGCACTCCCAGCTCCGCCAGGAACTCTCCTACTACCGCCGGCGAGACGCGGCGCGCGAGACGCCGCTTGCCGGCGTCATCGGCGAGTCGCCGTCCATCCGGGAGGTGCTGGACCAGGCGCGCCAGATCGCGGCGCTCGATGAGACGCCGCCGGTCCTCATCATCGGCGAGACCGGCACCGGGAAGGGCCTCGTCGCGCGCACCATCCACAGCGCGAGTCCGCGCGCGGGCCGGCCCTTCATCGAGGTGAACTGCACGGCGCTCCCGGCCACGCTCATGGAAGCCGAGCTCTTCGGCCACGAGCGGGGGGCATTCACCGACGCGAAGGAATCGCGCATGGGCCTCTTCGAGGCCGCCGATGGTGGGTTCCTGTTCCTCGACGAGGTGGGCGATGTCGAGCTCTCGCTCCAGGGCAAGCTGCTCAAGGCGGTCGAGGACCGGACCGTGCGGCGCGTCGGTGGCATCCGCGACCGCCGGATCGACGTGCGGATCCTGGCCGCTACCAACCGGGATCTCGAACGCGACGCTCAGCGCGAGACCTTTCGCCGGGACCTGTACTTCAGGCTGGCGGTGATCATCCTGCAGCTACCGCCGCTCCGGGAGCGGGGCAGCGACATCCTGCTCCTGGCCCAGCACTACCTCGAGCGGTTCAATGC
Organism: uncultured Gemmatimonadales bacterium; assembly: GCA_963728705.1. Taxonomy (GTDB): domain Bacteria; phylum Gemmatimonadota; class Gemmatimonadetes; order Gemmatimonadales; family GWC2-71-9; genus CAVVWJ01. The sequence continues at coordinate 154,171 of CAVSLY010000011.1, forward strand.
CAAGTACGGGAAGGACGTGCGACAGATCGACGCGCGCGCCCGGACGCTGCTGGCCGAGTATCCGTGGCCAGGCAACGTGCGCGAGCTGAGCCACGTGATCGAGCGCGCGGTCCTGTGGAGCCGCGGACCGATGCTGGACGTCGAGCACCTCTCGCTCGGCACGCCCGCAGGGGCGGGACCGGCGCCAGAACCCCGAGCGGCATCGCCAACGGGGTCGACCGCGTCGCCGGCTCCGGCTCCAACCGGCGCCGCGAGCGGAGGGTATCCGGTCTCTCCACCGCCCGGCCTGCCGCTCGACCAATGGGAGCGCACGCTCATCGAGCAGGCGCTTCGGGAGTGCGACGGCAACCAGACCCGTGCCGCCCAACGGCTGGGAATCAGCCGTGACACGCTGCGGTACCGGCTCAAGAAGCATGGGATTCAGTGAGGGTCGCGTCTTGAGTGACCTGGGCCGTCATCCTGAGCGAAGCGAAAGAGCCATGCCTTAGGTCATGGCTCCTTCGCTTCGCTCAGGATGACGAGGCGGCTGTCGTGTTAAGGAACGTCCGTCGGACCGTAGTCGCTGTACCGCTCGAGCGCCGCCTGCGCCGCCTCCTGAAGCCGCTGGGCCTTCGTGGGGTCGACCGTCGCCGGTGCGGGCAGGCCGAGCGGTGAGCGCCCGGAGAGCGCGGCGAAGATCGTGAGCGCCGCCGCGTAGCTGCCGGCCGGGGTGGGATGAAACCCGTCGCCGCCATACAGCGCGAGCGACGGGTCGGCGCGCCACGCCGCCCGCCAGGATTCTCCTGCCGGCAGGAACCAGCCGGACACGTCTCGCGCGGCGAGCGCGTACGAGTCCCGCACCCGATCGAACCAGGCGAATCGGGTGAGGTCGGGCCACACCATATACAAGGCGGACCGACCGCCCGCCGCGCGCACCAGCCCGTCGAACTGCACCACCCAGTGCCGCAGGTTGGTCCGGCTCTCGGGCAACGACGAGGGACCTTGTTGCAGGACCACGGCATCCCAGTGGCCGCTCTGTATCCGGGCCTGGGCGGAGCCGCCCTTCCAGTGGTCCTCCAGGCTGGCGCCGCCTTGCAGTTCTGCCTGTACGTCCCAGTCGAGCCCTTCGGCCGTGGCCATTGCCAGGACCTGCGCCGGCAGATCGTTCGCGTCAGTGAGGCTGTTGCCGATGAAGAGCACCCGGGCTCCCGAACCGAGGCCAGATGGATTAGGAATCGGCGGTCCCGGTTTCGGTGACGGGGGCGGGCCCGGGTCAGGTGGCGGTGGCGGCGGGGCGGGAGGCGGTGGTGGCGCGGGTGGAGCCGGGGGCTCCGGTGGCGGATTGTTTCCCGTGGGTGGGGTCGTAACGTCGGATGACGAGCCGGCGCAGGACGGCCCGACGGCAAGCGCAAGACACATCGCCAGCACCGCGGCCCGCCAATCATGGAGCATGAATCGCGTCCTCAGTACCGGCGATGTCGTGGATGATGCCTGCGCGGTCCGTTCGGAGGTGACGCCGATAGTGGCTTTTCCGGCACGCGCCTGTCGCTCCGCTCACCCGCCAGTGGGTGGGATCACCCAATCGGGTGCTATGCCCCAACCCTTACGCATCCGAGGTCGTCCGGTGGGAATCGGCGCAAACCGGTCCCGCATATATGCTTAGACAACAATCGATCACGCCGATCATTCTGGCACACCACCTGCGTTAAAGCGGGCGTCGTCGGGTCCTCCAACGATCCGACTGGGTGGTAACACCCAATCGTCAGTCCGTTCCACAACCCTCTCGGAGGACGAAAACATGAAGTGGACCAAGCCCGAGGCCGAGATCGTCGCCGTCACGATGGAAGTCACCGCGTACGTCGCGACCCTGTAAGGCGAAAGACTGATCTGAGGGGCTCGCGAAAGCGGGCCCCTCAGTCTTTTCCGCCCCCTCCGCCCCCGTCTTTCCCCATGCATATCGTTCTCCTCGGTACCGCCGCCGGTGGGGGATTCCCCCAATGGAATTGCTGGTGCCTGTCCTGCCGGGTGGCTCGTGAGGACCCGCGGCGCGCGATCCCGCGGAGCCAGTCGTCCGTCGCCGTGAGCGGCGACGGCGCGCGATGGTTTCTCCTCAATGCATCGCCCGACGTCCATGCGCAGCTCGGCCGCCTCCACGTGCCGGTGCCCGCCGGAACTCGGCATGTCCCGGTCGAGGGCATCGTCTTGACCGATGCCGAGCTCGACCACACGCTTGGTATCGTGCTCCTGCGCGAGGCGCGGCGGCTGCAGGTGGCCGCCACCGACGCGGTCCGGCGGGTCATCGAGGACGATTCGCGGCTGCTCCCCGTCACCCGGGCGTTTGCCGACGTCACCGTCACCGAGCTCGTGCCCGACCAGCCGCTCGAGCTCTGCTACCGCGACGGAACGCCGAGCGGGCTCCGGGTGACCTGCTTCCCGGTGCCCGCGGGCCCTCCGCGGTTCGCCCGCGAGGAGCGCCCGGCCCACACCGTGGGGCTCCTGGTGCAGGACGAGCGTACCGGCGGCACCTGCGCCTTCGTCCCCGGCTGCGGCGACCTGGACCAGGCCCTGCTCTCACGCCTGGGCCGCGCGGACCTCGTACTGTTCGACGGGACGTTCTGGACCGACGACGAGCTGATCGGACTGGGCATCGGCGAGCGCACGGCGCGTCAGATGGATCATCTGCCGGTCTCCGGACCCGACGGCAGCCTGGCCCGGCTCGGTCGGCTGCCGAGTCGGCACCGGGTGTACACGCACATCAACAACACCAATCCCATGTTGCTCGAGGATGCGCCCGAGCGGGCCCTGGTCGAACAGGCCGGTCTCCGGATCGGCGTCGACGGCATGCGATTCACCCTCTGAGGCCCGACCATGACGACCACGCTCGCCGCCTCGCAGCTCGCCACGCCACCTCGGCCACCGATCCCGGTCCTCGAGCGTCCGCTCGCGCCGGCGGCGCTCGAGGAGGCCCTGCGCGCGTTCCATGGGTCGTACTACGTCCAGCACCCGTTTCACCAGCTCATGTACGAGGGCAAGCTCAGCCAGCGGCAGTTCCAGGGCTGGGTGACCAATCGCCTCGCCTATCAGCGCGTCGTGCCGCGGAAAGACGCTGCGATCCTGTCCAACTGCCCCGACGCCGACGTGCGGCGTGAGTGGATCGGCCGCATCATCGACCACGACGGCACCGAGCCGGGCACGGGCGGGATCGAGCTCTGGATCCGGCTCGGCATTGCGCTCGGTGTGCCGCGCGAGGAGATGGAGGACGAGCGGCACGTGCTGCCGGCGGTGCGGCTCATCTGCGAGTCGTACGTCACGTTCTGCCGGAGCAAGCCGTGGCAGGAGGCCTGCGCGTCGTCGCTCACCGAGCTGTTCGCGCCCAAGATCCATCAGCAGCGGATCGAGGCGTTCCCCCGGCACTATCCGTGGATTCCGCCCGAGGGACTCGACTACTTCAAGAGCCGGCTGGTGCAGGCCCCGCGCGACGTGAACCACGGGCTCCGCATCGTGCGGGCCTGGGCCACGACGCCCGAGCGGCAGCAGAAGGTGTTCGAGGCGTTGGCCTTCAAGCTGGAGATGCTGTGGGCCATGATCGACACCATCCACAATGCCTACCGCGAGGAGCCGGCGTGACGCTCTCGCCCGACTCGGTGCCGCGGATCTGGCGGCTGGCCCGGCTGGATTACGACCCGGCCCGGCAGCGGCCCGTGCTGTTGTACCCCGAGGGCGCCGTGCTCCTGAACGACACCGGCCGCGAGATCCTCGAGCTGGTCGACGGCACTCGCACCGTGGCCGAGATTGCGGGGCTCCTCGGTGCGCGCTACCAGACCGACGTCACCGCCGACGTGACCGACTACCTGTCGCGCCTGGCGGAAAGGGAGCTGATCCAATGACGACCGAACGTCCGACCACGCTGCTGGCAGAGCTGACGCACCGCTGTCCGCTCCACTGCCCCTATTGCTCCAACCCGCTCGACCTGCTCCGAGCCGAGAGCGAGATCGGCACCGACGACTGGAAACGGGTGTTTACCCAGGCGCGGGAGCTGGGCGTGCTGCAGCTCGGCCTCTCGGGCGGTGAGCCGCTCATCCGGAAGGACCTGGAGGCGCTCGCCACGCACGCCCGGAGCCTGGGCCTCTACACTACGCTCGTGACCTCGGGCCTCGGCCTCACCCGCAAGCGTGCCGAGGCGCTCCGGACGGCCGGCCTCGAGCACATCCAGGTGTCGGTGCAGGACGCGGATGCCGAGACGGCGGAGCGGATCGCGGGCGTGAGCTCGGTCAAGCAGAAGCAGGCGGCCATCGCGCTGGTCAAGGAGCTGGGCTTCGCCTTCTCGATCAACGTGGTGCTCCACCGCGCCAACCTCGACCGCATCGGCGAGATCATCGACCTCGCCGCCGGCTGGGGCGCCGACCGGCTCGAGCTCGCCAACACGCAGTACTATGGCTGGGGGCTCAAGAACCGGGCGACGCTCATGCCCAGCCGCGAGCAGGTGCTGACGGCCCGGGAGATCGCCCAGGACCGGATGCTGCGCTACAAGGGGCAGATGCAGATCACCTTCGTGCTCCCCGATTACTTCGAGGAGCTGCCCAAGGCGTGCTACGGCGGGTGGGGACGGTACTACATCGTGGTAGCGCCCGACGGCAAGGCGCTGCCCTGCCATGGCGCGTACGCGATCCCGTCGCTCGACCTGCCGAGCGTGCAGGACCACTCCATCCACTGGATCTGGCACGAGTCGTCCGCGTTCGAGGCCTTCCGCGGCGACGCGTGGATGAAGGAGCCGTGCCGGACCTGCCCGCGGAAAGCCGTGGACTTCGGCGGCTGCCGCTGCCAGGCACTCGCGCTGACGGGCGACGCGGCCAATGCCGACCCGGTCTGCACATTGAGCCCGCACCGTCACCTCATCGACGAGGCGCTGCACGAGCATGCCGGCGCCGACGCCTACGTCTATCGCGACTTTGCCGTCGAGCCGCGTTGAGCGCGTCGCCGGCGATCGTCACCGCGGGGCTCGGGCGCGACTATGACAGTGTCCGGGCCCTCGACGCGTTGAGCCTGGAGGTTCCGCTGGGCGCGCTGGTCGGCCTGCTGGGTCCCAATGGCGCGGGCAAGACGACTGCGATGCTGCTGCTCGCCACGCTGCTGGCCCCCTCCCGCGGCGAGGCCACGATCTTCGGCCACGACGTGGTCCGCGAGCGCGGCGCCGTCCGGCGCCGGCTGGGTCTCGTGTTCCAGGAGACCAGCATCGACGGTCTCCTCACGGTCGAGGAGAACCTCCGCTTTGCCGGCCGCCTCGCCGGCCTGGGCGGGGGCGAGCTCCGCGCCGCAGTCGCCGCGGCGATCGACCGTGCCGGACTCCGGGCGCTCGCGGCGCAGCCGGCGCGGCAGCTCTCCGGCGGCTGGCGGCGGCTGGTGGACATCGCCCGCGCCACGCTGCACCGGCCGGACCTCCTCGTCCTGGACGAGCCCACGGTCGGCCTCGACCCCGAGCATCGCGAGCTGATCTGGACCATCCTCGGCGCGGAGCGGCGCGAGCGCGGCACGACGGTCCTCTTCTCCACGCACTATCTCGCCGAGGCGGAGCCCGCCGACCGGGTGGTCCTGCTCTCACGCGGCCGCGCGGTGGCCGACGGAACGCCGGCCGCGCTCAGGGCGGCCGTCGGCGTCGAGGTCGCCGAGATCGAGGGGCCCGGGGCGGAACGCCTGGCGCGGGCGATCCGCGGGCTGGGTGCCACGGCCACCGTGCTCCAGACCGACCGCGGTTTCCGGGTGGGCATTGTCGGGGAGCGGGAGTCGGTCATGGAGCTGGCCACCAGCGCCCCTGGGATCGAGCGGCTCGCCCTTCGGCCGGCGACGCTCGAGGATGCGTACTTCGCGCACACACGCGAGGGCGCGGCATGAGCGCGTGGAGCGCGGTCGTCGGCATCGTCGCGCGCGACCTCGCCCGCACGACGCGACAGACCAGCCGGCTCCTGGGCGGGCTCGCGCGGCCATTCATGTGGCTGCTGCTGGTCGGGAGCGGCTACAACGCCATCGCCAGGCTCGAGGGCGGGCTGCCGTATCAGGCGTTCGTGTTTCCCGGAATCGTGGTGATGGCGGCGCTCTTCGGGGCGATGCTCACCGCCATCGGAACCGTGTACGACCGCGAGTTCGGCATGCTGCGCCTGATGCTCGCGAGTCCCGCCGGCGTGCCGGCGGTGCTGACGGGGCGGGCCATCGCGGCCGCGCTGGTCGGCGTGCTCCAGGGTGGGATCGTGCTGGCCTGCGCGCCGCTGGTGCTGCCGGTGTCGCCGGGCGAACGTCGGTGCCGGGGCCGGCGCGCTGGTGCTCGCGGCCGGCGTGAGCGCCCTGCTGGGCCTGCTGGTGGCCGCGCGGCTCCGATCGGTCGAGAACTTCGCGGGGGTCATCAACGTGGTGCTGTTTCCGCTGCTGTTCGTGAGCGGCGCGCTGTACCCCACGGCCGGGATGCCGCCGGTGTTGCGCCTGCTCGCGCGGGCCAATCCCGTCACCTACCAGGTCGACCTGATGCGGCACGCGTTCGGGCAGCCCACCGAGTTCGCTGCGGGGACGGATGTGCTGGTGCTCGCGGGCGCGGCCGTGGTGGCGTTCGGCCTGACGGCGCTGCTGTTCGATCCGGAGCAGCGGTTCGTGAGGACGAGACGGGGAGGCGAGCGATCGTCATCCTGAGCGGAGCGAAGGATCGGGTCGGTGGTGCGAGTGAGCGCCGAGCCTCACTTACATGCGTTGGCCGATCCAGGATGACCCACATGGTCCAGCACGACATCCTGCTCCAGCCGCGACCGCAACGGGGCGCGCAACGGTCCACCCGCCGGGACCGACGTCTCGACCACGATGTGCCGCGTCCGCCGCAGGAGCCCCGTCGCCGCATCCCAATCCACCTGCCCCTCCTCGATCGTCTCTTGCCGCGCCGCGATGGCCGTCGTATCGCCGCGCACGGTGGCGCGACCTGGCCTCGCTGCGGGAACGGAGCGCGAGCCGGCGCACCGCCCGTCCACCCGCGAGGCTGTCGGGCAGCCGGGTGAGCTCCAGCCCCCTGCCATCGCGCCATTGCTCCCCAACCGTGAGCGCCGAGGGAGGCAGCGGCGGGAGCAGATCGTCCAGGGCGGCGCCGAGGTCGGACACCTCCGCCACCTCATCGGGCACGAACGGTCGGGCGTCGGCCGTGTAGCGGCCCGCAGACGAAAGCGTCCCGCGGTAGCGACCGCCGAGCAGGCCGTCCGTGTCGGGCGCGAGCACCCCCTCCGGGCTCGTCCGCGAGAGCGCGAGCGAGTCGTACCACGCCTCGACGGAGATTCCCGCCGGTGCGGACCGTCCGCGCACGCGCCAGAGGCCGTCGCGCGTCAGCGTCTCCCGCCGGCGCCGGAGGCCGGTCTCAGCCTCGAGCACCGCACGCGAGTGCTCATGGAGCGAGACGCAGCGAAATTGCTCGGGGGTATAACGGAATTCGGCCGGCGCTTGCGCGGCGCCGGGACTCGTTCCCACGCAGAGGGCGCACGCGACTAGTGTCATCCTGAGCGGAGCGAAGGATCGGGCCGGTGGTGCGTGTGAGGCTAGTGCGTCACTCGCATGCGTCAGCCGATCCTTCGCTCCGCTCAGGATGACCTACGCCTCCGCCATGAACGGATACCGATAATCCTTCGGCGGTGCGAGCGTCTCCTTGATGCTCCGGGGCGAGACCCAGCGCAACAGGTTGAGGATCGATCCCGCCTTGTCGTTCGTCCCGCTCGCCCGCGCGCCGCCGAACGGCTGCTGGCCCACGACCGCGCCGGTCGGCTTGTCGTTGACGTAGAAGTTCCCCGCCGCCTGCCGCAGCGCGCGATCCGCCTCCCGCAGCGCGGCCCGGTCGCGCGAGAACACGGCGCCGGTGAGCGCGTAGGGGCTCGTCCGGTCCACGAGGGCGAGCGTCTCGCTCCATTTTGCCGCGGGATAGACGTGCGCCGTGAGCACCGGCCCGAAGATCTCCTCGCACATCGTGCGGTAGGCGGGGTCGTCGGCCTGCAACAGGGTCGGCTGCACGAAGAAGCCGACGCTGTCGTCGGTCCCGCCACCCGCCACCACCCGCACGCCGGGGGCGCGACGAGCCTCCTCGATGTGATCGCGGATCCGGGTGAACGCGCGCCGGTCGATGACCGCCCCCATGAAATTCCGGAAGTCGGCCACGTCGCCCATGCGGATGTCCTCGATCATCGCCACGACCCGGTCGCGCACGGCGGGCCAGAGCGTGTCGGGGATGTAGGCCCGGGAGGCCGCGCTGCACTTCTGCCCCTGGTACTCGTAGGCCCCGCGCACCATCGCGACCGCGAGCGCCTCCGCGATCGGCGCTGGCGTGGGCCACGATGAAGTCCTTGCCGCCGGTCTCGCCGACGATGCGCGGATACGTGCGGTAGCGCGGCAGGTTGTCGGCGATGGACTTCCACAGGCTCTGGAAGACCGTCGTCGAGCCGGTGAAGTGGATGCCGGCGAAGTCGGGACTCGCCAGGAGGCGGCGGCTCACCTCGATCGAGTCGCCGGGAAGGAAGTTGATCACGCCCGGCGGCAGCCCCGCCTCCTCGAGCAGCCGGTAGAAATTCCAGTTGCTGAGCGCGGCGGTGTGCGACGGCTTCCACACGACCGCGTTGCCCATGAGCGCCGGCGCCGTGGGCAGGTTGCCGCCGATCGCCGTGAAGTTGAACGGCGTGATGGCGTAGACGAACCCCTCGAGCGGCCGGTGGTCCATCCGGTTCCACGCACCCGGCGCGGAGTCGGGCTGCTCGCGGTAGATCCGCTCGGCGAAGTGGACGTTGAACCGGAGGAAGTCGATCAGCTCGCAGGCGCTGTCGATCTCCGCCTGGTACGCGGTCTTGCTCTGGCCGAGCATGGTGGTGGCGTTGAGCCGCTGCCGGGCCGTCGTGGCCAGCAGGTCCGCGGCCTTGAGGAAGACCGCGGCGCGGTCCTCGAACCGCCAATGCCCCCAGTCGCGCTGGGCCTCCACGGCCGACCGCACCGCAGCGTCGATGGTGGTGCCGTCGGCCTGGTGCAGGGTGGCCAGCACCCGCGCATGGCAGTGGGGCGACACGACGTCCTGGGTGACCCCGCTCCGGATCTCCCGCCCGCCGACGACGGCCGGGATGTCCACCCGCTCGCCCCCGACCGCGGTGAGCGCGGCCTTGAGCGCCGCTCGCTCCGCGCTGCCCGGGGCGTAGCCCAGGACTGGTTCGTTGTGGGGGTGGGGAATGTTCGCGAAACCACTCATCGGGGCGTCCAGGCTCGGGGAACCTGGAAAATAATCGGATTGCGGCAGGGATTCGGCCTACGAAACCCTCAGAAGTCCCCCGACCACCCCACGCCCATCCCCGTCGGTGCCGCGACGACGGTCGGCGCCTTGACGCCGAAGATCCGCCACCGGCCTGACGCGAGCTTGGCGGACGTGATTCCCACCAGGGCGCCCGCTGCCACGTCGCTGAGCCAGTGGCGATTGTCGTTCACTCGCGACCAGGCGACGGCGGTGGCCATCCCGTAGAGGCCGACAGTGGCCCAGGGGTGGTGGATGTCGTCGGCGAGCGAGGTGGCGAGCGCGAAGGCCATGGCGGAGTGTCCCGACGGCAACGATGCCTGGCCGGAGAACGGCGCGTAGCCATCGGCGTCGAGGCTCTGCTCCGGACGCGGGCGCCCGAGGGCGTACTTTCCCGCCTGCACGGTGAGCCCGGCGAGCGCGAGCGAGGCCGCCAGGCGTCCGCCCGCCCGGGTGAGCTGCGGCCGGCCCGTGGCCAATCCGGCGGCCAGCAGCCCCACGGTCACGGTGCCGTACACCTCGGGCTGGCCGAAGTGCCGGACCACGCCGGCCACATTGTCGGCGCCGTTGCCATTGTTGTGCTGCGAGAAGCGCTGCACCGGATGGTCGAGCAGCATCAGGGTCGAAAGGCCGCCGACGGCCACCGCTCCGTGCCACCAGCGGATGGTATGGGGCGTTTGGGGGGCGGGCGCCATCGCCCCGGCGGGGATTTCCGGCAGCGTGTCGAGGGTCTGCGCGGCGAGCAGCGCTCGGCGTCGCGAGCAGTCCGAGCCAAAGCAGTGTGGTGCGAGCGCATGCCCGGACCTCCGCGTCGCTCCCGGGCGTGGCACGGCGCCCCGGAGTGTGGTTACCTTCGGTCGTTCGTCGTTCGGGATCTCAGCTCGGGAGAGCAGATGAATCGACGCTTCGGAGCCTGCCTCGCACTGCTGGCGCTGGTCTCATGCCGCAGCTACCAGTACGAGTCTCACATGACCAGCCAGGACGGCCTCGTGCCACCGGACCAGTTCGCCCGTTACGGCAAGGAGCAGGCCGAGGCCGTGGCGATCGGCCGCGAGTACGGCAAAGCCGCACAGGGAGACTCGCCCGAGGCGCTGGCCAAGCAGGCTGACGCCGCGATGGCCTACGCCCGCACACTGCCGGACGTCGCGACGATCGGCGCCGATCCGCAGGGCCACAGGCTCACGATCAGCTTCAAGAGCGGCTGGCGCGTGGGCGTACCTCCGATCGAGGACGGCAAGAGCGGATCGGAGACGGTCGGGCTCGGCGCACCGGCGGCCCCCGCCGCCAAGTGATGGACCGGCGGGGCGCTCGCGCCTCCCGACCTGCCGGAATGCTTGCGTCCCGCAATATACCGTCAAGAACGCCATGACGAGCGTTGGTGGATGCTGCCAGGTGACCACGACGCTGCCCGAGCGCGCGTCCGCCGACCGGCTCGCCGCTGCGCTCGTCGAGGAGCGCTGGGCGGCCTGCGCCCAGGTGGTGGGGCCGGTGGAGAGCACTTACCGGTGGCAGGGGAAGGTCGAGCGCGCCACGGAGTGGTACTGCCACCTGAAGACGACGCTGGCCCGCGTGCCGGGTCTCGCGGTGCGGCTCCGCGAGCTGCATCCGTACGACACGCCCGAGATCGTCGCGATGGCTATCGTCGACGGTGATCCTGACTACCTGCGGTGGATTGCGGACTCGGTGGGCGATCCTGTCGCCCAGTAGGGGCGGACGACCTTCTAGCGGACCGGAGCCTGTGTGGCGAGGCGGGCCCGAACCGATTCGAACAACCCCGCGGGTGCCGGGCAGGGCGCGGTGAGGGTGCGGACGATCACCAGCAGGAACGCGCGGTCGCAGCGGCATCGCGGATGACAGGTCGGGCAGTCGGCCAGATGGTGTCGAACCGCCGCGGCCTCTTCCGCCGCAAGCTCGTCATCCAGATATTCCCACAGTCGATCGATGACCTCTCGACATTCCATTCGCGTCATCCCTCTCCAGGGCAGCGGCCATCCGGCCGGGGTACGCCCTGTTGAACAGCGCACCTCCGCCGGAGGTTCCTCTGGTATGAGCCCGCGTGCCCGCAACGTGACCCTCCTGGTCCTCATCGGCTTCGTCGCCTTTCTGCTGTGGTCCACCCTCTCGAGCCAGCGGGTCGAGTGCGCGGTCGCGGTAGAGTTCCAGGGGCAGTCTGGCTCGGCCACGGCGTCGGGCGCGTCGGAGGAGGATGCCGCCCGGGAGGCACAGACGGCGGCCTGCGGGCCGATCACAGGGTCCATGAATGACCGCGTCGCCTGCTCCCGGCTCCGGCCGGTGAGTCAGACCTGCCGCACGCTGTGAACGCCGCGCAGCTGCGGTTCCCTCACCCGCTCATCCTCCTCGTCTGCTGCGTCCTCGTCGCGGCCGCGCTCACGTGGGTACTCCCGGCCGGGCAGTACGACCGGCGGGAGGACCCGGTGGCCGGGCGCGAGGTGGTGGTGGCCGGGACCTATCACACCGTGCCGGCCAGCCCGGTCGGCCCCTTCGATGCACTGGTCGCCATTCCCAAGGGCATGGCGGACGCTTCGTCGATCATCTTCTACGTGTTCCTCGTCGGCGGCGCGTTCGCGGTGGTGGAGCGCACCGGGGCCCTCGCCCAGCTGGTCAACTGGCTGGCGCACCGGCTGGCCGGCCGGGGGCTGTGGGTGATTCCGATCGTGGGGTTCGCCTTCGCCTGGGGCGGGATCCTGATCCAGATGCAGGAGGAGCTGATCGCTTTCGTTCCGGTGCTCCTGCTGCTCGTGCGCCGGCTCGGCTTCAACGCCCTGATCGCGGTGGCGATCAGCCTGGGTGCGGCGGCTGTGGGTGCGGCATTCAGTCCGATCAACCCGTTCCAGGTCGGGATCGCGCAGAAGGTGGCCGGCCTCGAGCTGCTGAGCGGGTGGGAGCTTCGATCGGTCGCGCTCGCGGCGGCGTGGCTCATCTGGATCGCGGGGACGATGCGCTTCGCGCGCCGGTCTCGCGTGCCGCCGGAGGCCGCCGAGGTCACCGGAACGCCGACGGCCGGCGGCCGGCAGACAGCCATCCTCGGCATCGTGCTTCTGACGTTCGTGATTTTCGTCGTCGGCGTCATCAAATACGGCTGGGATTTCGAGCAGCTCTCCGCCCTGTTCTTCCTGATGGGCGTGGCCGCGGGGCTGATCGGCCGGCTGGGTGTGGGGGGAACGGCGGACGGGTATGTCGAAGGCTTCCGCTCGATGGCCTACGCGGCCCTGCTCATCGGGTTTGCCCGCGGCATCTACGTCGTCCTCGACGAGGGGCACATAGTGGACACGATCGTCCACGGAGTGTTCGCCCCGGTCGCGGCGCTGCCGACCACGCTCGCGGCCCTCGGCATGATGGGGATTCAGGCCCTGGTGCATCTGCCCGTGCCCAGCACCAGCGGCCAGGCGGTCCTGACGATGCCGCTGCTGGTGCCGCTGTCGGATCTGATCGGACTCTCCCGCCAGGTGACGGTGCTGGCCTATCAGTGCGGCGCGGGCCTCTGCGAGCTGCTCACGCCGACCAATGGCGCCTTGATGGCCATGCTTGCCGCCAGCGGGGTGCGCTACGAGGACTGGTTGCGATTCGTGGTGCCCGTGATGGGGGCACTGGTAGCCTTGGCGGCCGTCGCCATCGCGGTGGCGGTGGCCACGGGCTGGCACTGAGCGGTCAGGCTGCGAGGCCCGTAAGCGACCGGAGCACCTCCAGATTCGCGACGCCGACGTGGCGATTTCGCTCCTGGCCCTGGTCGAAGGCGATGACCGTCGGGATGCCGCGGATGCCATAGCGGCCCGCGATTGTGGGATGGGCATCGGTATCCAGCTTGAGGACCAGCACGTTGCCCATCTGCCGCTTCGCGAAGTCGTCGATCGTCGGGGCCATCATGTGACAGGGGCCGCACCAGTCCGCGTAGAAATCCACCAGCACCGGCACCGTGGTGCCGTTCACCATCTGGTCGAAGCTGGCCGTGGTCGCCATGATGGGCCGGTCGAGGAGGATCGGGCGCTGGCAGTTCGCGCACTTGGGGCCATGCGACAGTTTCGTCAGGTCGACGCGGTTGAGGGTCGAGCAGAAGGCGCAGGCCACGACGCCGCGGGGGGGCTGGTCGGACGGGTTCATGTTCCCTCCTCTCGTTGCAAGGTAGGCCATCGAAAAGGCGGGGCAAGCGGGCTCAGCCGCCTGATCGAAACCCCGGGTGACCGTCTTCACAGCAGGAACACGCGGGCTGGCATTACTGTTGCAATAGGTGAACGAGCATCACCCCCGGAAGGCAGGCGGTCCATGAGCGAGCTCACGATTCGAGAGATGGGACAGGACGAGGATTTCTCGGCCTGGTTCTCCGAGCTGCTCGAACAGGAGGACGCCACGACCGGCTCGGCGGGCGCAATCGACGAGCATTACCTCATTCTGAGCAACGAGATCGGCGACTGGATCGGGGGCCTGCGGTACTGGCTCCGGGGTGGAGTGGCCCACCTGGTGGACGTAGTGGTCCTGCCGCAGGAGCGGCATCGGGGCCACGCCCACCGGCTGATGGCGGCGTTCGAGGAGCGGGCGGCCGAGGCGGGCGGGCACGTGGCTGAGTTCTGGACCGACGACCAGCGGTCGGAAGGGCTCCTGGGCGCCCTGGGGTGGCGCCGGATCTTCCAGCGCGAGGACTACATCGGCCGCCGCCCCTGGTCCCTGATGGAGAAGCGGCTGGGCCCCGACCCCCGGTAGCAGCCCCCCACGTTGGCGTTAGCGGGACCAGCCACTATATGTTTGGTGGCTGGTCTTTTGTCGTGCAGGGGGCAGTCTCACCGTCGTAAAAGGGAACACATGGGCACCGCCACCGAGTTGGCGCGCGAAATCGCATCCAAAATTGAAGTGCTCAAGGATCTCGAAGAGCCGGTCCGCGAGCTCATGGAGGCCCATGAGCGCAAGCGCGACCTCTGGTTCCCTTCCGACATCCTCGGGCCGCAGCCCGAATGCTCTCCGGACGAATTCACCCGGAAGTTGCGCGATCAGGCAAGCGGTATCCCTGATCCGATCCGGGCGGCGCTCGCGCTCAACATGCTGACCGAGGAAGGGCTGCCGCACTTCCACCGGCTCCTCGCCGTGTACCTGGGCGACGAGAGTCATTGGCGATCCTGGAACAACCTCTGGACCGCCGAGGAAGACCGCCACGGCCAGGTGCTCCACGACTACGCGCGCGACACCCGCCTGTTCGACCAGCGCAAGATCGAAGAGATGCAGTTCGAGTATCTCCGCGCCGGCTTCCACCCGGAGTGGGACCGGGATCCGTACCGGGTGTTCGCCTACACCACCGTGCAGGAGCGGGCGACCCAGTTCTCGCACGGCGAGACCGGCCGCATCGTGGGCGAGTACGAGCCGCGCCTGGGCGAGGTCCTGAGCCACATCGCCAAGGACGAGGCGCGGCACTACGCCTTCTACCGGAGCGTCTTCGAGCTCATCCTCGAGCGCGACCCGAATGGCGCGCTCCACTCGGCGGCTTTCATCCTTCCCGCCATCGACATGCCGGGCGTGACGATGCCCGGCTTCAAGGAGCTGGCCGAGGTCATCCGGCGGGCAGGGATCTACGGCCCGCGGGACTACCTCCGCATCGTCCAGGAGCAGATCCGCTACTGGAAGATCGAAAGCCTGCAGGGGCTCAACGAGATCGGCCGCCTGGCCCAGGAGAAGATCATGGGCATTCCGGGCAGGCTGAAGCGGATCGCCGAGATCATGGAGACCCGGAGCCGGGCCAAAACCTTCAGCTTCGAAGTCGTGTTCAACCGCGAATTCGCGATGGATTGATGGGACGGGCTGCCGCCGGAGCCGTGCTCGCGCTGGTACTGCTGGCGGCGTGCGGCGCCAAGGAGCCGGCCCGTCCCGCCGACGACGAGTCCCGCGCCAGGCTGCCGCGCGACCGGCAGGACGCCGAGACGCTCGGCCGCGAAGTGTTCGACCTGGTGGACCGCGCCATCGACTACCGCGGCTCGCACCGGGGCCGCCCCGCCTCCACCTTCCGCCAGATGGGCATCGACACGCTGACGCCCACGACCGTCCGGCGCCTGGTCAACCTAGGGCGCGAGCCGGTCGTGACCGTGGCTTTCCGCCGAACCGAGACCCGCGAGATCACCTCCTGTCGCGGCGACAGCCAGATTCTCGAGGAAGCGACCCTCAACGCCGGCGGCTTCACGCTCATGTGCACCAGCAGCTCGGGTGCGCAGCGCCCCATGCGCATCGGCGATTTTCCAGGCCGCTGAACCAGCTCCTCATGCTCTTCGCCACCATCGATCTGGTCGCCCGCACGCTTGTCGTCGTCTGCCTGGTCTACGCCTCCGCCGTGGCGCTCACGCACTGGGCCGTCCGGAGCCGGCGGATCACGCCCTTCGGCGCGTGGCCACGCTTCATGCGGCGGGCGAGCGACCCCGTGCTGCAGCCGCTCGAGCGCCGGGTCGTGCGGGCCGGCGGAAATCCGCAGGACGCGCCACTCTGGCTGCTGGGCATCGTCGATCGCCGGGGGGCTGCTGGGGCTGACCCTGGTGCACTGGCTAGCGGGCTTCGTGGGCACGCTGAGCGATCTCTCGGCATCGGGGCCGCGGGCGTGGGCGCGCTTCCTGGTCAGCACACTGTTCAGCGTGCTCATGATCGCGCTCTTCGTCCGGGTGATCGCCTCGTGGTTCGGGATCTCGCCCTACCGGCCGTGGATGCGCCTCGCCATGGCGCTGACCGACTGGCTCATCCTGCCGATCCGGCGTATCCTCCCGCCGGTCGGCATGCTCGATTTCAGCCCGCTGGTGGCCTGGCTGGTCCTGAGCTCTCCTTCGCGGCTTCGTGCTGTCGTACCTCTGAGCGATCCGACCCCGACGGGCATCCGCCTGCCAATCGGCGGCCCTCGGCTCAAGCCATGGCCAGGACGGGGGCTTCGGTTTAGCTTTCGGTCGTTGGACAACCGATTCGTGGCGATTTGCGCTGCTTGCGGCCACGTTAAACAATCGCTAAAACGCGTCCCCTGAGGCGTTTTGGCCTTCAGGGGCTTTTTTATCCCCGGAGAGCCTGTGCTCGTCGATCATTCCCATCCCACCGCACCTGCCGCCGCCGGCCTGAGCCGGGAGTCGCGGCTCGCCCTGCTGGAGCCACTCCTCGCGCAGCGGATTCTCGTGCTCGATGGCGCCATGGGGACCATGATCCAGACCTACGGCCTGGGCGAGCGCGAGTACCGGGGCGAGCGGTTCGCCGACTGGCCTCGCGACCTCCGAGGCCACAGCGATCTCCTCACCCTGACCCAGCCCGGGATCATCCGCGCCATCCACTCGGCGTACCTCGAGGCCGGCGCCGACATCATCGAGACCAATTCCTTCACGTCGAACGCGATGTCGCTCGCGGACTACGGGATGGAGGAGCTGGTCTACGAGCTCAACGCCGCTGCCGCCCGGCTGGCGCGCGACGCCGCGGACGAATGGGAGCGCCGGGTGCCCGACGCGCCGCGCTTCGTGGCCGGGGTCCTCGGCCCCACCAACCGGAGCGCGTCGCTGTCGCCGGACGTGAACGACCCCGGCTTCCGGAACGTGACGTTCGACGAGCTCGTGGCCACGTACACCGAGGGCGCGCGCGGTCTCATCGACGGCGGGGCCGACCTGATCCTGGTCGAGACCATCTTCGACACGCTCAATGCGAAGGCGGCGCTGTTCGCCCTCGAAGCGCTGTTCGACCAGATCGGGCAGCGGCTCCCGGTGATGATCTCCGGCACGATCGTGGACGCCAGCGGGCGGACGCTCTCGGGGCAGACGACGGAGGCGTTCTGGAACTCGGTAGCGCACGGCCGGCCGCTGAGCGTGGGGCTCAACTGCGCGCTGGGCGCGCAGGCGCTCCGGCAGTACGTGCAGGAGCTCTCGCGGGTGGCGCCGGTGTACGTGAGCGCGCACCCGAACGCGGGCCTGCCGAACGAATTCGGGCAGTACGACGAGACCCCGGAGTTCATGGCAGGCGTGCTCCGCGAGTTCGCCGAGCACGGGCTGGTCAACTTCGTGGGCGGCTGCTGCGGAACGACGCCGGCGCACATCCGCGCGATCGCCGACGCGGTGCGCGGCCTGGCGCCGCGGGAGCGTGCCCAGCCTGAGCGCGTCCTCCGGCTGAGCGGACTGGAGCCGCTGGCCATCGGGCCGGACAGCATCTTCGTCAACGTCGGCGAGCGGACCAACGTCACCGGCTCGCGCAAGTTCGCCAAGCTGATCCTCGCGGGCGATTACGAGGCGGGGCTGGAGATCGCGCGCCAGCAGGTGGAGAGCGGCGCGCAGATGATCGACATCAACATGGACGAAGGGATGCTCGACTCCCAGGCCGCCATGGTGAAATTCCTCCAGCTCATCGCCTCGGAGCCGGGGATCAGCCGCGTGCCGGTGGTGCTCGACTCGTCCAAGTGGTCGGTGATCGAGGCGGGCCTCAAGTGCGTCCAGGGGAAGGGCGTGGTGAACTCCATCAGCCTCAAGGAGGGCGAAGAGGAGTTCGTCCGGCAGGCCACGCTGGTCCGCCGCTACGGCGCCGCCGTGATCGTGATGGCGTTCGACGAGCAGGGACAGGCGGACAGCGCCGAGCGGAAGGTGGAGATCTGTACCCGCTGCTACCGGATCCTGACCGAGCGCGTCGGCTTCCCGCCCGAGGACATCATCTTCGATCCGAACATCTTCGCCATCGGCACCGGGATCGAGGAGCACAACAACTACGCGGTGGACTACATCGAGGCCACCCGCCGCATCAAGGCGACGCTGCCGCACGTGCTGGTGAGCGGCGGGGTCAGCAACGTCTCGTTCTCCTTCCGCGGCAACGACCCGGTCCGCGAGGCGATCCACGCCGTGTTCCTCTACCACGCCATCGAGGCGGGCATGGACATGGGGATCGTGAACGCGGGCGGGCTCCCGATCTACGCCGACATCCCGGCCGATCTGCTCGAGCGGGTCGAGGACGTGGTGCTGAACCGGCGCGCCGACGCCACCGACCGGCTGCTCGCCGTGGCCGACCAGGTGAAGGGCCAGCTCGGCGCGCAGACCGCGGACCTGGCCTGGCGGGACGCGCCGGTGCACGAGCGGCTGGCGCACGCGCTGGTCGAAGGCATCGCGGACTTCGTCGTCGAGGACACCGAGGAGGCCCGCCGCCTGGTCGAGCGGCCGATCCAGGTGATCGAGGGCCCGCTCATGGCCGGGATGAACATCGTCGGCGACCTGTTCGGCGCCGGGAAGATGTTCCTGCCCCAGGTGGTGAAGAGCGCGCGCGTCATGAAGAAGGCCGTGGCGCACCTGATCCCGTACATCGAGGCGGAGCGGGAGTCCTCCGACGTGGCGCAGACCAACGGGCGCGTGCTGATGGCCACCGTGAAGGGCGACGTGCACGACATCGGCAAGAACATCGTGGGCGTCGTGCTGCAGTGCAACAACTACGAGGTCATCGACCTCGGCGTGATGGTGCCGTGCGCCAAGATCCTCGAGACGGCGCGCCGCGAGCGGGTCGACATCATCGGGCTCAGCGGGCTCATCACGCCGTCGCTCGAGGAGATGGCCTTCGTCGCGAGCGAGATGGAGCGGGAGGGGTTCACCATTCCGCTCCTCATCGGCGGCGCCACGACCTCGCGGGTCCACACCGCCGTGAAGATCGAGCCGCACTACCACGGGCCCACCGTGCACGTGCTCGACGCCTCGCGCGCGGTCGGCGTGGCCGGCAATCTGCTGAGCGACACGCTGCGCGACGGCTTCGTCGCGGACACGCGCGAGGAGTATCGCGACGTGCGGGAGCAGCGGAGCCGCGACCGGCCGCAGGAGCGGCGGCAGCCGCATCGCGGAGGCGCCGGCGGAACCGGCTGGCCATCGACTGGAGCGGCGTGGTGCCGCCGGTGCCCTGCTCGACCGGCCTGACGATCGCTCGACGACTACCCGCTCGAGGAGCTGGTGCCGCGGATCGACTGGACGCCGTTCTTCCAGACCTGGGAGCTGGCCGGCCACTATCCGGCCATCCTCGACCGATCCCGACGCGTCGGCGCGGCCGCGACGCAGCCTCTTCCGCGGACGCCCAGGCGCCTGCTCGACCGGATCGTCCGGGAGCGGCTGCTCCGCGCGCGCGGCGTGCTCGGCTTCTTCCGCGCCAACGCCGTGGGCGACGACATCGAGCTCTACGCCGACGAGGAGCCGGACCGAGCACGCTGGCCGTCATCCACACGCTGCGGCAGCAGATGCCCAAGCCGCCGGGCCGGCCCAACCTCGCGCTCGCCGACTTCGTGGCGCCGCGCGCGACGGGCGTCGCCGGACTACGTCGGCGCCTTCGCGGTGACGGCGGGGCACGGGCTCGACGAGCTGGTGGCGGCGTTCGAGGCCGCGCACGACGACTACAACGCGATTCTCGCCAAGGCGCTCGCCGACCGGCTGGCCGAGGCGTTCGCCGAGCGGCTGCACGAGCGCGTGCGCCGCGAATCTGGGGCTACGCCCGCGACGAGGCGCTCGACAACGCCGCAGCTGATCCACGAGAAGTACCAGGGCATCCGGCCGGCGCCGGGCTATCCGGCCTGCCCCGACCACACCGAGAAGCGCACCCTGTTCGACCTGCTCGGCGCGGAGTCGCAACGCGGGCATCACGCCTCACCGAGAGCTTCGCGATGCTGCCGACCGCCGCGGTGAGCGGCTGGTACTTCTGGCACCCGGAGGCGCGCTACTTCGGGGTCGGCAAGGTCGAGCGCGACCAGGTCGAGGACTACGCCCGGCGCAAAGGGATGGACGTCGCCGACGGTGGAGCGCTGGCTGGCGCCCAACCTGGATACTGAGCGGGAGCGCTGAGCGTGCCGACCGTCCGCGAGCTCCTCGCCGACGGCCGCGTCCACGTGTTCGACGGCGCCATGGGCACCATGCTCTACGGCCGGGGCGTGTTCGTCAACGTCTGCTACGACGAGCTGAACCTCCGCGCAGCCCGACCTGATGCGCGGACATCCACCGCGAGTACGTCAAGGCCGGCGCGGAGCTGCTCGAGACCAACACCTTCGGCGCCAACCCGCTCAAGCTGGCGCACTACGGCCTCGCCGGCGAGACCGAGCGCATCAACGCCGCGGCGGCCCGGCTGGCGCGCGAGGCGGCCGGCGACGCGCGCCGCGGTGCTCGGCGCCATCGGCCCGCTCGGCGTCCGGATCGAGCCGTTCGGCGAGACGTCGCTCGACGAGGCGCGCGCCGATGTTCGCCGCGACAGGTGCGCGGCCTGCTCGAGGGCGGGGTCGACGGGTTCATCCTGGAGACCTTCAGCGACGTGGACGAGCTCGGCGCCGCGCTTCAGGCCGTCCGCGGCGTGCAGCGACCTGCCGATCATCGCGCAGATGACCATCGGCACCGACGGCAGGACCCACTACGGCACCGACCCGGCGGTCTTCGGGCCGCGAGCTCGCAGGCGATGGGCGCCGACGTCATCGGCGTCAACTGCTCGGTGGGCCCGCACGGCGTGCTCGAGGCGGTGGAGAAGCTGGCGCGGGTGGTGACGCGTGCCGATCTCCGCGCAGCCCAACGCCGGTCTCCCGCGCGAGGTGGGGGACCGCAAGATCTACATGGCCTCGCCCCGAGTACATGGGCCAGCTACGCCCGGCGGATCGTCGAGGCGGGCGCCCGGTTCGTCGGCGGCTGCTGCGGCA
Source organism: uncultured Gemmatimonadales bacterium (assembly GCA_963728705.1). Classification (GTDB taxonomy): domain Bacteria; phylum Gemmatimonadota; class Gemmatimonadetes; order Gemmatimonadales; family GWC2-71-9; genus CAVVWJ01. The sequence continues at coordinate 175,065 of CAVSLY010000011.1, forward strand.
CCACGCCCGACCACATCCGCGCGATCGCCGGGTTCGTCCAGAGCGTCTCGCCCCGGCACGCGTTCGACGTGGGCACGTTCCCGGCGCCGGCTCCCGCGGTGGCGATCGATCCGGTGCCGCTCGGCGAGCGCTCGCGGCTCGGCGCCAAGCTGGCGGAGGGACGGTTCATCACGACGGTGGAGATCGTGCCGCCCAAGGGCGTCGATCCGGCGCCGATGTTCGAGCAGTGCCGCCAGCTCAAGGCGGCCGGCGTGGACGCGGTCAACGTGCCCGACGGGCCCCGCGCGCAGAGCCGGATGGGCGCGCTGCTCTCGGCGCTCATGATCGAGCGCGAGGTGGGGCTCGAGGCGGTGGTGCACTACGCCTGCCGCGACCGCAACCTGCTCGGCATGCTCTCCGACCTGCTCGGGCGCGGCGGCGGCGCGGCATCCGGAACCTGCTGATCGTCACCGGCGATCCGCCGAAGATGGGGCCCTATCCCGACGCCACCGCGGTCTTCGACATCGACAGCATCGGGCTCACCAACCTGGTCAGCGCGGCTCAACCGCGGGCTCGATCCCGGCGGCAATCCCATCGGGGCGCCGACGAAGTTCGTGATCGGCGTGGGCGTCAATCCCGCCGCGCCGGATCTCGAGCGCGAGCTCAGGCGCTTCGCCTGGAAGGTCGAGGCCGGCGCGGAGTTCGCGATCACCCAGCCGGTGTTCGACCTGGACCAGCTCGACCGGTTCCTGGCCCGGGTGGAGACGTTCCGGATCCCGATCGTGGCGGGCATCTGGCCCCTGGTCTCGCTCCGGAACGCGGAGTTCCTCGCCAACGAGGTGCCCGGCGTCTCGGTGCCGGACGCGGTCCTCGACCGGATGCGGCGGGCGAGCGCGGGCGGCAAGGAGGCGGCGCTGGCGGAAGGGGTGCGCATCGCGCGGGAGATGCTCGCCGCCGTGGCGGACCGGGTGCAGGGCGCGCAGGTCTCGGCGCCGCTCGGCCGGGTGCCGGTGGCGCTCGACGTGCTCGAGGCGCTCGTGGTGCCCGAGGCCGCGCCGATTGAACCGGTCGCGAGTCAGGGATATACTCCCCTCACCTGAGGCACGCTGCCGTCCATCCCCGGAGCCCGAGTCCCCTCATGCAGGACCTCCGCAGCGCCCCGCCCGCCCTGACCTCGCTGACCGAAGAAGAGAACATGTTCCGCGACGCGGTCCGCGAGTTCGCCGAGACCGAGGTGGCGCCGCACGTCTCGGCGATGGACGAGGCGGCGCAGTTCCGGGCCGACCTGATCCCGAAGTTCTTCGAGCTGGGGCTGATGGGCATCGAGGTGCCGGAGCAGTACGGCGGCGCCGGCGGCAGCATCTTCATGGCGGTGCTGGCCATCGAGGAGCTGGCGCGAGTGGACGCGTCCGCGGCGATCTACGTCGACGTCCACAACACCCTGGTGAACAACGCGTTCCTCCGGTGGGGGAACGACGAGCAGCAGCGCCGCTATTTCCCGCGCCTGACCACCGACCTGCTCGGCGCGTTCGCGCTCTCCGAGCCGGGGAGCGGCAGCGATGCCTTCGCGCTGGCGACGCGGGCCGAGCGGAAGGCCGACGGCTGGGAGCTCACCGGCCGGAAGTTCTGGATCACCAACGGCGCCGAAGCCGGGGTGTTCATCGTCTTCGCCAACGTCGATCCGTCGAAGGGCTACAAGGGGATCACCGCGTTCATCGTCGAGCGCGAGTTCCCCGGCTTCTCGGTCGGCAAGAAGGAGAACAAGCTGGGCATCCGCGCGTCCAGCACCACCGAGCTGATCCTGGAGCAGTGCCAGGTGCCGGAGGCCAACGTGCTCGGGCCGATCGGCCAGGGCTACAAGATCGCGATCGAGACGCTCAACGAGGGCCGGATCGGGATCGGGGCGCAGATGATCGGCGTGGCCACGGGCGCGCTCGAGGCGGCCACGGCCTACGTGAAGGAGCGCCGGCAGTTCGGCAAGGCGATCGCGGAGTTCCAGGGCGTGCAGTTCCAGCTCGCCCAGATGGCCACCGACCTCGAGGCGGCGCGGCTCATGGTGTACAACGCGGCGCGTCTCAAGGACGCGGGCCTGCCGTTCGCGCAGCAGGCGGCGATGGCCAAGCTGTTCAGCTCCCAGGTGGCGGACCGCACGACCTCGAACTGCCTCGAGCTGTTCGGCGGCTACGGGTACTCGAAGGAGTATCCGGCGGAGAAGTACTACCGCGACGCGAAGATCGGGACGATCTACGAGGGGACCAGCAACATGCAGCTGCAGACCATCGCGAAGGGGCTGCTCAAGTAGCGGCCGGCATCAGACTGCGCGTGGGCGCGCCTGAGCGACGCCAAGGGGGCATGCTTCCGGGCATGTCCCCTTTGTCATGCTCAGAGTGACGGAAGGACGCGGGCCCAGGGCCCCGGTGGCGGCCGGGACCACACGCCGGTCCAAGCCCGGCCGTGGCCCGGCCGCTACGTTTCCGTTGATCGGCTGCGTCGGGGGGCTCCGTAACTGCGATGAGGATCGCGGCGATCGGCGCCCTGAGCCAGGCCCGGGATTTGCGCGTCGGCTCTGGAGCCGGCCAGAACCGCCGCCCGCGAATCCACGCTGGGCTTACCGCACGTAAATTGATGATGAGCAGAGGTTTATGCTCTTGACACGCGCGACGCCGCCTGACCATACTTTCGGCCGCTCGTAGACTGGACGCTTCTCTTTGCCTGGTAACGCCGTGCCACTCTTGCCGTTCCGCCGTCGTCTCGTACCCCTTGTTGGTGGCAGCCTGCCTCCCGATCTGGTCCGCCCCGCTCCAGGCGCAGACCGAGGCGCAGTCGCTCACCGAGCGGCTGGACGCATGGTACCAGCGCTCGCTCCGCTCGGCCCCCGGCGAGTGGGGCATCGCCGTGGCCGATCAGTCGGGCCGGGTGGTCTGGAGCGTGAGTCCCGACCTGCCGTTGATGCCGGCGTCCACAGTCAAGTTGTTCACCACCGGCTATGCCCGAAGCGTGCTGGGCGGCACCGCCCGCCGGCCCACGCGGGTCGTCGGGGTCGGGTCGCTGGATAGTGTCACCGGCGAATGGGTCGGCAGCTGGGCGATCGAGATGAACGGCGATCCATCCCTCGAACGCGCCGAGGGCTCGGGACCCACCCTCTACGACCTGGCGATGCAGCTCGCCGGCGCCGGCGTCCGGCGGCTCACGGGTCCGCTTCAGCTTCAGAGCTCGAACGGCCCGGCCAACGCGGTCTATCCCGCCGCATGGTCCTCCCGACATCAGGGCCGGATTTTCGCCCCGCTCGTCGGCCCGCTCACCCTGCACGAGAACATCGTCTGGATCACCGTTCGGCCGGGCAAGCGCACCGGCCAGCGGGTCCGTGTGATCGAGACCGCCCCGGACGGGATCGGCTCGATGGTGACCGTCACCGCCACCACCCGTTCGGGGCGGCGCTCGCGCCTCGCGCTCCGGTCGCGGGCCGGTGGCGGCTGGGTCGTCACCGGAACCATCGGCGTCCGCGCGGCACCCCGCCGGCTCACGGCCGTGACGCGCGACCCTCGGGCGGTCCTGAGCGCCGTGTGGGGCAGCGCGCTCAGGCGCGCCGGGATCGCGTGGAACCCATCGCCCTTCATCGGCGGCCCCCCGACGGGCGGACCGCGGATCCTGGCCGAGGTGTCCTCGCCGCCGCTCGACTCGCTCGCCAGCGAAATCAACCGCCGGAGCCTCAATCTCGGAGCCGAGCTGCTGCTCCAGTGGGCCGGCGGCCGGGATCGCGCACCGGCGCTGCTCACCGACCATGTCCGGCAGGTGGTGGGCTCTAGCGACGGGGTCTACCTCGTCGACGGCAGCGGCCTCTCGTACGAGGACCGGGTCACTCCCCACACGTTCGTCACCTATCTGGCGAAGTTTCCGATGACCCCGGCCGGCCGGAATTTCCCCATGCTGCTGCCGGCCAACGGCTCGGGGACGCTGCACCGCCTCAACAGCGGCTTTCCCGGCGTCGGCGTGGTGCGGGCCAAGACCGGCACGCTCGGCCGAGTATCGACCGTGGTGGGGTATCTGGGGCGCCCGGAAGGCACCCTGCTGGTGGCGCTGATGTACAACGGCGGCCGGCCCTGGGCGGCCCGGCAGGCGCAGTGGAAGCTGTTCCGCGAGCTCGGCGCCAACGGGGTCGTGATCCCGACCGATACGCTGCCCGAGCCGCCGGTCCAGCTCGGCGGCGAGGTGACGGGAACACCCGCATGGTGGACCGCGGGACCCGGGGTTGCCGAGGGCGACTCATTGACCAGCGACGCGTCGGACGGCTTACCCGAGGCTGAGCCGGTGGTCGAGCCGGCGCCGGTGGCGGTCAGGGCTGACTCGGTGGCGCCGGCGCCCTGACGACGGCGTTGACCATCCAGCCTGAATCACCCCTGAACGCAGTGAAGGGGGCATGCCTGGAAGCATGCCCCCTTCGCGTTGCTCAGGGTGACGGGGTCTAGGAAAGGGCCGTCTAGAACGTCACGTGCGCCAGCGTCACTCCCTTCGGCTGGTTCGACCAATTCGCCATCGGCTCCATCGTCAGGGCCGCGCCCATCACCGGCGCGGCCACACCGGGCATCGGGAGCGTCATGAAGGCCGGCCGCCGGGTGTCGGCGTTCACCTCGACCGACCGCACCATGCCGGTCTCGGTGATGAACCAGAACTGATACTTGCTCCCGGTGGGCGCGGGCGGGAGTCCGTGCACGATGACGCACCAGCGGTGCGAGACGGCATCCTGGAAGATCAACAGGCCGCCCTGTTCGTGGCCGTTCATCGAGATCTGCGTCTGCAGCACCATGTTCGCACGGCGGAGGACCGACAGGGTATCCTCGAGCGCCGCCAGCCGGCTCTCGCGCGACGCGAGGCGCTCCCGCAGCTCGCGACCCTCGTGTCGCGCGCTCATCGACGCACCGAGCGACACCAGCGTCAGCCCGGCCGCCACCGCGAGCGGAACCCAGCGCCGCCACCGGCTTGGCCGGTCGAGGATCTCGGCCGCCATCTGCCGCGCGAAGCCGGGCGGCGGGGCCACCGGGGCGACACCCATCGGGAGCCAGCCCAGCTCGCCCTCCAGCCGCGCCACCTCGCGCGTGCACTCGTCGCATCGGACCAGGTGGTCTCGGAACGTGCGCTCCTCGCCGCGCTCCAGGCTCCGGGCGACGAAGGCGGCGCGGTTCTCGATGTACCAGGCGTGCGCGGTCATGCGATCCAGTCCTTGATCGGCGACAGGGACGCGCGAAGCTTGTCGAACGCGAGGCGGAGGCGGGTCTTCACGGTCCCAACAGGAATCGCGAGCTCGTTCGCGATCTCGGAATGCGTGAGGCCCCGGAAGTAGGCCAGCCGCACCACCTCCCGCTGCTCCGCCGGCAGCCCATCCAGTGCCGCATGGACCGAGCGGTGCACGTGCCAGCCCGGCTGCGCCGCCTCGTCCACCTCCACCGCACTGACCCGGTCGGGCGGCAGCTCGCCGAAGGCCTCGGCGCGGGCCAGCTTGAGCTTGAACCGGCGGCGGCGGCGGAGCCGGTCGATCGCACGATTGCGCGCGATACGCAACAGCCACGGCATCAGCGCGTCGTGCTCGTCGCCCAGGGTGTCGATCCGGTCCCACGCGGCGGCGAGTACCTCGAGGACGACCTCCCTGGCCTCGTCCGGGTCGCTCAGCATTCCCTGGGTGACACCCAGCAGCCAGGGACTCGCGACCTCGATGAGCTCGACCAGGGCCTGCTCATCGCGCGCCACCAGCCGCCGGCGGAGAGACGCCTCGCCGGCGAGGGCGAGCGGGCGCCGGCCGGTCGATGCGTCCGGGGGCGGATCGAGGTCTCCGATGCGAGGCGGCTTCGAGCGAGGCATTCGACTAGTAATGCATCATCCGGTCGGGGGACGCCAGCGGGCTGCCACGTCAGAACACAAACGCCACCGGCAGGCATGCGGTTCTCGTGCACGCGACAAGGGGGGCATGATCCTGGATCATGCCCCCCTTGGTCACACCAGACCGGCGACCAGTTACGCCCGGCGGGCGCTCGATGCCAGCAGCACCACTCCCCCGACGATAGCGAGGGCGCCGAGAATCGGTGACACCGGGAGCGACTCCTTCTTGTCGGCGCTCGCCTCGATCGGGCCCACGTCGAGCACTTTCTCCTTATGCGTGAAAGAGAAGCCCCCGAACGCGAGCCCAGCGATGCCGACAATGATGAGCAGAACGCCGACGATCACCGCCGGCTTCATACCACTCGCCTGCCCTGGATCAGCTGCAGCAACGCGATGACGACTGCCACCACGAGCAGCACATGAATGAAGCCGCCGAGCGTGTAGGACGACACCATTCCGAGCAGCCACAGGACCAGCAGGATCACGAAGATCGTCCACAGCATGATGCCCTCCGGAGGTTGGAGCCGAACCCGCGAGCTTCACTTTAGCGGGAGTGGCATTGAAGCGCCGTGACTGCAGTCACTCGTAGGATGCGACCGGCGATTGATCGGCGGTTTCGCGAATGAGATCCTTCCGTGAAAGATCCAGGGCACTGACGCTTCGATGGGTGACGGCGGTCACTGCGGAGGCCAGTCCAAGCACCGCAATGTGTTGCCCTGCAAGGCAATGGGTTCTACCTCGGCGAAGAGAAGCGCCACCACTCCCCGACCGATCTCGGCGGCCTCACGGCGATGTACGCTGCTGGACGACCCTCTGTCGCGCGGATAGCTTGGGTCAGCCACCCCGCTCGTTCCCGACGCCCGAAGGGACACGCATGGCCACACAGTCGCCGCCGGCTCCATCCGACGCCCCGACCTTTCACCCGTTCGTGCCAGCCAGCCAGTCACCCGCCGAGCTCACCGTCCGAGCACTCATCCTCGGCGCGCTGCTCGGCCTCGTGTTCGCCGCCTCGAGCGTGTACCTCGCGCTCAAGATCGGCCTCACGGTCTCGGCCTCGATTCCGATCGCGGTGCTCTCGGTGGCGTTCTTCCGGACGCTGGGCCGCTCGACGATCCTCGAGAACAACATCGTGCAGACCACCGGCTCCGCCGGCGAGTCCATCGCCGCGGGCATCGTCTTCACCCTGCCGGCGATCCTGCTGATGGGCTACGACCTGAGCGTCGGCAAAGTGGCGATCGTGGCGGTAGTGGGCGGCGTGATGGGCGTCCTGCTCATGATTCCGCTCCGGCGGGCGCTCATCGTGAAGGAGCACGGCCGTCTCACCTACCCCGAGGGCACCGCCTGCGCCGAGGTGCTGGTCGCGGGCGAGAAGGGCGGCCTCCAGGCCCGGCGGCTGTTCCAGGCCTTCGGCATCGCCTTCACCTACAAGTTCCTGATGTCGGGGCTCAAGGCCTGGAAGGAGTACCCGGGCTGGGTGTCGACCGGCTACAAGGGCGCTTCCATCTCCGCTGAGGTCTCGCCCGAGCTGCTCGGCGTGGGCTACATCATCGGGCCGCGCATCGCCGGGTATCTCTTCGCGGGAGGTAGCCTCGCCTACCTCGTGCTGATCCCGGCCATCAAGCTGTTCGGCAGTGGCCTCACCTCGCCCATCTTCGCCGAGACCAAGCTGATCGCCGACATGAGCCCGGGCGAGGTCCGCGCGAACTTCGTGTTCTACATCGGCGCCGGCGCGGTGGCCTCGGCCGGCATCATCGCCCTGCTCCGCTCCCTTCCCACGATCATCGGGGCGTTCCGCTCCGGCTTCCAGGACCTGCGCGGGAGCATGGGCGACACCGTCACCCGCCTCCGGACCGACCTCGACCTGCCGGTCTGGGTCACGCTGGTCGGCGCGTTGGCGCTGGCACTCCTGCTCACCATGTTGCCACAGCTCGCGGTCAACCTGCTCGGGGCCGTGCTCATCGTGGTGTTCGGCTTCTTCTTCGTGGTCGTGTCGTCGCGCATCACCGGCGAGATCGGCGTCAGCGCCAATCCGGTGTCGGGAATGACCATCGCCGCGCTGATCGGGACGACGGCCATCTTCCTGCTGATCGGCTGGACCGGCGTGGACCACCGGGTCGGCGCGATCTCGATCGCCGGCGTCATCGCCGTGGCGGCGAGCAACGCGGGCGCCACCAGCCAGGATCTCAAGACAGGTTTCCTGGTCGGCGCGACGCCGCGGCGGCAGCAGATCGGCATCATCATCGGCGCGGTGACCTCCGCGCTCGCGGTCGGCTGGACACTCACGCTGCTCAACACCACGTACACGACCATCGTCCCCGAGCATCACCCCGGCGTTACGCTGGCGGCCACGGCGCCCGGGGCGGAGACCCGGTCGGTCACCGCCCTCGGCGAGCGGATGCAGCACGACGGGCGCGAGTGGGAAGTGGTGCGAGTCAATCTGCCGACGGAGGGCATCCAACCCGGGAAGTACCTCATCGATCCCGCGTCGCGGGAGGTGGCGTACCTCGTGGATCCAGGGATCGGCGGGCGGATCCGGGAAATCGACGGCCGGCCGATCACCAAGCTCGACTCGCCCAAGGCGACGATCATGGCGCTGGTCACCGACGGCATCCTGACGCAGAAGCTGCCGTGGGGTCTGGTGCTGATCGGGGTCTTCCTCACGCTGGCCATCGAGCTCATGGGGCTGCAGTCCCTGCCGATCGCGGTCGGCGTGTATCTGCCGATCTCGACTTCGGCGGCGATGTTCGCGGGCGGCGTGGTCCGCTGGCTGGTGGAGCGGCGGGCGCGCGGCGCGGCGCGGTCGATCGCCGAGGTCGAGTCGGGGCCGGGCGTGCTGTTCTCGAGCGGGCTCATCGCCGGCGGCGCGCTGGCCGGCGTGGCGATCGCCGGCGTGGCGGCAGCGCTGGTCCGCCGGGCCGACGCGGCGCAGGTTCCGGCAGCCGACTACCTGGCGCACGTGGTCGGGCTGCAATCGGCGCTCGGCGCCGCGACCGCATCCGACCTGGTCGCGCTGGCGGCCTTCGCGCTGCTGGCGGGGTTGCTCTACCGGGTGGCGGGGCGCTGACGGAGTGCCCACGGCCGATGCGATTTCGCCTTCGATCAGGGCCCGCATCATTCATGGGGCGCTTGTACTGGGGATTCTCATGTTCGGCGCCGTCGCCTTCACCATTCGCGAGCGCTCCATCCCCGCGGAGGCGCTGCCGGACCGGCGCGTGCTGTACGTGGCGCTCGCGCTGGTGAGCGCGGCGCTGTTCGGCGCGGCGGCCTTCAGTGCCGGGCGGCTGCCTGCCCCCGCGCGCGGCGCCACGGAAGACGAGTGGTGGAGCGCCAACCTCGGCCGGGTGCTGGTGAGCTGGTCGCTGGTCGAGGCCCCGACCGTGCTGGGGCTCGTCGTCTATATGCTGACGCATGATTTCCGGACGCTGCTTGCCCCGTTCATCGGCCTGCTGCTCTTCGCCAACTACCGTCCCCGCCGACTGACCGAGCGCTGATGCGGGTCGTAACGCTCCTGCCGGGGGCCACCGAGACCGTCGCGGCCCTCGGTGGGGCGGGATCACTGGTGGCCATCTCTCACGAGTGCGACCATCCTGCCTCGGTGCAGCATCTGCCGCGCGTCACCTCCACCCCCCTCAACCCCAACCTTCCCGGCGCCGCCATCGATGCCGAAGTCCGCCGGCTTCGGGACGCGGGCCGGGCGGTGATCGCGGTGGAGGCCGCCGTACTCCGGCGGCTGGCGCCCGACCTGGTTATCACGCAGGACCTCTGCGAGGTGTGCGCCGTGTCCGACGGTGCCGTGCACCGGCTGGCCGCAGCGCTCGACCCGCCACCGCAGGTGCTCTCGCTCACGGGCCGAACCTTCGATGGGGTCATGGCCGACATCCGGGCCGTGGCACGCGCGCTCGACCTCGACGCCAAGGGCGACGAGTTGACCGCGGAGCTCCAGAGCCGGATCACGCGACTCCGCCGCATGGCACCGCCCACGCCGCTTCGCGTGCTCTGTATCGAATGGCTGGCGCCCTTGTATCTCGCCGGGCATTGGGTGCCCGACATGGTGGCGGCGGCCGGCGGGCACGACGTGGGGGCCGCTCCCGGTGCGCACTCGGCAGTCAGCTCATGGGAGGCCGCGGCCGCGCTCCAGCCCGACCTGATCGCGGTGATGCTCTGCGGCTTCGGGCTCCCTCGGGCGCTGGGCGAGCTGGAGGCGCTCCAGGATGCTGCGGCCGATCGGCTGCTCCGGTCCACGCCCGTGTGGGTGCTCGACGGGAACGCCTACACTTCTCGACCGGGACCGCGGATCGTGGAGGGAGCGGAGCTGTTGCGGGCGGCCATGCGAGGGGAGACTCGGCCGGGGCTCGCGCCATGGCGGCCGACCCGGTGAGCATTGTGATCGCCCCGGCACGAGACGACCGAGGCATCGGTGAGGTCCGCGTCCTGTTCGAGGAGTACGCGCGGTCGCTCGGCGTCGACCTCGGCTTTCAAGGCTTCGAGGAGGAGCTTGCTGGTCTGCCCGGAGCGTACGCGCCTCCGCTCGGGCGGCTGCTCCTGGCGCGGGACGGCGCGACGCCGGCCGGCTGCGTCGCGATCCGCCCGCTCGAGCCAGGCGTCTGCGAGATGAAGCGGCTCTATGTCGGCCCGTCCTTCCGGGGATCGGGCCTGGGTCGCCGGCTGGCGGAGGCGGCGATGCGAGAGGCGGGCGCAGCCGGGTACGTCCGCATACGGCTCGACACCCTGCCGGCGATGCAGCCGGCCAGGTCGCTCTACCGCGCGCTGGGCTTTCGGCCGATTCCACCCTACCGCCACAATCCCGTGCCGGGCGCGGAATACCTGGAGCTGAATCTGCTGGCCTCCGAGGGGTAGACATCCGGACGCGTGGCCGCGACCTTTGGCGGTCTCTTCACCTATACCCGAGTCATGACACCCGAATCGCTCGCCTTTCTCAAGTCGCTGCTCGACACCCCCGGCCCCTCGGCCTTCGAGGCTGCACCCGCCCGCGTCTGGCGTGCCGAGGCGCAGCGGTTCGCCGGAAGCGTGCGAGGCGACGTGGCCGGCAATTCGTTCGCGACCCTCGATGGCGACGGGCGCCCCAGGATCATGTTCGCCGGGCACATCGACGAGATCGGCGTGATGGTGAGCCACATCGATGACGACGGCTTCATCAGCTTCGATACCATCGGCGGCTGGGACCCACAGGTTTTCGTCGGACAGCGGGTGCGGCTGCTGGGCCGGCAGGGGCCGGTGCTGGGCGTGGTCGGCAAGAAAGCCATCCACATCATGGACAAGGACGACCGGGAGAAGGTCTCCAAGGTCGAGGATCTCTGGATCGACGTCGGTGCCGCCAGCCGTGCCGAAGCCGAGCGGCAGCTCAGGATCGGCGATCCCGGCGTGCTTGCCGCCGGCGTGCTCGAGTTTCCGAACGGCCGGCTCGTGAGCCGGTCCATCGATAACCGCATCGGCGCCTTCGTGGTGCTCGAGGCGCTGCGGCTACTGGCCGCGGACCAGCCACGGACCGGTGGGTCGGTCACCGCCGTCGCGACCACGCGCGAAGAGATCGCGGCCACCGGCGGCGGCGCGCGCTCGTCGGCCGCGATGCTCGAGCCGGACGTGGCCATCGTCATCGACGTGACCCACGCAACCGACTACCCGGGCATCGACAAGCGCCGGCACGGCGACTACCGCCTGGGCGGCGGCCCCGTGCTCTCGCGCGGTGCGTCGGTGAGCGAGCTGGTGTTCGAGCGCCTGGCCGAGGCGGCGGACGCGGAGCAGATCCCGTACACCATCGAGGCGGCGTCCCGGGACACGCACACGGACGCCGAGGCCATCTTCAACGCCCACCGGGGCGTGGCAACGGCGCTGGTGTCCGTCCCCAACCGGTATATGCACAGCCCCAACGAGATGATCGCGCTCGAGGACCTGGACCGGACGGCTCGCCTCCTCGCCGCCTTCGTCCGCCGGCTTCCCGCCGACACCGACTTCGTGCCGCGCTGAGCGGCGTGGTAGCTTTCGACCGTATGACTGTACGATTCCTTCCCGTCGCGCTCACCCTTCTGGTTCTGGGCGCCGCACCCCCGCTGAGCGCCCAGCAGATGGGCACCGCCCAGCATGACGTGCCGCGCCCGGTGACCCCGCCGGTGCTCGCGCTCGACGACATCCGGTTCCTGAGCGACGACCGGCTCGGCGGCCGGCTGACGGGAAGCCCGGGGGCCGACACCGCGGCGGCCTACCTCGCCCGCCGGTTCCAGGCGGTCGGGCTGCAGCCCGCGGCCGGCGGCTGGTTCCAGACGTTCACGATCGCGCGTGACGCGCCGGTGGCCCAGCACGCCCACGTGGCGGGGCTCAAGGGCAGCAACGTGATCGGCCTCCTCCCAGGTCGCGATCCGGTCCTTCGGAACGAGGCATTGATCGTCGGCGCCCACTACGACCATCTCGGCCTCGGCGGGTTCGGAAGCCTCGACCCGGACAGCACCGGCAAGGTGCACAACGGCGCGGACGACAATGCGTCGGGCGCGGCGATGCTGATTCGCATCGCCCAGCGGCTCGCCGCCGCTCCCCCGGCCCGGACGGTCGTCTTCATCGCGTTCAGCGGCGAAGAACTCGGCCTGCTCGGCTCGGCGTACTACGTGAAGCAGCCGATCTACCCGCTCTCCACCACGCTGGCGATGATCAATCTCGACATGGTCGGCCGGCTGCGGCAGAAGCGGCTCATCGTCTACGGGTCGCAGACCGCCAAGGAATTCCCCGCGCTGCTGGACTCGCTGAACTGGTACGCTGGGCTCGATCTTCACGCCCAGGGCGACGGGTACGGGCCCAGCGACCAGAGCTCCTTCTACGCCGCCGGCCGCCCCGTGCTGCACTTCTTCACCGACCTGCACGAGGACTATCATCGTACGACCGATGATTGGCAGAAGATCAACATCGAGGGCTTCGGGCAGGTGGCCGGCTTCGTCACCGGGCTCGTGACCGCGCTGGCCAACCGGCCGGGGCCGCTCTCCACGGTCACGGCCGCAAGCCGGCTGCCGGCCAGTACCGAACCGTCGAGCCCGAAGCATGCAAGCGGGGGATACGGTGCCTACCTGGGCACCGTGCCCGACATGACGGACAGTCCAGGCGGCGTGCGCCTGCTCGGGGTGAGAGCCGGGAGCCCGGCCGAGAAAGCCGGGCTTCGCGGCGACGACATCATAACCAGGATCGGCGACACGAACGTGCCCGACCTGCAGGCGATGACCGACGCGCTCCGGAGCCACCAGCCGGGGGACACGGTGGAGATCACCGTCAAGCGCGGGAGCGACGTGACGACGCTCCACGCCACGCTCGGCACGCGGGGGGGCTGACCGATGCCGGCACTGGACGCCGATCGCGTCATCGCCGCGCTCCGCGGCGCGTTCGCCCGCGATGCCGGGCGGGTGGAGCTGCTCACGGTGGCGGCCGAGAAGATCCGCGGCGCCGGCGCCCCCTACACATCGGTCTACATGTACATGCTCCACGGCGAGGAGCTGGTGCTCGAGGCGTACGCCGGCCGGGACACGGAGCACACCCGCATCGCGGTGGGTTACGGCGTCTGCGGCACGGCGGTGGCCACGGGCGCCGACCAGAACGTCCCAGATGTGCGCGCGATCTCCAACTACATCGCGTGCAACACCTGGACCCGCTCCGAGCTGGTCGTGCTGATCCGGCGGGGCAGCGTCATTCTGGCCAGATCGACGTGGACAGCGACGTCCCCGACCCCTTCACGCCCGACGAGGAGGCGGCGGTCCGGAAGGTGGCGGACGCCCTCGCCGTCCTGCTCTGACGCGCACTGGCCAGGGCTCCCGCATGCGCGCGTGGTCGTCCGCCCGGTTTACGGTACCGCTGCCCGCCGGCCACCGCTTCCCCATCGCCAAGTACGCGCGGATCCGCGACGAGATCGTCGCTCGCGGCCTGCTGCCACGCCAAGTGATCGAGGAGCCCGACCGGGCCGACCGGTGGGCACTCGAGCTGGTGCACACGCCCCCATACGCCGACGCGGTGCTCGCGGGCACCCTCTCGCCCGCGGAGGTCAGGCGGCTGGGGTTCCCCTGGAGCCCCGACCTGCGGGAGCGTTCGCTCCGAACGGTCCAAGGCACGCTCGAGGCCGCGCGCGACGCGCTGGAGACCGGACTCGGGATCAACCTCGCCGGCGGCACCCACCACGCCTATCCCGGCCACGGCGAGGGGTTCTGCGTCTTCAACGACGTGGCCATCGCGATCCGGGTGCTCCAGCGCGAGGGCCGGCTCGGGCGGGCGGTGGTCGTGGACCTGGACGTGCACCAGGGAAACGGCACCGCGCACATCTTCACCGATGACCCCGACGTCTTCACGTTCTCGATGCACGGCGCACGGAACTACCCGTTCCGGAAGGAGCGGAGCGCGCTCGACGTGGAGCTCGACGACGGGTGCGACGACGCTGCCTACCTGGCCGCGCTCGATGCCCACCTTGGACCGGTGCTGGACGCCGCGGTGCCGGAGCTCGTGTTCTATCTGGGCGGCGCGGATCCGTACGTGCATGACCGATTCGGCCGGCTGGGTCTGACTGTGGCCGGCCTGCTCGAGCGCGACCGGCGGTCGTTCGAGGCGTTCCGGGGCCGCGGGCTCCCGGCGGTGCTGACCCTGGCCGGCGGGTACGCGCGCGAGCTGGAGGACGTCGTGACCATCCAGGCCAATACCGTCGGGGCCGCGCTGGCCGCCTATGCCTGAGTCCGGGGCCGCGCGGGAGGAGATGGTCGGCGTGCGGGGCGTGGAGTTTTTCGTGCGACGGGTCGGCCAGGGGGAGCCCACGGTAGTGCTGCACGGCGGGCCGGGCGCCCACCATGACTACCTGCTCCCCGGGTTCGACGCACTCGCCGACGGGCGGGAGCTGATCTACTACGACCAGCGCGGCGGCGGCCGCTCCCTCGTGGCGCGCGATGTGGCGGTGGGCTGGACCGAGCACGTCGCCGACCTCGACGCCCTGCGGACCGCGTGGGGGCTCGAGCAACTGACGCTCGCGGGATATTCGTGGGGTGGGCTGCTGGCGCTGCTGTACGCCGTGTCCTACCCTGGCCGGGTGGGGCGGCTGGCGCTCATATCGCCCGCGCCGGCGTGGCGAGCCGCGCGCGACCAGTTCGAGGGCGCGTTCGCCAGGCGGAACCTCGATCCAGCCTTTCAGGAGGCCCGGCGGCAGCTCCGTGAGAGCGGGCTCCGCGAGCGGGATCCCGCGGCCTTCCAGCAGCGCATCTTCGAGCTGTCGGTGGCCCCGTACTTCTTCGACCCCGAGCGCGCGCGGGAGCTCACGCCGTTCCGCGTCACGGGCCGCACCCAGCAGGAGGTGTGGCAGAGTCTGGGCGACTTCGATCTGCGGCCACGGCTGCCCGAGCTCCGCGGAATCGCCGCGCTCGTGATCCACGGCGAGGAGGACGCGATCCCGATCGAGGCAGCGCGGACGGCGGCCGGCCTGATCGGCGCGGAGTTCCACGCGCTGCCCCGCTGCGGGCACGTGCCGTACGTCGAGGCGTTCGAGGCCTTTCGGACCCTCGTCGGCGGCTTCCTCTGACCTACTATCTTCCGGGATGGCCCGACCCACCCCGTTCGACCTGGTCTTCGCCCACACCGCCGAGACCGTGTTCCCCGTGGTCCGCGCCGCGCTGGAGCGGGACGGTCACGATCCCACTGACCGCGATGCCTTCCTGATGGTGCCGGAGATCGTGTCGCTCCTGCACGACCTCCGCCCGGAGGAAGGCATCGGCGAGGGGATGGACCAGCTCGTGGCCCTCGCGCACCACGCGTACCTCCTGTGGAGCGCGGGCGCGCTCACGCTCCCGATCTCCGCCGATCGGCTGGCCGCCCTGCTCGCGCCGCCGCCCCCGTCCTCACCGCGCCTCGACGAGCCGCCCCGGGCGTTCTACGCCCAGCTGTTGGACCGGCAGGTGTGGGCACGAGTCATCGACGACGACGCGGCCGAGCCCATGGACGGCTGCTTCGTCCACCCCGCCAACGGCGAGCTCCGCGTACTCGGCATCTTCGGGCTCCGGCCCGACCGCGAGGGATTCAGCGCCGTTGAGACGGCCGGTCCGAGGCCGAAGGGACTCGAGCGACCCGATGGGACCCCGCTCTTCTCGCCCGTGCTCGCAGGCGGGGAGGCGGCGGGGCTGTTCTCGCTGGTGGGCGCGGAGGAGCTGCTCGAGCTGGGCTGGCGTGCCCGCGCGCTCGCGAGCGAGCTTTCGGCCACCCCGCCATGACCGACGCCGTCCGCAGTTTCATGGACAAGAAGGCCGTCGCCCAGGTGCTGGAGCAGATCGCCGCATTCCTCGAGCTCAAGGGCGAGAATCCATTCCGTATCCGTGCCTTCCGCACGGCGGCGCGTGCCGTCGGCAGCTTTCCGGCCGATCTGCGCGACGGGTTCGACGACGGCAGCCTGGCCGCTACCAAGGGCGTGGGCCCGGCGACGCTGCAGATCGTCGCCGAGATCGTCACCACCGGCCGGGCGAGCATCCTCGAGGAGCTGCGCGAGCAGATCCCTCCCGGGCTGGTCGAGATGCTCGCCATCCAGGGGCTCGGCGTCGCCAAGATCCGCCAGATCCACGAGGTGCTCGACATCGATTCGCTGCCGGAGCTCGAGGCGGCCGCGCTCGACGGGCGGCTCGCCCGCCTGCCTCGCTTCGGCCCCAAGACCTCCGAGAACATCCTCAAGGGCATCGCCTACCTGCGGCAGGCCAGCGCCTTCCGGCTGCTCGCACCACGCGGCGGACGAGGCGGAAGGACTGCGGGCGGCGCTCGAGCGGATGCCGGGCGTGCTCCAGGTCGTCGTGGCGGGCGACGTTCGCCGCCGAGCTGAAGTAGTGCGAGACCTGGTACTGGTGATCGTGGCGGATGTCCCGCCCGGCGAGTTGTTCAAGCGGCTGAGCCAGCTGCCGGGGGTACACGAGTTCGCGGGCCAGGACGACCGTCGGCTCACGCTCCGCTTCGCGGGCGGGGCAAGCGCGCAGATCGTGGTGACGACCCCGGTGAACACCGGCGCGGTGCTGGTGCAGGCCACCGGGAGCGAAGCGCACCTGCGGGCACTCGCCGCGCACGCCGCTTCCCGCGATCTCGCCTTGAGCGGCGCCGCCCTCTGGCGGGGAAGCGCGTTCGTCCCCACGCCCGACGAGGCCGCGTTCTACGCGGCACTCGGCCTGGACTGCATCCCCTCCGAGCTGCGCGAGGGCCAGGGGGAGATCGAGGCCGCCGAGCACCACACCCTGCCCCGCCTGCTCGAACGCGGTGACCTGCGCGGCTTTCTCCACTGCCACACGCGCTACTCCGACGGCTCGAACTCGGTCGAGGAGCTCGCGCGCGCCTGCCGCGCCTCCGGCTACGAATATGTCGGCATCACGGACCACAGCCAGGCGGCGGCCTACGCCGGCGGTCTCAAGGCCGGCGACCTCGCGCGCCAGGCGGATGAGATCGACGAGGTGAACGGCCGGCTCGAGGGCATTCGGGTGCTGAAGGGAGTCGAGGCCGACATCCTGCAGGACGGCCGGATCGACTTCGACGAGGCGGTGCTCGCCCAGCTCGATTTCGTCATCGCCTCGATCCACAGCCGCTTCAACATGAACGCGGCCGAGATGACGGCCCGGATGCTGGCGGCGATGGACAACCCCCATCTCACGATCATCGGCCACCCGACGGGCCGCCTGCTGCTTTCGCGGGATCCCTACGGGCTCGACGTCGACGCCGTCATCGAGAAGGCGGCGGCCACGGGCGTGGCGCTGGAGATCAACGCGGACCCGCACCGGCTGGACCTCGACTGGCGTCTCGCGCGGCGCGCGCGGGACCGCGGTGTGGCGATCTCGATCGGCGCGGACGCCCACAGCACCGCCGGCATCGCCAACGTCGAGTACGGCGTGAACATGGCCCGGAAGGGGTGGCTCGGCGCCGGGGACATCCTCAACACGCTGCCGGCCGAAGAATTTCTGGCCCGTGTCACCCGCCGGAGAGCCGGCTGGCGGTGACCCGGACGGCCCCGAAGCGCCGCCCGCGTGCGCGCCGGACCCGGGATGCGTCCGTGCGGGCTCCGGAGATCCTCACCCGGCTCCGGGCCGCGTATCCCGACGCGCGCTGCGCGCTCGACTATCGCGGAGCCTTCGAGCTCCTCTGCGCGACCATTCTGTCCGCCCAGTGCACGGATGTCCGGGTCAATTTGGTCACGCCGGTTCTGTTCGGACGCTATCCGACCCCCGAGGCGCTGGCGCGGGCGAAGCAGCTGGATGTCGAGGAGATTATCCGGTCGACGGGCTTCTTTCGGAACAAGACCCGGAGCCTGATCGGCATGGCCCAGGCGCTCGTGGCCGACCATGGGGGCGAGGTCCCGCGGACGATGGAACAGCTCCAATTGCTCCCCGGGGTCGGGCGAAAAACCGCGAACGTGATTCTTGGCAACGCTTACGGCATCAACGAGGGGGTCACGGTCGACACCCATGTGACCCGCCTCAGCCGCCTGCTCGGGCTCACACGGCATGCCGATCCCGTGAAGATCGAGCGGGATCTGATGACGCTGTTCCCGCAGGACCAGTGGGCGCTGCTTTCCCATCTGTTGATCTTCCACGGCCGCCAGATCTGTGTGGCCCGGCGGCCGCGGTGCGGCGACTGTGTCCTGTCCGATCTCTGCCCCTCGTCGACGGTCTGACACCACAATCATTCCGGTAACCGGCCGCTCGGAGGTGCCGGGAAAGGCAAGAATCTTGCTTTCCAAGTGGGCCTGGATCACGCGGATTTCTGCAGTCGTTGCCCTATATTGAGTCCTCACAGTCGCTCCGCGACCTCCCGGGCGGGCGGCGTTTTGGCTGTAAATGGCGCCAAAACTTACACTTAGGTGGTTCCGGAGTGTGGAGTGACCCACAGCGGTGAGCACCTGATGGTCGACAGCGCGCTCGAGGAATCCGCTTCCGCCTTCCTGACGGGGGCGGCGGGCCCGGCCATAGCCGATCACGGCGTGGCGGAAGTCCCCGGTCGTCGCATTCTGGTCGTGGCTCCCCAGCCGTTCTACGAGGACCGCGGCACCCCCATCGCCGTCCGCCAAGTCCTCCAGGCGCTCGGCGAGCTCGGCCGTTCCGCCGACCTCCTGACATTTCCGATCGGGAATGACATCGGCGTCCCGGGCCTCAACATCCTCCGGTCCGCTAACCCCTTCGGGTTTGAGCGGGTGCCGATCGGCCTCTCGTTCCGCAAGGTCATCCTCGACGTGCCACTGGTGTGGGCGTTGCGCCGTATCGTTGACCCCGCTCGGTACAGCTGCATTCACGCGGTGGAGGAAGCGGCCTTCCCGGCCGCCGTGCTCGCCCGCCGCCACGGCATTCCGCTGCTGTACGACATGCAGTCGAGCCTCGCCGAGCAACTCGCCTGGCTCGATCCCATTGGTCTGTCTCCGACGCGCAGGGCCCTGAATGCGATGGAGCGGTGGCTCCTCCGCCGCTCGAACCTGGTGGTCACGAGCGCGGGTCTCGCCGCCCGGGTCAGGACCATGGTGCCCGAGGTCCCGGTACGCGAGTGGCACTTCCCGAGCGCCCCGACGGACTCGTCGCCTGTGAGGGTCCAGAGCCTTCGCAACGAGCTGGGGCTCTCGGGCAGCGGACCAGTCGTGCTCTACAGCGGGTCCTTCGAGGCGTACCAGGGACTGCCCGAGCTGATCGCCGCGATTCCCGCCGTCCGTGCGCGGGTGCCGGGCGTGACCTTCGTGCTCGTCGGTGCCGATCGCGCGAACGGCCTGGTGGCCCACGAGAACGCGGGCGGGCTGGTGACCGCGGGCGCGCTGCGAATCGTGGACCGGCAGCCGCGCGAAGCGATGGCCGCGTACCTGGCACTGGCCGACGTCCTGGTCTCGCCACGCGCCTACGGCGGCAACCTCCCGCTCAAGGTGTTCGATTACCTCGCCGCCGGCCGCCCGATCGTGGCCACCGACATTCCGACCCACCGGACGGTGCTGGCGGAGGATCGGGCGGTGCTGGTGGCTCCGCGCACCGAGGCGCTGGCCGAAGGAATCCTCTCCGTGCTCGGCGATCCCGAACGCGCGCGGCGTCTCGGCACCGCCGCCCGCCGCTATGCCCACGCGCACTTCGGCTGGAGCCGGTTCGTCGACTCGGTCGAAGGCCTCTATGCCGAGGTGGAGCGGGATGCCCCTGTCGGCCGAGGCTGAGGGTCGGGCGGGGTCGCCCGATCGTACGGTCTCGGTCATCATCCCGGCCCGCAATGAGCGCCGGACGATCGCGCGCTTGATCCACGCTATCCAGCAGCAGGCCCCCGCCCGATGGAACGTGGAAGTGGTGCTGGTCGACGACGGGTCGACGGACGACACGGTCGCCGTCGCGCGCGACGCTGGTGCGCGTGTCCTCGAGCTCGGGAGCCGCGCGGGCGGCGGCAATCCGGCGGTCGGGCGGAACCGCGGCGCCCTGGCCGCTACGGGCGATCCCCTCGTCTTTCTCGACGCCGACTGTCTGCCGGCCCCGGGCTGGCTCGCGCGGATCCTCGCCGGCCACGCCGCCGGCGCGGCGGTGGTGGGCGGCTCGCTCGACCTGCCTCCCGGTCTCCCGCTCATGGCCCGCTGCGACTACTACTGCGGCTGGTACCACGTGCACTCCCGCCGCCCGGCGGGAGAGGTGCCCAATCATCCACCCGGCAACCTCAGCGTGCGCCGGGCCGATTTCGAGCGCACCCGCGGCTTCACCGAGCAGCAGCCGATCGCGTACGCCCACGAGGAACTGGTCTGGCAGGCGGAGGTTCGCCGGAACGGCGGCACGATCCTGTTCGATCCCGCGGCAATCGTCCTCCACTACAACCGGCCCGGATTCCGCAACCTGCTCCGCCGGAACTACCGCTGGGGCTACAGCGCCATCGAGAGCAAGGCGCCGACCGGCGCGGCCCGCTTCGCGTGGATCTACCGCTATCCCGCCGTGCTGGTCGCCGCGAGCGTCCCGCTCGCGCTCGGAAGCACGGCCTACATCATGTGGTGCTGGGTCCGGGCGGGCATCCTCGAGCCGCTGCTGATGCTCCCGGCGGTACTGGCCGCCCGATTGGCGTACTCGGCGGGGCTCGTCGCCGGTGGCATCAGGTGGATGCGCTTCGGGACGAACGCCGCCGAAGCGCGGCCGCGGTGGGAATGAGCGACGAGCCGCTCGTATCGGTCGTGATGCCGGTGCTCAACGAGGAAGAGGCCCTCGGCCCCTGCATCGAGAAGATTCGTGCCACCTTCGCCTCGGCCGGGATCGACGGCGAGATCGTCGTGTGCGACAACGGCTCGACCGATGCCTCGGTCGCGATCGCCGAGCGCATGGGTGCGCGGGTCGTGCACCAGCCGCTCCGAGGCTACGGGAACGCGTACCTCAAGGGTTTCGCCAGTGCGCGCGGACGTTATCTCGTGATGGGCGACGCGGACGACACCTACGACTTCACGATGATCCCCCAGTTCGTCGGTGCGCTCGAAGGGGGCCAGCAGTTCGTCACCGGCAGCCGCTACCTCGGCGGCGGCGATGCGGAGATCACGGCACTCCACCGGTACTTCGGCAACCCGGCGCTCACCCGGATCCTCAACCTGCTGTTCGGCACGCGCTACACCGACGTCTACTGCGGCTTCCGGGCGTTTTCCCGCGAGACCTACGACGCGATTCGGCCGGTGAGCCCAGGCATGGAGTTCAACCTCGAGCTCGCCATCAACGCGGGCCTGGCCGGTCTCCGGGTGCACGAGATCCCGATCGTCCTGGCACCGCGCAAGGGCGAATCGAAGCTGCGGACCTTCCGCGACGGGTGGCGCAGCCTCCGCATGATGCTGCTGTACTCTCCGAACAAGCTGTTCCTCGCCCCGGGTGCCACGCTGCTCGTGCTCGGGCTGGCGGTTCACCTCGCGGTGCTGCTCGGGCTCGTGCGGTTCGGCGGGCGGCCGGCGAGCGGGGTCACGGCGGTCTTCGCGACGATCTTCAGTGTCGTCGGGTTCGAGATCCTGAGCCTCGGTCTCCACGCCAAGACCTACTCGTGGAGCCGCCGCTTCGACCGTGACAATCGGGCGCTGGCGGCTTTCTACGGGCACTTCAAGCTGGAGACCGGGCTGCTGCTCGGCGCCGGCCTTATCGCCGGGGGCGGTGCCATCCTGGTCGCCATCATCGTGGAGTGGCTGCGCTCCGATCTGCTGCCGCTGCCGCACCCTGAATGGGTGTCGTTCGCGGCGACGCTCGTCATCATCGGCTGCAGCACGCTGTTCTCGTCGCTCTTCATCTCCGCCATGTCGATCAGCCGGCCTCAGGACGCCTCGTGAGGCTGCCGCGGGCGCCCTGGCCGGCGCTCGTGGTCGTGCTGCTAACACTCGTGGCCGCGGGCTCCGGATCCGAGCCGCCACACGGCCGGGACTCTGGGCGGACGAGATCTTCTCGCTCGCCATGGCGACCGGCCACAGTCTCGAGCATCCTGCCGCGGATGCCAACCCCGCGCTCGGTGACTTCAGCCAGCGGCCGATGGCAAGGCGCCCGCGCATTTCCGCCGCTATGCCGAGGAGGAGTTGCCGCCCGCCGGACCAGGCCGAGTCGTTCGCGCTGTGCTGCTCTCCGACACAAGTCCGCCGCTCTATTATCTGCTGCTCAACCTCTGGTCCCGCATATTCGGTGCGGGGGACGCGGCGCTGCGATCTTCTCCGTCTGGTGGGCGGTGCTGTCGCTGCCGCTGCTCTGGCTGGTGGGGCGGGATCTCGGCGGCGCTCGCGCGGCCTGGTCGGCCTGTCTCCTCTTCGCCGTTCTCCAGTCGCGTTCTACTACTCGGTCGAGGGCCGGATGTACTCCCTCCTCTGGTGTCTGGCATTGACGCTGGGGTGGTCGACGCTGCGTCTTGCGGTGGCCCGCGTGGCTCCGGCCGCACTCTGGGTCCTGGCCGGCGCCGCCGGACTGCTGACCCACTACTTCTTCGCGTTCGTCTGGCTCGCGTGTGTGGTCTGGATCTGGATCGCTGGCGGAGCGAGGCTCCGGCGCGGCGTCCTTTGCTCACCGGAGCGACGCTGCTCGCGGTGCTGCCGTGGTACCTCGAGGTACCCGCAAGCTGGCCCAGTGGCGCGTGACGGCGACTGGCTCAGCGGCGAGCTGGCCTGGCCCCGGGCCTTGGCCGGCCGGCAGCATTGGCGAGGGCTCATGTCGGGACACACGATACTCGGAGGCTGGCGGTGGGCGGATCGCGTTGCCGTCGGGCTCCTGCTGCTGCTCGTCGGGCTGGCTGATGGGCCAGGGACCATCGGGCGGTTGCGTCTCGCCGGCGGCCCTCCTGCTCTGGTCGTGGCTGGCCGGTTGTGCACGGGTCCGCTCGTGTTCGATCTCCTGCGTCAGACGACGACCACGGACATCCCGCGTTACGTATCGCCAGCCTCCCGGCGGCGATGCTTGCTCGCTGCACTTGGCCTGAGCCGGCTACCCGCCGAGGGCCACGTGCCGCCTTCTGCGGCCTCGTGCTCGCCTGGGTCCCGGGCGTCAGGTCGGCGTCGCCGCGCAGGTGCCGCGGCCTGGGAGCCCTATCGGGAACTGGACGCCCGCCTCGATCCTGGGCCCGACCCGGTGACGTGGTGATCGTCCACTCCACTCCCTCGGGCGTTGTGGCCTGGCCCGCTATCTGCCGCCCGACATTCCGCTCGTGTCGTGGGTCGTGCAGCTCGGGACCCGACGGATTCCGGCCGATCTCGAACGCGTCCTCAGCGGCCGCCGCCGCGTGGCCGTGGCCACGATCCACATCTCGGCGCCACGGACTCCGCTGGTGCCGTGGCTCGACGTCAACGCCCGGCCGCTGGGGCGCGACAGCTTCCCGCGGTCCCGCGCCGAGGTGCGCTACTTCGGGCCGGCGGACGGGGCGGCCGTTTTCCGCGTTGTTACCGGGGCGACGCGATGGGAATGACCCCCGCGGCGGATTATTATGACGAGATGCCTGAGCCAGCCGCGGCGCCCGTCACGATCATCCGCCCGCCGAGGGGCTGGGCGCCGCTCGACCTGCGCGAGTTTACCGGCGCGCACGAGCTGCTGTACTTCCTCGTCCTTCGCAACCTCAAGCTTCGCTACAAGCAGACGGTGCTCGGCGCGGCGTGGGCGGTCCTGCAGCCGCTGCTCACGATGGCGGTTTTCACCGTGGTGTTCGGCCGACTCGCGCGGCTGGGCTCGGACGGGCTGCCGTACCCGGTGTTCGCGCTCGCCGCGCTGGTGCCGTGGACCTACTTCGCGAACGCCCTCACGCAGGCCAGCACCAGCCTGGTCGACCAGCATCAGCTGCTGACGAAGGTGTACTTCCCCCGGCTGCTGCTCCCGCTCGCGGCGGTGATCGCGGGTCTTGTCGATCTGGTGATCTCCTTCGTCATGCTGCTCGTGGTGCTCGCCTGGTACGGCATCACGCCGATCGGTCAGGCTGCTCGCCGTGCCGGCCTTCGCTCTCCTGGCGGTCGTGAGCGCGCTCGCACCGGGCATCTGGCTCGCCGCGCTCAACGTGCGCTATCGCGACGTGCGCTACGTCATCCCGTTCCTCGTGCAGATCTGGCTCTTCGCGACGCCGGTGGCGTATTCCAGCAGCCTCGTGCCGGAGCGCTGGCGAGCCGTGTACGGCTTGAACCCGATGGTGGCCGTGGTGGATGGTTTCCGCTGGATGGTGGCCCCGGCGGCCCGGATGCCGGGAACGGTGATCGCCTTTGCGGTCGGCGCGGTGGTGCTCGTGCTCATGGCGGGCCTCTTCTTCTTCCGGCGAGTGGAACGCACCTTCGCCGACGTGGTCTGAGCGATGTCCCGCGCCGTGGTCCGGGTCGAGCGCCTCGGCAAGCAGTACCGCATCGGGCGCGCCCGCGGTCCGCAGACGTTGCGCGAGGATCTGGTGGAGCTGGCGCGGGCGCCGTTCCGCCGTCGCGATCCCGCCGCCGCCGACGAGGGCAACGGTCTGGGCGCTCCGCGACGTCTCGCTCGAGGTGCACCGCGGCGAGGTCGTGGGGATCATCGGCGGGAACGGTGCCGGCAAGAGCACGCTGCTCAAGATCCTGTCGCGCATCTCCGCGCCGACCGAAGGCTGGGCCGAGATCGAGGGGCGCGTCGGCTCACTGCTCGAGGCAGGCACCGGCTTCCATTCCGAGCTCACCGGGCGCGAGAACGTCTACATGAGCGGCGCCATCCTCGGCATGCGCAAGGCGGAGATCGAACGGAAATTCGACGAGATCGTGGCGTTCGCGGACATCGGACCTTTCCTCGACACACCGGTCAAGCGGTATTCCAGCGGCATGCAGGTGCGGCTCGCCTTCGCCGTCGCCGCGCACCTCGAGCCCGAGGTCCTCATCGTCGACGAGGTGCTCGCCGTCGGCGACGCGGAGTTCCAGAAGAAGTGCCTCGGCCGGATGCGGGATGTCTCGCGGGGAGATGGCCGGACGGTCCTCTTCGTGAGCCACAACATGGACGCGGTGCAGCGGCCTGTGCACCCGGTCCATCCTGATGGAGCGGGGACGCGCGGTGGCCTCGGGCCCGACCGCGGAGATCGTGGGGCAGTACCTCGCGCGCGCCGACGCGCCGTCATCCGCCGGCGCGTGGATCGACCTCTCGAGCGTGGAGCGGACGGGCAGCGGCGTGGCGCGTGTCCTCCAGGCGCGCTACTGGAGCGAGGCGGATACGGCCGGGGGCCAGCCCTTCCCGGACGGGCCGCTCACGGTCGGCCTGGCCATCGAGACCAAGGCCGCGTGCACGATCCCCAGCCTCGCGGTCACGCTGTACGACATGCAGGGGACGAAGCTCGTCAACGCCGACACGGTGGCGGTCGGACGCACGCTCCGGTTGGAGCCGGGCACGCACCGGCTCGCGCTGCGGCTGCCCGCGCTGCATCTCAATCCCGGCGTGTATCAGATGGGGTTCTGGCTGGCGGGACCGCTCGGCGCGATCTACGACTACATCCCGGTCGGGTTCGAGGTCGAGGTCGTGGCGCTGCAGTCGCCCGGACTCGGCGTGACCCCGACCGACGACGGGGTGGTCACCTGCCGGCTCGAGCTGGTGGAGTCCAGCTGAATCGGACGGCTTGGCGTCACCCGCCGGCGATGTGGCGGACCTCTTCCTCCCAGAGTGCCAGAAACAGGCTTCGCGACAGCAGCTCGGCGGGCGGCGCTCCGCCGGCGTCGGCTGCCGCGTGGCGAGCATCCGACTGGGCGTGGATCAGCCACACGAGCGCGCGCAGCGGGCTCAGCTGCGCCGGGTCGAGGCCGAGGACGTCGAAATAGCGCGCCAGGCAATCGCGTCGAATCGCGCCCGTCGGCGTCGTGGCGTCGAGTGAGCGACGAAACGACGCGACCCGGCGCTCGCGGTCCGACGGCGCGGTCGACGTTGAACGCCGCGTACGCCAGGTAATAGAGCAGGTCGAGAGCGGGCAGGCCGTCCACGTCGGCGGACTCCCAGTCGAGCACGGCGATGTCTCCGGCCGGCGTGACGAGCACGTTCCATGGGCCGAAGTCGCGCTGCTCCGGAACCGCGGGCAGGGCGCCGAGGGCGCTCACGATCGCCTCGCCCTTCCCGCTGCAGGCCCCGGTCCACCACCCCGCCGAAGACGTCGACGAACTGGGCCAGCACGGGCTCCACGATCGCCTCGCGCCACTGCGACGGCGGACGCGGCGGTTCCCGCGGCGCGAGCGCGGCCAGCCAGTCGGTGACTTTCGCGGACCAGGGCCCCAGACTGCGGCGTGTGAGCAGTGCTTCGAGCGGGCGCCCGACAATCGCGGACTCGCCCAGCAGCGGCACGCCGCCGGCCTGGCGCCGGACGAGCAGCCGGGGAACACCGGAGACGCCGCCGAGGCGGCGCGTCGCCAGGTTTGCCAGCGCATCGCCCTCCCGACGGACGCCGGCGGCTGCTTCGTTCACGCGCGGGGCCTTGACGGCCACCAAGGGAACCGGGCTCGGCTCGGCGAAGGCCAGCAGCACGACCTTGCTGACGCTGCGCGGCCCGCCGGTCACGAGCAACGTCGACAGCCGCTCGGGTGCCGCGCCGAGCCCCCAGTGCGGCCAGCCATCGCGCAGCCAGGCCGATGGAGCAAGCTCGCCGGAAGCCGGAGTGCCCGCCCGGCGTGCGAGGACGCAGATCCGGGTTCGGAGGCGGCCCCGCAGGAGATCGCGCACACGCCGGCGGCCCTCCGCGACCAGCCGGCGCACCCGACCGCCGCGCAGTCGTTGCCGTGCGCGCACGTACGCCGAAGCGCCCCGCGCGCCCACGGGCACCCAGAACACGGGCGTGGTACCGGAGGCCGGCCACGGGCGATAGCAGGCGACGTCCTCGAAGCCAGCTTCGCGAAGCGCGCGCTCGATGCTGCTCGTTCCGCCGATGCGCGGGTGCCATTCCGTGTAGCAGGTGCCGCCAGGCGCCAGCGCCTCGCCAAGCTCGATCAGCGTGGCCGCGTCAGGATCGCTCGCAACCACCAGATCACAGTCGTGACGGCCGGAGCCGTCGGTCACCACCTGGTCGGCGATGCTCGCTACCGCGTCGGCCAGGGGACCGGACGCGCGGCAGAGCGCTCGGCGCGGGCGCGGCGAAGGCAGCAGGAACCGCCAGTCGACCCGGCGGAGGCGTGCGTTCAGGCCCTGCTCGGGCGTCTCAGCCGCCATCGCCCCCCCGCGCTTCCACCAGCACTTCGTCGTAGACCCGCATGACATTTCGGGCCGTCGCTTCCGAAGAGAAATCGCGCTCGACCCGCGCCCGGGCGGCCGCGGCCAGGCGCCGGGCCAATGGTCGAATCGGCCTGGAGCCGCCGGATGGCCGAGGCGAGTGCGGCGGGATCCCGCGCCGGGACGAGCAGTCCGCTTTCCTCCGAGGTAACGGCCTCGTCGGTGCCGCCGATCGCCGTGGCCACTACCGGCCGTTCGGCAGCCATGGCCTCGAGCACCGAGACCGGCAGGCCCTCGAACAGGGATGGCAGCACGAAGAGGTCGGCCGCCGCGAGCAGCGCGGGCACGTCGTCGCGCTGGCCGAGGAAGACGCAGCGGCCGGCGACGCCGAGGTCGCGCGCCTCGGCCTCGAGGTCCCCGCGGAGCGGGCCGTCGCCCGCGAGCACGAACGTCGCGTCCGGTACTTGGACGGCCGCCTGCAGGAGATACGTGTGGCCCTTCTGCGGATGCAGGCGAGCCGGCGTGAGAACGACGAAGTCCGGCCGGCCCTCGACCAACGCCGCGCGGAGCGCGGCGTTCCGCGCGGGTGCGGACGGTGGCACCCTGATCGCGTTCCGCACGACGGCCAGCGTACGCGGAGGCACCCCGAGTTCCGCCGCGTACCGGCGCTTCACTTCCTCGGAGACGGCGATGATCCGCCGGTACAGCCCGAGCACCAGGGGTGGGCGCCGGCCGCCGTCCGGTGCCAGATAGAGCTGCGCGGTGCCGACGATCGCCGGCACGCGCGCAAGCCAGCCCGCGCGGACGCCGTTCTTGCAGGCGAACGGCCAGCTCAGGTGAGCGTGGAAGATCGCCGGCCGCTCGGCGCGGATCGCCCGCCAGAGCGGGATCACGCCGGCGATCCGGTTCCCCGTCGGCCGGGACACGGCGTGCGTACGAATCCCAAGTCTCGCCGCCTCGTCCACCAGGCGCCGGATTCCGGGCTCGGAGTGATGCATCAGCACTGGCTCCCAGCGACCCGCGATCCAGCGAGGCCATGAGGTGCAGCGCGGCCTCCTCGCTGCCCCCGAACGTGTCGCTGTCGACGTAGTGCACGACGCGACGCGTGACCGCTCGGCCGCTCGAGGCCACCGTCATCGAGCCGTCGGCGCGGTCACCACGTCCGCCAACGCCTGCAAATTTCGCCGATGGTAGTCGCGCGCATACTCCGTGGCGCGGAGGGCCAGGGCTGCCGCTTGCGCGGGGTCTCGCAGCAGCTCGACGAGCATCGCGCTGAACTCCTCGGCCGATTCGGCGCGTCGGAAGGCCGAGCCGGCACCGTCTTCCAGCCCCCGGGCCCCGGACGCGGTCGTCACCAGCGGCCGGCCGTGCAGCAGCGCGTCGACCGACTTGATGCTGAGACCGGTCCCGAACTGCTGCGGGTTGATCACGACCGCGGCGCGCCGGTAGAGATCGCCGAGGGCATCGACGAAACCGAGACGGCGCACGCCCGGCACGCCACGGCCGACGTGCTCGCCGATGCCGCCCACCAGCCAGAGCTCGGCATCCGGCACCAGACGGCGCACCGCCGGAAGCACCCGATCGAGGAACCAGGTCACCCCGTGCACGTTGATGCCCATGGGACCACCCACGAACAGCATCGCGGGCGCACCCGCTGCGGCCTCGACGGGTACCATGACCTCGAGCCGGCCCAGGTGCCCCACGACAACCACCGGGCGAGCAGTGAGCGACCGGAAGTGATTCGCGTCCCACTCCTGGATCGCGAGCACCGCATCGGCCCGGTCGAGCGCCTTGCCCTCGTCCACCCGTCCGGTCGAGAAGAATTCGTTGGCCTGGCCGTGCGCCCGGTACAGCCGGAAGCGGTCGGAGAAGACGTCGTGCGTATCGATCAGCTTCCGAACCGTGCCGGGCATCGACTCGAGCAGGCGGGAGTAGAAGACGTAGGACAGGATGACCGCGTCGAACCGGCCGTCGGTGAGGAGGGTGCGCGTGAATGCGGCGGCCTCGGGATCGAAATAGCTGTCCACCGGGAGGTTGAGGTGGAAGGTCTTGCCCACCACCCTGATCCCCTTCCGTCGTGCCCGTCCGAGGAAGCTCGACGGCGAAAGGCTGCGGAAGACGTGAAGCCGTTCGTGCCAGTACCGCTCCATGGCGGACCGATCGGCCCGCAGGGTCTGTTGCAGGTGCAGGTAGTGCACCTCGTGCCCGAGGCCGATGAGGCTCTCTCCCATGTGCCGCACGCGTGCGCTCGCACCGGTGCTGCTCGGGTGAGTCGGCACGGGAGCGATCAGGAGGACCTTACTCACGTGGTGTCCGACCTTCCACTCGTCCCCCGCGCCCCATATCCTGTGGCAGAGAGATCGCGCGGTTTGGCGCAATCGCGGCGATGTACGGGAGCGTGCCGGTGACGGAAGGCGACGATTGACGGCATCCGAGTGAGCCCCTGCCTCCCAGGCCTGGCATGATCGGCTAACCAGTTCACGTGGAGCAACATACCCTGAGTGCTTCCGACCGCAGGCCGGGAGCCCGGCGAGCTCGGCGCGACCCCGTCCAATGGTATGTTTCCTGCACCTTGCGAGCCGCTTCGAGCGAGCCCCACCTCACGCCGGAGCAGCCCGTGACGCACCCCCAAGATCTCCGGCCCTAGGCGACTCGTGAGCACTGCTCCCCTGGTATCGGTCGTCGCGATCTTCCTGAATGGAGAGCGCTTCCTGGATGAGGCCATCCAGAGCGTGATCGCGCAGACCTACCCGCACTGGGAGCTGCTGCTGGTCGACGACGGGTCCACCGACGGGAGCAGCGCGCTCGCCCGCCGGTGGGCCGAGCGCGAGCCACACCGCATTCGCTACCTGGAGCACCCGGGGCATCGCAACCACGGCATGAGCGCCTCCCGGAACCTCGGACTTCACAATGCCCGGGGCGAGTACCTCGCGCTGCTCGATGCCGACGACGTCTGGCTGCCCGGCAAGCTCGCGCGTCAGGTCGAGATCCTCGAGGCGCATCCGACCGTGGGCCTCCTCTTCGGCGCGCCGCTGTATTGGTTCGGCTGGACCGGGCGAGCCCGAGGACCGCGCACGCGACTACGTGATCGACCTCAAGCTGTCGGTCGACCGGGTCTACGACCCACCCGACCTGCTGCTGCCCTTCCTGCAGCGGGCGGCCCCGACGCCCTGCCCCTCGGACGTGCTCGTCCGACGCGCGACGGCCGTGAGCGTCGGCGGGTTCGAGGCGCACTTCGTCGGCGTGAACATGGTGTACGAGGATCAGGGCTTCTTCTCGAAAATGCTCCTCCGGGCGCCGGCCTTTGCGTCGGGAGAAACGTGGGACCGCTATCGCCAGCACCCGGAGTCCTGCTACGCGGTCTCCAAGGCCAGCGGTGGTCGCGAGATCGCTCGGCATTACTTCCTGAAGTGGTTTCGCCGGTATCTCCAGGATCAGGGACTGGCGAACGGTCCGGTGTGGGAGACCGTGCACACGGAGCTTCGGCCGTTCAGCCTCGGCGCCCGGGCAGTGGCGGGCGCCCGCGGGCTCGCGCGGGCGACGCTGCCTCTCGGCCTGCGTTCGTGGGTCGGGGCTCGCGTGCCGGGGCTCGGCGGATCCCCCGGCACGCAGCCCGTCCGCTTCGGCAGCCTCCGACGGCTCGCGCCGGTCAGCCGGAAGTTCGGCTGGGATCGCGGCGGCCTGCCCATCGACCGTTACTACATCGAACACTTTCTCCAGCAGCACACATCCGACATCGCCGGCCGCGTGCTCGAGGTACGGGACGACGCCTATACCCGCAAGTTCGGCGGCGCCAAGGTCACCCGTGCCGACGTCCTGCACCCGACGCCGGACAACGAGAAGGCCACCATCGTGGCCGACCTCACCGCCGCCGATCACGTGCCCGGCGATACCTTCGACTGCATCGTGCTGACACAGGTGCTGCCGTTCATCCCGGACGTCCAGGCGGCGGTCCGCACGCTGCACCGGATCCTGCGGCCGGGCGGCGTCGTGCTCGCCACGCTGCCGGGAATCAGCCAGATCGTCCGATACGACATGGACCGGTGGGGCGACTTCTGGCGGTTCACGTCGCTCTCGGCGCGGCGTCTGTTCGAGTGCGGCTTTCCGGAGGGAGACGTCCGGGTCGCGACGCACGGCAACGTACTCGCGGCCACGGCTTTTCTGCAGGGGCTGTCCACCCGGGACCTCCGGCCGGACGAGCTCGACTTCCGCGATCCGGACTACGAGGTGCTCATCACGGTCCGCGCCGTCAAGCATGGCTGAGCGCTCCCGGAGCGACACCGTGAGCGACGTGGAGGTGCCCATCCTCATGTACCATGAGGTGTCCCCGTCGCCGCATCCGGCGTTTCGGCGATACACCGTCACGGTCCGGGACTTCACACGCCAGATGCGGTGGCTCGCCGCCTTCGGCTACCAGCCGATCGACATGGACACCCTGGTTCGCGCGCGTCAAGGGCATGCCTCGTTGCCCAGGCGCCCGGTCGTCATCACCTTCGACGACGGCTTTCAGGGGTGCGCCGACTACGCCGTTCCGGTGCTCCGAACACACGGGTTCACCGCGATGTTCTATCTGGTCGCGGGCCTGATGGGGGCGACCAGCCGCTGGCTGCGTCCGGAGCTCGGGATGGAGCTCGCCTTGATGAGCTGGGACACGGCCCGCTCGCTCGCGGCCGAGGGGTTTCCCTTCGGCGCCCATTCCCTGACGCACCCGCGGCTCGCGGGTCTGGCAGGCCGGCGAGCCTCGGACCCGAGCTCGTCGACGCGCGCCACCGCGTGGAGGACGAGCTGGGTCGACCCGTCGTCCACCTCGCCTACCCCTACGGCGCCTTCGACCAGACCGTGCAGGCTGCCGCCGCCGAGGCGGGCTACATCACGGCGTGCTCGACGCGCCCCGGGCGCTCCGGCGTCGGCGATGACCTCCTGGCGCTCCATCGCGTCAGCGTCTACGGCCACGATTCGCTCCTCGATTTCGCCTTCAGGCTCCGGACGGGTGCGGCGCTCCGCGAGCGGCTCGGGCAGGCGTTCGGCGGCACGGCGCAGCGGCGAGCCTTGCCGGGCGGCACCGGCTCGTGACGCCGGCGCCGACGCTCAGCGTCGTCATCCCGACATTTCAGCGCCGGGACTCGCTGCTGCGCCTGCTCGCCTCGCTCACTCGCCAGACGTTGCCGGCCGGCGCCTACGAGGTGATCGCCGTCGTCGATGGCTCCACCGACGGCACGGCCGAGGCGGCGCGCGGCCTCGCGGTCCCGTACGCCATGTCGGTGCTCGAGGGGCCCAACCGCGGGCGGGCGCGCGCCTGCAACGCGGGCGTCCGCGCCGCCACGGGGGACGTGGTGGTGCTCCTCGATGATGACATGGAGGCATCGCCGGACTTCCTGGCGGCGCATCGTCGCGTTCACCAACGTGCTCGAGGCATGCCGGCACTCCCGAACGCCGCACCTTACCTATGCGAGCACGAGCAGCGTATACGGGGCGAACACAGCCATGCCTTTCGGCGAACAGCAGGGCGTGGATCACCCTCTCCAGTTCTACGCCGCGACGAAACGTGCGAACGAACTGATGGCGCACAGCCTACAGCCACCTGTACCGCCTGCCCACGACCGGGCTTCGTTTTTTTACCGTCTACGGTCCCTGGGGCCGGCCGGATATGGCGATGTGCCTGTTCACGCAAAACCATCCTGAGAGGGTAAGCCCATCCAGAGTTTTCAACGGCGGAGACATACGGCGCGACTTCACCTATATCGACGAATTGTCGAAGGTGTCCTCCAAGTCAGCGACCATATCGCCTGCAACCGGACCAAAAGTGGGAGCAGCAAGTCGCCGAATCCCGGCGACGAGCAACGCACCCTATCGCCTCTTCAATATCGGCAACAACGACTCCGGTACTGCCTTGTGCAACTACATCGGAGGCGATCGTAGTCGCGCCGTCGGCAAGGAAGGCGCAGTCAAGGAACTGCTGCCGCTGCAGCCGGGAGACGTGCCGGACACTTTCGCCGACGTCGGCGCGCTGATCCGGCAGGTGGACTACAAGCCTTCGACTCCGGTCGAGGTGGGCGTCGCGAACTTCGTTCGCTGGTACCGTGACTACTACAACGCCTGATGCGCTCATGGACCTTGATCACATCCGCCTTGGCATGGTCGGCCCGGCTGCGTCGGGCTTCCGCTCGCAGTCGAGTTCGGCAAGCACCCCCGACCGGACCAAAGGCGACTCGGACTCCGGGCAGCCCCCGGGGCTCCGGGTGCACGACCTGAGCAGGTGATTGGCGACGACGCCAGCCTGCGCCTGTAGATCACCGAGGAGTTGAACATGGACGAATTCGCCATCGCCGGCCGCAAGGTCGGGACCGAGCATCCGCCGCTGGTGATCGCCGAGGTCGGCATCAACCACGAGGGCAGCGTCGACAAGGCGCTGCAGATGGTCGACGCCGCCGTCGGCCGCGGGCGCCGAGGTCGTCAAGTTCCAGTGCCACATCACCGAGAAGGAGATGGTGCCGACCGACATGACGCCGGGGGAGATCTCCACGGAGAAGCTCTGGGACATCATCAAGCGCTGCGAGCTGACCGAGGCCGAAGAGCGCGCAGGTGCAGGCGTACTGCGCGACGCAAGGGCGTGATCTACCTGTCGACGCCGTTCTCGCGCGAGGCGGCCGACCGCCTCGACGCGATGGGCGTGCCGGCGTTCAAGATCGGCTCGGGCGAGTGCAACAACATTCCGCTGCTCGAGCACATCGCCGCCAAGGGCAAGCCGATGATCCTCTCGACCGGCATGAACGACCTCGCCTCGGTCGAAGCGCTCGGTCGCGGCGATGCAAGGCTCGGCGTGCCGCTCGCGCTGATGCACTGCACCAGCATGTATCCGACGCCGTACGAGAAGGTCCGGCTCGGCGCGATCACCGAGCTGCGCGACGCCGTTTCCCGGCGTGCCGGTCGGCCTGTCCGATCATTCGCTGAACATCTGGACCTGCCTCGGCGCGGTCGCGCTCGGCGCCTCGCATGCTGGAGAAGCACTTCACGATCTCGCGCGTCGTGGCCGGGACCCGACACCGGCATCTCGATCGAGCCCGACGAGCTGAACGATCTGATCGAAGGCTCGCGCGCGATCTGGCAGGCGCGCGGAGGCGCGAAAACCATCCTGC
>CAVSLY010000012.1:0-118040 GCA_963728705.1 uncultured Gemmatimonadales bacterium
ACGGCGCCGAAGTGCCCTTCCTCCGCCCGGAGGAGCTGGCCGGGGATCTATCCCCGGACATCGGCTGGGTCACCCACGCCCTCGGCGAGCTCGAGCGTGCCGGGCGCCGGTATGACTGTTTCAGCGTACTGCGCCCCACGAGCCCGTTCCGGCGCGCCGACACGATCGTCCGCGCATGGCAGTGCTTCGCGGCCGCGGAGGGCGCCCACTCGCTGCGGGCGGTGGAGCGCTGCCGCCAGCACCCGGGCAAGATGTGGGTGCTCGAAGGCGAGCGGATCCGGCCGCTGCTCCCCGGCGGTCCGACAATGCCTCCCTGGCACAGCATGCCCTACCAGGCGTTGCCGCCCGTTTACGTGCAGAACGCCAGCCTGGAGATCGCCTGGTGCCGCACGGTGTCGGAGACCGGCACCATCGCCGGCAGCGAGGTCGTTCCCTTCCTGACCGAAGGGTTCGAGGGGTTCGACGTGAACGATCCGTCCGACTGGTGGTACGCGGAGTATCTGGTCACCCAGGGCGAGGCCGCACTG
This sequence comes from uncultured Gemmatimonadales bacterium, assembly GCA_963728705.1. Lineage (GTDB taxonomy): Bacteria > Gemmatimonadota > Gemmatimonadetes > Gemmatimonadales > GWC2-71-9 > CAVVWJ01. Next base: position 528 of record CAVSLY010000012.1, read on the forward strand.
CCGCCGGTGACGGCGGAGCCCTGGAGCGTGTCTATGGTGGAGACGCCCCGGTGACCACGCTCACCTACGTCCCGGTCCAGGAGGTCGACCGCGTGCGGGCGCTGCCGCTCGCGGCGACCGATCGCGCGGCATTGGTGGCCACGCTATTCCGCCTGAACGCGCTCTACATGATTGCGCGGGCGGGCTCGGGTCATATCGGCAGCAGCTTCAGCAGTCTCGATCTGGTGACGTGGCTCTACCTGGAGGAGATGCGCGATGCCGACGTGTTCTTCTCCTCCAAGGGCCACGACGCGCCCGGCTTCTATGCGCTCCTGATCGGGCTCGGGCGGCTGGATCCTGAGCTGTTGCATGGTCTCCGCCGGCTCGGCGGCCTGCCCGGGCATCCCGACGTCGGCACGCCCGGCGTCGCGGCCAACACGGGCTCGCTCGGCATGGGGATCTCCAAGGCCAAGGGGATGGTGCGGGCCGACCGACTGGCCGGCCACGACCGGCGGTTTTTCGTGATGACGGGCGACGGCGAGCTGCAGGAAGGCCAGATCTGGGAGTCGCTGGCCTCGGCGGCGGCCGCCCGCATGGGGGAGATCACGGTCGTCGTCGATCACAATAAGATCCAGTCGGACACCTGGGTGACCTCGGTCAGCGACCTGGGCGACCTCGCGCGGAAGTTCGAGGCCTTCGGGTGGCACGCCGTCCGCTGCGACGGGCATTCACCCGCGGCGCTGCGCGAAACGTTCGCCGCCCTCGCCCGCATCGGCGACCGGCCCAAGGTCGTCATCGCCGACACCGTGAAAGGGAAGGGCGTATCGTTCATGGAGTCGACCGCGCTTGGCCCGTCCGAGAAGTTCTACCGGTTCCACAGCGGAGCGCCGGACGACGGGGCCTACGCGCGGGCGGTGACGGAGTTGCTGGCCGCGGCCAATGCCGCGCTGTCGGGTGCCGGCGCGGCGGCGCTGACCGTGGAGACGAAGCCGCGGCCGGACCGGGTCGTGCCCACCGCGCCCGAGCGCCTGGTGGCGGCCTACTCGCGCGCGCTGCTGGCCCACGCCGAACGCGACCCGCGCATCGTGGCACTCGACGCGGACCTCGTCCTGGATACCGGCCTCATTCCGTTCGCCGACCGCTTTCCCGATCGCTTCATCGAGTGCGGCATCGCCGAGCAGGACATGGTGTCTCAGGCGGGTGGCTTTGCCCTGGCCGGGTTGCTGCCGGTGGTGCACTCCTTCGCGTGCTTCCTCTCAACGAGGCCCAACGAGCAGATCTACACCAACGCGACCGAGCGCCGGAAGATCGTGTACGTGGGATCGCTCGCGGGCCTGCTTCCGGGAGGGCCGGGCCACTCACACCAGTCAGTGCGCGACATCTCCGCGCTGTCCGCCGTGCCGGGGCTCGAGCTGATCCAGCCGGCATCGGAGGACGAGGTGGCGCACGCGGTGGCGTACTGCCTCGAGACGGCGGAGTCGAGCTGCTATCTCCGGCTGGTGTCCATTCCGTGTCGCGTGCCGTACCGTCTCCCTGCCGATTACCGCCTCGAGCGCGGCCGGGGCGTCGCGCTGACCGAGGGCGACGACGCCGTGCTGTTCGGATATGGTCCCGTCATGCTGTCGCAGGCGTATGACGCGGCCGGACTCCTGCGCGAGCGCCATCGCTTCGGCCTGCGCGTGGTGAACCTGCCGTGGCTCAACCTCGTGGACGATGCCTGGCTGGCCGCCGAGACGGACGGTATCCGCGACGTGTTCACGCTGGACGACCACTACATCCAGGGCGGGCAGGGTGAGATGCTAGGGGCGCATCTGGCGGAGCTCGGTCGAGCGGCGGGCACCAGGCTTCGGCGCTTCGGCGTGCGCTCGATTCCCGCGTGTGGGCAGAACGACGAGGTGCTCCGCGCCCATCGGCTGGACGCCGAGAGCCTGGCCGCGGACGTGCTCGCGGCCGTGGGCGAGCGGGCGGACTGATGCTGCTCTTCTGGGACATCGACGGCACGTTGCTGACGACCGGGCGGGCCGGCATCTTCGCGTGGGAGGACGCACTGCACGAAGTGGCCGGCGTGCGGGCCGACCTCTCCGGGTTCGATACCGCCGGACACCCCGATTTCCTGATTGCGGCGCGTCTGTTCATCGACATGGCGGGAGCCGCGGCACCCGATGACCAGGTCGAGCGGCTCGTGCGGCGGTACGAGGACCTGCTTCCGGCCGCGCTCCGTCGGCGGCAGGGCAGGGTGCTCCCCAACGTTCGGGAGATCCTCGAGCAGCTCGAGGGCAATCCTTCTGTCTGCTCGATGCTGCTCACCGGGAACACTCGGCGCGGGGCGGCGGCCAAGCTCGCCTACTATGGTCTCGACCGGTTCTTCGACGACGGCGCGTTCTCGGAGGGGGCCTACGACCGCGACCAGATCGCCCGCACCGCACTGGAGCGGGCCCGCGCGTCCGGTTGGGACGGGGCAGGCGGCGCCGTGGTCATCGGCGACACCCCGCATGACGTGCGCTCGGGCCGGATCGCCGGCGCTCGCACACTCGCGGTTGCCACAGGCGGGTACGACGTCGAGCAGCTCCGGCAGCACGAGCCCTGGCTGGTGCTGTCGGAGCTGCCAGCGCCCGACGACTTCCTGCGGCTGCTGAGCGGCGCGGAGGTGGCGAGCGATGTCTAGCGCACCTGCAGTCCTGGCATCGGCCCCGTTCCCGTTCGCCCTCCGGAACTTCGTTTCCACCGGTCTCGTGGGGGAGCTCGAGCGCCGCTTCGGGCTCCGCGTCCAGTTCGTCTCTCCCTACGTGCAGGCGAGCTTCGCCGATCCCGCGGGGCAGACGTACCGCAACTGGCCGGTGACGGCGAGCGAAGGACTGGGCGGACTGCCAGCGATCGCCGGTGTCACGGCGCTCGATCGGGCGCTCAAGAGCGTGCACCTCACGGGCTTCGCGCTCGAGTATCCGGACGGGAGCCTGCAGAATCTGGAGTTGAGCCGCCGGCGAAACGCGCAACGAGTGATCGCCGGGGCCCTCCTCGGACTCGCGCCCCGGGGCAGCGCGCGCCGCGACCTGCTCCGGCGACTCTACGCGCGTTACCGCCCGCGCCGAGCCGAGATTCGGGCCGCCTTCGACGCGGTGCGTCCGTCGTTCGTACTGGTGTCCTCGCCAGGGCACTTCTGGCTCGATCACTTCGTACTGGACGAGGCGCGGCGGCGTGACATCCCCAGCGTCTGCATCGTCCTGAGCTGGGACAATCTGTATTCTCGAGGCCCGCTCTGCCGTCGACCCGACCATCTCCTGGTCTGGAGCGAGGAGATGCGGCAGCAGGCTGTCGAGGTGCACCAGTTCCCTGACGACCGGATCACCGTGGTCGGTCCGCTGCAGTTCCTGTTCTATGACACGCCGGTCAGCGCTGCCGAGCGTGCCGCGATGCGCGGCCACGTTGGGCTCGGGCCGGACGAGCCGTATCTGGCCTATGTGTGCGGCTCCCGCACGGCAGAGTACGACGTCGAGGACGTGCTGGCGATGCTCGCGCAGCTGGCGCAGGGGCCGTATGCCAAGCTCCGCGTGGTGGTCCGGCCGCATCCGCAGGGCTCCCGCACGGCGTACGAGCGGCTGCTCACCCGGGGGGTGCTCCTGGACCGCTCGCCGGATCTCACCAACGGTCAGACCCGGCCTGAAGTCATCGATGTCGGTGCCATCCGTCAGATGGCGACCCTTCTCGACGGCGCCCGCTTCGCCGTCAGCAGCTGGGGCACCACAGCCCTCCTGGAAGCCTGCATCTTCGATACGCCCGCCGTGCAGCTGCGGTGGATGGATGCCGTGCCCCACACCGTACCGGAGCAGGTCGGCATGGTGCGCGATTTCCAGCGCTACCTCCACATGCGGGACTTCGACGAGACCGGCGCGCGGCCGTACTGCGATCATCCGCAGGAGCTGAACGCGACGCTGGCCGAGCTGGAGGCACGCCGCGAGGTCTACGCGGCCCGGCGCGCGCGCGCGGCGTCACGGCTCACCTGTCTCCCCCTGGGCGGTGTGGTCGAGCGGGTCTGCGAGGCGCTGCGACCGCTGGCGGGACGAGAGACCGGACCGCGGCCGCGGGTGACCCTCGAAGCCGCGCCGTGATGTTCTTCGGGATCAGTATCGCCTGCTACGGCCTCCTCACGTGGTGGATTACGATGCAGGCGCCCGGTCCCAGCCAGGAGTGGCTCTTCACCATGGGACACATGGCGCTGGCTGCTCTCCTCAACGTGCACCTGCTCTACGTCGCGCGGCGCCGCTCGCTGTCATTTCTGGCCTGCCCGCCGCTCGCGTTCCTGCTGGTGAGTCAGGTCTACTTCACCATCAACGGCATCAAGTACTTCTCACCGATCCTGCTGTACCCCCAGTTCGACCTCACGCTTCGTCAGCAGTTCCTCGGCTCGATGGCCGGCGGGCTGGTGCTCTTACTCTGCAGCCTGCTGCTGTATGGTCAGCGCGGTCCGACCACCGCCAGCATGCAGGCCTGGTTTCGCCGCTACCAGCCCGACCTGCGCCGCATTGTGATCGGCTCGACGGCTGGATCGGCGCTGTGCAAGGTGGTCCTCGTCCTGCTGGGCTATGGCTCCGCCTACACCGATACCGCCTTCACCGAGCACGCCGTCCGGAGCTACGGGGATTTCTTTGTTCTGCTGGGGAGCGACGTGTTTGGGGCCTTGTCGCTGGTCTTCGGCGCCGTCTACCTCTGGCATCCGCGGATGGGCCGACCTCGGCCGCTGACGGTGGCCATCGCGATCGCCGGCATTCTGCTCCAGGTGGGATATTCGCTGCTCTACCTCAAGGCGAGAATGATCGTCCTGCTCGCGAGCATCTCCCTGGCACTGGCGGCGGAAACTCTCTCACGCCGCCGAGCGGAGCGGCTGGTACAGGTGTTGTTGCTGCTGCTGCCACCGGCCACGCTCCTGGGCGTACAGCTCACACTCCTGATTGGACGAATCAACTTGCCCGAGGAGACGGGCATCCGTCTCGCCATTGGCGCGGTGAACCGGCGGGCGGAGCTGACCGATTTCGCCACCGCCATTCTGATCCAGTCCCACGGCACGGCACACGACGCCAACATCGTCACCGCCGCGGTGCTGAACACGATCCCCCGTGCCGTCTTCCCGGGGAAGATGGAAATCGTCAAGGACGTGTACTCCACCATCCTCGAGCAGAAGCTCGGCTGGCCGGCCGGGTCGACGGCGGAAGACCTCCAGGCGGACTATCTCGACACCAGTTTCAGCAATGGAGTCATGTCCTTCGGCGCGATCGGGTTCGTCGTGGTGCCCCTGGCCATCGTATGGATCCTGCAAGCGTTGACGCACTGGCTCGCTCGCGTGAGCCACGGCGCCGCGTACGGCATCTGTCTCGTGGCGCTCCTGTTGACGGCCATGCACACCGAAGGCGAGTGGGCAGCTATCCCAAACAACTTCCGGCAGGCGGTGTTCATTGGGGTGATGGCGTACGGGCTCCTGATAGGCGGTCGGGTGATACGTCACGTGCTTATGGTGGCCACGGCGCCGGTGGACGCTGGCAGATTCCACGGGGCGGGTCCGGCGCCGCGAGGCGAAGGAGGCAGCACGCCGTAATCCTCCGAGCCGAACTTTCGGCGCCAAGCCATATGCGGAAGCATCGTGCGGCTGTACATTGCGCCACGGCCGCGGCGAAGGCCGACTGACACAGCAACCATCGCGACCGGGCGTGACACAGACAACCACTGAAGCGGCAACCGCACCGACGGTGCTCGCGGTCGCCAATGCCTGGCCGCCCATGCCTGCGGGCACGGGACGGGCGCTCCGAGGCATGCTCGGCGAGCGTGTCGACACGGTGGTCCTGGCGCCACGCGCCGCCGATCCGCGCGCGAGCGGCGGTGCCCGAGTGCTTCGCCGGCTCTGGTTTGCCCACCGAGCGCGCGGCCCTCTCAAGATCCACAGCATACTCCAGCATGCCGAGATCGTCGCCGCTCCTATTGTATGGTGCGCCGCGCGAGCGCGACGGGACCGGCCCAAGCTGCTGGTGTGCATTCAGCCGCTCTTCGCCGGCGTCGGCGGTCTGCTGGTGCGCCGGCTATTCGGCATTCCCTATATCGTGTTGGCATACGGCGAGGAGCTGACCACCTGGCTGGCGGATCGCGCGCCCTTCCGGCTCCGCCTGCGTCTCATGCGCGCCGCGCTGGCCAACGCGTCGGCCGTGGTCGTAACGTCGAAGAAGACCCATGCGATGGCGATGGAGCTCCACGAGGTACCGGCCGAGCGGCTCCACGTGATTTATCCCGCTATCGACACTACGGTGCCGCCGGCCTCGGCCCAGGATGCGCGGGCCCTTCAGGCCCAGCTCACGGGCCAGGGTCCCATGGTCCTGATGGTGGGGCGCCTGTCCGAGCGCCACAAAGGGTTCGACATAGCGGTTGCCGCACTGCCCGAGATCCTCCGGGAGGTGCCCGGGGCTCGGCTGGTGATCGCTGGGCCCGGCGCGCAGGACGAGCTGCGCGCTCTGGCGCGGGAGCGAGGCGTCGAAGCGGCGGTGACGTTCATGGGCCACGTCGACGGCGAGACACTCCACCGGCTCTTCGCCGCCTGTGACGTATTCCTGCTTCCGGGCCGCGAGGTGGAGGGCAGTGCCGAGGGGTTCGGCGTGGTGTTCCTCGAGGCCGCGCTCGCGGGGAAGCCGGCGATCGGCGGACGGGTGGGTGGTGTGCCCGAGGCCATCGCGGAGGGGGAGTCAGGCTTGCTCGTGGACGGGAGCTCCACGGGAGAGGTGGCCGCAGCGACGGTACGACTGCTGTGCGACCGCGCATTGGCCGCCGACCTCGGGGCTCGCGGACGAGCCCGAGCCTTGCGAGAGTTCGACGGTCGCCGCCAGCACGCCGAGTTCGAGAAGGTGGTACGCGCCGTGCTCGCGGAGGAGGCAGCCCGGTGACGCTCGAGCTGAGCGTCGTCGTGCCGACCTACAACCGCTCGGCGGTCCTCCAGCGGTGCCTCGCGGCGCTCCAGCGGCAGTCGGAGGACACGCCGCCGTACGAGATCATCGTAGTGGACGATGCCTCGCGGGACGATACGCCGGAGTGCGTCGAGGCCGCCCGGGACGGGCGCGTCCAGTATGTCCGGCACGAGACGAACCGAGGCAGGAGCGCTACGCGGAACACCGGGCTCCGGCGTGCGCGGGGGACGATCGCCGTCATGGTGGACGACGATATCATCGTCGAGCCCGACTACCTTCGCGCGCACGCCGCGGCACACGCAGCTGCGGGTGACGAGCATGTCGCCGTCATCGGCAACCTCTCGTTCCCCGACGATGTCGTCCGCTCGAGCAACCTCGCGAAATACCTCCAGTCCCGGTATCTCGGGTATCGTCCACTGTCGCCCCACGCGAATATCGACCCCGACAATCTCCATGCCCGCTTCCTCGGCTCGGGCATCACGTCGCTGCGGCGGGCGGACCTGGAGGCCATCGGGCTGTTCGACGAAACAGGGCGCTCATACGGCTACGAGGACCACGTGCTGGGGCACCGGCTGCGCGAGATCGGCGTGCGTCTGCTGTTCGCTCCGGATGCCCGCGCCATCCACCTCGACAGCGTCACGATCCCGTGGTATCGCTCCAAAATGCGGGAAGCCGGCCGCGACGGTCTCCCCTATCTCCGTGAGCGCTGCCCCGAATTCCTGACCGAGACATCGCTGGCCACGCTCGCTCCCATTGACTGGTCCCGGGACCGTGGCCGGCAGCTCGCGCGCAAGCTGGTGCTGCGTGGGCTGCTCAACCCGGCGGTCATGCGGGCCCTCGAGGGCTGGGCGCGCGCGACCGACGACATCGGTGCCCTGTCGTCCGGGCTGGTGTATCGGGCGCTCACCGCCGGCTGGGTCATAGAGGGCACGCGCCTCCGCCAGGGCGGACCGCCGTTGGTGCAGTACGGTGTCTGATTCGGGCCGGCTGTCCGTCTCGCTCGTGGTGTACCGGGCAGACCTCGCGGTGTTGCGGGCAACAGTCGCCTCGCTCGGCGCCGCGGTCGACGGTGCGCGGCAAGCAGGCGTGCTCGAGCGGGCGACGCTCTATCTGGTCGACAACGGGACGGCGGACATCGCGTCTCTGGATCGCACCGTAGTCGATACGCTCGCTCCCTACTCCAGCCAACTCTCGCTGGAAATCCTCCGAGGCCATGGCAATGTCGGCTATGGGGCGGCGCACAATCTGGCCATCGCGCGCGCGGACAGCCGCTACCATCTGGTGCTCAACCCGGACGTCGTGATGGATGGCGTCGCCATCGTGGAGGGCGTGCGATATTTCGAGGCCCACTCCGATGTGGCGATGATCGCGCCTCACGTGCTGGACGAGGTCGGCGCCCGCCAGTATCTCTGCAAGCGCTACCCCAGCGTCGCGATCCTGGGGCTCCGCGGCTTCGCGCCTGGCTGGCTCCAACGCCTGTTCCGGCGGCGACTCGAGCATTACGAGATGCGCGATCTCCTGGACGACCTTCCCTACAGCCCGATACCCATGGTCAGCGGGTGCTTCATGCTCTGCCGCACCGCCGCGCTGGTCTCCGTTGGCGGCTTCAGCCCGACGTACTTTCTGTACTTTGAGGACTTCGACTTGAGCCTGCGGCTCGGCAGGATCGCCAGGATCGCGTATGTACCAGGTGTCCGCATCGTCCATGCGGGAGGCGACGCCGCGCGGAAGGGGTGGCAGCATCAACAACTGTTCGTGCGCTCGGCATTCAAGTTCTTCCGCCGCCATGGCTGGAGATTCGCCTGACCCGAGTCTGGGGCCGGCGAGTCCTGGTCACAGGGTCGACCGGATTTCTCGGCCATCACCTCTGCCGGGATCTGGCGACGCGTGGACTCGCGGTTCGTGCATTGACGAGGGGCTCGGCCAGGCGAGCCCCCCACGGCTCAGAGCCGGCCATCGTACGCGACCTGACTGATGAGGCGGGTCTCCGCCAAGCGGTGCGGGGGATCGACACGATCGTCCATCTCGCGGCGTATGTCCACCAGCCCGGGTCCGCAACGGACGAGGCGTCGCACCGCGCCATCACGCTGGACGGCACCCGCGCGCTGCTTGACGCCGCGGTTCCGGCCGGCGTGCAGGCCTTCGTGCTGGCGAGCACCGTAAAAGCCGTTGGCGAGGGCGGCCCGGACATCTGGACGGAGCAAACCCGGCCGGTTCCGACCGATCCCTACGGCCGCGCCAAGCTCGAGGCGGAACAGGCTGTGCGCGCAACCGCCGAGCGCCACGGACTGCACGCGCCCATCCTCCGGTTGCCGCTGGTCTACGGCCCCGAGATGAAGGCGAATGCGCTCCGGCTGTTTGAGGTCATCGATCGCGGCCTGCCACTTCCCCTCGGCGCGGTTCAGAACCAGCGAAGCCTCCTCTACGTCGGCAACTTCGTCGCGGCCGTGGGCGCGACCATCGTGCACGAGGCAGGTAACGACTTGTTCTTCGTGAGCGACGGCCCGCCCATCGCCACACCCGAACTGATCCGGGCGATTGCGCGCGCTCTGGGCCGACCAGCCCGGCTCGTCTCCGTGCCGGTCGGGCTGATGCGTGTGGCGGCGCGGATCGGTGACGGTATGGCCCGAGTCGTTCCGGCCGTTCCCTTGACGAGCGCCAGGCTCGATCGCCTGGTGGGCTCCCTGGCGGTCGACAGCTCCAAGCTGTCCGCCGCGGTAGGCTTTCGCCCGCCGTACACTCTCGAGCAGGGCCTGGCGGCGACGGCCGCCTGGTATCGCACGCGGGGAGGAGAGTGACCCCGCTTGTGACCGCGCTTCCCGCCTTCGTCGGTGCCCTGGTCCTCACCGGGCTCGCCCGCCGCATCGCGGTGGCGCGGTCGCTGCTCGACGTCCCCAACGAGCGGAGCTCCCACACCTCTCCCACGCCTAAAGGGGGCGGACTGGCCATCGTGGCAGTGGTGCTGTCCGGGGTGGCGATTCTGCGGCTGACCGGGACGCTGGGCCGGGGCGAGAGCTGGGCCATCCTGGGCGGCGGGGCCCTGGTGGCGATGGTCGGCTGGCTGGACGACCGCCGCGACCTCAGCGCATCGACCCGGCTCGCGGCGCACGTGGCGGCGGCGGCCTGGGCGCTCTGGTGGCTCGGCGGGATGCCGTTTCTCACGACGGGCCACGACGTGCATTCGCTGGGGATGTTCGGCACCATCCTGGGCGGGTTCGCCATCGTCTGGGCGACCAACGTGACCAACTTCATGGACGGGATCGACGGGCTCGCCGCGGGCGAAGTAGTCACGGTCACGTTCACCGCCTCCCTGCTACTGGCGGAAGTCAGTCCGCCGCTGGCCGCGGCGGCGGCCGTCACCGGCGGGGCGGCGCTCGGCTTTCTGCCGTGGAACTGGCGGCCGGCACGTATCTTCATGGGGGACACGGGCTCCGGGTTCCTCGGCTTCGTCCTGGCCGTGCTCGCCATCGCCTCCGAGCGTGCCGGCACCCTGCCGGCGCTCGTCTGGATCGTGCTCTACGCCGTATTCGCCACGGATGCGACGGTGACACTACTCCGGCGGGCCTGGCGGGGGGAGCGCTGGTACAGCGCCCACCGGTCCCACGCGTATCAGCGCGCCGTCCAGGCCGGCTGGTCCCACGCGCGTGTCACCACCACCGTGCTGCTCGTGAACGTCGGACTGGGTCTGCTGGCCTGGCGCGCCACCGCCCGGCCGGAGCTGCTGGGTGCGGCGCTGGCCGGGGCATTAGGGGTGACCGGGCTGGCCTACGGGCTGGTGGAGCGCATGCGACCCATGGCCCCAAGGGCGCCCACGCTGTGACTCCACTCCCGGCCCCGGCTATCTTGAGGCACCTTGGAACCACGTAGCGCGACCGCCACGGGAGGTCTGTGAGCGCCCAACCACCCTCCACATCGCCTCTCCCCGGAACCGATGCGAGCGACGGCGACGTGTCGCTGCTGGCCATCGCCAATGTGCTGCTTCGATACCGGGGGCTGGTCGTCGGCACCGCCCTGGCGCTCGCGCTGGTCGTGGCCGTGTGGACCCTCCTGGTTCCCCGGACCTTCACGGCGAACGCCACGCTGACCCCCCAATCGCGCCGATCCACCACGTCGCTCTCCGGACTCGCGTCCCAGTTCGGCCTCGCGCTGCCGCTGGGCGACGGGGGGCAGTCGCCGGCGTTCTACGCCGACCTCCTGACGTCCCACCACATCCTTGGAGCCGTGGTGGACACGAAGTTCGAATATCCGGCCGACACCGGGGTCGTTCGCGGTACGCTCATCGACATCTACAGGTCGAAGGGTGCCACCCCCGCGCTCAGGCGCGATGCGGCCATACGGCGGCTGGGCAACGACGTGCAGGCCACGACGGTGCAGAAAACGGGAGTGATCGACGTGGCCGTGACGACGCGGAACCCGGTCCTCTCGCTCCAGGTCAGCACTCGGCTGATCGAGCTGCTCAACCAGTTCAACCTGGAGAGCCGGCAGACCCAGGCCGGCGCGGAGCGGCGGTTCACGGAGCAGCGACTGGGTGAGGTCAAGAGCGATCTGCGGGCGGCCGAGGACCAGCTGCAGCACTTCCTGCAGCGGAACCGCGAGTACCGCAACGCCCCGGAGCTCAACTTCCAGCAGGAGCGCCTGCAACGCCAAGTGCTGCTGCAGCAGCAGCTCTACACCACGCTGTCCCAGTCCTTCGAGCAGGCGAAGATCGAGGAAGTCCGCGACACGCCGGTGATCACGGTGGTGGAGCCGCCCGAGGCGCCGGTGCGCCCGGACCCCCGCGGGCTGGTGCGCAACGTGTTTCTGACGATCATCCTGGGTACGGCTCTGGGAATGGCCCTGGCGATCGGGCGCGCGTACGCGGTGAATGCCCGCTCGCTCCGGACGCATGAAGTGACTGAATTCGACCGCCTGCGCCGCGAGACATTCGCCGACCTGATCCGTCCCTGGCGTCCCCTTCGGCGGGCATTCCGGCGATCAAACCCGACCGGATCGGGTCACTCCGACACGTCGATTGCCTCGCCGAGGCCCTGAGCAGCCGCCCTGTCGAATGGCGCGAGGCTTGCTCTGTGTGGTTCTTCTTTCACGGTCGAGGGCATAACCTCAGCTTTGCCATTGCCTTGACTCTGATACCCTGGTCGGAGATACTCTACCGGAATGGCACCCGATACGCACGTTCCCGTGGCCGGCAGAATACGCAACCGGTACCTGTTCGCCTCGGATCTCCTGCTGTTTGCCTCCGCGACGGTGCTGTCGTTCGCCCTCCGGTTCGAGGGCTTTGAGTGGGGACCTGACCAGAACCACGCGGCGCTGCTCTTCCTCCTGATCTGCCTTCCGCTCAAGCTTGCCATCTTCTGGCGCGTCGGCATCTACCGGCGGCTCTGGCGCTACGCCGGCATCATGGACATCGAGCGCCTCATCTCGGCGTCGACGGCGTCCGGCCTGGCGGGGTTGCTGATCGGCGCGTTCTTCCTGCCGGTGCTGGACCTCACGGTCATGCGCGTGCCGCTCAGCGTGCTCTTCATGGATGCCCTGCTGACCGCGGCGTTCGCCGCTGCCCCGCGGTTCGCGGTGCGGGCCTTCGGCCGCCGGGGACAGCAGCACCGCCTGCTGGACGCGCCACGGGCGCTCATCGTCGGGGCGGGTGCGGCGGGGGAGATGATCGTCAAGGAGTTGATGGCCCACCCGGCGCTCGGGCTCAATCCGATCGGCTTCGTGGACGACGACCGCTCCAAGCACGGACACCGGATGTGCGACCTGCCGGTCCTGGGAAACCTGGCGGCCATCCCCGACCTGGTGCTGACGCACGGGATCGACGAGCTGGTCATCGCCATGCCGCGAGCGCCGGGCGCGGTGGTTCGGCAGGTCGTTCGCGCGGCGCTCGAGGCCGGCGTCAAGACCCGGACGGTGCCGGCCATGTTCGACATCATCTCCGGCAAGGTGACGGTGGGCTCGCTCCGGCAGGTAGAGATCCAGGACCTGCTGCGGCGCGAGACGATCCAGACCGACCTCGAGCAGGTGCGGGGCCTGGCCACCGGCGAGACCGTGCTGGTCACCGGAGCCGGGGGGTCGATCGGGAGCGAGCTCTGCCGCCAGCTGGCCCGGCTGGAGCCGGCCCAGGTCGTCCTGCTGGGACACGGCGAGAACTCCATCTTCGACATCCTCGCCGAGCTGACCGAGCGCTTCCCGACCGTGAGCGCGGTCCCGGTCATCGCCGACGTGCGCGACCGCGAGCGGCTCCGGCAGGTCTTCGAGCAGTACCGGCCCTACTCGGTGTTCCACGCCGCCGCCCACAAGCATGTCCCCCTGATGGAAAGCAATCTCGCCGAGGCCGTGACCAACAACGTCCTCGGCACCAAGAACGTGGCGGAGCTGTCGGCGGAGTTCGGGGTCGAGCATCTGGTGATGATCTCGACCGACAAGGCCGTCCGGCCCACCAACGTCATGGGCGCCACCAAGCGGGTCGCGGAGCAGATCGTCCAGGAGATCGCCGAGGCCCACGAGCGGAAGTTCGTCGCCGTGCGGTTCGGCAACGTGCTCGGCAGCCGGGGCAGCGTGGTGCCGACCTTCCTCCGGCAGATCCGGAGCGGTGGGCCGGTGACGGTGACGCATCCCGAGATGCGGCGCTACTTCATGACCATTCCGGAGGCGGTGCAGCTCGTGCTGCAGGCGGGCGCCATCGGGCGAGGGCGGCGAGGTGTTCGTGCTCGACATGGGCGAGCCGGTGAAGATCCTCGACCTGGCCACCGACCTCATCCGGCTGTCCGGGCTCGAGGTCGGCACCGACATCGAGATCCGGTTCACCGGCACGCGGCCGGGGGAAAAGCTGTACGAGGAGCTGTTCTTCGACTCGGAGAGCTCGATCCCGACCGACCACCCGAAGGTGCTCCGGGCCAAGAACGGGGCGCTGCCCCTCGGCTTGAGCACGGTGGTGGATGCGCTGGTGGAGGGCGCGCGGAAAGGGCGGTCCGACGACGAGATCCGGGAGCTGCTGGCCCGCCTGGTGCCCGATTTCTCCGTGCGCCGCCGAGGCGAGCGCGCGGGTCGAGGTCGCGGCGCCTAGTTCCTGGCCACCACGATGATGGTGACCAGGGCGCCGAGGAGCTGCGCGGCGGTGCCCAGGATGGCGGTCAGATTGCTCGGACGGCTCGGCGCGTCAGGGTCGGAACGAAGACCACGGCGCCCGGCCTTCGGGTGCGGCACCCGGTCCGCGAAGACCTGCTTCCGCTTGACCCCCTCCCGCTTTCCTCTCGGCTGGGTGACGTAGGGGTGGCGTGCGTCGCCCGTCTGCGTGTATCCCCCGCCGCGATCCACGTACCAGTCCAGATTCTTTCCCGGCGTGTACGCCACCGCACCCGGTGAGTTCACCGCTCCCTGCACCAGCACGATCGGGTTGTACTCGGGGATGTGGATCGAGTCGCCGCCGCGAGGATGATGTTGTCGCGGAACTTGGGGTTCTCGAGCACCCGCGGCAGGTCGATCCCCACGCGCTCGGGAAGCTGCGCGGCGCGTCGTGTCGCGAGCGGCCACGTCGGGCGGGGCGAGCGACCGGAGCCGATCGGTCCCCGGCCGGCGTGTTGCCGAGGTACGAGCGATAGAACTGGATGCCGCCCGGGTAGGCCTCCTCGGTGAGTCCGCCGGCGCGCTCGATCAGGTCGGCGAGCCGCTCGGTCTTGGAGCGGAGCGAGTAGCGGCCGGGGTACTTCACCTGGCCGCTGAGCACCACCGTGCGCTGCAGCGCCCACCCGCCCTGGCGCAGGATGAGCACGTTGTCGTACGGCTGGAGCGGCGCATCGCCCTGGGACCCGGGGCTGGGCGCCGCCGCGGCGGGCGGCGCCGCGACCGAAGACGATAGCTGGAGTCGAGCGGCACCCGCACCGTCTCGGCCAGCGCCCCCGCGGGCCGGCTCTCGGGCAGCCGCGCGATCTCGGCCTCCGAGCTGGGCGTCCTGGGTGACCCCGTCGGCGAGGAGGATCAGCGTCGCGCATCGTCATCCCCTCGCGGTAGGGCACCGGCCCGGACGGCGCACCGCGCCGACGATCGCGACGTATTTCTCGGGGCGGAACGTGGTGCGGGAGAAGATGCGGACCTCGTCCTGGTCCTCCAGCGCCAGGTCGCTCCTGCACCCGCCCGGTGGAGTCGGCGAACGCGGCGCGGAGCTGGACGAAGCTGGAGTCCTCGCGCATCCGGGTGACCAGGATGCGGGGCAGGTAGACGTCGGGCTTGGGACCGCCCGGCGAGCCGGATGGCGTCGCTCAGCTTCATGCCCGGCGTGAAGCCCACCTGCCCCTCGACCCAGACGTTGCCCCGCACGGTGACGTAGCCGCGCTGACGGTCGGCCACCGGATAGACCGTGACCGAGTCGCCCGGGCGCCATCGGCACCGCGGGCACCATGCCGCCGCTGAACTGGTCGGCACCGACCGCGATGACCACGCGTGCCCGCCCGCCTGGGCCGCGTGACGCGGGCGGCAGAATCCGGTGGATTGTCACCCGGGCCTGGTAGCCGCGGAGGGATCGAAGCCCGCCGGCGAACGCGATCACGTCCCGCAGCGTCTCGTCGGGGAGCAGCTCGTAGATGGCCGGCCGCAGCACCTTGCCGGTCACCGTGGCCCTAGCCGCCGTGCACCGGGACGAACACCACGTCGCCGCTCTGCAGCCGGACGTCGGTGGGATTGATGCCGCGGAGCAGGTAGTCGTAGAGGTCGAGGCTGTCGACCAGCTTGCCCGGCCGCGGCGGATCTGAACGTGCCGGAAGCTGCCGTTCGCGGTGGGGCCGCCGGCGGCGTAGAGGGCGGTGAGCACCGTGCCGGCGCTGGAGATCTGGTACGCGCCGGGCCGCACCACGTCGCCCGCGACGTAGACCTGGACGTTCCGGAGCCGGCCGATCGAGAGCTGGAACCGGGTGGTGGCGTTGGGCGCCCCGCCGCACGCCGGAGTACACCCGGCCGAGCCGGCCGTAGAGCTGATCCTCGAGCTGCCCGAGCGTCAGGTTGGCGACGTAGACCTGGCCCACCTGCGGTATGACGACGAAACCCTCGCGCGTGACCTCGAGAGTGTGCGAGCGCTCGACGTCGCCGGTGAGGATGAGGACCAGCATGTCGCCCGGGCCGAGCCGGTAGTTCTCGTCCACCGGGCCGGCCTGCGCTGGCTGGAACCGGGTCGTCGCTCGTCGGAAGGTCTCGACGCCGAAGAGCTTCAACGCCGGCTCCGCGGAGCACCGCGACCGAATCGGCCAGCGAATCGGCGCGGGCGGAGTCGGCGCGGAGCAGCTTGATCGAGTCGAGCACCGCGCGGAGCGAGTCGGACGATCGCCCCGACCGAGTCCACCAGCCGGAGCGAGTCGGCCTCGTCGCTGGACAGGATGCCGAGTGCCCGGACGGCGTCGAGGGTTCGGGGGCCGAGCTGCGCGGCCACGGTGGTGTCGGCGCCTTGGACGTAGTCGTCGAGCATGTTCTCGGGATAGCCGGCCGCCCGGAGCCGCGAGCGGACCTGGTCGGGCGTCAGTCCCGACTCGCGACAGCCGATCGCGCAGCTGCTCGACCAGCTCCGGCTGCGCCTTGAGCAGCGACTGCGCCTGCTCGGGCGACGGCAGACTGCTGCGGCTGACCGGTGGGAACCTGGGCCGACAGGGGGGAAGCGAGCGCGACGAGAACGGCAGCCAGGGCAAGCCACACCCGGGCAGGCAAGGACCTACGCGATTCCAAGGTGGGCATGGAGGGCGAAGATCGCTCGTAAGTAGGGCGAAGTCAAGCGGTTGCGCGAAGGAGATCGCGCCAGAAGCCAAGCGTTCGCTCGGCGACCGCGGCGTCGCTGTAGAGGTCCATGGTGCGCCGCCGGCCCGCGAGGCCAAGCCGCTGGACCTCTGCCGGATCGTCGTGCAGCCGCTGGAGCGCCTCGCTCAACGCCGGGACATCCTCCTCGGGGACGACCAGCCCGGCATCGGCGATCGTCTCGGGCAGAGCGCCGCCGGTGCTGCCGACGACGGCGATGCCATGCGCCATGGCGTCGAGCGCGGCGCGAGGCGTGGCTTCGACCCAGCGCGGCGTATTGCGGGAGGGCACGACGACCACGTCGAGCCTGGGCCAGACCTGCGTCGACCGCGGCGCGGGGAAGGGCGCCGAGCCAGGTGACGCGTCCGGCAATGCCCAGCCGCTCGGCCAGTCCCTCGAGCTCCTCCTGCGCGGGTCCCGTGCCGACCACCGTGATGGTCCACCGGCCGACGAGCTTGACCGCGGCGCGGAACAGCAGGTCGAGTCCCTTCTCGTGGATCAGCCGGCCGACGAACCCGATCGCGAGCCCGGTGTGGGGCGCCCTGTCCACGGCGAGGGGCAGCGGTGTCCCGAGCTGCGGGATCGTGCGGTGCGGCAGCGACGGGTGCCCCTTCAACGCCAGGCGTCCGGCGAGCTCGTTGACCGAGATGACCCCCGCCGCGCCGGCGAGCGCGCGATTGCGGCGCAGCAGCGCCAGCGTGCTCCGGCTGACGGGCTGGCTCTCGCGCGTGAGGAGCACGTACGGGATCCGGAGCCGGCGCGCCGCCCGCGCGATGGCGGCGGCGCCGTTGCTCCACGGCTCCTCTTCGATCTGCACGAGCTCCGGGCGAAAGTCCGTCAGCAGGCCGCGCACGGTGCCGCCATGCCAGAACGGATTCGCCGCCGGCAGCGCGCTGCCGCGGATGGGGACGGGGACGGTCCGGACGCCGCCGTCGTCGCCCCAGCTGGTCTGCTGCTGCTCCACCAGACCCGCCGGCACCCAGCGATCGGGCACGGCGGCCGCAACGGTGGCGCCGAGGCCGGCGAGGGCGCGAAGCTTGCCACGTGCGGATGGGTCCGCGTAGACGCGAGAGATCACGAGGGCGCGCACAGCACCAATCTCGCCCCGCACGGGGCCAGGACCAAGGGGACGACGTGGTTGACTTGGATCGCAGGTCGTGGTGAACTTGGCGAGACTCCCCATGCGCATTCTTCATCTCGCGAAGTACTACTGGCCGCGCTCGGGCGGCATGGAACGGGTGGTCCAGGGACTCGCCGAGGGTGCGGCGAACCTGGGCCACCAGGTGGAGGTCGTGGCCGTCGAAGGCCGCGGTAAGGCCGGGAGCTCCGGGCGCCAGCGCTCCGCCGTCACGCGCGCGTTCTCGTTCGCCGCCCTCGGCTCGCAGGAGATCGCCCCGGGGTACATCGCGGCGGCGTGGAAGCGGGCCGACATCATCCACGTGCACCATCCCCACCCGCTGGCCGACGTGGCCTGCCTGCTCCGCGCCGGCCGGACGCCGGTCGTGGTGACCCAGCACGCCGACTCGCGGCGCTCGATGTACCGGCTGGTCACGGGACTCGTGCTGCGGCGGGCGGCGGCGGTGGTGGTGCCGAGCCGCGCGCACCTGGCGCTCTCGAGCGAGCTGGTGGGGTGGGAGAGCAAGGTCGAGGTCATTCCGTTCGGCATCGACCAGGCGCGCTGGGAGACCGTCCCGCCGCCACCGCCGGGTGCGTCGCCGCGGGCGATCTTCATCGGCCGGCTGGTGGCCTACAAGGGACTCGACATCCTGCTCCGCGCGCTCGAGCGCGTGCCTGAGCTGCGGCTGGACATCGTAGGGTCGGGGCCCGAGGGGCCGCGGCTCCGGACCCTGGCGCAGGCGCTGGCGATCACCGACCGGGTGCGCTGGTACGGCGAGTACCCCGACGAGGACCTCCCGCGGCGCATGGCCGACGCCGATTTCCTCGTGCTGCCGTCGGTCACGGTGGAGGAGATGTTCGGGCTCGTCGTGCTCGAGGCGATGGCCTCGGGGCGACCGGTGATCACCACGGCGCTGCCGAGCGCGGTGCGCGAGGTCAACGTGCCGGGCGTGACCGGCCTCGAGGTGCCGCTCCGGGACGTACCGGCGCTGGCGAACGCGCTCGAGGCGCTGTGTCACGACCCGGCCCGCCGGCGGAGCATGGGCGAGGCCGGGCGCCGGCGGGTGCAGGAGCGCTTTACCCAGACCGCGATGGCGGAGCGGCACATTGAGTTGTACCAGAGAATCCGGGCCCCCAAGGGCTGATATCCCCGGGGGGCCGCGCGAGGTTCATATGACGAAGTTCGGACGATCGTCGGGGCTGGAGCGCCAGGCGCGGCTCAAGCCGCAGTACGCGTCGCTGTATCCGGGCGTGGTGGCAGGCGAGTGGATCCCGGCATGGGTGCTGGCGGAACAGTTGATGAACACCGCGGAACAGCGAGGCGTCGCGGCCGGCGGGCGGGTGTGCGACCCGTCTCATTGCGAGTTCCGCGGCGGTGGCCAGCGGACGTCGGAGTTCCGGAACCTCAGGACCCGGATGGCGGACCAGGAGTAGATCCGAAGCACGGGACCCTTCGCGATCCACGCCTGACCCGAGCTCGCCACGCCTTTGCACGACATCATGTCGCCCTGCAGCAGGGGCCTGCCGAATGTTTTCTCGACTATAGGCACTATTGGCCCATTTCATTGCCATGACCACACTTGCATCATTCGATCCCCTAATCTACCCGAGGCACCATGAAAGCAGCGCTCCATACGTTCTGGCGCGAGGATGCCGGCCAGGGTCTGGTCGAGTACGCATTGATCATCGCCCTAGTCGCGGTCGGCCTGATAGCGATCCTGCTCGTGCTGCGCAACAGCATCGGGAACGTGTTCAACAACGCGGCCACTCAGCTCAATAACGCGCCGACGAACCCGTACCCCTAAACTAGATCGCATGGCGAAGTGGAAATGCTGAGCCCGGCTGCTGCATCTGGTCGGGCGCCGCCGCTCCGGTCCCAGGCCATCAGGAGAATCGCCAGCTCGGCGCGCGTGGCCACAAATCCGCCCTCTTACATTCGGTGCGCCCCGTAGCGTTGGAATACCGCTACCCAGAACCCCCGCCCGGCCGGCCCCGCTCGCGGGTGAGCTCGAGCTCCCGATGATCGGCCCGGGAATCTTCAGCACGAGTCGAGCTCCTTCGGCGGGCTATAGGGAGTCAGCACCAGCGCTCGGCCGGGGCCGGCAAAGCTAGTTGTTCGCTCGGGGGTGAGCCGTGCCGTGGTCGATTTGCCATTGCACCAAGCCGGCGGGCCTCGGCAGACCATGACGTTGGTGCACCAGTTGAAGAAGGAGGCGACTCTCAACTCCTTTGTGATACCGCCGTTCAGATGTGGCGACTTGGTTGGTCAACCGCTTTCAAGTCCGCACTGGCAATTCAAGGAAATGGGGTCCACCCCGCCCAAGGGCAGGGAAGGCATGCCCCGGCTCACCTTCACAACTCTCGTGGTCCCGACCCCGCGGCTCCGCGGTGCGGTCGACCGGAACGAGCCTCGCTAGCTCCTCCCCAGATTGCTTTTGTGCCACCAATTTTGCCCCCCTGCCGGTCACCGTCCCTGCCAACCTGCGGCGCCCGCCTTGTCCAACCGCATGGCTCGCCTCATGTTTCCCGCGGTCGGGCCCTTAGCTCAGGTGGTTAGAGCAGCGGACTCATAATCCGTAGGTCCCAGGTTCGAATCCTGGAGGGCCCACTTTCCTCCGCGACAGCGAGAACACACCTGCTGCCCACGACTCGCGCGTACCCGCGTGACAACAACTTCGACCTGCTCCGCATCATCCTCGCCTATACGGTGGTCATCTACCACAGCGGTTACCTGACCGGCCACGACCGGTTCACCCCGGGCAGCCTGGCCGGGGTGGCCGTCGCGGGGTTCTTCGTGATCAGCGGGTTTCTGCTGACGTGGAGCCTCGCGCGGAACTCGAGTCTCAAGGCATTTGCCTTGAAGCGTTTCTTCCGGATCTATCCGCTGTACGCCGTGGTCATCCTGGTCCAGGCCGCCATCCTGACCGTGGAGGCGGGTACACTGCGGAACGGCATCGCCGGGGAGCTGGCGCGCTACCTGGCGGCCAACCTCGTGTTCGCGAACTTCCTTCAGCCGACGATCGGCGGGACGCTCGCCGGTCTCCGGGTGGATGCCATCAATGGAAGCGCCTGGACGCTGAAGGTCGAGATCGCCTGCTACATCGCGCTCCCATGGGTCCTGGCGGTGCAGCGGCGGCTCGGGATGACTTGGACCGCGGGCCTCGCGCTGCTGTTCGCCGCGTATCCCTTGCTCGTAGTCGGAGCCGGTGAGCCCCGGGGCGTCGTCTACCTGAGCCTGGCGAGTTTCTTCTTCACCGGGTCGCTGCTGTACGCGTGGGGGCACCATCTCGATCGCTATCGATCGCTGTTCCTGCCGGTCGCAGTGGCCGGCGCCCCGATCGTCCTCGCGGGCTCCCCGTGGTTGATGCCTGTTCCCATCGTCGCACAGATCGTCGTGGGACTCTGGGTATACTGCGTGGCGTTCGCCGGGTGGACGGTCGTCATCAGGAACGACGTCTCCTACGGCGCATACCTATTGCACTTCCCCATCATCCAGCTTGGGCTGGTCCACGGCCTGCTCGGCGGCAGCTGGCTAGCCATCGCCCCCAAGGTGCTCCTGGCGACGACGGCGCTGGCCTGGCTGAGCTTCCGATATCTCGAGCGGCCGATGATCAACCTCGGGCATCGGCTCTCGCGCGAATGAAAGGCCTGGGCACGCCCGCTGGCGGGCAAGACCTCGCCTGGGGGTATACCGGTACGATCCGCGTCGAATCATCCGCCGGCGCCGAAAGCTCTAGGGGGCCAGCACTCCCGCCGCCTGCTCGAGCACGTCCGCCTGCCGCTCCGAGCGCCTGTCCCAGCGTCGCCGCGCCAGCCTCCGCCTCCTTCCACCGCTTGCCCTCGATGGCCTCGCGCACGCCCGGCATCGTCTTCGGGCTGTAGCCCGTGTACCAGCCGGGGGCCGAGAGCAGTTGCCGGTACCACGGCCGCCGTGGCAATCCATCGGGCGGAGCCAGCGCCCGCTCGGCCTGAGCCAGCAGCGCGTTGAGCGCGCGAGCGCGGGCCGTGTCGAGCGGCGGTGCCGCCGTCGCGCATGGCCGGTCGCGTAGGCGCGCTCGAACCTGGCGCTCGCGTCCTTGAGCCGCGCGGCGCCGTTCTGAAGGGGCGCGAAGTCGAGAAACGGCGGGACCGGCTCGCGCACGGGCGCCACGGTGGGCCGGCGGGGATCGCTCATCGCCACGAACAGGCTCTCGTCCACCTGGCGGTTCTGGTCCTCGATCGAGTCGCGCATGGCGGTCATCAGGTCCTGCACTTCCTTGAGATTCGCGGACACGCGCTCGGACAGCCGGCTGAACTCGTAGGGCAGCACGTCGGCGCCGGCCAGACGCATCGTCGTGAGGCCGACGGTCTGCGCCAGCGCGCGGCCAAAGGTGAACGAGGTGTCGCTGAACGTCGTATACCAGTGGAAGCTGTCGTAGATCGAGTGGTAGATCCCTCCGTCGTCGACGCCGCCGAAGCCGAGACTGAGCGACGGGATGCCGAGATGATGGTAGAACGCCGTGTAGTCGGAGCCGGAGCCCATCGGATCGACGACGAGGTCGGTCCGGTCGCGGGCCTCGCGCCGTTTGTCGCCGCGGGCGGCGGCGGCGACCTCGCCGAGGTGCGCCCGCTTCCAGACCGACATGCCGGTCTCGGGATCCTTCACGTCGCGCGCCACCTCGGACAGCATCCGCGCGAGTGCGGGGGAGCCGTCGGCACCGAGTCGGCCGCGGCCGTTGCCGTCGGTGTTGAGGTACGCCACCGCGTTCGCCAGCTCGTCCGCGTGCGTCTCGGCCCACTCGGTCGAGCCGAGGAGCATCTGCTCCTCGCCGTCCCACGCGGCGAGCACGATGGTGCGCCGCGGCCGCCAGCCCTGCTTGAGCAGCGTGCCGTACGCGCGGGCCTCCTCGAGCACCGCCACCATGCCGGAGATCGGATCCTCGGCGCCGTTGACCCACCCGTCATGGTGATTGCCGCGCACCACCCACTCGTCGGGCCGCTCGCTCCCGGGGATCCGTGCGATCACGTCGTACGCCGGCACGATCCGCCAATCGAACCGGAGCTTGAGCCGCACCTTCGCGGGGCCAGGGCCGATGTGATACGTGATCGGGAGCCCGCCGACCCAGCCGGCCGGCGCGGTGCGTCCGCGGATCGCGGCGAGCAGCGGCTGCGCGTCGGCGGCGGAGAGCGGCTGCACCGGGATGGTCGGCAGGGTCGGCGCCTTCGATCGGTCGAGGCGCTTGGCGTCCTTCGTCGCGCCGACGCCGGGCGTGAGCGGATCGCCGGCGTAGAGCGGCATGTCGAGCACGCTGCCGCGCTGGACGCCGTCCTTCGGGCGGAACGGGCCGTCCGGATACGGGTCGCCCGCCTGGTAGCCGTCGTCGCGCGGATCGGAGTAGATGAGGCAGCCGACCGCCCCGTGCTCGGCGGCCACCTTGGGCTTGATGCCGCGCCAGGACAGGCCGTAGCGCGCGATCACGATGGCGCCCTTGACCGAGATGCCGAGGCGCTCGAGGCGGACGTAGTCCTCGGGCACGCCGTAGTTGACGTACACCAGCGGCGCGGTGACGTCGCCGTCGGGAGAATAGGCGTTGTAGGTCGGGAGCTGCTCCGATTGCTGGCTCGACGTGGGGTCCTGCGGCAGCGCCGGCTCGCGCAGGCGGGCGACGAAATGCCCCGGTGCGACGAGCTCCACGCGACGCTCGAGCGGCGTGGGAAAGAGCACGTGGAAGGTCTCGATCCGCGCGTCGAGCCCCCAGCCGCGGAACCGGTCGAGCATCCAGGCGGCGTTGGCGCTGTCCCTCGGGAGCCCAGGTGGTGTGGCCGCGCGGAGAGCAGACGCATGTAGGAGCGGAGCGAGTCCGGCTCGGGGATCGCCTGGAACTTCGCCTCCCACTCGCGCTCGGCCCTGGCCGACGCGGCGGTGAAGCCGCGTGGCGGCGGATCGTCGGTGATGGCCTGCCCGGGAGCAGCGAGCAGGGCGAGCAGCAGAGCGGCGGCGCGAACGGGAAGCATGCCGAGGCCTCGGTACGGGTGAGGGTGAATAGTACATTGCCCCGATGCCACGCCGCCGCATCGCCGTCATCGGGGCCGGAGCCGCCGGATCGATGGCCGCGATCTTCGCCGCTTCCGCCGGCGCCGACACCGTGCTGCTCGAAGCGGACGCGTGACGGCGGCCGAAAGATTCTCATCAGCGGCGGCGGCCGCTGCAACATTCTCCCCTCGCGCGTGGACGAGACGCGCTTCGTCACCGACTCCTCGCCCCACACGCTGCGGAACATCCTGCGGTCGTGGCCGCTGGCGGAGCAGATCGCGTTCTTCGAGCGCGAGCTCGGCCTCCGGCTGGTCGAGGAGCCCGAGACGGCGAAATTCTTTCCCGCGTCGAACCGCGCGCGGGACGTGCGCGACGGCCTGCTCGCGCTGGCCGCCCGGCGAGGTGCGCGGCTGCTGATGGAGACCCGGGTGACCGGGCTCGCGCCGGCCGGCGCCGCGCTGGCGCGTCGAGTGCGAGGGCGCCGCACCGCTCGAGGTGGACGCGGTCGTCGTGGCCACCGGCGGGCTCTCGGTGCCCAAGACCGGAAGCGACGGGCGCGGCCTCGCCCTGCTGGCCGCGCTGGGCCACACGGTCCACTCGACCTACGCGGCGCTCACGCCGCTCACGGCCGAGCCGGCGCCGTTCGGCGCGCTGGCGGGCGTGAGCCTGCCGGTCACGATCACGGCGCGCGACGGCACGCGCAGCGCCACCGCGAGCGGCGGCTTCCTGTTCACGCATCACGGCTACAGCGGTCCGTCGGTGCTCGACGTCTCCCACGTGGCGGTGCGCTCGCGCGTCGAGGAAGACGGGGCCGCGCGCGTCCGCGTCCGCTGGACGGCGCTCGAGGCGGCCGACTGGGAGGACGGCGCTCCGCCCCGAAGGCACGCGGACGGTGGCCGGCGCGCTCCGCCGGGAGCTTCCCGTTCGGCTGGCCGACGCGCTGGCGGACGCGGCCGGCGTGCCGGGCACTCGGCTGCTGGCCCAGCTCCGCAAGGCGGAGCGGCAGCGCCTGATCGAGACGCTGGTGCAGGGGGAGCTGCCGTGGACCGGCGACGAGGGATACCGCAAGGCCGAGGTGACCGGCGGCGGCGTCAGCCTGGCCGAGATCGACCCGCGGACCATGGAGAGCCGGCGCCATCCCGGCCTGTTCATCTGCGGCGAGGTGCTGGACGCCTTCGGCCCGATCGGGGGCTACAACTTTCTCTGGGCGTGGGCCACCGGCCGCGCCGGCCGGGGCTCGGGGGCATCCTCGCGCCAGCGGTGCTGGGAGGCTCGGGACGCCCCTGACCGGTGTGGCACGGATCACGGCACGTCCCGGTCCTTTTCCCTTACCTTCACGGCAGCGTGCGCCCGATCTTTTCAGCGCCTCAGCCCGAGGCGCTGCTCTACCCCAGGCGCGGCCCGGAGCCGGCGCGTGATGGGCGGCCCCGATACTCCCCGACACCTGCGAGCTATCGTGCACGTCGAGCCAGCTATCGGAGACGCGAAGCAATCCCCGGAGTCCGCCGAGCCGCTGTACTGGCCGTGCTCCTGCTGTCCGCCTGTGGCGGCGGGAGCGACCTGCTGCTGCCCGGCACGGGTGAGCCCGCCGCCGTGACGCTGGTGCAGGGCAACGGGCAGAACGGCCGCGTGGGCGAGGCGCTGCCGCAGCCGCTCGTGGCCGCGGTGACCGACGGCGCGGGCCGGCCGGTGGAGGGGGCGACGGTTGTCTTCGTGCTCACTGATCCCGCGCCCGAGCGCGTCGCTCAGCCCGGACACCACCACCACCGACGCCGACGGTACGGCCACGGCGCAGGTGGTCCTGGGCACGCGGCCCGGCACGCAGGCGGGCGAAGTGCGGGCGCTCGGCAGCCAGGGCCAGGCGACGGCCACCGCCACCTTCAGCCTCAACGCCCTCCCCGAGAACGCCAACGGCATCACCGCCGTGAGTCGGCATGGATCAGAGCGGACAGGTGGGGACCACGCTGGCGAATCCGCTGGTGGTCCAGGTCGCCGACGCATTCGGGAACCCGATCCCGGGCGTCGACGTAGTCTGGACCGTGGACGGCGGCGGCAGCGTGAGCAGTGCCACGACCACCACCGGCGCGGACGGCCAGACCTCGGTAACCCGCACGCTGGGCACTACTGCCGGGAACGCAGCGCACGCTGGCGAGCGTGGACGGGCTCGCGGGCTCGCCGGTGACGTTCGTGCATGACGCCACCGCCGGTGCGGCGTCGGGACTGTCGATCGTTTCCGGCGACGGCCAGACCGGCCCGGTCAGCACCGAGCTGCCCCTTCCGCTCGTCGTTGTGCTCAAGGACGGCGCCGGCAATCCGGTGCCGGCGGCCGCGGTTTCGTGGGTCATCGGCTTGGGCGGGGGTAGCGTGACGCCCTCCACCTCCTCCACCGACGCCGCCGGGCAGGCGGCCGCGGCCTGGACGCTGGGTAGCACGCCGGGGGTGAACAACAACACCGTCAGCGCCGTGGTCTCGGGCATCGGCGTGGTCGAGTTCAGCGCGACCGCTACCGCGGGTGCGCCCGCTCGGCTGTCGATCCAGACCCAGCCTTCGGCGAGCGCCGTGAGCGGAGCGGTGCTGGGACAGCAGCCGGTGATCCAGCTGCTCGACGCCGGCGGCAACGCCGCCACGCAGAGCGGGGTGGCGGTGCAGGTCGCCATCGCGACCGGCGGCGGCTCACTCGGCGGCGCTACCAGCAAGCTCACCGACGGCAACGGCCGGGCAGCCTTCACCGATCTCTCGATCACCGGCTCGCCGGGCGCGCGTACGCTGCGCTTCTCGGCGGCCAACTTCGCCGCCGTGACGAGCGGGACGATCAATCTGACGGCCGCGCCCACGATCACGACCATCACGGCCGACACTCCCGACCCCTCGCGCGCGGGGGACCTGGTCACCGTGAGCTTCACCGTCACCTCGGCGTCCGGCACGCCGAGCGGATCCGTGCAGGTCGCATGACGGCGGCAACACCTGCACCGGAACGCTCTCCGAGCGGGCAGGGGAGCTGTGCGATCGGCCTCACCACGGCGGGCGAGCCGGACGCTGACCGCGACGTACGCGGGCGGGAACGGATTCGGCGCCAGCAGCGATACGGAGTCACACACGGTGGAGGCGCCGCCCCCACCCGTGCTGGCGATCGCGACCCAGCCGGCCTCGCAGGCGACTTCGGGCGTGGCGCTCGACCCGCAGCCGGTGGTGCAGCTCCAGACGGGCGACGGCGCCAACCTCGGCACCGCGGGCGTCGCGGTCTCGGTGGCCATCCAGGGCGGCGGAACTCTGGGCGGCACCGCGCACGGTCGCGACCGACGGTGATGGGCGCGCCAGCTTCACCGACCTCGTCATCTCCGGCGATCCCGGCACGCGCACGCTCCTGTTCACGGCGAGCGGCTTCACGTCGGTGACATCGTCGTCGATTACGGTCGTGGCGGCGCCGCCGAGCGCGGCGCAATCGAGCATCGTCGCCGACCCGACTACGATCCCGGCGGGAGGCGCCAGCACGATCACGGTCACCGTGCGAGATGCGGGCGGCAACCTGCTCGGCGGGCGAACGGTGACCCCCCAGGCCTCGGGCAGCGACAACAGCATCGACCCGGCTTCGGCCGTGACGGGCGCCGACGGGAGCGCGGCCTTCAGCTTCACCTCCCCCACGCCAGAGGCGAAGGCCATCTCGGCGAGCGTGGAGGGCGTGGACCTCAGTCCCACACAGGTCACGGTCGAGGCCGTCCCAACCGCCAGTAGCCGGCTAACCGGTGAGCCGCATCGGCTTGCCTGCCCGGTGACGGGGAGTGTAAAATCCCGCTCCCGAACGTCCGGGCGATTAGCTCAGCTGGTTAGAGCGCGCGCCTCACATGCGCGAGGTCGGGGGTTCGAGCCCCTCATCGCCCATTCTCCGGACCCGCCCCCCGTCGGTCCCCTAAACTGCCTATCTCCAACGCAGGCCACTTGCACCTGGCCGCCTTTGGCGAAACTTTGCGTGTCTCCTGAGGACGCATGAACACTGTAACAAGGATGTCGATGACGTTGACGCTGTCCCCCTCGCCCGTCTCGGATCTGGTCGGCTTCGCCGCGGGCCAAGGGCATCCCGACTACCCGTGCCTCTCCCGGACGCACGCGCCGGCGAGCTGCGTGCCGTGCGCGGATTTCTCGCCCTGGCTGGCCGAACGGGTGCGCCGGCGGGACGTGGACGGCGTGGCGGAGTACCTCTACCGGATCCGGGAAGCCAACCCGGGCCTCGGTGAGAGCCCCGAGCAATTGCGGACCAACTACACCCGGCTGGCCGAGGGCATGGTCAACGCGACGCTCGACCGATATCTGGGCGGCGGCGACGAGGCGGCCTTCCTCGATCTGCGGGTCACGCTGGCCCTGCTGGCGGTGCACGAAGGGTTCTCCGGCTTCATCATGACGGGTGAGGCGGCCGACTTCGTCGCTTCGGTCATGGCGCCATACACGCTCGCCATCTGTGATGTCGGCAACCTCGTGGACGAGCGCAACCAGTTCGTGCAGGAAATGGCGAAGGAGATGAGCTACTGGGCGGCCTGGCCGGTGCTGACGGTGGAGAGCGTCCCACGGCTGGAGCCGCAGGAGACCCCCGAGCTGCGCCACCTGCTCGACATGCTTCGCACCCTGCCGCTCGGCGCCAGGGCACATGCGGTGGACGCCTTCCGTCATCTGAGCGCGCACCCGCAGGTCCCTAAGACGCTCGCCGGCCTGAGCCGCTACGAGACCCGGAAGCGAGGGCTCGACGTGGCCGAATCCTCTCGGCTGATTCTCGCGACCGGCATGGTCGTGCCGGGCAGCGACCTGGACGGGTGGCTCGGCACCTGGACGCGTCGCGACCTCCTGGGATTCCTCACGCAGAGTGGTGTGAGCGCGCGGAATTCGTGGGGCAAAGAGCGGCTGGCGGAGGTGGCCAAGACCGAGTGTGCTGACCTGCTGCGGACGCGGATGGAGGCGGCGGGGGTGGTGGAGCTCGCGCCCGAGCACGTGGACGGCGCCCGGCAGCTCCGGCAGCACGTCGAGGCGGTGCGCGAGTGCTGGCGAGTGTGGCTGGCGTTCGGGACGGGGGTCTAGATCAGGCCCCCGCGCCGCAGCCGTCCGATCTGATCGAAACGCTCCTCGTACACCGCGAGCACCTCCTCCGGCGACACCGTCGCCACCCCCGACTTCCCGACCTCCACCCCTGCCGCGTAGTTCGCGAGCTGCGTCGACTCTCGCACCGAGGCGCCGGCGGCGAGCGCCGTGCCCATCCAGGCGGTCACGGTGTCGCCCGCGCCCGAGACGTCGTAGATGTCGCGGGCAAGGCTGGGGAAGTGG
This sequence comes from uncultured Gemmatimonadales bacterium, assembly GCA_963728705.1. Lineage (GTDB taxonomy): Bacteria > Gemmatimonadota > Gemmatimonadetes > Gemmatimonadales > GWC2-71-9 > CAVVWJ01. The sequence continues at coordinate 29,649 of CAVSLY010000012.1, forward strand.
GTGCTGCTCCCATCCTTCATCACCAGCACCATCCCCTCCGCGCCGAGCGTCACGAGCAGGTTGTCGACCTTGAGCCGGGCGAGCACCTGCGGGAGCGCGTTCCCGTTCTGCAGGTCGACCGCCGCGCCCAAGGCGGACTCGAGCTCGCGCCGGTTGGGCTTGAAGACGGTGGCGCCGGAGTACTCGAAGAACTGGCGGAACTTGGGATCCACGACGATGGGGATGCCGCGGCGGCGGGCCACCTCCATCACCGCGGTGATGAGGGCGGGTGGCAGGGCGCCCTTGTTGTAGTCCTCGAGGAGCAGTGCGTCCGCGTCGGCCAGCGCGTCGCGCGCCACCCGTACGAGGCGCTCGAGGTCCTGGCCCTCGAGCAGGGTGTCGACCTCGTCGTCGATCCGGACGATCTGCTGCGACCGGGCAATGATGCGCGTCTTCGACGTGGTCGGCCGGCCGGCGATGGTGAGCACGAACCGGTCGCCCAGACGCGCCACCGCCAGCTCCTGCCGGATGGCCGCGCCGTCGCTGTCGTCGCCCACGGTGCCTACCAGCAGGCAGCGCGCGCCCAGCGCCGCGACGTTGGCGGCGACGTTGGCGGCCCCGCCCAGTGCGGCGTGGCGCTCGCGCACCGTCACCACGGGCACCGGCGCCTCGGGGCTGAGGCGCTCGGTTTCGCCGACGAGGTAGCGGTCGAGCATGATGTCCCCGACCACCACGACACGACTCTCCTTCATCTTCTCGATCAGCTGCATCACGCGGTCGCGCGTGAGCGGCGCCGGCGGCGCTCTCATCGCAGGACTCCCCGGTGGCTGAGGCCCAGCGTGGCCTGGAGCCGTCCCTCGAATCGGTTCACGGTGCGGCCCTCCTCGTGGCCCGCGTTGACGACGTGGTGCAGCCCGGCGTTCAGGTGCAGGTCGAGCGGGCCCTCGCGGCCACGGAGATCGATCGCGGCGCGCCAGGTGCGCTCGATGACGCCGATGAAGAGCTGCGGGATCGCGGCCACCTCGCTCGCGCCCACCGGAAACGGATCGTCGAGCCGCCCCGCGCCTTGCCGGAGCAGGGTGAGCTCGGGCGTCAGCAGCCAGCGCGTGCCGCGGGGGACGCCAGCGGTGAGCGTGAGCTGGTCCATGTTGTCGAAGTTCCGGCCGAGGCCGACGCCCGCGTCCGTGAAGCTCTCGAACGGGTCCAGCGTCCGGAAGGCGAGGCTGGACGCCTGAGTATAGAACGCCCGCCAGCCGAGCGCGCGGCCCAGCGGCCCGTGGGCCGACAGAGTGAACGCCCACCGGCTCGGGTAGCGGTCGGAGCCCGGCGAGCGCTCGTACTGAATGTCGTCGATCGCGAGCTGCGCCTCGATCGTGGCACGGCTGCCAACCCGCCAGTGCGCGTCGGCGCCGAACATCACGTTGCCGTCGGCGCCTAGCCCGTACTGGTTGGCCAGCAGCAGGAGGCTCACCGGGTTCCGGAAGCGACCGTCGAAATCGCGGTCGACGCCCGACAATACCACCGTCTCCCACAGTCCAAGGCGAAAGCGGCTGCTCAGCCGCGCGCTGACGCGGTGCGCGAAGAAGTAGCGATGCACCCGGGTGCCCAGCGTGTCCGTGGGCGAGCGGGTCAGCGTGTCCCGGGCGTCGGTGAGCGAGCGCGCCAGCGCCTCCAGCTCGAACCCGCCCGTGCCGATGAGGAACCCCACCTCAACCTGGGGATAGCCGTAGTTGCTGAGCCCGATGCCCGGCAGACCGACGGGCCCCCAGTTCCGCTCCATCTGCCCGTAGAAGACGCGGCCGTACTTGAACTGCGCACTCACGTAGGCCTCGGGGAAGCGCCACGCCAGCTCGAGATCCCTCCGCCCGGGCCACTCGGGATCATCCACGATGCGCGGCTCCGCGGCGGGTCGGGTGACGAGCGCAAACGGGCCTATCACCGCTTCACCGGTCAGGTCGGCGTAAGGGCGGACACCGTCGGGACCAAGCGGATGCAGCACGTCCCGGCGGATGTGACTGTAGGCCTGGGCGCCGGCCCGCCCCGCGACACGCCAGGTCTGCTCGCCCGGCAACTCCTCGAAAGTGGCCCGGAGCGCGTGCACGATGGCCGCCGGCCCGCGCGCCGCGGGTTCGGTGGTGGTGTCAGCGGCCGCAAGCACCCGGAGCGCGTCGGCCCGCCGGAACGGGCGCACCATCGGCGAGGGATCCTCGATGTCGCCGCGTGCGATCAGGTGCTCGAGCAGGGGGAGCCGCGGATCATCGAGCGGGAGATACGGTGACGCCTGCGCGCGGACGCACGGCGGGGCGAGCACGCCGGCCAGAACGACGGCGGTGCCGAGGGCGCGGAGGGTTGGTGGCATCGGCCCGTAAGGTATCCGGAGGATGATGCCGTGGCTATCTTCTGCCCATGCCCAGCTTCTTGCGTTTTCATGACTGACCCCGGCGGCGATGCGGTTCGGGTCCTTCCTTCAACCGAGGTAGGATGGATGGCGAAACAGGACAACCTCGACCCGCAGACGCGCGATCTGGTGCGCTTCGCCGCCGCCATCGCGCAGGGGTACGAGCCGGAGCTGCGCGAGCGGGTGGGCCCGCTGCGCTCGTCGCAGGTGCCGGCCCAGTGGGTCGAGGAGCTGCTGCTGCAGTCGGTGCTCATGGTCGGCTACCCGAGGGCGCTCATCGCCTTCGGCGTCTGGCGCAAGTTCAGCGGGCTGCCCGCCCCGCAGTCGGATCCGGGCCAGGATTACGGCCAGGTCGCGGAATGGACGCGGCGGGGCGAGGAGGTCTGCGGCACCGTGTACGGTGAGAACTACCGCAAGCTCCGCGAAAGCGTGCTCATGCTGCATCCGGCCATCGACTCCTGGATGATCACGGAGGGGTACGGCCGCACGCTCGGCCGGCCAGGGCTGGACCTCATGCGGCGCGAGCTCTGCACCGTGGCCCAGACGGCCGTGCTCGAGGCGCCCAAGCAACTGCACTCGCACCTGCGGGGATCGCTCAACGCGGGCGCGTCGTTCGGTCAGATCGAGGGAGTGCTCTCGATCGTCAATCCGCTGCTGTCGTTCGACCAGTGGAAGAAGATCAAGGAGCTCTGGCGTACGGTTCGCGATGGGTGGTCGCCGGGGAACTGATGTTCATCGATCGCGCGGTAGTTCGGGTGACGGCGGGCACGGGAGGGTCGGGGGCCAGCTCCTTCGCCCGGTTCAAATACAAACCCAAAGGCGGGCCCGACGGCGGCGATGGCGGCCACGGCGGCAGCGTCTACGTACGTGCGGACTCGAACCTCGCCACGCTGCTCGACTACCGGTATCGCACCGTGTGGAAGGTGGACCGCGGCGAGCACGGCAAGGGAAAGACCAAAACCGGCGCCTCCACCGACGATGTCTTCCTCCCGGTGCCTCCCGGCACCGTCATTCGCGACGCCGATTCCGGCGAGCTGCTCGGCGAAGTGCTTCAGGATGGCGACAGCCTGCTCGTGGCGCGTGGCGGCCGCGGCGGCCGTGGCAACGCCCGCTTCGCCACCTCCACGCACCAGGCACCGCGGGAATGGGAGCCGGGCGAGGAGGGGCAGGAGCGGCAGATCGAGCTGGTGCTCAAGCTCATCGCCGACGTGGGCCTGGTCGGCGAGCCCAATGCCGGCAAGAGCACGCTGCTCTCGGTGCTGTCGGCGGCGCGGCCCAAGATCGCCGACTATCCGTTTACCACGCTCGAGCCCAACCTCGGCGTCGTGCAGCTCTCCGGCCACCGCACCTTCGTACTGGCCGACATCCCGGGCATCATCGAGGGCGCCCACGCCGGCAAGGGGCTCGGCCTCAAGTTCCTGCAGCACGTCGAGCGCACGCGTGTGCTGGCGTTCCTGGTGCCGCTCGACAGCCCCGATCCGCAGGCCACCTACGCCGGCCTGCGCGATGAGGTGCGCCGCTACAGCGAAACGTTGGCCGAGACGCCGCACCTCCTGCTGCTGAGCAAGCGGGATCTGCTGCCGCCGGGCGACCCGCTGCCGGCTATCGACGCGCCCGACGCGACCGGGGTGCTCGCCGTCTCGAGCGCGGCGGGCACTGGGCTGGAGGAGTTGAAGGAGTTTCTCTGGAAGTTCGTGAAGCAGGCCAAGACGGCGGTCGCTGGCACGGCGGCCGAGGAGGACCTGACCGACGTACCGGGCTACTGGGAGTTCATGGACGATGAGTAGATGAGCGATGAACGCGACGCCTACCTGGCGCTGACGCAGGTCCCCGGCATCGGACCCGCCCGCCTTCAGATACTGCTCGATGCCTGCCACACCCCACTCGGCGCCCATTCGGCGCCGTTCGCGTTTTTATGCGGCTTGCCCGGGATGACCGTCGCCTGCGCCACCGCCATCAAACAGACGCCACTCACCATCGGCCGCCGCCTGGCGGAAGCCGTAGAACGCCTGGGCGCAATTATCCTCGTGCCCGACGACCCCGGATTTCCCACGCTGCTCCGATTCATTCCCGATCCGCCGCCGGTGCTGTTCGCCTTCGGTGACCTGTCGCTGCTCGAGCGGCCCGCGCTCGCCATCGTCGGCAGCCGGAATCACACCGCCTACGGCGAGGCCGTGGCTCGCACGGTGGCGGCGCAGGCCGGCCGGGCCGGCCTGGTCGTGGTGAGCGGCATGGCGCGCGGCCTCGACGCAGTGGCCCACTCGGCCGCGCTCGACGCCGGCGGGACCACGATCGGCGTGCTCGGGAACGGGCTCGGCGTCATCTACCCCGCGGCCAACCGTCGGCTGTACGAGCGGGTAGGCGAGCGCGGGCTGCTGCTGACGGAGTTCCCGCCGGGCGAGCGGCCGCAGTTGGGAAGCTTTCCCCGCCGGAACCGGCTCATCAGCGGCCTGGCCCGGGTCACGATGGTGGTCGAGGCGGCACCGGGGTCTGGCGCACTGATCACGGCTGGCACTGGGCTCGACCAGGGACGCGAGGTGATGGCGGTGCCCGGGCCGATCACGAGCGCGGTCTCCACCGGCTGCAACCGTCTGCTGCGGGACGGTGCGACACCGTATCTGGAGCCGGCGGACCTGTTCGCCCACTATCCTGAGGTGGTGTTCGTGCCGGAACCAGCGGCCGTGACGGAGGACGGCCTCCGCATGCTGCCGGATACGCTCAGCGACGAGGAGCGCGGGGTGGCGGAGCTCATGGGGCGCGAAGCCGTCCACCTGGAGCGCCTGGTCGAGCGCGCGGGGCGGCCGGTAGGCGCGCTGCTGGCGGTGCTGTGCGGGCTCGAGCTGCAGGGAGTGGTCGAACAGGTGGCGGGGAGGAGGTTCCGGCGGACTTGAGCGGGTCCAGGCGTCATCCTGAAGGATGACGATGCTGCCAGGCGCCGGTGCATATTTCAGCATGCACCTCTACCTCCACGTCCCCTTCTGCGCCCGGCGTTGCAGCTACTGCGACTTCGCGATCGCCGTGCGGCGTGAGGTGCCGACGGACCGGTACGTCGCGTCCGTGCTGCGCGAGTGGGATTCCTGGCAAGACATCGACGTATGGGAAGACGCAGCCGAGATCCAGACCATCTACTTCGGCGGCGGAACGCCATCTCACATCGATCCAGCCGGCACCGCCGCGCTGCTCGACGGCATCACGCGGCGTCGCCGCGTGGCCGCCGGCGCCGAGATCACGCTCGAGGCCAATCCCGACGACGTGACTCCCGCCCGCACCTCGGCCTGGCGCACCGCGGGTGTGAACCGCATCTCGCTCGGCGTGCAGTCGTTCGACGCAGGCGTGCTGGAGTGGATGCACCGAACCCACACAGCCGGCCAGGTGGCGCCGGCGGTCGAAGCTCTCCGGCACGCGGGGTTCCAGGATCTCTCGCTGGATCTCATCTTCGGGCTTCCCGTCGCGCTAGGCCGCGATTGGGACCAGGACCTCGCGCGAGCTTTCGCGCTCGGGCCGGAGCACCTATCGCTCTACGGGCTCACCGTCGAGGCGCACACCCCACTCGGCCGGTGGACGGAGCGCGGCGAGGTGATGCCGGTCGACGAAGAGCGATATGCAGCCGAGTTCCTGGCGGCCGATCGCGCGCTCGCGCGCGAGGGCTATGAGCATTACGAGGTCTCGAACGCCGCACGGCCCGGCCGCCGGGCCCGGCACAACGGCGCCTACTGGCGCCGGGCTCCGTTCATCGGCCTGGGCCCGTCCGCCCACAGCGGGTTCGGTCGGCGGCGGCAGTGGAATCTGCGGGAGTGGACCGCCTACGAGCGGGCGATCGCCGAGGGCCGCAGTGTGGTGGCTGGCGTGGAGGACTTGTCATCCGAAGCGGTCGAGCTGGAGGAAACCTACCTCGGCCTCCGCACCACGGAGGGCTTGGCCACGAACAGGCTCCCGCCCGAGACCGTCGCGGCCTGGACCGAGGCGGGATGGGCCGTGGCCACCCCCGAGCGGATCCGCCTCACCGCCGAAGGATGGCTCCGGCTCGATGCGCTGGCTTCGTCGGCTACGCCGTAGCGCCAGCCATCTCCCGGCACGATTCGGCGCAGCGCCGGCAGATCTCGGCACAGGCCGCCATGTAGGGATCTTCACCCATCCGGTCGCATTCGTCCGCACAGCGTGTGCAGATCTCCGCGCAGGCCCGGCAAGTATGCTGATGCAACGTCGAGCCGCGGATCATGAAGTCGGCACTGGTGCGGCAGATCTCGGAGCAGTCGAGCAGCAGGCGGACGTGCTGCTCCTCCAGGCGGGGTGAGGACTCGCCCGCAAAATGCCGGGCGGCGGTCTCGAGGCAGATGCGATGACAGTTGATACAGTTCTCTATGCATCGCTCCATCGTGTGCTGGTGCATCGTTGTACGGGTCGCCATATGGCCTCCAGCGAAGTCGTTGGTCGAAGGCTCCGGAGCCCGGGTCGGGGCTGTTCTCCACCCTAGAACCGGGGCGGAACGTGGTCAACCCGAATAGATTTCGGGACCATGCCCACGCCCGAGCAGTTGAGCGAGCGCGAGCTCCGGGTCCTCGAGGCGGTCGTTCAGACCTATATCGAGACCGCCGAGCCCGCGGGAAGCCAGACGATCGCCCGTCGGTTCGGGCTCGGCGTGTCGCCCGCCACGATCCGGAACACCATGAGCGAGTTGGAGGACAAGGGTTATCTGTTCCACCCCCACACCTCCGCCGGCCGGATTCCGACCGATCGGGCGTACCGGGTGTACGTGAACGAGATCATGCGCTTGGCGCCGCTTAGCCACGAGGCGCAGCACACGCTGCAGGCGGGGCTGCTGGGCAGCCGGAGTGCGGTCGAGGAGCTCCTGCGCCGCGCCGCGCAGGTCCTGGGGGTTCTGACCCAGGAGCTCGGCGTGGCCGTGGCGCCGGCGCTCGACGAGATGGTGCTGGAGCGGCTCGAGCTGGTGCCGGTGAGCGCCGAGCGGCTGCTGCTGGTGTTCAACCTGCGGAGCGGAGTAGTCCGCACCATCTTCGTCGAGGTGCCGGGGAGGGTCGGACCGGAGGCCGTGCAGGACGTCTCCCGGATCCTCAACGAGCGCCTGGCCGGGCATACGCTGCAGCAGATCCGCTCCACGCTGACTGAGCGGCTGCGCGACGCGGGCGGTGCGCAGGGCGGGCGCGAGCTGCTCAATATCTTTCTCGCCGAGGCCGAGGAGATCTTCGACCTCGCGGACGATCAGGGTGCGGTCGTTCTCGGCAGCGCCCAGATGCTGGCGGAGCAGCCCGAGTTCGCCTCCAACGTCCGAATGCGCGAGCTGCTCCGCCTCACGGAGGGGCGCGACCTCTTGAAGCGGGCGCTGGCGTCCCGGCGCGAGAACGGTGTCTCCATCACCATCGGCGCCGAGAACTCCGATGCCCGTCTGAGCGACTTCACGCTGGTGACCGCCTCCTATGAAGCCGGCGCCCTGAGGGGCGTCATCGGCGTCATGGGACCCACACGCATGCCGTACGACAAGATCATCGGGCTGGTGGAGCACACCAGCCGACTGGTGGAGGATCTGCTGGAGTGAGCGAGTTTTACGTTCTGCTCGGCGTCGCGCGCGACGCGACCGAGGCCGACATCAAGAAGGCCTACCGGAAGCTGGCCATGGAGTTCCACCCGGACCGCAATGCCGCGCCCGAGGCGGAGGCCAAGTTCAAGGAGATCACGGAGGCGTACGAGGTCCTCCGGGATCCCCAGAAGCGCGCCACGTACGATCGCTACGGCAAGGCCGGCCTCGCCGGCGCGGGCGGCGGCTACGGATTCCACCACGTGGACCTGTCGGAGGCGCTGAACATCTTCATGCGCGACTTCGGCGGCATGGGCGGCCTGGAGTCGCTGTTCGGCGGCGGCCGTCCGAGGGCGGACGCGCGCCGTGGCCAGGACGTGCGGGTGACGGTCAAACTGTCCATCGCCGAGGTGGCGACGGGCGTCAAGAAGACCGTGCGGTTCAAGGCGCCGGACCGCTGCGCCACGTGCGAGGGCAGCGGCGCCAAGCCCGGCACCAAGCCCTCGACCTGCTCCACCTGCGGCGGCAGCGGCGAGGTCCGACGGCAGGCGCGCAGCATGTTCGGGCAGTTCGTGAGCGTGTCGGCCTGTCCCACCTGCGCGGGCGAGGGCGTGGTCGTGCTCGAAGCCGTGCGAGGTCTGCCGCGGCGAGGGCAGGGTGCGGGGTGAGAAAACGGTCACGGTGGAGATCCCCGCCGGCGTCTCCGGCAACAACTACCTGACGCTCCGCGGGCAGGGCGCGGCCGGGCCGCGAAACGGTCCGCCCGGCGACCTGCTGGTCATGCTCGACATAAGGATGACGACCGGTTCGAGCGCCAGGGCGACGACCTGGTCTTCGATCTGCCGCTCTCGTTCTCCCAGGTGGCGCTCGGCCTCGCGGTGAAGGTCCCGACGCCGTACGGCGACGAGCAGATCACGATTGCGCCTGGCACGCAGCCGGAGACCGTCGTGCGCCTGCGCGGGCGCGGTCTCCCCGTGCTGGGCCAGAGCGCCAAGGGTGACCTCATCGTGCGGGTGCACGTCTGGACACCGGAGCGGCTGAGCGCCGAGCAGGAGCGGCTGTTCCAGGAATTGGGCAAACTGGAGGGTGAGCCGCCGAAGCGCTCGCCCGGGTTCTGGTCCAAGCTCAAGGAAGCACTGGGCGCATGAGCTGGTGGGCGATCGACGTGCGGCCGGACCCGACACGGCGGCAGTGGGTAGGTGCGTGGCTCGTGGCGCGAACGGGGCAGGCGGTCGAGGAGCGGGACGACGGCACGCTGGTCACCTTCGCCGAGGACGAGCGCGCGGCCGACGCGCTGGTGGCCGCGCTCGTGGCTGAGGGTGAGACGCCGGTCGCGACCTCCCGGCGCCCGCTCGAGCCGGTGGACTGGACCACGCGCTGGCGCGACGGGCTCGGCCCGCGCCATTTCGGGCGGCTGACCGTGGTGCCGTCCTGGATCGAGCTGGCAGCGGGCGACGGACCCGCCGTCGTGCTCGATCCTGAAAGCGCCTTCGGCAGCGGGGAGCACGGCTCCACCCGCGCCGCGCTCACGTTGCTCGAGCGACACCTCCGCTCGGGCGATCGGGTGCTCGACCTCGGCAGCGGCAGCGGCATCCTCGCCATCGCGGCCGCGAAGCTCGGCGCCGCGAGCGCCGTCGGCATCGAGAACGACGCCGAGGCGAATCCGGTCGCCTGGCGGAATGCCGAGCGCAACGGCGTTTCCGCCACCGTCGACTTCCTCGAGGGCGACGCGGGCGACCTCGCCCCGCTGCTCGGCCCCGCCGACCTGCTCCTCTCCAACATTCTCCGCTTGGTGAACACGGCGCTGCTGCCGGCTATCGTCGCCGCGCTTCGGCCCGGTGGGCTCGCCATCTTTTCGGGGATGGAGGAGCTGGAGGCTCCGCTGTTCCGGCCGGCGCTGGAGACAGCGGGCCTCGTGGTGCGGGACGAGGTCACGGACACCGGCTGGTGGGCGGTGGCCGCGGCGCGGCCGTGATCACCGTGCTGGTGCCGCCGGGCATCGTTACGCCCGGCGGCGTTGGCCGGCGGGAGCGCCTCGACGATGCGGAGCAGCACCATCTGCGCGTCCGGCGGGCGCATGAGGGCGAGCGCGTGGCGCTCAGGGATGGCGCCGGGCTGGTCGGCATCGGGCGAATCGCGATCGTCGGCAAGGCGTGGGAGGTGGAGATCGAGAACGCCGAGCGGCGCGCGCGGCCGGCGGCGCTCACGCTCGCGGTCGGGGCGGGGGACCGCGAGCGGTTCGGCTGGCTCGTCGAGAAGGCGGTGGAGCTCGGCGCCACGCGGATCGTCCCGCTGGTGACCGCCCGTGCAAGCGACGTGGCGACCCGCGTCCGCGACAGCCACGTCGAAAAACTCCGCCGCCAGGCGCTCGAGGCGACCAAGCAGTGTGGCGCCGCATGGGCGGTCGAGGTCGACGAGCCGGCCGCCCTCGGGGCGTTCCTCACGCGGAACGAGGGCGAGCGGAGCGAGATGGGCCTCCGCTGGCTGGCTGACATCGCCGGCGACGCTCCGCCGGCCACGCTCGATGGTGTGGCGGTCACGATCGTCATCGGGCCCGAGGGCGGGCTGGAAGACTCGGAGCACGCTGCCCTCCGCGGCGCCGGCTTCCGCCCGCTGGCTCTGGCCGCTCATACGCTTCGCTTCGAGACCGCGGCGCTGGCCGCGGCGGCGGCGGTCACGGCCGCCCGACTCAGGGGGACCCATGGCTGACTGTCTGTTCTGCAAGCTGGTGGCAGGCGAGATCCCCGCCCGGATCGTGAAGCGTACCGACGACGCGGTGGCGTTTCACGATATCGATCCGCAGGCGCCCGTGCACGTGCTCGTGATTCCGACAGCGCACGTGCCGGCGGTCAGGGACGCCGGTGCAGTGGAAGGGAGGGCGATGCTGGGGAGGCTGCTGCAGTTCGCGGCGGAGGTGGCGGGGGAGCTGGGGTTGGATGCGCGGGGGTATCGGATAGTCACGAACACCGGGCCGGATGCACAGCAGAGTGTGGACCACTTGCACCTTCACGTGCTCGGGGGGCGGCGGATGTCCTGGCCGCCGGGATGAGAAGGATGGAAAGACGGAAGGACGGAAAGACGGAAGGACGGAAGGACGGAAGGACGGAAAGACGGAAAGACGGAAAGACGGAAAGACGGAAAGATGGAAAGATGGAAAGATGGAGATGGAAATGGGACGATTTGGAGAGAATGGTGACCCCGGATCACGTCGGGCGGTCACTCGCGACACGGGGCCGCATGCGGCGGTAGAGGCCCCATAACAGCCTGCCAGTTTCGCAACGGAGATTCTCGACTGTTTGCCATTCGTCCAGGCTCATGAATCCGAGGTCCAGGCTCAGGCGAAGGAGGCATGTCAACTCTGACAGCGACCCGAGGGCGACGTCCAGAAACCGCCCGAATTCCTTTCTGCCACGTTTGGCGGCCCCCTCGGCGATGTTCGCGGCTATCGATACCGCCGCTCGACGTGCTTGAGAGGTCAAGCCGTAGATCTCCTCTCTAGGCCATCTTTGCGTCACCCGATACACCTCGATGGCCAATCGCTTCGAAGCCTGCCAGGCTGATAACCTCTCGAAAGGCATCATCTCCCAACGGTATCAATTTGAGCCTTGCTGACTCCAATCACTTACTGGCGGCTCGTCACATTCCGCCGCCCGGCAAACTTTCCGTCTTTCCGTCTTTCCGTCTTTCCGTCCCCCCTCGCCACCCCGCTTGCCCACGCCCATCCCTCTCCCTAAATTCCCCAACTTATTCCGCTTACTGCCCTTAACCGGGCTCGAGAGGGGTGAGACAGCGAATGCCTGAAGTCATCATCCACGATGACGAGAGCTTCGAGCGGGCGCTCAAGCGGTTCAAGAAGAAGTGCGAAAAGGCCGGGATCCTTTCGGATCTCCGCAAGCACCGGCACTTCGAGAAACCGAGCGAGAAGCGAAAGCGGAAGTTGAACGCCGCGGTCCGCAAGACTCGTCGTGGACCCCGTGTCGCCCGAGCCTAATATCGGTGAGGCCCTCCGGGCGGCGATGAATGCCGCTCGCAGGGCCCAGGACAAGGATCGAACGCTCGTGCTGGGAACGATCCTGGCCAATCTGAAGAACCGGGAGATCGAGCTCCGGCGCCCCACCACCGATGACGACGTCGTCGATGTGCTGCGGAAGGGGATCAAGACCCGCCGGGAGTCGGTCGAGCAGTATACCACCGCCAACCGGACCGACCTGGCGGAGAAGGAGAAGTCGCAGATCAAGGTCCTCGAGGAATTCCTGCCACCCGAGATCGATCCCGAAGAGATTCGCGGTGCGGTGCGGGCCGCCATAGCCGCCGGCGCCACGGACATCGGCAAGGTCATGGGCCAGGTGATGCCGAAGTTCAAGGGTCGGGCCGACGGCAAGGTCATCAACCAGATCGTCCGCGAGGAGCTGCAGGCAGGCTGATGTCGTCGTCCCCACTCGTTTCTCCCCACGGGGTGCCGGCCCACGCACAGGGCGGCACCCCGTCGCCTTTGCCCCCGGGTCAGAGCGCCGACGCGCTCGAGACGATCGAGTTCGGCCAGGTGGTCGAGCTCGTCGCCGGCCGCGCCGTGGGCCCGCTCGGCGCGGCGCGTGTGCGTGCGCGCTGGCCTACCGACGATCTCGTGTGGATCACGGGCGAGCTCGCGCGCGTGGGCGAGGTGGCCGGGCCTGTTTCGCCGGGGCGACGCGCTCCTGGCCGAGCCGATTCCCGACGTGGGTCGCGCGCTGGGACGGCTCCGGATCGAGGGCAGCGTGCTCGAGGGCGTGGACCTGGCGGCGCTGCAACGCCTCCTGGTGGCCGCGCGGCTCATGCAGGCCGACCTGCGCCGTGTCGCCGACACGGCACCGCTTGCCGGCGCGCTGGCCCGGCCGCTGCCCGACAAAGCCCTGGAGCGACGGCTGGAGCAATCGGTCGATACGGACGGGACCCTTCTCGACTCCGCGAGCCCCCGCCTTGCCTCCGCTCGGCGCGAGGTGCACGCGGCCCGCCAACGGCTCATCCGGAAGCTCGAGTCGCTGCTCCGCGGGCTCGACTGCCGCGACCGCGCCGGTCGACGCCAGCGTGACCGTGCGCGGCGGGCGCTACGTGATCCCGGTGCGGCGCGACTCGCGGAGCCGGCCGGGAGGGATCATCCACGACGAAAGCGGCAGCGCCGGGACGCTGTTCATCGAGCCAGTCGGAGGCGATCGAGCTCGGCAACGCGCTTCGCGAAGCGGAGGTGGACGAGGAACGCGAAGCACTTCGCGTCCTGCGCGAGCTCACCGACCTGCTCCGGCCCGAGCTGCCGGCGCTTCGCGAGCTGGTCGAGATGTGCGTGGCGGTCGACGATCTCGTCGCCCGGGCGCGCTACGCCGTGGGTGTGGAGGGCGAGGTGCCCGAGCTGGCGTCGGCGCCGGCCGATCTCATCGTGGTCAACGGGCGCCACCCGCTGCTGCTCGCAGGCGCGGAGCCGGTGATCCCGTTCGATCTGAGTTTCCCCGCCGGCGAGCGGACCCTGCTCATCAGCGGCCCCAACACCGGTGGCAAAACCGTGCTTCTCAAGGCAGTGGGACTTGCGGCCGCGCTGGCGCAGAGCGGGATCGTGCCGCCGGTCGGGCCCGGCAGCCGGCTCCCTGTCTTCCGTCGCTTCTACGCCGACATTGGCGACCGGCAGAGCATCGCGGCCAGCCTTTCGACCTTCAGCGCGCACGTGCGGATGCTGCGCCGGATTCTCGACGACGCGGACGACGCGACGCTCGTCCTGCTGGACGAGGTGGGAAGCGGCACCGATCCGGCCGAGGGCGCGGCGCTCGCCGCCGCGGCACTCGTGAGTCTGACGTCCCGTGGCGCGCTCACGCTTGCCACCACCCACCTGGGCTCGCTCAAGGAGGTGGCCAGCCACACGCCCGGCGTGGTGAATGCCTCGCTTCAGTTCGACGCGGCCACCCTCACGCCCACGTACCGTTTCCTCAAGGGCGTGCCGGGTCGCTCTTACGGCCTCGCCATCGCGCGCCGGCTGGGCGTGTCGCCCGACATCGTGGCCGACGCCGAGGCGCGCGTGCCGGACGCGGAGCGGAGTCTCGACGCGCTGCTCGCCGCGGTGGAGGAGCGGCAGCGCGAGCTGGCCACGGCCCGGGCCGTGCTTGCGGAGCGCGAGATCGAGATCGACATGCTCGGCGCGCGTCTCACGGCCCAGCAGGAGGCCCAGGCTGCGCGCGAGGCGGAGCTCAAGCGCCGCGAGAAGGATGCCGAGCGGGTTGGCCGCCAGCAGGCGCGCGCCTACCTGCTCGAGGCACGCCAACGGGTGGAGGAGGCGCTCGGCGCCGCCCGCACCGCCTCCGACGACACGGCGCGCGAGGCACGGCGGCTGGTCGAGGAGGGCATTCGGGAGCAGGGCGTGGAGCTGGAGCGGGTGGAGCAGGCTGAGAAGGTGGAACGAATGGAGCCGACGGCGGGCACAGTGGGCGTGGGCGATCGGGTGCGGCTCGCGGGCGGCGGTGCCGGCCAGGTGCTCGAGATCCGGGCCGACGGGAAGCTGGTCGTGGCCATCGGCGCGATGAAGATGGTCGTGGACCCCGACCAGGCCACCCGCACTGCCGCTGAAAAGTTCCAGGCCGCGGCCAGCCCGCCGCCTGCACCTGACGCAACCGACTCGCTCCTCGAGATCGACCTCCGCGGCATGACGGGTGACGAGGCCGAGATGGCCACGGTCGCCGCGGTGGACGCCGCCGTGCTGGCGGAGCAGCCGTACCTGCGCATCATTCATGGCATGGGTACCGGGGTGGTGCGGGAGCGTGTGCGGCGGGTGGTCTCGGGCGACCGGCGCGTGGCGCGCTTCGGCTTCGCGCCGCGCAACCAGGGCGGCACCGGCGTCACGATCGTGGAGTTCCCGGCGTGAGCATGATTCCCGACGAGCTCGTCGAGCAGGTGCGCGACAGCGCGGACCTGGTCGGGATCATCGGGGAGGCGGTCGAGCTCAAGCGCACCGGCTCCGACTACCGCGGGCCCTGTCCTTTCCACGGCGGCACCCACCGGAACTTTTCGGTCATCCCAAAGAAGGGGCGTTACTACTGCTTCGTCTGCCACGAGAGCGGCGACGTCTTCTCGTGGCTGATGAAACGGCTCGGCATGGACTACCCCACCGCGGTGCGGGAGGTGGCGCGGCGTGTGGGAATCGTCATTCCCGAGCGCGCGGCGCGGGCCGGGCCCGATCCGATGGAGCCGCTCTTCGGTGCGGTGGCGGTGGCGCAGGATTGGTTCACGCGCCAGTTGCTGGAATCGGCGGACGCGAAGGGCGCGCGCGACTATCTCGAAGGGCGCGAGATCTCGCTCGACACCTCGGCGCTGTATGGCCTGGGCTACGCTCCACCCGGCAAGGCCTTCCTCGCGGCGATGAAGGAGCTGGGCCTCGAAACCCGCGTGCTGCTCGATGCCGGCGTCGCCGCCGCGCGCGACGACGGGAGCATCGTGCCCCGCTTCCGGTCCCGCCTGCTGTTCCCGATCCACGATCTGCGCGGCCGGGCCTGCGGCTTCGGCGGCCGCCTCCTGGGGCCGGGCGAGCCCAAGTATCTCAACTCGCCGGAGAACCAGATCTTCCACAAGGGCCGCCAGCTCTACAACCTGCACCAGGCCAAAGGCGCCATTCGGAAGGAAGAGACCGTCATCCTGGTGGAGGGCTACTTCGATGTGCTCCGGCTGGTCCTCGCCGGCATCGAGCACGTGGTGGCACCCCTCGGCACTTCTCTCACGGCGGACCAGGCCACGCTGCTTCGCCGTTTTGCGCCCGCCGCGATCCTGCTCTACGACAGCGACCAGGCCGGCCTCCGCGCCACCTTCCGTGCCGGCGACGAGCTGCTCCGCCACAGCGTCCGGGTCCGTGTCGCCACGATGCCCGCCGGCGAGGATCCCGACACGCTCGTCCGCCGGGGCGGCGCCGCCGCGCTCGAGCCGATCGTGTCGGACGCCATCGATCTGCTCGAGCGCAAGGTGCAGCTCCTCGAGCAGAAGGGCTGGTTCGAGGGCGTCGATCACCAGCGCGAGGCGCTCGATCGCCTCCTGCCCACGCTCCGTGCGGCGGCCGACCCGATCACGCGCGATTTGTACGTCAACGAGGTCTCTGAGCGCACCGGCGTGACGCGCGAAGTGCTCCTGCAGCAGGTGACCGCGCGGCCCGACCCGGCCTATGCCCGGGTGCCCGAGGCCCGCACGCGCTCGTCGAGCGACGGACCCGGCGCACGCGACGACATCCCATCGCCCGACGGTCGCGACTCGGCCGGCCGGCCCGTGCGGCGCGCCGCACGCGTGCGCCGGGTCGACGCGGCCGAGCGCGAGCTGCTTCGCGTGCTCATGCGAGAGCCTGCCTGGCTCGCCCGCGCGGCGAACGAAGTGCCGCCCGAATGGTTCGAGACCACCGAGCTTCGCGAGGTGTACGAGGCGTTGCTCCGCAGTCCCGAAAACGCCGGGTCCCCAATATTCTTGGAGCAGTTGTCTCCGGGGGGCCGCCGCGCGTGGGCGTGGCTCGACAGCATCGAGGCCAAGTACGGCGTGCCGGATCCGGACCAGACCTATGTGGACGCGTGCCGGACGCTGGAGGTGCGCCCCCTGCGCCGGCAGCTCGCCGCGCTCAACCGCGAGATCCGCGGGCGGGAGCGGGCGATGACGTCCGAGGATTTCGACGCGCTCGTGCTGGAGCGCGCCCGGTTGAACCGGGAGATCGCCATGCGGCTCCCCGAAGAATTGCTGAAACGCTCCATACGAAGAGGCGACGTCGATGCACGCTGATCTGGTGAAGCTCCTCGACCTGCAATCCAAGGATGCCGCGATCGATGACATCGACCGCCGGCTCCGGGAGCTTCAGGGGGAAGTCGGTGCGCTCGACCGTGCCGTGCAGAAAGCGCGGGACGCGCTCGACGGCGCCCGACGTGCCGCCGCCGACGGGTCGCGCCGCCGGGACGAGCTCGAGGCCAAGGTGGACAGCTACCGGATCCTCCAGGACCGGCGCGTGCAGCGGCTCGAGACGGTGCGGAACCCGAAGGAGGCGTCGACGCTCATGGCGGAGCTCGAGCTCGCCCGGTCGGTGATGGCCAAGGAGGAAACCGAGTGGGTCCGGAGCGCCGAGGCCGTCACCGGGCTCGAGCGCAAGGTCACGGAGGAGGAGAGTAAGGTGGCCACGGCCGATCTCGAGCAGGCGCCCGAGCGGGCGCGGCTCGAGGAGCGCCGGCTGGCTCTCGTCGCCAAGCGCGAGGCGGCGGTGCGAGACCGGGAGTCGAGCGCCGACCAGATCGACAAGCCGCTTCGGACGCGGTACGACCGCCTGCGGCGCTCACGCGCGAAGGATGTCGTGGTCCCGCTCGTCGGCGGTACCTGCGGCGCCTGCCACACCTCCATCCCGCTCAACCGCCGGAGCCAGATCCGGAGTGGCGCCATCATCGACGGCTGCGAAGGGTGCGGCGCGATTCTGTACCCGGCGGAGCCGGCAGGATCGGCATGAAGCCCGGGGCGGAGGGTACCCTCCCGCTGGTGAGCGTCTTTCCCGCACCGGTGCTCCGGTGGATGTTGGTGCCGCCGCCCGATCCGGCCGTGGTCGACGGGCTGGCGCGGTCGCTCGGTATTCCCGCCGCGCTCGCAGCACTCCTGGTGCAGCGCGGTCAGGCCACGGAGGCGGACGCGCGGACATTCCTTCGCCCCGCCGTCGCCGGCCTGTCGGACCCCGGCGCGATCGCCGGCATGAGCGAAGCCGTCGAGGCCATCGTCGCCGCCGTGCGGGCCGGCGGCACCATCCTGGTCCACGGCGACTACGACGTCGACGGCCAGTGCGCCACCGCGCTCCTCACCCGGGCACTCCAGGCGGCGGGTGCGGACGTCGTGGGTTTCGTGCCGCACCGGCTGCGCGACGGGTACGATTTCGGGCCCGCCGGCCTCGCCGCGGCACAGCGCGCCGGCGCCTCGATCGTAATCACCTGCGACTGCGGCATCACGGCCGTGGATACGGTGCGCGCGGCGCGGGCGGCCGGCATCGGAGTGGTCGTCACCGACCACCACCTGCCCGGCGCCGAGCTGCCCCCGGCGCTCGCTGTCGTCGATCCGCAGCGCGCGGACGACACGTCGGGCGCGCGGGGGCTCTGCGGCACCGGCATCGCCTTCAAGCTGGTGCAGGCACTCGTTCCCGCGCTCGGGCTCCCGCCCAACCTTCCGTACCATCTGCTCGACCTGGTGGCACTGGCCACGGTGGCCGACGTCGTACCGCTCGTCGGGGAGAACCGGATCCTCGTCCGCCATGGCCTCAAGCTCCTGGCCGACAGCCGGTGGCCGGGGCTCCGGGCACTCGTCGCGGCCAGCGGGCTCCAGGGCAAAGAGCTCCGCGCCGGCCACATGGGCTACATCCTGGGCCCACGGCTCAACGCGGCCGGCCGGGTCGGGGACGCGGCCGAGGGGCTCCGGCTGCTGCTCACCGACGATCCGGCCGAAGCCGCCGAGCTGGCGCGGCGGCTGGAAGGGCTCAACGTCGAGCGCCAGTCGCTCGATCAGCGGATGCTGGAGGAAGCCCTCGCGCAGGTGGAGCAGGCGGGCGACCCCGAGCGGGACGCCAGCTTCGTCCTCACGGGGGAGGGCTGGCACCCAGGCGTGGTGGGGATCGTGGCGTCGCGCGTCGTCGAGCGGTACGGGCGGCCGGCGTTTCTCATCGCCTTCGACGGCGACGTCGGCAAGGGCTCGGGGCGGAGCATCTCCCGGTTCGACCTGCACGCGGCACTGCTGGCCTGCGGCGACCTGCTCGAGCGCTACGGCGGGCATCAGATGGCTGCCGGGCTCACCATCCGGCGCGACCGGCTGGACGAGTTTCGCGAGCGGTTCGGCGGAATCGCCCGGGAGTTGCTGGCGCCCGAGGATCTCGGACCGGAACAGCGCGTGGATCTCGAGCTGGCGCTGCGCGAGGCCACGCCCGAGCTCGAGCGGATGTGCCGCCACCTGGAGCCATGCGGGTCGGGGAACGCGAGCCCGGTGTTCGGCGTACGCGGTGTCCGGCTCACCGGCCGCTCGCGGGTCGGCAGCGGCCACCTCAAGGGCACGCTCGACGATGGCACCACGCGGCTCCCGGCGATCGGCTTCCAATGGGCGGACCGGGTGCCGTGGCTGGGCGAGGGCCTGGTGGACGCGGCGTTCCGGTTGGAGCCGAACGAGTGGAACGGACACACGACGCTGCAGGCGCGGCTGTGCGCGCTCTCGCCGCACGGGGGATCGTGACCTCACTCCTGAGTCACCCTGAGCGCAGCGAAGGGGGCATGACCCGAATCATGTCCCCTTCGCTGCGCTCAGGGTGACTCGGCCTGGCGAGGGACCATGCGCATCGTCGCCGGCGAATTCGGGGGCCGACGGCTCAGCCGGCCGAAGGACGCGCGCGTCCGCCCCACGGCCGACCGGGTGCGCGAGGCGTGGATGAGCATCCTGGCTGACGCAATCCCGGGTGCCCGGGTGCTCGACCTCTACGCCGGCAGCGGCGCGCTCGGCCTCGAGGCGCTATCCCGCGGCGCCGCCTCGGCCACGTTCGTCGAGCTCAGTGCGCCGTCGCTCCAGGCCCTCAAGGCCAACGTCGCGGCACTCGGCGTCGCGGACCGCGCCACCGTGCATCGCGGCGACGCCCTGCGCTACGTGGAGGGCCTCCCGGCCGGCGCGTTCGACGTCGCGCTGGCCGATCCCCCCTACGCCCGGGATGACGCCGCGCGACTGGTGGCACTCTTCCGCTCGACCCCATTCGCCCGCATTCTTTCCGTCGAGCACAGCGCCGCCGAGCGGCTGGACGGGGACAGCACCCGCCGGTATGGCGACACCGCCCTCACCTTCTTCCACGCCCCATGACTCGAACCGCGATCTACCCGGGCTCGTTCGACCCGCTGACGAAGGGCCACGAGGACCTGATCCGGCGGAGCCTGTCGCTCGCCGACCGGGTCATCGTCGCGGTCGCGGTGAATTCGTCGAAGCAGGCGCTGTTCCCCGTGGCCGAGCGGCTCGAGTTGCTGCAGGCGGCGATGGGCGACGACCCGCGGGTGGCCTTCGAATCGTTCGACGGGCTGCTGGCGGAGTTCGCCAAGAAGGTCGGCGCCTCGATCGTAGTCCGCGGGCTCCGGGCCGTGAGCGATTTCGAGTACGAGTTCCAGATGGCGCTGATGAACCGCCAACTGCATCCCTCCCTGGAGACAGTCTTCCTCGTGCCGGCCGTCGACCTGACGTATCTGAGCTCCAGCCTCGTGCGAGAGGTCGCCCGGTACGGCGGCGACGTGAGCGCGCTGGTCCATCCGGCGGTGGCCGCCGCGCTGGCCCGGCGGTATGCTCGATGAGCTTTCGCCAGTCGCTGCGGGAGCGCGCGGCCAAGGTCCGGAAGCGGATCGTGCTGTGCGAGGGCGACGATGCTCGGGTCCGCGCCGCCGCCGAGCGCCTCCGCGCCGAGCGGATCGCCGAGCCGATCGTGCTCGGCGGCGCCGGCATCCGGCCGGCGGGCGATCCGCGCCTGTCGCGCATCGCGCAGTTCCTCCGCGACCGCCGGCCCGACCGGATCGTGGACGGCGTGCACGCGCTCGATCTGGCCTCGGTGCCGGTCAACTTCGGCGCGGCGCTGGTAGCCCTGGGCGAGGCGGACGCGGCGGTGGCCGGCGCCGTCGGCCCGACGCGGGAGACGATCCGTGCCGCACTCTGGGCCATCGGCACCGCATCCGGTGTGGATCTCGTGAGCTCGGCGTTCTACATGGTCCTCCCGGGCGACGAGGTGCTCACCTTCACCGACTGCGCGGTGGTGCCCGAGCCCACGCCCGAGCAGCTCGCGATGATCGCGCTCGCCGCCGCCCGCGACCGCCCGCGCCTGGTGGGCGACTCGCCTCGAGTTGCGTTCCTCTCCTATAGCACCAAGGGGAGCGCCGAGGGACTTCGGGTGGCGCGCGTGCGCGAGGCCGCCGCGCGGTTCCGCGAGCTCGCACCCAACATCGTCTCCGACGGCGAGGTCCAGGCCGACGCCGCCCTCGTGGCCGAAGTGATGGAGCGGAAGGCACCGGGCTCGGCCCTCGCGGGGCGCGCCAACGTGCTCGTGTTCCCGGACCTCGACGCCGGCAACATCGCCTACAAGCTGGTCCAGCGGCTGGCTGGCGCCGCGGCCATCGGGCCGATGCTCCAGGGGCTCGCCCGGCCGATGGCCGACCTGTCGCGCGGGGCCACGGCCGACGATATTGTCGAGGTGGCCGCCATGGTGGCGCTGCAGTGCGATTGACGCGTCGCCCTGAACGAAGTGAAGGGGCATGACCTGAATCATGGCTCCTTCGCTCCGCTCAGGATGACTCGAAACGACGGAGAGGATGATGAGTTTCAGCCAGACCAAGGATGCAAGCGGAGTCGCGGTGCTGCAGGTGGAGGGACAGTTGATCGTCGGCAACCGCCAGGAGCTCAAGGACCTGGTGCAGACCGCGCTGGATCAGGGCGAGCGCCGGCTGCTAATCGACTTCTCGCGCACCGGGTACATCGACTCGTCGGGACTCGGCGCGCTGGTTTCGATTTCCAAGAAGATCCGCGAGGCGGGCGGCGAGCTCCGGCTGTCGGGCCTGAACGAGGATCTTCGCTCCCTATTCGAGCTCACTAAGCTCGACACGCTCTTCGCCATCGCCGAGACGCCCCAGCAGGCCCTCGCGAGCTTCTAGCCCCGTTCGATGCCATCGCCGCTCCGCCTCTGCGTTCGCCGTTCGTCGGCCTCGGGGGTGAGCGGCGCCGCCACGCTGGTGACACTCCGTCTCCCGAGTGAGGTGGAGTGCATCGAGGAAGCGGTCGAGCTGGTGACGCGCCACTGCCTCGCCGGCCACGACGCTCCGCACAAGACCCGGTTCCGGCTCCAGGTGGTGCTCTCCGAGGCGCTCAGCAACGCCATCATGCGCGGCAACCGCGAGGACCGCGGCAAGTGGGTGCACATCCGGGCGGAGCTCGGCCCCGAGGCCATCCAGCTCGTCGTCACCGACGAGGGCTCCGGGTTCGATCCCGCCACGGTGCCCGAGCCGATCCGCCCCGAGCAGCTCGACGAGGCCAATGGGCGGGGCCTCTATCTCATCCGGAAGCTCGTGGACGAGGTCAGCTTCAACGAGCAAGGGAACTCCATCTGCATGACACTGCGCCGTCCGTAGGACGGCTCGATCTCGTGGTCGACGGCCTCGGGGCACTCGTCCATGGGCGCGTGCGCCTGTGGCGGTACGACGGGCGCACCCTTCGTCTGGCCGCCGGAGCCGATCCGGGCGTCGCGCCGGCGCTGCCGCGGGCCGCCGGGCTCACGCCCACGCCCGGCGGCACCGTGTGGCTCGAGCCCTTGAGCGAGGTCGAGGGGTTCTGGCTCGAGATCTCCGGTCCGGGCGAGGGCGAGCTGCCCGCGGCGGCCGCGGCGCTGCTGCCATTGGTCGGGGCGCTGCTGGAGGCGGAGCGCCAGCGGGCCTTCCTGAGCGAGGAGCTCACCAGCCGCTACGAGGAGATCGACCTGCTCTATGCGATCAGCGAGATCCTCGGGCAGACGGTGCAGCTCGAGGAGGCCACGCAGACGATCGCCCGCGAAGTGAGCACGGTCGTGGGCGCGCGGCGGGCGTCGATCATGGTGTTCGACGAGGCGACCGGCATGCTCCGGACGGTCGCGGCCCGCGGGTTCGGCGTCGACGGCCTCACGCCGGTGCGGGTGGACGACGAGTGCTCGATCGCGGCCCGCGTCTACCGCGAGCGGCGGGTGGTGGCGTACGACCCGTCGCAACCGGACCTCGTCGCGACCGACTGCGGGGAGCCGCGAGGCTATCGCGGGCAGGCGTTCCTGAGCGTGCCGATCTGCTATGGCGCGCCGGGCTCGCCGCTGCGCTGCGTGGGGGTCATCAACCTGACCGACCGCCTGGGCGGCGACCGGTTCACGCTCAGCGACCGGAAGCTGGTGACCGCGGTGGCCAACCAGATCGGCGCCGCGGTGGAGAATGCCCGCCTGGTGGCGCGAGACCGCACCCAGCAGCGGCTCCGCTACGAGCTCGAGCTGGCACACGATCTCCAGCTCAAGCTGCTCCCGGCGCCCAGCGTGCTGCAGGGCGATGCCGAGGTGGCGGCGCGATGCCTGCCGGCGGACTCGGTCGGCGGCGACTTCTACACGTTCTCCCGCCTCGGCCGCGGCCGCGTGGGCATCATGCTGGGCGACGTGGCCTCGCACGGCTTCTCGGCGGCGCTGGTGATGGCGCTCGTGATGTCGGCGGCAGGTATCCACGCGGCGGCGTCGATCACGCCCGACGAGGCGCTGAGCGCGCTGCTGGACAGCCTCTCGACCGAGCTGGCGACCACGGAGATGCACTTCAGCGTCTTCTACGGCGTGCTCGATCCGCTCACCGGCCGGCTCTCCTACGCCAACGCGGGTCATCCGTATGCGTTTCGAGTGCCTCGGTTCGGCGAGCCCGAGCGGCTCGAGGCCACAGCGCCACCCCTCGGCCTCGCGACGGCGGGAAGCATTCAGCGGCGGCAGGTGCCGTGGTCGATCGATCACGACCTGCTGGTGCTCTGGACCGACGGGCTGGTGGACGCGCGGAACGCCGACGGCGAGGCGTTCGGCGAGCAGCGGCTGCTGGCCGAGGTCTGCCGGCTCCGCACCGAGTCGGCCGAGACCATTGTGGAGGCAGTGCTGGCGGAGGCGGAGGCGTTCGGCTCGCTGCCCTTTGACGATCGCACGCTGCTCGTCCTCCGGATCTAGCGGTGCCCCGGGCCAAGCGCCGGCTGGGGCAGCATTTTCTCACCGATCCTCGGCTGCTCGGCCGCATCGCCGACGCGCTCGAGGCCGGGCCCGATGACACGGTGCTGGAGATCGGTCCCGGACCGGGCGGGCTCACAGCGGCACTCGTCGAGCGCGCCGGCCGGCTGGTGGCGATCGAGAAGGACGCGGATCTGGTGCCCGCGCTCCGCGAGCGGTTCCCGTCGGCGGTGATCGTCGAGGGTGATGCGCTCGAGACCGACTGGCCGGCCGTGGCGGGACCGCGCTACCTCGTCGCCGGGAACATTCCCTACAACATCACGTCGCCGCTGATCGACAAGGCGCTCGAACCGCCGCGACCGGTGCGCATCGTCTTCCTGGTCCAGAAGGAGGTGGCCGACCGGGTGACGTCCCCCGCGGGGGAACCGGCCTACGGGGCGCTCAGCGTGGGCGTGCAGTCGGTCGCCCTGGCCGAGCGGCTGTTCACCGTGCCGGCCGGCGCGTTCCACCCGCGGCCGAAGGTCGATTCCGCCGTGCTCCGGCTGACGCCGCTCGCCGAGCCGCTGGTCGATCCGGTGGAGCAATGGAGCTTCCGCCGGCTCGTGGTGGGGCTGTTCGGCTTTCGGCGGAAGCAGATCGCGCGCGGGCTTCGTGAGCTGACGGGCTGGGAGCCGGCACGGGTAGTCGATATCCTCGACCGGATCGGCGTGCCGGCGGCATCGCGGCCCGAGGTGGTGGCGCCCGCGACATTCGCGGCACTGCTGCGTGCGCTCGTTGACGGAGGGTGGACGGCGCGGTAGCTTTGTGAAATGTTTCACAAAAATGCCGGCCATGCGTAAAGTCGCGGAGTCCACTGTGCGGCGGCTCTCGCTCTACCTGCGCTTTCTCGAGGAATTCGAGGGGCAGGGAGTGGAGACGGTCAGCTCCGGCGCCCTGGCGTCGCGCGGGGGGACGACCTCGGCGCAGGTGCGAAAGGACCTCTCGTTCTTTGGCTCGTTCGGCAAGCGGGGGCTCGGCTATCCCGTGCCCGAGCTGGCCGACCGTCTCCGGGAAATCCTCGGGCTCAAGCAGCGCTATCAGGTCGGCATGATCGGCGCGGGCAAGATCGGGAGCGCGCTGGTGCAGTACCGCGGCTTCAAGCAGCGCGGCTTCGACATCGTGGCCATCTTCGACAGCGACCCGGCCAAGATCGGCAAGCAGTGGAACGGTCTCACCATCCAGGACATCGCCACGCTCGAGGCGGAATTTGCCCGCCGGCCGCTGGGCATGGCCGTGCTGGTGACCCCGGCCGAGGCGGCGCAGCCGGTGACCGATCGGCTGGTGGCGCTCGGCGTCAAGGCGGTGCTCAACTTCGCGCCGGTGCAGCTGGTGGTGCCCGACGACGTGGTGGTGAAGACGGTGAATCTGGCGCTGGAGCTGGAGACGCTCAGTTACGCGCTGGCGAATCGGTAGCGGGCGCGACTCGTCCTCCTGAGCGGAATCCTTCGGCATTCTGAGCGAAGCGAAGGAGCCAACACCGGAAGACATGGCTCCTTCGCTTCGCTCAGGATGACGGGCTTTTCTTCCCAACCACCTGTCAGGCCACTCCGAGGCCCTCGTGCGTCTCCCCGTTCTCGCCGCCGCCTTCCTCACGCTCTGTCTCGCCCTTACGCCCGCCGCCCTCTGCGCCCAGGTCGTCCCCCTCGACCTCGTCATCCGCCACGGCCGCATCATCGACGGCACCGGCTCGCCCTGGTACGGCGGCGACATCGGCATAAGGAGCGGGCGGATCGCCGCCATCGGCCGCCTGGACAGCGTGGCCGCGCGACAGACCATCGACGCCGCCGGCCAGGTCGTCGCCCCGGGCTTCATCGACATGCTGGGCCAGTCCGAGATGACCCTGCTCGTCGCACCCAGCGTGCCGTCCAAGATCTTTCAGGGCATCACCACCGAGATCACCGGCGAGGGCGGTTCGGCGGGCCCGCTCAACGATTCGATCATCACCGCCGATCGTGCGGACTACGACCATTACAAGGTGACGCCGGACTGGCGCACGCTCGGGGAATACTTCGCCCGGCTCGAGAAACAGGGCATCGGGATCAACTTCGCGAGCTACGTCGGGGCGACTCAGGTGCGCCGCATGGTCCTCGGCGACGGCGACCGGACGCCCACGCGGGACGAGCTCGACCGGATGAAGACTCTCGTCCGCGACGCCATGCGGGAGGGCGCGGTCGGCGTCTCGACGTCGCTCCAGTATCCGCCGGCGCCCTACGCCCACACCGACGAGCTCGTGGCCCTGGCGGCCGAGGCCTCGGCGCTCGGCGGTATGTACGCGACGCACATGCGCTCGGAAGGAGTCGACATCGACGCCGCGCTCGACGAGGCGATCACGATCGGCCGCGAGGCGCGGATCCCGGTGGAGATCTGGCATCTCAAGGTGGCCGGCAAGCGCAACTGGGGCCGCATGCCGCAGGTGATCGCCAAGATCGATTCGGCGCGGCGCGCCGGCGTGGACATCGCGGCCGACACGTACGCCTACCCGGCCTGGTTCAACTCGATGTCGGCCTTCGTGCCGCCGTGGGCGCACGATGGCGGCGACGTCAAGCTGATCGAGCGGCTGAGGGATCCTGCGGCCAGGCGCCGCATCCGCCGGGACATGCTGGATCCCAAGGGCACCTGGGACAACGAGTGGCAGGAAATTCCCGGGCCGGCGTCGGTCCTGATCGGCGTGGTCCAGAACCCGGCGCTGAAACAGTACCAGGGGAAGACGCTGGCCCAGGTGGCGGCGCTCCGCCACACGGATGCGATCGACGCGCTGCTCGACGTCCTCGTCGAGGACAAGGCCTACACCTACGTCGCGGTGTTCGGGATGGCGGAACCGGACATCAGGCTTGCGCTCCGACAGCCGTGGGTGTCGATCGACAACGACTCGCAGGGAACGACGCCCGACGGGCCGCTGGGCCAGGAGCACCCGCACCCGCGAGCCTACGGCACCTTTCCGCGCATCCTCCGGAAGTACGTGCGCGAGGAGCGACGACTCACGCTGGAGGACGCGATCCGAAAGTTCACCTCCCTCCCGGCGCAACGGATGCGTTTCGGCGACCGCGGCGTGCTCAAGGTGGGGATGTGGGCGGATGTGGTCGTGTTCGATCCCGCGAAGGTGCGCGACCGGGCGACGTTCGCGGAGCCGAACCAGCTGTCCGAGGGGATGCAGTGGGTACTGGTGAACGGCGTCCCGGTGATCGCCGAGGGCCGGGCGACGGGGGCGCTGCCTGGGCGGGTGCTGCGGGGGGCGGGGTATCGGGCGCCCTAGCCCCACCCGAGCCGACCCCGATAGTTTCCCGTATGCCCGTCGACGTCACCTCCGAAATCGGCCAGCTCGAGACCGTGCTGGTGCACACGCCCGGCTCGGAGCTCCTGGCGGTGACGCCCGGGAACCGCGAAGACTACCTCTACGACGATATCATCGACCTCGAGATCGCCCAGCGGGAGCACCGGCAGTTCGTCTCCGTGCTTCGGCGGTTCGCGCGCGTGTTCCAGGTGCGCGAGCTGCTCGCCCAGATCCTGGCGCAGCCCGAGGCCCGCGAGTTCCTGATCACCAAGACCATGGACGTGGTCGCCTCGGACGAGCTGACCCAGCGGCTCGGCACCCTGCCGCCGGCCCAGATCGTCGAAATGCTGATCGAGGGCACGCGCGAGGAGACCGGCCCGATCGCGCGGGCGCTCAACGAGGAAGGCTTCGCCTTTCCGCCGCTGCCCAACTTGTTCTTTCCCCGGGACATCGGCATGGTGCTCGGCCGGCGCGTGGTGGTCGGCTCGATGCGCTACGACGTCCGCTGGACCGAGGAGCTGCTCATCAAGGCGCTGTTCAGCTTTCATCCCGAGCTTGCCAACGAGGGCCTGCTGTACGACGGGTCGGAGGAGCGCCGGAGCAATTACAGCCTCGAGGGGGGCGACGTGCACTACCTCCGCCCCGACCTGCTGGTAGTGGGCTTCAGCGAGCGGAGCTCCCCCGCGGCGCTCGACGAGCTGTGCGATACGATGTTCGCCCAAGGCACCGTGACCGACGTCATCGTGGTCGTGATGCCCAAGGCGCCCACTGCCATCCACCTCGACATGATCTTCACCCAGGTGGACCGCGATCTCTGCGTGGTCTATCCACCGTACTTCGTGGGTCCCGAGCGGCTTGCGGTCCTGCACCGCCGGAAGGGAGAGGCGGGTGTGCACGAGCGGTCCAGCTTCTTCGAGGCCCTGCGCGAGGTGGGGCTGCCGATGGACGCGGTCTTCGCCGGCGGGCAGCACCGCACCAACCAGGAGCGCGAGCAGTGGAGCTCGGCCTGCAACTTCCTGGCGATGCGGCCGGGCACCATCCTGAGCTACCGGCGGAACGATCAGACGCTGTGCGAGCTCCAGGCGGCGGGCTTCCGGATCGTCCCGGCCGTCAACTTCCTGGCCTTCGACGACTGGACCGACGCCAAGCACCGTACCGTGATCACGGTCGAGGGCGCCGAGCTGGCCCGGGGCGGCGGCGGCCCGCGCTGCATGTCGCTGCCGCTCCGGCGGGCCTCGCTGTGATGGGGCTCTCGGCCCATCCGGAAAGCACGCTGCTCGACCGGGTGCTCGCCGTCCTGAGAGACGGGCCGCGACCGGCCGGGACGCTGTGCCAGGGGGTGATCGGCCTGGCCGGGGCATCGGACGCGGTGTGCGAGCGGATCGCGATCGCGCTGCTCGGCGCCGACCCCCGCGTCCGCCAGCTCACCGACGGGCGGTGGGGGTTGATACCGGAGGCGCAGGGCTCGCCGCTGCTCGACGACTGCGCCTTCGCGGTGGTCGACGTCGAGACGACGGGCATGCGGGCCGGCGGTGGCGACCGCATCACCGAGATCGCGGTGGTGGTGGTGCACCGCGGCCGGCGCGAGGTGGTCGTCGATTCGCTCGTCAATCCGGGCCGTCCGATCCCGCCGGCGATCTGCGCCATCACCAACATCACGAATGCCATGGTGCGGTACGCGCCGACGTTCGCCGAAGTGGTGGACCAGGTCATGGCCGCGTTGGCGGGCCGGGTGTTCGTGGCGCACAACGCGCGGTTCGACTGGGGATTCGTAAGCGCCGAGGTGCGGCGGGCGCGCGACCTGGCACTCGACGGCCCGCAGCTCTGCACGGTGCGGCTGGCCCGCCGCCTGGTGAAGGGGGTCCGCTCGTGCGGCCTCGACAACCTGACGCAGCACTTCGGCTTCGACAACCCGGCCCGGCACCGCGCCGCCGGCGACGCGCTGGTCACCGCGGACCTGCTGGCGCGGCTGCTGTGCCTGGCCCGAGAGGAGGGTGCGCACACGCTGCAGGACCTGAGCGCAATCGCGCTCCGGCCGAGGCGGCGGGTCCCGCGGAAGCGGCTGGCCATGCCGACGGAGCCGAGGGCGGACTCGTTCCCGGAACAGGCGGGGTAAGGACGACATGTCGCTCGCGCAGACGTTTCGGATCGGTGGCCTACGCTGCCACACCCTGGAGGGCGGTCTCCAGCGCCTCGACGGCGGGGCCATGTTCGGCGTGGTGCCGCGGACGCTCTGGAGCACGCGCATGACGCCCGACGATCGCCACCGCATTCCGCTCGCCATGCGCTGCCTGCTGGTGGAGCACCCCGACGGACTGGTCCTGATCGACACCGCGCTCGGCAACAAGGAGGAGCGGAAGTTCCTCGACATCTACGGGGTCGAGAACGCCGGGCTCGAGGGCGCCACCCAACTCGACGATGCGCTGGCCGCCGCCGGCTTTCTTCCGGCCGACGTCCGGTGGGTCATCAACACCCACCTGCACTTCGATCACGCGGGCGGCAACACCACGCTGGATCCCGAGTTGGAAAACGATCCGCGGCGGCACGTCCGCCCGACCTTCCCCAACGCCACCTACGTGGTCCAACGCGGCGACCTCGAGTTCGCGCGCCACACCAACGAGCGCACCCGGGCGAGCTACCTGCCGCACAACTTCGAGCCGATCGCTGCGGCGGGGCGCTGGCGGCTGCTCGAGGGCGACGGCGAGGTGCTGCCGGGCATCTCGGTCCGCCTGACCCCGGGCCACGTGCCCTGGCACCAGGCGGTGCTGGTCCAGGACCGGGGCGAGACGGCCGCCTTCATCGCCGACCTGATCCCGACGGTCGCCCACCTGCCGCTGCCCTGGATCATGGGGTACGACCTCGAGCCGCTTCGGACGCTCGAGAGCAAGCGGGCGCTGCTCCGGGACGCGGCGGAAGGCGGGTGGCGGGTGGTGTTCGAGCACGACCCCGGGATCGCGAGCGGGGTGATGGTGGCGGAGGGGAAGGGGTTCGGGCTGCGTGAGGTCGTGGCGGCGGGGGTGCCCGCTGCCGTGTCAGGATGACGATGCGCCGTTGACACTTACCCCTCCGTCCACTAGCTTGCCCACCTCGTAGAAGCGGGGAGGAGACTCCCCCACCCTCAGCCTGCCGGCCCCGATGCCGCAGCGCACCCGGGTCCCGGTATCGCCGCCGATGGCGGGCCCACTGGCCGCCGCGGCTCGTGGCATCGCGGGCACCCGATCGTTCGAGAGGGTGCCCGTTTTCTTTTGGCCCAGGGAGGCACGCCCACTGTCCACGAACGACCGCGACAAGCGAGTCCGCGTCAATCGCATGATCCGCATCAGCCCGGTGCGGGTGATCACGGGCGATGGCGAGCAATTGGGAGTTCTGCCCATCGAAGAAGCGCTCGCCGCGGCGCTGGAACGCGGGCTGGACCTCGTGGAAGTGGCGCCGACGGCGCGCCCGCCCGTGGTCAAGATTATGGACTACGGGAAGTTCAAGTTCGAAGAGGCCAAGGCGGCCCGCGCGGCCAAGAAGAAGCAGCACATCATTCAGCTTAAGGAAGTGAAGTACCGTCCCGGCATCGACGACCACGACTTCGACTTCAAGACCCGGCACGCGCGGGAATTCCTCGGAGACGGGAACAAGGTGAAGGTGACGATGATGTTCCGCGGGCGGCAGATCGCCCACCTCGAGCTGGGACGGGCCGTGCTGGACCGCGTGGCCGCGAGCCTGGCCGACGTCGGGAAGATCGAGGCCGACGCGAAGCTCGAAGGGCGCAACATGACGATGGTCCTCGCCCCCAAGTAGGACGGAGACGACGGAGCAGACGGAGAGACTGGCTCTCCGTCGCCACCATGGGAGTACCATGCCGAAGCAGAAGACGAAGCGCGCCGCAATGAAGCGCTTCAAAAAGACCGGGACTGGGAAGCTCAAGCGTTGGCATGCCAACCACACCCACATCCTGACCAAGAAGACGCGCAAGCGGAAGAACCGGCTCAAGAAGGGCGACCTCGTGAGCTCGGCCGATTTCCCGCGCGTCAGCCGCCTCCTCCAGGCCTAAGGAGCCACCATGCCTCGCGTCAAGAATGGTGTGGCCCACCACGCCCGGAAAAAGAAGATCATGGAGGCCGCCAAGGGTGCGCGCGGCGGCCGGAGCAAGCTGTACAAGGCGGCCAAGGAGACGGCCGAGCGCGCCATGCGGTACGCCTATCGCGACCGGCGGAAGAAGAAGGGCGAGTTTCGCGCGCTCTGGATCACGCGCATCAACGCGGCAGCCCGCATCCACGGCCTGAGCTACAGCCGGCTGGTGGCGGGGCTCAAGAAGGGCGGCGTCGAGATCAACCGCAAGGTACTCGCCGACCTCGCCGTGCGGGACGCGGACGCCTTCGGCCGGCTGGCCGAGGTGGCCAAGAACAACCAGTAGCGTCGCCGGCACCCGATTCATGCCCAATGGGGCCGTTCGCGCTCGGCGGGCGGCCCCATTGATTACCCCGGCCATCTGATGAGCGAACCCACCGGCTATCCCGATCTCGACGCGCTCCTGCCGCGGCTGGACGCCGTCCCGACTCTCGCGGCCGACGCCCTCGACGCGGAGCGCACCGCGGTGCTGGGCCGGAAGAGCGGTGTGCTCACCGCAGCGCTCCGGACGCTGGCGTCGAAGCCGGTCGAGGAGCGCAAGAGCTACGGCGCCGCACTCAACCGGCTCAAGCAGTTGTTCGAGGCGGCGTTCGGTGCCCGGGTGGAAGCGCTCGAAGCCGAGCGGCGCCGGCGCGAAGGTATGGCCATCGACCTCACGATGCCGGGCCGTGGCCACTGGGTCGGGGCGGAGCACCCGGTAACGAAGGTGGTCGACGAGATCGTCGGGATCTTCCGCGAGCTCGGCTTCGCCGTGGCCACCGGCCCCGAGGTCGAGACCGAGTGGTACAACTTCCTCGCGCTCAACTTCCCGGCCGACCATCCGGCCATGGACATGCACGACACGCTCTACCTCGACGCCCCGCCGGCCGCCGGCGAGCCGGCGGGGCGGCTGCTGCTCCGGACGCACACCTCACCGGTCCAGATCCGGACGATGCTGGCGGCGCCGCCGCCGGTGCGGGTGGTCATCCCCGGCATGGTCTACCGCAACGACGCCATGGACGCCTCGCACCTGCCGGCGTTCTCGCAGATCGAGGGGCTCGCGGTCGACGAGGGGATCTCGTTCGTGGATCTCAAGGCGACGCTGACCCACTTCGCCCATCGGTTCTTCTCGGCCACGACAAAGACCCGATTCCGGCCGTCGTTCTTCCCCTTCACCGAGCCCTCCGCCGAGATGGACGTCGAGTGCCAGCTCTGCCACGGCAGCGGCTGTCCTGCGTGCAAGGGAACGGGCTGGATGGAGATCCTTGGCTGCGGCATGGTGCACGAGGCGGTGCTCGAGAACGTGCACCTCGATCCGGAGCGCTTCACCGGCTGGGCGTTCGGGATGGGGCCGCATCGGATCGCGCTGCTGCGGTACGGCGTGCCGGATATCCGGCTGCTGCTGGGGGGAGACATGCGGTTTCTCGAGGCGGTGGGACGGCCGGGGGTGGCGGGGGGTGATAATGCGTGATACGGACGTCCTGAATCCCGTCATCCTGAGCGAAGCGAAGGAGCCATGCCCTGAGGCATGCCCCCTTCGCTTCGCTCAGGGTGACTCGGGTTCGACATCGGGACGTCGGACGAGCGAGCACATGCGATGAACATCTCCCTCCGCTGGCTCCAGGACTTCCTCCGCCGCGATCTCGACGCCGCGGACGTCACCGCGCGCCTCACGATGCTCGGCGCCCCGGTCGACGCCGTCGAGCCGCTGCACGCCGAGCTGTCCCCGTTCGTCGTCGGCCGGGTGCTCGAGGTCGGCCCGCATCCGGATCCCAAGGCCACCAAGGTCCGCCTCACACGCGTGGACGACGGGACCGGCGAGCCACTGGCCGTCGTCTGCGGCGCGCCCAACGTCACCGCCGGGAAGAGCTACCCGTTCGCCCGGCTCGGTACCCAGATGCCCGGGCCCAAGGGGTTCCGCATCGAGGCGCGCCCGATCCGCGGCGTCGTGAGCCAGGGGATGCTCTGCTCCGCGCGCGAGCTCGGCCTGGGCGAGGAGCACGACGGCATCCTCGAGCTCGCCACCGAGGCCGCGCCCGGGACGCCGCTGCTCGACGTCCTTCCCATTGCGGACACGCGGCTCGTCATCGACGTCACCCCCAACCGGCCCGATCTCCTGTGCCACAAGGGTGCCGCACGTGAGCTGTCGGCGTCGTACGGGACGCCGTTCCGCCTGCCGCAGATCCCGGCCGCCGAGTCGATCGACGTGCCGCCCGCCCGCCGCGCCGGTGCGAGCGACACGGTCGGCGGCATCCGGATCTCGATCGAGGACGCCGAGTCGTGCCCGCGGTTCCACGCCGCCGTGATTCGCGGACGCCGCTGTCGGCCCGTCGCCCGCGTGGCTTCGGCGGCGGCTCGAGGCGGTGGGCGTCCGCTCGATCAACAACGTCGTGGACGCCACGAACTACGTCATGTTCGAGCTCAACCAGCCGATGCACGTCTACGATCTTGCCCGGCTCCGCGGCGCCGCGCGTAACCGTGCGCCGCGCGCGGACCGGCGAGCGGGTCGTGACCCTCGACGACGTCGAGCGCCCGCTCACGCCTGAGGCGGTAGCGATCGCCGACGGCGAGGGCGTGATCGGGATCGCCGGCATCATGGGTGGTGCGAGCACGGAAGTGGGTCCCGAGAGCCGGGACATCCTGCTCGAGGCCGCGTGGTGGAATCCCGGCAGAACCCGCCGCACGCGGCGCGATCTCAATCTCAGCACCGAGGCCAGCTACCGGTTCGAGCGCGGGATCGACCTGTGGGGCGGCGAGGCCGCGATGCGCCGCTGCATCGAGCTGGTGCTGGCAACGGCGGGCGGCACGCTGGTGGAGACCCCGCTCGACCTCTGGCCCGCGCCCACGCATCCGCCGCGGATCTTCCTTCGTCCGGCTCGGGTGGCGCAGGTGCTTGGGGTCGACCTGCCCTGGCACGCGCTCGAGCGGCACTTGGTGGCCATCGGCGCCACCGTCGTGAGCAAGCCGGACGACGGCCGGATCGCGGTTGACGTTCCCGGCTGGCGGCCCGACCTGGTGCGCGAGATCGACCTCATCGAGGAGATCGCGCGGCTGCACGGCTACGAAGCGTTCCCATCGGATCTCCGGCCGTTCCGGGTCGGAAGCCTGCCGGATGCCCCGGAGGAGGCGGCCACCACCGCGGTTCGCCAGGGGCTCGTGGCCGAGGGGTTCTACGAGGTCGTGAGCCTGCCCATGGGCTCGGCCCACGAGCCGGACAGCGTCCGCCTGCTCAACCCGCTCGCCGCCGACGATGCCTGGCTTCGCCGCCGTCTGCTGCCGGGCCTGGTCCGGCTGGTCGAGGCCAACTGGGCCAACCGGGTCGCCGATGTGCGCCTGTTCGAGATCGGCACCGCCTTCGCCTCCGGCGCCCCGGGGGAGCGGCCGCGGGAGGAGCGCCGCGTGGCCGCGGTACTGACCGGGAGGCATGCGCCCGTGCACTGGACGGGCACGGGGCAGGCGCGGTTCGATCTCTGGGATCTCAAGGGCCGGCTAGAGGCCGCCGTCGCTCTGGCGATTCCAGGTGCCGAAGTGCAGGTTGGAGGGCAGGCCTGGGTAGTCCGGGATCGCGCGGGGCAGGTGGTTGGCGAGGGCGGACCGCTCGCCGCCGATGCGCCGCCCTGGGCCGCGCCGCTGTTCGGCTTCGAGCTGCTCGTCGACGCGGCGCCACGCCGCCCGGCTCCCTTCGCGCCGTTGCCCACGACACCGTCGTCCGAGCGGGTCCTCGCCCTCCTCCTGCCGGAGGGGGTACGCGCGCGGGAGGTGGAGACCGTCCTCCGCCGGACCGGCGCTCCGCTCCTGGAGCGGGTGGACGTGGAGAGCGACTACCGGGGTCCCGAGCTTCCATCGGGGACGCGGAGCGTTGCGTTCCGGCTTGGCTTCCGAGCGCCGGACCGCACGCTCCGTGACAGCGAGGTGGACGAGGCCGAAGCGCGGCTCCTGGCCGCGCTCGCCGAGGAGTTAGGCATCCAGCGACGGGACGGCGGGTCCCGCACCGGAGAATGACTGTGGCATACACCTATGACCGTCCGGATCTGCCGGCGCTGGCCGAGCTCGAGCGGATCCTTGCGAGCCTCACCGAGGAGCTGGCCGCGTGGCGCCGCCGAACCCTCAAGGCCGAGGCAGAATTGAAGGAAGCGCAGGCGAGTGGCGGCGTCGTGGCCGGCACCGAGCTCAAGGAATCGCGCCAGCGGGTGATCGAGCTCGAGACCGAGAACCAGTCGCTCCGGCAGCGGATCGACGGCGCCAAGGAACGGCTCCGGGTGCTGGCTGCCCGGCTCGCATTCCTGGAGCAGCACGGCGGAGGCACGGCGGCATGAGCCAGGCGAAGAACGCGGTGAAGGTCACGATCGGCGGCGAAGAGTTCACCGTCCGCTCGGAGTTTCCCCCCGAGTACACCCGCGAGGTGGCGACGTACCTCGACGCCGCGCTCAAGCGAGTGCGCGACTCGATGCCGATGGTCGAGACCCACAAGGCCGCGATCCTGGCCGCGCTGGCGATCACCGACGAGCTGTTCCAGGCCCGCCGGGGCGACCGCCAGATCGCGGATCGGCTCATCCGGATGGCCGACGAGTACACCCGACTGCTGCCGCCGTCCAAGCGCGGCTCCCGGTCGGCGGCCTCCTAGCGGAGATCCCCATGCCCCAGAACCTCCTGCTGCCCGCGCTGGTGGGCGTGGTGGCCGGCCTGATCGTTGCCTTTGCGGTGATCGCCGTGAACACTCACCGCCAGCGGTCCGCCGCCACGGGCATCCTCGGCGCCGCGCGCGCCGAGGCCGAGCGGCTGCGCACTGACGCGGGGCGCGAGGGCGAGGCGGCGAAGCAGGAGGTGCTGGTCGCGGCCAAAATGGAAGCGCTCAAGGGGCGCGAGGACCTCGACCGCGAAGTCCAGCGCCGGCGCGAGGAGTGGGAGCGGCTCGAGCGCAGGGCCGACGAGCGCTCCCGCGCGCAGGAGCGGAAGCTCGAGGAGATCGAAACGCGCGACCGCGCGCTGCTCAAGCGGGACGAGGCGCTTGCCGGACGGGAGCAGGCCCTCCGCGCGCGCGAAGGGGAGGCCGACCGGCTGGCGCAGGAGCAGCACGTCAAGCTCGAGCGGATCGCCGGCCTGACCGTCGAGGACGCGCGCCGCGAGATCCTGCAGCGCACCGAGGACGAGTCCCGCGCCCAGGCCCAGGCGCTCGCGCGCGACATCAAGGAGCAGGCCAAGCGCGGCGCCGATCGCGAGGCCCGGCGCATCATCTCCATGGCCATCCAGCGCCTGGCCGCCGAGCACACGGCCGAGAGCACCGTGGCCGCCGTGGCGCTCCCCAGCGAAGAAATGAAAGGCCGGATCATCGGGCGCGAGGGCCGGAACATCCGCGCCTTCGAGACCGCGACCGGCGTCGACGTCATCATCGACGACACGCCGGATACGGTGAGCGTGAGCTGCTTCGACCCGATCCGGCGCGAAGTCGCCCGCCGCTCGCTCGAGGCGCTGATCCTCGACGGCCGGATCCATCCGGGCCGGATCGAGGAGATCGTCCTCAAGGCCCAGAAGGAGCTCGAGGGCCAGCTCGTCGAGCTCGGCGAGCAGGCGGCCTACGACACGGGGATTCACGGGCTCCACCCCGAGATGATCAAGCTCATCGGCCGGATGCGCTACCGCACCTCCTACGGACAGAATATCTACGATCACTCGAAGGAAGTGGCGTGGCTCGCCGGGATGATGGCGGCCGAGCTGCACCTCGACGTGATGCTGGCCAAGCGGGGCGGATTGCTGCACGACGTCGGCAAGGTGCTCACCCACGAGAACGAGGGCACCCATGTCGAGCTGGGTGTGGAGGTGGCGCGGCGCTACGGCGAGAGCGGGCCGGTGATCAACTGCATCCAGGCCCATCACGACGACGTGCCGCACGAGAGCGCCGAGTCGGTGCTGGTCCAGGCCGCCGACGCGATCAGCGGTGCCCGGCCGGGTGCCCGGCGCGAGGCGTTCGAGACCTACGTCAAGCGGCTCACGCGACTCGAAGAGATCGCCAATGCGTTTCCCGGGGTCGAGAAGACCAACGTCATCCAGGCAGGGCGCGAAGTGCGCGTGGTCGTGACGCCGGAGCGGATCGACGACGGGGCGGCGGCCCTGCTCTCGGAGACCATCGCCCGCAAGATCGAGCTCGAGCTGCAGTACCCAGGCCAGATCAAAGTCGTCGTCATCCGGGAGACCAGGTCCGTGGACTATGCACGATGAGCGCCCGTGTCCTCGATGGAGTGCCCCTCGCCAACGCCATCCGCGCCGAGGTGGCGGAGGCGGTGAAGCAATACGCCAGCAGCGGTAAGAAGCCCGGCCTGGCGGTCGTGATCGTCGGCGAGAACCCGGCCAGCCAGGTGTACGTGAAGGCCAAGGGGAAGGCGTGCGACGAGGCGGGAATGCACTCGGAGACCGTCCGGCTACCCGAACAGTGCACCGAGGCCGAGCTGCTCGCGGTGGTCGATCGGCTCAACCAGGATCCCGCGATCCACGGGTTCCTGGTTCAGCTGCCGTTGCCGAAGCACATCAACAGCGAGCGGGTGCTCAACGCCGTCAACCCGGCCAAGGATGTCGACGGCTTCCATCCGGTCAACGTCGGCAAGCTGAGCATCGGCGACCCGACGGCGCTCAAGCCGGCCACGCCCTTCGGCGTGCAGCAGATGTTGATCCGGTCGGGCATCGAGACTCGCGGCGCGAACGCGGTCATCGTCGGCCGGTCGAACATCGTGGGCAAGCCGATGGCGAGTCTGCTGATCCAGCCCGGGAAGGGCGGGGATGCGACGGTCACCATCTGTCACTCCAAGTCGCGCGACCTGGCGGACGTCTGCCGCTCCGCCGATATCCTGGTGGTGGCGATGGGGAAGCCCGAGTTCGTGACCGCCGACATGGTCGGTCCCGGCGCCACCGTCATCGACGTCGGCATCAACCGCGTCGACGACCCGACCCAACCGAAGGGCTACCGCATCGTGGGCGACGTGGCCTATGCTCCGGTCGCGGAGGTCGCGAGCGCGATCACTCCGGTGCCGGGCGGCGTAGGGCGGATGACGATCGCGATGCTGCTGCAGAATACCTTGCAGGCGTTTCAACAGGCGGGCGGCAGGTGATCACTCACCACGAAGGCCTTCGTGCCTTCGTGGTAAAGAGCCGCACGATCTCTCCCTTCCCTGTATTCGTCAGACTATGGCCCTGTCCCTATTCTCCGATCTGATCACCCCCGGCGACGACGTCTGGTCGGTCACCCAGCTGACGACCGCGGCCAAGCGCGATCGTCGAGGGTTCGTTCGAGCGCCCGCTCTGGATCCGGGGCGAGGTCGTCGGCTGCAAGGCGTGGCCGAGCGGGCACTGGTACTTCAATCTCCGCGACGCCGCCAGCCAGGTGCGCTGCTGTCTCTGGAAACGGGACGTCGTTCGCGGTGCCAAGCCGCCGGCTGACGGCACCGAGGTGTTCGTCCTCGCGCGGCCTGGGATGTACGAGGCCAAGGGCGAGTTTCAGCTCAACGTCGTGCGGATGCTCCCGACCGCCGCCATCGGCCAGGCGCAGCGGGAGCTCGAGCGGGTGAGGCTGCTGCTGAAGAACGAGGGCTTCTTCGACCCCGCTCGCAAACGGCCGCTGCCGGCATACGTCGCCACGCTGGCGGTGGTGACCAGCACGGCAGGCGCGGCGCTCCGGGACATCGTCACCGTAGCCCGCCGGCGCTGGCCCGGCGTGCGCGTCCTGGTGGTGGGCGCGCGGGTGCAGGGCGACGGCGCGGTTGGGGAGCTGGTGCGCGCGCTCCGGCTCGTCAACCGGCTGCCGGGCGTGGAGGTCTGCATCGTGGGCCGCGGCGGCGGCGACCGCGAGGACCTTGCCGCGTTCAACACCGAGGCGGTCTGCCGCGCGCTCGCCGCCGTGCGGGTGCCGACCATTTCGGCGGTCGGTCATGAGACCGACATCTCGCTGACCGATCTCGTGGCCGACGTGCGCGCCGCCACGCCCTCGGCCGCGGCGGAGCTCGCGCTCTCCGATCGGCGCGACGTGCGCCGAGCGCTCGACGATCTCGCCTCGCGGCTCGCGGGTGGCCTCGCCGGCCGAACCCGGCTCGGGCTCGAGCGGGTCGAGCGCGCGGCCGACCGGCTGCAGGCCGCGATGGAGGCCGGGCTCGAGCGCCGCCGGCACCACGTCGCCCGGCTCGCGGCCCAGCTCGACGCGCTGAGCCCGCTCCGCGTGCTCGAGCGTGGCTACGCCGTGCCGAGCGGGCCCGACGGCCGCGTGCTCAAGCGCCGGGCGGAGTTCCGTCCCGGCGAGCCGTTCACCTTGCGGGTCGCCGATGGCCGCGTCGACGCCCGCGTGGAGCCCTGATGTCGACCATCGCCGAGGACCTGACCCGGCTCGAGGAGATCGTCCGCCGGCTCGAGGCGGACGACGTCGAGCTCGACGCCGCGCTCGCCTTGTTCGAGGAGGGCGTCGCCCGGCTCCGCGCCGCACGCGAGCGGCTCGCGGCGGCGGATATCAAGGTGCAGACGGTGCTGGAGGAGGCGGACGGGGAGTTGCGGGTGCGGGATCTGGATGAGTAGTGGGTCATGCCTGCTCGCCCCGAGCCAAGTCAGAGTCACCCTGAGCCCTTCGCTGCGCTCAAGGGCAGGCTCCGCGACGGGGGCATGCGTCGGGTCATGGCTCCTTCGCTTCGCTCAGGATGACTCCGCTTGAAGTGCGCGTGAACGTGGCTTCCTCAGCCGATCTCCTCACCGAGGCCCGCGAGCAGACTGACGCGTTGCTCGATCGCTGGGCCGAGCGGCTCCAGGCGGAGATCGGCGGCCGCCACGGGGAAGCCCTCGCCTACGCCCTCCGCACACCCGGCAAGCGGGTGCGCGCCGCGCTCGTGACCGCGGCGTTCCGCTCGGTCGGTGGCCAAGCACCCGGCATCGCCGGCGTGGCCGCGGCGGTCGAGACCGTGCACACCTACTCGCTCGTCCACGACGATCTGCCGTGCATGGACGACGACGACCTCCGTCGCGGCCGCCCCACCACCCACCGCCGGTTCGACGTGCCGACCGCCACCCGAGTCGGGTTCCTGCTCGTGCCGGTGGCCGCGCGCGTGCTGGCGGAGGCCTCGGAGGAGCTCGCGCTGGCGCCCGCGGTCCTGGGGCGTATGGCTACGGAGCTGTTTGAGGCGGGTGGGATCGAGGGCATGGTGGGCGGACAGTGGCTCGACCTCGAGGCGGAGCGGCGGACACTCACGCTGCCGCAGCTCATGGCGGTCCACCGGGGTAAGACCGGGGCGCTGATCCGGGCCTCGTGCACCCTGGGCGGGATCGCGGCGGAGGCGGCGCCGGCGCAGGTGGCCGCGCTCACCGCTTTCGGCGAGGACATCGGCCTCGCCTTCCAGATCGCCGACGACGTGCTCGACTGTACCGGCACCAGCGAGGAGCTGGGCAAGACGGCCGGCCGGGACGCGGAGCTGGCCAAGTCCACCTACGTCGGGTTGCTGGGTGTGGACGGGGCTCGGCGGGAGGCCGAAGCGCTGGCCCGCCGGGCGGTCGACCACCTCGGCGAGGCGGGGGTGCCGTCGGGGGCACTCGGGGCGTTGGCGGGGTATATTGTGAGCAGGAACTCGTAGCGATAGCCGGTGCGCCGAGCCGTGATGCCCGCCTCGAGTCACCCTGAGCGAAGCGAAGGGGGCATGCTTCCAGCGCATGGCCCCTTCGCTTCGCTCAGGGTGACTCCGGCGATCGAACCGTCAACACGAGTCTCCCATGACGCTTCTCTCGACCATCCAGTCCCCCGCCGACCTGAAGCGTCTCCGCCGCGACCAGCTCCCGCAGCTCGCCCAGGAGATCCGCGATCGCCTCATCGAGTGCGTCTCGATGACCGGTGGTCACATCGGCGCGAGCCTCGGCGTGGTCGAGCTGAGCATCGCGCTCCTCTACGAGTTCGATTCCCCCAGGGACAAGATCGTGTGGGACGTGGGCCACCAGGCGTACGCCTGGAAGCTGCTCACCGGCCGCAACGACCCGTTCCCGAGCCTCCGGCAGCGAGACGGCATCTCCGGCTTCCTGAAGCGCACCGAGAGCGAGCACGACCAGTTCGGCGCGGGCCACGCCGGGACCGCCATGTCCGCGGCCCTCGGCATGGCCACGGCGCGCGATCTCAAGGGCGAGACCCACAAGGTCGTGGCCGTCGTGGGCGACGGCGCGCTCACCTGCGGCCTCTCCTACGAGGGGATGAACAACGCCGGCCACAGCGACCGCGACATCATCCTCATCGTCAACGACAACGGGATGTCGATCTCGCCCAACGTCGGCGCCATCAGCACGACGCTTGGCCGGATCGTCGCCGACCCGCGGACGAACAAGCTGCGCGAGAAGATCAAGGGCATGACGTTCGCCCTCGGCGGCGTCTTCGGCGAGGGCGTGGTGGATTTCGCCAAGAATGTCGAGGAGAGCGTCAAGAACCTGTTCTCGCCCGGCATGCTGTTCGAGGAGCTCGGCTTCCGCTACTTCGGCCCGATCGACGGCCACGATCTCCCCAAGCTGTGCGACACGCTCAAGTTCGTGCGCGGCATGAGCGGCCCCCGTGTCATCCACGTGATGACCCAGAAGGGGAAGGGCTTCGCCTTCGCCGAGACCAATCAGGAGAAGTGGCACGGCCTCGCGGCCTACGACCCGGTCACCGGCGAGGCGCGGAAGAAGGCGAGCGGCCCGCCCACCTGGACCCAGGTGTTCGGCGACGGTCTCACGGCCCTGGCGGCCGAGCATCCCGAGCTGGTGGCGATCACCGCCGCGATGCCGAGCGGCACCGGCACCAACGTCTTCCAGAAGAAGTTTCCCGAGCGGTTCTTCGACGT
This sequence comes from uncultured Gemmatimonadales bacterium, assembly GCA_963728705.1. GTDB lineage: Bacteria > Gemmatimonadota > Gemmatimonadetes > Gemmatimonadales > GWC2-71-9 > CAVVWJ01. Next base: position 71,493 of record CAVSLY010000012.1, read on the forward strand.
CGGGATCGCCGAGGGACACGCGGTCACCTTCGCGGGCGGCCTCGCCACGCAGGGGATCCGTCCCGTGGTCGCGATCTACAGCACGTTCCTCCAGCGCGCGTACGACAACATCATCCACGACATCGCCGTGCAGCAGCTGCCGGTGACGTTCTGCATGGATCGCGCGGGCCTGGTGGGCGAGGACGGCCAGACCCACATGGGATTGTACGACATCGCCTATATGCTGGCGGTGCCGGGAATGACGGTGACGGCGCCCAAGGACGGCGACGAGCTCATCGGCCTGCTCCGCACCGCCTTGGCGCACACCGGTGGCCCGTTCTGCACCCGCTACCCGCGCGACAAGGCGCCCGCGGAACCGCGTCCCGCCGCCGAGATACCGGCCGTGCCCTACGGCACCTGGGAGCAGCTCCGGTCCGGCAAGGACGTCGCCATCCTGGCCGTCGGCACGATGGTGCAGCCGGCGCAGCAGGCGGCCGAGCTGCTCGCCGCCGACGGCATCGCCTGCGCCGTCATCAACGCCCGGTTCCTCAAGCCGCTCGACCACGCGAGGCTGGAGCTGCTGCTGCAGGAGCACCGCACGCTGGTCACGCTCGAGGAGGGCACGATCGTGAACGGCTTCGGCGCCTACCTGGCCGAGACGTTGCAGACGACGCATCCCGAGGTGCGGGTCGTCGCCCTCGGCATCCCGGACCGGCTGATCGAGCAGGCGCCGCGCCTCGAGCAGCTCGAGGCGTGCGGGCTCACCGCCGCCGGGATCGCCCGCCGGATCACCGCGCTGCAGCAAGAGGAGAGCCTCGAAGCGCGATGAAGGTCGGCGTCGTCGGTAACCCCCGGTACCGCGACCTGAGGGCCGTGCTCGAGCACGTCGCCCGCCAGGCGCCCTATAAGCAGATCACGCTTTACTCCGAGGAGCGGCTGGCCAGCTTCTGGCCGCGCGACATCCCGCCCTTCGAGGGAGTCGAGCTCGACGCCATCGTCACGTTCGGCGGCGACGGCACGCTGCTCCGCGGGGCGCGCCTCTGCGGTGGTCGCGAGATCCCGATCCTGGGCGTGAACCTGGGTCGCGTCGGGTTCCTCACGACGGCCACCCGCGACAACATCGATCCCGCGCTCGACGCGCTGGTCGGGGGCCGCTACGTCATCGAGCGGCGCCAGGCCCTCCAGGCCGCGATCAAGGATTTCGAGGGCAACCACCGGGTGAGCCAGCTCGCGGTGAACGACGTGGCCGTGCACAAGGGCGGCGTGGCCCGCGTGGTGCGCGTCAACGTCTTCATCCAGGGCGAGAACGTCGGGCCGTACAGCGCCGACGGCATCATCGTCGCCACGCCGACCGGCTCGACCGCCTACAGCCTGAGCGCCGGCGGGCCGATCGTGGTCCCGGGCGTCGAGGCCATCATCGTCACGCCGATCGCGGCGCACACGCTGGCGGTGCGGCCGCTGGTCGTCCCGGCCACGTACCGCGTCGTCATCGAGCCGATGGCGGGGTGGGCGGATGATCTGCTGGTGTCATTCGACGGGCAGACCGGGAGCACCCTGGCGCCGGGTGAGAGCGTGGATGTGCGCCGGGCCGATCATCGGGTGTGCCTGATCCGGCTCGGGGGCGACGGGTTCTTCAGCCGGATGCGGCAGAAGCTGCACTGGGGGGATCTGTCGGAGCGGGAGGCGGTGAGGTGAGGAGGACCGCCTGATGCTCTCCGAGCTCCGCGTTCGCGACCTCGCCACCATCGCCGACGTCACGCTCGACCTCGGCCCTGGCCTCAACGTCCTCACCGGCGAGACCGGCGCGGGCAAGTCCATGCTCGTCGACGCCCTCGCGCTGCTGCTGGGCGAGCGCGCGGCGAGCGGCAGCGTCCGCCCCGGCGCCGCGAAGGCGATCGTCGAAGGCGCCTTCGAGGGCCTCGACACCCCCACCCGGCGCCAGGTCGAAGCGCTCGGCCTCGACGTCGAGGACGCGCGCGTCGTCGTGCGACGTGAGGTCTCGGCCGAGGGACGCTCGCGCGCGTGGGTCAACGGCAGCCCGACCACGGCGTCGGTGCTCGGCCAGCTCGGCGCGCTCCTGGTGGACCTCCACGGCCAGCACGAGACCCAGTCGCTGCTGCATGCCGACGCGCAGCGGGACATCCTCGACGCCTTCGCACACGCGGAGCCGGAGCGATTGGCCGTGGCCGACGCGCATGCGGCACTCATCGCGCTGCGCGATGAGGAGGCCTCGCTCGCGAGCCGGCGCGACGAGGTCCGCCGGCGAGCCGACTACCTGCGCCACGTCGTGCACGAGATCGATCAGGCCAGGCTCCAGCCGGGCGAAGACACGGCGCTCCAAGTCGAGGCCCGCCGGCTCAGCCAGGCCGGTGCGCTAGGCGAACAGGCGCAGCGCATCGTCGATGCGCTCGAGGGCGACGCGGGCAACGCCCTCGGTGCGCTGGGAGCGGCAGACCGGGCGCTGGGAGGGCTCGAGAAGGTCGATCCCGCCGTCGCCGGCTGGCGGGAGATGCTCGATACCGCGTACACCAATCTTTCCGAGCTGGCGCGGCAGGCCGCGTCGTACGCCGGCGAGCTCGAGGAGGATCCCGAGCGGCTGGCCGAAGTCGAGCGCCGGCGCGACCTGCTGTTCAAGCTCACCGGGAAATACGGCGCCAGCCTCGAGGCCGTGCTGGCCACGCGCGACCAGAGCGCCGCCGAGCTCGACCTGCTCGATACCGCCGACGTCGACCTCCGCGCCCTCGGCGCGCGCCGCGCCGCTGCCGAGTCGGCGCTCCGGGCGGCGGCGGACGCGCTCTCGTCCAAGCGCGGGGATGCCGCCGACCGGCTTGCACGCGGGGTCAACCGGCTGCTGCCGCAGTTGGGGCTCCCGGGGGGCAAGCTGCTGGTCTCGCTGGCGACGCTGGCCGAGCCGGCGGCGCACGGGCAGGAAGGCGTGCACTTCGACGTGCAGCTCAACGTCGGTCTCGAGGCCAAGCCGCTCGCCCGGGTGGCCTCGGGCGGCGAGCTGTCGCGGCTGATGCTCGCGCTCAAGGTGGTGCTCGTGCGGCATGACGCGATCGCCACATTGGTCTTCGACGAGGTGGATCAGGGGATCGGCGGCGAGGTCGGGGCGCAGGTCGGTGCGGCGCTGGCCGAGGTGGCGGAGCGGCACCAGGTGCTGGTGATCACGCACCTGCCGCAGATCGCCGCGCGGGCCGACCAGCATCTCGTGGTGAGCAAGGAGGCCCGCGCCGGCATCGCCACGAGTGACGTCCAGCCGATCCATGGGGAGGACCGGGTCGGGGAGCTGGCGCGGATGCTGGGTGACTCGGAGGGCGACGCGGCGCGGCGGCACGCGCAGGCGCTGCTGAGGAGGGAAGGGAAGGCGAGGAGGTAGGGCGGACGGTCGGTCAGGCGGTCGGACGGGCGGACGGTCAGTCGGGCGCTGTTTGGGCGCGCTGTGCTAACGCGTCGTCACCCTGAGCGGAGCGAAGGGGGCATGCGTTGAGGCATGCCCCCTTCGCTCCGCTCAGGGTGACGGGCTTAGAAAAACTCGCGAACCTTCCGAACCGCCCGTCCGCCCGTCCGCCCGTCCGCCCCGCCCCCGGCCTAAAAAATCCCAAAATACGCCCGAAACCGCGCCCGAAACGTATGCCGGTCCGGCACGATCCCCCCCGATGTCCGCACGATCCGTTCGTACCCCCAGCTCGCATCCACCGGCATCCCCCGCCCGCCCTCGCGAAACTTCCCGAGGTTGCTGTACGTGATCCCGATCCCCAGCACCGTTGCGCTGGCCTTGGTGTCCTGTCCGAGCACCGATGCGTCGACGCCCGGGATTTCGTCGTCGGCCGTCAGGTAGGAGACCTCGTCTTCCCCGCGCGACCAGTGCATCGCCGTGCCCTCGATCGCGAACGTCGGCGCCAGCCGGAAGAACGGCCGCACCGCGATCCGCACCACGTCGCCCGGATCGCGCCGTACGGCGCTCAGCAGATCGAGGCCCGCGAGCGGCTGGGTCGGCGGCGCCACGCGCAGGATGTAGTCCGCCGCGAGCTGCCGATTGTACATCCCCTCTCCACGGAGGCCCCAGCGGCCGGCGCCGAGGTCGGCGGTGATGCGCAACTCAACGTCGGTCTGCCCATCGCCGGTGCCGATGGCGAGCACGCGGTCGGGCCGCGCAACCTCGCCGGTCGGAAAGCGGACCAGGCCCTCGACCGCCGCGCGGAAGCCGCCGCGACCGCGTGCCCGGTCCCAGCGATCCACCAGCGTGAGCGCCACGCCTGCCTCCGCGTCGCCGCGGAAGGTGAGCGTGGTCTCGTCCAGCTCCAGGGCCGTCGGCCCCGACGGATCACCGAGCGCGGCGAGAACGTCGGCTGTTGCCACGGGCTCGGTCGGAAGGGTCGGCAGCTCACTGAAGCCCGGGACCCCGAAGTCGGACGCGAGCGTGGTCTGGAGCGTGCTCAGGCGCGTGGTGACCGCGGTGCCGGCGGTGCTGGTGGCGATGGGCACGAACGAGGAGGCCGTCAGCGGGTCGGCGAGGAGCCCGAAGAGGTCATCGCGGAGCGCGGTCGCGTCCTGGAGCGTGGCCGCGGCGCGGGCCTTGAGCGCGGGGTCGCCGTCGAAGTCGCCGGCGGCGAGCCGCTGGCTCAGCGTCGCCAGCGACGCGTCGAACTGGCCGAAGAACGAGGCCTGCGCGTCGGTGCCTGGGGTGAGGCCCGCGTCCGAGGTGGTTGTCGGCGTGAGGGCGAAGGCGGCCTGCACCCTGGTGCGGACGAGCGGCACGTTGCCGAAGATCGTGATCGCCCGGGTGAGTCCCAGCGCCAGGCCCAGCGAGCCGCGGCTCTCGTCCGCCAGTGCGTCGGTGGTGAGCGCACCCAGATTGAGGCGATAGCCCGTGAGGCCCGTGATCCGGCCGATGCGCGCGTCCGCGTCGATCAGGGAGGGAAGGAGGTCGCTCCCGGCGGCGGGGCTGGACAGCTCCGTGCCGAGCGGTGCCCGCTCGCCGTCGAGCCAGCGGTGGTCCCAGGTCTCCACCGAGCCGTCGAGGTCCACCCGCAGGACACCGGCCGGAACGCCGACCGGCGCGAGCTGGGCGTACGCTCCCGACGGCGCGAGCAGACCGGCGAGGACCGCCAGACGCCGCGCGCATTGCCCCACAGTCCCTCCCGAGAGAAGTCGTCCGCCGTGCACACGATGTCGCCGCGAGACCCGCAACTTCGCAGCATGCGACCAGCTTTGCCACCCGCGGCCGTGGTCGCCTCGGGCCTGGCATACCTGGGCCGCAGGTGGCTCCGGCGGGAGGCGCGGCCCGTGATGGCGGGGTAGATTCCGGGGCCGTCCGGCCCGGGTGGCGAAACTGGTAGACGCTCGAGACTTAAAATCTCCTGGCCTTCGGGCCGTCCGGGTTCGAGTCCCGGCCCGGGTATCCGCAGGATAGGTGATCCCCGTCACACGCCGCGGCCCGCCGCGGGCCTACCTTGCGTACCGAGTTACAGACGTCGTCTTGGCCTTTGCACGGCAAACGGCCGATCCCTGCCGACTCAGCCTTAAGGAGCCGCTGTGGCCGTTCCATTTCCAGCGCCGGGCACCACCATTCTCGTGGTGGATGACGAGCGCATCACCCGCCGCGTTGCCTACCGCATCCTGAGCGAAGAGGGGTACCGCGTCTTCGAGGCCGCGAGCGCCGATGAGGCGTTGAGCGTGCTCGACATGGCGCACCGGTACGTCCACCTCGTCGTGTTGGACGTCGTCATGCCGGTCGTCGATGGTGTCTCGCTCGGCCGCGACATCATGGAGCACTGGCCGGGGCTCAAGCTGCTCTACATGTCGGCCTATCCGGCCGAGGTGCTCGCGGCGCACCGACTGGACGATCTGCAGGTCCGCTTCCTGGCCAAGCCGTTCACGCGCGCCGAGCTGCTCGCAAAGGTGCACGACGCGCTCGAGCGTCGGCGAGAGCCACGGGTCTCCGGTAGCACGGAGGGTGTGGCGGATCACGGCTGACTGTCGGCTTCACTCGCGGACGGCGTGGCTGGTGGTGCGGGGCAGGGTGCGGGCGACACCTCTTTGACGGGATTCTGGCGGATCAGTCGGTCCGCGACCGCTGTCAGCGGCCCGGCGCCGACCGCGAGCCTGACGTAGTCCTCGCCGTAGGGGCTGCTCCCCGCGAGCGTGCCACCGACCGCCTTCGCGGCCGCGGCGCGGTCGCGGTCGCTCGTGCCGGCGTTGAAGATGACCACGAGCAGGCCGGGCGCCTCGCTGCCTGCGGGGTACCCCGCGCAGGCCCGGGCGAGCGTCGTGTCGGTTGGTTCCGCCTGGCCGAGATCAAGGGGGATGGCCACCGGGTCGGTTCCCACGGATCCCGGGCCGAGCGCCGGCGGGACGCGCTCGGCTGTGGGAGCGGCGGGAGCGGCCGGTGCCGCGCTCCCCGCTGCGGGGGGGCGAAGGCTGTCGGCGCGAGCTGAGTCGCCTTGCGTCTGCGCGCTGCCGCGCGTCGAGACAGCCAGCGTGAGTGCCACCGCGAGCGTCGCCACACGCAGGGTTCGTAGCGCCTCGCGTTGCGTCATTACCCCGCCGTGCGTCATCACCCCGCCGTGCGTCATCAACCCCTCCAACTCATGGCCTACCCTCCGCCTGCAACTCACGCACCTCATAGTGGACCGACCGCCGGTCGTAGCGCACAAGCAAGGCCTGTGCCTCGGGCGGCACCACCGCGGCCTCGTGATCCTCACCCGCGAACGCGCGTACCGCGTCGAGGGAGTCGAACCGCATGAGCGTGACGAACTCGACTTCCTCGCCGACCGGGCGGCGGAAGAGCTCGATGCCGCGATAGCCGGGTATCGCCCGCGATGCGATGCCGCGGAAGATCTCCTCCCGAAGCAACCGCTCGTACGCGTCCGCGTCGCCCCGCCGCGTGTAGCCATGCCAGAGCCGGGCGATCATGGGCCCCAGTCGCCCGTGTCGCTCGAATCGGCCCGGCCATCCGTGCCGTTCCAGGCATCCCGCTTGTCCACGCCGCTCGCTCCGTCCCCAGGGGCGAATGCGGTGCGCACGGCAGCCATTCGCTCCTGCTCGACCATCGCGTGCTGAGCCAGCGTCCGCGCCTGCAGCGCCGCGAACGGGTAGCCGCCGAGCCTGGGCTCGTAAGCGGCAACAGCCTCGAGTGCCCGGTAGAGTGCGAGCTTGCCCTGAAGCCCGAGCGCCAGCGACTCGAGCCCCTCGAGCCGAGCGAGCCCGGGGTCCGTCCGTTCCATGAGTCTCAGGCGTGCGCGGTGCAGCTTCTCGGTAAGCCAGGCGGCCGCTCGCTTGAGCGGGCTCTCCTCGCCCTCGAGCCGGGCGAGGATCGCCTTGAGCCGTTCCTGCTCCTCGGTCACCTCGTAGTGCAGGCCACGAAGCTTCTGTTCGAGCGGCAGCCCGCGCTCGTGATCGGCCAGCGTCTCCATGAGCTGGAGCGCGGCGACCGAGCCGGCGAGGTGGTCCTGCAGGTAGCGCTTGAGGGCATCGGCAGGCATGTCGGCTCCGCGGATCAGGCCGTCGGCGGGGTGTGCAGCCCGCGAGCGATCTTGAGCGTCGTGATGAACTGACCGGCATGCCGCGACGAGTGTTCCGCCGCGTGGACGATCAGGCCGAGCACGGTCGCCGGCAGCGCGGCGCGGCCGACGGGGCGGATCTCGCCGTACGTCGCGGGGGGCGTGTTGCCGAGTTGGATGATCGCGCGGTCGATCCCCGCCTGGGCCTCCGCGACGAGCTGGTCGGCGCCGGCGCCCGGCTCGCCTTCGCGCGTGAGCGCGGCGAGCTGGGATGGAGAGAGTTTCTCTCCACGGGCGTACGTCAGGAGCCGCTCCAGGCTGCCGGCGAGATGGCGCAGGTGGAAGCCGGCCGAGGCGGCACCGCCGGGGCGGGCCCAGAGATCGGCGTCGCTGGCACCGGCCGCGGCGGCCGCGACGTCCTCGCGTGCCTGGATGAGGGTGTGCGCGGCGGGCAGCAGCATGGGGTCGATGCCGGGCAGTGGGCCTCGGAGCCAGACTTCCGGACGGGGAGGAGCGCTCATGGTCCGCAATCTAACGATTCGGGGCGGGGGATCGGATGTGGATCCTTCCAGCCGCGATCGGCGGCGGCTGACCGCCGGTGAAGATGCTGGATGGGCTTGACCAGTACCGGCTGGCGGGGAAGGCGGAGCTGCTCACGGGCTGGGAGATCGCGCGGAACGTGGTGGGGGAGGCGGGAGGCTGAGTGCCGGTGGGCACTCGGCCTTCTGCTTTTCGGCGTCGCGGTTGAGCGGCGGGCGGGCGCAATTGCGACAAACAGGGCGGCAACGTGGCAGCCCGGGGCTTTTAAGGAGCGGGATTGCGACATCTCTGGGTCTCGCGTGTTGGTTGAGTTCAAGGGTTGCTATCGACGGAGTGTGGGTCGGGGTGCATCTTGGCGAAGAGTGTTGCTTGCCCGCCCTGCTTTGCAGCGTCATTGTGGCAGCGGAAATCGTGGTCGAGCGTGTGGGTGTTCGAACGAAGGGAGTTAGGCTGGCGAAGAAGTAGCGCTGCGGCTGACCGCGATCGAATTAGGCTGTAGGGATTGCGGTCTAATTCCAGTTAGACGGACACACAGAGATCGCGACGAGGCATGACTATGAAACGATGGTTGGTGAGCGCCAGCTGTTTGACGGCTCTCGGCTGTCAGTCCGGTGCCCCATCCCGGGACACTCCGGTGGGCCACACGGCCTCCCCGAGCCAAGCGTTCCGTCGTGACACCGCCTTTCAGCAGGCACAAGACTCCATCCGGGAGAGTCGACTCAACTCTGCGCCGGTCGAACTCACGGGACCATGTCTGATCGCCGTCTATCCATGGCTGGAACCCCAAGCGGGTGCCGACGGCCTGGAATTGGCCAAGTCGGTGCAGCGCTTCAAGGCGAGGCTGCCTGCCGCGCGTGCGATCGCTGAGGCCGCCGGGCTGCAGTATGAGCAGCGGCATGGCCCAGAGGTGCGGCTGGCGAACTCCTTCAACGCCGTCGAGCTTCGACCAAACGTGGGCCAAGGGGTAGGGTTTGTGCTGGCGGTCCCAGGCTATCCACCGCGGCCCTTGATCGGAGACGTAGCGGACTCAGTCTTGGCACGCGCGGTGGCCCAGGACTTGGTTGAGGCGCATGCCACTTGGGCACCTCCTCGCCTACGCTCCTAAGCCACGTGCCGTCTAACCCGCTAATGCAGCCGACAAACGCGGGCGACGCTAGGCGCCGCCCGCCTCCAAACCTCCCAGTGGCAACAATGCACCGTAGGTTATCACAGGGTCGTTCGCAGCTGATTAGCCCTTCATTAGGCGGCTTACGCAGGAGGCGGACATGTCGAATGACGGCGTGCCACTCACCGGCGTCTACCTCTTCTGCGCGGTGTGCGCACTCTTCGCCACCGCCTACGGGGCCTTGGCCCTCCAGGCGGCACCAGGCATGGCGTTCGTTCTGGGTTGGGGACCCGCTCTCGCAGTAGCGTGGTGGCTCGCGGCGGACAGCAAACGGACGCGGGTGGTGGGCGCCTATGATGCCGGCCTCTTCTTCTATCTCACATGGCCGCTAACACTCCCCTGGTATGCGCTACGCACACGCGGACGGCGCGGGTGGCTCTTGGCGGTCCAGCTCTATGGGCTCGCGTTAGTCGGCCCGCTGGGGTTCATCTGGGGTGCGACGCTGCGCTTCTTCGCCGTCTCATGAGCGCCGAGCGCCGCCTAACCCGCTAATGCAGCCGACAAACGCGGGCGCCGCCGGGCGCCGCCCGCATCCGAGCCTCCCAGTGAGGCTGTGGACCATAGGTTTTCACAGGGTCGTTTGCAGCTGATTAGCCTGTCGTTAGGCAGTCGCCCAGCATGGGAGGCAAGCCGTCTTGTCATTCCTCTGGTATCTGTGGATCGGTGCCCAGATGTCGGTTTTGGCCCTGACCACACCACAGGTGTGGGTTGCGCTGGGATTGTACGTCGTGGCCGCGACGGTGCTGACCCGGCGTCCCAAACAGCCACCGCTTCGATTCGCCACTTGGTTCCTACTCCTTGTACCAATCGTCGGGCTCTCAGTGGCGGCTGGAGCTCTGCGGGGCAGTTTGAGTGGGCAGCAGAGCGGCCTCCACTGGCAGGACCTGATCGCCTGGGGTGTGCTGTTGCTGGAGCTGGGCCTTACGATCTGGTTGGCAGCGCGCACGCAAGGTCCGCGGTGGCTTCGCATTAGCATCGGCGCACTCATTCTGTTGTTCGCATTCGGCGTGGCTTTCGTCCATTCGATGTCGATCTACGATGTGTGGCTCTAGTGTCCAGCGCTGCCTAACCCGTAATGCAGCCGACAAACGCGGACGAAGCCTGGCGCCGCCCGTGGCCCAGCCTCCCAGTGGCGGCAACGGACCATAGGTTTTCCCAGGTCGTTTGCAGCTGATTAGCCATTCGTTAGGCTGCGAGCACACGCGGCTGCCTATCTTCCAGGTGGCCTTCAACACGTGAGGTCCCCGTGAATCTAGAACGCGAGCGCCAGCGAGTCCTCGAGCAGGATGCTGAGTGGGCCGCCCTATCGTCAAAGGGGCAAGACGTCGATCGCATCGTGGCCTTCTGGACTGATGACGCGCGAGTCTTTGCCCCCGGATTGCCGGCGTTCAGCGGAAAGGCGGCGCTTCGTAGCTACGTCGAGGGCGCCTTAGCCATCCCCGGCTTTCACATCACCTGGAGCACGTCGGAGGCGAGCCTCTCGCCGGACGGCCAATTGGCCTATCTGCTGAGCACAAACGCTGTCACGATGCCGGGACCGGGAGGGCAGCCGGTGACGACTAATGGTCGCGCCGTAACGGTGTGGCGCCGAGAGCCGGATGGGAATTGGCGGTGCGCAGTAGACATCTGGAACGAAGAGCCCATCGGTCGCTGAGTCAAGGCGCGTACAGCGGCCGCTCGCAGCCTAACCCGCTAATGCAGCCGACAAACGCGAGCGGAACTGAGCTCCCCCCGTGTCCGGCCCCCGGGAGGCGACAATGGACCATAGGTTATCTCAGATCGTTTGCAGCTGATTAGCCATTCATTAGACGGACCACAACGAGATCACGGATGTGCTGAACTGGATACGGAAGGTCTGGAAGCTGTTCGATTACACGCTGACGGGCATCGATTTCGTGGTGCTCGGTGCGGTCCTACTCATGATCCTGATCGCCACCCTCGTCTGGTCCGTGAGGTGGGTAGGCTCACTTTTCGAGGTGTCACCTTGAGCCGGAGCGGGCGGAGCTACTTCTATGGTTGGCTAGCTGCCGCTGCGTGGTCGCTATTTCTAGGATACGTGAGCCTTGCTGTGTACCTGGTGGGGCGTTATCAGCCCAAGCTCCTCCCGCCTGGTCAAGCCGAACACGGGCCGATGTTCGGAGGTGAGGCCGGTGGCGTTCTCTACGAGCTCCTGACGCCTGTGTGGGCGCACAATCGATTACTCGTCCCAGGGTTAATCGTGATTGCCATACTCTGCACGGCACTGTGGCATCGCAGGCGAGGTGGCGGGCGGGTGGCCGCCTAACCCGCTAATGCGGCCGACAAACGCGGGTGACGCCGGGCGCCGCCTGCGTCCGGGCCTCCTAGCGGCGACAATGGACCGTAGGTTTTCACAGGTGGTTGCAGCTGATTAGCCGTTAGGCCAACCGTCGAGCATCGGTAAGGGCCGCGGCATCTAAGCCGTCTCCTATTGCAGTCAGATACACCGGGAGTCCTTATGCGTTGGCACGTTCTGATTGCCGCGGCCACTGGGATGCTCGCCTGCAGCGATACGGTCGGTCCGGAAGCGCGTGTCGGCCCCCTCCGGGTGCGACCCGGGAGCCGTGCAATACCCCGCGGGTGCGACAGCGAGTCTCACGCTCACCAATCTGGCCCGGATGCGCCTGGAGTACACGCCGTGTTTCTCCCGGCTGGAGCAGCGGATCGCTGCGGGGCGGTGGATCGTCGTGTATCAGGACCCCAGCCCTTGCCCGGCGGTGCTTCAGTACCTGGAGCCTGGAGCCTCGAAGCAGGTGGCAGTACCGTTGCCCGCTGCCCTTCAGCCCGCTGCTCATCGTATCCGCTTTCCATCCATCGGTGTGCGCCAGGATGGAGGCTTTGTCACCGCGACGCAGGTCGGCGACAGCTTCGTTGTCCAGCCCTAAGGCGCCTGCGGCCCGGCGGCCTAACCCGCGCATGCAGGCGACAGGCTGGAGGAGGCGCCAGCCTTGGGGCGCCTGCAGCTGATGCGCATTCCGTTAGGCGGACTCGCGATCAGGTCCTAGGAGGGCCAACATGACCAGCTTGGAGCGAGGCTTGGCTGGTGAGAGCCCGGACGCGGAGATCATCCGAGCAACGGAGCGCGAGCGACTTCGTGCCTTGGTCGCGGGGGACGTTGCCCGGGCGGGTCCGCTGCATGCCGAGGATTTTCAGCTGATCAATCCTCTAGGCGGGGTGCTCTCGAAGGAGCAATACCTTGGCGGCATTGGCTCCGGACAAATCGACTACCTCTTCTGGGAACCGGAATCGATCGCGGCCCGCCTCTACGGAGACGTCGCGGTCATCCGATACCGGTCGCAGCTTGAGATCGTTGTGCAGGGCCGCCACATCCCGCGCCAGGGGTATTGGCACACCGACCTCTATCAACGGCACGAGGCGCAGTGGCAGGTAGTGTGGTCGCATGCGACGGGGATTCAATAGGCCGACAGCATGAGGAGCTCGAGAATGATCCAAGCATGCGTATGGACAGCTCTCAGCCTCTTGCTACTCACTGCGTGCGGCGATGATCCGGTGTGCCTGCCGGGGGCGCTCGCGGCCGTTTCCGTTCACGCGCTGAGCGCTGCCGAGGCCACGCCCGTCCTCGACGCTCGCGGCGAAGTGCACGACGGGAGATTCTCCGACAGCCTGGTTGCGGTGGGTCAGGGTTACTACGAGGCCGCCCCGAACCGGCCGGGGACTTACATGGTGCACCTCGAGGCCGCCAGCTACGCCGCCTGGGACACGAGCGGTATAGTGGTGCTATCCCCGGGACGGGGGTGCCCTCTATTCGCGACCACGCAGGTCGAGGCCAGACTCGTGCCGATCGAGTAGCGAGCCTGCGTTGAAGGTTTGTGCGGGCCCTGAGATGATCGCCTGCCGCCGATTTGCATTTCGTTAGGCCGATGCCGTCCGAGTCCGGCGCCGAGCCGTCAGTTGAGACTGGAGTGCGCGTGACTCGTTGGCCCGCACCACACCCGGTTCAGCGAAGGCGGTCAGCGAGGCGGGTGGCGATTCCCCTCTTGTCTTTCGCCACCATGGCGCTCCTCGCACGCCTGGTCACGTCGCCTTCGGCTGATGTGAAGGTGGCGCTTGACGTTGCCGTGATTGCGTTGGGTGGCTTGGCACTCATCCCTCTCGTACGGGCATACGGATCCGAACTAGGCTCCCGCACCAATCCATGGGGGCTCGCCCTGTTTCCACCTGTATATGGCGTGTTGCTCTTGCTGAGGGATCTTTCAAGTCGGCCTCAGTGAGGCGAGTATCCGTGCAGGGCACGGCCTAACCCGGTAATGCAGCTGGTTCGGATTCGTTAGACCGCAGCAAGTGATTCAACTCCGGACAGTTCTATGGCCGACGTCCTTGGGCGTTTGCTGTTTCGAGCGGTGGACCGCCTCAGGGTCCGCTATTGGAATCCAACACGCGCCTGGCCACTCGGCTCTGTAACGCAACTGTCCTATGACATGCGCCGGCGAGCACTATGTGGGGTGTCCGTTGACGCCCACTTAGAAGCCCTCAGAACGTTCGGGCTGGCAGACTGGTTCAGCCGCCATGAAGAAGTGCTGCACCTCTACTACTACCGCCTGGGGCTGGTTGTAGGTCTTTGGCAGGACGAGATCACGTCCTTTGAAGTCATCTTGGATCCTCAGTTATGCCCTGACCTTGATTGGCACCCTTTTACACCCGGCCGCCTCACGATTGTCACGCCCGCGGAGCTGCGTCGGGACTTGTCCCGCACCACGAGTGAGCAGGAGACATTGGGTTTGCTGGGTGCTCCGTCCGAGACTGGTCCGGTCATGGGCCAGCGGGTTCATACATTCATTACAGCAGGCAACTCTATCGACACTTGCCACGACCCGGATACTGGGCGGCTGGTCAGGGTCGAATTGAGTGAAGCAAGCCAAGGGTCCGCGCCGGCTGCAGCCTAACCTGCGCATGCAGCCGACCGGCCGGGCTGGGCCGAGGCTCCGCTCGGGCCTTACACTCCCAATGGCCGGGCAAAGGAAGCGTTGATTTGTCCGGGCGCTAGGATGATCGCCTGCAGCTGATGTGCAAGTCGTTCGCCGGTCGACGACGATCGCCTTATCTCTGGGAGTGCGCATGACGACAGCCGTGCGACAGGCAGGCGAGATGGACCTGCCGCTACTGCTCACGTTGATGAGTGAGTTCTACGCCGAAGCTGGGTATCCTCTCAATCTTGATCGAGCACGGGCTGCCTTCCTGCCTCTCCTCGGCTCCGGGGCGTTGGGGCAAGTTTTGCTGATTGAAGTGGGCGGGGAAGCCGCGGGCCATCTCGTCTTGACCTTTGGGTACAGCATGGAGTACGGCGGTCGGAGCGCGTTCGTCGACGACCTCTTCATTCGTCCGGCGTTCCGAGGACGTGGGCTCGGCAAGCACCTCGTGGCGGACGCACGAGCGATCTGCGAGGAGTTGGGAGTCCGAGCCATGCACTTGGAGGTGGCAAGGGACAATCCGGCGGCGCAGGCGGTGTATCGCGGGGCGGGGTTCCGTGAAACCGAGCGCCAGTTGCTCACCTTGGCCCTCGAGCTACCGACACACGCCGCCTAACCCGCTAATGCAGCCGACAAACGCGCGCGACGCAATGCTCCGCCCCCGCCCTGGCATGCCAGCGGGGAGCATGGGTAGAACCGCTGGCCAACGAGGGCGACCATGAACAATCCGTCCCGGAAGCACCTGCCGTGATTCACATGAAGAGTGCCGTGCCGACATTTCCGGTCGGCGATGTCGGGGCGACGGCGCGCTGGTACGGCGAGCACCTCGGCTTCGACGTGGCTGGCACCTTCCCTGCGACCGAGCCGTACGCCTACGCCAGTCTGCAGCGTGATGGCGCCGAGCTCATGCTTCTTCGCGTGGTGGGCTACGAAAAGCCCGACATCCGATGGCGGCGTCCCGAGGGCCTTTGGGATGCGTACCTACGGATGGAGGGGGTGCAGGCGTTCTATGACAGAGTGCGGACCCAGCCGTTCATTCACATGCCGCTCAAGCAACAGCCGTATGGCGATTGGGAGTTCGAAGTGCGCGATCCCAATGGCTATGTCTTGGTGTTCAGCGGTTGACCGGCCGAGGCTTACGCGGCGTGTCGCCTAACCCGCTGATGCAGCCGACAAGTGCGGGCGGAGCCGAGCGCCGCCCGCATCCGGCCCACCCAGCGGCGACAAAGGGACCATAGGGTGTCACGGGTCGTTTGCAGCTGATTACCCATTCGTTAGGCGGACGCACGCGAGGAGAGATCGTGGAACGCTGGCCATTCGCCGACACTCCCAATACGGCGTCGATCACCACTCGTCAGGTGCTCGAAGGCGCTCCGATCCTTCTTGTCACGCACGACGCGGATGACGGTAGCTGGCAGTTCCTGTGCGGGACGACCGACGACCCGGCGGACGCGCGGATTGTGGGCCTCGGGCAGATGTACAAGCGAGACGCGACGCTGGGCGAGCTGGCTGATTTGCCGGAAGGCGGGCGCGCTTCGCGGGCGTCGGCAGGGCAGGCGTGGCACCGCGGCCCTGCGTAGCGCCACCCTTCGCGCCGCCGGACTCGCGCATGCAGCCGACAGGCCGGACCGAGCGCGCGGCTCGGCTTGGGCGCTAGCTCCTCGAGCGCGCTGTGGAACGTAGGTTTGTGCGGGCGTCTGAGCGTTGTTCTTGACAGCGCGGAGGGGAGCAATGGCGCAGTCGGGCTACAAGATCCTGTTTGCAGGAACCGCGCAGGGGCCCGACCTGCACCGGATTGGCAACTTCGCCGAAGACCTCCATCGCGAGCTCACCAAAGGTGGCGTCGGCCTAGTACCAGACTTGGATCACACGACGGCTACGGTTGTTGTCGAGGTGAGCGCCAAGCGGTATTTGGCGCCAGCGCTTCGGATAATCAGGCTTCAGTTAGCGCGGGCGAACTTCGATGACAATGTCTCGGTCGAAAGATTGAGGTAGCCACCGATTTGCTCAGCTCACTAGCCAGTCGTTAGACAGACGCGATAACACGGATTTGAGGGGAGGCACTGATGAATGCCGTACGCATTGCCGTGGCGGTCACCATGATCAACCTCGCGCTCCTCCTCACCGGTCTGACCTCAGCGCCCTCGAGCAATGTTCCGACGGACCCGCCGCTTCTGCGGGGACGAGCCCTCGAGTTAGTGGATGACCGAGGCCAGATCCGAGCACGGCTGAACGTCGAGCCAGATGGAGAGGTGGTCTTCCGGCTCCTCGATGGTCGGGGCACCATCCGGGTGAAGCTGGCAGCGGGAGAGGACGGCTCGGGCCTGCTGCTGGCGAACGACGCGACGGAGCCAGGGATTCATCTGCTTGCCAAGGCGGCTGGGAGCAGTATGAGAGTCGCCAACAAGGGTGGGCGCGAGCGGGTCATTACTCCCTAAGGTCGGCGGGCTGGTCTCGCGCGTCGCGCTGCCTGACCCGCGAGTGCAGCCGACACACCCGGGCGGGGAGAGGCTCCTGAGCTTACGACGCTCCCAGTGGGCTGTGGGCCGTAGGCCATCAGAGGATCGTTTGCAGCTGACTACCCAGTCGCTAGGCCGCTCGGAACCAGACGCGAGGTCGTGCGGAGATGAGCTCATCACGGCGCTCCCCTGCGCAGGCGAAAGCGGCACGCGAGTGGGCCGCGTTCGTCGCCGCGAATCGGCAACGGTTCGAGGCCGCAGGGCTTCCCGCGCTCGCTACCCTGAGTGTGGCGCATTGGGACGACTTGGTCACACACGGCTCTTTCAACTATTACAATGACCCAAGGCGGGTTACGATCTCAGGCCTAACACCAGAGCAGTACGCTGCGTTCGTCGACCTGGTGGAAAGCTATTTCGTGGCAGGCTATGAGTATTACTCACCCGCGTCGCTGAAGAGCGAGGACCAGAGACGCCTAGCCAGTCGGTTCAGCCGCTGACGGAGCCACCCCCCGCTGGCGGGCGGCGGGACGCAGGTTGGTGCAGGGCGGGTGGGTCCCTTGCAGCTGATGCGCATATCGTTAAGCCGATGGCTTTGGGGGACGAGCTAGAGCGAGTACTGCCTGGAAGGAATCCAATGACTCGCGTAACTGGCATCGGCGCGGTCTTCTTTAAGGCTCGGGATGCCGACACCCGCCGCGCCTGGTACCGGACCCATCTCGGCCACGACCGCCACTTTTTCACTGATTGGCAAAGGAGTTTGTCAGAATGGCCAAGAACACGATCTGCCTGTGGTATGAACGCGACGCCGAAGAGGCCGCGCGCTTCTACGCGAAAACCTTTCCGCAAAGCAGCGTCGGCGCCGTACACCGTGCGCCGGCCGACTATCCCGACGGCAAGGCCGGCAACGCCCTGACTGTCGATTTCACCGTGGCGGGCATACCATGCATCGGCCTCAATGGCGGGCCGCACTACAAGCACAGTGAGGCCTTTTCCTTCCAGATCGCGACCGACAATCAGGAAGAGACCGACCGCTATTGGAACGCAATCGTCGGCAATGGCGGGCAGGAAAGCCAGTGCGGCTGGTGCAAGGACAAATGGGGCGTTAGCTGGCAGATCACCCCGCGCGTGTTGACCGATGCAATGGCCAAGGGCGGCGACACGGCTAAGCGTGCGTTCGAGGCGATGATGCCGATGAAGAAGATCGATGTCGCCGCCATCGAAGCGGCGGTGCGCGGCTGAGCAATGCTGGTGCCACTCGGCTAGCGGGGTGTCAGGACTCGCTTCTCGGATGGCGCGGAGGCAGGCACTTTGGGCTGGGCGGGGTCGTGCAACAGCGCGCGCTCGGTGAAGTCCTGTCGATCTTGCAGTTCGGTCAGCTCCTGGTGAAGGAGCGTGCACTCATCCTCGAGGATCCGCAGTCGGTCCTCAGACTCAGGACTGAGGGCCGAGGCCCCCGAGGATCGCCGCTCGATCAGGCGTGCGAATGCCAGGCCAACGCGCCCCAAAACGAGCGCCGTTGTGGCGACCAGGACCAATTGCGTGATGTCCCCGAGGTCCATGATGCCTCCGTCACGGGCAAGAGCTGAGCTGAGCTGAGCTGAGCGTGCACCCGAGAAGCATGTGTCGGTGGGCCCGGAGTGCGCAACTATGCTCGCCGCGGGCGGCGCCCGTGTGCGACCCTCCCAGCGGCCACAAGGGACCGTAGGTTGTCACAGGTCGTTTGCAGCTGTGAGCCATTCGTCACGCGGACGAACATGAATTGGAGATAGGAAGTCCCATGGTTGACGTCATCCTCAAGCGGTTTGAAGCGCCTGACGAAGTCCGACAGATGACCAAGGGTCGCTTCGAGCTGGTACACCTCGGCGGCCTCACGATCGGCCGCGCAACCTACGAACCCGGCTGGCGTTGGTCGTCTCATGTAGGCCCAGGTGTAGGTGCGACCCACTGCACCGTCGAGCACGTCGGGCTGGTGCTCGCGGGCGTGGCCACCGCAGCCTTCGCTGATGGCCGCGTGGTGGAGCTGCGAGCGGGCGAGCTCTTCCACATACCTGCGGAGCCGCACGACAGCTGGGTCGTCGGAGACGAACCGTACGTCTCTTTGCACTTCCTGGGTGCCGACCATTATGCGAAATGAGCCCGGCGATAGTGGTTGGGCATCCAGGCCGTAGGTGGTCACCGGTCGTCAGGAGTAATCGCGGTGCGTGTGGTGCGAGCATACACGGCTCAGTACCCTGATCCGATCGTCGTACGAACCGGCGACCGCGTGCTCGTCGGTCCGGATGACCCGGAGTTCCCGGGCTGGTGGTGGTGCACCGGTCCGGACGGACGCTCGGGCTGGGTGCCGGAGCCGTTGTTGGAGCGAGAGGGCCCGGAAGCTGTCATGCTCAAGGACTACACGGCTCGGGAGCTGAGTGTGCAGGCGGGCGCCGAGGTGATCCTCCACCACGCCCTCAATGGGTGGGCGTGGGTGACGACACCGGATGGACGCGCCGGCTGGATTCCCCAGACCTGCATCGCGGCAGAGTGATCGGCGGACAGCGATCTTGAGCTCGACGCTGGTTTCCCGGGTGAGCGCCGCGGTCCTTCTCATGGCAGGACTCGCGCTCCTCTTTGCGCCCGACGCAGTGCTGCCGAGCCTGATTCCGGACTATCCGCCTGCCGCGCTGTGGCTGGGGCAGCTCCTCGGCGCGTCCTGGCTCGGGGTGGGGGCGCTCAACTGGTGGAGCCGCGCGACCGTACTCGGCGGCATCTACGGTCGACCTATTGTCCTCGCGAACGTGGCGATCTACTTCATTGGGGCGCTGGTGATGCTCAGCGCGGCCCGACGGGCCAGGCTCCCAGGAACTCTCTGGGCGGCGGTGGCTTTGGCGGTGGTCCTGGCGGTGGCTTACGGTTGGCTCCTATGGCGGGGCCCATTATCGAAGGACTGGGGAAAGCGTGACGCGATGTGAGCACCTCTTCCCGTGAGGGTTCGGCATGACCTCAGATCTCGTCTTTCGAGGATATCAGCCAGCGGATCGCGATGCCTGTGTGGCGCTCTTTGATGCGAATTGTCCGGCGTTTTTCGCTGCCAATGAACGGGCGGAGTATGTGAAATATCTGTCCAGCGCGGCGGGCAGCTACGAACTTTGCCTCATCGACCAACAGGTGGCGGGTGCCTATGGGCTCGCGCCACACGCATCGGGTGGACTCGCACTCCGTTGGATTGTGCTTTCTCCGCACGCGCAAGGGCGCGGACTCGGCACGCGAATCATGACCCGCGTGTTGGAAACCTTGAGGGCCAGACAGGTACCACAGCTCCATATTGCCGCCAGTCACAAGTCGGCTCCCTTCTTCACGAAGTTTGGAGCACAGGAGCTAGCGACCATTGTCAATGGCTGGGGACCGGCGATGCACCGCGTCGACATGCTTCTGGTGCCTTAGGGGGATGTCGTCAGGCGGAACGCTCCACCTTGGGGCGTTTGTCGCATTTTGGGCCCTCTATGTCGCAACTCAGCCCTAGCCTCCCCTGGTACCTAGAGGAACATTATTCAACCACGCGCGACCCCGATCTTAGCGGCCACCGCTTGCGCCCCGGAGGATCTATGCGTCGGCTACCTTGCCTGCTGATCTTTGCCCTGGCGACCGTGCTCGGTCCAGTAGAGCCACTTGCCGGCCAGGCCCCGCGCCTCGGCATCCTCGTTGGGCGAAGCCTCGTCGGGGGTGGTGATAGCCGCGCACTGGTTGGTTCCGGCGTCACGGGCGCCGATCAGGCCGGACTCCACGTCCGGGCGTTCGCCGACCTCCCGCTTGAGGCTGGGCCGCTCAGTTTCCGAGTAGAGGCGTTCTACAATCGTCTGAGCTCCGGTCCAAACACCTTCGATGCCGGGGTCAATGGCAAGGCCGCGCTCGTCGACCAGACGTCCGGCCTGACCGGTAGCTTCGTGGCGACCACCAGCCGCCGTGCTGCCATTGCCCCGTACTTCGCCCTTGGCACCGGGCTCTTCACGAGCCGCCTGGGCCACAACCCGGATCCGCAGAGCACTCAGGTTGCCGCGACCTACCGGGGCATGGGACTGGGCCTGGTCGCGGGTGGCGGATTGCGGCTTCGCCTGGGACGGCCGACTCTCCTGCTCGACTGGCGGTACTACCAGGCGCTCTCGAATACGCGCGGGAGCAGTTTCATGCCTCTGTCGATCGGAGTGGCCTTCTAGTCGACAACCGCGGGCGGAGCAGGGCGCCGCTGATTATCCTTTCGGAGGCCGCGCCACCCCTACTCTGTCCGGAATCGTCGGTGTCGGATCTATTCTACGAGCTGAACGCGCAGGATGAGATCTCCTCTGTCAATGAGGAATGGGTCCGCTTCGCCCTGGCCAACGGTGGAGAGCCCCTCGACCCGGTCCAGATGCTGGGTCGCCCATTGTGGGATTTCATCAGTGGCCCGGAGACCCAACATATTTATCATCTGCTCCACCGGCGCGTCCGGGCGGGCGGCGCGCCCGTGCGGCTCTGCTTTCGTTGCGACGCGCCTGACCGGCGCCGACTCCTAGATCTCGAGATCTCGGCCGGGCCGGAGCGCGGGTTGATTTACCGCGTCCGGACCTTGAGGGAACGGGAACGCCAACCAATGGCGCTCTTGGAGCAGGACCCTCCGCGCTCGGAGGATTTCGTAACCATCTGCGCGTGGTGCGAGCGCGTCGCGGTGCCGGCGCACGGGTGGCTGGAGATTGAGGCGGCTATTGCGGCGCTGCCGGTGCTTGCCGAGCCTCGTCCCCCGCAGCTGACCCATGGTGTCTGCGAGGTGTGCACTCAGACCCTCCACGGTGCGCTCAACGAGGAACCCGTCAGTGCCGTTTTGGGGCAGCTGTAATGCGGCTTTGGACCGTGCACCCGAAGTACCTGGACGCCATTGGGTTGGTGGCTCTCTGGCGGGAGGCGCTGCTAGCCCGAGCGGTGCTCCGCGGCCACACCCGGGGATACCGCCACCATCCCCAGCTCACGCGATTCCGAGAGCAGGCGCGTCCAGTGGAGTCTCTGAACCAGTACCTGGCCGCGGTGCATGCGGAGGCGTGTCGTCGCGGGTACGCGTTCGACCACCGGAAGCTGGGGCGTGCCAACCCGGGCCTGCGGGTTACGGAGACTACAGGACAATTGGCCGCCGAGTGGGCGCACCTGTTGAGTAAACTCCGGCAACGTGCACCGGAGCGTTACCAACAGCTGATGACGACTCGCCATCCGGCCCCTCACCCCCTGTTCCGCATGGTTCGCGGTCGTGTGCGTGCCTGGGAGCGCAGCGCGGCCTAGTCCGCTAATGCAATCAGGGCCGAGGTCGGCTGGCCCCTCGCCCCGGCAACCGCCACAGCTCGACACGGTCTCCTGTGAGAATCGGGACCGCGACCACGCCTGCCTCGGGATCCACTCCGATGTCCGCGGCGGTGGGGACGCCGCGTATGAGCGGGCGCACCTCGCTTCCCACCACCTCGCTCACCGTCGAATCGTTCCACGCCGACACCAGCGTCCGTCCGTCGGGGAGCACTTCGATTCCGTCGTAGCGCCCGATCCCGCGCGCCACCGGTGTCGGCGCGCGCCTTCCCTCCTTCCATTCCTGCACCGCGCTGTCTCCCACCACCGGTCCTAGAAGAAAGCGCTTCCCTCGAGGGTCCCAGGCGATCCCGTTGGGCTGACCGAGCGCGCCGCCTTCGAGCGCGACGCTCACCTGGCGGCCGCGAATGCGGTAGATCCGGTCGGGTCCGCTGTGGATCCGGTTGCCGGCGGAGTCGAAGCGGACGCCGGTGTCGGTGAGCCAGAGCGTCCCGTCGGGCGTCGCGGCGAGGTCGTTGGGGAAGAGCGCGCCCACCGGATCGAGGTCGATGGTGGCGACCGGCGCGCCGGTGCGACGATAGAACCCGCGCACGGCACCGGCGTCGGCCACCCAGAGGGTGTCGCCGGTGATCGCCAGGCCCTTGGGATCGTGGAGCGTCACTCCCTTCGCCGCGCCGTCCACGAAACGCAACGCCTCGATCCTACCGTCGGGAGCCAGTCGTGAGATAAAGCCGTCGCCGTCGCGGGGCCGCTCGCGGCCGTGGATGTTGCTCACGAACCAGACTCGCTGCTCCGGGTCCCAGCGGGCGGACTCGGGCCGGGCGAGCCCCGTCACCGTCGCGAGCCGTTTCGGCACGGAATCGGGCGCTGCCGCAGCGCCTCGCCCGGTGTACGCCACCCGCCAGATCCGGTTGGCCGGATCGTCCGCGACGAGAAGCGAGCCGTCGGACGCCACGGCGACGCCGAGCGGGCGACCGTAGACCTCACCCTTGCCCGAGTCTGCGAAGAAGCCGCCGAGGAACTCGCGCGGCGGGCCGGACGGCTTCCCGCTGGCGAACGGGACGAACATCACCCGGTAGCCCGCCAGCGCCGAGCGGTTCCACGATCCGTGCTGCCCGATGAAGGCGCCGCTGCGCCACGGCTCGGGAAACCCGGTGCCGCGATAGAAGGCGAGGCCCAGCGACGCCGTGTGCGCGCCGATGGCGTAGTCGGGGGCCACCGCGCGGGCAACGAGATCGGGGCGCCGGCCGCGCTGGCGCGGGTCCTCGTGCCGGCCGAAATACGAGTACGGCCAGCCGTAGAACACGCCGTCGCGCACCTGCGTCAGGTAGTCGGGCACCAGATCGTCACCCAGCCCGTCGCGCTCGTTCACCACGGTCCAGAGCTGGTCAGTGCCGGGCACCCAATCCATCCCGCCGGGATTGCGGAGCCCCGAGGCGAACACCCGCATCCCCGACCCGTCCGGGGAGAGCTCCAGGATGGCGGCGCGGCGGGGATCCTTCGCGTCCGCCCCTTCCACGTCCACGTTGGTGCCCGAGCCGACGGTCACGTAGAGCTTCGTGCCGGCCGGGTTCGCCACGACGTTGCGGGTCCAATGATTGTTGTACCCGCCGCCCGGCAGCTCGAGGACTCTGCGGGGCGGCGCCTGGATCAGGCTGTCGCCCAGCCGATAGGGGTAGCGCACCAGCGCGTTGGTGTTCGCGACGTAGAGCCACCCGTCGACATACGCCATCCCCACCGGACGATTCAGTCCCCAGAGGAGCACCGACCGGTGCTCGGGGACGCCGTCCCGGTCGGCGTCGCGGAGGAGGGTGATGCGGTTGGCCGAGTGGCCCCGGTTGCCGGAGGCCCAGCGCGCGGCGACGACCTCGGGCGGGTTGAGGGTGTCGTTCGCGCCACCGTCGTTGGCCGATTCGGCGACGAGGACGTCGCCGTTCGGGAGCGTGTACAGCCAGCGGGGCCGCTGCAATCCGCTGGCGAAGAGCGAGACGGTAAACCCTGGTGGCGCCGCCGGCGTGCGCCCCTCGGGCCACGGCACGACGCGCGAGAAGCGGGTGGCCGAGGCCGTCGTGTCCGGCGCGGGGAGCCGCGGGGTGGGGCCGAAGCCGGTACCGGCGATGACGCCGCCCGCCGCGGGACGAGGCATCAGCGCCGCCCCGACAGTCGCGCCGGCCGACGCCTTTGTCTCACGATGAAAGATCTTCCCCACGACCACCCAGCGGCCGTCCACCTTGAGCAGCGACATGAAGTCCGTGATCATCGAGCCGGGCGAGTCGAGCCGGAGCTTGGCGACGGCGGCGTCGCCGGTCACGTCTACCGACACCACCGTACGACGGACAGCGTCGGGTTTCGGGGGATTGGACGCTCCCTTGGCGATGGCCGCGAGCCAGTCGGGGATTAAGCGCTCGGCGAGCGCGCCGTCGCGGACGGAGTACATCGCGCGCATCTGCGGATGAAAGGCGCGGTGGGCGACGGCGGTGTCGCTCATGCGGACGCCGTCGAAATAGGTGGATTCGATGTGTCGGCGGATGGCCTGCTCGTCAGGATCGGTTTCGGGCGCGGCCACGAAGGCGGTAACGCCGGCCAGGGCCGCGGCGGCGAAGTAGAGGCGTGGGGACATCGTGCGTACCCCGTCCGGATAAAGAGTTCGGCGCCGGACCCAGCGTCCGGCCGTACATGGCATGATGGGAAGAGTGGGGGCAGGGAGCCACGGCCGGCCGACGAGCGGTGGCGGGGGGACGACGAACGTCAGGCGAAACGAGCCCGAAGCCTCGACGCGTGGCGGCGGCTCAGGGTGAGCGGCTCCGTGATCCCGCGCAGGTGGACGTGGAATGACTCGTGGGACCACTCTTCGATCCGCTCCACGTATAGGAGGTTGACGATGGATTCACGGTGGATCCGGACGAACTGCTGTTCCGGGAGCCGGTCCTCCCAGGCCTTGAGGCTGCGCGGCACCCGGCCGCGAGCGCCATCAGCGGTCACGATCTCGCTCGCGTCCCCGGCCGCGAGGACGCACACGATCCCGCCCACCCGGAGGAACCGGGCGCGCCCGTCCACCGGCAGGAAGACGAAGTCGGCCATCGTGAACCGGCGGACCGGCGGCTCGTCCCCCGGCTCGGTGTCGCGGCGGAGCCGGGTGACGGTCTCGGCGAGACGCTCGGGGGCCACCGGCTTGAGGAGATAGTCGAGGGCATTGACGTCGAAGGCGCGGAGGGCGTGAGCGTCGTGCGCGGTCACGAAGACCACCTGGGCGCCGACCGTGGCGCGCTCGAAGAGGTCGAACCCGCTCTCGCCCGGCATCTGCACGTCGAGGAAGACCACGTCGGGCTGCTCGCGCTCGATGAGGCGAGCCGCCTCGTCCACGCCCGCGGCCTCGCCCACCACCCGGACCTCGGGGTGCGCGGCGAGGAGACGCCGCAGCTCCTGGCGGGCCAGCCGCTCGTCGTCCACCACCAGGGCGCGGATCGCCTCCTTCATGTGGCCGCTCCGTCGCCCACGATCTCGATCCGGGCCCGCACCCACCCGTCGTCCTGCCCAACCTGGAACTGGTGCCTCCCGGGGTAGAGCCGCTCGAGCCGCTGGCGGACGTTGGCGAGCCCGACGCCGGCGCCGGCCTCCATCGGCTCCGCGCGATCAGCGCCATTGCCCAGCCAGCGGCCGGTGTTGGCGATCTCGATTATCAGGCGCTCCTCTTCCACCCGGGCCGCGACGACCAGGTCCATCGCGCCGGGGCAAGTCCGCACCCCGTACTTGATCGCGTTTTCGGCCAGCGGGTGCAGCAGGAAGCTCGGCACCCGCCGCGCCTCCGCGCCGGCATCCACGTCGAAGCGGACCCGGAGCCGGCTCTCGAACCGCACCTGCTCGATCGCGAGGTAGCGGCGGACCGAGGCCAGCTCGTCGGCCAGCGGGACATCGGCGGTGCCGGCGGGAAGCAGCGAGTAGCGGAGGAAGCCCGACAGCTCGGTCACCATCTCCCGGGCTCGCGCCGGGTCCTCGCCGATCAGCGCGCGGAGTGAGTTGAGAGCGTTGAAGAGGAAGTGCGGCTGGAGCTGATACCGGAGCATCTCGAGCTGGGCTTCGCGGGCCCACGCCGTCGCCTGGAGCGATCGCTCGCGTTCCGCCAGCAGGTCCTGGCGGTGCTTGAGGCCAAGGTAGAGCGCGCTCCAGGCGAGGAGGACGGGCGCCTTGTTGAGCACGGCCTTGGCGTAGCTCGACCACCCCTCGAACTGGAGGACGCCGAATCGCACCAGGAGCCCGTCATAGATGAGCAGCCATACGTTGGCGAGCGCGAAGGAGGCCACCACCGCGATCCCGATCGTCACCGGCTGGGACACTCCCCGGATCCGGAGCCGGCGGTAGAGTCCCCGCAGCGGCAGGCTCAGCACCGCGCCGATGCCCACCAGGAGCAGCACCCGCCACACGCTCGGGTAGAGCGCGCGTGAGAGGGTGTATTTGGCGGCGGCGTAGGTGCTCCAGCCGAGCAGCTGTGCAGTCCAGAAGGGGGAGATCCGGGTCGAAGGCGACGCCATGTTCCGAGTGTACGTCCCTGACCGGCGGGCGGCAACGGTGGACCGCCGAGCGGCGTCTCGCGGCCGTCGAGTGGGCCCTTGAAAGGCACGGCGGCATCTCGGCTCGGGATGGCTGCCTCGAGGAGCCCCCAGCGTCGTAGGCATGTCGAAATCGACTATTCCGAGCTGATTTCCCCTTACGCATCGGTCGGCGGCGCGGCGAGATTTCGACGCCCGGGTATTCGGCGACCCCGAATTGAAAGAGCCACCCATCCAACTCACCTCTGCCGAGGCGCGCAGAATCTGGCTGCATGCTCAGCGCCTGGACTCCGCCGAACCCTTCGGCTCCGGCCCGAAGGCCACGCCGGCAGCAGTGGCGCATCTGGGCTATTTGCAGATTGACACCATCTACGTAATCGAGCGGAGCCATCACCACATCCTCCACACGCGCATCCCTTCGTATCGGCGCGAGCATCTGCATCAGGCACAGAGCATCGACAAGACAGTGTTCGAGTATTGGACCCATGCCCTCTCCTACCTGCCGACGGAGAGCCTGCGGTATTACGTACGCCAAATGCGCCAGGATTGGCAGCGGCGCATCGTCTGGTTCGGCAAGGTTTCGACCGGCGACCTGCGCAGAGTGCTGGCGCGTATCCGCAGAGATGGCGCGATCACCATTCGCGATATCGACAACGACGTGCTGGTAGACAAAGACTACGCGTGGGCCAGCCGCAAGCCTTCCAAGCGCGCTCTGGAGGTGGCCTTCTACAAGGGCTTGGTGACCATTAGCCAGCGGGCTGGCATGCTCAAGACTTATGAACTACTCACTCGCCATTTCAGCTGGGACCGTCGGCCACGCGCAGCAACCGAAAAGGAAACTCTCAATTACCTGCTTGATCGTGCCCTGCGATCGCAGGGGGTCGTGAGTGTGGAATCGATCTGTTATCAGGACACTCCGCGCAAACTGGCGATGAGGCGCCTGGTGGAGTCGCGAGTCCGTCGAAAGGAGCTGATACCCGTGCAAGTGGAGGGCGCGGGCCAGTCGCTGCACTGGGTCCGCCCGGATGCCCTCGACGCCATTCCCCATCCGGAGCCTGAACAGGTTCATATCCTGTCCCCCTTCGACCCGCTCATCATCCAGCGCAAGCGACTCAAGCTCTTCTTCGATTACGAGTATCGCTTCGAAGCTTACGTTCCCAAGCACAAGCGGGTATTTGGGTATTTCGTTTGCCCTGTTCTCATCGGGGACCGGATCGTTGCCGCCCTCGACCTGAAGACCGATCGGCAGCGGCAAAAACTTCTGGTGCAGCGCTGGAACTGGGTCGGCCGGGGCGCGTCCCACGCCCATCGGGAGGGGGTGGAAGCTGCCTTGCACAGGTTCGAGCAGTTTCAGTTGGGTCGGAGTTAGATCGAGCGCTTGCCGGCTGGATGTGCTCTACACTTCGTCTGCCCAGCACCCCAGATTGCTGTCCATCTGTGGCACGTGGAACCGGTGTCTGTTGCCTGAGGCCCAAGATGGATCTGGAGCGTGAACGCAAAGCGTCTGCTGCCGAGGTCTTGCAGCTGATGCCCATCTCGGTAGGCCGCAGCACGAGCATCACAACCCGCGTCATCTGGAGACCTTCGCATGGTTCCAGAACTGTGGTTTCCGATTCTTGGCTTGCTCCTGATTGCCCTGGGTTGGCCGATGGCGGCTCGGCAAGTCCGCCCGAATCGGTGGTACGGCCTGCGGGTCCCGGCGACGTTCGCCGATGAGACGGTGTGGTACGATGCGAATGCGGTGGCCGGGCGTGACATGATGATCTTAGGGGCGGCGATCGTGGTGGTCGCGTTGGCGCTTCCCCGCCTGCACGGATTCCCGGAGAGTGCCTATGCGGGTGTCTGCGCCGGTCTCCTGGGGGTGGGGTCCCTGGTCTTGGCCGTGCGCGGCTGGCGGTTCGCAAACCGACTGCTGCGCGCGCGGCGTGGGGAATAGGCGGAGATCGCCATGAGGCCGAAGAATCTCTATTTGGGACTGTGCGTGATCGGCACAGTGCTTCCGTACTCGCAATTGGTCCCGTTCCTGCGTGAGAACGGGTTGGACGCGCGTGCGTTCCTCGAGCAATTGTTCGCGACCCACATCGGAGGCTTCTTCGGCTGGGACGTGATCATCTCCTCAGTCGTCCTCTGGGTCATGGTGGTGGTGGAGGGCCGGCGTGCCGATCTCGGCCATCGGTGGGTTCCGATCGCGGCCAACCTCGCAGTAGGCGTGTCGCTGGCGCTCCCGCTGTTCCTCTACATGCGAGAAGCGCGGCGTGAGCAGGCGGCCTGAACGCGCACACGAGGATTCGCCCGGCTGCCACCGAGAGCGCCGACCGACCAGGGATGAAATCGCGGCTGCGGCCGGCAGCACCGTCCCCGATCTGATCGCTCCCGGACTGGCCGTGCTCTTCTGCGGCATCAATCCCGGCCTGTACTCCGGCGCCACGGGCCATCACTTCGCTCGACCGGGGAACCGGTTCTGGCGCACGCTTCAGGTGGCTGGCTTCACGGACCGCCTGGTGCACCCCTGGGAAGAACGGCTGCTGCTCGAGTACGGGCTCGGCGTCACCAATCTCGTGGCGCGGGCGACGGCCACGGCGGCGGAGCTAGGGCTGGACGAATTGTCGGCCGGGCGAGGAACGCTCGAGCGCAAGATCCGGCGCTACCGCCCACGAGCCGTCGCGGTGCTCGGAATCGGTGCATTCCGGTCGGCCTTCGGCCGCCCCAAGGCCGGCATCGGCCGCCAGCCGGAGTTGTTGGGCAGGGCTCTGCTGTGGGCGTTGCCGAATCCGAGCGGCCTCAATGCGAACCACCAACTCGCTGATCTGGCTCGAGCTTTCGGGGCGCTCCTTGAGGGGGTTACGGAGCATCGGTCATCACAGGCCGTTTGCAGCTGATTGGGCTGTCAGTAGGTAGACGCACCACCTTCGGTGTACCAACGTTGCGGGAGATGCCATGCCGCCGTCTGTACCGTCTGCCGGCGCCTACATGAACGAGCCGGTCCGCTATCCGCCGTTGACGATCGTGGATATTACGGCCGAAGCTGCAGCCGTCTTGGACGAGTACCGGAATCAGGTTCTCAGCCAGGTAAACGCCAGCTGTATGCGCTTGGCAGTGTTCACGGGGGAGTATCGCTGGCACCACCACCCCCAGGCGGATGAGCTGTTTCTGGTGATTGAGGGGCGCTTGGAAATTGACCTCGCTGACGAGCGCACGTTGACCCTCGCACCGTGGCAGAGCGTCGTCGTGCCAGCCGGGACTATTCACCGGACTCGCGCCATCGGCCGCACGGTGAACCTCTGCTTCGAGGACCTGGGCGCAGCCACGGTGTTCGTCGACGGCGCTGCCTGACCGCCAATGCAGCCCACAGGCGCGGGTGCCGGTGGCCACTCCCACCAGAGTGTCGACCGGCTTGTGAGCGCCGAACATGCCACTCGGCCCTCTTCGACCTGCGGGGGCTCGTGCGATCGCGGTGACAGGTGAGTATGTGCATTCTGTTAGGCCGCAACCCGGAGGCCGATTGTGAATCGGCTCTTGACCGTGATGGCTATCTTCATCGAGTACCCCTTCCTGGCAGCGGTCATCGGGGTCAGCCTGCTCGGGCTTGGATGGCGGACCCGCCGCCGGACCGCGGTCGGTGTCGGCGTCGTGTGGCTGCTGTATGCGCTCTACGAGACGGGCATGCAGCGGCGCTGGCTCTGTAGCGGTGAGTGCAACATTCGCATCGACCTGTTGCTCATCTATCCAGCTTTGGTCATCGGCCTGCTTGCAGCCGGGGTGAGCATCCTGCGAGCCCCGAGAGCGCCGCGCCCTCCGGCCTAAGCGGCAGGTTGCGGCCCGACGGTAAGGAGCACTTCTTCGACCTCTACGCCGTGGACGCGTTCTGGCGTAGTGGGGGGCACCGTACCGTTCTGTCATCAGTTCGCGCGCTTCACTGCGCGCCCTGTGCGTCGTCGGCTGCGCATTGGCACAACGACGAAGAACCTTGAGGAGTGCCGCATGAGACTACCAAGTCCCGTACCTGAGCTCCCGGTACGTAGTGTCGAGGCGTCCGGCGCCTTCTACCAGGAGAAAATGGGGTTCCGAGTGGATTGGGTGTATGCGGACGACCTCGCCGGCATTTCCAAGGACGCCGCGCGAATCTTCCTTCGGCGACGAACAGAACAAGAAGAGAGCCAGGACTATAATGTGCTCGTCTGGCTTAACCTGGGTTCGCCATTGGAGGTTGACCAGCTTTATGAGGAATGGAAGCGGGGCGGCGTCCCGATCAGGGATGAGCTAGAAACCAAACCGTGGAGTCTGCGGGAGTTCACGGCCCAAGACTTGGATGGTAACCGATTCCGTGTGTTCTACGATCTTGGCGCGGCCAGGTAGACTGGCAGCCGAACCGCCTGCCGCCACACAACCAGGGTCATGAGCGGACTTGAGCGCCAATACGCCGAGGCGAGCGCGCATCTTCAGGCAGTGATTGCTCGACTCATCGGCTCCGCCGAGGCTGCCGACGCGGATGCTTTTGGCACATCTGTTCCGCGGTCCAGGCGCAGACCAGGCGCTCAGGAGGCTCAGCCTTCTTGGCGCCGAGCTCAGTTTGCATCAGTGGACCGAGGTCTGGCCGGCGGTGACCGAGACGGCGCTCATCCATGAGGCTCAGTCGGTGATCGTCACAGAACGCCTCGAGCTTGTCCCGGCCACCGCGGAGCTGACTCAAGCCGCGCTCGACGGGCAGCGTGCTCTTGCGGCCACGCTAGGGGCCAGCGTGCCTGCCACTTGGCCGCCGGAGTTCCTGGATCCACCGGCTCTCGAGTTCACCTTGAACCGGCTTAGGGAAGGTCCGGAACAGGCGGGCTGGTGGCTCCACTTCGTGGTCCTCGCACGCGGCGACACGGGCCGCCTCCTGATCGGGAGCGCCGGGTACAAGGGCCCTCCATCCCAGGATGGCATGGTCGAATTAGGGTACGGCATCGTGGGCGATCAGCAGCGGCGAGGCTATGCCTCCGAGGCAGTCCGAGGCCTCCTGGGGCACGCATTCGCCTATCCTGCGGTCCAAAAGGTTGTCGCCGAGACGCTCCCGGAGCTGACGCCTTCGATCGGAGTGCTTGCCAAGTGTGGCTTCCACCTCATTGGTGGGGGCTCCGAGCCTGGGCTCATTCGCTTTGAGCTCACACGCGCCGAGTACTTCCGGTGAGGGCTCGAGGCCTGTCTTGCTTGCCTTGGGGATCGCCGCCATTGCTGCAGGCCTTCTGTTCGTTCACGTCCTGGGCAGTTACTGGCACTTCTATCACCTCGACACGCCAGGAATGGGGTGGGGGCTGGTATTCGTTGTCCTGCCCGCTGCCGTCATCGTCGCTTTTGGATCCGGTTGGGTTGCGAGTCTGCGGTTTCAGCGGTTTGGCGCCACCGGTGCCCTCTGGCGGAGCGGGGCCGTGATCGCCATCGTGCTCGGGTCCTTAATGCTGCTCGAGGTGTTTCGTACTGCTGCCGAGCGCTCGGGGGAGGGGGAGCGAGCGGGCGATTTGCTGCCCTACTTCACGTATCACCTGAGATGAGTTCGCAGTGTCGACTCACCCGCTGATGCACCACGACTGGCCGGCGGCGGTCGGCGGGACACGGCGAACGAGGGAGTTCCAACCGTCAGTCCTTGGAGGAAGCGATATGGAGGCTACACCGCGACGTCGCGCAGTGGTGTCCGTCGTTCCCATACTGGTCGGCCTCCTGGCTGCCCAGCGG
Source organism: uncultured Gemmatimonadales bacterium (assembly GCA_963728705.1). Taxonomy (GTDB): domain Bacteria; phylum Gemmatimonadota; class Gemmatimonadetes; order Gemmatimonadales; family GWC2-71-9; genus CAVVWJ01. The sequence goes on from CAVSLY010000012.1 coordinate 103,644, forward strand.
GCTGCTCCCCATGTACGCACGGTGGACTTTCTGCTGCTCTTCGCCGGTGGTGTGGCTTTCGGCGTGGGCCTCATGGGACTTATTCACATGCTGCGGGCTCGCCGATCCGGATCCGGGTGAGCGGGCCTGCGCGGCCACGCTGCGGACTAGGCGCGTGACCCGCGCCTGCAGTCGACAGGCCGAAGAGAGCCGGAGCCCCACACAGGCGCCGCCCACCCGGTGGTCAAGCAGCGGAAGGACGCCCGCGCTGCTTCGCCGCCCTCCATGAGGGGAGATTGCGATCATGGAATGCCCGAAGTGTCAGGCACACATGGAAGTGGTGCGATTCGAAGCGACCGACGTGGATCGCTGTGTCCGCTGTGGCGGCCTTTGGTTTGACCCCTTGGAAGCTGAAGAGCTGCGCGGCCGGACCGGTTCCGAGGTGATCGATAGTGGTCCCGCGTGGCAGGCTCCGATGCACAACGAGCAAGGGAAGGTGCTTTGTCCCGTCGATGGGACGCTGATGGTCCGAATAGCCGACCAGGCTTACCCCCAGGTCTGGCTGGAGTCCTGCCCGAAGTGCCACGGTACCTTTTTCGATGCGGGTGAGTTCACGGACTTCAAGGAGCACCAGGTCGGCGAGCTCCTCCGGCGTCGGCGCGGTGAACGTGCGCCGTAGGTCGACCCATGCTGACCAGCGTTTCGTCATGTGGCTCTTTCCGGTAGTCAGTGCAGATTTCGACTCATGAAAGCCATCCCTCTTCTCTGGCTCCTGGCCTTGGTCAGTGGAGCCCTGATTCCCGTGCAGGCGGCTGCCAATGCCGCCTTGAGCCGTTCGATCCACGGCAACATCCCGTTCGCCGCCGGGATGCTGTTCCTGGTTGCCGGCCTGGCGACTGCGCTCGTCACCCTGGCCCAGGGCGGGACGCTGCCGGGGTGGACCGATCTTCGCGGAGCGCCCTGGTGGAGCTACACCGGCGGGCTGATCGTTGCCTTCTACGTCTTCACCATCACCTTTCTTGCCCCTCGATTGGGAGTTGGGACGGCCATATCACTCATCGTGGTGGGGCAGGTGCTTGCCGCCCTGACCATTGACCACTTCGGGCTCTTGCGATCGCTGACGATCCCGCTCACCCCGTCCCGGTTGGGAGGGGCCACACTGATGGTGATCGGGGTCTACCTGGCATTGCGCCGATGAATGGGCCTGCCGCTGATGCACATGTGCGCTGGCAATAAGTAAATTCTCAACCGACCATCCAAACGCGGTGAGAACCCGATGAGCTCTTCCGATCCCGCAGACGTAACGCCTCCCGTGGCCATTCCGGGACACCCGACGTCCGAGGCGCCCGTGCGGTTTGTCCGGCTGCGCCCGGAGTTCGCCTGGCTGTATGCGGGGCTCGATCCCGGCGCCTGGTACCCGGCCGATAGCGTGGCGGCCTACTTCCGCGCCTGGTTGGTGCGGCACCCAGGCCTGTGGCGCGGGCCGACCTCGATGCGCGGGCTCGAGACCGCCCACTTCGAGTTTCGGGGTGGGGTGCCTCGGGGCGCACCCTGGTTGCCCGGACAATCGCACGATGATCGGCAGGCCCCAGGGGCGCTCCAGGGGTGAGCCGGGGCGCCGGGCGTGGGCGTGCAAGGGAGCTCTGGTGTATCTGCTCGTCAAGCGAGTGCCCGTGTAGCGGCGCGATGGCGCCTCCTAGTCGTCGCGCTTGAACGAGTGACTGGGTGTGCGGAATCGGAAGCTTTGGCGGGCCACCTGGCGGACCACCTGGCCGCGCCAATGAGCCGGTCGGAACCGGCTGCTGAGTACCGCTCTCCGTGCGGCGGCTTCGAACTCCTTGTGGGTGCTTGCCAGCGTACGCACCGACTGTGGCTCGACCCGTCCCAATGTGTCGACCACGAATTCCAGCTCGACCCGTCCCGCCACGCTGGCTTGTGCCAGGGCAGGGGGGTAACCTACCGGCGGCTGCTCGAGAAGTTGCACGGGGTCGTCGACTTCCAGCTCGTCGCGAAGCCCGGGGGACGAACCCGGCATCACACCGGAGGGCCACGTCGCGTCTATTCCTGGAGTACCCCCGGACTGGGAGGCACTGGCCAGCAGCTCGGCCACGGTCGGCCCCGAGGAACCGATCTCAGGTAGGGCCAAAGCCAGTGGCTCGATCACAGGCGGTGACAGTGGGTTCGGGACACGAAGGGGCGACCAGGGAGCGCTCGTGCCCGACGGCTCTGGTCGACTGGGGTGGAATGTCGGGAGCAGGAGTGGCATGCGGGCTTCTCGCGAAGGCATGATCACGGGCGGATGCATTGACGTGAGGCCGAGCGCCACAAACAGCACCAGGGCGTGTAACCCGATCGAAGCAAGGAACCGGGACAGGCCGGGTGGTGTCTGAGGCGCGGATGCGAGCAACGTCTGGAACATGCGGAAACTCCGCGAAGGGTGCTCCCATAGTGCGGTATCAACGTGGCGACGGGGACTGGTGTCAGATGACAAATCGGAGCCGCGCACATGACAGGAGATACCATGTCACCCCGGCCCAGTAAGAAGGACGAGCTCCAGACGCTGCCGGGCATCGGTCCCAGCCTCGCCGTCGATTTGCGAGCGCTCGGCGTCCGCCGAGTAGCCGACCTCAAGCGGCGCAATCCGGAACGGCTCTATGCCCAGCTGAACCGGCTTCGCGGCGAACGCCAGGATCCGTGTGTGCTCTACGCATTCCGCTGCGCGGCCTACGCGGCCCGCACCGCTCGACCGAGGCCTGCGCTGCTCAAGTGGTGGAACTGGAAGGATCGTCGAGACACTACCGGCGGTTCCTGAGGCCTGACATGATCGACATTGTGCTCGCCTGGAGTGGCGGCAAGGACAGCACGCTGGCCCTGGCGGCGCTCCGGGCCGATTCGCGCTACCGGCCCGTCGCGCTCCTCACCACCGTCACACGTGAGTACGACCGCATCAGCATCCACGGAGTGCGCCGCGCGGTACTCGAGGCCCAGACGGCTGCCCTGGGCCTGCCGCTCATCGAGGCCTCCATCCCGTCTGGCGCCGGCAACGACGAATACGAGGCGGCCTTTGCCCTGGCGTTACGCACCGCCCGGGAGCGTTGGCCAGGGCTGTGCCACATCGCCTTCGGTGACCTCTTCCTCGCCGACGTGCGCGCGTATCGTGAGACGCTGCTGGCTTCCCTGGGCTGGACTGGAGTCTTCCCGCTCTGGGGCGAGGACACGGCGGCGTTGGCCCAGCAGTTCGTCCGCACCGGCTACCGGGCGATCCTCACGTGCGTAGACACGACGCAACTGGGGCCGGAGTTCGCGGGGCGGGAGTTCGATGCCGCATTCCTTGCGAGCTTGCCCGAGACGGTCGATCCGTGTGGCGAGCGCGGCGAGTTCCACACCTGTGTGTATGCGGGGCCGGTCTTCGCGTGGCCGCTGCCACTGATCACGGGTGAGCGGCTGCGTCGGGATGCGCGCTTCGAGTACTGCGACGTCCTGCTCGCCCCCGTCGCGACCGCGGTCGCCTAGGCCGCGAACGCCGCACGCCATCCGCCGGGCGGCTCCCTCGGGGAGATCCACATGTCGGCTCGCGGCGTGCCTCGAATCGGGTTATACCTCTTCTGCGGTACCTGCGGCCTGTTCGCCACACGGGCCAGGTGCGCTCGACCTGGGCCGCTAGGGTTCCATCCGGGGCGCTATCCTGCGCCTCTTCATCGTCTCATGAGCGGCAGCGCCGGCCGCTGGAGTCACCATGGATAAGCAGATCATTGCGCTGCTCATTCCGATCGTTGCACTGTCCATCCCCCTCGCGGCAGTCATTTTCTACGGACTCCTCAAGGTCGCCCGGCTGCGGCTGGAGGAGGCGCGGGTGCACGCGGGCGTGCTGGACAAGGGAAGTGAGGCTGAGATCGCGATCCTTCGTGACGAGGTCGGTGAAGTGCGACGCGAGTTGGGCGAGGTGCAGGAACGACTCGATTTCGCCGAGCGGTTGCTCAGTCAAGGGCGTGAAGGCGATCGGCTTCCCGGCCGCCGGGAGACCTAGCGAGCTCGCATGGCTCGGGCAGTTCGGCTCGGTCTACCCCTGGCCCGGGCCTCGCACTGCACGTAGCATCAAGCATTCGGGTGAAGGAGCTGAGAGCTATGCGAATGATGCCAACCCTCCTGCTGCTGCTGGGCATTACGTCCATCCATGGATGCGCAGCCGGCACCCAGTCGTCCTCCGCCGCCCCACGTCTGGCGCCCGACTGCTCATTCCGTTCCGCGTCGACATGCTGGACGGTGGCTGGCCGGTTTCCTCCCCGGCTCCCCAAGCCCACAGTGCCGAAGCCGGAGGAGATCCGACGCCCCTCGCCCATTACGGTGGCCAGCACCGCCGATTCCGCTCGAGGCAGTCGCTAGGCGTATGCCTTCCTCTCGGAGTAACCAATGCTTCGCCCGCCTCGCGTCTCGGTGTTTCTGCTGCTCGCGTGGCTGGCCGGTTGCGGCTCTCCGAAGAGCCACGCTGACAGTGGGGAAGAGGTAGCTGGCCCGCGTACCGGCTTCGGGCGGCCGGCCGTCCTGGCGCGCGCTGAAGGGGAGGCACGCACTCTCCAGGGCCGGAAGCCGATATGGATCAAGGTCGATCCACAGACTCTGGGCTCCCGCACGCTCACCGTAGGCATGGAGGACATGCCGCCGGGCGACTCGATCGGTGTCCACAAGCATCTGCAAGAGGACGAGGTCGTCTTCGTCCACCGGGGCGAAGTCGAGGTCACCCTCGGTGACTTGCTCGTGCGCGCAACGGCGGGTGCCACCGCCCGGGCTTGAGGGTCGATAGATGACACGCGGCCGAGCCACGATGCTTCGATGGACCAGAATCATGGGCAGGGTGGGCGTGTGCCTGTGCGCTCGGGGTTGGCTCCTCGCGCAGGAACCGGTCAGGCCCCGGCAGCTCTCACCCGCCGAGACGGGCTGCGACTCCCTGCGTCAGACTGCCGCCGACTCGGTGTACGAAGCGGACGCGGTGGATCGCCCGGTCCGAGCTCCCTACTTGAGAGTGCGTGGGGTGCCGTATCGCATGCGCGAGGTGCTGACGGGGCGCACCATGCTCCGTTTCGTCGTGGACGGGTCGGGCTGGGTCGACCGGTGCAGTATCGCCCTGGTGGAAGAGTCTTCGCCTGAGTGGACGACTGCGGTGCTGAAAGACCTGCGGGGCGCCCGGTATGAGCCGGCTCGCAAGGGAGGCCAGAAGGTGCGGCAACTGGTGTATCAGGTTTTCACGTACCATAGTGACGGACGCACCGGGGTGTCGCAATGACCGGGAGTCGAGATGCGCCGTATTGTCACTGGTCGTTGGCAACTGATTGGCCTGTTGTCAGGCAGAGGACAGCAAAGCTCAATCCTGGTGGATCCAACGCGTGTTCAACATTGAGTTGATCGGCCAGCCGGAAGGGGAAGGCGAGCGTCTCTTCAACTGGGGATGCCTCACGCTCGGCCAGTTCCAGGAGGAGTTCCAGGCTCCGCTCTACGACTGGGCTCCGGGCGATTACACGGCGCACTGGCTGGAATCGGCTGAGCGCCTGATCGTCGGGGCGCCCGTGGCGGTCTTTCTGACGCACATGATGGGGCCGGATGCGGCCTACTATGTGGGATGGCCGGCCTGGCGCGAGGGCGATCGTGTCTGGGTGCAGGAACGCCTGTTTCTGCGTGAGCAGCTCAACGGCACGTTCGACCCGGAAAACCCCGAGGTCCATGCCGGCCCCCGGCTCGAGCTCTCCCCGGAGGGCAAGCGCATCTCGCAGTGGCAGGTTGGGCTCCATGACCTGGAGGCCTTCGTCGAGCGACGGAGGGGCGCATGCGAGCCTTCGTCGCGCTGACTCTGGCGCTCACGCTCGGGAGTTGCGGTGGCGAGGACACCTTCAGCCCGACGGTGGCGACGGTCGCGGGCAGCTACACCGCCAGCTCGCTGACCCTCACGTCCTCGGTCGGGACCACCGACCTGCTAGCCTTGGGCTCGACCGTCGCCATCACGCTGGCTGCCGACGGCACCACGTCGGGCCGGCTCTTCGTTCCCGGCGGAGAGGACGATGGCAGTGATCTCGACGTGGACCTCGCCGGAACGTGGACCCTCTCGGGGGGCGAGGGCGAGTTCAGCGGCGCGATCATCCGGCTCGTGCTCGGCAAGGCCAGCTAGGGTGCGGGAACACACAGTCGTTCGTGCTGGCGGCGTCGCCCTGATCGCCGGAGCGATCGCGTTTCTCGGTGTCTTCGCCTTTCTTGCCGCACGGTTTGACTACCCGGCCGTCCTCGACGGAAGTGCGGCGGAAGTTCTGCCGAACCTACTCGCCACCGGTGCCACGGGCCGTGCGGTGTGGGCAGCGTACGGGCTCTTGCCGATCATCTGGATTCCGGCAGGTGTCGCGGCGTTCCACGCGCTCCGGCCTGTGCGCGAGGGCAGCACGCGCGTCGGCATGTTGTTCGCGACGATCGCCGCGATCAGTATGATGCTGGGTCTGCTGCGGTGGCCCAGCATCCACTGGACACTGGCGGAGGCCTACGCCCGGTCGGGCGCGTCGGAGCGCGCGTCGATCGCCACCGTGTTTGCCGGCCTCAACAGCTATCTCGGCAACTACATCGGTGAGTTCCTTGGAGAGCTCAGCGTCAGCGTGTTCTTTCTTCTGTCTGCGCTGGCCATGCTCGAACGGGACTCGGGGTTTCCTCGCTGGATGGGGTATCTCGGCGCAGCTACTGCCGGCGCGGGGCTGGTCGGCATGTTTCGCAATGTCACGGATGTGGTCGCGCCGATCGCTTCCATGAACAACTATCTCCTGCCACTGTGGATGATCGTCTTCGGAGGTGGGCTTCTGCGTTTCAGAGGTCACGCTTCGCCGCTCGGGGCGCGAGACCTCGGCCCACAGCGGACAGCCGCAGGCCAGCCCTAGGCGGGCCGACTGCTGAGCGGCTTCGTGTGGCAGATGCGAGGTACTATGGAATTCGATCTGGACCTGTCGCTGGACATCCTTCGGCGCACGCCCACTACCCTGGAAGTGCTCCTCGACGGTGCGGCCGAAGCCTGGGTCCGCGGCACCGAAGGCGCCGAGACCTTTAGCCCATTCGATGTGGTCGGGCATCTCATCGACGGGGAGGAGACCGATTGGATCCCACGAGCACGCATCATCCTTGCCCGCGGAAGCGATCCTCGTTTTGAGCCGTATGATCGGTTTCGGCATCGGACGCGCAACGCGGACCGGTCGCTGAGCTCGCTGCTCGCCGAATTCGCCCGGGTGCGCGCCGCCAACCTGGAGCTGCTCCGCTCGTGGCGACTGAGCGCCGCCGAACTCGATCTGCCGGGAGTTCACCCGAGCCTTGGGCGCGTCACTCTTCGCGAGCTGTTGGCAGCCTGGGTGGTTCACGACCTGGGCCACGTGGCCCAGGTGGCACGGGTCATGGCCAAGCAATACCGCGAAGAGGTCGGACCATGGCTTCCCTACTTGCCGGTCCTGACCGACCACGAGGTGCCGCGCTCCTGAGCCTTGCTCCGACTGGAGGGACCGATGTCTCAGCCGTCCTTTGCCGATCAAGTCGAAACGTTCAACGCCATCCTTGGGGCGATCGAGACCCGGGTGGCCGAGGGGGAGGTGCCACGGGAAGTGGTCGCGGAATTCAAGAGCTCCGTGGATGACCTCCGCCTCCGGCTCTGGAGCGTGCTCAGCGCGGGGAGTGCCAACGACTACCGCGCGTTCCAGGAGCAGTTCCGGCTGCGTCGCGCAAAGGAGATCTGCCTTGGTCTCGAGGATGACCTGCAGACGGGAGCGCTGAGTCCTCGCCACGAGGACCTTCGGCCCCTGGCACTGGCTGCCAGCGGCCTCGCCGGTCGTATCAAGGCGTTGACGGGGTAGCTGACCGATCAGGTCGCCCATCCGATGGCGAAACCCAGGACAAAGCCCGCGCCTCCGATGAGGAGATAGCTGTCCAGCGGGCAGAAGGACACCCCGCCATCGGCCGAGTCGTTGGCCAGCGTCGAGACCGCGGTGCAAAAGACCACACCGGCCGCTGCCCCGATGGCGCCCCCGAGCAGCGCTCGGCGCGTTCGATGCCGTGGCGCCGCGACGAATTGACCGGTGACCGGTGTCCTGCCGCGATCGAGCACTGCGGCCGGTCGCCAGGACTCGAACTGCAGGGGCATCGCCTCGGCCAGCCGCGGGCTCTGGGCGTGAGCCACGTGTGCCGTGGCGAGGATGAGGCCGGCCACCAGGTGGGGAAGAGGGCGTCGCATGGGGCTCTCGAAGGATCGTTTGGCGGATAGTACGCGGGGGGCGTCCTCCCAGCGTGACCTCGCCCCTGGCGAGCCCAGCCGATTACTGCGATCGACGCGACTTGCGCTCGCGGGCCTTTCTCTCGTGACCGTATCCAGAGAGCGAGGAACGCCGCCGGTGGCGTCAGCAGCCAGATGAGACGGGCGAGGCAACCACCCGACAGGGAACGCATGCCTGCTCCAGGCGCATCCCTGCCTTGGGCCGACCGCTCGGGTCGAGCCTCGCAGGACAAAGCCAGAGTAAAGTGCCCGTGTCCCCCAGCCGTGACTCGGCCCGACCTTCTTCGCAGCCTCGCATTGCCCGCGCCGCCGCCCGCGTCGCACCACACAGGCACGTCGCCGTGAGCGAGCAACGCATCGTCGGCTTTCGCCAGGACCTGGACCAGGACTGGATCGCCGAGCTCGCGTGCGGCCACACGCAGCACGTCCGTCACGAGCCGCCGTGGCAGGTGCGCCCCTGGGTCCTGACGCCCGAAGGGCGGGCGGGACGGCTAGGCACATCGCTGCCCTGTCGGGTGTGCGATGAGCGGCAACCCGCTCATGGACCCCGTGCTGAGCGATCAGATGCGGATTGAGGCCGCGGGCACCTATTCCGGTCGGTTCAGCCGAGGCTTTTCTCGAACCAGTGGTGGGCGTAGGGATCGGCGCTGAAGCGGGCCACTTCCCGGAATCCGGCGCTGCGATATAAGCGGATGGCTTCCTGCAAGGTCCGATTGGTCTCGAGCTGGAGCGACGTCATGCCCAGCTCACGTGCCTGGGCCTCCAGTGCCTCGAGCATCCGCCGACCAATGCCCAACCCGCGGACCGTATCGGCCACCCACATTCGCTTGAGAGACCCCACGCCCGGCACCACCTGCTTCACCGCGCCGCTGGCGACGGCCTCCCCGTCCACGGAAGCAATCAGGAAGGCGCCCCGAGGCGGGCTCAGGTCACGATCATCGGCGGGCAGACTGGCGCCCGGATCGAAGCCGGATTCGAACCGACGATTCAACTCGTCGAAATATTGGCCGACGCACCATCGGGCGGCAGGACTCGCGGGGTCCACTCGCTCGATCTGGAGGCCGGCCAGCTGCAGGAGCCGATGCACCTCCGCCATCGCCGTGACCAGACGCGTGCGCTGAGCCGGCGTCAATGGATCGAGCAGGCCTGCGGCGGCTTGGTCGGCGCGCCGATTCATTTCTCGGACTTCCCGTCGTCCGGCTGCGGTCCACCGAGCCCTCCGTAGCCGCTGGTCCTCCGTTCCGGGGCTCAGGCGGATGAGACCCTTCTCCTCGAGCGTCTGGACCAGGCGGGTGACGTATCCGGAATCGAGGCCCAGGCGCCGTCGCAGGTCACGCAGGTCCGCCCCCTCGGCCCCGATCTCGTAGAGCAGGCGCGATTCCCCCAGCGGGCGATCACGCCCGAGGAAGTGATCATCCAACGCCCCGACCCGCTGGGTGACCAGGCGATTGAATTGCCGGACCTGCAGGATCTCGTCGGCCAGCATTCTCTGACTTTAGTCAGAGATGTGCTGACTGTCCAGTCGCTCATGACGTCCCCTTCCGCTCGCGCTGTAGTAGGACAAGATTTGATTATGCTCGTCGAGTGGACCGAGCCGCCGCCCATGAGCGCGACGGCCCCGGCGCCCGCGGTGCTCTCCACCGATGGCACCCTGTGGCTGGCCTATCGCATCGCGCGCGATCCGCACCACTGCGCCGTGGTGCGGTTTCATCGCGTCGAGGGGTACGCCTGGGGCATGCCGCCGGCGGTGCACGTGGACGACGTCCGGCCAGAGCTGCCTCGGGGCAGCTTCTATGAGATCCCCGGCGCCGCACGATCCGAGGGGCGCGAGCGCCGCTGGCTGGCAACCTTTCCGGATGCGATGCTGAAGGTCCGGGCGGCGGACGCGGAGGTGGTTCTCAGGGCGACGGCGGCGATCAGTCCAGCGCATGCGCTTGCGGCACTCCTGGCCTGAGGAGAACGTCTTCGTCCTGCTCGCGCTACTGTTCCTGCGGCTGCCGGCGCTGATCGTCGCGGCGCCGACGCAGAAGGAGCCGCCATTTCTGGTGACCCAGCTGATCGTGCTCGCGTTGTTCGTCTGGCTGGGTCAGGCCGCAAGGCGGGGGCTCCGGCCCGAATCGGTTGCGTAGGTCACATACCACTGTTGAGGAATCGGGACAAATGGGAGCCTGGGGCGTCGGGACCTTCGAGAACGACGATGCGAGCGACTGGGTCTACCAACTCGAGGAAGCGGGGGACCTCGACCTCGTGGAGGTGACGTTGCAGGCCGCGGCTGACCCGGAGGGGTATCTCGAAGCGCCGACCTGCTGCATGGCACTGGCCGCGGCCGAGGTGGTGGCGGCGCTTGCCGGACAGCCGGCGCCCGATCTTCCGGAAGAGATACGCACCTGGGTGGGGGAGCACCGGCTGCGGGTGCCATCCGAACTGCGAACGCTGAGTGTCAAAGCCCTCGACCAGGTGGCCGCGGACTCCGAGCTGAAGGAGCTGTGGGCCGAATCCGAGCAGCGCGGTGCGTGGGTGGACCGGCTCCAGGAACTGCGCGCACGACTGGTCACCTGAGGAACACTCCGGCTGGGTGGAGACCATGAGCGGCGACATCGAAGTGCGCAACCTGTTCAACATGAGGGGTCGGGGCGCGGTGGCCATCGGGTACCTTCGCGAGGGCACCGTGCGGGTCGGACAGCGAACGCGACCCTTGGCCTTCGGCGCGGGGCCGGCGCGCGTTCTCACCCTGGCGGCGGTCGAGCCCATGCACGCGCCGGACGGCGGGGCCGACGCGCTCGGGCTGGTTTTCCGAGAGCGGCCGTCCCTCGCGGACCTTCGTCTTGCGCTGGCGCCTGGTACGGTGATCCGGTTCGAGGACGATCTCGAGACCGTCCCGGAGGCTTCATGACATTCTCCCTCGCGCGGCTCTGGCCGCGGCACATCGTCCTGTTGACCGTGGCCTATTGGCTTGGGCTTGTGGTGGTGAAGCTCGGCGCCGCGCTCGTCGCGGCCTGGCGGGTGAGTCGCCTGCCACCGGACCATGGAAGCATGTCCGCAAGCCTGACGAACACCCTGCTGCGCGTGTCGATCGACATTGATGGCGTGGTGGTGTGGGCGGGGAGCGTGTCGCTCGCCGCGCTGTTCGCGTGGGTGGTCGGCCCACCGGTGCTGCTCGCCCTGACCTCGCGCTGGATTCGGGAGACGGAAGCCGAGGCCGGCCTGCCTGCGTCATTACCGGCGCCGCCGCCGTCGTGGCATGCCGGGCGTGAGAGCTCGGAGACTGCGCGCGAGACCAAGGGTCGGCAGCGAGGAACCGGCTGACCATGGCGGCCAGCGGTTGACGCCAATCGCCGAGACCGGGCTCACGGCGTTTCTACGCCTGGCCCAGGGCAGGCGCGGCCACTTCCGATTGGAATCCGGCCACCACAGCGCCCTCTGGCTGGATCTGGATGGACTCTTCGCGGATTCTCAGGCCATCGCGCCGTTCGTCGAGGCACTGGTCGTCCAGCTCCGAGGCCACGCGGTCGACGTCGTGTGTGGACCGCTCCTCGGTGGCGCGTTCCTCGCCCAGCTGGTGGCCCAGTCCCTCGCGGCCGACTTCTGTTTCACGGAGCGGAGTGCAGTGAAGGCGGATGGGCTGTTCGGAGCGAGGTATGAATTGCCGCCGGCGCACCGGCCGCGCCTCAGGGGCCGGCGAGTGGCACTGGTGGATGACGTGATGAGCGCGGGGTCGGCCTTACGAGGCACCCTTGTCGCGCTGCAGGCGGCGGGCGCGATGCCCGTGGTCGCCGGCGCCGTCCTGGTGCCTGGGCGACCTGGGGGCCGGCTACTTGGCTCAGCAGCACCTGCCGCTGGCGGCGGTGCTGCGAGAGGACTATGAGCTGTGGACGCCGGCGGCGTGTCCCATGTGCCTGGCTGGTCAGCCGCTCGAAGACGCCGGGGCGCCGGCGGTCTGACGTCGTCAGGCGGACGGGTCGGAGTCGGACGCGGGCGGCCTAGCCCCACCGAAATCCCACAGCTGGCGGGGGATGCCCGACGCGACCGACAGCCGCCACTTGAACTTGAGCCCCTCTCCCGCTCCAGTCGCGCCATCGGTCGGATCCGGCGTGAGCTCGAGGACCTGCACGTGCTGACCCGAAAGCCGCTGAATCAACGCCTGCTGTTCCTCGGTAAGCGGAAGCTGAATCGGGGAAATCGGCGGACCCATATCTGCCTCCGAGCGGATCAGGGCGCCCAAGGCCGAGGGCGCGCGAGATCCGCCGACAAAGTTGGACGGCGAACGTGCAGGCTGATTGTCCTGTGACCGTGCGAAGGTGTCGGCTCGTTCAGTCGTTGGCAATGGTCGTGTCGCCTTGTCACGCAATTGTTACGCGACGAAGCGAACGCAACCACATCAGCGCGTCGGACTCGAATGGAGGTGGACGTTGAAGACGACGAAGGTGACAAGGCGGCGAAGGGCCTTCCCGTCAAGCGCTTCGCGTCTCGGCACGCATGGGAGGCATGGCTCGAGGGCCATCACGAATCCGCACCGGGGCTCTGGCTCGAGTTCGCCAGGAAGGACAGCGGCCTGCGCTCCGTCTCGCGCGTGGAGGCGCTGGAGGTGGCCCTGTGCTATGGCTGGATCGACGGCCAGGCGGCATCCGTCGACAGTCAGCGCTTCCGGCAGCGATTTACCCCGCGCCGGGCACGAAGCAAATGGTCGCAGATCAACTGTGCGGCGGTCGAGCGGCTTCACGCGGCGGGCCGGCTCGCGCCGGCCGGGGTCCGCGAGATGGAGGCCGCCAAGCGCGATGGTCGCTGGGAGGCCGCGTACGCATCACCCCGTAACATGACGGTCCCCGACGACCTTCGGGTGCAACTGGACGCCAACCCACGCGCGCGCCGCTTCTTCGAGCAGCTGGACAGCCGGAACCGCTATGCCATCCTCTATCGGCTGCAGGACGCCAAGAAGGCAGACACCCGGCGGCGCCGCCTCGAGAAGTTCGTGTGCATGCTGGAAGCGGGAGAGACCCTGCATTAGGCCCAGGCCAGCACGGCCAGCACCGCCTCGACCCTGGCCACGTGAATCCCCTCGGCATGCACGTCGACCGTGCCGAATTGGAGATGCCGCCTGCTTCTGACCTCGGCCTGGAGCTCGAGTCGGGGAGTCGATCGCGTCACTGGCTGGTGGAACGACGCGCTGGTGCGGGCGAGCCGTGGCCGGCCGCGATGGCCGCGCGCCCACGCCCGAGCGCGACGAGCTGCCCCGCCGCTTCGATGATCAGCGTGCCCGGGAAAATCGGATCGTGCGGGAAGTGCTGGGGGTAGACCCAGTGCCCGGGGCCGAGCTCGACGACTGCGGTAATGAGCGGTCCGTCCACGGCGATGACGCGCGAGATCTGGCGCATCTGCGCGACCGGCAGGAAGGTGGCATCGAGGTCCAGCAAGCTGGCAGGTACGTCGAGGGCGGTGGTCGGCATCGGGCGAATCCTGGGGCAGGGGGCATGGAGACAACGATCTTTGTCTTCTACGCCGCCAGGCGCCCATCGGATGTGTCCGGCGGTGTGGGGTCGACGGCCCGGGCATGATCCGACAGTCAACCAGGAAGGGAATGCTTGCGATGTCCGAAGAATCCGACGGGCACCCGCCTACCCGTATTCGACGCATCTGGACGTGAAGTTCGGTCCGCTCGAGCGGGTGGACGTGCCGGCCCTCGTCGCCGCCTGCACCGATCGCTGGTACAACCAGACGCTGTGCCGGGTGAACGACGCGGTCGTGCGGCTCGGCGTGGTGCAGGGCGAGTACCACTGGCACAAGCACGACGACGGACGACGAGTTCTTCTACGTCGTCGAGGGGCGCTTCTGGATCGACCTCGAGGACGGAGCGATCGAGCTCGGGCCCCGCCAGGGCTTCGTCGTGCCCAAGGGCGTGCTCCACCGGCCGCGCGCGCCGGAGCGGACCGTGATCCTGATGGTGGAGACGGCCGGCATCGTTCCGACCGGCGACTGAGAGGTAGATTGCACCGATGTCCAAGTTCACCTTCCCACGGCGTGCGACCTCGGTTGCGCCCGTGACTTCCGTCGCCGGGTCGCTCAGCATGCTGGAAGTGCCCACGCCGCCGCTCTACGGCCTGACCTCCGAAGAGGTCCGGGCCAAGTCGACGTAGCCCAACGAA
>CAVSLY010000013.1:0-104274 GCA_963728705.1 uncultured Gemmatimonadales bacterium
TCCGTCGGGCTGTTCGACGAGTTCATCCGCGAGATCGAGGCGGGGCCGCCATGCCTAGGCGCGACGACCTCCACAAGATCCTCGTGCTCGGCTCGGGCCCGATCGTCATCGGACAGGCCGCGGAGTTCGACTACTCCGGCGCGCAGGCCTGCAAGGTCCTGCTCGAGGAGGGCTACGAGGTCGTGCTCGTGAACTCCAACCCGGCGACGATCATGACCGACCCGGAGTTCGCGACCGCGACCTACGTCGAGCCGCTGCTGCCCGAGGTCGTCGCCAGGTGATCGAGCGCGAGCGGCCGGACGCGCTGCTGCCGACGCTCGGCGGCCAGACGGCGCTCAACCTCGCCAAGGCCCTGTACGAGGACGGCACGCTCGAGCGCTTCGGCGTCGAGCTGATCGGCGCGAACTACGACGCGATCAACCGCGCCGAGGACCGCGAGCTGTTCGACGCCACGATGCAGCGCCGCCGGCCTGCGCACCGCGCGCAACACGATCGCCACGAGCGTCGACGAGGCGCGCGGCGCGCTGGCCGAGTTCGGCCTGCCGCTGATCATCCGGCCCGGCGTTCACGCTCGGCGGCCGCGGCGGCGGGATCGCGCGCACCGAGGCGGAGTTCGAGCGGATCGTCGCCCAGGGCCTCGCGGCGTCGCCGATCGGCCAGGTGCTGATCGACGAGTCGGTGCTCGGCTGGGGCGAGTTCGAGCTCGAGGTGATGCGCGACGGCGCGGACAACGTCGTGATCGTCTGCTCGATCGAGAACGTCGACCCGATGGGCGTCCACACCGGCGACTCGGTGACCGTCGCGCCGCAGATGTCGCTCACCGACCGCCAGTACCAGATGCTGCGCGACCAGGCGATCGCCGTGATCCGCGCCGTCGGCGTCGAGACGGGCGGCTCCAACGTCCAGTTCGCGGTCAACCCGGCGACCGACGAGATCGTCGTGATCGAGATGAACCCGCGCGTCTCGCGCTCCTCGGCGCTGGCCTCCAAGGCGACCGGCTTCCCGATCGCCAAGATCGCCGCGCGGCTGGCCGTCGGCTACACGGCTCGACGAGATCCCGAACGACATCACGCGCAAGACGCCGGCGCTCGTTCGAGCCGACGATCGACTACGTGGTCGTCAAGTGGCCGCGGTTCGCGTTCGAGAAGTTCCCCGGCGTCGACGCCCGGCTCTCCACGCACATGAAGTCGGTCGGCGAGGTGATGGCGATCGGCCGCACGTTCAAGCAGGCGTTCGCCAAGGCGATGCGCTCGCGCGAGCTCGACGCGCCGCCGCGACCTCGCCGGCGACCTGCTGGAGCGGCTGGGGACGCCCGGCGCCGACCGCTACGACGTGCTGCTGGAGGCGTTCCGGCAGGGCGCGACCGAGGCCGAGGTGCACGCGCGGACGTCGATCGACCCGTGGTTCCTGCGCGAGCTGCGCGAGCTGGCGCTCGCGCCCGAGGCGGTCGAGGCCGGCGTGCGGACCTACCGCGCGGTCGACACCTGCGCGGCCGAGTTCGAGGCCGAGACGCCGTACTTCTACTCCGCCTGGGAGCGGCCGCCGGCGGCGCCACGAGGTGCCGCGCGGCGACCGGCCGAGCGTGATGATCCTCGGCTCCGGGCCCGAACCGGATCGGGCAGGGGATCGAGTTCGACTACTGCTGCGTCCACGCCGCGATGACCGTGCGCGAGTCGGGCCGCGACGCGGTGATGGTCAACTGCAACCCGGAGACGGTCTCGACCGACTACGACACCTCCGACCGGCTGTACTTCGAGCCGCTCACGCTCGAGGACGTGCTCGGCGATCGTCGAGGTCGAGCAGCCCGAGGGCGTGATCGTCCAGTTCGGCGGCCAGACGCCGCTCAAGCTCGCCGCCGGGCTGGAGGCGGCGGGCGTGCCGCTGCTCGGCACCTCGCCGGAGGCGATCGACCTCGCCGAGGACCGCGGCCGCTTCGGCGCGCTGCTCGAGCGGCTCGGGCTCAAGGCGCCGCCGTACGCGACGGCGCGCGGCGCGCGAGGAGGCGCTCGCCGCGGCGCCCGGCGTCGGCTTCCCGCTGCTCGTGCGCCCGAGCTACGTGCTCGGCGGGCGGGCGATGGAGCTCGTCTACTCGACCGACGCGCTCGCCGACTACCTGCGCCGGACGGGCGCGAACGGCGGCCGCGAGATCTTCCTCGACCGCTTCCTGGAGAACGCGATCGAGGTCGACGTCGACGCGATCTGCGACGGCGAGGACGTCTGGATCGGCGGCATCATGCAGCACGTCGAGGAGGCCGGCATCCACTCCGGCGACTCGGCCTGCGTGCTGCCGCCGCACTCGCTCGGGACCGAGATGCTGCGCGAGATCCGCGAGGCGACGACGCGCGCTCGCGCTCGAGCTCGGCGTGGTCGGGCTGATGAACGTCCAGTACGGCGTGCTCGGCGACGGCGCTCTACGTGATCGAGGCCAACCCGCGCGCGTCGCGCACCGTGCCGTTCGTCTCCAAGGCGACCGGGCTGCCGCTGGCCAAGATCGCCTGCCGGGTGATGCTCGGCGAGCGGCTGGCCGACATGGACCTGCCCGACGATCCGTGCGGCGACCACGTCTCGGTCAAGGAGGCGGTGCTGCCCGTTCGACCGCTTCGCCGGCGCCGACGCGCTGCTCGGGCCGGAGATGCGCTCGACCGGCGAGGTGATGGGCGTGGCGCCGGACTTCCCGGCCGCGTTCGCCAAGGCGCAGGCGGCGGCGGGCGCGCGGCTGCCGCAGTCGGGCACCGTGTTCCTCACCGTGACGGACTCCGACAAGGCGGCGATCGGCGCGGTCGCCGCGCAGCTGCACGACCTCGGCTTCGCGATCGCCGCCACGCGGCGGGACGGCGGGCGCGATCGCGCGGATGGGGATCCCGGTCGAGCGGCTCAACAAGCTCGGGGAGGGCTCGCCGCACGTCGTCGACAAGATCGAGGGCGGCGACGTCGTGCTCGTCATCAACACGCCGACGGGCACCGCCGCGCGCACGGACGGCTACGAGATCCGGCGCGCGGCGATCGCGCGCGGGATCCCGTGCATCACGACGATCACCGGCGGGATGGCGGCGGCGCGGGCGATCGCGGCCGCGCGCCACGGCTCGCCGCCGGTCCGCTCGCTGCAGGAGATCCACCGCGCCAACGCGGCCGGGCGGTGGCGGCGCCGTGAGCGACCGCGACGCTCGCGCCGTTCGGCGCGGCGGCGGCTGCCGGTCGTGGGGCGCGCGCGCGCGTCGGGCGCGTACGTGCGTGCTCTCGGTCGCCGACGCCGGCGGGCCGGCGCCCGACCCCGGGCAGTTCGCGATGCTCGCCGCCGCCGAGCGCTGGGGCGGGGGCGAGCGACGAGCGGCCGTTCCTGCCGCGGGCGTTCTCCGTCGCCCGCGCGCCACGACGACGGGACGCTCGACTTCGTGCTCGAGGACGTCGGCCCGGGGACGGAGCGGCTGTGCGAGCTCGAGCCGGGCGACGACGTCTGGCTGCTCGGGCCGCTCGGCCGCGGCTTCGCGCCGCCGCGCGACGGGCGCCGGCCGGTGCTCGTCGGCGGCGGCGTCGGCATCGCGCCGCTGATGATCTGGCAGGACGCGCTGGGCGCGGCGCGGCGGTCGCGCTGCTCGGCTTCCGCGACGCGGCGCACGCCGAGGGCGCGGCGCTGCTGCCGGGCGCGCGCGTGGCGACCGACGACGGCTCGGTCGGGCACCACGGGCTCGTCACGGAGCTGCTGGCGGCGCGAGCTCGGCGCGGCGCGCGTCGAGGTCTACGCCTGCGGGCCGCCGCCGATGCTCGAGGCGGTGCGCGCGCTGTGCGCCGAGCACGACGTGCCGGCGCAGCTCGCGCTCGAGTCGGGCATGGCGTGCGGGTTCGGCGCCTGCTTCGGCTGCGTCGTCCCGACGCGCGACGGCTACGTGCGGCTGTGCGTCGACGGGCCGGTGCTCGAGGCCGCGGACGCTCGAGGAGGTCGGCGTGATCAGCTTCTGCGGCATCGAGCTGGCGCACCCGATCGTCAACGCGCTCGGGCACGTTCGACGCGATCGCCGCCCGGCGCGCGTTCGGCGACGCGCTGCTCGACGACTTCCCGTTCGCCGCGTTCGTCTCCAAGACGGTCACGCTCGCGCCGCGCCAGGGCAACCCGCCGCCGCGGCTGTGGGAGCTCGGCGCCGGGATGATCAACTCGATCGGGCTGCCCAACAAGGGGCTCGAGGGCTACCTCGCCGCACGACCTGCCCGCAGCTCGCCGCGCTGCCCGTGCCGCTGATCGTCAACGTGATGGGCTCGTCGGCCGAGGACGTCGCCCGCGCTCGTGTCCGCGTTCGGCGAGCGCGAGGAGGTCGCGGCGCTCGAGCTCAACGTCTCCTGCCCGAACGTGAAGACCGGGCTGCTGATGGGCGCCGACCCGGGCGAGACGGCGGCGCTGCTCGACGCGGTCCGCGCCACGGACCGCGAAGCCGCTGATCGTGAAGCTCACGCCGAACTGCGCGTCGCCGGCGGCGGTCGCCGCCGCGGCCGAGGCCCACGGCGCCGACGCGGTCTCGCTCATCAACACGCTGCGCGGCATGGCGATGCATCCGCGCCGGCCGCGCGAGCCGTGGCTCGGCGGCGGCACCGGCGGCGTGTCCGGCCCGGCGGTCCGCGCCGTCGCGCTCGCCCAGGTGCGCGAGGTCCGCGAGCGCGTCGCGGATCCCGATCGTCGGGATGGGCGGCGTCCAGAGCGGCCGTCATGCCCGCGACCTGCTCGACGCCGGCGCAGATCTCGTCGCGGTCGGCACGGAAACCTTCCGCGACCCGCGCGCCGGCGCCCGGATCGCGGCGGAGCTGGACGCGATCGACGCAAACAGCGGGATGTTCGCCGGCGCACCGGAACCCGCGCGCCCGCGCATAGCACACAGCGCGCTGAAAAATCCCTGCAAATGCACCGGTTACCGTCAAGTGCCCTCCATGCGGCTGCACCTCAACTTGAGGTCGAGCTGAATTCGCGCGCTTTCGCCTTGTCGGCCCGCGTGTGCGATGTAGACTCGCCGCCCATGCCGCCCGCCACGAAGACGCCCCCCAAGCCCGCCGTGGCAGCTCCCGAGCGTTCGCTGACCCAGCGGATGGAGGCGTTGCATCGCGCCAACGAGATTCGCACCCGCCGCGCCCAGCTCAAGCGAGATCTGAAGGCCGGCGGCGTCAGCATCCACGACCTGCTGCTGGAGCCGCCCGAGTACGTCGAGACCGCCAAGGTCTTCGACATGCTCCTCGCCGTCCCGAAGTACGGCCGCGTGAAGGTCAACAAGGTGCTCGTCCAGTGCCGGATCTCGCCGAGCAAGACGATCGGCGGCCTCTCGCAGCGCCAGCGCACCGAGCTGGTCAGCATGCTGCGCCGCTAGCGTTCCCGGCGGCTTGGCCAAGGTCTTCGTCATCACCGGCCCCTCCGGGGTCGGGAAGGGCACGCTGATCCGGACGCTGCTGGAGCGCGTCCGCGAGCTCGAGCTGTCCGTGTCGGCGACGACGCGCCGCCCGCGGCCGGGCGAGGCGCAGGGGGTCGACTACCACTTCCTCTCCGACGCGGAGTTCGAGCGCCGGGTGCAGGCGGGCGAGTTCGTCGAGCACGCCTGGTACTCCGGGCCGCCGCTACGGGACGCTGCGCAGCGAGCTCGAGTCGCGGCTGGCCGGCGGCCATCCGGTCGTGCTGGAGATCGAGGTCCAGGGCGCGCGCCAGATCCGCGAGGCGATGCCCGAGGTCGTCCAGATCTTCATCGCCCCGCCGAGCGAGGAGGCGCTGCGCGCGCGCCTCGTCGGCCGCGGGACGGACGATCCCGAGCAGGTCGCGGCGCGGCTCGACACCGCGCGCGAGGAGCTCGCGGCGCAGCGGCGAGTTCGCCCACGTCGTGGTCAACGACCGGCTCGAGGACGCGTCGGACGCGCTCGAGGACTGCGTCCGCTCGCACCTCGCGACCTCGTGCAAGGAGACGACGGGCTGAGCCGGTCGTCGCGCGGCGGCCGGTGAGCGACGCCCCGCTGCACGGCGAGGAGCTCGCGCCGGAGGACGAGCGGCTGCTGCGCGGGCCGCCGCCGGCGGCGGCGCTGCGGTGGTGCGAGCGGGCGGCGGGCGCGCGCGTCGCGACCGTCCGGGCGCTGACGGGCGGGACGTCGTCGGCGGTCCACGCGGTCGACCTCGACGACGGCCGGGCGCTGGTCCTGCGCCGCTTCGTGCGCGCCGGGTGGCTGGCCGAGGAGCCCGACATCGCGGCCCGCGAGGCGGCCGCGCTCGCGCTCGTCCGCGACCGCCCGGTGCCGGCGCCGCGGCTGGTCGCCGTCGACGTCTCCGGTGCGGAGGCGGGGACGCCGGCCGTCCTGACCGAGCGGCTGCCGGGCGCGGTCGTCTGGCGCCCGCCGGCGCTCGAGCCGTGGCTGCGCGGGCTCGCCGCGCTGCTGCCCGCGATCCACGCGACGCCGGTCGCGCGACGCCGGCGCTGCCGGACTACGAGCCGTACGCGCTCGAGACCCGCGCGCCGCCGTCCTGGTCGCGCCGGCCGGACGTCTGGGAGCGCGCGTTCGCCCGCTTCGACGGCCCGCCGCCGCCGGGCCCGCGCGGCCTCGTCCACCGCGACTTCCACCCGGGCAACGTGCTCTGGTCCGGCGGCGCCGTCTCCGGCCTGGTCGACTGGGCGAGCGCGGAGCTCGGCCACCCGCACGCGGACATCGGGCACTGCCGCTGGAACCTGGCGCGGGTCCACGGGCCGGCGGCCGCGGACCGCTTCCTGGAGCTGACGGGCGCCGTCGCGTACGACGGCTACTGGGACGTGGTCGCGTGCCTCGGCGGGTTCGCGGCGGCGGAGTTCGACGCGAAGGTGGTGGGGGAGGAGGCGTTCGTCGCGGCGGCGTTGGAGCGGTCGGGGGCGCCGGCGAACGTCAACAGCGGCATTGAAGGGGTGGGTCCGGTCGCGGGCGGCGTGCAAAACGTCGAGATCTCGCTCGACGCAGGGGGTATGCGACGTGACCGCTGCCCGCAGCTCGCGTTTCCGCGCTCGCCTGCGCCCGGGACCAGCGCGCCGGAGCACCCGCTCCGCAGCTCCCATCGCCCGGACCCGCCGGCGAGCCCGCCACCGCGTCCAGCACCCCGAGCAGCTCGCGCATCCGGGCCGCGCCGCCGGATCGCGCGCGAGCGCCGCGTCGAGCAGACGACGCGAACTCGCGCGGCACCCCGCTCCGCACGGACCGCAGCGGCGGCGGGCGCCGGACGAGGCACGGGTACGCGGCGGCATCGGCATCGCCGTACACGGGCACGCCCGTCAGCGCCTCGTGCAGGACGAGCGCCAGCCCCCAGACGTCGGCGGCCGGGCCGGCGAGCGCCGCCGCGCGGCCTGCTCGGGCGCCAGGTAGCACCAGGTGCCGAGCCCGCTGCGCACGCGCGCCCGGGGCCCGGGCGATCGAGAGGTCGATGAGCTTCGCGGCGCCCGCGTCGGCGATCACGTTGGACGGCTTGACGTCGAGGTGGAGCAGCCCCGCGCCGTGGAGGTAGCGGAGCGCGCCGCCGAGCTGCAGCCCGAGGTGCGCCGCCTCCGCGCGCGCTGAGCCGGCGCTCGCGCCACGATCGCGGCGAGCGTCGCCCCGCGCAGCGTCTCGAGCACGATCGCCGGCCGCGGTCCGTCGTGGACCTCGTACGCGCGCACGAGATGCGGGTGCGCGAGCCGCGCGCAGCAGCCGCCCCTCGCGCAGCAGCGCCGCGCGGGCGCGCGCGTCGCCGCGCCGGTCGGGCCGCAGCGTCTTGACCGCGACGCGGCAGCCGCGCGCCGCGTCCCAGGCGTCGTAGACGTCGAGCACGCCCGACCGCGCGAGGTGCGCGATCACCTCGACGCCGCCGCGAGCCGCGCGCCCGGCCCGAGCGGCCTCACGCCGACGGCCTCCGCCGCGCCCACCACGCGCCCGTCCGCGAGCTGCGACGACCCGGTCGGCCCAGGCGAGCACGTCCGGGTCGTGGGAGATGACGATCGTCGTGCGGCCCGCGGCGAGCGCGCGCAGCGGGCCGAGCAGCGCCGCCTTCGCCGCCGCGTCGAGCCCGGTCGTGGGCTCGTCGAGCACGAGCACCGGCGTGTCGCGCACCAGCGCGCGGGCGATCGCGAGCCGCTGGCGCTGCCCGCCCGAGAGCGTCCGGCCGCGCTGGCCCAGCCGCGTGTCGTAGCCGTCCGGCAGCGCGCGCACGAAGCCGTCCGCGCCCGCGGCGCGCGCGGCGGCCTCGACGTCGGCGGCCGGCGCGCCCGGCCGGCCCTGCGCGATCGCCTCGCGCACCGTCACGTCCGGCAGCAGCGTCTCCTGGAGGAGCAGCCCGACGTTCGCGCGCACGCTGCCCAGCGTCAGCGTCGCGCAGGTCGTGCCCGTCGAGCAGGACGGCGCCCGCGTCCGGGTCGTCGAAGCGCAGCAGCAGCCGGGCGAGCGTCGACTTCCCCGCGCCGCTCGCGCCCGGCGAGCGCCACGCGTCTCGCCCGGGCGCGACGCACGAGGTCGACGCCGCGCCAGCGCGGCGCGCGCCGCGCCCGGGTAGCGGAAGCGCGACGCCGCGCAGCTCGACCTCGCCGCGCGCGCGGCCCGAGCGCCACGCGCGCCCGGCCGCTCGACCACCGTCGGGCGCTCCTCGAGCAGCTCGAGCACCCGCTCGGCGCCCGCGGCGGCCGCGAAGATCCGGTTGGCGAGGCCGGCGAGCTCGCGCACCGGCCCGTAGAGCTGGGACAGGTAGGCGAGGAAGACGAGCAGCCCGCCGAGCGTCAGCGCGCCGCGCGTGAGCGCCCACGTCGCCGAGCGCGATCACGATCGAGCACGCCGAGCAGCTCGATGCAGGTCGACGATCGGCGAGAACACGCCGCGGATCCGCGT
The DNA here is from genome assembly GCA_963728705.1 of uncultured Gemmatimonadales bacterium. GTDB lineage: Bacteria > Gemmatimonadota > Gemmatimonadetes > Gemmatimonadales > GWC2-71-9 > CAVVWJ01. Next base: position 8,830 of record CAVSLY010000013.1, read on the forward strand.
GCGCGGCGAGCTCGGCGTCGACGATCCGCTCGCCCTCGCGCCGGAAGCGCGCGACCTCGGCGTCGCCCCGGTCGAGCGACTGCACGAGCGCGGCGTTGGCGAGCGACTCCTCGGCGACCGCGCCGAGCGAGCCGCTGCGGCGCCGCTTCTCGCGCGCGGCGCGCTTGCTGAGCCGCGCGAAGCGCGCGCGCGACGCCAGAAGAACAGCGGCACGACGACGAGCGACGACGAGCGCGAGCTGCCACGAGAGGAGGAACAGCGCGCCGCTGAAGAAGAGGATCCGCAGCACGCGCCGAGAGCCCGTCGCCGATGCCGGCCAGCACGAAGGACTCGATCGCCTGGACGTCGGAGGTCAGCCGCTGGAGCGAGGTCGCCGAGCCGGCGCCGGTCGAGCGTGTGCGACGAGAGCGCCTGCACGTGCGCGAACACGCGCGTGCGCAGGTCGAGCAGGAAGCGCTCGCCGACCCACGCGGCGACGTAGTCGTCGGCGAACGAGACGACGCCGGTCAGCAGCGTCAGGCCGACGTAGGCGAGCGCGAGCGGCAGCAGCGCGGCGAGGTCGCGCGGGCACGAGCACGTCGTCGACGACGAGCTTGAAGAGGTAGATCTCGACCGTCTCGATCGCCGGGACGAGCGCGGCGAGCGCCGAGCCCGAGGGCGAAGCGCCGCCGGTACGGGCGGGCGTACGGGCCAGAAGCGCCGCAGCAGCTCGCGGACGGCGACGGCGGGCGCGGCGCCGACGAGCTGCGGGGAGCCGTCGGGGGTGGGGGCGAGGAAGCGGGCGAGCATGGGGGAGAAGCGGCGGCGGCCCCGCTCCCGGAGCGGGGCCGCCGCGCTCCTGGCCGGATCTGTCTGGAGGCCTCGTCGGGCAGCACGCGGATCGTCGCCTTGGTCTGTTCCTTGATCTCGGCCTCGCACGTGCCCCGCCCGCAGAAGCCGGCATAGACGAAGCCGCCCGGACCCTCGAGGTGCGCGAGGAACTGCTCCTTGGTGGCGCCGCGAATGCTGGCGGCCTCGCGGCGCGCCGTCGCGGTCGCGAGCAGGTCGGCCTGCATCCGTTCCATCTCCTCGAGCATACGGGCCGGGAGGCCTTCCAACGAAACCGTCTCCTTCTTGCCGCCGGTCCGGCGAGCGAGCACTACCACGCCCGCCGCCACGTCCCGCGGGCCGATCTCGAGACGCAGCGGGCACGCCGCGGCTCTCCCACTCGTAGTACTTGGCGCCGGGCTTCATGCCGTCGCGGCCGTCGAGGTGGACCCGGATCCCTTCGGCCGCCAGGTCGCGCTTGATCGCGTGGGCCGCGTCGAGCACACCGGTGCGCTCGTCGTCGTTCCGGTAGATGGGGACGATGACCACCTGGTACGGCGCGAGCCGCGGCGGGCAGACCAGGCCCGCGTCGTCGCCGTGGGTCATGATCAGCGCGCCGACCAGGCGGGTCGACACGCCCCACGAGGTGTTCCAGACGTGGTCGAGCTCGCCGGCGGCGGTCTGGAAGGTGACCTCGAAGGCACGCGCGAAGTTCTGGCCGAGGTTGTGGCTCGTGCCGGCCTGGAGCGCCTTGCCGTCCTGCATCATCGCCTCGCAGCTGTAGGTGCGGACCGCGCCGGCGAAGCGCTCGCTGTCGGTCTTCCGGCCGGTCACGACCGGCATCGCCATCCACTCTTCCATGAAGGTCCGGTAGACGTCGAGCATCTGGAGCGCCTCCGCCTCGGCCTCTGCCTCGGTGGCGTGGGCGGTGTGGCCCTCCTGCCAGAGGAACTCCGTGGTCCGCAGGAAGAGCCGCGTGCGCATCTCCCAGCGCACGACGTTGGCCCACTGGTTGATGAGCAGCGGCAGGTCGCGGTAGCTCTGGATCCACTTGGCGTACATCGCGTAGATGATGGTCTCGGACGTCGGCCGGACGACCAGCGGCTCCTCGAGCTCCTTCCCGCCGCCGTGGGTCACGACCGCCGTCTCGGGGGCGAAACCCTCGACGTGCTCCGCCTCGCGCGAGAGGAAGCTCTGCGGGATGAAGAGCGGGAAATAGGCGTTCTGGTGGCCGGTGTCCTTGAACATCTGGTCGAGGGCGCGCTGCATCTGCTCCCAGATGGCGTAGCCGTTCGGCCGGATGACCATGCACCCGCGCACCGGGCTGTAGTCCGCCAGCTCCGCGCGGGCGATGAGCTCGTTGTACCAGGCACTGAAGTCCGCGGCGCGGGTCGTCAACGCCTTCGTGTCCGCCATTCGTGATCCTTTAACGGTTTCCATGTTCACGCTCCTGCAAGTTCCCGCTTGCGAACTCCCGCGACAGCCGCTCGACTACCCCAGCCCGCGGCACCGCCTCCTGACCCTTCCCCGCCAGGTCCTTCAGCATCACCTCGCCCCGCGCGCGATCGTCCGGCCCGATCACGACGGCGAACCGCGCGTTCCGCGCGTCGGCCAGCTTGAGCTGCTTGCCCACGGCCTGGGTCCCGAGCGCGTACTCGGCGCGGAATCCCGGCGTCGCGGACCTCGTGCGCCAGGCTCAGCATGAAGGGCACGTCCTCCTCGGTGACCGCGGCCAGGAACACGTCGATGCTCGAGACGTCGGTCGGGACAAGCCCGCGATCGCGGAGCAGCTCCGCGAGCACCACGTCGCCCATGCCGAAGCCCAGGGCCGGCAGGTCGACGCCGCCGAGCGCTGCGAGCAGCCCGTCATAGCGTCCGCCGCCGCAGATGGCGCGCAGTGTCCGGCCGGCGTCGAACAGCTCGAACACGGTCCCGGTGTAGTACGCCAGGCCGCGCACGATCGTGAGGTCCACCTCGACGAACTCGCCGAGCCCCATCGCCACGAGCGCGTCCACCACCCGGCGGAGCGCCTGGCCGGCCTCCGGGCCCCCCGGCACGCCGGCCAGCGCCGATTCGACCGCCGGAATCCCGCGCAGCGCGGCGATCTCGAGGACGCCCGCCGCCACGTCGGCGCCGACTCCGGCCGCGCCCAGCTGTGCGGTCAGCGCCGCACGATCCATGCGCTCGAGCTTGTCGACCGCCTGGTACGCCGCCCCGAGCTGCGGCTCCAGGACGCCGGCCCCGAGCAGCAGGGCGCGAAGCACCCGGCGGTCGGAGAGCCGCACGCGCACATCGGCCGGCCCGAGGCCGAACGCGCGCATGACGTCCACGGCGAGGGCGATGATCTCGGCGTCGCCGAGCGGCCCCGGCTCGCCGATCAGGTCGCAGTTGAGCTGGAAGTGCTCTCGAAGCCGCCCCCGTTGCTGCCGCTCGTAGCGGAAGAGCTGCGGAATGGCAAACCAGCGGATCGGCTTCTTGAGCCCGTTGGCGCGCGCCGCCACCATCCGCGCGAGCGTGGGCGTCATCTCCGGTCGCAGCGCGACCTCGCGCCCGCCCTTGTCGGTAAAGGCGTACAGCTGCCCCACGATCTCATCACCGCTCTTGGACGTGTATAGCTCGAGCGGCTCGAGCGGCGGGCCATCGTACTCCTCGAACCCGTACCGCGTGGCCACGGTCCGCCAGGTCCGGAAGATGTGGGTGCGCAGGGCAAGATCGGCGGGGTAAAACTCCCGAAAGCCCGGCAGGGCCTTGGTTTGCATGGGGAGAACATAGCCGGGTCGGAGAGCCTACACCACCTCCATGCCGAGCACCGTCATGACGTCGCCAACCGTGTGGAACGAGCCCGTCACCAGCACCGTTCCAGCCCCCTCCTGCACCTTCTCGAGCGCCTCCGCGAAGTCCGGCACCAGCGTCCATGAGGCGCGCGCCGGTGGCCGGCCGCGGTCGCGGAGCCAGCGGCGGAGCCATACCGCGTTCCAGCCGCGGCTGGCGGCGGTGGGGGCGACGGTGAGGACCCCGCGGTCGACGATCCGGTCGAGCTGCACCAGCATCTCGGGCCACTCCTTGTCGCCCAGAATCGAGACCAGCGCGTGCAGCGGCCGTCGGGGCCGGAGAACGTCGATCGCCTTTAGCAGCGCTTGAATGCCGTCCGGGTTGTGGGCGACGTCGAACAGCCACTTGCCCCGCCGGTCGAGCCGGCCCGGGACGTGTGCGGACGCGAAGCCGGCCTCCACCGCCGGAAGCGGCGGCCGATAGGGCGCGGGAAGGGCCATCAGGATCCCGTACGCCACGGCGGCATTCCGCCGCTGATGCGGGCCCTCGAGGCTGAGCGGCCCCGGCCACTCGTACGCCGGCGGCAGCACTCGGACGTCGGCGCGGCCATCGGCCTGCCCGCGCGCCACCGCCTTCCGCGCCTCGCGCCGGAGCACGTGCACCAGTGCCGGGTCGCGCTCGCCGACGACGAACGGCACCCCGGGCTTGGCGATCCCCGCCTTCTCGGCCGCGATGAGCTCGAGCGTGTCGCCCAGGTACTTCATGTGATCGCGCTCGATCTTGGTCACCGCGCTCACCAGCGGCCTGAGCACGTTCGTGCTGTCGAGCCGCCCGCCGAGGCCCACCTCGAGCCACCACGATCTCCGCCCCGCGCGCCGCGAAGTCGGCGAAGGCGATAGCCGTCGTAGCCTCGAAGAACGTGGCCTTCCGCTCGAGGATGAGCGGCAGGAGCCGCTCGGTCCACATCGCCATCGCGCTCTCGGCGATCGGCACGCCGTCCACCCGGATACGCTCGCGGAAGGACGCCAGGTGCGGCGAGGTATACAGCCCCACGCGCCATCCCGCCTCGCGCAGCGCCGAGGCCACCAGCGTCGACACGCTGCCCTTCCCGTTCGTTCCGCCTACGTGCACGGACGGCATCACCTGGTGCGGGTTGCCGACCGCGTTGAGCAGGGCGCGCGTCGTGGCGAGCCCGAACTTGATCGTCGTGGTGCGGGGGAAGAGGAACTCGAGCGCCTCTTCGTAGGTCAGCGGCATGGCATTCCAGGGTGTCTAACTTGGTGCCGTCGGCGGTCTCGTCCGTGCGCAGGCCCTTTCCGAGTGCCGCGCGGTCATCACTGCCATGTTCACCACGAAGGCCCGCACAATCTCGACCTGCCCACCGAACCATCTCGGCGGGACCGTCGCACCAACTTGTCCGACGCCGAAACGACAACGCCCCACCTCGTCCTGCCGGTGGGGCGTCGGATCGGGAAGACCTGCGGCGTCAGCTCAGCTCGGCATGCTCCACGTGCGGTCGCTGTCCTTGCATGTGCCGGATCAGCCTGGCCGTGGTGTCCCGGAGCGAGCCCCGCGGTACCACATCGTCGATCTGCCCGTGCTCTAGCAGGAACTCCGCCGTCTGGAAGCCTTCGGGCAGGTCCTGCCCGATCGTCTGCTTGATCACCCGCTGCCCGGCGAACCCGATCAGGGCGCCGGGCTCCGCCAGCACCACGTCACCCTGCATGGCGTACGACGCTGACACGCCCCCGGTCGTCGGGTCCGTGAGAATGGAGATGTAGGGGATGCTGTCGCGATTGAGCTGGGCGATGGCGGCGGAGGTCTTGGCCATCTGCATGAGGGAGAGTACGCCTTCCTGCATTCGGGCCCCACCCGAGGCGGAGACCAGGACCAGCGGAGCCTTTTTCTCGTGCGATCGGCGCGCCAGGCGCGCGATCTTCTCCCCGACCACCGAGCCCATCGATCCGCCCATGAAGGCGAAATTCATGACCCCGAGATTGACCGGCAAACCGTCCAGCCGGGCGGTGCCGACGTAGATGCCGTCCGCCTCGCCACCTTTCTTCCGCGCCGCGGTCAGCCGCTCCGCGTAGTGCTCGAAATGCAGCGGATCGACCGAGCGCAGTCCCGGCCAGAGCTCCCGCCACGTGCCCGGATCGGTCAGCAGCTCGATGTAGTCCTCCGCGCCGATCCGGCGGTGCCGCCCGCACTCGGGGCACACGTTGAACGCCTTCTCGAATTTCTCGCGGATATCGATGTGACCGCAGCCATCGCATTTCTCCCAGGCGTCGGGCGGAATTTCCAACCGCTCGCGTTGGGATGTACGTGGCTTGCGTTCCTTCTTAAACCATGCCATCACGGCCATAGGATAGTGGGTGCGGGTCGGGTGAAGGGTGCTTCGGGGTCCCGGGACCCATGGAATTTCGGGCAGTCCAGCCCCAAACGCCAGACCCCAAGACCTAACCCGTTGTCAAATATCGGGATAGCCTGATTGACGGGAGTCCCAGGCCACCCGGAAGGCCAGGCCGAGGCAGAGCGAGCAGATAATGAAGAACGAGCCGCCGTAGGAGAAGAACGGCAGCGGAATTCCGGTGATCGGCATGAGATTCACCGTCATCCCGACGTTCTCGAAGACGTGGGTGAAGAACAGTCCGAGGATGCCGAACGTGACGAGGCTGCTGAAGCTGTCCGTGGCCCGCCGGGCAATCCTGAGAAGCGCCAGGAACAGCGCGAGAAAGAGCGAAAGCGCCACCATCACACCCACGAACCCCAATTCCTCGCCCACCACGGGAAACACGAAGTCGGTGTGCTGCTCCGGCAGGAAGGCCAGCCGTTTCTGCGGGCCCTCGGTGTACCCCGTCCCGAACCACCCGCCCGATCCGATGGCGACCCGCGACTGAATGGCGTGATATCCCGCCGCCCGCGGGTCGGCTTCCGGGTTGAGGAAGGTGAGCAGGCGGTTCTGCTGGTAGGGGGCCAGCCGCTGCCAGAGCGGCAGCGCGATGGTCCCCATCGCGACGTTCAGGAACCACACCAGCAGCGAGTCATAGATGTACGGGCGCCAGGCGACGAGCAGCGCCGTAAACGCCACCATCCAGAGCCCCCACGCCCAGTTGTTGAAGGCCAGCAGCAGGCTGAGCCCGGGCGAGGCGATCATGAACAGCAACCGGGGCCGAACGCCCGCCCAGAACAGCATGGCGAAGGCAACCCCGATGAACACGATGGCGCTGCCGAGGTCGGGCTGCTTGAGCACGAGCAGGAACGGGACGCCCACGATGAGGCCGGGCATCAGCAGGTCCCGGAACGAGCGCGGGGGCTCCTTCCGCCCGGACAGGTAGCGCGCCAGCATGAGGACCGTGGCCACCTTGGCCAGCTCCGACGGCTGGCCGATCTGGTGGCCGCCGACCGACAGCCAGCTATGGCTGCTCTGCGCCGTCCCCGCTCCCGTCCCGACCACCAGTACGATGCCAAGCAGGGCGATGCTGAACGCGTAGAGCGCCGGCGCGAGCCACTCGAGCAGCCGGAGCGAGGTGTGGAACACGGCCCACCCCACGATCGTGCCGATCCCGAACCAGAAGAGTTGCCGCGTCCACACGCCGGCGGCGTGCGTCGGGACGTCGGTCTGCCCGGCCGAGTAGAGCGTGAGCAGACCGAACGTCATGAGGGTAAGAGTCACCCAGAGGAGCCGGCGATCGAGCGTCGCGGTCCTCATGGCAGCTCCCCGGCGCGGCGTACGCTGTCTTCCTGAGCCCGGACCGCGGCCGAGTCGGGATCGAGCTCGACCGGACGCGGCGCGGTGTCAGCCGGCGAGACCGCTTCGTCCAGCAGGACCTTCACCTTGATCGTGCCCACCGTGTCCGGCCCGAGGATGTAGCGCCGGAGCGTACGGATGACGTAGGGCGCCACCGTCGTCCCATGCTCGGCGAACTCCATGATCCCGCCGACCACCAGCTCCGGCTTCTCCGCCGGCGCGAACCCGATGAACCAGCCGTGGTCCTTGCCGTGCGGATTCTGCGCCGTGCCGGTCTTGCCGGCGACGGCCAGATCCGAGTGCCGGCTGGCTGCGGCGGTGCCGCGCTCGACCACGGCGATGAGCGCCCGCCGGAGCCCGTCCAGCTGCGCCGGCGACAGGCCGAGGGCCCGCGGGGCCGCCGGCGCGGGCCGCACGATGAACGGCGAGGCCGCGTTCCCGTCGCCCGAGAGCCCCTCGTAGAACCGCATCATGTTGATCAGCGTCTGGGTGTTCTCGCCCTGGCCGATCGAGAAGTTGAGCGTCGTCGCGGGCGGGCTCCACCGGCGCGGCCCGTACAGCCGGTCGAAATAGGCGGTGGTGGCGGGGTAGATCGGATCCACCTCGTTCTCGAGATCGATGCCGCTCTTGTCCCGGAACCCCATCAGCACGCCGTCCTGAACGATTGCGTTGAGGCCCAGACGAAGTCCCAGCTGGTAGAAGTACACGTCGCAGCTCGACGCAACGGCGCCGACCAGATCCACCGACCCGTGCCCTTCCTTCTTCCAGCAGCGGAAGATGCGGTTTCCCAGCCTGAGGCCGCCGCGGCACGGCGTGGGCATGTGGGTGTCCAACCCGATCAGGCCGCGCTTCAGCGCCATCGCCGCGATGGCCAGCTTGAACGGCGAGGCGGGCGGATACCGGGTCTGGATGGCGCGATTGAGGAGCGGCCGGGCGTCGTCGTCATTGAGGCCGCGCCAGAGGGCCATCGAGATCCCGCCCACGAACGAGTTGGGGTCGTAGGTCGGTGCCGAATAGAGCGCGCGAACCTCCCCCGTCGGCGTCATGGCGATCATGGCGCCGCGGACCCCCGCCGGCCAGACGCTGTCGATGTAACGCTGGAGGTCGAGATCGATCGTCGTGCTGATGGGCTTGCCGGGCGTTGGCGGCAGCGCCGTGCTCGCCTCTTCCCGGACGAGGCGGCCGCGCGCGTTCACCTCGATGTAGCGCACGCCCTCTGCGCCACGAAGCGTGTCGTCGTACTCCTTCTCGAGGCCCGCCTTGCCCACGATCGAGCCCAGCCCGGCGCCCGGGAAGCGGTTGGCAGTGAGGTCCGACTCGGTCACCTCGGACACGTATCCGACCAGGTGCGCCACTGCCTTGCCGGCCGGATAGAGGCGCTTGGGCTCCGACTGGACCACGAGGCCCGGTAGCACCGCCCGGTGCTCTTCCAGCCGCGCGATGGTCTCGAACGTGGCATCGCCGAACACGACCACCGGCTGGTAGCGCGCCTGGGCGAAGCGCCGGAGGATCTCGGCGATCTCGGACGTGTCCACCGGTACGAAATGGTCCATCCGGGCCAGCACGGCCCGGAGCGAGTCCTTGTTGGGCGCGAGCAGCTTCACCGAGTAGCCGGGCACGTTCTCGGCGATGATCCGGCCCCGACGGTCCAGGATCGCGCCGCGGGGCGGGGTGAGCGCGATCGGGCGGAGGCGGTTGGTTTCCGCCTTCAGCTGGAACTTGTCATGCTGGATGATCTGGGTCCGGAAGAACGCGCCGGACAGCACCAGGAACGCGACGACCAGGATCCAGCGCGCAATGTCGGCGCGCTCACGGACCCGGTAGGAATCGAAACCGTTCATGTTGCGGATCTCATGCGTCGAGCCGGATCGAGAACCACTCGCGGAACGCCAGCAGGACCACGAGCGCGAACAGGGCCGACGAGAGCGCCTGCAGCGGGCTGTAGATTGCGAGCTCGGTCAGGATGGAGCCGTCGCCGCTTCCGCTCATCACCAGGACCAGGAAGTCCCGCAGCCAGACCCCCGCGGCCACGAAGGCGGCGTTGACGAGAAGGTTGTCGGCGAAGAAGACCGCCCGCGCCCACGAGGCCACGTACGCCACGACGGTGTGCGCCAGCGCGCCCGCCCCGAACCGGGCCGGCGTGAGCGAGTCCGCGGCGAGCCCGACCATGAATCCGGCCACCGCCGACACCCCCGGCCCACTCCGCATTGCGAACAGCATCAGGCCGACGAGCAGGAAGTCGGGGCTGACCCGAGGGCCCCAGAGGCGCGGCCGCACGTAGAAGTGCAGCGCCACGAGGAGCAGGAGCACCACGGCGAGCTGAATGCGGTTGGCGCGGGCCGGGATCATCGGGCCGTGTCTCCCTGGACGGCGCTTGGCTGGCGAGGTACCGCCGCCGTCGTGTCCGGCCGCGCTACCCGCCGGGGGGCCACTCGCGTGGTGTCCCGCCGGAGCGCGGCGAGCGAGTCGGCCCGTCGGGCACGCGCGTCACGGGCCGCCTGGGCCACCGAATCGGCCACGCGCAACCGCTCGAGGGAATCGAGCCGCTGCGCCGCGAGTGCCGAGTCGCTCGGGAAGGCGAGCGCCAGATCGCCTTTCGGCGCGATCAGCACCAGCACATGGGCGGCGGACCCGGGATTGGCGGCGGGCTGAAGCCGGTAGACGCGCTCCCAGCCGGCCTGCTCCCGCACGACCCCGGTCACGGTGCCCACAGGAATGCCCTTGGGGTACACTCCGCCCAGCCCCGAGGAGAGGACCAGCGTGCCCACCGGCACCGAATCGCGGTAGGGAACACCGCGGAACTCGAGCCCGCCTTCCCCACCGGCCGAGGGCGCCACCACCCCTGCAGCGTTTCCGGTCACCGTGAACGCGCTCACCCGGAACTCGGGGTGTGCCCAGCTCATCACGATGCTCGAGCGCTCCGCCACGTTGAGGATCACGCCGACGAGGCCTTCGGGTGCCACCACAGGATCGAATGCCGACAACCCTTCGCGCGACCCAGTGCTGAGGAGCAGTGTCCGCCCATCGGTGGCCTGCGACTGGTGGAGGACCTCGGCGGCCACGTACCGGGTCCTGAGCCGGCGGCTGAGCGACAGCAACTGGCGGAGACGCTCGTTTTCGGCGAGCAGGGATGGCATGCCCTGGACGAGGTAGGAGGCGGAGTCACGCTGGACGGTGATGGCGCGGAGCCGAACGCGGCTGGTCTTCCCTTCCTCGGCCTGGACCTGCAGCCAGACCAGCGGCCAGAACACGGTCTCCCTGAGGCCCGCGGAAATGCTCTGGCCCCACGATGCCGGGGAGAACAATCCGAAGATGGAGAGGCCGAGACAGATGAGAAATAGAACGGTGTCCCGGCGCGTGTACGAGCGTTCCGACGCGCTGCCCATGCTCAGACGGACAGGACGCTGCGGTATTTCTCGTAGTCGTCGAGAATGCGCCCGGTCCCGCGGACCACGCAGGTGAGCGGGTCCTCGTCGACGTGAATGGGGAGGCCGGTTTCCTGGGCCAGCAGGATGTCGAGCCCGCGGATGAGGGCGCCGCCGCCGGTCATCACGATGCCGCGGTCGACGATGTCGCTGGCGAGCTCGGGCGGGGTGATCTCGAGGGCGCGGCGTACGGCGTCCACGATCTGCTGAATCGGCTCCTGGACCGCCTCGCGGATCTCGGCGGAATGCACCCGGACGGTCTTGGGGATGCCGGAAACCAGATCGCGGCCCTTGACCTCCATCTCGCGCTCGTCGCCGGTGGGCGCGGCGGAGCCGATCTTGATCTTGATCGCCTCGGCCGTCGGCTCACCGACGAGCAGGTTGTAATTCTTGCGCATGAACTGGACGATGGCCTGGTCCAACTCGTCGCCCCCGGTCCGAATCGAGGTGTCTGACACGATGCCGGAGAGGGCGATGACGGCGATCTCGGTCGTCCCGCCGCCGATGTCGATCACCATGTTGCCGGTGGGCGTCTCGACCGGAAGGCCGACGCCGATCGCGGCCGCCATCGGCTCGGCGACCATCAGCACCTGCTTGGCGCCGGCGGTCTCGGCCGAATCGCGGACGGCGCGGCGCTCCACCTCGGTGATGCCCGACGGCACGCAGACGATGACCTTGGGCTTCACCCGGAAGACGTGCTTGTCGATGATCGTCTTGAGGAAGTACCGGAGCATCTTCTCGGTCACGTCGAAGTCGGCGATGACGCCGTCCTTGAGCGGCCGGACCGCGAGGATACCGTCGGGCGTGCGGCCGAGCATTCGTTTGGCCTCGAGCCCGATGCCCTTGATCTTGCCGGTGGCCTTCTCGATGGCCACGACCGACGGCTCGTTGAGGACGATCCCCTCGCCCTTCACGTAGATGAGCGTATTGGCCGTGCCGAGGTCCACCGCGATTTCGTTCGCGGGGAGCCAGGACATCAGTTTCAGCGAAGGAAGCTTCATCAGGTGGCCGTGAAGCGCATGGGTGAACAAGCTAAATGGGCACTGGGGTATCGGGAAGCTGCTTCGTCATCCTGAGCGGAGCGAAGGATCGGGTCGGCGGCACGAGTGACCCCCGAACCTCACTCGCATGCCTTGGCCGATCCTTCGCTCCGCTCAGGATGACGTCTGTATAGACCGCCCGGCTACCGCCCTGTGCTGCCGAACCCTCCCGCCCCGCGCTCCGTCCCGGGCAGCGCCTCCACCGGCCGAAACGTTACATGCTCGACTCGGGCGATGACCATCTGGGCGATCCGCATGCCGCGGGTGACCTCGAAAGTATCGGCCCCGAGGTTCACCAGCATGATCATCAGCTCGCCCCGGTAGTCACTGTCGATCGTCGCCGGAGTGTTCGGGAGCGTGATCCCGTGCTTAAGCGCTAGGCCGGACCGCGGCCGGATCTGGCACTCGAACCCCTCCGGTACCGCGATGGCGAAGCCTGTCCGGAACAGCCTCCGCTCGAACGGCCCCAAGGGGCCGTCCTCCGCGCTGGCGACGTCGTACCCGGCGGCGCCCGGCGTGGCAAGGCTCGGCAGGGGCAGCCCGTCCCCATGCGGGAGGCGGGTGATCAGCACTTCGGTCACAGGACCGAGGCGACGTCGGTCAGCGGGAGCCGGAAGGCTTCGGCCACGCCCGGGTAGACCGTCTTGCCCTCGACCACATTGAGCCCGAGCGCGAGAGCAGAGTCAGCCTTGCAGGCCGCACGCCAGCCCTTCTTGGCGAGCTTAAGTGCATATGGCAGCGTGGCATTGGTGAGCGCGAGGGTGGACGTCCGAGGCACGCCGCCGGGCATATTGGCGACGGCGTAGTGCAGAATGCCCTCGACGAAGTAGGTGGGGTTCTCGTGGGTGGTGGGTTTGATGGTCTCGACGCACCCGCCCTGGTCGACCGCCACGTCCACGATGACCGTCCCAGGCTTCATCGTCTTGAGGTCGGCACGCTTGACCAAGTGCGGGGCCTTGGCCCCCGGCAGCAGCACCGCCCCAATGACCAGATCGGCCCGGCGGATCGCCTCGAGGATGTTGTGGCGGTTGGAATAGGTCGTGTCCACATTGGCCGGGAGGACGTCGTCGAGATACCGGAGCCGGTCGAGCGAGATGTCCATGATGGTCACGTGGGCGCCCAGGCCGGCGGCCATCTTGGCCGCGTTGATGCCGACCACGCCACCCCCGATGATCACCACCTCGCCGGGAGCCACGCCCGGGACGCCGCCCAGCAGCACCCCGCTCCCGCCAAACACCTTCTCCAGGTACTTGGCGCCCTCCTGCACCGCCATCCGGCCGGCCACTTCGGACATCGGGGTGAGCAGAGGCAGCTCGCCGCTCGGGAGCTGGACGGTCTCGTAGGCCACGGCGACGGCGCCCGAGTCGATCACGGCGCGGGTCAGGTCTTCGGCGGCCGCGAAGTGGAAGTAGGTGTAGATCACCTGGCCCTTCCGCATGCGGGGCCACTCGACCGCGATTGGTTCTTTCACCTTCATGATCATCTCGGCCCGCTGCCAGACCTCATCGGCCGTGGCGAGGATGGCGGCGCCGACGGCCGTGTACACGTCGTCGGGAAAGCCGCTACCGAGTCCCGCGCCGGCCTCGATGAAGACGGTATGCCCCGCCGCGACCAGCGCCTCGGCGCCCGCCGGCACGAGGGCGATGCGGTTCTCGTTCGTCTTAATCTCCTTCGGCACGCCGATCAGCATGGGTCCTCTGAGTAGTTGAATTTGGTGCAAGTGTAGGAATGTCATCCTGAGCGAAGCGAAGGAGCCATGCCCCGACGCATGCCCCCTTCGCTTCGCTCAGGGTGACTCCGGGATCCGAGCCCGCGTCGCCCCACTGGCGAGCCTGCGTCTCCTCACCGCCCCACCCCGAGCCGTACGACCGTCTGCCGCTCCGGCGCAAAGAACTCCGCGGCAACCGCGGCGATCTCGTCCGGCGTGACCGCATCGATCTCGGCCAGCATCCGGTCGAGCGGGCGGTACTCGTCGTCGTGGAGAACGAAGCCGGCCAGCCGGCCCATCCGAGCGCCCGGGCTTTCGAGCGAGAGCATGACCTGTCCCTTCAACTGCTGCTTCCCATCGGCCAGCTCGGCCGCCGGCAGGCCCTCGCGGGCGAGTCGCGCGTATTCACCGCGGATGGCCTCGACCGCGGCGTCCGCCGTGCCCGGCTGAGTACCGATGTAGACGCCGAGCTGTCCGGCCGACTGGTAGAAGTGCTTGTAGGCGAAGATGGCGTACGCGAGGCCCAACTCCTCCCGGACCCGCTGGAACAGCCGGCTCGACATCCCGCCGCCGAAGACGTTCGTGAGAATCGCGAGCGCGAAGCGCCGCGGGTCGTTCAGCCGGAATGTGTCGGTACCGAAGACGATATGGGTCTGGGCGGAATCGCGCTCCTCCTGCCGCTCGGCGCCCCGCACGGCCGGCGTGATCGCGACGGGCGGGCGGGCCGGCTCCGGCGCCTCTCCCTCGAACCAGCCCTCGCGCTCGAGCACCGTGAGCAGCTGGTCGTGGTTCACGTTCCCGGCGGCCGCCACCACGAAGTTCCCGCGATAGTAGCCGGTCTGGTGCAGACACCGGAGATCGTCGGCCGACAGCGATGCAAGGCTCGCGGCATCACCGAGGATGGAGTAGCCGTACGGGTGATTCGGCCACAGCTCGGCCGCATGCAGCTCGAAGACGAGATCGTCGGGCGTGTCTTCCACCCCGTTGATCTCTTCGAGGATGACGTTGCGCTCGGGTTCCAGATCGCTCTCGCGCAGCAGCGGCCGGCGGGCGAGGTCGGTCAGGATCTCGACGGCCAGGGGAAGGTCGGCGTCGAGTGTATGGGCCTGATAGCTGGTGTAGTCGCGGCCGGTGAAGGCGTCGAGGCTGCCGCCCCGGACCTCGAGCTCGAGCGCCAGCTCCTTGGCGGAGCGGCGCTCGGTGCCCTTGAAGACCATGTGCTCGAGCAGGTGGGAGATGCCCATCTGCTCGCGGCGCTCGTGCGCGCTGGCCGTGCGCACGTAGAAGCCGGTGGCGGCCGAGCGAACACCCGGCAGCCGCTCGGTGAGGACGACGAGCCCGTTCGGTGCCGTGGTGCGGAGGAGCCCGTCGTCCAGTCGTGCCGTATCCAAGATGGCGCTACTCCTTGGGCAGCAGCGCCTTCCGGGAGAGCTTCATGCGGCCGCGATCGTCCACCTCGAGCAGCTTGACCTGCACGATGTCGCCCTTCTTGACCACGTCCTCGGTCTTCTCGGTGCGGCCGTGCTGCAGCTCGCTGATGTGGAGCAGACCCTCGACCCCGGGCAGGATCTCGACGAACGCGCCGAACGCCGTGGTGCTCTTGACCGGACCTTCGTAGGTCCGGCCCACCTCGGGCTCGGTGGTGATCGCCGCGACCATCGCGCGGGCCTTCTCGCCCGCCTCGCCCCCGACGGCGGAGATCGTCACGATCCCGCTGTCCTCGATGCTGATCTTCGCGCCGG
Source organism: uncultured Gemmatimonadales bacterium (assembly GCA_963728705.1). Lineage (GTDB taxonomy): Bacteria > Gemmatimonadota > Gemmatimonadetes > Gemmatimonadales > GWC2-71-9 > CAVVWJ01. The sequence continues at coordinate 24,072 of CAVSLY010000013.1, forward strand.
TGGCGTCCTGGATGCCGCGAATCGTCTTGCCCTTCGGCCCGATGACGTCGCCGATCTTGTCCGGCTTGATCTGCATCGTGAAGATGCGCGGGGCGTATTTCGACAGCTCCGAGCGCGCCATCGGCAGGACCTTGGCCATCTCCTTCAGGATGTGGAGCCGGCCCTTCCGAGCCTTCTCGAGCGCCTGCTCCATGATCTTGAGGTCGAGGCCCTCGATCTTGATGTCCATCTGGATCGAGGTGATCCCCTTCTCGGTGCCGGCCACCTTGAAGTCCATGTCGCCGAGATGGTCCTCGGAGCCCAGGATGTCGGTGAGCACCGCGATCTTGTCGCCCTCCTTGATGAGCCCCATCGCCACGCCGGCACACGGCGCCTGCATCGGCACGCCGGCGTCCATGAGCGCCAGGGAGCCGCCGCAGACGGTGGCCATCGACGAGGATCCGTTCGACTCCAGGATCTCGGAGACCACGCGCAGGGTGTACGGGAAGTCCTCGTAGTGCGGCAGCAGCGGCTGCAACGCCCGCTCGGCCAGCGCGCCATGTCCGATCTCGCGCCGGCTGGTGCCGCGGATCATCTTGACCTCGCCGGTAGAATACGGCGGGAAGTTGTAGTGCAGCATGAACGACTTGGTGGTCTCGCCGGCCACGTCGATGCTGTCGATCCGCTGCTCGTCGTCCGCGGTGCCAAGCGTGACGGACACCAGCGCCTGGGTCTCCCCGCGCTGGAACAGCGCCGAGCCGTGGGTGCGCGGCAGTACGCCGGTCTCGATGGCGATCGGACGGATGGTGTCGAGATCGCGCCCGTCGACTCGCTCACCCTTGTCGAGCACCTGCTTGCGCATCACCTGGTACTCGACGTCCTCGAGCACGTTGCCGATCTCGCGGCCCCGGTCGGGGAAGGCCTCCAGCACCTTGGCAATCGCCTGTTCGCGCACCGCCTTGACGCCGCTGGCCCGGCTGGCCTTGTCCTTGGCGTTGATGGCAGTGGCCATCTGGGACTCGGCCAGCTCGCGGATCTTCGCCACGATCCCGGCATCATGCTCGGCCTTGGTCCAGGCGATCTTCGGCTTCTTGTCCGCCTTGTCGATGACCTGCTTCTGGAGGCCGATGATCTCCTTGATCCCCTTCTGCGCCACCTTCAGGGCCTCGACCACTTCGGCCTCGGAGATCTCGAGCGAGCCGCCCTCGACCATCAGGATCGACTCGGCCGAGCCGCTCACGACGAGGTCGAGCGTAGAGAACTCGAGTTGCTGGAAGGTCGGGTTGAGGATCCAATTCCCTTCGACCCGGCCCACGCGCACCGCCGCCAGCGGGCCGTTCCAAGGCACCGTCGACAGGGTCAGCGCGGCCGAGGCCGCGACGACGCCGAGAATGTCGGCGTCGTTCTCCTGATCGGCCGACAGCACGGTGACGAAGACCTGCACCTCGTTCTTGAACCCTTCCGGGAAGAGCGGCCGGATGGACCGGTCGATCAGCCGCGCCGCCAGGATCTCGTCATCCGACGGCCGACCCTCGCGCTTGAGGAACCCGCCCGGGATCTTGCCCGCGGCGTAGGTCTTCTCGCGATATTCGACGGTGAGGGGGAAGAACGGGAGGGTGGAGATGTTCGGGGATACGGTGACGGCAGCCAGCACCATCGTGTCGCCGAAACGGAGCATTGCGGAGCCGGCGGCCTGCTTCGCGAGGCGGCCGGTTTCCAGTGTGAATGGACGTCCGGCGAACTGGGTCTCGATCCGTTGTACGGTCACGACCTTCTCTCTCTCTGATCTCGGGTTTCTTTGCTGCCTACGGACACATCAATGCACAGAGGGCGTCCCGATGTCGGATCAGGACGCCCTCTGCGGCGTACGGGAACTAGTGCCGGAGACCGAGCTGCTCGATCAGCGCGCGGTAGGTCCCGAGGTCACTGCGCTTGAGATAGGTCAACAGCCGGCGGCGGGTGCCGACCATCTTCAGGAGACCGCGCCGCCCATGGTGATCCTTGGGGTGCGTCCGGAAATGGTCGGTGAGCGAATTGATCCGCTCGGTGAGCAAGGCCACCTGGACCTTGGTCGAGCCCGTGTCGCCCTCGTGGGCCTGGTGCTTGGCCGTAACGGCCTGCTTGTCAAAGCTCATGCTGCCCTGGTCCTCTTTGCGTTTGGCATCGTAATCCGTTGTAGCACGGTAGAATAACGGAGGTGCGAGCGAGGGACAAGGGAGGGCGGACCTGACCCGCCTGCACTGCCGGCTCATTGCTACGCCCCGAACAGCCGCCGAATGTCGTTCGAGAATGCCAGCCCCATCAACAGGACGATCAGGACCAGACCCACCATCGTGAGCCGTTCCCGGAGCTTGAGCGGCAGCGGACGGCGGACCACCGCCTCGGCCAGCAGGAACAGGAACTGGCCGCCGTCCAGCACCGGTACCGGCAGCAGGTTGAGCACCGCCAGGTTGATCGAGATCAGGGCCATGAAGCTGAGGAAGGCGTCGACTCCCATACGGGCACTCTGGCCCGCCAGCTGGCCAATGAGGATCGGCCCGCCCACCTCCCGCTTCGAGATCCGCCCGCTGAAGAGCCCGCGCACTGTGCGGACGATCTGGGTCGACGACCCGACCGTGGCGTGCCAGCCCTCGACCACCGCCTGGCCCAGGCTCAAAGGCTCCGAGCGGAAGTTGCCGGCGACCGCCACGCCGATCCGGCCGATCGCCTGCGGCTTCCCGTTGGGGCCGGCGATCGAGTCGACGTACGGCGTGATGTCGAAACGCTGGCGCCCCCCTGCCCGGCCCACCTCGACCGCAAGCGGCCGGCTGGCGCTCTTCTGCACCATCTCCAGCAGGTCGTACCACTGGGTGACCTGCGTCCCGGCGACGGCGGTGATGGTATCGCCAGGCTGGATTCCGGCGCGGGCGGCTGGGCGGCCCGGGGCCACGTCTCCGACCACCGCCGGGCGAAACGGCTGCAGCGCCTGTGACGCCTTGAGCCGCTGCTCCAGAGCGTCCTGGTGGATCGACGCGCTGACCGTCGAGCCGTCCGCGAGCTGAAGCCGGATCTCGGGCTCGGGTGCGTTGGCGATGCCGTCGACGATCTCGTCCCACGACGCCACCGGCCGGCCGTTGACCGCCACGATGCGGGTCCCGGGCTTGATGGTCTTGAACCCCTCGGCCTCGGGCGGCACCAGCTCGTCCACGACCCGGCCGACCGTGGTGACGGGATCGATCTGGCGGCCGTTCTTCGCTGCGAGATAGGTGAAGATGATCCATGCGAACAGCGCGTTCATCGTGACGCCGGCCAGGATGACGATCATCCGCTTCCAGACCGGCCTCGCCTCGAACACCCGGTCCGGCGGCACGGCCGCTCGGGGAGTTCCGCCCTCGAGCGCGCTGCTGCCGACGTCCTCCTCCCGGCTGGCCATCTTCACGTACCCGCCCAGCGGCAGCCAGGAGATCGAGTATTCGGTTTCGCCGCGGCGGAAGGTCAGCCATTTGACTGGCGAGCCCAGCCCCAGCGAGAAGCGATGGACGTAGATCCCGGCCCACTTGGCCGCGATGAAATGGCCGGCCTCGTGCACGAAGACCAGCACCCCCAGAACCACGATCAGAGCCAGCACGGTCGTCAGCACGATGACCTCATGAACGGCGTACGTAGTCGTGCGCGCGCGCGCGCGCCCATCGATCGGCGTCGCGCACGGCCGGGAGGGCCGTGCGCGGGAGCCGGCGCGTGATCGTCGAGCGTCCGCTCGATGATCTCGCTGATGCGGCCGAACGGCACCTGTCCCTCGAGGAAGGCGGCCACGGCAACCTCGTTGGCGCCATTGAACACCGCAGGCGAGATCCCGCCGGCGCGCCCGGCCGCCACGCCCGCGCCCAGGGCGCGGAATATGTCCGCCCGTACCGGCTCGAACGTGAGCGGTCCCGCTGCAACCGGATCGAAGCGGCGGACGCCCGCGTCGGGCAGTCGTGCCGGGTGGGTCAGCGCGTAGAGAATGGGCAGCTCCATCGATGGGAAGCCGAGCTGGGCGATGACGCTCCCGTCGCAGAACTCGACCAACGCGTGCACGATGCTCTGCGGATGGACCACCACCTCCAGGGCGTCGTACGACAGGCCGAAGAGGTGGTGCGCCTCGATCAGCTCGAGCGCCTTGTTGGCCAGCGTCGCGCTGTCGACGGTGATCTTGCTTCCCATCCGCCAAGTCGGATGCCGGAGCGCTTCCTCCACCGTGGCCCGCCACACCCGTTCGGCCGGCCATTCGCGGAACGGGCCGCCCGAGCAGGTGAGAATCAGGCGACCCAGCCCCGCGTCGCGGCCGCTCACGCACTGGAGCACTGCACTGTGCTCGGAGTCGATCGGGATGAGCTCACCACCGCCGGCACAGGCGGCCTGCGCCACCAGCTCGCCGGCCATGACCAGCGTCTCCTTGTTGGCCAGCGCCACCCGCTTGCCGGCGCGAAGCGCGGCCAGCGTCGCGTCGAGGCCGGCCGCGCCGACGACGGCGTTGACCACGACGTCCACGTCCGGATGCGTCGCGGCCTCGACCAGCACGTCGGGGCCGCTCGGGTGACCGGTGCCGTTGGTGGCCGAGGCCAGGCCCGCGAATGCGGGCCGCCATTCGGCGACCTGCGCCTCGAGCGCCTCGGCGTTCCGGCCGCCCGTGAGAGCCACGACGCGGAAGTGGTCGCGCTGGCGCGCCAGGACGGCGAGCGTGCTCCGGCCGATCGAGCCGGTAGAGCCCAGCACCGCGACACCCTTGGTCGCGCCCATCAGAGAATGCCGAACGCGCGGTACATCGCGGCCGCCGCGGGGATCACGAAGTAGAGCGAATCGAGCCGGTCGAGCACGCCGCCGTGTCCCGGAATGAGCTGGCTCGAATCCTTGACGCCGGCCTCTCGCTTGAAGAGCGACTCCGCCAGGTCGCCGATCTGCCCGATCACTCCGAGCACGCCGGCGACCACCAGCAGCTGCCAGAGCGGGACGTTCACCCCGACGCGCGGAAAGACCGCCGCGGCGAACACCGGCGCCACGACGAGGCCTCCCACGACGCCGGCCAGACTTCCCGACCGCGTCTTCCCGGGACTCACTGTCGGCGCGAGCTTGGCGCCGCCGAAGGCGCGTCCCCCGAACATCGCCGCCGTGTCGCACACCCAGGTCACCACCAGCGGAAAGAATACCAGCCACGCCCCGGCCCAGCTTCGGAGCCCGTGGCCGTGGTGGCGCATGTCGAGGAGAAACGCCGGCAGCGCCCCGGCGTACGCCACGGCCAGCACCGTCACGCCGACCGCGGCGAGCGGCCGGTCGGTCGGCGCGCGCGTCAGCAGGGCCCACGTGAGGATGGCGATCAGCCAGATCGCCGCGGCATAGGGCCAGGCCGCGTCGACCAGGGTGCGGGTCCCGGCGACGCGATCGCCGCGTAGGCGATCGGCGAGATGGCGGCGGCGCTCACGAGCCCCAGCACCCGGGCGGGACGGATCTGCTGCCGCTCGGCGAGGTCGAACAGCTCCCGGGTCGCAAGCGCGGCGGCCGCGACGAGCAGCAGGACCAGCGGCAGGCCGCCGTACCATACGAGCAACAGGGCCAGCGGGATCGCGACGACGGCGAACCCGACGCGCCGGACCAGATTGGCGTCCATCAGACCGAGACGCGGCCGAACCGGCGATCGCGCCGCTGAAATTCCAGGATGGCCTCGAACAGGTGGCGTCGGGTGAAGTCCGGCCAGAGGACGGGCGTCACGTAGAGCTCGGCGTAGGCCAGCTGCCAGAGCAGGAAGTTCGAGATCCGCATCTCGCCCGGAGGTGCGGATCAGGAGATCGGGGTCGGGCCAGGGCGCGGTGTAGAGCCGGCGCGCCAGTGCATCCTCGTCGATGTCGGCCGGATCGAGCCGGCCGGCGGCCACTTCCTCGGCGAGCTGGCGCGCGGCGCGCGTGATCTCCGCGCGCGAGCTGTAGGAGATGCAGAGGTTGAGCGCGAGATCCTCGCCGCCGGCGGTCTCCGCCATGACCCGGTCCACCGCCTGCCGAGCGCCCGGCGCGAGCCGCTCGAGATCGCCCAGGATGCGCACCGAGACCTGCTTGGACCGCAGGTTGTCGACCTCGCGCGCGATGTACTCCTCCAGCAGGCTCATCAGCGCGTCGATCTCGACGCCGGCCGCTGCCAGTTCTCCTGGCTGAAGGCGAACAGGCTCAGCACGCCTACGTCGGCGTCGAGGCAGCCCTGGATCACCTCGCGGACGGCGCGCATGCCGGCATGGTGGCCGAGCGGGCGCGGCAGCGCCCGACCCTTGGCCCACCGGCCGTTGCCGTCCATGATGATCGCAATGTGGGCGGGCACCGACCCGTGGACCTTCAGCCGCTGGAGGAGATCGTCGCTCATCCCGTCAGACTTCCATGATCTCGGCTTCCTTGGCGTGGATCAGGCCGTCGATCTGCTTGATGTGCTCGTCGGTGATCTTCTGGACGTCCTTCTCGGCCCGCGTCTTGTCGTCCTCGGGCACCTTCTCGAGCTTCTTGATCTTCGACATCGTCTCCGTGCGCGCGTGGCGGACGGCGACGCGGCCCTCCTCGGCCAGCTTATGGACCACCTTCACCAGCTCCTTGCGGCGCTCCTCGCTCAGCGCCGGCAGCGGCACCCGGATCAGGTTGCCCTGAGTGGCCGGATTGAGGCCGAGGCCGGCGTCACGGATGGCCTTCTCGATGGCCTGGGTCAGACCCTTGTCGAACGGCTGAACGGTGAGCATCCGGGCCTCGGGCGCAGCCACCATGGCGACCTGGTTGAGCGCCATGGCGTTGCCGTACGCGTCCACGCGCACGGTGTCGAGCAGCGCGGTGCTCGCTTTGCCGCTTCGGATCCCGCTGAACTCGCGCTTGGTACTCTCGACCGCCTTGTGCATCAGCTCGCGGGCGTGCTTCGTGAGTTCGGGAATGGTGCTCATCGGACGAGGGTCCCTACCCGGTCGCCCTGCAGCACACGCGAGATGGCGCCGGGCTGGTTGATGTTGAAGACGACGATGGGAAGCTGGTTGGCCTTGCAGAGCCCGAACGCGTTGGCGTCCATGACCGCGTAGTTCTTGACGATCGCTTCCTGGTAGGTGAGCTCGGGAATGAACGTGGCGGACGGGTCCTTGCGCGGATCGCCGGTGAAGATCCCATCCACGTTGGTGGCCTTGAGAATCACCTCGGCCTCGATCTCGAGCGCCCGGAGGACGCCGGCGGTGTCGGTGGAGAAGAATGGGTTGCCGGTGCCGCCGGCGAAGATGATGAGCCGCCCCTTCTCCAGGTGCCGGATGGCGCGGCGCCGGATGTATGGCTCGGCCAGCGACTCCATCCGGATGGCGGTCATGACCCGGGTGTCGACCCCGCACTTCTCGAGCACGTCCTGCAGCGCCAGCGCGTTGATGACCGTCGCCAGCATTCCCATGTAATCGGCCGAGACCCGGTCGAGCCCTTCCCGGCTGGCGCTGACGCCGCGAATGATGTTGCCGCCGCCCACCACCAGCGCGAGCCCTACACCGAGGGCGGTGGACCGCCTTGATCTCTTCCGCCAGGCCTTCGAGGACCGGGAAATTGAGCCCCGCGCCTTTCTCGCCGCCCAGCGCCTCGCCCGAAATCTTGAGCAAGGCACGGGTATAGGCGAGGGCCATCAGGCCGCTCCGACCTGGAACCGGGCGAACCGCCGGACGGTCACCGCTTCGCCCAGCGTACCCGAGACCTCCTTCACCAGATCGCCCACGGTCTTCTTGTCGTCCCGGACGTACGGCTGCTCGAGCAGCGTGCGCTCGGCGATGAACTTCTTCACCTTGCCTTCGACGATCTTGGCGCGCACCGCCTCGGGCTTGCCCTCGGCGATGACCTGCTCCTCCGCGATCCGCCGCTCGCGCGCGATCAGCTCCTCGGGGACGTCGGCCGCCGACACGCCGACCGGGTCGGCCGACGCCACGTGCAAGGCGATGTCGCGGGCGAGCTGCTGAAAGGTGTCGGTGCGGGCCACGAAGTCGGTCTCGCTGTTGAGCTCCACCAGCACGCCGACCTGGCCGTTGTGGTGGATGTAGCTCACCACCGTGCCCTGCGACGCGGTGCGGCCTGCGCGCTTCTCCGCCTTGGTGATCCCCTTCTTCCGCAGGATCTCCGCGGCCTTCTCCATGTCGCCGCCGGCCTCTTCGAGCGCCCGCTTGCAATCCATCATTCCGGCGCCGGTGCGCGCACGGAGCTCGCTGACATCCTTCGGGGAAATCGCCACGCTTGCCATAGTCTCCAGCTCGGGTTGCAGTCAGGGGTGAATAGTAAATCCGCCGCTCACGGCCCGCACGGGCGGCCCGCGTGGCCTCCGCGCGCTGTCACCCTGAGCGAAGCGAAGGGGCCATACCCCGAGGCATGGCCCCTTCGCTTCGCTCAGGGTGACTCGACGAGCGGCGGAGCGGCGTCGGCCTACGCGCCTTCGCCCGCCGCGCCCGTAGCGGCCGGTTCCGCGGCGCCGCCATCGGCGTCGGTCTTGAGCCGCGCGGCGATGGCTTCCGGCTTCGGCCGGCGCTTCCGGCGCGGCCGGCGGCGCTTGCGATCGGCCTCGCTGTCGCCCTCGCTGCCGGCGTCGGTGCTGTAGGTCTCGCCCTCCGAGTCCTCGTTCACCTCGCGCATCGGCATCTGCTGGCGGGCTTCCTTGATCACGTCCGACAAGGCGGCGGTGATCAGAGAGACCGAGCGGATGGCGTCGTCATTGCCTGGCACCGGCACGGTGATGACGTCCGGATCGGCGTTGGTGTCGACGATGGCGACGACCGGGATGCCGAGCTTGTTGGCCTCGGCCACCGCGATCTTCTCCTTCTTCGCGTCCACGATGAACAGAGCGCCAGGGAGCCGGCCCATCAGCTTGATGCCTTCGAGGTTGCGGCTCAACTTCACCCGCTCGCGCTCGAACATCAGCTTTTCCTTCTTGGTGTAGTTCTCGAAGTCACCGTCGGCCGCGCCCTGCTCGAGCTCGCGCAGGCGCCGGATCTGCTTCTTCAGCGTCTGGAAGTTGGTGAGCATGCCGCCGAGCCAGCGCTCGGTGACGTAGAACGCGCCGCTGTCCGCCGCCTCGGCCTGCACGATGGCCTTGAGCTGCTTCTTGGTGCAGACGAAGAGCACGCCCTCGCCCTTGAGCACGACGCTCCTGAGCAGGTCCTGGGCCTTCGCGATCTGGCGGAGGGTCTTCTGGAGATCGATGATGTAGATGCCCGAGCGCTCGGCGAAGATGAAGCGCCGCATCTTCGGGTTCCACCGGCGAGTCTGGTGGCCGAAGTGGACGCCGGCTTCGAGCAGGTCCTGCAGTTGGGGCTGTGCCATGCGGATGTGTGTATCCCATCTGTCTTAGGGTTGTGCGTCCACCGCGTTCATCTCCGGGCGCTTCCCCCGAAGGGGCACCCACGACCGGATCCGGCGGTGTGCGAGGTTGTGTTGCGACTGCGATCCTGCTTTCGAGATTACCGCTTGCTGAACTGGAACCGCTTCCGGGCGCCCGGCTGGCCCGGCTTCTTACGCTCGACGGCGCGCGGATCGCGGGTCATGAGCCCGGCTGCCCGGAGCTTGGCCCGGTGCTGCCCGTCTGCCTCCACCAGCGCCCGCGCGATGCCCAGCCGAAGCGCGCCGGCCTGCCCCGCCTGCCCGCCGCCGTCCACGTGCGCCTTGACGTCGAACGCGCCGAGGGTGTCGGTGGCGGTGAAGCTCTGCTGGATATGCTGCACCAGCGACGGCCGGGGGAAGTAGTCGCCCAGCGTGCGGCCGTTGATGTCCCACTTGCCGGTGCCCGGGGTCAGGTACACCCGGGCGACGCTCGTCTTGCGGCGGCCCACGGCCTGCCAGCGGAATTGGGGCGTGGCGGTCATGCGCTCACCTTCGAGGGAGTGACGGAGAACGGCTTGGGCTGCTGCGCCGTGTGCGGATGCTCGGCGCCGGCGTAGACCTTGAGCTTGCCGCGCATCTTCTGCTTGGCGAGCGAGGTCTTGGGCAGCATGCCGAAGACGGCCTTCTCGATGACCCGGTCCGGATGCTTCGCGAGCAGGTCGCGCGCCGGAGTCATGCTGTCGTGACCCATGTACCCGGTGTGCGAGAAATACTTCTTGTTGTCCAGCTTCCGCCCGGTCAGCCGGACCTTCTCGGCGTTGATCACGACGACGAAGTCGCCGCCGTCCATGTGCGGGCGTGTAAGTCGGCTTGTGCTTGCCCCGGATGAGCTGGGCCACGGCGCTGGCCAGCCGTCCGAGCGGCACGCCGGCGGCGTCGACCACATGCCAATCGTGGCTGATGTCGTCGGGCGTGGCGGTGAAGGTTTTCATGGTCGCGAGTTGCCTGGGCCTGGGGTCATCGAAATTGGGTCAAATCGAAACAGACTCACAAGATACACGGCGCGCAGGACATGGGTCAAGAGGTCGCCTCGAACTCTACGAGCACCTGGCCCTTCTCCACCGCCTCGCCTGCCCTCACCCGAACGGTCCGGACAGTCCCCGGCGCCGCGGCGCTGAGCTCGTTCTCCATCTTCATCGCCTCCAGGACGACCACCCCGGCGCCGGCGGCAACGCTCTGCCCCGGCTCCACCTGGACCCGGACGACCAGTCCGGGCATCGGCGCCTTGAGCGCCGCGGGGCCGCGGGGACGGTCCCCGGCGCCGGTCAGGCTCCGGATGTGACGGGTGCGCTCGTCGATAACCTCGATCTCGGTCCGCTCGCCCCGGCGGGTGATCGCCCAGTGGCCGGCGCCGGCGGATTCGATGCCCAGGGCCTCGGCGCGCCCGTCGAGCAGCAGCTGGCGCACCGGCGCGCCCGGCACCGATCCGAGGCCGGCGGTCAGCGTGCGGCCGCCGATCGTCACGTGTTCGCCGTCGACCTCGACCTCGATCGTCTGTCCCAGGATCGTGACGACGTACTTCACGAAGCCCGGTCCAGCACGACCACCGTCTCGACGTGCGCGGTCTGCGGAAACAGATCGAATGCCCTGACCTCGGCGATCCGGAAGCCCGGGAGGCGGCCCAGATCCCGCGCCAGCGTGGCCGGGTCGCAGGACACGTAGACGACCCGCTCGGGCGCCAGTCGCTCGAGCGCCTCGGAGACGCGCAAGTCCATCCCCGTGCGCGGCGGATTGGTGATGACGAGATCCGGTGCCTTGAGCTCCCGCAGCACGTCCTCCACCCGCCCCGCGTGCCGCCGTGCGGCGGGTCCACGGCTCTCGGCTTCCGCCACGGCCCGGCGGTCGGACTCCACGCTCTCGACCGAGGCGCCGGCTCGCACGAGCGCGGCGGTGGTCTCTCCGATACCAGCGTACAGGTCCCACACGTGGCGCCCCTCGACCGCACCGAGCGCCTCGAGGGCGTGGGTCCGCACCCGGTCGCCCATGGCGGGATGTACCTGCTCGAAGACGGTGGCGGGGTACGCCTCGTCCGCGCCAGCCATCGCTCGGGGTGCGCCGCCGGCGGGCTGCCACCAGACGGTCGCGACGGCGGCGCGGCGGCGGAGCTCGGCGTGGAGCCGGGCGGCGCCTCCCCAAACCTCCCCTTCCGTGGTTCGGAACAGCACGTGGCGGCCGCCCTCGCGGCCCATCCGGAGCACGAGGCCCTCGAGTCGCGGCGGGAAGAGCGGCCGCAACCCGCGGAGCACCTGCCACAACTCCATCAGCTCCGGCACGGTGATGTGGCACCACTCGAGGTCGAAGACCTCCTCGGCGCGATCGTAGCGATGGAGCCCGACGCGATGCCCGTCGGCGCTCACCGCCAGCGTGATCTTGGTGCGGTAGTCGAACTCCCGCTCGGCGGACTCCAGCGGCGGATCGGCCACCTCGCGGCGCGCCAGTCGCCGGAGCGCCTCGCCGACGAAGCCGCGGCGCGCCTCGCGCTGCGCGGGGCCGGCGACGTGCTGGAGCTGGCAGCCGCCGCAGTCGTCGCGCACGTAATGCGGACAGCGCGGCTCGACCCGGTCGGGCGAGGGCTCGAGCACACGACCCAGCCGAGCTCGCGCGAAGCGTTTGTGCGCGCGCAGTCCGGCCGGCTCGACCAGGTCGCCGGGCGCGGTGCGCGGAACGAATACCGTGCGGCCGTCCTCGAGCTTCCCGACCCCGTCGCCGCCGGCGGCGAGCCGGAGGATGCGTATCCCGCTCACCGAAGCCCCTCGAGCCGGGCGCGCTGGAGCCAGGCGCCGTCGCCGGCATCGTCGGCCGAGACCGCGGGACGGCGCGTCCGTCGCGCGTGGTCTTCCGCCAGGGCCGCCGCGACGGCCAGCCGCAGGATGTCGTCGGGCGACGGCGACGGCTGGCTCAGGTCGGTGCGTCGCTCGAGGAACTGGATGTCGAGATCGCCGTCCTGAAAAGCCTGGTCGGCCAGCAGGCGACGGTGGAAGCCTTGATTGGTGGCGACGCCGAGGACGGTGAGCTCGTCGAGCGCGCGGCGCATGCGCGTAATGGCCTGTGCGCGATCGGGGGCCCAGACGATGAGCTTGGCGAGCATCGAGTCGTAGTGGAGCGTGACCTCGTCACCCACGTCGACGCCGCCATCCCAGCGCACGCCGGGGCCGCCGGGCACGCGCAGATACTCGATCCGGCCGGTGCTCGGGAGAAAGCCGTTGGCCGGATCCTCGCTGGTGATGCGGCACTCGAGCGCCCAGCCGCGCGGGCTGAGCCAGCCGGCATGAACGCGCATGGGCTCGCCGGCCGCGATGCGGAGCTGCTCCCGCACCAGGTCCACCCCGTAGACCAGCTCGGTCACCGGATGCTCGACCTGGATGCGGGTGTTCATCTCGAGGAAATAGAACGAACGGTCCGGCGCGAGCAGAAACTCGCAGGTTCCCGCGCCGCGATAGGCCACCGCCTCGGCGGCGGCGACCGCGGCCGCACCCATCCACTCGCGGAGCTCGGAGTCGACGGCCGGCGACGGCGCCTCCTCCACCAGCTTCTGGTGCCGGCGCTGGATCGAGCACTCGCGCTCACCGAGATGAATGGTCCGCGTGTCGTCGGCCAGGATCTGGATCTCCACGTGCCGCGGCCGCTCGATGAACTTCTCGAGATAGACGCTCGCGTCGCCGAATGCCTTGAGTGCCTCGCTGGCCGCGCTCTCGATCGCGCCGGGCAGCTCGTCCGGGGTCCGCACCACCCGCATGCCCTTCCCCCCACCGCCGGCCGACGCCTTCACCATCACCGGATAACCCACCTCGCGGGCCAGGCCGAGCGCGGGCCCGAGCTCGTCGAACGGCGCGCTCGAGCCGGGCACGATCGGGACGCCCGCCGCCTGCATGCGGCGGCGCGCCTCGGTCTTGTCGCCCATGGCGCGGATGGCGTCCGGCGGCGGCCCGACCCAGGCGAGCCCCGCGCGCTCGACGGCCTCGGCAAATGGTGCCCGCTCCGCCAGGAACCCGTAGCCCGGGTGCACGGCGTCGGCACCGGACGACAGCGCGGCGTCGACGAGACGGTCGATGTCGAGGTAGCTCTGGGAGGGAGTCGCGGGGCCGATCGCCACCGCGTGATCGGCCGCGCGCACGTGCGGGCTCGAGCGATCCGCCGTCGAGTACACCGCGACGGCCTCGAGACCTTCCTCGTGGCAGGCGCGCACGATGCGGAGGGCGATCTCGCCGCGATTGGCGATCAGGACGCGCTTCAAGGGGCGGAAACCGCCGTGGTCACGGACGGCAGGCGGGCGGCGGGGCGTCCCCGAGGAAGAGAAGCAGGCTGCCGCAGAGCAGGACGTTGTAGCGGGCGGCGGCCTCGTAGACGCCGCGAACGTCCCGCACCCACGGCGAACGGTCCTGGTGGCTGGCCTTGAGCAGCTCCACGACGCTGAGCGCGTCCGGCCCAGGCGCGGGCGGGCGGCTGAGGCGCACCAGACGGAACGGAATCCACGCGAGCGCGGGTGCGGCGGCCAGATCGGTCGACGGGCTCAGGCAGAGGGTCCGGCTGGTGGACGCCGCGGCCAGCGCGCGCTGCACCGGCAGCGCGGGGTCCACGCCCATCGCGGCCGCCATGCGCAGGCGATAGACGGAATCGGTGGCGTAGAGATCAGGGCGGATGGGAAGGATATCGAGGGGAGCGTGATCCTGGCTGCCGTACCACACCGACACCGATTCGAGATCGTTGCCCGTGAGGAGGACGCCTCCGGCCGGACAGGACGTGAGCAGGTTCGCTCCCAGCTCCACGATGAACGCGGGCATGGCCGGGGCGCCGGGCTGCGGCCGGAAAGAGACGTCCGAATTCCACCCGCCCTGCTCCACCACGACCAGCGCACGGTCCACCTCGGTGATGCCCCGGAAGACCAGGCCGGAGTCGACCGACAGCCGGACCGCCTGGTCCAGGGCCGTGGCGGCGAAGTCGAGATACAGGAGACCATCGGGATCGCCCCGGTGGCCATGCAGGTGCCAGTCGCGGGAGTCGAAGAGGTAGAACCGGCCCAGCTGCAGCCAGGCGCGACCGTCATCGGGGGCCGTGGCGAGGTAATGGCCCAGGAGGTCGATGGCCATCTGGCGCTCGCCCTCGCGCTCGAGGGTGGCCGCGCGGGGGGCCACATTCGGGTCGATGGCGCCCTGCGCTGCCAGGCGAGACGCCCCGGCAAGCACCAGCAGGACGGCGAGGAAGCGCGACAGTAGGACCATGTATCTCAAGTATGGTGAAGGACTTCGAACTTCGCTAGGGCTCCGCGTCCGGGCCAGGCCTCAGAGCGGGATGTTGCCGTGCTTCTTGGCCGGGTTCCGGTCGCGCTTCGTCCGGAGCGCCCGGAGCGCGTCGATCAGCCGCGGCCGGGTGTCCCGCGGATCGACGACGTCGTCAATGTAGCCTCGCGCCGCGGCCGTGTACGGGTGCGCGAACTTCACAGTGTATTCCTCGATCAGGCGGGCCGTCGCGGCCGCGGGATCGTCGGCGCGGGCGATCTCGTCCTTGAACAGGATCTCCACCGCCCCCTTCGGCCCCATGACGGCGATCTCGGCCGAGGGCCACGCCAGGTTCACGTCGCCCCGGATGTGCTTCGAGCTCATGACGTCATACGCCCCGCCGTAGGCCTTCCGAGTGATCACGGTCAGCTTGGGCACCGTCGCCTCGCAATAGGCGTACAGCAGCTTGGCCCCGTGCTTGATGATGCCCCCGTGCTCCTGGGCCACGCCCGGCAGGAAGCCCGGAACGTCGACAAAGGTGACGACCGGCAGGTTGAAACAGTCACAGAAGCGGATAAACCGCGCCGCCTTGAGCGAGGCGCTGATGTCGAGGACACCGGCCAGAACCGCGGGCTGGTTGGCCACGATCCCAATCGGGCGTCCCCCCAGCCGGGCAAAGCCCACGAGCATGTTGTCCGCGTACCCGCGATGCACCTCGAGGAACCTCCCGTCGTCGACCACGCGCCCGATCACGCCGTGCATGTCGTACGGCTTGCTCGAGGCATCGGGGATGAGGTCGAGCAGGGCCTCGTCGCGCCGGTCGACCGGGTCCTCGGTAGGACGCACCGGCGGCTCGTCCAGGTTGTTGAGTGGAAGGAAGCCGATCAGTTCGCGAATGGCCTGGAGCGACTCGGGCTCGGAATCATGCACGAAGTGGGAGACGCCCGACGTGGTGCCGTGGACGTCCGCGCCGCCCAGATCGTCGAAGCTCACCTCTTCGTGCGTCACCGTCTTCACCACGTTCGGCCCGGTGACGAACATGTAGCTCACGCCCCGGACCATGAAGATGAAGTCGGTGATCGCGGGGCTGTATACGGCGCCGCCCGCGCAGGGGCCGAGGATGGCGGAGATCTGGGGCACGACGCCCGAGGCGAGAGTGTTGCGGAGGAAGATGTCGGCGTAGCCGCCCAGCGACGCGACGCCCTCCTGGATGCGGGCGCCGCCCGAATCGTTGAGGCCGATCACGGGTGCCCCGTTCCGGAGCGCCAGATCCATCACCTTGCAGATCTTCTCGGCGTGCGCCTCGCTCAGCGAGCCGCCGAAGACCGTGAAGTCCTGGGCGAAGACGTAGACCAGCCGGCCGTCGATGCGGCCCGAGCCGGTGACCACGCCGTCGCCCGGGACGACGTGCTGATCAAGGCCGAAGTCGGTGGAGCGATGGGTGACGAAGCGGTCGAGCTCGACGAAGCTTCCATCGTCGAGCAGCAGGTCGAGCCGCTCGCGGGCGGTGAGCTTGCCCTTCTTGTGCTGCTGCGCCACCCGGGCCGGTCCACCGCCCTGTTCGGCGAGCGCCTGGCGGTGGTGTAGCTGGTCGAGGAGCTCCCTGGGGTCGGACATGGCGGGAGAATATAATCACACCGATTCGAGCCGCGCCCGACCTGCCGGACCGATCTCCGTGTGCCCTTGGCACTTGGCGCCGATGAGTGAGCCGGCGCACACGCTCTATGGGGCCCAGACGGCTGAGAAATTCAGGCCCGTTGCCAAGTATATGAGACGGCAACGACCGACCGACCAGGAGGAGTCCAATGAAGCGTACAATTCCCGCGGCACTCACCGCTTTGGCGGCTTGCGCCGTTGTATCGATCGCCGCCGCCCAGAGCCAGGACAGCCGGGTCGACGTGGCGCAGCGGGACCGTGAAGCCGACTACCGCATGGCCCCCGAGATCCCGAGCGGTACCGACATTCCGGTTACCCTCGACGAGAATATTCCGGTCACGCGTGACCGCATCGGCGACACGTTCCAGGGTCACCTCACTCGCGACGTCAAGGTCGACGGGCGCGTCGCACTCGTGGCCGACACGCCGGTCGAGCTCAAGCTCGTCGAGCAGAGCGACGGCTCCAAGGCCGCGACCCTTCGGCTGGTGAAGGTGAACGTGAACGGCGACATGCGGCGAGTGCAGGCCGATGTGGCCAAGGCCGACACCGACGAGCGCGGCCTGAGCACCGCGAAGAAGACTGGCGTCGGCGCGGCCGCGGGCGCGATCGTTGGCGCGGTGACCGGCGTCGGTGTGCTGAAGGGTGCGATCGTCGGGGCCGGCGGCGGCCTCGCCTGGGGTCTGCTGGATGGCAACCAGGCGCATGAGGTGAAGGACGACACTCGGCTGCGGTTCTCGCTGGAGCAGGATCTGAATATCGATTGACGCGGCTCACCGAGAGCGAGTCACCCTGAGCGCAGCGAAGGGGGCATGACCGGAATCATGCCCCCTTCGCTGCGCTCAGGGTGACAATGCGGTTACGACTCTCTCGGCGTTTCCAGCTGTTGGTACCTCCGCATGAACCTCCGGTCGATCCGGTCCTTCAGCCACCAGGCCCACCGGCTCCAGCTGCGAAGCCCCTTGTAGCTGAGCAGCGCCCGGCCGTTGGCCGTGTTGAGGATGGAGAGGAACGACCGCTGCGGCCGATAGCGCATCAGGGGCTGGTCGCGAGCCGCGGCGAGCAGGTTGTGCCAGAGGATGGGCGCCTCGCGGACGGCATACACGCCCGACTTGGCGATCGCGGGGAATTGGGTGAAGGTGCCGCAGTCGCCGACCGCGAACACCCGCGGATCGGCAACGCTCCGGAGCGTATCCTCGATCCACAGAAATCCGCGCGGCTCGGTCGGCAGGCCGGAAGCGGCGAGGAGTGGTGCTCCCCGGGGTCCGGTGAGCCACACCGTCAGGTCGCTGGGGAGCCGGTCCTCGCCTTCGAGTACCACCTGA
The DNA here is from genome assembly GCA_963728705.1 of uncultured Gemmatimonadales bacterium. Classification (GTDB taxonomy): domain Bacteria; phylum Gemmatimonadota; class Gemmatimonadetes; order Gemmatimonadales; family GWC2-71-9; genus CAVVWJ01. Next base: position 41,610 of record CAVSLY010000013.1, read on the forward strand.
TCGGCGTCTACCGCCGTGGCCTCGACCCCGAGGCGGAGAGCAATGCCACGCGCCCTCAGCGCCCGTTCCGCCAACCGCTGGAACGGCTCGTCGTAGCCGTTCAGGAGCGGCCGGCCACGGTCCACGATGGTGATCTCGCGCGCCCGGCCGCTCCGGTCAAGGGTCGCCGCCACCGCGAAGGCGACCTCCACCCCGCCGGCGCCTGCACCGATCACGACGATGCGCGCCGGCTGCGTCCGATCACCCTGCGCGAGGCTGTCGAGCCGCTCCTTGAGGCGGCCCACGCGATGCAGCGGCTTGATCCGCTCCGCGAGTGCGGCGGCCGGCCCGTCCGAGCCAGCGAGCAGCGAGCCGATGTTGAACGAGACCAGATCGTACGGCAGCCTTCGACCGTCCTGCAGCGCGACGTGCCGGGTCGCAGGGTCGAGACGGGCGGCGCAGCCGATCACACATCGCGCGCCGGCCCGCCGGGCGACGGCCGGCACGTCGGCAGTGATGTCGGCCGCCGAGTACTGGCCGGCGAGGTAGCCCGGCGTCATGCCGGAGTAGAAGTGGCGCTGCTCGAGCGAGACGATGGTCGTCGCGAGCCCCGGGGTCGGCTCGATGGCGAGCCGGCGAAGGATCTCCAGGTGGACGTGCCCCGCCCCGACGAGCAGCAGCCGGGCCTCAGCCGGTGGCACCGATCCCCGCGCGCGGCATGATCAGGTCCAGCGCCAGCACCGTGGCTACTCGCTTCCGCGCGGTGCGAGCTCGGCCGCTTTCCACTGCATCGCCATCCATATGCGCGCCCGGCCGCTGGGGTGATCGAACCACAAGACCTCCTCCAGCGGCCCCGGATCGAGCTTCCGGTAGTCGGCCAGCTTGAGGGCGATCTGCGCGAACCCGTCGGGCTGGCGCGACGCGTTGAGGCCGAAGATATCGGCCGCGGCCTCGTTGGTGCGCACATAGGTGTTGAGGATCGGGGTCAGGACGAAGAGGTACACCGTGAAGATCAGCGTGAGCAGGGGAAGTCCCGCGGGATCATCGATCCCGCGAACTCCCCAGGCCTCGCCCCAGCGCGCCACGGCCCACGCGAACCCAGCCCGCAGCAACGCGAACCCGCCCACGGCCACGAGCGCGAAGAACAGGATGAACAGGTAGATGTGGTATAAGACGTAGTGGCCCATCTCGTGGCCCATGACGGCTTCGATCTCGGGCAGGGATGCACGCCGCAGCAGGTTGTCGTTGAGCGTGATCCGCTCGGTTCCCAGCAGCCCGGACACATTGGCGCTGATGCGAGTGGTCTGGCGTGATGCGTCCATCACGTACACCCGGTCGGCGGCGATGCCGTTGGCGTGCGCCAGCCGGACGATCGGATCGCGCACCCGCGCGTCGGCCAGGATGGTGTAGCGGTTGAACAGCGGCGCGATGAAGATCGGTGCGATCAGCGCCCCCACCACGATGAATCCCGTCGTCACGGCGGCGCCCAGCGCCGGCCACGCGCGCGGGAAGCGGTGGAGCACCTCGTACAGGACGGACACTGCGATGCCGCCCAGGACAAGCGACACTCCGAGCCCGACCATCTGATCCCGCATCCAGCCGCCGAAGGTCTGGGTGGCGAGACCGTAGGCGTGCTCGCGCACGAAGCCGGTGTACACCGTGAACGGAAACGTCAGGAGGGTGACGGCCAGCGTAAAGGGTGCGTAGTAGAGAAATGTGCCGACCGCGCGATGGCGGCTCCGCCGCTGGGCCCAGTCCCGAATGCGCCGCGACCAGCCCGTCCGGAGCAGCAGGATCAGGACGGCGGCCGAGAGCAGCACGCCCCACACCTGAATCCAGTATCCGCCCTCGGTGTATGCGTCCGAGCGTGCGCGGACGTCGGCCGGCACGGTCGCGAGATACGCCTGCGTCGCCGCCGCCGGGTCGAACGTCACACCGGGACGGATGCGCGCGGCCTCAGGAACGAGCTGTTGCGGGATCGTATCACTGGCCCACGTGCGCATCGACACCTCCGGAAGCTGTCTCGGTGGCCGGATACGAGAGCGGGTCCCGTGAAGGGACCCGCTCGATCCGTCGTTCGGCGCTTTCGCTTACTCCGCCTTGCTCTCCTCGTACACCGGCCTGACCGGCGGGATGATCGGCTCATCCGGATAGCCGACGACCGCCAGCACGATGCGGTGATGGATCGGATCCACCTCGAGCACCTTGAGGTCGAGCGGCTGGCCTTCCTTCACCGCATCGCCGGGGTTCTCGATGTTGGCGATGCCGAGCTGCGACATCGGGACAAAGCCCTCGATGTCGTTCCCCAGGTCCACCACGACGCCCTTGTCCATCAGGCGCACGGCGCGGCCTCGGAGCTCGAGGCCGATCGGATAGGTCTCCCCGATCCGGAGCCAGGGATCCTCTTCGGCCTGCTTGAGCCCGAGCGAGATCCGCTTGTTCTCGGCGTCGATGTTGAGAATCACCACATCCACGCCGTCGCCCTTCTTGACCACCTCGGACGGGTGCTGGACGCGCTTGGTCCAGGACATGTCGGAGATGTGGATCAGGCCGTCGATGCCCGGCTCGATCTCGACGAAGGCGCCGAAGCTGGTGAGGTTCCGGACCTTGCCCTGGATCCTTGTGCCGATCGGATACTTGAGCGGCAACACCATCCACGGATCCTGCTCGGTCTGCTTCATGCCGAGCGAGATCTTCTCTTCCGCCTCGTCGACCTTGAGCACGACGGCCTCTATAGTCTCACCGATGCTCACGATCTTGGACGGGTGGCGCACGTTCCGCGTCCAGCTCATCTCGGAGATGTGGACCAGGCCCTCGATGCCGGGCTCGATCTCGACGAACGCGCCGTAGTTGGTGATCGAGACGACCTTGCCCTGGACCCGGGTGCCGACCGGGTACTTGGCGGCCACGTTCTGCCACGGGTAGGACTGGAGCTGCTTCATGCCCAGGCTGATGCGCTCGCGCTGCCAGTCGATGTCGAGGATCTTGACCTCGACTTCCTTCCCGATCGCAACCATTTCGGTCGGGTGCGATACCCGGCCGTAGGACATGTCGGTGATGTGCAGCAGGCCATCCACGCCGCCGAGGTCGATGAAAGCGCCGAAGTCGGTGATGTTCTTGACCACGCCCTTCCGCACCTGGCCGACGGCGAGTTCCTTCATCAGGTGCTCGCGCTTGTGCGCCCGCTCGTTCTCCAGGATCACCCGGCGGCTCACGACGATGTTGCGCCGGCGCTTGTTGAGCTTGATGATCTTGAACTCGTAGGTCGACCCGAGCAGTTCGTCGATGTTCGGCACCCGCCGGAGCGCGATCTGGCTGCCCGGGAGGAACGCGTCGACGCCCATCAGGTTCACCACCACGCCGCCCTTGATCTTCTTGACCAGCGTGCCCTCCACCGGCTCGTCGCTCTCATGCGCCACGCGGATCTTCTCCCACACCCGCATGAAGTCGGCCTTCTTCTTCGACAGGACGACCGCGCCCTCCTGGTCCTCGAGGTGCTCGAGGAAGACCTCGACCTCGTCCCCTTCCTTCAGGGACTGGGGGTCTTTGAACTCGTCGAGGGGGACGGAGCCTTCCGATTTGAAGCCGACGTCGAGGATGACGGCGTTGTCCGTGACGCGGAGGACCTTCGACTTGACGATCTCGCCTTCGACGATCTGCGCCATGGTGCCCTCGTACATCGAGAGCATCTGCTCGTAGTCTTCGTCGGAGTACTCTTCGTCGTAGAGGTCCTGCCGGACGCGGAGGCCCGTGGGGGAGATGAAGGTCTGGTGGGTGGCGGGTTGGAGTTGATCGAGCATGCGGTGCTGGCCGTCCTTTGTACTACCGCGCCATCCGGGCCGCGGGAGAGAGTGGTAAACCATCACTCGGCGGATGTGCCGAGTGAGGAAGCCCGTAAGGATAAACGCAGTACGGTGGCAACGCAAGGTGGGACAAGCACTTGAAGGAAGACTCGACGAGAGATCAGCGCGGCGGCCCTACGGTCGGCCGAAAATCGGCCGGGCGAGCGCCACGATCCTGCTGACCTGCTCGGCGAAGGTGAGCCCGGTCGTGTCGATCGGGACCGCGTCGTCCGCCGGGCGCAGCGGCGCCACCTCCCGCGTCGAATCGGCCTGGTCCCGGGCGGCGAGTGCCACCGCCTCGGCCTCGAGCCGGGCCGGCTCCGGCCGCAGTCCGCGCTGAATGACCCGCCGTCCCGCCCGGGTCTCCGGTGACGCGGTGAGGAAGATCTTGAGGTCGGCGTCGGGAAAGACCACCGTGCCGATGTCCCGGCCATCAACAACGACGTCCCGGCCGGCGCGCACCATGGCGCGGAGGTGCGTGTTGACCCACTCGCGGACGACCGGCACGGCCGACACCGCCGAGACGGCGCCCGTGACCCGCGCGTCCCGGATCTGGGCGTCCACCGGCTCGCCCTCGAGGTAGGCCGCGAACCCGGCCCCGTCGGGCTGGAGCATGAGGCCGCGGTCTTCGGCGGCGCGCAGAATGGTTTCGGCGTCGAGCACCGCCAGCGGGTCCTGGTCGGCCCGGCCGCGGCGGGCCGCTTCGCGCAGCGCGACGAGGGTCACGCCCCGGTAGAGCGCGCCCGAGTCGAGATGGGCGAACCCGATCGCCTCGGCGACAGCCCGGGCCGTGGTGGACTTGCCCGAGGCCGAAGGTCCATCGATGGCGACGACGCCGCCCTTCACGGACGGGCCCTCCGCGCCAGTCCACGCAAGGTCTCCGGGAAGCGAGGGAAGCTCACGGCCGCGCACGCCATGTCGTCCACCCGGATCCGGGCCCCCGCTACCGTGCCGAGCACGGCAAACGCCATGGCCAGCCGGTGATCGGCGGCGCTCCGTACCGCGCCGCGTGGTGGTGCGCTTCCGCCCTCGACGTGCAGATCGTCACCGGACACCTCCGCCCGACAGCCCAGCGTGCGCAGGTTCTCCGCGATCAGGTCCAGCCGGTCGCTCTCCTTCACCCGGAGCTCGCCGACCTGCCGGAAGACCGTCGTTCCCTCGGCGCGCGACGCGAGCACCGCGAGCAGGGGAATCTCGTCGATCAGCCCCGGGATCTCGCCGGCCGCCACTTCCGTGGCGCCGAGCCTCGCCGGCCGTACGACCAGGTCGGCCACGGGCTCGCCGAAGTGCTCGGTGACATCCTCCACCGCGACCGGCGCGCCCATCCGCGCGAGCACAGCGAGGAACCCGGTCCGCGTCGGATTGACGCCCACGCCCGCGATGCGGAGCTCGCCTGCTTCCGCCAACACCGCCGCGCCGACCAGAAACGCGGCCGACGAGGGATCACCGGGGACCTGGAGCTCGAACGGCTCGAGCCGGCCCGTCGGGGCGAACCGGATCCAACCGTCGGTCTCGTCCACGCGGTAGCCAAAGGCGCGGAGCAGCCGCTCGCTGTGGTCGCGCGAGCGGCCGTGCGGCTCGCGGAGGGCGACCTCGACGCTGCCGGCGAGGCCCGCCAGCAGGATGGCGCTCTTGATTTGCGCGCTCGACACCGGCAGCTCGTACGTGAGCGCGGTCAGGGCCCCGCCCCGCACGGTGAGCGGCAAGCCATCGCCGGCCTGCTCGGTGAATGTCGCGCCCATGCGCGAGAGCGGCAGCGTGACGCGCCGCATCGGCCGGCGTCGGAGCGAGGCATCGCCGGTCAGACGGGCCGAGAAGCGATGTCCGGCGAGCACACCAAGGAGCAGTCGGGTCGTGGTGCCGGAGTTGCCGCAGTCGAGAGTCTCCTTCGGCCGGCGCAGGCGGCTGCGCCCAATGACGGACACGACGCTCGCGGGGCGAAGCGGCGAGATCTCGGCGCCCAGCTGTCGCAGCACCCGGGCGCTGCTCCGCGCGTCGAGCGAGGTCAGCGCGCCGCCCACGTGACTCTTCCCCCGGGCCAGCGCGGCGAACAGCAGCGCCCGGTGGGTGATGCTCTTGTCGCCCGGTACGCGCACGGCGCCGCCCACGATCATCGGTCCAGCCCTTCGCGGAAGCGCTGCGCGGTCGCCAGGTAGGCCCGGAGCCCGTCGGTGTCCCCGGCGGAGACCAGGCGCCGAAGTTCGGCAAGGCTCTGCTCCGTGGCCTCGAGCGCCTCGACCACGGCGGCGCGATTGTAGAGAAGGATGTCGATCCACATGTCCGGGCTGCTGGCCGCCAGGCGCGTGGTGTCGCGTGCGCCCGTCCCGAACGAGACGCCTGCCAGGCCCCGGTCGGCAAGCGCCTTGGCCAGGGCGGACGCCACGGCCTGCGGCAGGTGGCTGGTCCAGGCGAGCTGCCGGTCGTGCAACGCCGCGTCGATCAGCACCGGCTGGGCCTCGAGCACCTGCTCCCAGAAGCTCATCACCCGCCGGGCGGCCTGGTCGCCACCGGAAGTTCCGGTCTCGCAGACGTAGACCACGCACCCGCGCAGGCGGTCGGGGCGGGCCGCGGCGAATCCCGAGCCGTGGGTCCCCGCCAGGGGATGGCCGCCGGCGAACCGGTCGCCCAGGCCCTCGGCGGTGGCGCGGGCGACCACCGGGGATTTCACGCTGCAGACGTCCGTCAGGAGGGCACCGGGCTCAAGCAAAGCGTGCAACCGGCCGATAAGGTCCAGCGTAGCCTGCGCGGGGACCGCCAGGACCACGAGCTCGGCACCGCGCACGGCTTTGGCCGGATTGTCGGCGAGCTCAGTGATAGCAGCGGTCTGAAGCGCCTGGACACCCTCGGCGCGCGAGGCCGAGACCCCGACGACACGCGGAATGCCTGCCAGCCGCGCTTGCCACGCCAGCGAGCCGCCAATAGCGCCCAGGCCGATCACGGTGAGCGACGATGGACGCACGAGTCAGGTTCCGTAGGACGAAGTCACGGAATGCATGCGGCCGCCCGAATGAGGCGGCGCCTGCCGCCGTGAACGCCCAGAGGTCGGCCCGCATTGTATCGACATGACGGTTGATTCTCAACGGAGTGTGAGCACGGTCCACGCGGACCGGGGAGAGAGCCGGGTGCACGACACCTGGCTCGGCCCCGTGCTGGTCGTAGGCGGCGTACTCACGCCCGATCAGCTCGCGGAGCTGGCCGAGACCGCCACCACCCTCTGGGCATGCCCCGGCTGGACGGCCTCGGCGTCCTGGAAGAGCTGCGCGCGCAGATGCGCACCGCATCGCTGCCAGTCATCGTTCTTACCGCACAGCACGGCGAGAGCGAGGAAAAAGCCCGGGATCTCGGCGCGCAGGACTACCTGACCAAGCCGGTGCAGACGCGCTCTCTCGTCGCCCGGGTGCGCGCCGTCCTGAAGCGCGTCAACAGCTGACGGGACAATCGTTTCGGTAAGAACGCGCGGCCGACCGTGCGCACGGCGGCCACGGTTTGGCAACGCTCACTGGCGTATTTCTTGCCCGCGGGAGGGTGACTTGTGCCCAAGATTCTGATCGTCGAAGACAGCCCTGACAACATGCGGCTGTTCCGCACCCTGCTCACGATGAAGGGGCATGAGGTCGTCGGCCTGGCCGGGGGCGACGGGTTGCTCGAGACCCTGGAGCGCGACCGTCCGGAGTTGGTCCTCATGGACATCCAGCTGCCCGGCAAGGACGGCTTCACGCTGCTCGCCGAGATCCGCGCGTCGGACCACCGGGGCCTTGGGGTCCTCGCGCTTACGGCGCACGCGATGAGCGGAGACCGCGAGCGGGCACTCGCAGCGGGGTTCGACGGCTACATCACGAAGCCCATCGACATCCGGGCCTTCCCAGCGCAGGTGGAGCGCGCCCTCGCCGGAGAGCGGCCGGCGCGCTAGGCCGGGTCCACTACCGGAGTACCGACATGAGTCAGGACACCACGACGTCCCCGCCGAACGCGGTCGCCTCGCCCGAGAAGAAGGCGCTGCTGGCGGCCTTCGATACCGTGCTCCAGACGGCGGCGGAGGAGCGTGAGATCGAGCGGCTGGCCGCCGAAGCCCGGCGGCGGAGCCGTGGCGCCTCCCGGTTGCTCCTGGTCGTCTGCACGGTGGTCCTCACCTTCGCGTCGGTATACCTCTACGTCGAGCGCCCCGAGTGGGTCTTCCCGGTCGCCGCGGCTCCGGAGTCTCCCGCGGTGCGCCAGGCGAGTCTCCGGATCAGCGTGGCCAACGCCGCGCAGCATGTCGAGCGCTACCGCCAGCAGAGGGGTCAGCTTCCGACCACGCTCGAGCAGGCCGGGGCGAACGGCGCGGGGATCAGCTACCAGCGGAGCGCCGCAGGGTATCAGCTCGAGGGCGAGGGCGACGGGGTCCGAGTCTCGTTCACGTCGGGGGAATCGTTGACGCGGTTCATCGGCAACAGCTTCGAAGTCATCGCCAGGAGAAACCGATGATCCGTCGTCGCCAGGGATTCACCATCATCGAGCTCATGACGGTGATGATCGTGATCGGCCTGCTGGCAGGCATGGCGCTGCTGAAGTACATCGACCTGCGCCATCGCGCCCGCGCTGTGCAGGTGGCGGCGGACCTCGAGACGGTTCGCCTGGCGGCCTATAACGCCTGGTATGAGCACAATACGTGGCCCAACGAGGCCGGCCCCGGGCAGGTACCCGCCGAGCTCGCGCCCTACCTTCCGGGAAGCCTCACCTTCGCCAACTCCGAGTATACGCTCGACTGGGAGAACTTCGCGCCGCCTGGCGGCGGGCCCAGCGGCGGCATGCAGATCGGGATGGTGATCACTGGCTCAACGCCGCGGATGCAGACGGCGTTGGAACAGATCCTGGGCAACAAGATGGCCTTCGTCTCGTCGGGTGGCACGCTCACGTTCATCATCGTCGGCCCCGACGGCAAGAGCTGAGCTCAACGCAGCGCCCGCCTGAACTGCTCCAATCCCTCCGGCGGGCCGGGGTACTTCGGATCCATCCGCTCCAGCCGCTCCGCCACTACCTGCGCCACCAGCACGTCACGCAGGTACTTCTTGTCCGCCGGGACCAGGTACCAGGGCGCCTCGGGCGTGCTGGTCCGCTCGAGCGCCTCACGGTACGCCTCGGTGTACTCGTCCCACCGCTCCCGCTCGGCCAGATCGCCCGCCGCGAACTTCCAGTATTTCGTCGGGTCCTCCAATCGCGCCAGCAACCGCTCCCGCTGCTCCCGCCGTGAGATGTGCAGGAAGAACTTGAGGATGGTGATGCCGTTCTCGGTCAGCATCCGCTCGAACTGCACGATCTGGTCGTAGCGTGGCCGCCAGACCGCCTCGGGAACCAACCTGTGGACGCGCACGACGAGGACGTCCTCGTAGTGCGAGCGATTGAAGACGCCGATCGTCCCGCGGACAGGGACGACCTGGTGCACCCGCCAGAGATAGTCGTGGGCCAGCTCGATCGGCGAGGGCGCTTTGAAACTGGCCACCGTGAGGCCCAGGGGACTGAGTGGCCCGAACACCTTCCGGATCGTGCCGTCCTTGCCCGCCGTGTCCCGGCCCTGCAGCACCACGAGCAACGCCCGCCGTCCCTCCGCGTAGAGTGCGTCCTGCAGCGCGTCGATGCGCCGGGCCAGCCGCTCGGTTTCCGCCACCGCCGCGTCCTTGTCCGGCGCACCGGCCGGCGCATGCGCCGCCTGGTCGCCGAGGTCCAGGGTCGATCCGGGAACGACGGGCTCGAGACGCATGGTTGGCTCCTAGGCGTGCCGGAGAAGAACGAGCGAGTGGGGCGCGAGCGTGAAGCCAGCCGTGATTTCCCGCTCGCCCTCGTGGGCCGTGTCGACCATGACGGTCCAGGGACCTTCGGGTCGCTCTGGCAACGCGAAGGCTCGGGACCGCCCGCCGCCGTTGAGCAGGAGCAGGAGCGGCGTGCCGTCATCGAACAGCAGGCCGAGTGAGTGATTGGACTCGTGGGCCCACTCAGCGGGCGTCATCGGCGCTCCGTCCGCGCCGAGCCAGGTGAGGCCGTGGGCACCCGCCGACTCGGCTGGAAAGAAGGTTTTGCGGCGGAGCGCGGGCGTGGCCGCGCGGATGGCCAGCACTGCCCGGGTGAACCGCAGTAGCGCCTGACCGGCCGGATCGAGGTCCCAATGCACCCAGGTCAGCGGCCCGTCGTGACAGTAGGCGTTGTTGTTGCCCTGCTGGGTGCGGCCGAGCTCGTCGCCGTGAGACAGCATGGGGACGCCCTGCGAGAACGCCAGCGTCGCGAGCAGGCTGCGCTTGACCCGCTCGCGCACGCGTGCCACTTGCGTGGTCGTCGCGGGGCCCTCGACCCCCCAGTTCCGGCTCAGATTGTGATCGCTCCCGTCGCGGTTGGCTTCGCCGTTGGCCTCGTTGTGCTTGTGCTCGTAGCTCACGAGGTCGTGCAGCGTGAACCCGTCGTGACAGGTGACGAAGTTCACGCTCGCCAGCGGGCCACGGTCGCCGGGGGCGAACAGGTCGCTACTCCCGCTCAGGCGCGAGGCAAGCTCGCCCACGGCGCCGGTGTCGCCGCGCCAGAAGCGGCGCGCGCCGTCGCGGAACTTATCGTTCCACTCCGCCCACCCCGGCGGAAAGGCGCCGAGCTGATAGCCCTCCGGACCGAGGTCCCATGGCTCGGCGATCAGCTTCACCTGCGACAGCACGGGATCGTGCGCGATGCGCTGGAAAAACGGCGCGGCAGGGTCGAACCCCGGATCCCGGCCGCCCAGCACGGGCGCGATGTCGAAGCGGAAACCGTCGACGTGCATCTCCTCGACCCAGTAGCGCAGACTGTCGAGCACGAGGTCGAGCCCGGGGTCGCGCCGGAGGTCGACGGTGTTGCCGCAGCCGGTAAGGTCCAGGTAGCGAGCACGGTGCCCGGCGTCGAGCCGGTAGTAGGCGGTGTTGTCGATGCCGCGAAACGAGAGCGTGGGGCCGCGGTGACCGCCTTCCGCGGTATGGTTGTACACGACGTCGAGCAGCACCTCCAGTCCCGCCGCATGGAAGCGGCGGACCATCGCTTTGAACTCCTGGACCTGTCGACCTTCGCCGGCGGTGGCGTAGCGCACGTCCGGCGCGAAGTACCCAATGGAGCTATAGCCCCAGTAGTTGGTGAGGCCCAGGCCGGCCAGGCGCGGCTCGCTCGCCTCCTGATGCACCGGGAGCAGCTCGACCGCCGTGATGCCGAGTGAGTGCAGGTGCTCCAGGATCGGATCGCTGCAGAGCCCGAGATAGGTGCCGCGGAGCTCCCGGGGCACCTCCGGATGCAGCATCGTCATCCCCTTCACATGACACTCGTAGATGACCGTGCGCTCCCACGGCGTGCGCGGGCGCTCGTCGCCGGTCCAGTCGAACGCCGGATCGATCACCACGCACTTCGGCATCGCGCCGGCGCTGTCGCGCGGGTCGGCCGAGAGGTCAACGGGTTCGCCCGGCGGACCATCGGGATGGCTCGCGAGGGCCGAGTTCCAGTGAACCGACCCGCTCAGCGCACGGGCGTACGGGTCGAGCAGCAGCTTGGCGGGGTTGTAGCGGTGTCCCTGCTCGGGGGCGTAGGGTCCATGTGCGCGGAACCCGTAGAGCTGTCCGGGCCCCACGCCCTCGACCGTGACCGCCCAGATCGAGCCCGGCCCGGCGGCGAGCGGCACGCGTGCCGAGTCCACCGCATCGTCGGCGGCGGTGAACAGGCAGAGATCGACGGCGGTCGCGTGCGCGGCGTAGAGCGCGAACGTCGTCGCGGTTCCGCTCCAGGTAGCGCCGAGCGCGGCCGGTCGGCCGGGGCGGTGACGTGGCATCCGCGAAGTATAGTGGCGCCCGGAAGTCGCTCCCGGGCGCTACTCGATCGTCTTGTGGAAGCGGGTGACGCTCAACACCACCAGCCCCACCGCGAAGCCTACGAGTGCGAGTGCATCGGGCCAGAGCTCGGCGATCCCGGTGCCCTTGAGGAGCACCCCGCGAAGGATCGTGAGGAAGTAGGTGAGCGGCAGGGCGGCGCCGATCCACTGGGCCAGGTCGGGCATCGCCTGGCGGGGAAACATGAAGCCCGACAGCAGGATGTTGGGAAGGAGAAAAAGGAAGCTGAGCTGCATGGCCTGCACCTGGCTCCGCACCAGAGTCGACATGAGCAGCCCGAGCGCCAGGCTCGCGACGATGAAGGCGAGGCTCAACAGGTAGAGCAGCGGGAGGCTGCCCAGCATCGGCACGTGGAAGAGCAGCCGCCCCAGGACGAGGATGACCGTGATCTGCACGTAGCCGATGAGCAGGAACGGGAGGATCTTCCCCAGCATCAGGCTGGTCTTGTCGATCGGGGTGACGATGAGCTGCTCGAGCGTGCCGCGCTCCCGCTCGCGCACCACGGCCATGCTCGTGATGAGCACGAGCGTGAGCGAGAGCAGCACACCCACGATTCCCGGGACGATGTACACCGCGCTTCGGAGCCCTGGATTGTACCAGGGACGCACGCGCACGCTCAGCGCGGCCGGTCCGCCGCCTGCGGCCTGGGCGATGGCGGCGGCCCGCGCGGTGCCCGCCTGGGCGGCGCCGGACAGGGCGGCGGAGGACGCGAGGGGATCCGCGGCATCGACGATCATCTGCGCCTCCGCCCCGCGGCCGCGCTTGAGGTCCCGCATGAAGCCGGGTGGGATGACGAGCGCCGCGCTGGCCCGCCCGGTCTCGATGCGCCGGGCAAGCGTGGCGCGGTCGGGCACGTGCTCGATGATGTCGAAGTTGCCGGTGTTGGCGAACACCGCGACGAGGCGGCGGCTCTCGGAGCTCCGCGACTCGTCGAGCACCACCGTCGGCAGGTGCCTGACCTCGGTCTGGATGGCATAGCCGAACAGGGCGAGCTGGATGGCGGGAATGCCCAGCATCAGGCCCAGCGTCATGCGGTCGCGGCGGAGTTGCACCAGCTCCTTCCAGAGCATGGCCCAGAGGGGCGACCGGGCGAGCCGCTGGAGCCGGCTCATACCACGGCCCCTTCGTCTCGCCGCTGCAGCTCGATGAAGACGTCCTCGATGGTCGGCTGGCCGAAGTGCTCGAGCACCTCCGCCGCCGTGCCCACGGCGATGAGCTGGCCGCGGGAGAGGAAGGCGAGCCGCTGGCAGCGCTCGGCCTCGTCCATGTAGTGCGTGGTGACGAGAATGGTCGTGCCCTGCTCCGCCAGCGCGTAGATCCGCTGCCAGAAGAGCCGCCGCGATGCCGGATCGACGCCGGCGGTCGGTTCGTCGAGAAACAGCATCGCCGGACGATGCGCCGTGGCGCAGGCCAGCGCCAGCCGCTGCTTCCAGCCACCGCTCAGGGTGCCTGCGAGTTGCGCCGTCCGCTCGCGGAGGCCAAGCTCGTCGAGCAGCTCCGCCACCCGGGCCCGGCGCTCCCCACCGCGCAGCCCGTAGATCGACGCGTAGAAGGTCAGGTTCTCGGTGACCGTCAGGTCGTCATACAGCCCGAACCGCTGCGACATGTAGCCGATGCGCCGCCGGATCTGCTCCGCGTCGCGCACGACGTCGAATCCCACGACCGTGGCCGAGCCTCCGCTGGGCACCATCAGGCCGCAGAGCATGCGGATGGTCGTCGTCTTGCCCGAGCCGTTGGGGCCGAGCAGGCCGAACACCTCGCCCCGATGGATCGTCAGGTCGAGTCCCTCGACGGCGACGAACGTGCCGAAGGTCTTCCGCAGTCCGTGCACCGCGACGGTGTCGGCCGCGGAGGGCGGCGTGCCGGTCGGCATGGTGCTCACCGGGATGCGGCCCGCTCGAGCTCGACCGTGGCCGGCAGGCCCGGCCGGAGGAGCCCGGTGGTGTCGCTGAGCGCGACCTTGACGCCGAAGACGAGGTCGGCCCGCTCCTCCTCGGTCAGCGCGATGCGTGGTGTGAACTCGGCCTCGGGGCTGATCGCGACCACTTGGCCTGGAATCGGCCGGTCCGGGTAGCCGTCCAGCCGGGCCACGACGCGCTGTCCCTGCCGCACGCGGGGGAGTTGCCGCGTCGGCACGTAGACCCGGACGAACGGCGCCGCCGTCTCACCCAGCGTGAGCACCGACTGGCCGGCGCCCATCATCTCGCCCGGCTCAGCGTTCCGCGAGATGACGATGCCGTCGACCGGCGCAATGAGCACGAGATCCTGCGCCACGGCCCGGGAGGCCGCGAGCGTGGCCCGCGTGCTCGCCACCTGGGCCCGCGCCGCCTGGACCCGCTCGGCGCGGGTGCCTTCCTGGAGCAGCCGCAGCGCTTCCCGCGCCGCGTCGCGCCGGCCCACCGCCGTCTCGGCATCGGCGCGCGCCGCGTCGAGACTCTGGCGGCTCACGGTCCCGCTGTCGGCGAGCGGCCGGAGGCGCTCGAGATCGCGCGTGGCACGCACCGCCTCGGCCTCGGCGGCGCGCAGATCGGCCTGGGCGCGGTCGATCTCGCGCGGCCGGGCACCCGCGACCGCCTCACGCAATGAGGCCTCCGCCGCGCGGACGCCGGCCTCGGCCTGGGCGATGTCGGCGCGCGTGGTGGACTGGGTCAGCGTCGCCAGCGTGTCGCCGGTCCGCACGGGGTGGCCATCGTCCACCAGCACCCGGACGATCCGCGCGGGCACCAGCGGCGAGACGTCCACCTCGCGCACCTCGATGGTACCGGTGGCGCGTACCGCCCCGCCATCGGGCCGGTCGCAGGCGGCGCACGCGGCGGTCGCGGCACCCAGGGCGAGCGGAAGCCAACGGCGGCGGGTCATGCCTTCCTCGATCGCATGCGGGGGGAGCGGCGCGCGGCCACGCGACGGCGGCCGCCGGGTGCGGTCAACGCGGCCACGGCGAAGTCGGCGGCGTGACGACCGAAGGCGCGGACGACATCGTCCGATGGGCCGTCGGGGCCCTGCTGGAGCAGGATCCGCACGGCGGGCCGCGCCACGAAGAACCAGCCCACCTGCGCGAGGGTTGAAATTGCCGCGAACCGTGGATCGAGGTCGTTGCGGAAGATGCCGGCACGCCGGCCTTCCTCGATCAGGTCACAAAGCCGGCGGAAGCCGGTGACGGAGAGGTGCTGGATCTGCTCGACCGCGTGCGCGGCGTCGTAGTCGATCATTTCGCGCGCCAGCAGCCGGGGCGCGTGGGGATGCGCCGCGAGCGCCTGGACCTGGGCGTCGACGAACGCGCGGAGGCGAGCCTCGGGCGGGCCGCCGCCGGCGCTGCCGGTCATGGTCCGGGACACCAGCCCGGCCACGAAGCGCTGCAACACCTCCCGGTAGAGCTGGTCCTTGTCGGCGAAGTAGTAGTAGAGAAGCGCGCTGTTCACGCCGGCAGCGCGGCCGATCTGCTTGATCGTCGTGCGCGCGAAGCCCTGATCGGCGAAGAGGCGCTCGGCGGCATCGAGGATCTGGTCACGGCGGGCAGGCTCGGCGAGTTCGGCGGGCATGTGCTTAATTAATCGATCAATTAAGGTACTGTCAAGCACTGTCAAGCGCTTCGTGCCTCAGCCTTCCGCCGTCGCCGGCACCTGGCTCGAGAGCGCAGCGCACCACGCCACCTCGATCTCCAGCCGCTGGATCTCCTCTCGCGCCTCGGTGAGGCACTCGTGGAGCTCACGGCCACCGACCGTGTTCTCCAGCGCCGCCACCACTTCGCGCAGCCCGGTGAGCTCGTAGCGAAGGAGTTGCTCATACCGCTGCGCGGCGTCCGCCCGAACCGGCGCGAGCCGCCGCAGATCCGCCTTGCGGTCGAGCGTGTGCTCGATGGAGTGGCGGGCCGCATAGTCCTCCGCGGCCAGGCGAGGACGCCGCCGCTCGACGGCCGGCGCGAGGAAGGGCAACCGCCGCCGATGATGGGCGCGCAGCCGGTGCAGTGTGCGCGCGATCTGCTCGAAAATGACCACGGGCGCGTCCCCGCTCAGTCCCTGCCCTGCCAGAACGCGCGGAGGTAGAGGCTCGCGGCAAGCAGCATGAGGCCCGCCAGCAGGGACCCCGGCCCACCGTAGTTCTCGTGCGTGAAGCCGAGCGACCCGGCCGGGCCTGGCGCCGCGCGCAGCATGGTCAGCACGCCAAGCGCGATGCCGGCGAGTCCGATCAGGGCCAGCAGGGCAAACAGGTTCCGCATCGAAGCCTCATCACGATGGAAAGAGGGCGCTCCGCCACGTGCCGATGAGCATGGATGAAATCGTGGTCGGCGCCGCTCGGCAAGGTCCCTGCCAGGCGCGGTCAGTCGCCTCCCGCCTCCGCGATCGCTTGGGCCGCGCCCGCCTCGAGCGTGGTCACAAGGACGGGAGTCAGTGACGAGCCGCCCGCCTTGGCCGTCAGACCGATGGGCGAGACTCCGGCGGCCCGAGCGTAGATCACCAGCGCCGCTCCGTAGGTGCCGGCCACGGATGGGTGGAAGCCGTCGGGCTCGAACAGCGAAATCGAAGGTGTGCCGTCTCGCACGGCACGCAGGGCCTCCCCGGCCGGCAACAGGAGCCCGTCCACCGCCGCCGCCGCGGCCGCGTACGACGCGCTCACGGCATCCCACTCCGCTTCTCGGTCCAGCCCGGGCCACACCATGTACAGCGCCGGGCGGCCGCCGACCTTCCGGATCTCGCCGGCGAAACGGGTGGCGTAGTCGATCAGGAGGACGCGGCTTTCGGGGAGGGCGGACGGCCCCTGCTGCAGCACCACGAGATCCCACCGCATGCTCGCGATGGCCTTCTGCGCGTCGCCCCGGTTCCAATGGTCCTCGAGGCTGGCGTTGCCGACCGCCACGGACGAGACCACCACACTTCGGGTGTGATCGCTCTGACCCAGGCGCTGCACGGTGCCGGGGAGATCGTTCGCGTCGGTGAGGCTGTTGCCGATGAAGAGAATCCGGAGGGTAGGATCGGTGTCCGGGTCCACATTGGCGGAGCCGCAGCTCGCGATCGCTGCTCCGGCGATGAGGGCGACCAGCGCGAGACGGACGAGACGCAACGAAGGCACGGCGATGCGGTCGATCAGAAGTCCGGCCTTGTGTGGGGGTGCGTCGCTCTACGCTGCCGCACGCGGACCGGTTTCGGGAGGCGTCCGGTGAAACAGCGGGGCGAACACCGCACCTGCCACGGCGCCCGCCAGCAGCGGGACCACGTTGAGCAGGCAGATGACGACCACTCCCAGGCCGGCCAGCAGTCCCCATGGGAACCAATCGGCCAGGTAGGTGACGCCGGCCGCGGCAAGCGCGCCGGTGAGGATCGCGGGGACGAACACCGCCGCCACCGCCCGGCCGACCGTGCCCGCCTTGACGCCCCCGATCACGCCGGCGATGAGTGGTCCCACGACGGGGAGCCAGAACAGGAGGAGGGTCAGGCCGCCCATCCAGTTGACCGCGGCCGCGAAGCTGCCGGGCGGGCGTGGGCGATCGGGGGACATGATCAGGGGTTGTAGATGAGACCGCCGCGGTCGCGGTACAGGCGCAGCACCGCGACGGCCTCCGCGCGTCCGACGTCGCGATCGATGCGGATCCCGCGCTGCTCGAGGTAGGCGTACGATTCCGGAAAGACCGGCCCTTCGTCGAACGCGAGCGCGGTGGCGTCGGCCCGGCTCGCGGCGCAGACCAGCCGGCGGACGCCGCTCCAGAGCGTGGCGCCGAGGCACATGGCGCAGGGCTCGCAGGAGCTCACCAGCTCGCGGGCCGGCGCGCCCGGCCCGCCCAGCGTGAAGGACCGGACCCGTTGCTGGGCGAACATGATCGCCACGACCTCCGCGTGAAGCGTCGCGTTGCCCAGCCGCTCCACGCAGTTCACGCCCACGCCCACCAGCGCACCCGAGACCGACTCGAACACCGCGGCACCGAACGGCCCGCCCGTGGAGCGCTCGACGTTCTCCCGCGAGAGCGCGATGGCGAGTCCGACCCGCTCGGCATCGTTGGCATAGCGGCGTTCCCAGTCCACCACCTCGTCCACCCAGGCGGGGAGCGAGATGGTGAGGTCGCGAGGGCCGGCGCCGGTCACGCGGGTGCGTCGGATCCGTACTCGGCGACGAACTGCACGGCCGCGTGCACCCCGCCCTCCGGCGACGCGGCTACCTGAAAGGCCCGCACCAGCAGCGACGAGAGCGCGGCCGCCTGCGCCTGGTCGAGTCGCGGCGCCTCGGGCACGCGCTCGGGCAGGACCTGCAGCACGCCCGTCAGCTTGTGCATCAGGTGCTCGGCCGTAACGCTGTTCCACATCGCCATGAATTCGCGGGTGTTCGACGGGTGGTCGACCTGCTCGTCCATGAGATCCTCCTCGGGGCGGGATGGGACAGGCACCGGAACCTACGGCCGGAAATCACTGGCCGGAAGCACCCGCGCCAGCGACAGCGCTCGCGGAGCAAGGCCGTGGAGCATGAATTTTGCCCCTTTCAGCGATGACCCCGACGTCAATCCTTGCAGTCTCGAGCTAGGCTCCATCGGCAGGGAGACTTCCATGAAACACCGGCGGGCGCTGCTGGCGCTCCTCCTTGCAGGCTGCGGTGCCTCCGGGCCGGGCTCCGACCCAGCCGGGCCAGGAGGTCCCTCGGGTCCGCCCCCCGCCTCCCCGCCCGCGCCCCCGGTGCCGGGCGCCGCGGCCAGTATTGGCGGATGCCAGATCTTCCCCAACGACAACGCCTGGAATCGCGAGGTCAGTGCCGACCCGGTAGCCGCGAACTCGGCCGCACTTCTGGGCGTGATGTCGCCGGGCAACGCCGTGCATCTGGATCTGGGAACCACCGAGGAGTACTACGGCATTGCCTACACGGTCGTGCCCGCGGACCAGCCCCTGGTGACGATCGAGTACGGCACCGACGGCGCGGACTACGGCGACGAGAGCGATCCGGGTCCGATGCCGATACCTCCGAATGCGCCGATCGAAGGCGGCAGCACCGCCGATCCGGATCCCGGCGCGGGCGACCGGCACGTGCTCGTCGTCCGCCAGGGCGAATGCGTGCTCTACGAGCTCTACAACGCCGTCCGCACCGCAGGCGGCTTCCGCGTGAGCTCTTCGGCGCGGTGGGACCTGACGGTGAACGCGACCCGCCCCGCGGGTTGGACCTCGGCCGACGCAGCCGGCCTCCCGATCCTGCCGGGACTTCTGCGCTACGACGAGGTGGCCGCCGGCGCGATCAGACATGCGCTCAGATTCACCGTCCCGCACGTGCGGCGTGCCTACGTGTCGCCCGCGAGCCACTGCGGCCAGTACGCGGACGCCGCTCTGCCGCCATACGGCACGCGGGCACGGCTCAAGGCCGAGTTCTCCCTCGCGCCGTATACCGGGGACGCGCTGGTCCTGCTGACCGCGCTCAAGCGCTACGGCCTGATGCTCGCCGATCAGGGCAGCGCCTGGTATGTGACAGGGACGTCGGACCCGCGCTGGGAGGACGCGCTGGATCAGCTCCGAGCGCATCCGGTGCGCGGCAGCGATTTCGAACTGCTCGCGAGCGGGGCGATGACCGTCTGCTGAGAGCCGAACCCGTCATCCCGAGCGCAGCGAGGGACCTTGCCCGCACGCTCCGGAACCCTGCGCGGTTCCGGGATGCTGGAGAAGGTCCCTCGTTGCACTTCACGCCTTTCTCGCGCTCCCAAGCTCCGCCGGCTTCACCGCTCCGACTCCCTCCGCGTTCCCCGTAACCACCCGGCGGTGAGCATCGACCTGGCCGAGGTGGTAGGCGAGGTGCACGGCGCTGTGTACCAGGAAATCCCCGGTTCGGATCCGGCATCCCCCGATGAGCTCGGGGTACTCGGCGTGGAGCTCGTCCGCAGCGACGGCGCCGAGGCCCGCTGCGACCGCCGCTCTGGCCCGCTCGATTCCCGCGATCAACTCGGCGCGCGGGACATCGCGCCGCGCGAACTCCGCGTCCCGGTCCCGCACGTACCCCGTCCCGCCCCATCGCGCGCCGACGTAGTGCTGGAGATTCCCCGCCAGATGGAGCGCGAGGGTACCCGCCGTGTTGGACAGACCTGGGACCGGCTGCCAGATCTGCCGTTCCTCGGGATAGGCCTCGAGCTCGCGTTGGAGGGCGCGGAGGTCGCGATCGAGCATGGCCGCCAGATCGGCGGTGAAGGCGACGGGCATGGTTCCTCAGGCGGCCGAAGCGAGGAGCCGGCGAAGACCGGTCACCAGCAACGCAACGCCGACGAATTGCACGAGATGGAATACCCCGTTGTGATCGAAGTCCCACACGATGCGGACCGGTCCCACGCCCGAGGCCTGGACGACGCCGGCGGCGAGGCTCACCGCCATCGCGGCGGCCATCGGCGCCGCGCCGGCGCGCGCCGGCCCGGTCGCCAGCCGCAGGTAGACCCCGAGCGAGAAGATCAGCGCCGCCGCCTCGTACACCACGAAGGCAAGGAAGCTGCCGTGCGTCAGTCGTGTGATGCCATAGAACACCACGGCGAGCACGAGCATCGGCACGAGCACGCGGTGGCCGGCCGCCGCGCCACGCCAGTCGCGAACGGCGCCCACCACGAAGAGCGCCATCGTGACGCCGAGGGCGAGGTAGAGCGGCTGCCACAGCAGCTCGCGCGTGGCGGGCGGCAGCTCGAGCCCATGGGCCACCGCGCCCAGGACCGAGGCGAGGGCGAGCGCCGCGAAGGCGGCCTGCCATACGGCGCGCCCGAACGAGGGTGGCGTGGTCCGGCGAAGCACCAGGATGGCGGCCGCGGCCGCGAGCGCCATCACGGCGTCTGTCGCCGCGGTGGTGCGCTCGGTGACCACGTCCACCAGGTCCATCCGCTCAGCCTTGTTCGATCTCGATGTTGGCGAGCTCGCGGTCTGTGGCGCCCTGCCGGAGCCTGCGGAAGGCGCCTTCCAGCAGCTCGACACCAAGGAGGATGCCGAGCGTGACGAGCGTGAGCACCAGGGTCGCCCGCAGGTGTCCGAGCCCGATCATCGCGCCGAGCGCGGCGAGGATCCAGATGACGGCGGCGGAGGTGACGCCGGTGACCAGCCCCTTCCGTGCCAGGATCACGCCGCCGCCGAGAAAGCCGATGCCGCTCACCACCTGCGCCAGCACCCGGGTGGGGTCGGCCGTGCCAGGCGACAGCGAGGAGCCGAGCGCGACGAAGATCGCCGTGCCGAGGCAGATCAGGATGCTCGTCCGGATACCGGCCGCCTTGCCGCGGAGCTGCCGCTCGATGCCGATGATTCCGCCGCACAGGATCGCCGTGCCCAGGTGCTGCCAGAACTCGCGCATCTCGGGATCCAACGCCGGCACGGTCATGAGCACCACTGCTGGCGAGAACATCAGCTGGCCGCCAAGGTGGGGCGACGCCTGAGCGCGCGCTCGTAGCTGTGGGCGACCTCCGCGGCATTGGACGCCGTGAACGCCAGGTCACGCAGCAGGCCGTCCTCGAGGCTGTAGACCCACGCGTGCACAGTGACAGTCCGCCCGCGCTGCCAGGCGTCCTGCATGATCGTCGTGCGACACACGTGCACCCCCTGCTCGACCACGTTGAGCTCGCACAGGCGGTCGATGAGCGCAGTGCCGGCCAGCGCCTCCAGCTCGCCCGTATGCCGTGCCGCGACGTCCTGCACGTGCCGCAGCCAGTTGTCGATCAGGCCGAGCGGCCGGGCGTTCCATGCGGCCCGAACGCCACCACATCCGTAGTGGCCGCAGACGATGACGTGCTCCACTTCCAGCACCTCGACCGCGTACTGGAGCACCGAGAGGCAGTTGAGGTCGGTGTGCACGACCACGTTGGCCACATTGCGGTGGACGAACATTTCGCCCGGCGCCAGCCCCACGATCTCGTTGGCCGGAACGCGGCTGTCCGAGCAGCCGATCCAGAGGTACCGGGGTGTCTGTTGATGCGTGAGCTTCCGGAAGAAGTCCGGCTCGTCCCGGACCATTGCCTCGGCCCAGGCGCGGTTGCGGTCGAGCAGGTCGGGAAGCTCGCGATCGGCGGGCGGCAGCGAAGATGCAGGCATGCCACAGATTACAGCCGTGCCGGCCGACAGACCAGACCGGCGGGGCCTCCGCTGTGACCACCCGCTACGGGCCGCCGCCCGCGCGCGCGATCCCGCCGAGCCGCGCGAGGAGTGGTAGCTGGCCATCGGGGAGCCACTGGGCGACCCACCGCACGGTGCGGCCGGCCCACTCTCGGTCGAACGGGGCACCGGCGGCCACGTCGGCCCGCCGCGCCACGAGCTCGTCGAGCAGGCGCTCGAGCTCACGGCCCGCGGACGCACCCTTCGCCGTGCGCAGCCCGTCGGCCTCGAGCCGGCGCACGGCCGCGATCGTCTGGTCGAAGGCCTCGAGCAGGCTGGGCGCTGTCACCGCTCAGAGCCCCAGCTCGTACCGGAGAAACTCGTCATCGTGCCGCCAGCCCAGCGACTCGTACAGCCGCTGAGCCGGCGCATTGGTGCGCGCGGTCACCAGCTCGAGTCCGGCGGCGCCGGTTTCCTCGCCCAGGCGGCGCGCCCGATCCAGGAGCGCGCGCGCCACCCCGCCGCCACGGGCCGACGGCGAGACGAACAGATCATTCAGCAGCCACAGCCGTCGGGGCCGAGCGACCGTGGACGAAAACAGCGGATACAACTGCACGAACCCGACGGCCTGGCCATCGCGCTCGGCCAGGAAGATCACCGACTCCGAGCGCGCCAAGCGCTCGGCGATGAAGGCGCGGGCGAGCGCGGGATCGGACGGCTGCTGGTAGAACTGCCGGTAGGCGTCGAACAGGGGCGCCACCGCGTCGACATCGCCGGGGCCGGCCTGCCGCACGACGTCACCCACGCGAGCGCTCCCGATTCAGCGTCGCCCGCTCCTGCCACAACCGCTTGAGCAGCTGGAGCTGTCCGGTGTGATATGCGTCGTGGGCCGCGATGCCGAGCACGATTTCGCCGTAGGTCCAGCGCTTCCCGCCGGGCGGGACCGCGCCGAGCCGCCGGGCCGGGAAGGTCCGCACCGCCTCCACGAGGCGGTCGTGCTCGGTGCGGAGCAGCGCGACGTCGCTCGCCCACGCGCGCTCGTCGGCTGGATCGGGCAGGCGGGGAAAGTTGGCGGGGCTCCGCGGGAAGCGGGGCTGCTCGTCCATCACCAGGTGCCGGCGCACGGCGTACTTCCAGTAGGCGATGTGGAGCGCGAGCTCCCAGACGCTCTTCCGCCGGGGCGTCGGCCGCCACGCAGCCTGCTCGGCGTCGACGCCGCGCAGCGCGCCCACCGGACTCGGCCCGCCGTGCCAGTTTTTTCGGCCGGACTCGGGTTGGAGATTCCAGAGCAACAGGTCCATCGGCGGTGATGCCATCGTCGGTCCTCGGCGGGTGTCGGGCCGCTCAGTCGAGCGATCGGGCGAGCACAAGGTCTCGCTGGTGATCGATGCCCAGCACGAACGTCTGGGTGCCCACGTCCGCGAAACCGCTCTTGCGGTAGAAGGCGATCGCGCGCTCGTTCCGCTCCCAGACGCCGAGCCAGAGGGTGCGCGCACCGGCCCCGCGCGCGGTCTCGACGGCCGCGGCCATCAGGGTCTGCGCCACGCCCTGGCCATGCCATGGCCGGTCGACGTAGAAGCGAACCACCTCAAGGGGAGCAGGGGCCGTCACGGGCGGCGGCGGCTCGCTCCGCGCGAGCTGCGCGTACCCGGCGGCCCGGCCGTCCACCTCCGCCACGAGCGTGCTCATCCGCGGGTCACGCAGCTCCGCCTCCTGACGCGCGGAGCCGAAGTGCTCGCTCACGTATCGCTCCATGTTCTCCGGCGTGTTCTCGGCAGAGTACGTCTCGCGAAACGTGCGCTCGGCGAGCGCCGCCAGCCAGGCCGCATCGGCCGACCCGGCGGGGCGGACCACGACGCTCACCCGGTCGGCAGATGCCACTGGCAGACGATCATCGGGACTCCGGTACCGCGCCACGGGGCGGTCAGAGTAGTGGAACGACGGCGCCCAGCCCCGCGTAGACGTACCGGGCGCCGAAGGTGCGCGCGAGCGCGTCGAAGGCCGGCTCGCCGGTGCAATGGCCCGGCGCGATCAGGTCGATCCGCCAGGCGTCGTGGAGCTCGGTCGCGATGCGCGCGATCGCGGTGTCCGGCGTGGTCACGAGGTGCAGGCCGCCGAAGATCTCGTGCACGTGATCGCCGTACGGCCGGGTGGCCTCGAGGATGCTCTCGATCCCCGGATGCGAGCAGCCCACGAACACCACCAGCCCCTCGGGCGTCCGCAGCACGAGCGAGAGCTCGCGCAATTCCTGCGTGCCCGGCGTCCGCGAGACCGTGGAGACCAGCGCCACGCCGGACGCGATCTCGGTGAGGGTGTCGACGTGCACGAAGTGCGCACCCGGCCACACGGTCGAGCTCGACAGCTCCGTCGGCACCACGCCGCCAAAGTACCGCATCCGGGCGGGGAGTGCGGTATCGGGCCGGATGATCGTGGTCGGGACGTCGCCGCCGAAGATACCGAACCGCTCGTTCGGCGCGTAGATCGTCACCGTCGGGTTGACGCGGAGGAGATAGGCGAGCCCGCCGGTGTGATCTGCGTGCCGGTGGGAGATGACGGCGAAGTCGAGGCGCCGCAAGTCGACGCCGAGCCGACGGACGTTCCGCGCGAAGACCTCGCCGTCGTTTCCGGCGTCGAAGAGGATTCGGCGGCCGCCGTACTCGATGAGCGCTGAGAAGCCCCAGTCGCGCTCGAGGCCTGCCCGGTCGCCGAAGGCGTCGTACAGGATCGTCACTTTGCCGGCCGGGGCCGGATCCATCGCAGCCGCAGCAACGGCAGGCACGCCGAGGGTCAGGACCACGGCGAGCCCGAGGGCGGAATGTCGCAACACGAGTCCTCCGAGCAGCCGAGGAGACGAACGAAACGAACGAGTCTCGGACCAATCTATGGCGAGGCGAGGCGAGCCCGCCACCGCGGCCCTGAAACCCTCCGGCGATCCGTCACGAATGGATGAAGGGGACACCGACCAGGAGGCAGGCATGCACGAGGCCGATCGCGGACGAATGCAGCTGATGGCGATCATCGCGATGGCGGGCGTTGTGGTGGGCACGGGAGGGTCGCGCGGGACATCGCATGCGGGCCTGGGGCGTGAAGGTGAGGCGTGTCCGGACTCGCCTGCGGCGGCTGAGCCCTTTGCCACCGTGCTCAGCGACTCCGGGAAGATCTACCGGGGCACCTTCGCGCCGGCCGGTGACGAACTCTGGTTCTTCAAGAAGGTGTCCGCCGATCCGCGCTCGGAGGACTATCGAATCTTCGTGTCGCGCCGCGGCTCGACCGGGTGGTCACGCGGGGAGCGGGTGGACCTCGGCGGCGAGTTCTCGGATCTCTACCCGACCCTGTCATCGGACGGCCGGCGGCTCGTCTTCGCGTCCTACCGCCGGGCGCCCGGAGACACCACCACCAAGCCGAACGCCGGGCTCTGGACCGCCACGCGGACCCCTGACGGCTGGAGCGAGCCGGCCTTCCTGCACGGCGTGACCCAGCACGGCGCCTACCATTCGCAGCCCTACCTCGCGCGAGACGGAACGCTCTACTTCCGGCGGACCTCCCCCGACTGGGATACGACCACGACGCTCGTGGCTGCGCCCGCGGGCCGCGGCTTCCGCCCGCCAGTTCCGTACGCGCCGGTCGAGCGCTGGCGCGCCTGGCGCGAAGCTCTGACCGTCTGGGGTGGCGCGCCGGCCCAGGACACCACCGTCGTCCTGCTCGAGGTATCCCGACGCGCCGCGGGATCGCGCGAGCCGGGGCCGTCGGATCTGTGGGTGAGCCGTCGAGGTCGGGACGGCTGGACCGAGCCCGCGCCGCTGGGCGGCGGCGTGAACACCGAGCACGGGTGGGAAAACTTCGCGGCGGTCACGCCCGACGGCTGCGACCTCGTCTTCGTGCGCGATTTCTCCGGGTTCTACCGAGTGGGGCTCCGGACCGCGATCGGCGCGGCTCAGACCCCATAGCGCTCGGCGAGCGGTCCCCAGATGGTGCCGTTCGTGCCCCGCGATGATCCACGCCAGGGACCGGACCGACACCGGCGCGCCGCTCGCGGTCCCGCGACGGGTCCACGCCTCCGGCGCCAGGTGGCGAAAGAAGGCCAGCGTGGCGCGGCGAACGTCACCCCATTCCTCCGCCAGCGCGGCCAGCGGATGCGCCTCGGCATTCGACAGCGGCGCGTACGCATTCTCGTCGAACCCGGGCAGCGGCGTCGTGTCGCCACGGGCCACCCGGAGCGCACGATAGGCCATGATCCGCTCCACGTCGCTCAAGTGGGCCACGACCTCGCGCACAGTCCACTTGCCGGGCGCATAGCGGTGGGCGCCGCGAGCTTCGGGAATGGCGGCGAAACGCGCCAGGGTGGACTCCCGTTGCCGGGCGAGCAGATCGAGGATGTCGGTGCCGGCGGGCACGTGGGCGATATATCCGGCATAGTACGTCCCGTATTCGTCGGGGCCGGGAGGAGCGAGCACGGTCATCCGGAACTCCTTCGTGGGCGGGAGGGATTGCGGAAAACGGTACACTGTTTTACCATTGGCTCGCGAATTGGCGCGTTGAGGCATCGCGCGGCCATAGTCCAGATTCGACAGGGGGCTGGCGGAACTCGCGCTGGCTCCTTTTTTGTTGGCTGCTCCCGGGGATCGCATCCCGCAGGATGCACCAGGGCAGCTTCCCCGCGTGAGGGCTCATTTCACGCACATCGCGTAGTCGGTAGGTGCGGCATGGCCGAACTCCGATTACAACACACCCAAGGAGTAGGAACAATGCGCACCACCGGCACGGTCAAGTGGTTCAACGACGCCAAGGGCTTCGGTTTCATCACGCCCGAAGGCGGCCAGAAGGACTGCTTCGTCCATCACTCGGCGATTCAGGGTCAGGGTTTCAAGAGTCTGGTCGAGGGTGAGCGGGTCGAGTTCGACGTCGTCCAGGGCCAGAAGGGTCCGGCGGCGGAGAACGTCGTCAAGCTGGGCAAGTAAGACCGCGCGCCGCGGCTGACGCCGCGGAACAGACGGCCGGTTCGAGTTCGCTCGAGCCGGCCGTTCGTCGTTCAGTCCCACTGCACATCGGCCCCGACGTGGATCACGCCGTCGTCCAGCACTTCCGCGAATGCTCCCCCGCCCCAGTCCGCCTCCATCGCCGTCCTCAACCCTTCGAGGGCTTCCTCCATCCGTTCGCACGGCCGGGTCTCGCCGGCGATCCGGAGCCTGCAGCTCCCGACCCGGAGGACCCGATTCCGCGTCCCCAGCAGACTGCATCCACTCACCATGAGGTTGGCCCGCCGCGCGCTCGGCGGCACCTGTCCTCCAGTCTCCGCCATCAGGCGCTCCCACACCTCGCGCTCGATCAGCGTCACCTGGCGGCTCCGCCCCTGGTCTGCATTGCCCACCAGCCCGCGTCCCGCGACGAGCGTAGCGTGGGGCACCGAATCCATCGGCCCCCGGTGCGCGCGCTTGATCCAGATCGCCTCGAGCCGCCCGGCATCCGGCAGGCTCATCGGGACGCGGGTGCGAGCATGTTCCGCCGGCGGTAGGGCCCGCACGGAGGGTCGCCGGGGCGCTGCTCGCCGTGCAGCGCAGGCTGCCAGGCGTCGGCGGCCGCGGTGTCCGCGGCGGTGCGCGCGGCGGCGTAGCGCGCGCGGCATTCCTGCAGCACCTCGGTCAGGCCCGTGCGCATCACCTCCACGCGGGATGAGCGCGCGAGGACCGCGGGCAGAATTGCCGCGATGGCGGCCCCGATCAACAGGAGGAAGATGAGCGTCCGCGAACCGGGGCCGCGAGCGCCGCTGGCGGGTGCGCTCATGGAGCCGCGTCCCGGTGCACGGTGTCGGGCGAGAACGCCGGCAGACAGATGGCGACATATTCGGCGCCGCCAGTCGCTGGGCTGGCGTAGCGCACCCATTCGCCGGGCCGGGTCACGATGGCCTGCCCGGCGGATACATCCACCGACCCACCGTCGTGCTCGACACGCAGGGTGCCGCGTAACACGAGCGTGATTTCCTGAAAGTCGGGCCGCTGCCCGGGCTCGGCCCAGCCCTCGGGCGACACCATGCGCGCCACGCTCACGTCGGCCTGCCCGGTGTTGACCCGGCCGGCGTACTCCTCGATCCGTTTGGGCTTGTTCCCGGCAGCATGGATGATCGTGGGCGCGGGAATGAGGGTCGGCATCGACAGTCTCCGTGAGAGGCGGCGGACTTCGAGACCGAAATTTAGGCGGGTCGGCGGGGCCTGCCTATGCGGAGGCTGAGGGGCCAGCGCACACGCCGGTGACGGTCGACGCCGCCCCACGCGGGTGCCAGCTCCTCCGCCAGCTCGCTCACCGGGTCGAAGCCCCTCGCCTTGACGAACGCGGACGTGGCCGACCAGGTGCGCAGGTATGCGAGGAGCTCGAGCAGCCGCCATTGGTGCGTCATCTCGAACGGGGGCGCCTCGAGCTCCTCGAAGGGAAACGGCACGGTCCGGTAGCCGGTTTCCACCAGGGTCCGCTCGGGTGCCCAGTAGGGACCGACGACCGAGCCGTAAAACCGAGCCAGCCGTTCGTCCACCGCCTCGTCGTCCAGCCGCTGCAGGCCATAACACCAGACCGCGAGGATCCCGTCCGCCACGAGCACGCGGCCCACCTCCTCGTAGAACCTGGGCAGATCGAGCCAGTGGAGCGCTTGAGCCACCGTGACCAGATCCACCGAGGCGTCGGTCAGGCCGCTCTCCTGTGCGAGCCCCGCGCGATACGTGACGCCGGGATGCCGCGGCGCCTGAGCAAGCTGCGCCGCGCTGGCGTCGGTCGCCGTCACGCGCGCGAAGCGCTCCGCCAGGGCCAGCGTCGCCTGCCCGTTCCCCGCGGCGCAGTCCCACGCGTGGGCGCGCGAGGGCGCGACATCCGCCAGGTGATCGAACAACGCCGGCGGATACGTCGGGCGCGCCGCGGCGTATGCTTCAGCGACGGACGAGAAGTGGTCGGAGAAATCCGCGATCATCGGGGCTCGTCAGGGCCGTTCTCGCGCTCGATGCGCTCAATCAGATCGGCCACATCCTCCGCGGAGAGTCCGACGTCCTGCAGCATCGCCTCGGTGCTCGGCCGGCTGAAGTCCTCACGCCGGGCCTCGAAGATGAGCTCGAAGGCGTGCGGGCCCTCGAGCGCCTGCTGCTGGCGCAGCACCCAGCCGCTCTCGTCGACGAACAGGTGCAGGGCGTGCTCCAGCGACTCGAACGGCGTCTCGTTCCATCGACGCAGGGACGGATGCCAGAACCGGGCGATGAGCATGGCGCCGGGCGGGGCCTGGACCTTCGCCGTCACCGCCCGGGTCACCACGACCACGAGGTGAACGCGTCCGGGCCGGTGCGTCCGCCCGGGCGCTGGCGCGGTCTCGGGCTGCAATTCGAGCACCGCTTCGGGCGTCTCGAACGTCGGCTCCCCGGGCCGCGGCTCCCGCTCGTCACCCGGCCGGTGCCGTCCTCGCCGCTCGCTCACGGCGCCACCAGCTCCACGGCCCCGCGCGTGAGCGCGTCCCACCCGGCGGCGGAGGCATCGGCCCGGGCGCCGTTGGTGGTGTTGACGACGCCTACGACCGCCGAGGTCGTGGCCGGATCGAGGAAGAGGAAGGTGCGAAATCCGGACTGCTCGCCCGTGTGCCCTACGATGGTGCGGTCGCCGCGGCGGTAGAGATAGAACGAGAGGCCGAACGCCTCGTCGAGGCCACCGGCCGCCGCGAGCGGCACCACCGGGCGCCACATCTCCTCGAGCGTCGTGTGTCGCAGGACCCCGTCGTATCGTGCGGCGAGCGCAGAATCACCGTGATCCGCGTGCGTGAGAAACGCGAGGTACTTGACCAGGTCGGCCACCGGCGCGTTCCATCCGCCGTTGGGGATGGTGATGCCGGTATCGAACTCCGGCGGATTGGCTTCGGTCCGCGCCGCCCCGGCGCTGTCGGCGCGTACCGTGTAACTCCGCGCGCGACGGTCGGCGAGATGATAAGGCGACCGCCCCACGAAGCTCTCGGTCATGCCGAGCGGGGTCCAGATGTTCTTCTGTACGTAGACGGCCCACGGATCGCCGCTCAGCGTCTCGATCACGCGCGCCAGATAGATGAAGGCCGGATTGCTGTAGCCGAACCGGGAGCCCGGGCGGAAGCCGAGCTCCTGGTACGGCATCATCGCGACGAGCTGATCCCACCGCGTGGGCTCGAACGGCTCCCATGGGCGGCCCTCGCCGTAGGGCCAGGTCGGGTTCTGGAAGCCCGCGCTGTGGGAGAGGAGCATCCGGAGGGTGACGTTGTCGATGGGGCCGAACCCGTCGTGCACCTGCCGGAGCTCGGGGACGTACCGCACGATGGGGTCGTCGAGCGTGAGCCGGCCCCGATCACGCAGTTGCAGGATGGCGATAGCGGTGAGCGTCTTGGTGATGGAGGCCCAGTGGTACACCGCGTCCTCCGCGGGTGCGCCCGCAACCCGCAGGTCGCCACGGCCATAGGCGTGACGCGCCACCACCCGGCCGGCGCGGAGGACCACCACACTTCCACCGACAACGCCATCCGCCCGGGCATAGCCGTCGAACGCCGAAGTGAAGGCGGCCCACCGCACCGGCGGCCGCGAAAGGACGGCCGGGCGGGACTGCGCGGCCGCGCCGCGTGCGCCCGAGAGCGCGATCGCGGCGGCGAGAACGCCGGCCGCGCGGAAGGCCCGGAGCACGTGCCCCGCGGCCCGCCGCGGCTCAGGCGCGGTAGGCGTCCACCGAGACGTTGAGGTCTCGGCGCAGCTCGGCGTCCCCGCTCAGGAGCGTGGCCCACGTGATCTCCTGGCCCTTCCGCGCCCCCTTCGCCGTGATCTTCACGCCCTCGGGCGACATGGTGACCGTGTAGAGCTTGCCTTCGAGCTCGAGCTCACGCTTGATGGTCTTGTCGAGTTTGGTAGCCATTGGCTCCTCGGATCTCAGGTGGTGCCGCGGGGCGGCGAGTCGGCACGGCGCCGGTACACGAGTCAAACTAGGCTGGCCGTCCCACGCAAGGAACCGCGCCGTCGCCTCAGGCGCCTTCAGGCGCCGCCGGCGAGCGCCAGGCACTCCAGCTCCACCCGCGCGCCCAAGGCCAGGCCGGTGGTGCCGAATGCGCTGCGTGCGGGGAAAACCGCCGGGAAATGCCGGGCGTATTCCATGTTCATCGCGGGCCATTCCGCCATGTCGGCCAGCATGGCCGTGCATTTGACGACCCGGTCCATGCCCGACCCCTGGGCCGCCAGCAGGACGCGGATGTTGGCCAGCGCCTGCGCGGTCTCAGGGCCGATTCCCCCGGCGACGAGCCGGCCGGTGCTGTCCGTCCCGAGCTGTCCGGACAGGTAGATCATCGGCCCCACCCGCACGGCCGCGGAGAACGGGAGCTTGAGATTGCCGGGCATCGCCACGCGCTCCAGTCTGAGCGGCGGCTTGGCGGCCGGCTGCTCCGGAGCACCGCAAGCGAAGAGGACCCCGAGACCAGCAGCAAGCAGGGCGACATGGAAGCGCATCCAATCCCTCCAGGAGGCCGGAGCACCCCTTCGATCGGGTGGAGAAGGCTACGGCAGGCCCAGGCGAAAGCGAAGAGGGCCGCAGACCGCGACCTCGAAACCACTTGAAGTACCGAGGCGATCGTAAACCACGTAAGTCATGTGCCAGTAAAAAACTGGCCTACAGTGCCTCAGTTCGTTTCGATGTGCTTCGGCTTTCATTCGCAGCGCCAGTTGAGCCTCTTGGATCGCTCGAAAACCTCCGCTGGACGCATCCCCGCGGCAGGGCATGGCCGCTAGCCCGGCTGTCCGATCCGTCGGTGTCGAGCGAGCCGGAACAGCATCGCCAGCAGGTTCGACCCGGCGCACGCAGCGCCCAGCAAGATGAGCCCCCGCGCCAGGGTGCGGAGGAAGGTGACCGAGTTGACGTCCACAATCACCAGCAGGAGCTTCGCGCTGAGCAGCGTGGCCGCGGTCGAAAAGATGAACAGCTGCAGCAGCAGGAGTGGGCGATACCCCATGCCCTGGTAGAGCCAGTAGAGCGCGAGCCCGACGAGCAGCCACGCAAGCAGGCCCGTCCGGGTGCTCTTTCCCAACGGGAGATCCCGGATGATCGGCGTGACCAGCAGCGCCAGCGCGAGCAGCATGACCAGCAGCCGGAGCGAAGCCCGGCGCAGCTCGCTCGGCGTAGCGTCTTCGGCGGTGTGTGGGACGTGGTCGTTCATCAGGCGCCTCTCACGAGCACACCCATGCGATCCCTCCGATCGGCGGCGTTACTGCGACCCGTGCTACTCGTAGTTCGTGAATGGCGGCGTCTCCACGGTTGCGGCCGAACGTTGATCTCGGAAGCGGTGCACCAGCGTCACGCGGTTCTCGCCTTCCCGCCGCACTCGTGTGTCCAGCAGCTCCCAGTGCTCCGCGTCGCCGAACCCCGCGTCGTTGAGGCGCTCCGCCTCGCGCCGCGCGACGTCACCTGGCGTGGGGCGGCTCGCAGGGTAGGCATCCTCGTGGTGGGCCACGAGCGCCTTCCAGTGTTCGTCGCCGGCGCGCTCGATGGCGGCGCGAACGTCCTCACGCGTAAGTGGCATCGCTGGCTCTCGTCTGTCGAGCCGAAGAGTGGCCCGTCGGCGGCCCCTGTCGGTGACCAAGCTCGCACTCGCTCTCGGGCAACGCCACCCTCCGGACGGCGCTGACGTGCGTCGCGGCGGGGAGAAACGTCGGCCGCGCCTCCGAAACACTCTAAATCGACTATTGTATTCCGCTGTGCTGCAATGCCTTACGGCGCATGCTAACAGGCGTCGAAGGTCACCGGTCGGGCTTTCCCCGCCCCGAGTCTCCTGCCGCCGGCGTTGCCTCCACCTCGATCCGCAGCGGTTCGTGCGCCACTTCCACCATCCGCCCCGTCGGATCGAATCGTCCTACCCACACATCGTAAGATCCCGGCGCGACCGGCCCGATCTGGGCCTCGTAGATCACCTGCCGGAAGCCTGGCTGCGGCGGCGGATCGGCGACAGGCCGACCGGGTAGCGAGTC
Source organism: uncultured Gemmatimonadales bacterium (assembly GCA_963728705.1). Classification (GTDB taxonomy): domain Bacteria; phylum Gemmatimonadota; class Gemmatimonadetes; order Gemmatimonadales; family GWC2-71-9; genus CAVVWJ01. Next base: position 74,288 of record CAVSLY010000013.1, read on the forward strand.
GTAGAGCGTGAGCCGCAGCGTATGCGGTTCGGTCGCGTCAACGTCGCCGTAGAGTCCGCCGCCTTCGATCTGGATCCCGAGCCCACGGATGGTGACGAGCTGGCCATGGATCCGGAGTGTCGGGGGCCCAGTGTCCGATGGGCTCGCGTTGCCGAGCACCTGAAAGCTGACGGGCACCCGCACGGGCGAGGGGGCCGGCCGCGGCTGTCCCGCGCAGGCGGCCAGCATCACCCCTGAGACGATCACCGTCTTCAGCATCACGTGGCTCTCCCCGGCCCGCCGTTCGCGACGGCGGCCGGCGGCCGCCTCCACCAGAGATACACCGGCACGCCGAGGAGGAGGAGTCCCGTGCCGATCGCCGCGTTGCGAGGGTTGGCCCGGATCGAGCTGGCGACGACCAGGACCGCGGCCAACACAAAGATGGCGGGCGTCCACGGATATCCCGGCACGCGGAAGCCGGCCGCGGTGGTGTCTCCGGTTCGCGCATCCCGCGCCCGCAACCGGTAGAGTCCCGCGACGGTGAGCCCGAAGAAGATCCAGTCGCCGAACGACACATAGTCCACGAGTTGCGCGAAGGTTCCCGTGAGCGTCAGCACGATCGCCCAGGCCGACTCGACGACGATGGCGAGCGCCGGCGTGCGGTAGCGCGGGTGGAGGACGGCGAGACGCGGAAGGAAGACGCCGTCGGCGGCCATGGCCTGGAGCACGCGCGGCGTGACCAGGATGACGAGGTCCAGGAAGCCGAACGTCGAGATGGCGATGCCCGCGGCGATGAACGTGCCGCCCGCAGGTCCGAGCACCGCGCGCATGGTGTCCGCGGCGGGGGCGGAGCTTCGGGCCAGTCCCTCGAGACCGAGCACGCGGAGGTAGGCGACGTTGGCGAGCAGGTACACCGTCACGACGACCAGCACGCCCCCCACGAGCGCGCGCGGCAGCGTGCGCTCCGGTGCCACGATCTCCTCGGCGATGAAGTTGGTCTGCTGCCAGCCGCCGTAGGTAAAGAGGATCGGCACCAGGGCCGCGCCCACGGCGGCGAGTGCCGCGCCCGCGCCCTGAGCGACCGCCGGTGCCGCCGGCATCACGTGCGGAGCCGGCTCGGGTAGTGCCAGCAGCAACCCCGCCCCGATGAGAATCGCGAGCGCCAGCAGTTTGAGCACGGTGAGAACGTTGACGGTGATCGCGCCGGGCGTCACGCCGACGTAGTTGATACCTGCGAGGAGCACGATCGCGGCGACGGCGACGGGGGTGGAGAGGGTGTCGGGCAGGCCCGCGAGCGCGAGCGCATAGTCTGCGAAGGTGACCGCCACCGCCGCGATGGCCCCCGTCGCGATCACGAGGAGAAGCGCCCAGCCGTACAGGAACGCCGGCAGCGCTCCCCAGGCCTCGCGCAGATAGACGTAGCCGCCGCCGGCCCGCGGCCGCCGGTGGCCCAGCTCGCCGTAGCACAGCGCGCCGATCAGTGCGACCACCCCGCCCACGACCCACGTGGCCAGCGCCAAGCTGGGGGAGCCCACCCGTCCGGCAACGGCGGCGGGGGTCCGAAAGATCCCGCCGCCGATGATCCCGCCGACCACCGCCATCGTGGTCGAGAACAGCCCGAGCCGGCGGGCGTAGGTGGTCATGGCTCCTCGCAACTTGCTCGCAACTTGAGAGAGCGTGGCCGGCGGGGCGTCCGCCCTGGCAAGGCTCGCCGTTGGACGACAAGAAGTTACGTCGGAGGCGGCAGGCGGCACGACGGTTGCCCTTGCCAGCCCCGTGCGCCGCCCCCGACTGCTCCCGTCCCTCTTCGCGCTCGTGCTGGTCGCCGCCTGCGGATTTGATCCGGGCGCCGACTCGCCCATGACGCCCCCGCCCATCTACCGCGAATGGTGGACGAAGACCGAGGCGTGCTCCGGACTCAGCGGGGATTTCGATCGGGTCGACTGGTCACTGGTTGCGGGCCACAGCTTCCCCTGCGCGAGCGGCAACTGCGCCGGCCATTGGGAACCTGGCCACCGGATCTACGTGGCCGAGGATTTTGCGACGAACGAAATGGTGGTCCGGCACGAGATGCTGCACGACCTGCTGGGGCGCTCCGGTCATCCGGACCCGCCGTTCGGCAATCCCTGCCCGCTCACCTGGGCCTCCTGGCAGGGCGACCTGGTGCCGTTGCCTGACACCCTCGCACACAACCTTCCCGCCTTCTAGCCCTCGTCACACGCTGGCGCCGCGCAAGCAGCGCCGCAGCTCTTCGACCAGACGCTCCGGAGCGAACGGTTTCGGCAGGATCGCGCACGGGGCGGCGATCCCCATGTTCTGCAGCTCCCCGCTGGCATAGCCCGACATCAGCAGGACGGGCAGTTGCGGGTGGGTCGACGAGAGAACCTGCAGTAGCTCGACACCATTGAGCCGCGGCATGACGATGTCGGACACGACTGCGTCGGCGTCGGGCACCTCCTCACGAAGCATGCGCAGGGCCTCGGCGCCATCGGCGGCTTGCGACACGAGAAAGCCGTGCTCCTCCAGAACACGGGCAGCGAAGCGGCGGACAAGAGGCTCGTCATCCACCACAAGGATCCGGCAGGAGCCGGGACTAGGTGCGGTCACGGAAGTCGCTCTGTAAGGGTGTCGGGGGTCAGGTGAAATCTGTTGGTATCGGGCCGCGATAGCCAGATGCGCCGGCGCGTTTCCGCGGCCGGCGCATCCAGTCTCCCCTTCCCCTTCCCTCCGGCTCCTCACTCTTCGCGCAGGACCACCGCCGGATCCACCCGCGTCGCCCGGAGCGCGGGCACCAGGTTGGCCGCGAGCGTGGTGACCCCAAGCAGCGCCGCCACGCCAACGAACGTGGCGGGATCGGTAGCCCCGACACCGTAGAGCTGATTTTCGATCAGCCGCGTCAGGGCGAAGGCGGCGCCCACCCCGATCGCGATGCCGATCAGAGCGAGCGACATCCCCTGCCGAAGCACCAGCCGCAGCACGTCGGAGCGCGCGGCGCCGAGGGCGATGCGCACGCCGAGCTCGCGCGAGCGCTGCGCCACCGAGTAGCTCATGAGCCCGTAGATGCCGACCGAGGCCAGCACGAGCGCGATGCCGGAGAAGAGGCTGAGCAGCAGCATCGACAGCCGCCGCTGCCCGACCGACTGGCCGATCAGTTCCTCCATGGTACGGGCGTTCGCGACGGGCTGGTCCGGATCGACCGACTGCACGGCGCGCCGCATCTGGGGGGCGTACGTATTCGGGTCGCCCGTGGTGCGCACGGCCACGGTCAGGCTCGGCCGCGGCCGCTGGCGGTAGGGCAGGTAGATCTGCACCCGGTCCTCGGCGTCCAGCCCTTCGTGCTTGGTGTGTCCCACGACCCCCACGACCTCGATCCACTCCCTCATGGTCGTGTCGGTGGCGCCGGGTGGCGGGCCGAAGGTGATCCGCTTCCCCAGCGGATCCCGGTTAGGCCAGTATCGCCGCACGAACTCCTCGTCGATCACCGCCACGCGCCGGCCATCGGCCCGGTCCTCCTCACCGAGGAACCGTCCCTTCCGGAGCGGAACGCGTAGCGTCTCGAAAAAGCCCGTGGTCACGGTGCGAACGTCTCCCCAGGGCCCCTGCGTCTTCGGCGGCGGCTGATAGCCCTCGATCTCGAAGCTCGACGTCGACCAGCTCCCGCTGAACGGCATGACGGACGTGGCGCCGGCGGCACGCACGCCGGGCACGGCCGCGATCGCCGGCAGGACTTGGTCGAAGAACGCGGTCTGCTGCGAGTCCGCCGGATAGCGCGCCGCGGGAAGCGAAAGGTGGAACGTCAGCAGATGCCCGGGATCGAACCCGGGATCGACGCCCTGCAGGCGAGCGAAGCTCTTCATCAGCAGCCCGGCTCCCGTGAGCTAGCGTGAGGGCGAGCGCCACCTCGGCCACCACCAGGGTCCGACGGAGACCCTGGCCGCCCCGACCGCCGGCGCTCCCCCGCCCGCCCTCCTTGAGCATCCCGTGGAGGTCGGCCGCCGATGCGTGCATCGCCGGAGCAAGGCCGAACAGGAGGCCGGTGACGACCGAGACGAAGAGCGTGAACGCCATCACCGGCGCATCGATGCCGATCTCGTCCGCGCGCGGGAGCGCTCCGGCATTGAGTGCTGCGACGGAGCGCACGCCCCAGTATGCCAGCAGCAGGCCCAGCACGCCCCCGGCGAGTGCGAGCAGCAGGCTCTCCGTGAGCAGCTGGCGCACCAGCCGGTCGCGGCTCGCGCCGAGCGCGGTGCGCACGGCGATCTCCTTCGAGCGGGCGGCGGCCCGCGCCAGCAGCAGGTTGGCCACGTTGGCGCAGGCGATGAGCAGCACGAAGCCGACGGCACCGAGCAGCACGAGCAGCGCCGGCCGCACGTCACCGGCCGAGCGCTGCGCGAGCGGCGTCGTCACGAGGCTCCAGTCCGACGCATAGGAGTCCGGGTAGCGCTGCTTGAGCTGCTGGGCGAGCGAGCGCATCTCGGCCGCGGCCTGTTCCTCTGGCACACCCGGGCGCACGCGCGCGATGAGGTTGAGGAACTCGTTGGTGCGGTTGTCGTCGCCAAGTTGGCCGGGATCGAACACCAGCGGCGCCCAGAGATCGATGTTCCGGTTGAAGAAGTCGCGGAAACCCTCCGGCATGACCCCGACGACCTGGTAGCTCTCGCCGTTGAGCGAGAGCGCGCGTCCGACGATGCCACGATCGCCCCCGAAGAGCCGCTGCCAGAGCCCATGGCTCAGCACCACGACATGCTCGCGCCCGGCGCTGTCCTCGCCCGGCAGCAGGCCGCGTCCGAGCAGCGCGGGCACGCCGAGCGTGCCGAAGAACCGTCCCGTCACCCGCGCGCCAGGCACACGCACGGGCTCGCCCTGACCGGTCAGGTTCGCGGCCCAGTGATTCTCGACGGCCATCGACTCGAAGGTCCGGCTGAGTGCCTGGTAGTCGCGAAACCCGGGAACGGACACTGGTGCCTTCAACCCACCGAGCGAGGGATAGAAGTGCTCGATGGTGACGAGCCGTTCGGGATCGGCGTATCCCAGGGGCCGGAGCAGCACCGCGTTCACCGCACTGAAGATCGCGGTGTTGGCGCCGATGCCGAGGGCGAGCGTGAGGACCACGACCAGAGTGAAGCCCGGGCTCTTCGCGAGCCGGCGGAGGCTGTAGCGGATGTCCTGCAGCAGGCTGTCCATGAAACACTCGCGGGGAGGGAGGCAACGTGCCGGACCACCCCACTTGGACAGATCACCGCGCGAAATGGTTGCGAGCTCTCTTCAATCCTCCCAGGCGGCCAGAAAGACTTCGCGCGTCGTGACCGCCTCGCACGCGGCATCGAGCGCGGCGTAGGCCGCGGCCTGGTCGCGCCGGAAGCGCTCGTAGGCCGCCCGCGTTTCCCACCGGTCGATCGTGAGGAACGACGGCGGCGACTGCAGCCGCCGGAACAGCTCGGTGCCGCGATAGCCCTCGGCCCGCCGGAAGAATGCCACCCAGGCGCCCTGCGGGCCATAGGCCGCCGCGAAGGCATCCGCCTGGTCGTCGCTGGTCTCGAACTGCCAGAGAATGTGGAACACGGCGTCAGCAGCCGCCGGAGCGGCGCTCAGGCACGGCCGCGGATCTTGGCGACCCACCAGCGCAGGCCCACGAACAGGAAGCGCCAGTCGTGGAAGAATTCGGGCGGCTTCCCTTCGAAGGCGTGGCCGACGAACTGGAAGATCCAGCCGATGACGAAGAGCGCCAGCGCCAGCCGCCACAGGCCGGGCACCACCAGCGCAGCCAGAAAGAGCGGGAGCGACAGCACGATCAGCGGAATGCCGATCGTGTGGCAGAGCCGGTTCACCGGGTGCGTGTGGCTCTGTCCATAGCGGGCGATCCACTCGTCCCACGAACGCCCGCCAAGCGGGCTCACGAGTTCCCCCGGAATGCGGCGACGCCGGTAGCCGCGACTTCGGCATCCTGGACCGACGTCATGCCGCTCACGCCGATGGCACCGATCACCCTGTTCTTCACTCGGACGGGAACGCCGCCTTCGAGCGAGAGCATGTTCGGCACGCTGAGCAGTGCCACCCGTCCGCCGGCGATACTGTCCTCGAGCGCCTTGGTCGGCCGGTGGAGCCGGGCGGCCGTCCGGGCCTTGAGCACGGCGATATCCTGGCTGGCCGGCTGCGTCCCGTCGAGGCAGTGAAAGAGGATGAGGCCGCCGGCCGCGTCGACCACCGCTATCGCCACGGTCCAGCCACGCTCGATGGCGAGTCGCTCGGCCGCCTCCGCCATGGCTTTGGCACCCTCGAGGGTGAGCGCGTGAACGTCGCGCAGGTGGGCCATGCCGGGCGCTCCTTCCGTTGGGATGGATGCGCCGGCATGGTGGACGCGGCGCGACCTACTGGGCTGGAGGCGCGACCACGAGCAGGATGCGGTCCAGCGTCTCGTGGCGGTCCTGCTCACAGAGCTCTGGCTTCCCGGTAGCCATGGCCACCGGCGCGACCCACTGGCTGCTGCTGGCGATCTCAGAGCTCAGCGCGGCGCCGGTGAGCGTCATCGCCAGGTGCACCCGGCAAGCTGCCTCGGTCCCGACCTTCGCGCTGGCGCTCGGGTAGCGCATAGCCGTGATCCGACCGCCGACGGAGTCCTGGACGTCGAGGGTGAAGGATTCGGCGGTCAGGGCACGCTTGGTGCGCACCCACGCCGAATCACGGGAGGCCGGCACCGGCGTCACGGCACTCACTTCGGGCCCAGCCGAGAGCCCGGTGCAAGCTGCCAGCAGCAGCAGGAGGAGGCAAGGGTCGGGACCGAGGGCGACGGGAGTGCGCATGGGGCCTCGGGGATCGGGTGTGGGGACGACGCGTCGCCCGCATCCTAGAATCGCCCTGTCACGATCTGGTCAACACCTGGTCACCATCCGCCGCTAGGGCACATACCGGGCGATGGCCATCAGCAACGTGGCGATGACCAGCAGGACGGCCGCAAGGACGCTGGCGCGGCCAAGCCGGACCTGCAACGCGGCAAGCGTCGCCTGCTCTTCCGGCGTGGGTGGACGGCCCGCCGACTGAAGGCGGCCGATGATTTCCGCGAGCCGGCGCCCGGTCGGCATGTTGACCGCCACGCCCAGTATCGAGGCGCCGATGGCGACCACGGCGCCCAGCCCGAAGGTCTTGCCGGCGCCCGACGCGAGCCACGCCGACTGGAATCCCGCCGAATCGCGCCAGTAGAGTCCGAGGCCCGAGAGCAGGGTGACGGCCATACGCCCCCATGAGCCACAGCGGCAGGCGCCGCACGCCCATGAGCTGCTGAAGGACCGCGCCACCTGCCGGCCCGGCGGCGCGCACGCTCGGCGACAGGAATGCGGCCATGAAGACGACCGTGCCGACCCAGAAGACGCCGACGACGATGTGGAGAATGCGGAGGGCGTAGAGAGGAAGAAGGTCAGACATGCGAAACGACTCCCGATCGGGGTGAGGATCGTGGTCAGGACAGCGGTGCGCGGGTGGGCTCGACCACCACGGCGGTACCGTAGCAGAGCACCTCGGTGACGCCGGACATGATCTCCGTCGCGTCGTAGCGTACGCCCACGACCGCGTTGGCACCGCGGCGCTGCGCGTGCGCGAGCAGGATATCGAACGCGTCGCCGCGGGCCCGCTCGCAGAGCGTCGTGAGAATGGAGATGTGCCCGCCGAACATGGTCTCCACCCGGGCGCCGATCGTGCCGAAGAGCGAGCGGGAGCGGACTGTCACGCCGCGCACGACGCCGAGCGATTCGACGATGTCGTAGCCGTCGAGCGTGAACGTGGTGGAGCTCATCGACTCATCCATCCCGGTCTCCAGGCCAGAGGTGATGGCGGCAGGGGTCAGCGCGCGCGGCGCAGCCGCGTGAGCGCGCGGTCGAGCGCGTCGGCAAACGCCTGGCGCGCCCGCGCATCCCACGGCCGCGGGCCGCCGGTCACGACGCCCGCCGAGCGCAGGCTGTCCATGAAGTCACGGACGGAGAGCCGTTCGCCGATGGTCTCCTCTGTGTGCTCCTCGCCCCGCGGATCGAGCACGGCCACGCCGCGGGGCACCAGCTGCGCGGCGAGCGGTACATCGGCCGTGACCGCCAGGTCGCCCGGCTCGGCGTGGTCGGCGATGTAGCGGTCGGCGACGTCGGCGCCACCGTCGACCCGGACGGCCCGCACCAGCGGGTTCCCGGCGGGCGTCTGCAGCGCCTGATTGGCCACGAGCACCGTCTCGATTCCCAGGCGTCGGGACGCCCGAAAGACGATCTCCTTCACCTCGCGCGGCGCGGCGTCCGCGTCAATCCAGATGCGCAGCCGGCGCCTCCAGCCACTTCCCCACCCGAGGCGGCCGGTACGCCGCGAAGGCCGTCAGCAACTCCTCGGGTGAATGCGCGGTCACGAGCATGGCGCGATGCGGTGGCCGGACGAAGCCGGCGTCCACCTGAAGGTCGAGGAACGCGACCAGCGGCGCATAGAATCCGTCCGTGTCGAGCAAGGCGCACGGCTTGGCGTGGAGGCCGAGCTGTGCCCAGGTCCAGATCTCGAACAGCTCCTCGAGGGTGCCGACACCACCCGGCAGCGCGACGAAGCCGTCCGCCAGCTCCGCCATGAGCGCCTTCCGCTCGTGCATCGACTCGACGATCCGAAGCTCGGTGAGGCCCGTGTGGCCGATCTCGCGCTCGATCAGGGCACGCGGGATGACGCCGATGACCTCGCCGCCAGCCGCGAGCGCCGCATCGGCCAGCGCGCCCATCAGTCCGACCCGTGCCCCACCGTAGACGACCCCGATCCCCCGCTCCGCGAGCGCACGGGCCAGCGCTTCGGCGAGCCGCCGGTGGCCCGGTTCCCTCCCGGGGCTGGACCCGCAGAAGACGCAAAGGCGGCGGATGGTCACGGACGCCCGCCGTACGCCGCCATCATCTCCTCCAGCCGCCGCCGCGCCTCGGGCCACTCCTCGGCGATCAGGGAGAAGAATACCGAGTCGCGGAGCGAGCCGTCCTCGTTCACCATGTGCCGGCGGAAAATCCCCTCCTCGCTGGCACCGATACGCCGGATGGCGGCGCGCGAGCGCTCGTTGAGCGCGCTGGTCTTGAACTCGACGCGGATGCACTGCCACGCCTCGAACGCGTGGCGCAGCATGAGATACTTCGCCTCGGTGTTGGCCCCGGTGCGCTGCCAGCGGGGACCGAGCCAGGTCCAGCCGATCTCGACCCGTCGATGTTCCGGTGTCACATTGCCGAAGCGCGTGCTTCCGATGACGTGCCCTCCATCCCGCAGCACGGTGGCGTAGGGCACGGCGGTCCCGGCGCGTTGCTCGGCGAGCGCGGTATTCAAATAGCGCTCCATGTCGTCACGACTGCCCACCTGAGAGACGGTCAGGCGCCACAGCGACGGATGAAGCCCGGCGGCGCACAATCCGTCGAGGTGATGGGGGCCGAGCGGCTCGAGCCGGATGGTGGGGCCCTCGAGCGCCACGGGGGTGAGATCCATTGGGTGGGACATGGTGGTCAAAGATGACGGCATCGGGTCAGCGCGCCAGCCCGACCTCCCGCCGCACCTCCGCCTCATCCGGCATGACGGCGAACGACGCGAGCAGGTCGTCGGGAAGCGGCCGTCGGCGGCCGGTGGCGAGATCGATGAAGACCCAGCGCGTCTCCGCCTGGGCCAGCAGCAGGCGATCGAGATCCCGGACGAACAGGTAGCGGCGGGGGGTCGAGCGCTGGGTGAACTCGGGAACCCAGGTGTGGGCCGCGATGCGATCGCCGGCGAAGGCCGGGCGCAGGTATTCGACAAAGTGCGACCGGACCACCCAGCCCGCGCCGATCTCCTTGTACCGCGCCATCGGCCAGCCGACGGCCGCCGAGTGCTCGATGGCGACATCCTGCATCCACGCGACGTAGGCCAGGTTGTTCACATGGCCCTGGCCGTCCATCGCCTCGGCGCCGACCTCGAAGCGCTTGGTGTAGATCCGCATTTCCCTCCTCGTCGTGTCACCCCGCCCGCAGGACGATCTCCGCCACGAGCCGCTTGAGCACGGCGGTCTCCTCGTCCGTGGGCGGACGCGGGGTCGATTCCCAGGCGGGCGGCTCGTCTTCCCGAGGCTCGGGGCCGGTGACGGTCCAGCAGGTCCCGAGTACGCGCCCGTCCTCCTCGAGGCGTCCACCGATGCTCTCCTGCCGCATCAGCCACGGGCCGGATGGATCCGATGGGTTCTCCCAGCGGACAAGCACATGATCAGAGGCCGCGATCGGGCGGCCGGTTTCGTCGAGCACGATGAGCAGGTGCCGCAGTCCCAGGGCCCCAGCCGACAGGTTGAGCGAGAGGTTGTGCCAGCCTGCAATGGCAGCACCGTGCGTCGTCCCGAGCACTTCCGGCGAGCCGATCGGCGTGCGGACCGGCATGGCCTCGAGTGGCAGAGGCGCAAGCAGCGTGTGCCAGGTCGGGCGGTGCTCCGGCGGCCGGCTCACGAGACCCGTCGCCGAATGGCTTCGGCGATCCGCTCGACATCGGCGTCGGTGCCGGCGAGGGTGAGATAGACGGCGGGAAGCCCGGCCTCGAGCGCCTTGCGTGCGATGAACTGCCGGGTGGCAGGGAGCCGGTGCATGAACCGCTCGGGGTCCCTGAGGTCGAGCACGACCACTGGGACACTCCCGAGCCGACGGACCGAGGCGCCAGTCACCTCCGGCCATCCGATCGTGCCGACCGGCAGGAGGGTATCGCGGATGCCCGCATCGTCGATCACCAGCCGCTCGCGCTCCTCGCCGAAGGATCGGAGCAGCAGGAGTGCCCAGATGGTACCGAGCGCCGCGAGCGCCCAGACGAGCGCCGCGACCTCCGCCCGCTGCATCCCGATCCCGGCGGCCACCATGGCAGCCGCGACTATCAGCTTGCGGTAGACGGGGCCGCGCGTGGCGACGACGACAATTCGTTGCATGTCACGGCGTGAGCTGCTCTTCGATCGAGCGAGTCTGCGAGGTGACGCGGTCCCCGGTGTGAAGGGTGGTGACGGTCTCGATCAGCACGATCCAGCACTCCTCGGCGGCTACGGGGTGGTGCTCCACACCGCGAGGGACGACGCAGCACTGCCCCGGCTCGAGCGCGACCACGTGATCGCGAAACTCCAGGCGCAGGCGTCCGCGGAGGACCCAGAACAGCTCGTCTTCGTCGGCATGCCGGTGCCAGTCCATCTCGCCGAGCAGCCTGGCCACCTTCACGTATTGGTCGTTGACCTGCGCGATGACCTTGGGCGACCAATGGTCGGTGACTCGGGCGAACTGGGCCAGGATGTCGACGGCCTGGGCCGTCGGCAGTAGAAGGATTGCCATCGCCTGCGCTCCTGTGATGATCGGCGTCACGATTCGACGGGCACGATCTCCATCATAGCATAGGCGGTCGTGAGCGCGGGAGGCCCGCCGTCTTCGCGGCGCGCGGAGCCCGCATCAGGAGCACGGCACCCGGCGGTAAGGGTAGTCCGATCCACGGAGCTGGCCGCCGCGCATCCCTTCGACGCGGGCGAGGAGCGAGTCCGCTTCACGGCGGCGGTAGATGACGCGTTGCGGGAAGTCGTGCGCGGGATTCTCGAAGGTGACGGCGGAGTCGGAGACGGCGATGCTTTCGAACTCCGCCGGCGCCTGGCGGGCGGGGGTGGCGGCGTAGACCAGGCGCCCGCCGCGCTCGAACAGCGCTACCTGCTCGTACTCGCGGAGCGAATCGCCGACCACCGTCCGGCTCACGCCCAGCATGAGCCCGGCGCGCGGCCGCATCCACTGCTCCTCGATCACCCTCGCACCCGCCGATAGCTCCCAGCACCCGGCCATCCAGCCGATTTGCGCGACCGTCGGCGCGCTCTGCGCCCGGCCCGCCGAAGGGACGTGCAGCGCGAGCATTGCCGGGAGCAGGATCACGAAGCGGTGCACGGCAGCCTCCTCTCATGGGTGAGCCGGGGACCGGACAAGATGGCGCGCGCCGAGCGGCCCGTCTAGCCTTCGGATCTACTCGATCCCGGAGCTGCCGCCGTGCGTCCTGAAGACCTTCGTGCCCTGCAGGCCCCCTTGAAGGAAACCTATCGCAGCACACCCGAGCAGGCCGTGGTGACCCTCCGCGCCGCCGGCCGGCTGGACGAGACGGCGGTGAGCTGCCACGTCGACACCGGGCGCGCGATGGTTGAGGCGGGATTGCATCCGGCGACCGGCGGCACCGGGCTCGAGGCCTGTTCGGGCGACCTGCTGCTGCAGGCGCTCGTGGCCTGCGCCGGGGTAACGCTTCGCGCGGTGGCTACCGCCCTGGGCCTTCCGGTGCGTGGCGGGGAGGTCCGAGCCGAAGGGGAGCTCGACTTTCGTGGCACGCTCGGCGTGAGCAAAGAGGCACCGGTGGGGTTCCGCGCGATCCGGCTGCACTTCGCCCTGGACACCGACGCGAGCGCCGAGCAGCTGGCTACCCTCGAGAAGCTGACCGAGCGCTATTGCGTCGTGCTGCAGACCCTCCGCACGCCACCAGCGCTCAGCGTGCGCATGACGGCCTGAGCGTTCAATCCCGGAGCCAGAGCGACGGTAGATCGCGCACCGAGTCGAGCAGATGGGTGTGCGGGGCCGCCGCGAGTGTCGCGCGGTCGTGTGCGCCGGTGAGCACCCCGACGCGCCACCGGGCGCCGGCGTTCCAGGCGGCCTCGAGGTCGAGCCGAGTGTCGCCCACGACCGCGATCCGATCAACGTCCGCGACACCGCATCGGCGCATGGCCAGGAGGATCATGTCGGGCGCCGGGCGGCCAAGGAGCACATCGTCGCTGGAGACCCACGCGTCGACCAGCTCCGCCCAGTCGACGGCCGCGAGCAGCTGGTCGACCAGGGCCCGGTCGAACCCCGTCGTGAGCGCGATCCGGATGCCGGCGACGCGGAGCCGCGCGAAGGTCTCGCCGACGCCGGGCAGCGAGACCGGCGCGGCGAGCGCGAGCCGCTCGGCCAGCAGCGCGTGGAATCGGCCGTAGACCAGAGGCAGGCGCTCGGCCACCGCATCCGCCGGCGCGCCGTCCCGCGCCAGCAGACGGCCGAGCACCTCGCGCTTCGACGCGCCGCGCCAGGCGGTGATCTCCGCGGGATCGAAGGGCACCGCCGCTTCGCGCAGGGCATCGGCGAACGCCGCGGGGACCTCGCCTCGGTCGTAGACCGTGGTGCCGGCGAGGTCGGAGACGAGCAGCTCAGGCGGCGGCGGGATCGGGGCCAAGGGCATAGTGGGCGAGCACGCGATGGATGCGGCCGTTCCCGTCGAGCTCAAGACACTCCGCGCCGACCAGCCCCTGGATGCTCTGGTAGTGGAGGACCAGGCTTCGGGGCCCCGCGTATGCGCGGAAGAGCGTGAACCGGAGCTCCGGGTAGCGGGCGAGTGCCGTGCCCCAGTACTCGCGCAGCTTCGGCTTGCCCCGTACGGTCATCTTCCCCGGCCCCATGAAGGTCTCGACCAGCGGCGAGGTCACCTCCGCGTCGTCGGTGTAGTGGCCGAGGATACGCTCGAGGTCGTGGCTGTTCCACGCGGCGATCCACTCGGTGGCGAACTCCTGCGCTTGGGCTTCGGTCATGGCTGGATGCTCATGGGTCGGGACCTCAACCCCCTTCGGCCACGGGCTCGGTGAACCGGGTGCAGTCCACCGTGAGACGCACGGGCTGCCCACTCGCGTCCCGGCCGTCGACGATCAGCGCGCCGCCCTCGCCTTTCGGCTCGATCCGGCCGGTGCCCGACCCGCGAAGCTGGGAGCCCTTGACCGTTGCGATTTCGTAGGTCTCCCCTGCCCCGGTCATGTTGAGCGACACCTGGATAGCGGCCGCGGCCTTTGGCTGCCACAGGGTCAGGTTGAGATACGTGAACCTGCCGGCCTCGTCGGAGAAGCGAGCGCTCCACATCGACGCAGGGACTTCGTAGATCGAGGCGTCGGAGGTGTGCTGGCATTCGCCGAGCCCTGAGAACTGGTACCGGGCGCCGCCGGCGTCGGCGGTGGCGGTCAGCTGCACGGGGTCGCGGAGAGGAAGGCGGGCGGTCGGGGGCGGCGAAGCCGGCGCCTCGGAAGGTGGCGCTTCGGCGGAGCCCGCGGGCGGAGCGCTCGAGCTGGGTGCACCGGCGGAGTGGCGCTCGCCGCGGCTGCAGGCCGCGAGCAAGAGGCAGGCGGGAATGGTCCAGACTGATCGTGATGCGATCATTCGAGTCTCCGAGCGCGTATGCCGAACCACGCGGGTGGACATGGCTGCCTTAGCCGGCCGAGCGCCCGAAGAGGCGTCGCAGCAATCCGGGTTTCCGCTCCGGCGGAATGAGCGCCCAGAGACGTTCCCGGCCAGCGCGCCGGATCTCGGTCCGGGGGCCGAAGCGCCCCCAGGCGAAACCGTCTCCGAATCGTGCCCGGCGGAGATCGGCGATCCGTGCCTCCGCCGGGAGCGTGGCCGCGAAGCCCGCCAGGATGGGATCGTCGCTGCCGAGCGCGCCGTCCGGCGTCAGTAGGCCGGGATGCTCACGCCAGATACGATGGACCTCCTCCTCGTGCATCCGGTCGACGGAACTCCGCCCCGGCCGCCACATCGCGACGACGTCCGCGAGAAACGCCTCGATCGTCGCCGCCTGGTAGCCGATCACGGCTGGGTCGTGGCAGGCGTAGAACACCGGGCCCCAAGCGTCCTCGCCGGGGAGGAGGTCGAGCACCCAGAAGTCGCCATAGCCGTCGTGCGCGATCGAATATGCCTGCGGGAACGCCTCCTCGAGCCCGAAGCCCTCGAGATCCAGCAACGAGAACGATTCGAGCGGCCCCGTCGCCAGCCCGGTACTGACGGCGAGCGCGGCGCGCATCTCGTCCGGGAGAGGCGCCGGCAGCGTCTCCTCCAGCCGTCGGAGCTCCGCATCGGTGGCCGGCGGACGGAGCTCGAGGACGTGCACCTGGCCGTCCTCGTCCGTCAGTTGGAGGCCGGCGAGCGATCGCAGCATGTCGGCGAGCATACCGGAGAGAGTAGATGCGCCCGCGCATTCTGCCAAGAGCGCCCTGTGCGTCCCGTCAGGACGACGGAGGCCGCACTTCGCTCATGAGCGCCAGCAGGTTGTCCTCCGAGTCGCGGCAGAGCGCCAGCCAGAGCTCGTGGTCGGGAAGCCGGGCGACCAGTTGAGGCGCCTGGAGGAAGATCACGCCGCGCTCAAGGAGTGCTGCATGCGCCGTCCCGATGTCGGGAACGAGATAGTACAGGATTCCCGCTCGCGCCGGCGTATCCGCGCCCTCGGGACGGCTCAGCATGAGGCGCACGCCGCCGCAATCGAAGAACGCGAGCCCGGGCGGCGCCCGGAACAGCAGGCGAAGCCCCAGGACGTCCGAATAGAACGCCACGGCGCGCCCGAGATCGGCTACCGGAATGGCGATCTGGCCGATCCGTTCGATGCCTGGGCCGCCCGCCATCAGCGCGCGTCCACGACGATCGCCTCGGGGCCCCGCAGGCGCCAGAGCGCCCAGACATCGCACTCGGCGTGCGGCTCATCGGGGTACGCGGTCCGGAGCCCGCGGCGCACTTCGTCGGCCCGCGACAGGTCGGACAGCAGGCCGAGTGAGTTGAGCTCGCCGCCGGAGAATACCGCGGGGAAGCCGCCGCAGTCGGTCAGGGCGCTCACGTCCCCGTGGACGTCGAGCAGCTCGAACCCGGCGAAATCGAAGCCCGCCGGGCGGATCTGCGCGACCTCCGACGCAGTAGGATTCGGCAGCACGGCGAGCACGTTCATGTCCAGTGTTCCGGCGACGCGCTGCTGGAGATACGCCAGTGATCGGAAGTGCATCACCTGATAGTCCGCGTGGACATTGTGCTCCCAATCCTCCGCGACCAGGCGCTCGGGCTCCTCGGGGCAGAGGATCGTGTCGAGCGAGACCAGCTCCCGGATGTGCGCGAGCCCCGACCACGCCACCCAGGCCGTCCACCGCTCACCGTGATGCGGACCAAACCGCCGCCGCGCGGCATAGACCGGCTCCCTCATCGAGGCACCTCACAAGGGGTGTCACTCGGGCAGCCCGAACGCCATCACCATGTCGCCCTGCGCGAATCCGAAGAGGGCGTTGCCCCCGACGGCAACGGCCACGAGCTGGGCGCCGCCCACCGTGTAGGTCATGGGCGGCGCGTTCACGCCGGCAGCGCAGGTGTACGACCAGAGCTCGCGCCCGGTTCCTGCATCGAACGCGGCGAAGCGCCCCTTCCCCGCTCCGGAGAAGACGAGCCCACCCGCCGTAGCCAGCACACCGCCCACGAGCGGCTCTTCGGTGCGCACCTGCCACCGGAGCCGGCCCTTCGCGCCGAGATCGAGGGCGGTGAGCGTCCCCCACGCCTCGTGCGTGTTCTGCGTGCTCGCATACTGGAGGACGGTGCCGTCGGGCCGCCGCGCCGCCTGGGCGATGTATCGCGTCGGCAGGTGGAGGGCGCCGACGAAGAACAGCTCGCGTCCGGGATCGTACGCCGATGGAGACCAGTTGGCACCTCCGGCGATTCCCGGCGCGATCACCACGCCTTCGCCCGGCTGCGGCGGGGTGAAGAGATTGCGCTGAGGGACGAACGTGTCGGAGCGGAAGAGCAGCTTTCCGTCCCGCCTGTCGTGCACGAAGACCCAGCCGAGCTTGCTCGCCTGGGCCACGGCCGGAATGCGGCGGCCCCCGAGCTTCGCGTCGAGCAGCACCGGCGCGCTGGCCACGTCGTAGCCCCAGCGGTCGTGCGGCACCTGCTGGTAGTGCCACACGAGCCGGCCGGTCCGGAGGTCGAGCGCCACGAGCGAGGAGGTGTAGAGATTGTCCCCCGGCCGCGAGGCGTCCGCCATCTGCGGCGACGGGTTGCCGGTCCCGAAGATGAGAAGCCGCCGCGCGGTGTCTACCACCGGCGTGGCGTAGATCGAGCCGCCCCCGTATCGCCACGCGTCTCCGTGCGCCTTCGCCGCCGCGCGCTCGGCTGCCACATCGCGGTGCAGGTCCTCGCCGTCGGCCGTAGCCGCTCGAAAGCGGCCCTCCCACTTGGGCCCCGTCACCTCCCAGCGCCAGACGGGCCGCCCGGTTGTGGCGTCGAACGCGGCCATCAGCCCCGGTCGTCCGTACTGGCCCGCGACGCCGACCACCGCGAGTCCCTGATCGGGATGCAGGCCGTACCCCACGCCGGCGATGCCGACGAAGACCTTGCCGTCGTAGACCAACGGGGCGGCGCTGATGCCGACACCGGTGGAACCGGTGGCGCTCACGCGCGAGAGCGGGTCGTCCCGCCGAAGCTGGCTGGTAGCCTCAGTCGTCCCGGCGTACTCAGCGACCGTCACGTCCCAGCGTACGGCGCCGCTGCCGGCGTCGAGTGCCACGAGCCGGCCATCGATGGTGCCGACGTAGACCATTCCGCCGGCGACTGCCACTCCTCGGTTGGCCGGACCGCAGCACGGTTGGGAGGTGCGGGGGGCATGCGTATAGCGCCAGCGCTCGCGCCCGGTGGCGGCGTCGAGCGCGACGACTCCGCTGAACGGGAGCGACACGAACATGACGCCATCCAGCACGATGGGCGTCGACTGAAACGTGGCCCTCACGCCACTGTGATAGGTCCATCGGACCACCAGATGGGCCACGGTGGCCGTATCGACGGCGGTGAGCGGCGAGAATCGCCTCCCCGAGAGATCGTACCCGTGCACCGGCCAGCCGGTACCCGTCTGCGCGGCCGCGGGCGACCCAGCGAGCAGCGCGAGCCACGACGCCCGGACCAGGCGCCGCATCATTCGCGCGGCTCGCGCGATCCGGTCAGCGGTCCGTACACGAGACGGAAGACGAGCAGCAGCGGGAGCGCCAGCACCCCCGCCGCCACGAGCACTGCACCCAGAACGCGGAAGGGGTGGATCCGAAGGCTGTCCCGCAGCGTCAGGATCTGTTCATCACTGAGACGATGGGCCAGGGCCGGCAGGCCCCGGACGATCACGAGCCAATAGATCGCGGCTCCGACGGCCACGCTCACCAGCATCGCCGCCGCGAGCCGGCCGCCGCCACGGTCAGTCATTCTCGCCTACCGATCAACCGCACCCCTCCACGTACTCGACCGCAGGCGTGATGCCGGCCCGGTACCGCACGACGCGCTGCCCATCGGTTTCGAAGATGAGTCGCCGTGCCGAATCCGCCGGCAAGGTGCCCTGCAGCACCAGGTACCGGCCCTTGGGATCGTACTTGTGGGGTTGCACGCGGAGGCCGACGGGATAGCGGCCTCGAACGTAGGCCTCGCTCATGCCCACCTCCGCCCCGGCGGCGGTGCGCGCACCCGACGAGTCGACGTCCACGCGCACGACCTTTCCCTGCTCCACCATGAAGCGAACGCCGGCGGGTGCATCACGAGGCACCGTGAACCCGCATTCTCCGCCTGGCGGCGCCACGATGAGCGAGTCCCGCAGCGCCGCTCGCGCGTCGGCAAGCGCCATCCCGAATCGGACCGGCCCGACCCCGTCGAGTCGTATGGTCCAGGGTCCCGCCTCGGCTTTGGGCGGCGGGGCCGTCGAGTCCGCGGCCGCAGGCCGGCCGGGTGCCTCGCGTCCACACGCGAGCGCGGCGAGCAGAAACAGAAGCGTGAGCGGAGTCGAGCGCATGGGAGCCATTACTCCTCCGTGCGGCGAGCCATATGCACGACCGGCACCGCGGTGCCGTCCGGCAGCCGGAGCTCGAAGCGCTCGGTCGGCTCGAAGCCGAGGGCGCGATAGAGCGGCTCGCCCGGCAGGGTGGCGACGAGGGCGAGGGTACGGAATCCGGCCGAGCGCGCGGCCGACTGGCACTCGGCGAAGAGACGCCGCCCGAGCCCCCGCCGGGCCCAGCCGGGGTGCACGAAGAACGCGCGAATGCGGGCTGCTTCGGTGGTCGGGTTCAGGACCGGATCCTCGGTCGCCTTCATCCGGTCCGCGCCGAACAGTGTTCGGCGCCGGCTCCAGCCGCCCGCCGCCATGAGCGCACCGTCGTCCGCCTCGCACACGTAATACGTGCCGTCGCGGATGAGCTGGGTGTCGGCGCCGAAAACGTAGTGCAGCAACGCCGTCACCTGCGCCGGGGTGTAGTAGCCCGCGCTCAGCTCCTGCGCGGACCGGGCGATGAGCGCTTCGATCGCCGGCAGATCCTCGAGCCGGGCCAGCCGCAGCCGACCCGGACCGACGCGCTGCGCTCGGTCAGTGCCCAGGGTCCTGGGCATCGCGGCGGCGGGCTGCCTCGGCCAGGATGTGGGCGATCGGCAGTTGGCCCTCGTCACACCGCAGCGCGAACTCGCTGGACTCGACTCGCACGACGAATCCCGCGATGCCGACCGGCACTTCGAGCCCGGGCCATTCGAGGTGACCTTCCAGTCTGTCGCCGAGCCGGGGCCGTGTGGGGTCGGCATGCCGGACACGCAGGCCCTCCAGCGAGGCATCGAGGACCTCGTAGGAACTGCCATCGAGTCGGAAGTGCGGCCGGCGCACAGGCGAGAAGGTCACCCGGACCTGCCGCCGGCGCTCTTGGGCGGGTGGGGTGATCGGCGTCGAGCTGGCCATGGCATTCTCCGGAAAAGGGCCCGTCATGCGTTTAGTTCCCCGCGAATCGCCACCACAGCACGGCGGCCACCAAGGCAGGCACGCCGAACACCACCAGGAAAACCGGCGCCTCCTCGGCGACGGAATAGCCGGCCCGGCTCACGCCCAGCCACATGTTGACCCCTGCCGCGACCAGCCAGAGCGGAAGGAAGAGCTTCGCGCCTGCCGCGAGCGAGGCGGGCCGAGCCCCGCCGAGCCAGCGGCTGGCGACGATGCACGCGACCAGCAGCACGAGCCCGCCGGCGATTACTTTCAGAGTGTGCACGAGGCGACGGGTTCCTCAGGTGTCGAGATCGCTCGTGCGCTCGATGATGCGGCCCACGAGGCCGTACCGCAGGGCCGCCTCCGCGCTGAGCCAGAAGTTCCGGTGCGTGTCCTCTTCGATCCGCTCGAGCGGCTGCCCGGTCTCCCGCGCGAAGATCCGGTTGAGCCGGTCGCGCATGCGAAGGATCTCGCGGGCCTCGATGTCGATGTCGCTCGCCGTGCCGCCGGATCCGCCCGAGGGCTGGTGAAGCAGGAAGCGCGTGTTCGGCAGGCAGAATCGCTGCTCCCGCGGTACGGCGACGTAGATCAGCGCGCCGGCGCTTGCCACCCACCCGGTACCGATCACCCGGATGCGGGGGCGGACGAAGCGCATGAGATCGTGAATCGTGTCGCCGGCCTCGACGTGACCACCCTGCGAGTTGATGAATACTGTTATGTCGCTCTCGGACTCGGCCGCCAGGGCCAGGAGCTGGCCCGACGACCGAGCCAGCCACTTCTGGGTGATCTCGCCGCTGATGATGATGGTCCGCGCACGGAGCATCCGCTCGCTGATGGGATCGTACGGAGCCACCGAGGGTCCACCCTCCGGCTGGTGTTGTCGCAGCATGATCTCTCCAATGGGTTGACGCGATGGCTGAACACTAACTGCCCGGCCTGTTCGGCGCGTCGCTGCGGGCCGCGGGGAGCAATGAACGTTCCTGCAGTCGATTGGTGACGCGGCATTCTGCGCGACCGCAAGCCTATTCTCCCCCGTGTCTTGCAACCTGAGGTCCGACTCCCCGCGGTTGGGGCTGTCGACCTCCTCGACAGCGTCGAATATTTGAGAGTTGACGACTCGTCCGCGCGGACCGATCCTGAGAGTGGTGAATTGGAGCGCCGACCCCTCCCGCCAGGTTGTGCGACGGAGCGGACATGACGACACGCGAGTTCTTCCATATCGGTGGCAAAACCTGGCTCGTCCGATTCCGCCCCGTTCGAAAGGATGAGGCCGCCACGCACGTGACGCTGGAACTGGTCTCGGACAAGGAGACCCGGGTCGTCAGTTGCCGCCGCGAGGAGTGGGAGGTAACGGCGCCCGACTACGCCGGCCTGCTGGCGCGCTCGGTCGCCGCGGGCGCCTCGCGCAGCATCGCCCGCCCCACGGAGTCCACACCGATGGGCAGCGACTAGACCGGTACCACCGGCGCCCGCTCCGCTTCCCAGCGTCCAGGGTAGCGGGTGACGAACCCCGCGGCGTTGACCTCGAAGTCCGTAGCGAACGTGCCATCGGCCGCCTCGTAGTGGTAGCTCGACTCGCTCACTCGCCGATACACCTGATCCAGCGGTTCGACGCCGAACCCGGGAAAACTCACCCAGGCGGCGCGCACCGGCGCCGACTGGCCCGGTTGCAGTGCCAGTCGCCGGATCGGCAACAGGTTGGTGGCCGGGCTGAAGGAGAGGTCGACGTCCAGGCAGCCGGCCACGTCGGGAGACGGACGGCCATCGAGGTGCCACGCCCGCTGCGCGTTGGCCACCAGATGGAAGCGGATTCGCCGAGAGCCGACCCAGCCGGCGACATCGACGTGCAGCGTCCGCCACCCGGCGTCGCAGGCGATCGAATACTCCAGCCGGCACGCCTTGCCCTCGGCCGCGAACACGGCCGTCCCACCCAGCTGCCAGAACGGCTCGTGGTACACCAGGCGCGCGCTCTCGTGGCCCGGCTCATCGACGCGGCGCCAGAGCAGGATCTCCTCACGCATGCCCGCCAGGCCTCACTCGAACCGAGCGCAGGTGGCCGATCGCTCGCGCAGCACGGCCTCCTGCCGGAAGCGGCGCTTGTACTCCCCCGCGACGTCGGCGATGGCCTGGCGCGACGCCGGGTCCCCCGCATGGAAGACGGTCACGATCTCGGAGCGCTCCTGCTCGACTACGCCGCTCTGCCCGCGCCACCGACCGGTGGCGTCCACCACCGTCAGCCCATAGGGGAACCGCGGCGTGACTACCTCGTCGAGGAAGCGCTGCCAGTCGGCGTCGCCCACCGTGCCGCCGCCGCCGGGGCGATTGCGACCGAAGTACACCACGTCGCGCACCATCGCCGTGTCGCCGACCGCGCACGCCGCGGTCGCCACGGGCGTCGGCGCTGCCGGCGGCGCCGTCCGCCCCGCGCAGGCGACCACTGCCGCCAGCGCGAGGGTACTGCTCAGCCGCACCGTCATCCCTTCTCTCCGTCAGCGTGCGCGGATGCGCACCAGTTGCACGATCGGCCCGGCCTGATGAACCCCCATCATGTCGTCGCGCCGCCGCGCCTCGGCTTCGACCCGGAGCCCGTCTCTCTGGAATGCCGGCGGCAGGTTGGTCGGATCGTAGGTTACGCCGTCATCGCCCCGGATGGCGTAGAAGCCGCCCTCGAGCTCGACATGGCGCACGAGGCCCGTGATCCTGACCTCGGTGCCGGCCTCCTCGGCGGCGGGACTCGGCGTCACCCACCCGGTCTCATCGTGTCCGGCGGCTCCGTTGGCGCAGGCAGCCACGCCCATCAGCAGCACGATCGCCAGGCCGCTCCGCCACGTCGTCATTGCGCACCTCCATCGAGCGCCGCTTCGGCAGCGCGGCGCGCGGCCGACAGAGCGGCAGGGTCGAGCTCCATGAGGCTGGCCATCTTGCGGACCAGGTGCGTCTCGTGGTCACTCAGGCGGCCGTCGGCCAGAATCACACCCCACATGGTCGTCGCGAGCTCCATCTTTCGTTGCAAGTCGTACTCGGCGACAATCAAGCGGGTGAACTGGAAGTGATCGAGCGACTGTGCGCGCTCCGCCTCCGCCAGTCGGAGGAGCTCGTCGCCGGTGACCCCATCGAGGCCGAACTGCTGGCTCAGCGCGCGCCGGAGATGCGACTGCTCCTCCGGGCTGAACTCGCCGTCGGCGTGGGCCAGCTCCAGCAGCAGTGCGCACGCGGCGAGCTGCACCCGCGTCGGGCCACCGGGCGAGGCCGTGGGGCCGGCCGGGTCGCCGGCCAGCCGATCGGCGACGAACCGGCGGATCGACTCGAGGATGGCCATGACTCGAATGTGCCCTTACGCCGGGGTCGGCCGCCAGCGCGCCGGCGGGACTAGAAGGTTGCCGTGTCCCATTCGGTGAGCTCGAAGAAGCCGCGGGTGGTCTCGATCGCCTGGGCGTCGTCGAAATCGGCGCAGGTGTAGAGGATCACCGACACGAAGGCCCGCGCTGACCAGACGCCCACGTAGATCCCCGAATCGATGAGCGGCACGAACGCATCGTACCCCTGGTTGGCCGCCTTGCCCTGGCCGCTGGTCGTGTGCACGGTCGGCTCGCCGTAGGTGCGCAGTCCCAGCCGCGACGTGATGACGGTGAAGTATTCGCGAAGGGCCGCCGCATCGAGCTCCTGGCGGGCGAAGTAACCCTCGATGAGGAGCCGCTTCCGAAAGATCTCCGGCGCGATGCGGGGCATGGCTCAGCCTTCGGGAGCGGCCCGCATTTCGCGGCCGCTCGGATCGGTCTCCAGCAGCGACTCGTGCAGCCCCCCGATGTGGCGGCCGACGGTACCCTCCTCGTCGATCTCCACCAGTGCCCAGCCGAGCTCGGCCACCTCGGGCTCGACCGTCCCGGGATCGTCGAGCAGGTAGCACACCCCGAAGAGCGTGCTGTACTGCATGACCCGAACGACGGTGGCGATGTCCTCCGGGCGGGCGCCGGCGGCGAGCAGGCGCTCGAGCGCGGGGCCGATCCCGGCGCACGGTGCGTCCGGGGATTGGGCGGCCAGGTCGCGCCACGCATCGATCCAGGTCGTGTCACCGTCGGCCACGAGGTGCTGCCAGGCCTGCCGGAGGAAGAGATAGCGCGCGACCTGCGGGATGTCCTCCTCGACCTCCGAGCGCGCCCACGCCGCGGGATCGGTGGCACCCAGGCGGGTGAGCAGCTCCGTCAGGTCGGCCACGCGCTGCTCCTCGGTCACACACCCTCCACGCTGCGGGTGAATCGCTGGGCCCGGTCGACGGGAATCAACTTACGCGGCCGGACGGATCATGGCGACGTGGGTCAACATGCGGTCCGATCAGGCATCATCCAGGACCCGCAACAGCCGCTTCGGGGCCACCAGCCGGTAGGCATCGCGCAGGAGCTGCCTCAGCTCGTTCCAGTCGGCCCGCCGGTCGAGCCAGATGCCGACCCAGCCGCTCGGTCCGACGTATGGCGGCACAAAGAACCGCTCGGGCGCCATCTTCACCATCATGTCCTGGTTGCCGGGCGCGGCCTTGCACCAGACGGCGGGACGCCCGTCGCCGTGATGGTTCGCGGCATCCGCGTACATCGCGAACAGCTTGCTCCGCACCCGGAAGGTCGGCTCGCCCCAGGCCTCGACCTCGTGCGCTT
Organism: uncultured Gemmatimonadales bacterium; assembly: GCA_963728705.1. Taxonomy (GTDB): domain Bacteria; phylum Gemmatimonadota; class Gemmatimonadetes; order Gemmatimonadales; family GWC2-71-9; genus CAVVWJ01. Next base: position 98,434 of record CAVSLY010000013.1, read on the forward strand.
CCGGCAGCGCGAGGCAGAGGCGCCTGAGCCGGGTCAGCGGGCGAGCGGTCGCCGGCTTCACGGCCTGACTCGGAGCCCGAGCCGAGCCGCGAGCCGCGCGGCGAGGCGCCCGTCCTGCGCGGCCTCGAATGCAGGTGCCGCGCCCCAGTCGTGCGACCAGACGGCCGTCCGCCGCCGCTCCGGCACCTCCCAGGCGTACCGCGGAATCACGTGCGCATGCAGGGCAGGCTCCACGTTCCCGAGAATCTCGTAGTTGATCCGCTCCGCGGCCATCTCGGCCAGGACCGCGTCGCCCAGCCGCGCCATGTCTTCGAGGAACTGGCGGCGGCTCTCGCCCCCGAGCGCGTTGAGATCGGGGACCACGGGGTCGGACAACAGCAGGCAGTAGCCGGGAAGAATCTGCGGGTCGCCCAGCACCGCCCAGCCCGAGGGCATCCGCCCGACGGCGCGCGCCAGCCGGCCCGCCGCCGCCTCGGCCACCTGGCGATGAATCGCGGTGGTCAGGGGTCCTCCGGCCCGCCGCCGGAGCCCGCGCCCGCATCGCGGGCGCGCTGCGCCGTCACTTCGTCGAGTCGAGAGCGGAGGGCGGCGAGCACGGGATCCGCCGCGGTGTAGCGCTGGCCGTAGTCGAGATTGAAGGCGTAGTCGAAGTCGTCCGGGTTCCGGCCCTGGGTGTGCTGCAGAATGGTCTCGAGCTTGTCGAGCCCCTTGGCGAGCCTGGCCTCGGGCGAGCTCGCCGCCTCGTACTCGTCCCACAGCTCGAGGATCTCGCGCCGCGCGGCCACGGGGAGCGGCTCGACGAGCGACAGCAGATCCACGCGCTCCTGACCGGCCTTCGGGCTGCCGGCGACCTGAGCGGGAGCCGGCACGTCGCCGCCGATCGCCTCGCCGAGATCGTGGATGAGACACATCTTGAGGAGCCTGGCGAGATCGATGTCCTTCGCCCGCCCGTACAGCACCATCGCCATCAGGCAGAGTCGCCAGGTGTGCTCGGCGACGCTCTCGGCTTCGCCGGTCGAAGTCCAGCCGCTCCGGGTGACGGTCTTGAGCCGCTCGGCGGCGCGGAGGAACGCAAGCACGCCATCGAGCTCATCGGCGCGCATCGGCCGTCTCCTTGCCAGGCCGCAATCGATCGAGGTAGGCCCGGATGCGCCGGGCGTTGGTCCCCACGTCGCTTTCCCCCACTCGCGAGACGCTCCGTACGTCCACCCGGCTCCCCTGCCCTTCCGGCCGGATGCGCACCACGACGTCGTCCTTGAAGCCGAACCACCCCGTGGTGGCCGTGGCCTCGACCCGGCCAGCGACAGAGTCCGCCGCGACGATCGTCCAGCCGGCCTCACGCGCCGCGTCACGCGCGCGCGCGAACGCCGCCGCCGGCGGGGTGGCAGCCAGGACGAGCGGATGGATATCGGGGTAGCCGCTCGCCTGTTGGGCCGCGAGCTCCGGTCCGCCATAGGCGGCAGGGTTCGGCGCGTCAGCCCGGAGCGGGAGCACGGCCACGAAGACGGGCGGATCGGCGGTGTCGGTGGAGATGTCGTGGATGGGTGGCACCTTGCTCGCGAGCCGGCGCCAGTACCATGGCACCCCGGCCGCGAGAGCTCCGAGCACGATCGCGAGTCCGAGCAACCACGGCCGCTGGCCCCGCCATCGCGGCACGAGAAGCTGGACCAGCGCCACGGCGACCGCGGCCAGGCCGAGATACGCGCCCCAGCGCAGCAGGTCGAACCCAGTGCGGAACGACCACAGGCCGAGGCGCACACCCGGGCCCGCGAGGAGCAGCATCAGCGCCGCCAGCGCGGCAGCCACAAATGAAATAGTCATGCGCGAAAGATGACCCTGGAATGCGGCGCCGCGCAAAGGCGGCCGCGGCCTCACTCGCTGGCGTTACTGATCAGGCGCCCGCGCCAGCTTTCCCTCGGCCGGGTGACCCGCACCCGCGGCCAGCTCAACCCGCGGGCCGGCGTCGCCACCAGCAGTGCGAAGGTCATCGCCTCAGGGCTGGCGGTTTCGGGGCCGACGAGGCCCATGGCGACGCACGCGATGCGCTGCTTGCCCCACCCCGGGTGATCACGGCGGCTGCTGCATTCCCGCCACGAGCCGAGCCGGGTGTGCCGGCCGGGGACCTGCGACAGGGTCAGCGTGTACGGCGTGATGGTCGCCACCAGCTCGCGCGCCTCCGGCACGAAGAACGCCGGTGCCTGCGCCGGCAGTGCGACGATGCGCGGCTCGACCACGACCGTGTCGCACGGCGCCGCGGACGAGCAGAGCGTGCCCCACCCCGCCGGATCCTGGTCCCAGGGCGCGGCGACCACGGCCGCGACGGCGGCCTGGCCGATTGCCGCCTCGGTCGGGGGCGTCCGCGGCTGCACAGCGGACTCGCGTGTCGGCGGAGGCGGCGCCTGACACGCCGCGAGCACCAGTCCGGCCAGGCCAACGCGACGAAGCAGCGGCAACGTGTTGACCCTCATCAGCGGGCCGCGGGACGGATCTCGACCACCGCTTCGATCTCCAGCAACAGCTCCGGCCGCGCGAGCGCGCCCACCGGAATCAGCGTATTGGCTGGCGGGCGCGCGGCGTCGAAATAGCGGGCGCGCGCCTCGCGGAGCATGGCGAGGTTCCGAACGTCGGTGATGTAGGTGGTGGTCTTCATCACGTCGCCGAAGGTGGCGCCGACGCTCGCGAGCGCCCGCCCCAGGTTCGAAAAGACCTGCGCCGCCTGAGCGCGGAAGTCGCCGGGACCGACGACCTGGCCCACGCTGTCGAATGCCACCTGCCCCGCGATGTAGGCCGTGCGGCCGTCGGATGACACCACGACGTGGGTGTACCCCGACGGACGGGTCAGGCCGGGTGGATTGATGTAGCGTGGTCCCGTCGTCGCCGCGGGAGGGGTGGTTTGCGCGGCGGCTGGCGCGATGACTGCCAGCAGCGCCGTGAGCGACGTGGTGAGGTGGACGAACGGTCGGACATACCAGCGGCTCGGCATTCGTCACTCCTCAGAAGATGAGATCCCATCAGGCGCGATCGACCCGTCACCGTTGCGGGCCGCCGCCACGCGCGTCCGGCACGGAATCGAGGCAGCCCGAGCTCGCGCCAACCACCTTGGCGCCGCTTCGCGCATCGACGAACCGGAACTGAATCGGCGCGTCGGCGCAGAGTGCGCCGGCGCTGAACAGAAAGACCTGCGTCGTGTCTCCGCGGCGCTCGCCCGTCAACGCCTCGGTATGGTGCGCCCAGGCGGCGAGCGACCTGGGGGAGCGGCGCGCCGCCGCAAGCGCCCAGATCACCGGGCTGTCGCTGACCGAGAGCCGGGCCAGCGCCACCGAGTCCTGCGCCAGCGCCGCCCGCACGTAGCGCTCCGCGGGTTTGCCGAAGCCCTTGCCCCGCGGCTCGGCGGTGTATGGCTGGAGCGTCAGCAACGCCGTCCCCAGCAGGGCTGCGGCGACGAGCCAGAGATAGAGCGGTGCCTTGTCGTCGGTCATGGGTCCTCCGGGTCGGCCCCTGCCCATCCAAAATGCACGCGCCGCCCGCGTAGCGCGAGCCGTGCCTCCTCGCGTCCTACGGAGCGGCGTTGAGCGCGTACTCGAGCTCGTACGAGTGCTTGCCGTCGGTGATGATGATGGTCATCCGTCCGCTGAGCCCAGCAAGCTCGTCGGTCCCGGAATCCGGCACGACCGTGATCGTGAGGCTCGGCGCGCCACGCGTCATCGTGCCACTGTGCTGAAGGAGGAAGCTGCCGGCGCGGCCGCCGAGCGTGCCGTTCACTCGTTCGATCGCCACGTAGCCCGCGGATCCCTGGACGTCCGTCATCGCCGTCAGCATCTGTACGCGGCTCATGGCCTCGAGGTCGCCGTGAAACTGCTTATCGAGCCATATCCGTCCAAGCGCGGGGTCGTCGGGTTGGCGGTCGGACGGCTGGGGCGTCAGCTTGACCTCGAATGCTCCCCGCGCAATATCGGTCATGAGATCTCCTGGAGAGGTCGCTGCCCGGCACCCTGATAGCGGCGGCGGTGCGTCCCTGATTGAAACATTTCCACGACCGGGCGCGTCCGCACAGCCATGGATCCAGAGATGACGCAGGAGCTAGCCCGCATGCTGGGGCTCATGATCCCCCTGCTCGCGCTTTCCATCGGCGGCGTGCTGGTGCTCTCGCGCACCCGCATCGGGGCGGCCATCGCCGCCGCATCAGCGGGGACACGCGGGATCCTGAGGTGGAGGCCCACCTCGAGGCGCTGGAGGACGAGCTGACGAGTTTGCGCGGGCAGCTTGGCGAGACCAACGAGCGGCTCGACTTCGCCGAGCGACTGCTCACCTGGGGCGGGGAGGGCCGGCGCGAGCCGTGACACCTGGGCATCAGTGCGTCGATCGCCGGACCTCATCCGCTTCGTAGGTGGTGACCTCCAGGTGGTGGCCGTAGGGATCGTCGAAATACACCGAGAGCGCCGTCCCGTGGTCCACGACCCGCGTCGGGATGCCCTGTTCGAGCAGCCCCGCGGCGAAGCGGGACCATGCCGCCGCCGGCAGCCGGAACGCCACCCGATGAAACCCGGCCGTCTCGCGTCCTCCCGGTGACTCCCCAACAAAGAGCGCCAGCTTGGTGCGGCCGCCGTCCGGCGACACCATGAGTGGCCCGGTCGGATCCGCCGCCCACTGCTCCGCGCCGCGCACCGGCTGGCAGCCGAGCACCGTCTCGTACCACGCCGCGGCGGCGTCCCGATCGGGCACGAAGAGCTCGACGTGGTCGAGCGTGAAGCCGGAAATGCTTTGGGCGCTCATGTCGCTATTCTCCCTGAATGCTCCCGCGCCGTGACAGCTCCCGTACGAGGCCGCGCATGACCGTTCAGCATGATATCGAGGGTTCCCGCTTCGTCGTGTCTCTGTCCGACGGCGAGGCCCAGCTCGTCTATGCCCCATTCGGCGATGACCTGCTGGAACTCCAGCACACCGAGGTCCCTCCGTCCGGCCACGATCAGGGCGTGGGCGATGCGCTCGTGCGCGCGGCGCTGGCCTACGCGCGCGAGCGCGATCTCAACGTGATCGCCACCTGCCCGTACGTGCAGGCCTGGCTCCGCCGGCATCCGGAGGAGCGGCCCGGCGCGAGCGCCTGACTCACGGCAACGGCCCGGGACTCAGTCGGAACGTGAACATCATCGGCGCGTCGGCCATGCGCTGCCGCCCACCGACTAGTACAGCCCCACGGCGGGGCCGTTGGCGGGGCTGGTCAGCACCCCGCATCCCGGCAGCCGATCCGCTGGCCGAGGTCGAGCACGGCCCGCAGGAGGCGTTGCCCGAGACCCTGACGCTGGTGTGACGGCGCGACACCCACCTCGTTGATCCAAAGCTCCCGCGGCTTGTCCGGATGGACATAGTCGACCGCGGAGGCGAATCCACCACCAATGGGCCCTCGAGCGCGACGGCGAGGTGATGCCGGGGGTCACGGAGAAACTCCGCGGTCAGGTCCGGGTCCACGTCGTGGTCGAATACCCCGACCGCGACGCTGCCCAGCACGGCCTCGTCGCCGGACGCCGAATGCGAATCTCGATGTTCACTCGTCGTCCTCGTGAATGAGTGACTCGAAGTTGACGCCCCGGCGGCGCCAGGGCCAGTAGAGGTCACGCGCAGAGGACGCCCGCAGCCGATCGTGCCGACGACTGGAGGCACGCCATGCTGGCGAATTGGATCACGCTCTCGCGCTTCCCGATCCTGATGACGACCGTCCTCGCACTGTACCTGGGGTCGCCGACGGCCCGCCTGGCCGGGGTGCGCTGCTGCTGGGCTGATGAACTGCACTGCTCGATACCGTAGAGAGCATCATGACCCCGGAGAGCCGGACAGACCAGTCTG
>CAVSLY010000014.1:0-74535 GCA_963728705.1 uncultured Gemmatimonadales bacterium
TCGCACGGTCAACAGCCTGAATTTTCTCGTTGGATCCGTACACTTATTCGACTGGCAACAGCGACGGCCGGCCCAGCGCGTTCAACAACCGGGCCAGCTCGCCTTCCAAGCCAAATTCACCGACGGCACCTCCGGCATCTTCGTCTCCAACCGCGTCGCCATGCCGGAGCGCGACTTCGCTGCTCGCTCGCTGCGGGTGTCCTCGGCTTAGTTGGCTGTGCTCCGCGTCGCCAGCGGCATCGCTCCGATCAACAGAATGGTAGAATCACGACGGCACTAAGGATCATGGGAAGAATAACTTCGGTGTTTCAAGTCGATAGTTTTGCGATCGTTCGTACACCGAAGGTGTTCAACTCCAAAGCCCAGGGTCGTGCGCGGCGCACCCTGGGTCACCGAGCGTCATAACGCCCGCTTACGCCGAAGGCGTTACACAGGACTTGGAGTGTAACTCCTTCGGAGTAACCGATGATAATTTCATCGGTCCCCAGGGCGTCGCCCGCTAGCGCGGCGACCCTGGGCTTTGGAGTGTAACGCCTTCGGCGTAGGAATGCCGAGGCTACTCGTGAGTAACGACTCAAACACCAGAATTTGTCCTCGGGTCCCTAAGTGCCAGACGAAAATACCTACTCACTTACTCACTTACTCACCAACTCACTCTTTCCCATGAGCCACGAAGCACGACTAAAGGAACTCAAACTAGAACTGCCTGCAGCCCCGAAGTCGCAGGGCATGTACCGCACGGTATTCGTCTCCGGCGACCTGGCCTACGTCTCGGGGCACGGGCCGATCGGCGCCGATGGCACGGCTATCTGCGGAAAATTGGGCGAAAACCTGCAAAAAGAGGAAGGCTATGAAGCGGCTCGGAGGACGGCGCTCAACGTCCTTGCGTCGCTCCGACAAGAGTTGGGCAGCCTCGACGCGGTTCGCCGGCTCGTCAAAACGACCGGCTTCGTCAATGCCGCACCAGATTTCAAAGATGCCCCCGCGGTGGTCAACGGCTTCAGCGAGGTGATGCGCGACGTCTTCGGTCCCGATGCGGGAATCGCCGCCCGAAGCTCGCTGGGAGTTGCGTCGCTGCCGGGCGGGTGGGCCGTGGAAGTTGAATTGATTGTCGAGCTCGAAGACCAGTCTTAACCTATCGCAAAACGGGAGCAGGGCCGCCGGCGACGGGAGAATTAGTCGCAATGCAGGGGCACGGTGACCCATGCTACGGTTCCATGTTATGGGATAGGGATCTTAGAACTCGCCCGACTCCGACGAATCGCCGGTCACCAAGGCATTCGGTCCACGGCCACGGCCGAGCAGCCGGGCGAGGGCATAGCCTAAACCCAGATTCACAATAGCCACGATCGCGACGTACCAAATCATGGTTGCTAGACCGCTGTTGCGTAGATGGAAGTCGAGCGACACCTGAAGTCTACGTCAGCCTCGGCCGACAACGGGCTAGATGCGAGGCCGTCCGATCGTGCTTTGACGATTGTAACGACGCCGTACGCCTGACCGGCATTTGCGTTCACAGTCGCGGGCCACTTCTTCAACGCGTCGCGGTGGCCGCGGGCGGCGCTGTCGGGCCGCCAACGCCTGTACGAATTCGGGCGAAACGTTGTCGAGCGTGATGACTTCGCTCTGTCCGCCCGGCTCTTTGGGCCGAATGATGCACACGACTTCGTGCGTCGCCGCGCGGCTCATGATTTCTTCCAACGCCGCTTGTTCGGTCTCGCTCAGGTTCTGCGGCACGTCCGCGCCGTTGCCTTGCGGTGCGATCGCAATCGCGATCCCGGCGGAGTTGACATGGCGTCGTCCGCCGGCGGTTCCGGCGTGAGTCGGTTCCTGGCCACGGACGACGGTGTCCGCCGCCGGGCCGATGCCATGACCCGGCGCCGTCGCTGTGCGCCGGAGTCCGACTTGGCATAGATTTCCTTCAGTCCCAAGCGATCCAGTTCGTCGTGAATCGATTCGAGCCCGGCGTACAGCCCTTGTTGCCTTCGTAGTCGGCGGCAAAGCAAACGCCCACGAGCTGCCCCTGCTCGTTGAACAATCCGCCGCCGCTGCGGCCTTCGACTGGCGCGCCGCTGGCTTCGATGTTCGGCGGACCTTGGTAGCGATCGAGCCAGGTGACCCGCGTCGCCATGACCGTCGGATCCTGGCCGTTGCTGCAGCCGACGCTGGCCGCGCGATCGCCCCGCGCGATCTGCGTGCGCGGCGGCGCGACCGGCGCAACGCACACCGGGTGGCTCGGCCGAATGCTGACGAGCGCCACATCGCGCTCCAAGTCGTAGCTGATGACCTCGCCGGGCACGGTGTTCGACGACGCGCACGCCCTGGGGTCCGACTTCAAACAGCTCGACGGTCACGGGGCCTTTGCCTTTTGATTCGCGGAACAAGTGGCCGCAGGTGATCACGAGAGCTTCGCCCTCGCGGGCGTCGATGATCGTGCCCGTGCCGTGCGAGATGACCTTTGGCGTCTTCCACGCGCAGGCGCACCGACGAGCTGAGCAGCTTGCTGTCGAATTGCTGAGTCCGAGCAGCATCATCCGGCGTCGCGACATCGGCTGGTCCCGGCGCCGTCTCGTCAGACGGGTTCGCGCGAGCCGGGTCGTCGCCCGACCGAGCTTGCGAACGCCCACGCCGCTCCACGTCCCTTGCTCCTCGGTTGCCCGCGGCGCCGGTTGACTTGTCGGGCGACTGTCGCACGAATTCTCGGACTCTGCGATGCGACGACTTCCTTGGCCCGCGTCGAACATCTGCTGCAAGCGTTCGCTCGACTGTCGCGCCGACGACGCGATCGACTTCCTGCCCGTCGACGAGCATCACGAAGCAGGGAATGCCGGTCACGTCGATATTGCCGCGCCAGCTCCGGTTCGCGCGATACGTCGACCTGCCGGATCGGGTAGCCGGCGTTGATGAGACTCTCCACCGTGGGCTTCATCTGCATGCAGGGCCCGCAGGTCGGCGACCAGAAGTCCAGCAGGACGATTTCGCCGCCGACAGGCTGAGACGCCGTGCAACGTTGCCGCCAGCGCAAGCGCGGCTGCCGCGAATCGGACCATCCGTTCCCTCCTTGGATTGGTGGTCGTCGTGCCGCAGCGGCGCAATTCGTTGCGCCGCGTCGGCGTCACGTTGTCGCCTGGATGGATCGCCGACTCGCGTTCGTTCTGCGATCAGCATCCTGCCGATCGCGTGCGAGCCGCGGTCGTAGCGAATCCGCTGCGATCTCGGGCAATCGTGGTGAGCGAACCAATGGGTGGTGATTGGCGTCGGATACTTCTGCGGGAATCCGTCGCCGGGGCGGCAATGTCCTCGACTTGCGAAAATGTTACAAGGTCAGCTTGACGCGGCTGCGCGCGACATCGCGCGCTCTCCCGCAGAGTTACCGACGCGGGCTACAATGACGCCGGCCGATTGCCAATCGCTGCTGGCGCTGCTAGCGGTCGATTCGCCGCTTGCGGCTTCGACGCTAAGCCTCGCAAACCACCTCGAATCGACTGCCATCGTGCGCCGCATCCTCGTCACCTCCGCCCTGCCCTACGCCAACGGCGCACATCCACATCGGCCACCTGGTCGAGTACATCCAGACCGACATCTGGGTGCGGTTCCAGAAGCTCGTCGGCAACCGCTGCATCTACATCTGCGCCGACGACACGCACGGCACGGCGATCATGATCCGCGCCCGGCAGGAAGGCCGCAGCGAGGAGGCGTTGATCGCCGAGATGCAGCGAGCCCACGAGCGCGACTTCGCCGGCTTCGACATCGAGTTCGACAACTACGGCAGCACGCACAGCCCGGAGAACCGCGCGCTGTGCGAGCGAGTTCTGGCAGTCGATCCGCAAGGCCGGGCTGGTCGAACGAGCAGCGACGTCGAGCAGCTCTACGATCCGCGAGGCCGGCACGTTCCTGGCCGACCGGTTCGTGCGCGGCACGTGCCCGAAGTGCAAGTCGCCCGACCAGTCCGGCGACAACTGCAGCAAGTGCGGCCACCACTACAGCCCGACCGAGCTGATCGATCCCGCGCAGCACGCTCAGCGGCGCCGACGCCCGAGATTCGCATCGGCGCCGCACCTGTTCATCGAGCTGGAGCAGCTGCACGGGTTCCTCGACGAGTGGACGCAATCGGGCGAGCACCTGCAGCCGGAGATCGCCAACTATCTGAAGGGCCACTTCCTCGGCGAGCCGCTGCGCGACTGGGACATCTCGCGGCCCGCGCCCGTACTTCGGCTTCGAGATTCCCGACAGCCCCGGCAACTACTGGTACGTCTGGTTCGACGCGCCGATCGGCTACATGGCCTCGCACGCAGCAGTGGTGCGACCGCACGGGCGAGAAGTTCGACGACTGGTGGCGAGTCGCCCGACTGCGAGATCCACCACTTCATCGGCAAGGACATCACGTATTTCCACACGCTGTTCTGGCCCGGCATGCTCAAGACGGCCGGCTACAGCCTGCCGACGAAGGTGCACATCCACGGCTTCCTCACCGTCGACGGCGAGAAGATGTCGAAGAGCAAGGGCACGTTCGTCGCGCGCCGCACGTACCTCAAGCATCTCGACCCGAGCGTACCTGCGCTACTACTACGCCGTCGAAGCTCGTCGTCGCGGGTCGAGGACCTCGACCTGACCGTCGACGAGTTCGTCGCCAAGGTGAACACCGACCTGGTGGGCAAGGTCGTCAACCTGGCCAGCCGCACGGCGAAGTTCGTCGAGAGCGACGGGCCTGTCGGCGAAGTATCCCGACGACGGCGGCCTGTTCGCCGCGGCGGCCGCGGCGGGCGACGAGATCGCGAGGCCTACGAGGCCTGCGACTACAGCCAGGCCATGCGGCTGATCATGGCGCTGGCCGACCGGGCGAACCCGTACGTCGAAGAACGCCAGCCGTGGGAGCTGCGCAAGGACCCGGCGCAGGCCGCGCGAGCTGCAGGATGTCTGCACGGTCGCGCTCAACCTGTTCCGGCAGATCGTCGTCTACCTGTCGCCCGTGCTGCCGCGGCTGGCCGAGCAGACCGGCGAGCTGCTCGAACGATCCGATCACGCAGCTGGGACCAATCGCAAGACGCCGCTCGTCGGCACGCCGGTCGCCAAATTCACGCACATGCTCCAACGCGTCGAAGAAAAGGACGTGCAAGCCATGATCGAAGACAGCAAACCAACGCCGCCGACGCCGCCGGCGCGGTCGCTTCAGCGACCGAGCTCAGCCGAGCATCCGTCGCCAATGGAACGACACCGGCGACGCCCTCGCCGCCGAGCCGCTCGCCGCCCGAATGCACGATCGACGACTTCACCAAGGTCGATCTGCGCGTCGCCCGCGTCGTCGCGGCCGAAGACGTGCCCGAGGCCAAGAAGCTGCTCAAGCTCACGCTCAGCCTCGGCGGCGGCACCACGAAGCAACGTCTTCGCCGGCATCAAGGAGGCCTACAAGCCGCGAAGACTCGTCGGCCGGCTGGTCATCTGCGTCGCCAACCTCGCCCCGCGGCAAGATGAAGTTCGGCATCGAGCGAAGGCATGGTCACCGCCGCCGGCCCCGGCGGCGCCGAAGTGTTTGTCATCACCGTCGACGAAGGCGCCGTGCCCGGGCAGCGCGTGCATTAACGCATATAGCCGCGACCAGCGATGGCCGGGCTGTATAGCCGAGCTATCCTGGCTCGGTTACGTCATCGTCCACCGCGTGCGCTTTGAGGTCTTCAAGTTCGCAAAACGCCAGCGCCCCTTCGTGCGTTGCGGCGAGGATCACCTTTGGCGCGCGCGCCGGCGTCGAGCGCTTCCTGCCAGCGCGGTGCACACAGGCACCAGCGGTTGCCCGGCTGCAGGCCGGGGAAGCCCCATTGCAGGTTGGGCGTCGACAGGTCGTTGCCGGCCGCTTTGGAAAACTCCAGGAACTCGGCGGTCAGCACGACGCAAACCGTATGCGAGCCGACGTCTTCCGGGCCCGTGTTGCAGCAGCCGTCGCGGAAAAAGCCCGTCATCGGCGACTTGCGAGCAGACCTCCAGCTTGCCGCCGAGCACGTTTTTGGCCTTCGGCAAGCGGACGACGCCGTTGGTTTTGGCGATGCGAATCATGCAAACCTCTCTAATTACGCCTCAAGCTGACTTCACCGCGGCTCGGCAGCGAAACCATCGCCGCCGGCCGGGGTTTAGCTAGAATGTACCAGGCGATATGCTTATCGTGAAGCCGCCGCTCGAGCCGACGCATTGTACCAAAAATGAGGGCCAGACGGATGAACCTGCGACCGGCCGGCAGATTTCTGGGCGTCGGGATTGGCACTCGTCGCTGGCAGTCTGTCGCGGCCTCGGCCGCGTGGCGCCAAGCCCGGCGTCCAGCAAACGGCCGAGCAGGTCGACCGGCTGATCGCCGAAGAGGTTTTCACGAAGGACACCAAGCTGGCGCCGCCCGTCGGCGACGCCACCTATCTGCGTCGCGTGTGGCTCGATATCGTCGGCGACATTCCCGTCGCCCGAGCACGTCACCGCGTTCTTGCTCGACCCGGCCAAAGACAAGCGCGAGAAGGTCGTCCGCGAACTGCTGACGAATCCGCAATACGGCCAGAACTGGGCCCGCTACTGGCGAGACGTGATCCTTTACCGCAAGCTGGAGGACCGCGCCGGCGATCGTCGCCAACCCGCTCGTCGTCGCGCTGACCGAGAAGTTCAACGAGAACGAGCCGTGGAGCAAGATCGCCGCCGAGTTCATCACGGCTACCGGCGACATCCGCGAAAACGGCGCGACCGCGATTCACGCGGCCCAGGACGCCCGCACCGAAGAAACGGCGGCCGAGATGTCGCGGATCTTCCTCGGCATCCAGATTCAATGCTGCCAGTGCCACGATCATCCGTACGACCATTGGAAGCGCGAGCAGTTCCACGAGTTCGCCGCGTTCTTTCCGCGCCTGGCGATGCGGCCGATCGTCACGCCGACGCGGCGCAGCTTTGAAGTCGTCGCCGACGATCGGCCGGCCGGCCGTCGTCCAGAATCCGGACGCCGAAAACCGCCGCGGCAAGCAGGAGCATTACATGCCGGACCTCGAACGATCCGGCCGCTCCCGGCACGCGGATGCAGCCGAAGTTCTTCCTCACGTCGGCCGAGTTGCCGTTCGGTTCGCCCGACGCCGAGCGGCGCGGCGCCGTCGCCGAGTGGATGACGGAAAATCCTTGGTTCGCTACCGCGTTCGTGAATCGCATGTGGTCGCGAGCTCGTCGGCGAAGGATTTTATGAGCCGATCGACGACATCGGGCCCGATCGCACGCCCACCGCGCCGAAAGCCGTCGAGTTCCTGAGCCGCAGCTTTGCCGACAGCGGCCACGACGTGAAATGGCTGTTCAGCGTGATCTGCGCGACCGAGGCGTATCAGCGCGAAAGCCGGCCGCGGCGCGAAGCGGATGGCACGCCGTTCGTCGCCAACGATCGCCCAGCCGCTGCGCAGCGATCAGCTTTTCAATGCGATTCTCACGGCCGTCGAAAGCGACGAACCGGCGCCGTATTCGGCCGCCGCGGCCGGCCGCCGGCAGCCGATGGCCGGCTTCGGCCGCAACTCGATCCGCACTGCAGTTTGAGGCGGTGTTCGGCTACGACCCGAGCGACCCGCGCGAATCGGTCGTCAGCTCGATCCCGCAGGCGCTCGCGATGATGAACGGCCCGCGGCTCAATCTGGCAATTCGGGCGGTCGATCGAGACACGGTCCTCGGCCGGCTGCTCGAGGATATCCCGAGCAACGAACTGCTCGTCGACGAATAATGTCACTGTCGGATGCGCTTGCGAAAAATTTCACAAGGGACTAGGTTCTCCGCGTGAAATCCCCAGATCCGGACGGCGGAAAGAGTCCGGGGCCGATGCGCTACGCGGGACTCGGGGTTCAGTTGGCGGTGAGCCTTCTGGTCTTCGTTTGGGTCGGACAGTGGCTCGACAAGCGGCTCGGCAACACAGGCATGGTCACGATCGCCGCTGCGTTCCTCGGGTTCGGGGGGACGATGTATTCGCTGATCCGCACACTCAACCGCCAGGACGACGAGAAAGACGGCGGTCCCAAGGGCGGCGGCGGCAAGGCCGGCGGCGCGTGAGGCTCGGCCTCCGCTACCTCACCGGCGTGGCGATGGTGGCGGCCGGCGGGGCAGTGGTAGCGGCGCTGGTGTCGGCCGCGGACCGGGTGGTGGTGGGGTGGGGGATCGTCATCGGCCTGGTGCTGCAGACGCCGCTCGGCTGGTGGGCCATCCGGAGCATCGGCACCGACCGGTTTATGGCGGTGTGGGGTCTAGGGATGCTGGTGCGGCTCACGGTAGTCGCGGTGGTGGGGTTCGCGGTCCTGCCCGTGCTCGGCCGCCGCGCCGGACCCATGCTGGGGTCCATGGTGGGAGTCCTCGTGGCGCTCCTTCTGGTCGAGGGGGTCACGGCTTTTCGGGAACAGTCGCGGGAAGGCGAGCGATGACGCGTTTCGGTCGACGGTTGGTGGTGGCGGCGGCGCTGCTCGGGGCGGGATTGGCCGGAGCGCGGACGCTCGCGGCGCAGGAGCACGGCGCCCAGCAGGAGCAGGCCGCCAAGCAGGCCACGGGCCAGATCGACATCGTCCATCACCTCGCCAACTCGCATGAGGTCGAGCTCCCCTTCGGCATCGTCTGGCATCTGCCGGAGGGATGGAAGATCCCGCTCGGCACCGCCGCCAGCGGTCAGCCCCGGTACTTCGATATCTCGCCGACCAAGCACCTCGTCTTCATGCTGTTCGCGGCCACCTCGTGGCGCTCGTGTTCATCCTGAGCGCGCGCTCGATCAGCCGTGCCCAGGCCGCCGGCCGGACGCCGAAGGGGTTCGCCGGGGCGATGGAGGCGACGGCGCTCTACATCCGGCAGGAGGTCATCCTGCCGAACGTGGGAGCCGCACGGCGAAGGCTTCGCGCCCTACCTGCTCACCCTGTTCTTCTTCATCCTGGCGATGAACCTGCTCGGCCTGCTGCCTTGGGGCGCCGCCGCGACGGGCAACATCGCGGTGACGGCTGGGCTGGCGGTCATGGCGTTCATCGTGATCGAAGTGACCGGAATGCGGACCCTGGGGTTCAAGGGGTACATGGGCACCATCTTCTATCTGCCCCACGGCCTCCCGGGCGGGATCGGCGGGACCTTCCTCAAGGTGCTGCTCCTGGCCGTCATGACCCCCATCGAGCTGATCGGCAAAATGGCCAAGCCGTTCGCTCTGGCGGTCCGACTGTTCGCCAACATGACGTCCGGTCACGTGCTGGTGCTGGCGCTGATCGGGCTGACGTTCCTGTTCCAGAGCTACACCGTAGGCGTTGCGGCCTCGGCGCTGCGCCACCGGGGTGATGCTGCTGGAGCTGTTCGTGGCGTTCCTGCAGGCGTTCGTGTTCACGCTGCTGACGAGCGTGTTCATCGGGCTGATGCGGGCGGAGCACTAGGAGAGTGAACCCCAGCCGGCGCGCGCTCGCGCCGACCTGGTGAAGTAGTCCGCCGACCGGCGGACGATGCCCGCTGTTCCTCGCCTCAACGGCCGGGAACGCCGGCGGGCCACCGCGACGAGGCCGCTCCTGGAGAGGCGGCCGCACGTGCGGCGGGCGCGGCCGATGTTCATCTCCGAACCTCACGAGGGAGTACGCCATGCTGTCCATGATCGCCCTGTTGCAGGATGCCGCCGCCGCCGGCGCGGACAAAGGATTCGGCCTCATCGGTGCCGGTCTCGCCGCCGGCCTCGCCGTGGTCGGTGCCGGCATCGGGATCGGCCGGATCGGTGGGTCCGCCACCGAAGGCATCGCCCGCCAGCCCGACGCCACCGCCCGGATCCAGACGGCGATGATCATCGCGGCCGCGCTGGTCGAAGGCGTCGCGCTGTTCGTCGCGGTGATCGCGTTCCTGATCCAGGGCAAGATCAATTTCTAGTCGAGGCGCTGCGTCATGAAGAAGCCGGTGCTCGCTCTCGCCACGCTCTCGCTCCTCCTGGCCCCCGCGCTCGCGGCCCAGGAGGAGCACGCCTCCGGCCCGCTCACGGTCGAAGGCGGCCTGATGTTCTGGACCATCGTGGTCTTCGTGGTCCTGCTCGCGGTGCTCTGGAAATTCGCCTGGCCGGCGATTCTCGGTGCGGTCGAAGCCCGGGAGAAGGCGCTCGAGGAGCAGCTCGCCGCGGCGGAGCGGGACCGCGCCGAGGCGGCGAAGTTGCTCGAGGAACACCGTAAGCTCGTCGCCGACGCCAAGACGCAGTCGCACGGCATGGTCCTCGAGTCCCGGCAGCTCGCGGAGAAGGAGCGGGCGGTGGCGATGGAGAAGACCAAGCAGGAGCAGGAGGAGCTCCTGGCGCGCGCCCGGCGGGAGATCGCCGCGGAGCGCGACCGGGCGGTGGCGGAGCTCCGCCGCGAGGCGGTGGACCTGTCGCTCGCGGCCGCGTCCAAGCTGGTCGGCCAGCGGCTCGACGGCGACGCCGACCGGAAGATCGTGCTCGACTACCTCGCGACCCTGGACGGCGGCCGGTGAGATCGGAGACGATCGCCCGCAACTACGCCGAGGCGCTGTTCGACCTCGGCGAGCGGAGCGGGGGCACGGCGCGGTACGCGGACCTGATCGACGCGGTCGCCGCGGCGATCGAGACCACGCCGGCGGTGCAGGCCGTGCTCATGTCGCCCCGCGTCCCCAAGGGCGAGAAGTCGCGGCTGCTCGGTACCGCCATGAAGGAAGCCCCGAGGGAGTTCGTCCTCTTCCTTCAGGCGGTGGTCAAGCGCGGTCGGCAGCATCTGCTGCGCGAGATCGCGACCGAGTACGCCAAGCTGGTCGACGTCAAGCTCAACCGGGTGCGCGCCGGCGTCACGCTGGCGCGCCCGGCCAACCAGGCGCTCCAGAAGAGCATCGCCGAGGCGCTGAGTCAGCACCTGGGCAAGGAAGTGCTGCCCTCGTTCTCGGTCGATTCGGAGATCCTGGGCGGCGCGATCGTCCGGGTGGGCGAACGGATTCATGATGGCTCGCTCCGGCGGCGGCTGGTGAAGCTGCGGAGGCATTTGCTGGCGAGATAGACGGAAAGAGTGAAAGACGGAAGGTGACGCGTTGCGAGGATCACGATAGCCCGTCACCCTGAGCGCAGCGAAGGGGGCATACCGAGAGGCATGCCCCCTTCGCTGCGCTCAGGGTGACGGTGGCCAGTTGCCGGCAGCCCCTCACGGCAATGGTAGCAAGTCCGGCTCCACCCACCCCACCCGCGCCTCGGGCGACTTGAGCACCCCCTCCGAATAGTGGCGCAGCGGCAGCTCGCGGTGGCCGTACCGTCTCAGGAGACGATTCGCCCGCTCCGCCCAGTCGTCCCCGCCGTCCTCCTGCTCCACGAAGTGCCTCACCACGCGCATGTAGAACCGCGTGATGGTCTCGTGATACCCGCGCGTCGGCGTCGTGGGTACGCCGTGCGCCGCGTTGAGGCGCAGGATGCCGGCGCGGACCAGGTCGAGCGCTTCGGCGGCTTCATGGTGCGTGGCGTACCAGAGCGCCACCGTCAGGTGCGCCCGGTGGGTCCACTCGGCGTGCGGGAGGGTGCCGTCCGTGAAGCCCGCTACCACGCGCTCGACTTCAGCGGCCGCCTCGTAGGGGCGCTCGGAGCTTGCCGACGCGCTCGAGTGCTCGTCCACCGAGTGTCCCGTCATGCGTCCGCCGGGTACCGGCGCCGGAGCGCGCGAACGGGCTCGGCCGCCCGGGCGTGCGCCGGCCGCGCCGCGAGCTGGATCCACACCACGGCCCCCAGGATGAGAGCCATCGCCGCCAGCATGCGGCCGGTGATCGGCTCGTGCAGCACCAGCCAGCCCAACAGCACTGCCACGACCGGATTTACGTACGCGTACGTGCCGACCACCGTGGCCGAGCCGTGCTCGAGCGCATAGCCGAAGGCCGTGTAGCCCACCAGCGATCCCGAATGATGATGAGGTAGGCCATCGCGACGAGCCCGGTCCCGCGGAGGTGAAAGTCGGGCGCCTCACCGAGGGCGAGCCCGACGACGCAGAGGATCGCGCCCGCGATGGCCATCTGCACGGCGGCCGCCGCGTAAGGGCTCACCTCGGTGGGATTCCGCTTCCAGTAGACGCTGCCCATCGCCCAGCAGGCGCTGCCGAAGGTGAGGGCGATGGGCCCCCGCAGGTCGGCGGTGGCGAGCTCATGCGGCGTGATTCCCGCGAGCAGCGCGCTCCCCAGGAAGCCGATGGCGAGCCCCACGCCGATCCGCCAGGTGAGCGGTGTCTTGCCCCCGGGCCAGATCGCGTCGAAGAACGCCGACCAGAGGGGCATCGAGGCCACGAACACGCTCGCGATGCCGGACGCGACGAACTGCTCCGACCAGACCAGAATGGCGTTGGCGCCGCAGAGCAGGAACACGCCGGTGATGGCGAGCGTGCGCCAGTCCTTCGCTCGCGACGGGAGCCGGATCCCCAGGCTCAGGACGATGGCGCCCAGCAGCAGCCCGGCCACGAGGAACCGCACGCCCGCGAACAGGAACGGCGGGAGGTGGGCCACGCCGATCCGGATGAACAGGTAGGTCGAGCCCCATACCGTGCAGACGAGGAGGTAGGCGATGAGCGCCTTGCCGCGGAGGGCCGCCATGTCAGTCCACCTCCATGGGCACCACGCCTGCTTTCTCGAACACGCTCGAGAGCACGATGGTGGTCCGGGTCGTGGCGGAGAGACCGGGGTCGCGGAGGGAGCGCAGAATGCGCTCGAGCGCCTCGAGCGACGGCGCGGCCACCTTGAGGATGTAGCAGTCCTCGCCCGCCACATGGTGGCATTCCAGCACGCTCGGATTGTTCATCAGCGAGCGCACGGCCGATTCGCCGCCGTCGAGCTCACTGCCCGGATAGCGCACCGCGACGAACGCTGTGATCGGAAAGCCGAGCTTCGCGCGGTCGAGCCGGGCGGTGTAGCCGAGGATGTGGCCGCTCTCCTCGAGCCGCTTGACGCGTTCCATCACGGCCGGGCGCGAGAGTCCGACTTCGTCAGCGATGGCCTGGTAGCTGGCGCGGCCGTCGGCGAGGAGAAGCTGGAGGATGCGGCGGCTGATGGGGTCGATGGCGGACATCGGACCTCCGGATTGCGTGTCGTTGAAATGTATTTGTGACGGACGTTTCGTCAATACCGAGGGATATTGCAGACTATTAGACCGACTACTCACGTTACTGGAAGCGAAGCGTCTGAAGGCTGAAGCGCTTGAA
This sequence comes from uncultured Gemmatimonadales bacterium, assembly GCA_963728705.1. Lineage (GTDB taxonomy): Bacteria > Gemmatimonadota > Gemmatimonadetes > Gemmatimonadales > GWC2-71-9 > CAVVWJ01. The sequence continues at coordinate 13,155 of CAVSLY010000014.1, forward strand.
TGCGGGGGTTATCTTGCGATATCTCACGATAGGGAGCGGACAATGGCGGAAGAACGGGCCGACGTCGTGGCCATCATGGCGGCCATCATCTACGCGGGCCGGACCGGCGAATCGGGCCAGGTGCCCAATGAGAAATCCTTCGGCATCGTCGCCAAGGCGGCGTGGGACCTCCACAAGGCGGTGATGGGCGGTGAGGACCTGCACGTCGCCAAGACGGGGTTCCAGCAGCCGTGACGTAGACCATTCGGCCTATGCCGCTGGGGTGTGGGCACCGTAAGTTGTTCCCATGCACAGTCCTTCCGCGCCACTCGAAACCGATCGCCGGCCCGTGGTCCTGGTCGTGGACGACGAGCCGATGATGCGCTGGTTCATGACCACCGTCCTCCGGGAGCACTTCCGCGTGCTGGTGGCGGCCGACGGGCGGGAAGCCCTCGATACGGTCCGCGATGTGGGGGACGACATCGCGGCACTCGTGACCGACATTCGGATGCCGCACCTCGACGGCCTGGAGCTGGCCGCCGAGCTGAAGGCGATGGACGAGCCCCCACCTCTGCTGTTCATCTCGGGATTCATGGGCGGTGGTGAGCTGCCCGGCCCCTTCCTCGCCAAGCCCTTCCGTCCCGAGGCCCTGCTCGCCGCCGTGCAGCGGCTGATCGCCGCAGAAGCGTAGCGGTCCACGATTTCGTCCGCCCGGACCGTTTGCCGTTCGGCCGGGCCGCCTATGTTTCCGCAGATCCCGTCCCACCGCGCTCACCCCCGACCGTCGAGCCGTTCGTGATCGCACTGGTGTTGCTCGCTCTGCAGCAGGCCGCCGCCACGTCCCCGAATTACCCCTGGCAGCAGGATGTCGCGTACCAGATCAGCGCGCGGCTCGACGAGCCCGCCGGTGTCCTGAGCGGCGGCGAGCGGATCCGCTACCGGAACGCGTCGCCCGACACGCTGACCACGTTCTCGCTCCATCTGTACCTCAACGCGTTCCGTCCCGGCTCCCGCTGGGCCGACGTCGATTCGGTCGAGGGCCGCCGGCGCTTCAACGACCTCAAGGACCCCGACTTCGCGTTCAATCACGTGCGCGATGTGCGGATTATGGGCCAGCCGGTCGAGGCGGTCTATCCGCTGGCGCCCGACAGCACGATCGTCCGCTTCGCGCTGCCCCGCCCGCTCCTGCCGGGTGACTCGATGACGGTCGAGATGAATTGGGACGCGCGGCCCTCGACCGTGCCGCGGCGGCAGGGGCGACAGGGCCGCCGCTTCGATTTCGCCCAGTGGTATCCCAAGGTGGTGGTCTACGACCGGCTCGGTTGGGAGGAGCACGCCCTCATGCCCGCGGGCGAGTTCTACGGCGAGTTCGGCACCTTCACCGTCGACCTCGACCTCCCCGAGGATCAGGTCATGGGCGCCACCGGCGTGCCGGTCTGCGGCGACCCGGGCTGGGAGCGTGCCAATCGCGCGCCCGGTCGCGCGGTCGAGTACCAGCGCGATTACTACGGCGCCTCCACCCCCTCGGCCGACGCCTGCGCCGGCGCCGAGCCCGGTCGCAAGCGGCTCCGATGGTACGCGGATCGGGTGCATCACTTCGCCATGTCGCTCAATCCGGCCTACCGGTACGAGGGCGGCCGGTTCGGCAACGTCGCGGTGCACGTCCTCTACCAGCCCGGCGACGACAGCACCTGGGGTGGTGGGGTCGCCGTCGAACGCACCCAGACGGCGCTCGCCTGGCTGGACCGGGTCTACGGGCCGTTCGGCTGGCCGCAGCTCACCAACGTGCACCGGATCGAGGGTGGCGGCACCGAGTTCCCCATGATGATCCACGACGGCTCGGCCGACCAGGGGCTCATCGTCCACGAGGCGGGCCACAACTACACCATGGGCCTCCTCGCCAACAACGAATGGAGGGAAGGTTGGCTCGACGAGGGGTTCACCAGCTTCCAGACCAGCTGGTTCTGGGAGACCATGGGCCGGGAGAGCTACGGCGAGACCGAGGCTGAGGTGCTGCAACTCGACCTGGACGATTACAGCGAGCCGCCCAGTCTCGAGGCTCAGGCGTACCGGGACTTCACCTCGTATAACATCGCGATCTACACCCGGGGCGAGCTGTTCTTCCACCAGCTCCGCGCCATCGTGGGCGACGAGACGATGCACCGCATCCTCCGGACCTTCTACGAGCGGTGGAAGTACCGGCATGTCGACGAAGCCGCCTTCCGCGCGGTGGCCGAGGAAGTCTCGAAGCGGGACCTCACGACCTTCTTCGCCCAGTGGCTGCACACCACCGAGCTGTACGACTATGCGGTCGGCCGGGTCCGGAGTCGCCGTGAGGGCGACGGGTACCTGACCAGGGTCGAGGTCGTGCGGAAGGCGCCCGGCCGGTTCCCGCAGGATGTAGCCGTGCTTGCCCAGGGCGACACGGCGCTGGCGCGCACGGACGGACTCGCCGAGCGCGAGTGGGTGGAGCTCCGGACGCGTACCCGGCCGAAATCGGTGATGCTCGATCCGCTGGTGCGCTCGCACGACTGGAACATGCTCAACAACCGGCGGCGCCTGGGCTTCTCGCTGTCGCAACTGTTCGTGCCCCTGCCGGCGACCGACGTCTACCTCCACCGCTACTTCAGCACCCGCCTCCGCCGCGATCGCATGACCCTGGGGTTGCAGCCGGTGGCCTGGTACAACGACGCGGGCGGGCTCACGCTCGGCCTCCGAAGCCGCGGCGACTATCTGGGCCGGTTCGAGCAGAACGTGTCGATGGTGACGGCGAGTACCGGCGTGGGCGTGGACGATGACGTGCAGGACGTGGACTCCTGGTTCAAGCTCCGGAATCCAGTCTTCCTGCGCGCGCCGAACCTGTCCCAGACCCTGGACGTCTACAACGTCGAGGGCCGCTTCGGCGCCACCGCGGCCATCGAGCGCACGCGGCGAGCGCATCTCAACTTCGGGCCCACCTGGACCGAGGGGCTGGCACTTCAATGGGTCCAGCCCGACGACTTCCGCTATCTCGACCGCGGCTATTACGACGACGTCGGAACGGTCGAGCTGCGAATTTCGTCCGGGGTATCGACCCGGGCCGGGCGCTGGCAGCTCGAGGTCCGCAACACGGTGAGTGGCGGTCTTGCCTACAATCGAGACGGGCTCGCCGCGAGCGGGCGCACCGATCTCGACCCGTTCTATGGGCGTGCCACGATCGAGGGAACCGCCCGGCGCCCGCTCGGCGCTCGCTGGGCGCTCAGTGGACGGCTCTACGCAGGGCTCGCCGGCGGCGACGACATGCCGGCCAAGCAGCGGCAGATCTACCTGCAGGGCGCGGACCCGCTCGAGCGTCTCGCCAATCCGTTCCTCCGCTCGCGCGGCTCGCTGCTCGAGGGCCGCGACATGCGCTATCAGCTCCCGGGCGGCGGCGGCCTGCGTGGCATCGACCCACGGGTGTCGACCGGGGGCCTCGTGGCGCTCAACGCCGAGCTCGAGCGAACGATGGTATCCCGGCCCAAGGCGCGGCTGTTCTCGCGCGTGTCGCTGGCGGCGTTCACCGACCTGGGACGTGCCTTCCAGGGCGATGAGGATGCGCCGTCCAGCGGCCGCATTCGCTTCCTGGGGGACGCGGGCATCGGGCTCCGCGCCGAACACCGTATCGGGGACACGCAGTTCGTCACCCGGTTCGACCTGCCGCTGTGGGTCAGCCGGCCGGAGCTGGCGCAGGACCGGTCGTCGGGGGATGATGACGTGGCGTTCCGGTGGGTGTTCAGCTTCGAGCCGGGGATATAGCGAGACGGAAGGACGGAAGGAGGGAAGGGGACGGAAGGACGGAAGGACGGAAGGACGGAAGGACGGAAGGAAGGCGGGGCGCACGCGAACATTTGCGAGTCACCCTGAGCGAAGCGAAGGGGCCATGACCGGAACTACGGCCCCTTCGCTTCGCTCAGGGTGACTCTGCCGTATTCTTTCCGTCTTTCCGTCTTTCCGTCCTTCCGTCTTCCCGTCTTCCCCATCCCGCGTAATCCCGCCATTCATCGCCGCCCCTGCCGAGCCTATATTTCCCGCCGCACGCTCACCACACCGCGTTTCGGAGGATTCGAATGCCCGATGTGCCGTACCGTGTCGAGAAACCGTGGGGCCACGAGCTCGTCTGGGCCCGCACGGATCGCTACGTGGGCAAGCTCCTGCACGTGAAGGCGGGTCATGTCCTGAGCCTGCAGTATCACAACCTGAAGGACGAGACGATGCACGTGCTCCGGGGTGAGCTCATTCTCCGCACCCGCCCCGATACCGAGCTGGTCGCGCGCGTCTTCAAGGCCGGCGAGACGGTGCACATCCCGGCCCGGCTCGTCCACCAGATCGAGGCCGTCGTGGACAGCGACGTGCTGGAGGCATCCACGCCGGAGCTCGACGACCTGGTCCGGCTCCAGGACCGCTACGGTAGAGGCTGACATGCAAGTGATCATCCCGCTCGCCGGGAAGGGTACCCGTCTCCGGCCACACACCCACCTGGTTCCCAAGCCGCTGCTCAAAGTGGCGGGGCGGCCGGTCATGGACTGGGTGATGGACCGGCTCGTCGGGCTGGACGTCAGCGAGCTGATCTTCATCACCGGCCACCTCAAGGAACAGGTCGAGGCCTACGCCCGGGCACGCTACACGATTCCGTCGCGCTTCATCGAGCAGAAGGTGCAGGACGGCACCGCCGGCGCGGTCAACCTCGCGCGGCCGTTCGTGCGCGAGCCGGTCCTCATCATCTTCGTCGACACCGTCTTCGAGGCCGATCTCACGCTGATCAACCGGACCGACGCGGACGGTATCATCTGGGCCAAGGAGGTGGAGGATTACCAGCGCTTCGGCGTGGTCGTCACCGACCAGCAGGGCTACATGACCCGGATCGTCGAGAAGCCGTCGACCCCCATCTCGAAGCTCGCCAACATCGGGCTCTACTACATCCGCGCGGTGGACAGCCTCTGGCAGGGCATCGACGAGGTGCTGGCGCGACCCAAGAACAAGGGTGAATATTTCCTCACCGACGCCTTCCAATGGATGATCGAGCACGGCAAGCGCATCCTCACCGCCGAGGTCGGCGGCTGGTACGATTGCGGCAAACTGGACTCGCTGCTCGAGACCAACGACATTCTGCTCCGTCAGGGCTCGGCCCGACGCCGGGAGTTTCCCGGTGTCACGATCCACGATCCCGTCTACATTGAGGATGGCGTCACCATCGAGCGCAGCGTGATCGGCCCTAATGTCTCCTTGGAGCAGGGCACGAAGGTGGCCGACAGCCGCCTTGCCAACACCATCGTGGGCCGCGATGCCACGCTCACGCGCGTCCAGCTCGACGGGGCGATGCTGGGGAATGGCGTCATCGTCGAGGGGCTGACGGGCAGCGCCTCCCTCGGCGATCACTCGGAGGCGGCCGCGAAGCCACCCGCGTGAGCCCGAGCCCAGGCCCGACCCCGAGCCCCCCACTCTCCATCCCGGGACGCCGGATGCCGTCTGTCGACGAGCTCTGCCAGTCCTACCTGGACCTCAAGTACCACTTCGACCCGGCCGCCGCGAGCCAGGCCGGGCTGGTGGTGCACGACGGCAGGCTGGGCCTCTACGACGTCGCCACCGTCCGGGCGCACGTCGCGGCGCTCCGGTCGGTGGCGGGCGCCGTCGAGGAGCTCGACGTCGAGGACCTGCAGCAGGAGGTCGACCGGACTGCGCTGCTTGGCGAGCTCCGGAGCACCATTTTCCGGTTGGAGCACGAGCGGCCGCACGAGCGGAACCCGATCTTCTGGGTCAGCCATCTCTTTCAGGGGCTGTACGCGGTGCTGGCGCGGAACCCCGGCGACGCCGGCGCGCGGGCGCCCTCGGCGCTCGAGCGGCTCCGCGCGGTCCCGGCCTTCCTGGACGCGGCGCGCGAGACGCTGGACGAGCCGCCGTCCGTGTTCGTCGAGTCCGCGCTTGCGATGCTGGGTGGCGGCGGCCAGCTCATCGTGCAGCTCGCCGTCGCGATGAGTGCCGAGACGCCAGGGCTCGCCGACGAGCTGCGGACCGCGAGCGGCCTGGCGCTCGAGAGCCTCAAGCGCTTCGGCACCGCGCTCCGCGACGAGATCGAGCCGGCCGCCGATCCCCACGCCTTCGCGATCGGCGAGGAGCAGTTCGCCCGCCGGCTGCACTTCGAGCACGCCGTCGTGGCAGGCGCGCCCGAGCTCTGGCGCTATGGCCTTCACCTGCAGGAGGAGACCACGGCCCAGCTCACGGCGCTCGCCGCCGGGCTTGGCTCCCGTCCCTGGCGCGAGCTGGTCGACGAGCTCCGGAACGACTCCCCCGAAACCGGCGAGCTGCTCGACGTCTACCGGGCGGAGCTGGACCGCGCGCGCGACTTCGTGGCGGAGCGTGACCTCGTGGCGATTCCCGACACGCCGCTCGACGTGGTCGCAACGCCGCCGTTCCTCGCGTCGCTGGTGCCGTTCGCGGCGTACGAGCCCCCGGCCATTTATCTCGGCGCCCAGCGCGGCCGGTTCTACGTCACCGTGCCCGACCCGTCGCTGCCGGCCGAGGCGGCGGCGCAGCAGCGCCGGGGACACGGCCGACACGGCATTCCGGCGATGGTGGCGCACGAGGCGTATCCCGGCCACCACCTCCAGCTCGTGACCATGCAGGAGCTTCCGTCCGAGGTCCGGCGCCATCTCTGGACGCCGATCATGGTCGAGGGATGGGCGCTCTACTGTGAGCAGCTCCTGGACGAGGCAGGTTACTACCGCACGCCCGAGCAGCGACTCTTCCAGCTGGTGAACCTGCTCTGGCGTGCCATCCGGGTCGTGCTCGACATCGGACTCCACACGCGGGGGATGACGCCGGCCGAGGCGGTGGATTACATGGTGGAGCACCTCCCGATCGAACGGGGGAGCGCGGAAGCCGAGGTGCGCCGCTACTGTGCGTGGCCGACGTACCAGCTCTGTTACGCCGTAGGTCGCCGCGAGCTGCTGCAGCTGCGCGAGGACTGGCAGGAGGCCACCGGACCGGACTTCGATCCGCGCCGGTTCCACGATACGCTGCTGAGCTACGGAGGTCTGCCCGTCTCCCTGGCGCGGTGGGGCATGGACATGGCCGGATAAACGGCGAAGGAGCGCTCGTGAAGATCACCGTCCTGACGTATCTGGACAGCGAAAACGAGAACTCGAAAGAGTATGACGCCGTCGTGCCCCAGGTGGCCCGCACCCTTCGCCGCCTGGGGCACCGCGTGTCCATCCTCGGCGTCCACGGCGACGTCAAGCGCCTCATCGCCGGCCTCTCCCGGCGGAAGCCCGAGCTGGTCTTCAACCTCATGGAGATGTTCGGCGACAACGTCTTCGGCGACATCCCGGTCACCGGGCTGCTGGAGCTGCTCGGCGTCCGCTACACCGGCAGCGGCCCCGGCGAGCTCTACCTGAGTCAGGACAAGGGGCTCACCAAGAAGCTGCTGGCGTTCGAAGACATCCTCTACCCGCGCTACGCCGTCTTTTCCCGCCAGGCCGCGTTCGAGACCGGCGGGAACCTGCGGATGCCGCTCTTCGTGAAGCCGCTCCGCTCCGACGCCTCGCTCGGCATCGGCGGCAAGTCGCTGGTGCACGACGCCGTGGCGCTGATGGAGCGGGTCGCTGCCATCCACAAGGAGCTGGAGGATTCGGCCCTGGCCGAGGAGTACATCGACGGGCGCGAGTTCTACGTCGGCGTGCTGGGCAACTCGCAGCCCAAGGCGCTGCCGCCGGTCGAGGTGGACTTCACCGGCTTTCCCGAGGGTGTGCCCAAGGTGATGGACAGCAAGGCCAAGTGGGACGAGCGCAGCAAGGAGTACAAGGGGACCAAGTCCGTCATCGCCACCCTGCCCGACGAGCTCCGGGCCAGGCTGCAGAAGGTGGCGGTCGACGCCTACCGCGCGCTCCGCGTCAAGGACTACGGCCGCGTGGACCTCCGGCTCACCGAGACCGGGGAGATCTACGTGCTCGAGGTGAACGCGAGCTGCTACCTGGAGAAGTCGAGCGAGTTCGCCATGGCAGCCGCCGCGAGCGGGCTCGACTATCCCCGGCTGATCGAGCGGATCGTGAACCTGGCATCGGAGCGGATGGAGAAGAGGAAGCGGTGAAATCCATCTGAGGCTCAGGGCAAGTAGGAGCCTCGCTGGACGTAGTTCATCGCGAGCCCGGTCACCAGCGTCGTGAGCCCCACGATCGCGGTCGTCTCCCGGGTGGTCTCGTATCCCTGCTGCAGCTGGGCCGCCCGCTCGGCCAGGTACCGGAGCAGCACCCGGGTCCGCTCGGGGAAGTGTCCGGTCCAGCGGAACACGTTCGCCATCAGCTCAGGCTCGAGCCGCCGGATCAGGGCCGCCGCCGGCGCGAGCGGCTCCTCGAGCGACATCCCCTCGTCGCCTCCCAGGTCCTCGAAGATCGCGCGCAGCGCCCCGTCCAGTCCCGGCGGCAATTCCGAAGCCGACGCGGCCGCGTCGAGATAGTACTGATCGATCGAGTATTCGATCTCGCCCACGTCCTCGTCGAGGTCGATGTCGGTCACGACCGGATCGCGCTCCCGGATCGCGGCCATGGTCCGCTCGCAGTACGCCAGCTTGGCCGAAGCCACCGGCCACCCGCCGTACTCCTTCCGCCAGTCGAGTCCCGGCGTCATCCACACCGCGAAGGTCTCCGACCAGTCCTCGTCCGGATGCTTCTGGGCGTACCAGCCCGGCAGGTGCCGCACGTAGCGCCGGCTGAACGGCTCGGGCCGGTACTCCTCGGCGTAGGGCTGGGTGATCGAGCCGAACTGCTTGACCCATTCCTCGTCGTCGTACAGCCGGTAGGCGTAGTTGACGACGTGCCCCATCTCGTGCCGCAGGTAGCGGAGCACGTCGGCCCGGTCGAAGCCTTCGACGTGCCCCACCCGTTCCGCGTGGAGTGCCGTGAGGTCCGGCCGGGCGAGATAGAACGGGATGGCGACCGCGACCGTCTCGAACGGGACGCCCCACTCCGTGGAGAGGTAGAACCGGGGCCGCACCCGGGTGAGGCCGATGCCCTGGAGCTCGGCCTCGAGCTCGGCGAGGATCGGCTCCAGGCGGGTGCCTTCGATGGTCAGGCCCAGGTCACGGATGGGCGTCGACCAGAGGTTGGATTCGTGAAAACCGACCGGGTCGGCAGCCATGCAGGGTAACATACCTGCTACTTTCCGGCGATGCCGTGCCCCGCATTACCGCGCCTGACAGCCTACGTGACGTGAGCCGCGTCCCGCCGGCGGTCAAGGGATTGTCGCTCGTCTCGCTGTTCAATGATTTCGCGAGCGAGATGGTCTACCCCCTCCTCCCTGCCTTCGTCACCGGCACGCTCGGCGGCGGCGCCGCGCTGCTCGGGCTGCTCGACGGCGCGGCGGACCTCACCTCCGCGGTGCTCAAGGTGGTCAGCGGCCGGCTTGCAGACCGACCCCGGTGGCGCGTGCCGCTCATCCTGGTCGGCTATGCCACGGCGGTGCTGGTACGGCCGCTGATCGCGGTGGCGGGCGCGGCGTGGCAGGTGGTGGGCTTTCGAGTGGTCGACCGGGTCGGGAAGGGGCTCCGGACGCCGCCGCGCGACGCGCTCATTGCGGGGATCACGGCGCCTGCGCTCCGAGGCCGGGCGTTCGGATTCCACCGTGCGGCGGACCACTTCGGCGCGGTTCTAGGCTCGCTGGCCGCCTGGTATCTGCTCTCGCGCGGGGTCGAAGTCCGGCGAGTGATCGAGTGGAGCGTCGTGCCGGGCCTGGTCGCCTTTGTCGTATTGGCGGCGGTGCTCCGGGGGGCGCGCGGGGTGCCCGCTGCCGTCCCGGTGTCCGCGGCGAGCACGGATCCGGGTGGTCGTGTCTTCTGGGCGCCCGTGATCGCGCTGACGGCGCTCAGCTTCTTCCGGGTGCCCGAGGCGCTGCTGCTGCTCCGGCTCCAGGACGCGGGCGTGGCTGTGGCGGTGGTGCCGTTGGTGTGGGCAGGACTCCACGTGGTCCGGAGTGCGAGCTCCTATCCGGGCGGATGGCTGTCGGACCACCTCGGTCCGCGTGCCACCGTGGCGGCCGGCGGTCTGGTGTTCGCGGCCGTCGTCGCGACGCTGGGCGCGACGCTCCGGCCGTCCGCGGCAGTGGTCACTTTCCTCGCGCTCGGCCTCGTGGCCGGACTGACCGAGTCGGCCGAACGGGCGCTGGTGGCCCGCCTGGCTCCCGTGCGGACCGGACGAGGGTTCGGCCTGTATCATGCGCTGACTGGCGCGGCCGCCCTGCCGGCGGGACTGCTGTTCGGGGCGATTTACCAGACGGCGAGCGGGCCCCTGGCTCTGCTCGCGAGCGCGGTCGGAATGACGCTCGCGGTGGCCGCATGGCTCGTCGCTTCACCACGAACCTCGGAGAGAGCTGCCGCATGAAGATTGGCATCGGCATCGGATCGGACTGCTGCTCACGCTCGCCGCCGGCCCGGCGGGGGCCCAGGTGCAGGTACGGCTGGGTGTGCCTGGACGGGCCAACTATTCCGAGCTCCACGAGGCGCTCCGCCCGGGAACGCGGGCCGCCGACACCGTGCGCCGGATCCAGCGGATCCGGAGTCCGGCGCCGCTCTGGCGCATGGTCTTGGCGGCCGTCCGGGGCTCCGGCGACTGGCAGAGCGGCCTCATCGCCGTCACCCGGCTCGCCGAGCTCCGGAGCAAGGCGTACGCGGACAGCGCGCGCCGCCTGCAACACACGATCGAGACCGCCGAGGACAACCCGTTTCCGGAGAATCCGGGACTCAAGCCCGAGGACGTGGTGCCGTCGCTGCAGGCGGTGATCCTCGAGCGCCGCCGTGCGGTGGAGGGCGACTCGGCGGTGCTCGCCGATATCCTCGGCCGCCTGAAGACGAAGCGGTACGAACACGGCGACGCCTGGGTCCTTGGCCGGCTCGGCGCCGGTGCTGCCGACTCCCTGAGCGCCCGCTTCCTCTCGGCCGACAGCGCGGAATTCAAGGTCCGTTACCTGACGCTGCTTTCCTATTTCACCGACCCGTCGCTGGTGCCGCTGCTCGCGCGGGTCTACGCGGCCCCCGACAGCTTCGGCCTGCCCAAGCGGTACGCGATTCGGGCCTCGGACGGCCTGCTCTGGATCGGGACGCGGGAGAGTTTGCAGGCGCTGCTGGACGCGCGCGCCGCGGCCCGCGCGCGAGGGGTGTACGACGACCCGAAGCTACGGCACGCGGATCTCGATTTTCTGGGGAGCGACAGCTCGTCGGTGATCAGCCGGACGGGGAAGTGGCTGACGGCGTGGGTGGCGGAGCTGGGTCCGGCGGGAAGACGGGCGGGGCGCTGATGACCCGCCGTCATCCCGAGCGCTAGCGAGGGACCTCCTTCGCGGCCCCGGACCATGGCAACGCTCCGGAAAGGTTGAGAAGGTCCCTCGCTACGCTCGGGATGACGGTCCCGTCAACAGCACCGCGTCGGCCCGTCGCCGTACCGGGCACGGACGTACTCCTCATAGAACTCCCGCGCCGACGGCACGTCGCGCTCCGGATGGCACCGCCGAAGATGCGCCACGTGTGCCGCATAGTCGGGCATCCCCGCGACACGCCGCACGACCTGCAGCACCCGCTCGACCCTAGCCCACATACGCCGTCTCCACGAAGGGAGTCTCCGTCGCCGATGCCGGCCGCCGGCGCAGGAGCACCAGGAGCCACTCGCGCGCCGACGCGACCACCACCAGCAGCGTGACCGTCATGAACGCGAGCGCCGTGACGGCGTCGAGCCGGTCGTTGAAGATGAGCCGCGCGCCCCGTGCCGCATCGAGCGAGCCCGCCGCCACCTGTCCGGCCGTGACGGTCGCATGCGCCAGGAAGCCCAGCCGGGGGTCGGCCGCGAACACCTTCTGCCAGCCCGCCGTGAGCGTCACGGTCAGCACCCACGCGAGCGGCACGAGCGTGACCCAGGCGTAGCGCGCCTTGCCGCCCTTGATCAGCACGGTGGTGCCGACGCAGAGCGCCACCGCGGCGAGCAGCTGGTTGCTGATGCCGAAAAGCGGCCAGAGCGAATTGATGCCGCCCAGGGGGTCGGTGACTCCCTGCACGAGGAAGTACCCCCACGCCGCCACCGTGCCGGCAGAGGTCACGATGATGCTGGGGTACCATGAGGTCCGGCCGAGCGGCGCCCAGACATGGCCGGCCAGCTCCTGCAGCATGAACCGGCCGACGCGGGTGCCCGTGTCCAGCGTCGTCAGGATGAACAGCGCCTCGAACATGATGGCGAAATGGTACCAGAACGCCACCAGTCCCTGGCCGAACGCGCCGCTCAGGATGTGCGCCATGCCGACCGCGAGCGACGGTGCGCCGCCGGAGCGGCCGAGCAGGGACTGCTCGCCGACCTCGGCGGCGAGCCGCGTGAGCTGGTCGGGCGTCACGGTGAATCCCCAGGTGCGGATCACCTGGGCCGCGGCCTCCGGTGTGCCGCCGAGCGTGGCGAGCGGCGCGTTGATGGCGAAATAGATGCCGGGGTCGAGCAGGGTGGCGGCGCAGAGCGCCATCACCGCCACGAAGGACTCCATCAGCATCCCGCCGTAGCCGATGAGGCGCGCGTCGCTCTCGCGCATGATCATCTTGGGCGTGGTGCCGGAGGCGACGAGCGAGTGGAATCCGCTGATCGCGCCGCAGGCGATGGTGATGAAGGCGAACGGAAAGAGCTTCCCGGCGAAGATCGGCCCGGTGCCGTCGACGAACGAGGTGAGGGCCGGCATCCGGAGCGGCGGCAGCACGAGCAGGATGCCGACCGCCAGGAGCAGGATCGTCCCGATCTTCATGAAGGTCGAGAGATAGTCGCGCGGACAGAGCAGCATCCAGACGGGCAGTACGCTGGCCACGAAGCCGTATGCGATGATCGCGTAGGCGAGGGTGGTCCCCGACCAGGTGAACATCGGCGCCAGCGTGGGAGAGGTCGACACGTACCGCCCGCCCACCAGCGCGAGCATCAGGAGCACCACGCCCACGGCCGACGCCTGGATCGTCGCGCCCGGACGCCACACCTTCATCCAGTAGCCCATCAGCAGGGCGATCGGAATCGTGCAGGCAATGGTGAACACGCCCCACGGGCTGTCCTTGAGCGCGTTCACCACGACCAGCGCGAGCACCGCCGAGAGGATTACCAGGATCGCGAGCACCGCGACCATGGCCAGGAGGCCGGTGACCGGCCCCGTCTCCTCCTTGGCCATCTGGCCGAGCGATTTGCCGTCGCGGCGCATCGAGGCGAACAGGATCACGAAGTCCTGTACCGCGCCCGCCAGCACGACGCCGATCACGATCCAGATCGTCCCCGGCAGGTAGCCGAACTGGGCCGCGAGCACCGGCCCGACCAGGGGGCCCGCGCCGGCAATGGCGGCGAAATGGTGGCCGAAGAGCACCCAGCGGGAGGTCGGCACGTAGTCGCGGCCGTTGGCCAGCCGCTCGGCCGGGGTGGCCCGGCGGTCGTTCAGGCCGAAGACCTTGTCGGCGAGGAAGCGGCTGTAGAATCGGAAGGCCAGCAGGTAGGTGCCGACCGCGGCCAGGACGAGCCAGGCGGCGCTGATCGTCTCGCCGCGGTGGAGGGCCAGCACCCCCCAGCCGGCGGCGCCGGCGAGGCCCACGAACAGCCATGCGAGGGCGCGGAGCATATCGACAATTAACAGCGGGCAGGGCGCGAGGTGAAGGGTCCCGCACTCCTTGCCCTCGCCTCGGGCGCGCCGTACCTTCGAGGCCCATGCCCTTGCCATCCTTTGGGTTCGGTCACCGGCCGTCGTGGGAATCCCCGGCTCCGGACGTCAGCGGCGCCGCCCTCGAGGAGCCGCAGCCGCAGCCTGCCCGCACCGGTTGGCGCGGCAAGGTGGCGATCGTCACGGGCGGCGCCACCGGCCTCGGCCGGCACATCGCGATCGAGTTCGGCAAGCTCGGCTGCCACGTCGCGTTCTGCTTCGTGAACATGCCCGGCCGGGACGTGAGCGAGCAGGCCCTGCTCACCGAGGCCGCGCTCACCGCCATGGGCGTCGGCGTCCTCGCCAAGCGGTGCGATGTGCGCGACCGGGACGCGGTCGACCATTTCGTCCTGGAGACCAAGCAGCGGCTGGGCGGCGTGCACTTCCTGATCAACAACGCCGGCATCGCCAGCGACGGCGCGCTATGGCGGCTGAGCGTGGAGGCGTGGCAGGAGGTGCTCGACACCAACGTCACCGGCGCGTTCAACTGCATCCGCGCGGTGGCGCCCGTGTTCCGCGGCCAGCACTACGGCAAGATCGTCAGCGTGAGCGCGCACCAGGCGGAGCGGCCGGGGTTCGGGGTGGCCAACTACGCCGCCAGCAAGGCGGCACTCCTGGGGCTCACCCGCGCGGCGGCGGTGGAGCTCGGGCCCGCCAACGTCAACGTGAACTCCGTGGCCCCGGGGTTCATCCGCACCGAGCGCATGGCCATGCTGCCCTCGGAGGTCATCGAGCGGGCGCAGAAGAGCTCGGTCCTCGGCCGCGTGGCGGAGCCGGACGACGTGGCGCACGTGATCTCGTTCCTGTGCTCGGAGTCGGCTCGGCACATCACGGGGCAGACGATCGTGGTGGACGGGGGGTTGTCGCTGGAGTAGGTGGTGGGGCGTGGGCGTTGGATTGCGCCGTAGCGCACTTCACCGATCCCGTCATCCCGAGCGTAGCGAGGGACCTTGGTCGGATGCGCTCCGACCGGTGCCCGCTGTACGTGTACATCCTCAGCAGCCAGACCCGCGTTCTTTACACGGGGTCAACGAACGACCTGCACCGTCGGATGTACCAGCACAAGGCCGGACTCTTTCCCGGGTTTACACAGAAATATCACATTACGCGACTCGTCTACTTCGAATGCCACGCGAGCATCCGCGCCGGCGTCGAGCGCGAGCGGAAGATCAAGAGCTGGCGGCGCCCGAAGAAGCTAGCCTTGATCGAAACCATCAACGCCGGCTGGCGCGACCTTGCCGACGGCTGGTTCCCGGCCCTGTCCGGGCAAGGTCCCTCGCTGCGCTCGGGATGACGGGGCTCCTCCCGACGGCCCGACTTTTTCCACCCTCCCCCCCATTACCTTCCCGCCGTGCCCCGCCATTCCGTCGTGACGTTCGCATTCGCGCTCCTGCTGGCTACGCCGCTCGCGGCGCAGAAAGCGCCGGCCCTGCCGGTGCCCTCCCAGGGGCTGGCGGGACAGCAGGTGGCGCTCGTGCCGCTGACCCTCGTCGCCACCGATCCTGCCTTCCTGTCCGACACGCTCTTCGACGCGTACCGGGACCGCCGCGTGGCCCTGACCTGGGCCGATTCCGTGATCGGCGAAGCCTTCGTGGGCCGGTCGCCGGAAGTGAAGTGGGTGCTGCCGCCGGCGCTTCGGAAGGTGGCGCGGCGCGCGCCGGGCATCGTCGGCGATCCCGACCAGATGGGTCAGGCGATGCTGCGCGCGCCCAAGATCAAGGACGTGCCGGATCCGCTCCGCGCCTCGCTCCGGAACCTGATGGCGGTGGTCGGCGGGCGCGTGGCCATGGTCCCGGCGGCGCTCGGCTTCAGCCCCGATTCCGCCGGCCGCATCCGCGCCGAGCTCTCGTTCGTGGCCGCCGACACGCGCTCAGGCAAGATCGTCTGGCGGAGCCAGGCGCTCGGCACCGGCGCGACACCGGCCGCGGCCCTCACCGCGGCACTCGTACGGTATCCTCCCGCTCGAATGACCTACGACGTCACGCTCATCCCGGGTGACGGGATCGGCCCCGAGATCACCGCGCAGACCGTGCGCGTCCTGGAGGCCAGCGGGCTCCGCTTCAACTGGGACGAGGAGCTGGCCGGCATGGCGGCGGTCGAGGCCACCGGCACCCCGCTGCCCGACGCCACGGTCGAAAGCATCCGGAAGAACTCGCTGGCCTTGAAGGGCCCCCTCACGACGCCCGTCGGTACCGGGTTCCGCTCGGTCAACGTGGGACTCCGAAAGGCGTTCGAGCTCTACGCCAACGTGCGCCCCGCCCGGACCATCGTGCCCGGCGGCCGGTTCGAGAACGTGGACATCGTGCTCGTGCGCGAGAACCTCGAGGGGCTCTACATCGGCGTCGAGCACTTCGTCCAGGTCGGCGACGATCCGCGCGCCGTGGCCGAGTCGATGGCGATCGTCACCCGCGCGGGCTGCGAGCGTATCGTGCGCTACGCGTTCGAGTACGCGCTCCGCCACGGCCGGAAGAAGGTCACGATCGTCCACAAGGCGAACATCCTCAAGATGGTGAGCGGGCTCTTCCTCGAAGTGGGACGCGCCATCGCGCAGGAGTACGAGGGCCGGGTGGGGTCGAACGATATGATCGTCGACAACACCGCCATGCAGCTCGTCATGCGCCCCGAGCAGTTCGACGTAATGGTGACCACCAACATGTTCGGCGACATTCTGAGCGACGAAGTCTCCGGCCTCGTCGGCGGGCTCGGCCTCGCGCCCGGCGCCAACATCGGCACCACGGCGGCCATCTTCGAGGCCGTGCACGGGAGCGCGCCGGACATCGCGGGGCAGGGCATCGCCAATCCCTCCGCCCAGATGCTTGCTGCCGCCATGATGCTGGACCACATGGGCGAGCTCGACCGGGCCCAGCGCGTCCGCGACGCCGTCCGGGACACGATCGTGCGGGACAACGTCCGCACGCGCGACCTCGGCGGCACCGCGTCCACGGAGGAGTTCGGGCGTGCGGTTGCCCGGCGGGTTGCCTGAGGTTCCCTGCGCCAAATGTGAACGGCGGGTCGCGGGGCTCTCCTGGGGGGAGCTCTGCCCCGAATGCCGCGCCGAGCGGCAGGGGCGTGCAACCCGGCTGGCCCACCGCATCTCCCTCGCGGCGACGGTACTGATGGCCGTGTACGTCGCGTTCCGACTTCCAGGCGATCCCTCCTCGAGGCTCTACGGAGCCCTCGCGGTGCTCGCCACCTACATCATCGTGCGGCGGGTCGCGAGCCGCGCCGCCATGGAGTTTCTCCCGAAATGACCACGACCCGCGTGGCCGGCCTCCTCCTGCTCCTCGGCGCGGCCCCCGCCGCCCTCGGTGCACAGACCTCGCTCACGATCTACAACGACGGCCGTGTCCTCATGCGCCGGACGGTGCCGGTGGCCGTGCCCAAAGGCGCCAGCACCCAGCGCGTGGCGCTGGGCGCGCTCGATCCCGCGTCGCTCTTCTCGCTCGACACCACGGTGACGATCGGCGGCCTCGCCTACGATGGCGCGGTGGATGAGGGCAGCGTGCTCCGGCGGTCGGTGGGTCGGCGTGTGGTATTCCGTCTCCCCGAGTCGAAGGACACGATCAGCGCGCTGGTCCTGGGCGTGGACCCGCTCCGGCTCCAGCTGCCTGACGGCAGCGTGGCGTTCAGCCCGCCGGGCGCGCCGATGTATCCGGGCGACGTGGTCGTCGCCGACCCGACCACCACGATTCGACTCTCGAGCGCCAGAGCGCAGGACCGCCTCCGCCTCGGATACTTCACGACCGGCGCCGCCTGGCGCGCCAGTTACCAGGTGGTGCTCGGCACAGGCGACGCTCGCGTGACCGGCAGCGCCGTGATCGAGAGCCAGACGCTCCGGGCCGAGGACGCCGAGCTGCAGCTGCTGGCGGGCGCGGTCGGGCAAGCACAGCCGTCGGCGCCGCCGGTGCCCTACGCCGCGCGTGGCGTCATGAACGAGGCCATGGCGATGGACAAGATGGCGGCGACCGAGCAGCGCGTCGGCGAGTTCCACCTGTACTCGTTGCCGGGCCGCACATCGCTCCTGCCCGGCTTGACCAGCACCATCGCACTGTTCGAGCCGGCCCAGGTCAAGTACGAGCGGAACTACGTCGTGCACGGCCAGGTGCCGTGGTGGGGAATGCTGCCCCAACAGGGCGACGAGACCGAGGTGCCGGTGGAAGTGTCCTACACCCTCAAGCGGCCGCGGAAGTCCGAGTTCGGCGATCGTCCGCTGCCGGGCGGCGTCGTGCGGCTGTTCCAGGCCGACAGCGGTGGCCGGACGCAGCTCATCGGCGAGGCTGCGATGGACCACACGCCGGCCGGGGCGGACGTCCGCCTCTCGGCCGGGACCGCGTTCGATCTCACCGCGCGGCGCGTACAGACCACCTACAGCACCCGCCGTGACAGCACCAAGGCCGGCTGGCGCACGCTCGCGACCGCCGACTACAAGGTCACGGTCCGGAATGCCACTGACAGCGCCACCACCGTCGACGTGCGCGAGGAGCGCAGTGGCGAGTGGAGCGTGCTCCAGAGCAGCGTGCCGCCGGAGAAGATTTCGTCGACCATCACGCGCTTCCGCGTGAAGGTGCCCGCCCGCGGCGAGGCGACGGTGACGTACCGGGTGCGCGTGGTCTGGTAGCCCATCCAGCTGCGTTCCCCCGAGTCACCCTGAGCGAAGCGAAGGGGGCATGATTCAAGTCATGGCCCCTTCGCTTCGCTCAGGGTGACTCTTACCTTGTACTCAATGACCGCCCCAGCCATCACGATCGTCCACCTGTCGGATCTGCACTTCGGCGGATACGCCGACCTCGTGCAGATCGAGGCGCTCGAGGACTTCCTCCCCACCATCGGCGCCGCTGCCACCGTCGTCTCCGGCGATCTCACCCAGCGCGCCCGGCACGGCGAGTTCCAGGCCGCGCACGCGTTCCTCCGGCGGCTGCGGGCGCACGCGCCGCTGCTGGTGGTGCCGGGGAATCATGACCTTGAGTGGTGGAAGAGCCCGCTCGGGCTCGCCGGCCGTGGGATCAAGTACGCCAAGTACGCCCGCTACTTCGGCGACCTCACTCCGGCGCTGACTATTCCGGGCGCGATCATCGCGGGTGCGCTCAGCAGCTATGGCGTGGCCTTCGGATCGCTCACGTTGAACCTGAACGACGTGGCGGTGAAGGGCCATCTGCCCGCCTCGGAGACCACCCGGGTGACGAAGGTCTTCGCCGAGGCGCCGCCTGACGTGGTGCGGATCCTGACGTTCCATCACAACGTGCTTCGGGGCGGCATCTCGCGCCGGATGGGGCTCGCCAATTGGCGGGCGGCCTACCGGCGGCTCCTCGCCACCGGGGCCGACGTCATCCTCTGCGGGCATGACCATCACGAGGGCGCGGGCCAGATCGAGGGCGCCCTGGCCGTCAGCACCGCGGGTACCCACAGCTTTCGCACGCGTGGCGGCCGCCCGTCGGTCTTCAACCTCGTCAGAATCGACGACCAGGCGGTCCACATCCGGCACTACCGCTGGGAGTCCGCCGGCCGGCAGTTCCTCACGTCCGACATGAACTCCTTCGCGCGCCAGGGATCGCCGCGGGTCGCGGTCTCGGTCGCCGGGGGCTCCGGGCCGTCGACGTGAACGAGCTGCTCGGGCACCGTCTCGCGCAGCTGGGCTTGCGGGACGTGGACCGAATCTTCACTCACACCAATCGGACCGTCATGATCAGCCTCACGCGTCGCGTGCTCCGGCTGCATCGCGGATACGCCAGCGCGCCCGATCGCGTGCTGCGCGCGATCGTGCGGTTCCTCGACTCCCGCCAGTCTCGGGCCGCGCGGCGCGGCGCCGAGCGCGTCTTCCTGGGGTTTCCTGTCGAGCTGTACGCGCCCCCGCCGCCGCGCGCCGTCCGGCGCGAGCGTCCGCGGCCCGGCGACCTGGTCTGGCTCGACCGGCTGGTCTCGCTCCACGAGCGGCTCAACGCCGCCCACTTCGACCGCGCGCTCGGAGCCATCCCGATCCGTCTCTCCGGGCGGATGCGCACCCGTCTCGGCGAACTGGCCGTCGACCTCCACACCGGCCGGCCGCTCGAGATCGCGATCAGCCGCCGCCACCTGCTGTGCCACCCGTGGCCCGAGGTGGAGCACACGATGCTGCACGAGATGGTGCACCAGTGGCAGGCCGAGACCGGGCTCGCCGTGAACCATCTGCGGTCGTTCCGGCAGAAGGCGATCGAGGTGGGGATCGAGCCGCAGGCTCGCCGGACCGTCACTGGTCGGGGGCAGGAGACCGCCCAGGCATAGGGGCGTGCCCTACGCCACAGCCGGGCCCGCCGCGCGCGCTATCTTTGGAAATCACGATAGGAGGCCGAATGCGGTGGAAACCGGGTGGGCGTAGCAGTGATCTGGAGGATCGCCGTGGCAGCAGCGGCGGCTTCGGCGGGGGTGGCATGCGGATCGGCCTGGGCGGCGCCGCGGTTCTCCTGGTCCTGAGCCTCGTCTTCAAGCAGAACTTCTTCGCCTTGCTGGGCGGTGGCGGCGCGGGCGGCGAGCCGACGGCTGCCGGACCGGTCGCAAGCACCCCGGAGGAGGAGAAGAAGGTCGAATTCGTGTCCTTCGTCCTCGACGACGCGCAGGTGACCTGGGCGCGCCTGTTCCAGGCCCGTGGCCAGACCTACGAGCACGCCAAGCTGGTGCTCTTCCGCGACGCGATCCAGTCGGCGTGCGGCTTCGCCGAGGCCGCCACCGGGCCGTTCTATTGCCCGGGAGACGCCAGGGTCTACATCGACCTGGGCTTCTACGACGAGCTGCAGCAGCGCTTCGGCGCGCCCGGCGATTTCGCGCAGGCCTATGTGCTCGCCCACGAGCTGGGGCACCACGTCCAGCGTCTGCTCGGCACGGAGTCCCAGGTGCGCGGGCAGCAACAGACCCGGCCCGAGCTCGCCAACCAGCTCTCCGTGCGGCTGGAGCTGCAGGCCGATTGCTACGCCGGTGTCTGGGGCCACGAGACCGCACAACGCGACATCCTGGATCCCGGCGACGTGGACGAAGGGCTCGGTGCCGCCGCGGCGGTGGGCGACGACCGGATCCAGCGGATGCAGGGGCAGGGCGTGCATCCGGAGGGATTCACCCACGGTTCGTCCGAGCAGCGCACGAGCTGGTTCCGGCGCGGCTTCGAGTCCGGCCGACCCGAGGACTGCGACACGTTCAAGAGCTGACCGTGACCGTCACCGCGTCCGGGCCGCATCCGGTCCTGCTCTATGACGGCACCTGCGGCTTCTGCGCCGAGAGCGTTCAGCTCGTGCTGCGGCACGACCGGCGGCAGACGCTGCGCTTTGCCGCGCTGCAGGGCGAGTTCGGTGCGGCAGTACGTGCCAGGCATCCCGCGCTCGAGTGGGTGGATTCGATCGTCTGGGTCGAGCCCGCCGGGGAGCGCCAGCCGGAGCGGGTGCTCGTCCGCTCGGATGCCGCGCTTCGGGTGGCGAAGTACCTCGGCGGATGGTTCACGCTGGCTCGGCTGGGTGCGCTCGTGCCGCGAGCGCTCAGGGATCGGGCATACGACCTGGTTGCGCGGCACCGGCACCAACTGCTCGTTGCGGGGCCCAGCTGTCTGCTGCCGTCGGCGGACGTACGGGCCCGCTTCTTGGATCCGGTGCCCCGTGCGTAGAGCATCGAGGGCGCGCGGATAGCTGCGCACAATCCGTAACACATGTTGCACGTCCGACACGCCCGCTCCCGGTCGCAGCCTCAGGATGTTCCCGAGTGGGCGGATCGGTCTGCGCGGCCCCGGGCTATCACGCAGCCCGGACGGCGGCTTCTAAGTCAAACCTCTACAATGCTTTGAGCGGCAGTGAGCCGACCGATCCCGGCTCTCGTCCGCGCCCTCCCCACCACCAGGCACCGCTGCCGGCATCCTGACGTACCTATGGCGGGCGTGGTACTTTACTTGCCCCTCCATCGCCCCTCCCATCGAAGCTCTGGAGTGCGCATGGCCTACGGCCGCCGGCCGTCCATCTGCCATATCGTTCCGGGATTGGATCTCGTTCCGGGGTCGGCGTCGACACGTCAGACGCTCGCTCTGGCGCGCTCGCTCGCCGCCCACGCCGACGTGACCGTCGCGTTCCGGCGGGTGACCGGCCCGGTGGCCCACGAGCCCTTCGACATCGTTGCGCTCGAGCCGAACGGACGGGATGCCTCGAGCGACCTCCCGGCGTCGCGCCGCTCGCTCGGTCGGTTCATCGAGGAGCGATGTTCGGCGCACGGCACCGTGCTCGAGGGCACCTGGCCGATGCTGGGCAAGCTGACGGCGTGGTGCGCGCAGCGCGGCATCCCGGCCGTGCCGATCGTGGAGCGGCAGTCCCCCACGCGCTGGCTGGCGCCGATCGACATGGGCCGGTCGTGGCTCGCGCTCGGTGCCTCGGGGCGATACCTGCGGCGGGCGCCGGTCATGATCGCGGGCAGCGACGATCTCAAAGCCACCATCGTCCGGCGCTGGCGTGTCGATGCCGACCGCATCACCGTGACGGGAACCGGCGTCGATCGGACTCGTTTCGCACCGCGCGACCAGGCCGATGCCCGGCGCCGCCTGGGGCTGCAACCCGAGCACCGCATCCTTCTGGCCGGCGGCGTGCTCGACCGCGCCCGCGACCTCGCACCCGTGATCGAGGCCGTCCAGCGAGTCGGAGATCCCGACCTCCGGCTGCACGTGCTTGGGCAGGGCGAGCGTCGCGCCGGGCTCGAGCGCCTGGCCGGGCTGGGGAGTCCGGTGACGTTCCACGGCCGGGTCGGCGACGACCTGCTCCCCGTGTTCATCGCCGCCGCGGACTTGTGTGTCGCCATCGAGCACCCGGACGGGCCCGTGATCGACCCCGCGAGCGAAGCCGCCTTCACAGTGCCGGAGTGCCTGGTCTCCGGCCGGCCGGTAGCGGTGGCCTCGGATGGAGACCGCAACCACCCGCTGGTTCGGCACCTGGTCTCCGGCTTCCTGATCGAGCAGGATCTGCTGGCCTGGATCCGCTTCCTCCAGCGCGACTGCCCGTCGCGTAACACCTTACGCATCATGGGCCAAGCCGCCACCGCCACGCCCATTGACGGGGTCGAGCAGGCGGCCTCGGTGTACCTCGCGGCGATCGAGCGCGCGCAGCGGTCGGTGAAGGCCGGCGTACCCGCCCGCTGAGGCTGCGTTGGGCCCGGGGGACGGCTATCTTACCGGCGTTTCCCGGACCCCCGCATGAGGCGATCACATGGCCACCGCAGCCGCTGCATCCCAATTCACCGGCGTTGATTTCCTGGCCTTCGACAGCCTGTTGTCGGAGGAGGAGCGCGCTGTCCGGGACACCGTCCGGACCTGGGTGGACGAGAACCTCATTCCCGTCATCGGCTCCGCCTACATCGAAGGCAAGTTTCCCAAGCAGCTGATCCCGGGCATGGCGGAGCTGGGTTTGTTCGGCGCCAACCTGCCCGAGGAATACGGCTGCGCGGGGCTCAACAACGTCGCATACGGCCTGATCATGCAGGAGCTCGAGCGGGGCGACTCCGGCATCCGCTCGTTCGCCTCCGTTCAGGGCGCGCTGGTGATGTATCCGATCTATGCCTTCGGCTCCGATGAGCAGAAGCAGCACTGGCTTCCGCTGCTCGCCTCGGGCCAGGAGATCGGCTGCTTCGGTCTCACCGAGCCCGATTTCGGCTCGAACCCCGGTGGCATGATCACCACCGCGCGGGAGACCAAGGATGGGTGGGTGCTGAACGGCACCAAGATGTGGATCACGAACGGCTCGCAGGCGACCGTCTCCGTCATCTGGGCCAAGACCGGCGGCGTCGACGACTCCAAGTCGATCCGCGGGTTCATCGTGCCCACCGACACCAAGGGGTACACGGCCAAGGATCAGAAGGGGAAGCTCTCGCTCCGCGCCAGCGACACGAGCGAGATCCACCTGGCGGACGTGCACCTGCCCAAGGACGCCATCCTGCCGAAGTCGGGTGGACTCAAGAGTCCGCTGATGTGCCTCACCCAGGCGCGCTACGGCATCGCCTGGGGCGCCATCGGCGCGGCGATGGCATGCTACGACGAGGCGCTCCGCTACGCGGGCAGCCGGGTGATGTTCGACAAGCCGATCGCCGGGACGCAGATTCAGCAGGTCCGCCTGGTGGACATGCTGACCGAGATCACCAAGGCGCAGTTCATGACGTTGCAGCTCGGCCGCCTCAAGGACGCGGCAACGATGACGCCCGAGCAGGTCTCGCTCTGCAAGCGGAACAACGTGGACATGGCCTGCGACACCGCCCGCGAAGCGCGGCGTCTGCTCGGCGCCAACGGCATCCTGGTGGAGTACCACTCGATGCGGCACATGGCGAACCTCGAGTCGGTCTACACCTACGAGGGCACGCACGACATGCACTCGCTCATCGTTGGCCAGGCGATCACGGGGCTTCCGGCCTTCGGGTGACCGTACTTCGGCTTGCTGACCAGGCGCCCCCCGGTGTGACGTTCGGGGGGCGCCGTCGTATATGGAGGGATATGTCCGTCCCGACCGATCTCCCGTCGCCCGCGCTCTCTCCCGGGGTCGCGCCCGATTCCGCGTGCCAGGGGTGGTACGAGGCTCACGGCCGGGCCGTCTACGGCTACCTCCGCTTTCACCTCTCGTCCGCCGACGAGGCCGAGGACCTGACGGCCGACGTCTTCCTCCGCGCGGTCCGGGCCGAGGCGCGCTTCGATCCGGCTCGGGCCTCGGCGCGCACCTGGCTGCTCCGCATCGCGCGAAACGCGCTGCTCGATCACGTGCGCCGCGAGCGCCGCCGGCAGCAGGTCCCGCTCGGCGCCATGCGGGACCTCCACTCCGACGCCCCGTCTCCCGAGGAACGGGTGCTGTGGGAGGAGGAGGTCGGACGGCTGTTGAGCGCCGTGGCCGGACTGGGCGCGCGCGACCGGGAGATCATCGGGCTCCGCTACGGCAGCGGGCTGGACACCCGCGCGGTCGCGGAGATCCTCGGCGTGGCGGAAGCCGCCGCGCGCACACGGCTCTGGCGCGCACTCGCCAGGCTGCGCGAGGTGCTGGGGTCGTGAGCGAGCTGCCCGACGACCTGCGGGGCCTCGACCGCGCGCTGCGCGCGGTGCGGTTCGAGCCGCGCGCCTCGCTGGGGCCGGAGATCGCAGGGCGCGCCGCACGGGGGGAGCCGCCCCGCGCCGCGGGCCACGCACTGCCCCGTCGCCGGGGCATGCGCGGGCTCGCCGTTGCCGCGGCGGTCGCGGCCGGCCTCGCGGGGGTGTTGCTCGGATTGCCGGCCCTCCGCCGCGGCGCGCCGGTCACCATCGACCGCTGCTGCTACGACCTCGACGGCGGTGGCCCGGCCGATGACGGGATCAGGGTGGTAGCACGCAGGGACGCCGAGGTGCAGCGGCTCTGGATCTACGAGGACCAGGACCGCTCGGGCGGCCTCACGGCTGGCGACGTGGTGCGGCTCGAGCGTGGTGGGCCCCCGGCACTCGCCGAGACTGGAACCGGCGGGCTCGTGACCCGCGAGCACTGCTGCGTCGACTTCGATGGCGGCGGCCCGGCCGACGACGGGCTGCTGGTCATCGGGGTACCGCCGGATCGCGTGCTGATGGCCGCCATCTACGAACAGGCACCGCTGGGTGCGCCCGCACGGTTTCCACTTCGATGACGCCAGGCTCTCCCTTGAACCGAGGTTGGTCGTCGATGATCCGGAAGGCTCCGCTCGCCGCGTTCATGTGCTGGGCCGCGATCGTCGCCCCCGTTGCCCTCCGCGCGCAGGTGCCCGACTCCACCCGGCGCGACAGCGCCGCCGTCACGCTCAAGGAGATCGAGGTCGTCGGCTCGATCGCGCCGACGGCAGGCCCCGCCATCGGCTCGGGCATCCCGGCGCGGATTTCGACCGTCACCGGGGAGGCGATCGAGGCCTGGGAGCCCCGCCTCCTCGCCGACGCGCTCGCCACCCAGCCCGGCATCTCCCTCTACGACGACCTCGGCAGCGCGTTCAAGCTCAACCTCAGTACTCGGGGGTTTAATGTGGGACCGGTGGTCGGACTGCCGCCCGGAGTCTCGGTCTTCCTCGATGGGGTGCGCCAGAACGAGCCCGACGCGGCGGAGGTGAACTTCGACCTGCTGCCGATGGAGCATGTGCGGCGGGTCGAGCTGCTGAGCGGGTCGGGCTCACTGCTCGGAGCCAATTCGCTCGGCGGGGCGATCAACCTGATCACTCGGCGCGGCACGGGCCCGCTGGAAGGCGAGCTCGAGCTGTCCGGCGGCTCCTACGGGGCGGCGTCGGCCGAGGGCTCGCTTTCCGGGCTGACGGCGGGCAAGACCGACTACTACGTGGCCGGCGGTTACGAGCGGGAAGACGGCTGGCGCACGGCCACGGGCGCGCACAATTACAACCTGTTCACCAACATCGGGCGCCGCGGCGAGCACCGGGGAATCAGCGTGCAAGCCTTCGGCGCCAAGTCGAGAGCGGAGACGGCCGGCTCGCTGCCGGAGAGCATCTTCGACGTCTCGCCCGGGACCAACTTCACCACCGGCGACTTCGAAGACCTCGACCTGCTCCAGGGCACCGTGTCGGGGTACGCCCCCGTGGGGAAGGGACTCGGCACGTTCACGACTTACGTGCGACGCTCCCACGCCGAGCGATTCAACGTCAACCAGGCCCCGGACGACAACGTCCGCTCGCTCACCACCAACGGCACGGCCGGCGCCAATCTCGACTGGCGCTGGACCGTCCCACTCGGTGGCGGCGAGTTCTCGCTCCGGACCGGGGCCGATGCGTCGGCCAATCGGGTGCACATCCAGCTCTTCACCGAGAGCCCCGTGGACGCCGCCGACCGGACGCTCACGACCGACGTCCGGAGCCCGAGCTGGGATGTGGCCGGCTATACGCTGGGCGACTACCGCGTGGGGCGGGTGACCCTGTCGGGCGGGTTCCGGTACGACTACATCCGGATCCCCTTCGAGAACCAGCTCGATCCCGCGGCCGATACCACCAACAGCTTCCACCGGCTGAGCCCACGAGGCGGCGTGAGCGTCGAGCTCGGCACCGGCGCCAGCGCCTACGGTTCCATCGGCCGGAGCTTCCGCGCGCCGGCGGTGCTCGAGCTCGCATGCGCCGACGAAACGGCGGCTTGTCCGCTTCCCTTCGCGCTGGGCGACGACCCGCCGCTCGACCCGGTCATCTCGACGACCTACGAGACCGGCGCGCAGGTCGTGCGCGGCCCGGCGATCCTGACCGCGTCCGTCTACCGCACCGACGTGCGAGACGACATCTCCTTCATCCAGTCCGCGGATGCGGTGTTCGAGGGCTTCTTCGACAACATCGGCAATACCCGGCGCGAAGGCGTCGAGCTCGGCGTCCAGGTGCTGCCGAGCGAGGCAGTGTCGCTCTACGCCAACTACGCCTTCACTCGGGCCACGTATCGCGATCCGGCCGAGATCTTCAGCCTGCGCACCGAGGACGACTTCGCGGGGTCGCCACTGGCGGGGCCCAACGCCGTGGAGGTGGGCGACCGGCTCCCGCTCGTTCCCGGGCACCAGGTGAAGGCCGGTGGCCTCGTCCAACTGCCCGCCGGCGTGGCCCTTGGACTCGACCTCCGTTACACGGGCCGACAGTGGCTCCGCGGCGACGAGGCCAACGAGACCGAGCCGCTCGGCGGGTACTTCACCGCCTCAGTGCGAGCCGGCCTCACCCGGGGCGACTGGGAGCTGTCCGCCGTGGTGACCAACGTCTTCGACTCGCATGCCGCCGTGTTCGGCACGTTCAACGAGAACCGCCGCACCGGCCAGCTCGAGCGCTTCCTCACGCCGATGGGCGCCCGCGCGGTCAAGGTGGTCGTCCGGCGAGGGTTCGGCGGCTGATACCTAACCGAAACGCCTTGCGTGACCCGGGTCACTGCCGCTACGTGGCCCGGAGCCCATTGTAAAGGATTCCACACTCCATACAACGCCGGCGGAGGTCACATGCAGGGCTCGTCTATCACGGTCCCGGTGCGCAACAT
The DNA here is from genome assembly GCA_963728705.1 of uncultured Gemmatimonadales bacterium. Classification (GTDB taxonomy): domain Bacteria; phylum Gemmatimonadota; class Gemmatimonadetes; order Gemmatimonadales; family GWC2-71-9; genus CAVVWJ01. Next base: position 40,789 of record CAVSLY010000014.1, read on the forward strand.
GGGCGAAACGGTCCGCGCCTCGCTGGCGGGTGCCGTCAACACCTTCCTCTCGGCCCTGCCTCGGCTGCTCGCCTGCATTGCCGTCCTCATCATAGGGTGGGTGCTCTCGTCGCTGCTCGCGCGGGGCGTGGCCGCGCTGCTGCACGCGATCAAGTTCAACGAACTGGCGCGGCGCTCGGGGTTCGCGGACTTCGTCCGCAACATGGGCGTGCGCCAGGACGCCTCGTGGTTCATTGCCGGGATCGCGAAGTGGTTCGTCCGCCTGATCACCCTGGTCGTGGCCTTCGACCTGCTCGGGCTGCCGGCGGTCTCCGCGGTGTTCGAGCAGCTTCTGCTCTGGCTGCCGAATCTTCTCGTCGCGCTGGTCGTGCTGGTGATCGGCGGGCTCGCCGCCCAGGCGCTCGCCCGGCTCGTGCGAGGCACCACTGCCGAAGCAGGGTTCAGCAATCCGGAGGTGCTCGCGGCGGTCACCAAGGTCTCGGTCTGGACGTTCACCGTCGTGGTGGCCGTGAATCAGGTCGGCATCGCGACGGAGCTGATCAACACGCTCCTGATCGGCGTCGTCGGCGCATTGGCGCTGGCCTCCGGCCTGGCCTTCGGGCTCGGCGGGCGCGATCGTGCGGCCGAGATCCTCGATCGGCTTGGCCGGCGCACGGACCTTCCAGGGCCACGGCTCGAGCGCGCCACCGTTCCCGGGAAAGAGTCGGTGCGGGGCGGCCCGCGCGCGCCGGCAGGAGCGCCGCCCGGCCCCGCCGTGGTTACCCGGCCGGCTCCGTTCGACGAGGACTGGATGCCGCGATCGGGCCGCGACCGCCGCCGCGTGGCAAGAGAGGGAATGGACCGGCGGCTGGTGGGCTCGCGCTGAGCCCGGCGGCGGGAGCGAGTCACCCTTAGCGGAGCGAAGGGGGCATGATTCGGGTCATGTCCCCTTCGCTCCGCTCAGGATGACTCCAGAGTTCGCGCCGCATTCGCGGGTGGCGAGGGTGTGACAGAGCGACTAGGTTTGCGGCCAGTTTTCAGCACCAGGATCCGACCAATCAGGGGGCCGAGCGTTGAATATCGCCGTCTGCATCAAGCGGGTGCCCGACATGGAGTTGCGGTTCTCCATCGGGGCGGACCGCAAGTCGCTCGACCAGGCAGGACTCAAGTACGACATGAGCGATTTCGACGGCTACGCACTCGAGGTCGCGCTGCAGCTGGTCGAGCGGCAAGGACCTGGTGAGGTGGTGCTCGTATCCCTCGGCCCGGACGGGGTGCAAGAGACCCTCAGGAAGGGGCTGTCGATGGGCGCCGCGCGGGCGGTGCAGCTCAAGGCGGACGAGGTACCGGTGGACGGCATGGCCGTCGCCAAGGCGCTCGCGGCCGAGCTCGAGGGCGGCAACTACGACCTCATCCTGTTCGGCCGGATGGCGACGGATACCGCGAGCGGCACCGTGGGTCCGATGGTGGCGGAGCTGCTCGGCTTGCCTTGCGTCACGGCGATCTCGCACCTCGAGATCGCGGACGGCCAGGGAACCGCACGGCGCGATCTGGAGGGGGCCTCGGAGACCGTGCGGTTCCCGCTCCCGGCGGTGTTGACGATCGACGAGGGGATTGCGCGGCCGCGGCTGGCGACCCTCAAGGGGATCATGGCCGCCAAGAAGAAGCCGCTCGAGACCAGGCCCGCCGCACTCGGCGAAGCTCGCGTGACCGTCGAGGCGATGGCGCTGCCGCCCGAGCGCTCGGGCCCGCGCTTCGTGGGCGAGGGCTCCGATGCGGTGCCCGAGCTGGTGCGGCGGCTCCGGACCGAAGCGAAGGTGCTGTGATGGCTGTGACGTTCGCGTTCGCGGAGACCCGAGGTGGCGAGCTCCGCAAGGTGGCGCTCGAGGCGGTGACGGCGGCGCGGGAAGCGGCCGACGCCTCCGGCGGTGGCGAAGTGCACGCCCTGGTGCTTGGGGCGCCGGGCATCGCGTCGAAGGCGGAGGCCCTGGGCCGCTACGGGGCGGACCTCGTCGTCGTCGTCGAGCATGCGGGACTCGAGCGCTACAATCCCGAGGCGGCGGCGGCCACCGCGGCCGAGCGGCTCCGGTCGGGGCAGTATCGCGCCGCATTCTTCTCCGCGTCCGCCGAGGGGCGCGATCTCGCGCCACGCGTCGCCGCGAAGCTCGGCGTCGGGCTGGCCTCGGATGTGATTGCGTTCGAGATCCAGGGTGACACGCTCCTGGCCCAGCATCCGGCGTACACCGGGAAGATCATCGTCACCCTTCGCCTCACCGGCACGCCGGCGATCGTGTCCCTCCGCCCCGGCGCGACGCCGGCCGTAGAGCACCCCGTGACCGCGCGGATCGAGCGTGCGGAGCCTGCCGCCGATCCCGCCGCTTCGCGTGTCGTCGTGACGGAGCTGGTCCAGCAGACCGGGGCCAAGCTCGACCTGGGCGAGGCGCCGGTGATCGTGAGCGGTGGGCGTGGCCTGCGTGCCGCCGAGAACTTCGCCCTGATCGAACAGCTCGCGGACGCGTTCGGCAACGCGGCGGTGGGCGCCACCCGCGCCGTCACCGATGACGGTTGGCGGCCCGCCACCGACCAGATCGGCCAGACCGGCCGCGTGGTGAGCCCCGACCTGTACGTCGCCGTCGGCATCTCGGGCGCCATCCAGCATCTCGCCGGCATGCGGACCGCCAAGACCATCGTGGCGATCAACAAGGACAAGGACGCGCCGATCTTCAAGGTTGCGGACTACGGCCTCGTGGGCGACCTGTTCGAGATCCTGCCGCGGCTCACCGAGGAAGTGCGGAAGGTCCGGGGGAACCCATAGCCGATCGCCAGGCACGCGGTCGCGGCGAGGGCGAAGAGCTGGACGATCGCGCCCGCGCAGCCGCCCCGGGCCGGTTCGCCCGGCTCATCGACGGCGCGACGCACTACGAGACGGCCGGTCCTCCTGGGGGACCGGCCGTCGTGCTGGTACATGGCTTCTCGACGCCGCTCCTGATCTGGGAGCGGACCGCTCCCGCGCTCGCCGCGGCGGGCTGCTGTACGGTGGCCTACGATCTGTATGGACGGGGATATTCGGACCGCCTGAAGTCCGCCTACGGTCCCGAGCTGTACGAACGGCAGCTGCATGACCTGCTCGCGGCGCTCGGCGTCCGCTGGCCGGTCGATCTCGTGGGCTTCTCGATGGGGGCGCAGATCTGCGCCCGGTTCGCGGACCGGCACCCGGCACGGGTACGACGGTTGGTGCTGATCGACCCGGCCGGGTTCATCGCGTCTGCCATCCGGCCAAGCCGGCTCGCACTCCTCCCCGGCATCGGCGAGCTGCTCCAGCGCCGCGCCGGGCCCGGCGCCGTGGCCGACAGGGCGGTGCGCATGTTCGCGGACCAGGCGACAGTGCCGCCGGACCTCCGGGACCGGGTGCTCGCCCAGGCCCGGTTTCGGGGGACGGGACGGGCGCTGCTCTCGACCCGCCGATTGATGCCGGCGAAGGTGTCCAAGCTCTATGCGCGGCTCGAGGCGATGCGGAAACCAGTGCTCATCATCTGGGGCACGGCAGACCGGATCACTCCCTACAAGCGGCATGTCCAGGCCCGCGCGCTGATCCCGTCGGCCGAGTTTCTGGCCGTCGAGGGTGCCGGGCACGCCTCAATGTGCGAGCGGCCGAACGTCGTGAACCCGGCGATCATCGAGTTCTTGCGGCGGCCTTGACCATCTCCTGAATCCGCCGCACCCCCTCCACCACCGCCCGCTCCTCCGGCCCGAACGAGAACCTGACGTAGTTCCGGAACCGCGACGGCCGCCCGCTTCGGCGCTTGCCCGGGTTCACGTCGAAGAACTCGCCTGGCACGCAGATCACCTGGTGCTCCAGCGCCTGCTGGAAGAACGTCATCCCGGTGTTGAGCTTCCCGGGCAGCGCGGAGACGTCACCCCACCAGTAGAATGTCCCTTCCGGCGCGAGGTCGAAGCGCACGCCGGCCGCGCGGAGCCCATCGCCCAGGAGCTGCCGCTTCCGCAAGAACGCTCCGCGAATTGCCGCCGTCTCCGCGCGCACCAGCGCCGGGGCGAGCAGGGGCACGGCGGAACGCTGCAGTGGCTTGCTGCCGCCCCCGTCGAGAAAGGACCCGCTGCTCGACACCGCTTCGATTACCGCCTGCGGGCCGACGATCCAGGTGGTTCGCCAGCCGGGGTAGCGCCAGTTCTTCGTAAGCCCATCGAACAGCACGACCGGATCGGCGTCCACGTCGTCGACGAATCGCGCCGCCGAGACCACGCCCTCGCCTTCGGCCGTGTCGGCCCAGATATAGTGCGAGTAGAACTCGTCAATCAGCAGCGTGCAGCCGACTTCGCGCGCGAGCCCGACCCAGCCCGCGAGCTCGTCCCCCTGGATGACTCTTCCGGTGGGATTGCAGGGATTGGACAGCAGCAGCGCCGAGAGGCCGCGGCCGGTGATCTCGCGCTCGAGAGCCTCGAGGCTGAAATGGTAGCCGCTCTCACCTTCGAGCAAGATTGGGATCGAAGTGAAGAGCTTGAAGATGTCCAGCAGCTCTTCGTACGCGGTGTAGTCGGGCAGGAAATGGCCGAGGTTTACCTCGCCCAGCGCGGCCACCGCGCGGGTGAGGGAGGCCCGGCCGCCGCCGCAGATGCAGACGTTCCGCTCGGTGTAGCGCGAGCGCTTCCCCTTGCGGTAGAGCTCGTTGTACAGCTCCGCCACCGCGCGCCTGAGCTCCCAGATCCCCGGCACCGGCGCATATTCCTGATCGTCCACGCCGATCTCGACCTGGTGCACGCGCGGCGGCGCGCCGGGAAGCGGTCCGGTCTCCGGCTGGCCCTGGCCGAGGTTGCACCAGTCGGGATGGCCATAGCGAAAGCCGCGGCGTGCGGCCTCCGCCATGACGTAGATGACGCCGGTGAAGGGGACGGAGCGAAAGCCGGGAATGGTCGGGGTGGTCATGGGGCTATAAGGTAGCGGCGTTCTACAACACCCGCCGACGGACGTACCCCGCGTACTGCTGATACTCCGGATACCGCGTGATCAGCCACCGTTCCTCCGCCCGCGCTTTCACCTCGAAATACTGCAGCGCCACGAGGCCGACGACGAGCGCCATCGTCCAGTTGCTCCACGCCAGCGTGTACCCGGTGAGCAGCACCACCAGCCCGGCATAGATCGGGTGCCTCCGGTGGGCATAGGCTCCCGTCACCACCAGCGGCGCCCCAGGCAGCGGCTCCGTCCCGGGCGTGAGGCTCGGGCCGAGCGACCGCACTCCCCAGACCGCGATCGCCAGGCCGACACCGGCCAGCACGCCGCCCAGCGCGCGGATCCATGTCGGGTCCACCCGGTTGAGCGCGAAGTCCGCGTTCCCCAGGTGCACGTAGCGCGGCAGCAGCGGCGGGAGCACGGCGACGAGCCCGATCAGCGCGACCTGTCCCCAGACCCAGGGGTCCCGCGACGCCCTTCGGAGGTCCATGCGCAGAAACATATGGCTGCCCCGCCCGATGTATATTCTGCCGCAGTCGTCCGCACCTTCATGTGCCAGGAGCCGTCGTGCCCACGATCCTTCCCATTCGCCATCAGCCCCCACTCCCGCTCGACCGGCTCATCCGGCGCGATCCGCCCGGCGCCGAGGCCATCGAGATGGACGTACTGATCGTGGGAGCGGGGCCGGCGGGCCTGGCCTGCGCCATCGAGCTCGCGCGGCTGGTCAAGCGCGAGCGGGAAGGCGGCGGCGACATGCCGGAGGTCAACATCGGCGTGCTCGAGAAGGCCGGCAGCCTTGGCGAGCACAATCTCTCCGGCTCCGTCGTCAATCCCCGTGCCTTCCTTGAGTTGTTCCCCGAGCTCCAGCCCTCCGACTTCCCGTTCCGCCAGCCCGTGCCCGGTGAGGCGGTCTACTTCCTGACCGAAGGCCGCGCCCAGCGGATGCCGACGCCGCCGACGATGCACAACAGCGGCTACTACACGGCGTCGATCTGCGAGATGGTGCGCTGGCTCGGCGAGCGCGCCGAGGAGCTCGGCGTGAACATCTTCGCGGGCTTTCCGGCCGACGCGCTGCTGGTCGACGGCTCGGCGGTGCGTGGCGTCCGCACGACGGCATCCGGCCTCGATCGCGCGGGGCAGCCAGGCTCAGGGTACGCGGAGCCGACGGACCTGACGGCCCGGATCACCGTGGTTGCCGAAGGAACGCGTGGCGCGCTCGGCCAGGCGTGGCGTGAGTGGCAGCAGGTGGGCTCGCCCAACCCGCAGCTCTTCGCGCTCGGCGTCAAGGAGATCTGGGAAGTGAGGCGGCCGCTCGACCGGGTCATCCACACGCTGGGCTGGCCGCTCCCGACCGATGCCTTCGGCGGCAGCTTCTTCTATCCGCTCGGCCCGTCCCAAGTGGCCCTCGGCCTGGTCGTCGGGCTCGACTACCACGAGGCGGGCCTCGACGTGCACGAGCTGGTGCAGCGGCTCAAGCTCCATCCGCTGTTCCGGCCGCATCTCGAGGGCGGGCAGTTGCTCGAATGGGGTGCCAAGACGATTCCCGAAGGCGGGTACTACGCGCTGCCCACGCGCCGGAGCGGCGACGGCGTGCTGTTCGCGGGCGACACCGTGGGCTTCGTCGACGTCCCCTCGCTCAAGGGAATCCACTACGCGATGCAGTCGGGGATGTACGCGGCCCGCGCCGCGTTCGCGGCGCTCAAGCAGGGCGACGTGTCCGCTGCCGCGCTCGCGCCCTACGACCGGATGATCGACGAGAGCTACATCGTGGCGGACATGCATCGCACGCGGAACATGCGGCTGGCATTCAAGGACGGGCTGTACGTCGGTGGCGTGAAGGCGGGGCTCATGACCATCACCGGCGGTCGCTTCCCCGGCGGACGGATCACGATGCCCGAGGATGCCAGCACGCCACGCACCACGTCCTCGCCCCCGCCCCTCACGCCCGACGGCACGCTCACGTTCAGCAAGCTGGACGCGGTATTCAAGTCGGGCAACGCGACGCGCGACACCATTCCGTCGCACCTGCTGGTGGGTCCGGACGTGACGGGGGAGGTCGCCGATTTCTACTCGCACGTCTGTCCCGCGGGCGTCTACGAGCGGGTGGGCGACGAGCTCCGGGTCAACGCCCCCAACTGCGTCGACTGCAAGGCCACCGACGTGCTCGGTCCGCGGTGGTCGCCTCGCGAGGGCGGGAGCGGCCCGCAGTACCGCAACATGTAAAACTCCTCGCTGTTCGCTGCAACTTTTTGCGCCAGCGAAACACGCTGGCGCGCTTTGTTTTCCGGCCCTTCCTCAGCTTCGCTCCCAATCGACCGACAATGATTCGAACGCTGTTCTCTTCCTGCGGATTGCGGGGAGATCGCCGGGTTCGCACACTGAGCTAACCCTTGAAGACTTCACCCTCACTGTCTGACAGTCCGCCAGCACCGTTCGCCAATGCCGGGAGGCTGCATGTCCGCCCACAGGGTTTCGCTCGTCGTCGTCCTGCTCGGCGCGCTCGGCGCCGGTGCGCTCCGCGCGCAGACCAGTGCGTCGGCCGCCTGGCAGGCCACACCTGCCTCGGTGCTCAAGAGCGCCCTCAGGAGCGCGCTGACCGCCCAGGAACGCTACTACGCCGCCAAGGAGACCTACGCCCAGTCCACCGAGGCTCTGGGCTTCCGTGCTGAGGCCGGCGTGCGCGTGGACATTCTGGTCGCGACTGCCAGCGGCTGGCAGGGGCGGGCGACGCACCAGACCCAGCCCGGGCGGAGCTGCGTGGTGTTCGTGGGCGCGCTCGAGGGCGCCGAGGCGCCTCGCACCGACGGCGACCGCGAGATGGCGGGCGAAGAGGGTATCCCGCTCTGCGACCGGATGCGCTAGCGCCGCATGGCTTCTTTGAAGCGCGACGCGGCCGCGGGCAAATCCGGGGCGACGTGGATCGTCCAGGCCTGGAAGTGGGGGGCGGGCTCGCTGTCGGCGGGTGCCGCCCTCGTCTCCATCATCTCGTCGGTGCGTTCCCTGCCGGCCGACCAGGTACGCTGGATCGGCGTGCGGCCCATCGCCGATACGGCCTGGGCCCTTGGCGACACCATCCAGCTCGCCATCACCATCACCGACGCGCACGGCGGCATCGTGCCCGGGGTCCGCGTGGGATGGACCTCGACTGATACCTCGGTGGCCTCGGTGGACAGCGCGGGCACCGTGGTCGCCCGCTCGCCAGGCGCCGCCACGGTCGTCGCCGCGGCCGGCGGGCGGATCGCGCAGTCGCGCATTCTGGTCCGCTCCCGTCCGGCGTCCATCTGGCTCCAGGGAGACTCGCTGCTCCGGATCGGCGAAGGCGGCGTGTCCCGCCTCGTCGCGCGGGTGGTCGACGCCCGGCGGCATCCGGTGTCCGGACAGCCGGTGGCCTGGCGCTCGTCGGATCAGTCGGTGGCCGTGGTGGACAGCGCCGGCCGGGTCACGGGTGTCACCGCCGGCCGCGGGACGCTCGCGGCGTCGGGCGGCGACCTCGTGCTCGAGCTTCCCGTGGAGGTCTACCCGGTCCCTACGACGATCACGCTCCTTGCCGGCGACGGTCAGCGCGCGCCGGCGGGGCAGCGACTGGCCGTCCCCCTCAAGGCCCAGATCGTGTCGCGCGGCGGCCGCCCGATGACCGGCGTCCCGGTGCGCTTCACCGTGGCGGAGCCGACCGGGCACATCACGCCCGACATCGACACCTCCGACGCCGACGGCATCGTGCAGGGAGTCTGGACCCTGGGCGACCGGCCGGGCCGGCAGCGGAGCGCGCTTGCGGTGGACGGCGAGTCGCCGATCGCCACGTCGCTCGCCGCGGACGCCGAGCCGGTGGCCGAGAACACGCGCATCACGCCGGGCGAGCCTCCCGAGGGCGAGGCCGGCCTCGAGCTGTCCGGGCCGATCATGGTCCGCGTCACCGATTCCACCGGGTCGCCGCTCGGGGATGTGCCGGTGTCGTGGGAAGCCGCGGGCGGTGGGACAATCGTCGGGGACGGCGGCCGGACCGACTCGCTCGGGCAAGCCCGGGCGCGCTGGACACTCGGACCGCGCGCGGGCTCGCAGCGGGCCTATGTGCAGGTGGGCGCGTCGCGCGCCGTGCCGCGCGCCGTGCTCCTGGCGACGGCGTTGCCGGGGCCCGCCGCTTCGCTCGCCCTCGTTCGTGGCGCCGCGTCTCGCGGCATCGCCGCGCGCCCGCTCGTGCCCGCCGTGCAGGTTCGCGTCACCGACCGGCACGGCAATCCCGTGGCTGGCGTGCGGGTCTCGCTCCGGCCAGGGCAGGGGACGGTCGCCGAGCGGACGGCCGTGTCCGATTCGACGGGACGAGTTGAGGCGGCCTGGACGCTGGGCCCCGTAGCCGGCCTGCAGCGGCTGACGGCCTCGGCGCAGGGCATCGAAGCTCCGCTCGACGTCACGGCGCGAGCGATGGCGGGCACGCCGGCCAAGCTCGTTGTCGAAGGCCTTCCTGTCGCCGCGACGGTGAGCCGGCCGTTGCCGCAACCGGTCCGAGTCCTCGTGACCGACGCTCATGGCAACGCGGCGGCTGGAGCCTCCGTGGTGTTCTCGACTCGGTCGGGCGCGCTGACGCCTACGCGCGCGCGCACCGACAGCGCCGGGCGCGCACAGACGCGCTGGGTGCTGGGCACCCGTCCCGGCGATCAGGTTGTGGAGGTGGTGGTGAAGGAAGGCGGACTCCGCGCGAGCGGCAGCGTCCGGGCAACTGTGGCTCCCAAGCGCAAGGCGCGGTGAGGAGAGATCACTCGCCGAGGATCTTGATGATCACCCGCTTCCGCCGTTGCCCGTCCCATTCGCCATAGAAGACCCGTTGCCAGGGGCCGAGATCCAGCTTTCCGGCCGTGATCGGCACGATGACTTCGTGGCCGACCGTCAGACTCCGCAGGTGTGCGGCCGCGTTGTCCTCGCCGGTCTCGTTGTGCTGGTATCGCTCCGGGTCCCAGGGCGCGACGGTGCCCTCGAGCCACGCGAGGATGTCCTGCCAGAGCCCGGATTCGTGGTCGTTGACGAAGACCGACGCGCTGATGTGCATGGCTGAGACGAGCGCGAATCCCTCGCGGATCCCGCTGTCGGTCACCTGACGCTCGACCTCGTCGGTGATGTCGATGATCTCCTGGCGGCGTTTGGTCTCGAACCAGAGGTAGTGGGTATGGGCGGCCATAGGCTCAGCGCAGCAACTCCTCGAGGCGCACGGCCGTCTCGGTCTTCTCGTCGCGATACTTCACGATCACCGGCGTGTACAGGCCGATCCCCGCCTCGCGGCCGGCGCCCGAGCGCACCGGCCGGGTGCCCGGAACCACCACCGCGCCGGCCGGGATCTCCAGCGGCCGCTCGCCGTCGCGACGGTAGACGCGGTCGTGGACCAGGTCGAACACGGCCGTGCCGCCGGTGAGGATCGTGCCTGGCGCGAGCACTGCGCGCTCGCGCACGATCGTGCCCTCGTACACCCCGCAGTTCCCGCCGACCAGCACCTCGTCCTCGATAATGACCGGGAGCGCGCCCGCGGGCTCGAGCACGCCGCCGATCTGCGCGGCGGCCGAGAGGTGGACTCGCCGGCCGACCTGGGCGCACGAGCCGACCAGCGCATGCGAGTCAACCATGGTCCCCTCGCCGACGTGCGCCCCGACGTTGATGTACATCGGCGGCATGCAGACGACGCCCGGCGCCACGTAGCAGCCATCGCGGATGGCCGATCCTCCCGGAACGATGCGCACGCCATCGTCGACCGTGGCGCGACGGAGCGGGTAGGTGTCCTTGTCGTAGAACGGGAACGGGCCACCGGTGGCGGCCGGCGTGATGCGGCCCAGCCGGAAGCCGAGCAGGATGCCGGCTTTCACCCACGCGTTGGCGCGCCACTGTCCGTCGGCGCCGCGTTCCGCCGCGCGTACTGCGCCCGCGTTGAGCGCGGCCTTGAGCTCGGCGAAGGCGGCCCGCGCGGGACCTTCATCCTCGGGCGCGACGGGGCCGACGTAGCGGGCGAGCTCCGCCTCGAGTGCCTTTACGTCGTCAGGGGACATTGGCCCCTGCCGCCGCGAGCGCGGCGCGGAGCGCGTCCCGCGTGGACCGGGCCGCGGGCACCAGCGGCAGGCGAAGCGCGTCGACGATCCTGCCCATCAGCGCCAGCCCCGCCTTCACCGGCGATGGATTGGTCTCCAGGAAGTTGGCGTCCATGAGCGGCAGCAGGCGATACTGGCACGCGCGGGCGGCCTCGAGGTCGCCGCGCCGCGCGTGGCGCACGAGCGCGGTCATCTGCGCCGGGACCTCGTTCGACGTCACCGAGATCAGTCCATCGCCGCCCGCCGCAGCAACCGGGAACGCCAGCCAGTCGTCACCCGAGAGCACGGCGAAGCCCGCGGGACGGTGGCGGATGATTTCCATGATCTGCCGCAGGTCGCCGCTCGCCTCCTTGATGCCGCGCACGTTCGGGTGCTCGGCCAGGCGAAGCGCCGTGGCCGGGAGGAGATTGACGGCGGTGCGGCCGGGGACGTTGTAGAGGCAGACCGGGCGGATGGACGCGTCGGCGACCGCCTGGAAGTGCCGGGCGAGGCCCTCCTGCGTGGGCTTGTTGTAGTAGGGCGTGGCCGAGAGGATGCCATCGACGCCCAAGGCGCACATGCGCCGGGTCTCATCGACCGCGCGGCGGGTGTCATTGCTGGTGGCGCCGGCCACGACCGGTACCCGCCCGGCCGCGGTCTCGACGACCGCGGCTACCACCCGTTCACGCTCGCCGTCGTCCAGGGTCTGGGCCTCGCCGGTGGAGCCGCACGGCACTAGAAAGTCGATGCCCTCTGCGATCTGCCACTCGACGAGTGCGCCCAGCGCCAGAAAATCGACGGCGCCGCTCTCCGTAAACGGCGTGACCAGTGCGGTACCGCATCCCTCGAAGCCAATCATCCACCCTCTCCGAAGAGCATGTGCTCAATCGTGTAGACGCCGTGGTGTCCGGGCAGCCACTCGGCCGCGGCCAAGGCACCCGCCGCGAAGCCTTCGCGGGTCCGCGCCACGTGCGCCAGAGTCACTCGCTCGTATGGCCCGTCGTAGGCCAGGAGGTGTGTCCCGGGGGTGGCGCCGGCCCGTACGGAGGTGATCGGAAACGATCGCGTCGGATCCGCGGCGCTCGCGCGTCCCTGGAGCTCTCGCGCCGTCCCGGACGGCGCGTCGAGCTTGGCGGCGTGATGCTCCTCCAGTATAAAGGCGTCGAACTCGGGGTGCCCGGCGAAGCGGCGGGCCAGGTCTTGTGCCGCGCGGAGGAAGAGGTGCACGCCGAGCGAGAAGTTGGCCGCGTGAAGCAGGGCGCCGCCGCGCTGCTCGACGTGGGCCGTGATTCGCGGGAGCTGGTCCCGCCAGCCCGTCGTCCCAGTGACGACGGGGACGCCGGCATCGATGAGGCGCTCGAGGTTGGCCACCGCCGCGTCGGGCCGGGTGAACTCCACGGCGACGTCGGCGCCCTTCACCCTCGCCGGCGTGAGCGCGCGGCCAGCGGTGTTCTCGGTGCCACCGATCAGCGCGTGGATCGTGTGGCCTCGCACCTCCGCCAGGCCGGCCACTGCCCGGCCCATCTTGCCGTCGCCTACGATGACGATGCGCACGCAGGCCTCCCGTTCACCACAGAGGCACAGAGGGCACAGAGCGGAACGGTGCACACAAAAATCGGTTCTCCGTGGCGGTTCTCTGTGCCCTCTGTGCCACTGTGGTGGTTTTTCTCAACCGAGGCCCGAACTCACACCGGAGTCTCAGCATGTGCCAAAGAATTCCTGATGCAGCCGCCGAACCACATCCGGCCCGTCTTCCTCCCGCACGACGAACGTCATGTTGATCGCCGAGGCGCCTTGGGAGATCACTTCGACGTTGGCCGGCTGGACGGCGCGGAAGAGCCGGGCGGCGAGTCCGGGCGTGGCGCGGATGCCAATGCCGACGACGGCGATGATCGCCCGGTGATGCTCGATCCAGACCTCGCCCAGCTCTCCCAGATCACGCACCACGGCGTCGAGGCGCGTCCGGTCCTCGACGGTGAGTGAGACGCTGACCTCCCCGCTGGCCAGCACGTCCACGACCACCTCGTGCCGCTCGAAGACCTCGAACATCGCACGCAGGAAGCCGTAGGCGCCGAGCATCCGCGGTGCGCGCACGTTCACCACCGTGATGCCGGGCTTCCAGCTGATCGACCGCACGGGCGAATCCCCCATCCGCTCGAGCTCGGCCGACGGCTCGATGGTGGTACCGGGATCCTCGGGGCGGGTGGAGTTGAGGACCACGATAGGGATACCCGAGCGCACCAGCGGCTGCGCGGTGGCGGGGTGGAGCACCTTGGCGCCGAAGGTGGCCAGCTCCGCAGCCTCCTCGTAGCTCGCCGCCCGGAGCGTGCGCGCGGACGGCACGATGCGCGGATCCGCCGTCATGAGCCCATTCACGTCGGTCCAGATCTCGACCCGCTCGACGTCGAGCACGGCGCCGAGCAGCGCGGCGGTGAAGTCGGAGCCGCCGCGGCCAAGCGTCGTCGGCGTGCCGTCGACGGTGGCGCCGATGAAGCCCTGGGTCACCGGGAGGCGGCCCGCATCGACCAGTGGCCGGAGGCACTCGCGCGCCCGGTCCGCGAGCGCCTGCATGTACGGCATGGCGCGGCCGTGGCGATCGTCGGTCACCATGATCGGGCGGATGTCCACCCACGTGGCGGCGAGCCCGGCGGCCTCGAGGGCGGCGGCGATGAGCCGGCTGCTCCAGAGCTCGCCCCGGCCCGCGAGCGCGTCGAGCTCCGCGCGGACGCAGCATGCGGCCGAGGGCCGCGCCGAGGTCGCATCGGAGCGCGGCGGCGTCCTCGACGATCGCCGGCAGGGCCAGGGCCGCGCCCGGCAACTCGCGGGCGGCGACCGCATGGCGGTCGACGAGCGCGGTGATGGCCGCGTCGAGCGAGGCACCATCGCCGGCATGCACGATTGGAGCGAGCCCGAGCAGTCCGTCCGTCACCCTGGCCAACGCGCTCACCACCAGCACCGGCCGGTCGGCAATCCGGGACCGGACGATGCCGATCAGCCGGCCGATGGCCGCCCCGTCCGCCACCGAGGTCCCGCCGAACTTGGCGACGATCATGCCGGTCGATCTACCCGGCCTTCCGCCACCAGCAGCTCGGCGATCTGTACCGCCTGGCCCGCGGCGCCCCGGATGGTGTTGTGTCCCAGCAGCACCAGCCGGAGGTCGAGGATGGGGCAGGCACGCACCCGGCCAACGGTTACCGCCATGCCCCGGCCGCGCTCGAGATCGAGCCGCGGCTGCGGCCGGTCCTGGCGGGTCTCGACCTCGACCGGCGGCGTGGGCGAGGACGGCAGGCACGCGACCCGCGGGCTCGCGCGGAACTCGCGCAGCGCGGTCATGGCCGACTCGGGCGTGACCCGCGTCCGGAAGCCCGCCGACACCGTCATGAGATGCCCGTCGATCGTCGCGACCCGATTGGTGTGGGCACTCATCGCGAAGTCCGCCGGCGTCACGCCGTCGCCGGCGAGCGTGCCGAGGATCTTCCGACTCTCGCGCTCCATCTTCTCCTCCTCGCCCCCGATGTACGGCACCACGTTGCCGAGGATGTCGAGCGAGGGCACGCCCGGATAGCCCGCTCCCGAGACGGCCTGCATCGTGGAGACGAAGAGCTTCTCGAGGCCGTACGCGCGGTGCAGCGGCGCGAGCGCCAGCACCAGCGCGGCCGTCGAGCAGTTCGGGTTCGCGAGAATGGCGCCGGGCCAGCCCCGGCTCTCGTGCTGACGGTCGACGAGCGCCAAGTGGTCGAGATTGGCCTCCGGAATGAGCAGCGGCACGTCGGCGTCCATCCGGTGCGTCCGCGTGTTGGTGACCACGTACGCGCCGGCGCCCGCGAACGCCTGCTCGATCGGCCCCGCGACCTCGGCGTCGAGCGCGCTGAACACGATCGGCCCCGGGAGCGGCGGCGCGGACGGCTGCACGATGAGCGCCGCGATCCGGTCGGGCAGGGCGATCTGCTCGCGCCAGCGGACGACCTCGCCATAGCGCTTGCCCGCGCTGGCGGACGAGGCGGCCACTGCCGCGACCTCGAACCAGGGGTGCTCCGCCAGCAGGCGGACGAACTTCTGGCCGACCGTGCCGGTGGCACCGAGCACGCTGACCGGGATCTTCGCTCTCATGGCGCCTCGCGGGCGAGGAGGTCGGTGGCCAACCGCACGTAGAGCTCCACGCCGCGGAGCAGATCGGCCTTGCGGATGTGCTCCTGGGAACCGTGCGCCACCCTGATCGTGCCGGGGCCAAGCTGGTAGCCCTCGCCCCAGCTCGCGAGGAACGGCAGGTCGCTGGCGAAGCTCACGACGGTCGTGTCCCAGCCTGCCGGCGGTGCCCCGGCCTTGTGGCTCGGCAGCTCCACCGGGAACGACACGGCGACGCCCGGCGCGGCCAGTGCCTGGATCGCCGCCTTGAGCGGACCGGTGGGCTCGACGGTGCGGATCAGGATTTGCGCGCTTGCCTCGGGCGCCAGCACGTTCGGCGCGACCCCGCCCTCGATGAGCCCGACGTTGAGGGTCGCGGGGCCGAGGAGGGGATCACGGGCCAGCGGCATCTGCCGGATGCGCTCGATGGTGTCGAGCAGCGCCGCGACGGCGCTCTCGCCTTCATCGGGATAGGCGGAGTGGGCTGCGCGCCCCGTTGCCTTCAGGTCGATCCTGAGCGAGCCCTTCTGGCCGATCGACAGGCGGTTTTCGGTCGGCTCGCCATTGATCAGGAAGCGCCCGCGTGGCTCCAGCCCGGCCGCCACGCGGGCGCCGTCGGAGCCGTTCTCCTCGCCGACCAGGAACAACAGCCCGATCCGCCGCTCGCCGCCCGCCGCCAGCCGCTCCGTCGCCGCGACCATGGCGGCGGCGAGGCCCTTCGCGTCGCAGCTTCCGCGGCCATGGATCGATTCCGCGTCCTCGGACAACGGGAGATATGGTGGCACACAGTCCACATGGGTGGAGAACACCAGCGCGGGCGGCTCGCGAAAGGCGAGCAGGTTGTCGCGCCCTGGCGACACCGGCTGCCGCACCGTGCGGTAGCCCGCACGGCGAAGGGCTCCATCGAGCAGATCGGTGGCCGGCCCCTCCGACCCTGTCGGGGTGTCGAGGGCCACCAGTGCGCGCGTGAGCCCGAAGGCGTCGGACAATGCGTCCATGAATGCAAAGTGCCCCGCCGGCGAGGGGCGCGGCAGGGCTCCAGGGTGAAGAGAGGCGGCAGTGCGCCGAGCCAAGTACTATTGATCCACGGCGCAAGTTAGGGAAAGCGCCAAGGCGCGGCAAGGTGCTTCAGCATCAGGAGGTTTTCCGTGTCGGCTCGCCTCCACCCTCTCGTTCCGCTCGCGGTCCTGGCGTTCGCCGCCGGCTGCGACGAGACCCTCATCAGCGTTTCCTCCGACGGCCGAATCGAGGTGGCGGTCAGCACCAACGGCTCCGATCCCGACACCGACGGCTTCAGTGTGACCGTCGACGGCGGGACCGCGAGCTTCGTCGCCCCAGGCGAGAGCGTGGTCCTCGACAGCCTGAGCGAAGGGAGCCACAGCGTCCTGTTGACCGGGCTGGCGGAGAACTGCCGGGTCAACGGCAGTAACCCTCGTGTCGTGGTGGTGGGTCAGGACGCACGGGCGAGCGTGTCGTTCGACGTGCGCTGTACGCCGGCGACGACGGGGGATTCACCATCCAGGTCACGACCGCGGGGGCGGAGCCGGACATCGATGGGTACGCCCTCGCGGTAGCCGGCACGGATATCCGGGCGATCGGCCCCAACGCCAGCGAGACGTTCCTGGGGCTGGTGCCCGGCGTTCACCTCGTCACCCTGAAGGACCTCGACGAGCCCTGCGCGGTGGAGGGCGGCAATCCCCATCTTCCTGCTAATTATTTGGGGAAAGATGCTGAAAACAGTAATCTATGAAAAAAATGCTAATACTATCGACTGACTAAATGGGATTTCTATTTCTATTTCTATTATTTTACAGCATCTTATCAAACACACTATTATAGTAGCATATGAACAATAAATCTTCCATTGCCTCCACAGGTCAGAAGCATAAGTCGGTTTTGTACTTGCGTCGCATCTCTTGTCAAGATTGATCTCATGTTTGCGTCGCGGATTCGGAAGACGGGAGCCGTTTCATCGTCATATCGCCGCCGCCTGAAACACCTGTGGCTGCACATTGTACCGCCGCATGTTCTCCTCCAATACTGGGCGGTCCAACACCGTCGATGGGATCCCATGGCCGGCCAATTCCACTTCAAAGGGTCGTGGGGGTGAGGTGGCAAGGCTGAAGATCAGGCATAGCGCCGGCCTTCGGCGTAGCCGTGATTGAGGAAATGCTGCACGGGATCGGCGCCCGCGGCGGCAACGTCGGGATTGAGCTCCAGGTAGCGCCGGGGATCGAAGCCCGCCGGCAGCCGCGGGTCCTCCGAGGGGGACTGCGCCGGCGGCACGGTCGGCCGGACGGGCTGCTTCGTGCGGATATCGACCAGCTCGCGCCGCCATTCCATCAGGCCCGCCGCCGGGTTCGAGTACATCGGCGTGTAATAAGCGCAATTCTCGAAGTAGTAGTGGGTCACCTGGGACCAGCGGGTGCGCTTCGGATCCTTCTGCACGGCGCCGCCATGCAGCAGATTGGCCGACCAGATCAGCGCCTCGCCTTTCTTCGGGCAGAAGTAGGCCGGCGCCACGCCCGAGGCTTCGACCATCGCCTCCCAGTAATCGTGATAGACCTCCTGGTTGAAGCCCCGTCTTGCCCGGCGACGGCGATCGCGAGGTCGTCGTTGCTGGCGATCGGCCACTTGTGGCTGCCCGGGTAGTAGACGAGCGGCCCGCTGGTCTCGTCGACGTCCTCGAGCGCCACCCAGACGCCGCACATGAAGCGTGCCGGGATGCAGTGGAAATGGATGGCGTCGCTGTGGAAATGCTGCTGCGGTGCCGATCGGAAAGTTGAGCGTCTGGAACGGCCACGCCTGGCGCCCGAACACCCGGGACAGGATTTCGAGGATGCGCTCGTTGACGGCAATGCGGCGAACGTCCTCGTTGTAGGCCCAGGCGTCCTGGATGCGCTTGCCCCTGGCATAGGCACCGCCACGGGAGGCTGGCGCGTCGGCAGCTAACACCGGATGGAGCGCCAACTTGATGCGTTCCGCCAGCCGGTCGAAGTCGGGGTCGGGGAATTCAGGACCGCAAAGCCATCGCGATGCAAGCTCAGGGCGATGTCCCTGAGCGTCGGCCCGAACTCCAGCCGATCCAGCCAGCGCTCGAAGCCGGGGATCTCGAAGCGGCGTGTTGAGCTTGGTCTAGGTTCATGGTCGCGGCGATCTATAAGTGTTGATCTTAGGGAGAGACTCGACAATTTCGCCGGGAGCGAAATTGAGTGAGCCCTTGGGCGAGCCCGAAGGGGCTGGACCCATGGACGGGTCCAGCTACTCCCACGACCCGTGGCAGCCTGAGGCTCTCCTTCATGGGCACCAGAAACACAGAAGGCCGGCTTTTAGCCGGCCTTCTGTTTTCTGGTGCCGACGGAGAGACTCGAACTCCCACGGCTTTCGCCACTACCACCTCAAGGTAGCGCGTCTACCAATTCCGCCACGTCGGCAAACTGCTCATTACTCGGGACTGCTGCTTCGGAGCTCTTCCCTTGCCGTCGGCCGCGGGTGCCGCCGGGAGCACCGGCGTCCGGAACCGCCGGCTCTGCGGGGCCGGCGCGGCTGGCCCGGAGCGGCCGCAGCCGACTGCGTCGACGATGCTCTGGCTGGCACACCGCTCGCGTGTCCGCTTGCGGCACGAGGTAGGCGAGCGCCAGGCTGACACGAAGAAACCGTACGCGAGCACCGCCGTCGCGCGCGACAGGAAGTTCGCCGAGCCGCGCGCGCCGAACACGGTGCCGGACGCGCCGCTGCCAAAGGCCGCGCCCGACGTCGGCGCCCTTGCCGTGCTGCAGCAGCACGAGCCCGATCGACGGCCGACCGCCGACCAGCACCTGCACCACCACCAGAACCGTATGCATACATCTCAGCCCGTTCTAGATCCTGCGCCTGGCGCGGCCGCACAGATCGCCAGGAATTCTTCGCGCCTCGAGCGAGGCGCCGCCGATCAGGCCGCCGTCGACGTCGGCGCATCGCGAACAGCTCCGCGCGCGTTGTCGCGCCTTGACGCTGCCGCCGTACAGGATCCGCGTGACGCGGCGGCGATTCTAGCATCCCTCTTTCGCCAGCCGCGCCGCGAAGGAACGCATGCGCGTCCTGCGCCTGCTCCGGCGTCGCGGTCCGGCCGGTGCCGATCGCCCACACCGGCTCGTAGGCGATCACCGCATTGGCGAACGCCGTCGATGCCGCTCAGCTCGAGCACCGCGTCGAGCTGCGCGCGCGAGCACCGTCTCGGTCTGCGCCGGCCTCCCGCTCCGCCAGCGTCTCGCCGACGCACAGGATCGGCATGAGCCCGCGCGCTGAGCGCCGCCGCGAACTTCTGCGCGACGCAGCGCGTCGTCTTCGCCAAACAGCGCGCGCCGCTCCGAATGGCCGACGATCACGTAGCGGCAGCCGAAATCCGCGAGCATCGCGCCGTGAGACCTCGCCGGTGAACGCGCCGGGCTTGTCCTGCTCGCGAGACGTTCTGCGCGCCGAGCGCGACTGCGGCTGCCGGCCAGCGCCGCCGACCTGAGCCAGGTACGGGCGGCGGCGGGCAGACGCAGACTTCACGCCGGACGCAGCGATCGCAGGCCGCGCCATGATGCCCGGTCGACCAGCTGCCGTTGGCTTCCAGCGCCGCGAGCCGTTCATCTTCCAGTTGCCGGCGACCAGATACCGGCGCGTCATGCAGTGCCGCGCTTACAGCCTCAGCGCTGACGCTTCGTCGCGCGCGGCCGCTCGGCCGCGCTCTGCGATCGCGTCGGCCAGCGCTCGATCGTCCGCCTCCTGGCCTTCGACCATCACGCGGATCAACGGCTCGGTGCCCGAAGGCGCGCAGCAGCACCCGGCCGCGCGTCCCGAGCTCGCGTCTCCACCGCGGCGAGCCGGCCTTCACGCCCGGCAGCTCGCCAGAAGGTCCGGCGCCGCCGCTCGACTTTCACGTTGATGAGCACCTGCGGGAAACTGCGTGATCCGCGCGCGAGCTCGGCGCAGCGCTTGCCCTCCCCGCGATCGTCGCCAGGACCTGCAGCGCGGTGATGGTGCCGTCGCCGGTCGTGTGCTGCGATCCAGGCAGATCGATGTGGCCGGAGGTTCTCGCCGCCGATGTTGCCAGCCGACGTCGCGCAGCATCTCGAGCACGTAGCGATCGCCGACCTGCGCGCGCGCGAATTCGGCTCCCAGGCCTGCGAATGCCTGCTCCAGGCCAAGATTGGACATCAGCGTGCCGACCACGCGGCCCGCGCAGCTGGCCAGCCTGCAGCCGGCTGGCGCGCGATGATGAACAGGATCTGGTCGCCGTCGATCTCGCGCGCCGTCGGCGTCGACCATCAGGCAGCGGTCGGCGTCGCCGTCCAGCGCGATGCCGAGATCGGCGCCATGCGCTGCGCACCGCCGCCTTGCAGCGGCTCGAGGTGCGTCGAGCCGCAGTCGCGGTTGATGTTGAAGCCATCGGGCTCGATTGCCGATCGACGATGCACGTCCGCGCCGAGCTCCGTGAAACACGGCGGGCGCCGTCTTGTAGCGCGGCGCCGTTGGCGCAGTCGACCGCGATCTTCATGCCCGCCGAGCGTCTGCGTGCGGGAACGTGCTCTTGCAGAATTCGATGTAGCGGCCCTGCGGCGTCGTCGATGCGGCGCGCGCTGCCGAGATGCTCCGGCGCGCACGCACTGCATCGGCTGCTCGAGCGCCGCTCGATCTCGGCTCGACTTCGTCGGACAGCTTGGTGCCGTCCGGCCAGAAGAACTTGAGCCGTTGTCGTCGTGCGGATTGTGGGAGCGCGGAAATGACGACGCCGGCCTGCGCGCGCAGCGCGCGCGTGAGATAGGCCACGCCCGGCGTCGGCAACGGACCGAGCAGAGTCGGTCTCGACGCCGGCGGCGGCGAAGCCGGCTTCCAGCGCCGACTCGAACATGTAGCCGGAGAGCGCGCGTGTCCTTGCCGATCAGCACGCGGCGCGCCGGCGCCGTTGCGCCGAGCACGTGCCGGCCGCCCAGCCGAGCTTCAGCGCGAAGTCCGGCGTCATCGGCGCCTCGCCGACCTTGCCGCGGACGCCGTCGGTGCCGAAGTATCTTGCCGACTCAACCTAGAACCCCTTGGCGCGAAGGCGCGCTTCGTGCGCGACGCCGGATGGCGTCGCGCGTCGCCGCGACGTCGTGGGTGCGGACGATCGAGGCGCCGTGACGGACGGCAATGGTGGCCGCAGCGAGCTGCGCTGGCAAGCGCTCTTCCAGCTCGCGGCCGAGCAAGGCCTTGAACATGGATTTGCGCGACAACCCGACCATCACCGGCAGGCCGGCGGCGCCGAGCACGTCGAGGCCGCCAGCAGCGCGAGGTTGTGCTCGAGGCTCTTGCCGAAGCCAAACCCGGGGTCGACGACGAGCCGGTCCCTGGCGATGCCGGCAGCCATGGCAGGCCGCGACCCGCTCGAGCAGGAACTCCTGCACTTCGGCGACGACGTCGTCGTAATGCGGATCCCGCTGCATCGTCCGCGGCTCGCCCTGCATGTGCATCAGGCAAATCCGCAGCCCGATGTCGCGCGCAGCCTCCATGCGCGCCGGGCGCGCGCAGCGCCAGACGTCGTTGATCATCTCGGCACCGGCGGCGCAGGCGGCGCGCATCACGGCGGGCTTCATCGTATCGATCGAGATTGCGCAATCGGCGTCGGCGCGCAAGCGCTTCGATCACCGGCAGCACGCGATCGAGCTCCTGCTGCTCGGCACGGGTGCCGCGCCGGGACGCGTCGACTCGCCGCCGACGTCGATGATCGCGGCGCCCTCGCCGACCATGCGGCGGGCGTGCGCCAGCGCCGAGTCCAGATCGAGGTAGCGGCCGCCGTCGGAGAACGAGTCGGGCGTGACGTTGAGCACGCCCATGACGATGGGCGCGGAGAGATCGAGCGTCGCGGCTACGCAGCCGAAGCTGCAATCTTATGGCTGGGCTGCCGGCTTGGGAACGCCGCCGTGGCCCGCGGCCGGAGTCGGCCGCGCCGGCGGCGCCGTGCCGGCTGGCCGGCTTGCCGCTGTCGCTCCAGCTGCCGGGCTCGCCGGGCGGCTCGCCCCGCATCAGCCGGCCGAACTGGCCGCTGTCGATGGTCTCGTACTTGATCAGCGCCTCGGCCATCGCGTGCAGGATCGTCGAGCTTGTCCTCGACGATCTTCTTGGCGCGGGCGTAGTTGCGGTCGATGATCTCGCGGATCTCGCGGTCGATCGCATGCGCGGTGTCGTCGGAGACATGCTTGTCTGGGTGACGCTGCGGCCCGAGGAACACTTCGCCCTCGTCCTCGGCATAGGTCAGCGGTCCCAGCTTGTCCGACAGGCCCCACTTGGTGACCATGTTGCGGGCGATCTCGGTCGCGCGCTCGATGTCGTTCGAGGCGCCGGTGGTGACCTTCTCGGCGCCGAAGACGAGCTCTTCGGCGATGCGGCCGCCGAACAGCGAGCAGATGCGGCTGTTGAGCCGCTGCTTGCTGGTAGCTGTAGCGGTCGCTCTTCGGGCAGGAACATGGTCACGCCGAGCGCGCGGCCGCGCGGAATGATCGTGACCTTGTAGACCGGATCGTGCTCGGGCACCGACAGCCCGACGATCGCGTGGCCCGGCCTCGTGATACGCGGTGTTGCGCTTCTCCTCTTCCGACATCACCATCGAGCGCCGCTCGGTGCCCATCATGATCTTGTCCTTGGCGCGCTCGAAGTCCTCGTGGTCGACCAGGCGCTTGTTGGCCCGCGCCGCGAACAGCGCCGCCTCGTTGACGAGGTTCGCCAGATCGGCGCCGGAGAATCCGGGCGTCGCCGCGCGCGATGATCGAGCCCTGCACGTTGTCGGCCAGCGGCAGCGCCCGCATGTGCACCTTGAGGATCTGCTCGCGACCGCGGACGTCGGGCAGCGGCACCACGACCTGGCGGTCGAAGCGGCCGGGGCGCAGCAGCGCCGGATCGAGCACGTCGGGACGGTTGGTGGCGGCGATGACGATGACGCCCTCGTTGCCCTCGAAGCCGTCCATCTCGACCAGCAACTGGTTCAGCGTCTGCTCGCGCTCGTCGTGACCGCCGCCCAGCCCGGCGCCGCGATGGCGGCCGACCGCGTCGATCTCGTCGATGAAGATGATGCAGGGCGCGTGCTTCTTGGCCTGCTCGAACATGTCGCGCACGCGGGAAGCGCCGACGCCGACGAACATCTCGACGAAGTCGGAGCCGGAGATGGTGAAGAACGGCACGCCGGCCTCGCCGGCGATCGCCTTGGCGAGCAGCGTCTTGCCGGTGCCGGGCGAGCCGACCATCAGTACGCCGCGCGGGATCTTGCCGCCGAGCTTCTGGAACTTGCCCGGGTCCTTCAGGAAGTCGACCAGCTCGGAGACCTCCTCCTTGGCCTCCTCGCACGCCGGCGACGTCGTCGAACGTGACCTTGACCTGGTCGCGCTGACAGCATGCGCGCGCGCGACTTGCCGAAGCTCATCGCGCCGCGGCCGCCCGCCCCGCCCTGCATCTGGCGCATGAAGTACACCCAGACGGCGATCAGCAGCAGGATCGGGAACGCGTTGAACAGCAGCTGCAGCGGCCAGGGCGTTTGCTTGGGCAGCTGGCCGTCGACCTTGACGTTGTGCTCGAGCAGCGTGCCGATCATCAGCTCGTTGTTGGTCTCCGGGCTGATCGTCGTGAACTTGGTCCCGCCCTTGAGCTCGCCGTGGATGGTCTCGCGCGCCAAGGCGCTCACCGAGCGCAAGCGCGACATGGACACGAAGGTTGCCGATTTGCAGCAGCAGCTCGAGCAGATCGCCAACGAGGCGCGCGCCGGGGATCGCAACGCGGCCCGCAAGCTCGACGAGGCGGCCGGAACGGTCACCGACAAGCGGATTCGCGAAAAGATCCGCTACACGCAGAACGCCCTGCAGGCGGGCGCAGGCGGTCAGAACGACTACGTCCGCAACATCGAGGAGCAGCTCACCGCCGACCTCGATGCCCTCCGTCAGCGGATCGCCGACGCGCAGTCGGCCTTCGGCCAGGCGTCGCGTGAGGATGCGATCGGCCGCGCCCAGGACCGCACGCGCGACACGGTGCGCCAGTTCGAATCACTGGGCCAGCGGATGCGCGATCGCGCGCAGCAGAACGCGCAGAACCAGCAGCGCGGGCAGCAGGGCCAGCAGGGGCAACAAGGGCAGCAAGGCAGGAAGGCCAGCAAGGTCAGAGGGCCAACAAGGCAAAGGGCAGCAAGGGCAGCAGGGCGACAACAGGGTCAACAGGGACAGCAGGGCCAACAGGGCCAACAGGGACAGCAGGGTCAGGGTGGGCAGGAAGGTCAGAACGCCCAGGGCGGCGACGCGCGCAGCGGCGGCTTCGACAACGGCGGCCCGCGCGGCGGCGCCTGGAACGGCGACGCCCGCTCATGGGGCGGCCGCTGGGGCTACTACTCGCCCGACGACATCCGTCAGTTCCGGCGCGACTTCCGCGAGTGGCAGGGCGACGCGCAGGCGCTGCGCCGCGACCTGCAGAACGCCGGCGTCGATCCGCGCGAGCTCGATCAGATCCTGCGCGACCTGCGTCAGTTCGACAGCGATCAGGCGTTCGTCGACCCGCGGTCGCTCGAGGCGCTGCAGGCCGCGGCGCTCGAGAAGTTGAAGACGATGGAGTTCGCGCTGCGGCAGAAGGGCGACGCCAAGGAACTGCCGCTCACGCTGTCCGGGTCTGAAGAAGTGCCCGATGGATTCCGCGAATCGATCGCGGAGTACTACCGGTCGCTGGCGCGCAAGCGTCAGTGACAAGAATTTCAGATTGAAGATTTAAGATTTCAGATTGAAGGTTCAGATTGAAGGTTCAGATTGGAGATTCGACAATTCCAATCTGAATCTTCATTCCTTAATATCCAATCTGAAACTGAAATCCTGAAATCCTCAATTCCAATCTGAAGTCTGAAATCTGCAATCTGAAATAGCTAAGCTTTAAGCTCTTCCACACATAGTACTTGCACGCGTGCGCGTCTCTGATTAAGTTCCTAGCAACAAATGAACGGCACCAGCCTGACGGTCTTCAGGTAATGCTGCAGAGAGAAGCGATAGGCGCGAACCTGGTCGATCTCCTCGATCGCATCATGGACAAGGGGATCGTCGTCGACGCCTGGGTCACACTGTCGCCGGCCGGCGTCACCTGCGGCTCCAACGATGCGCGCATCGTGGTCGCCTCGGTTGAAACGCACCTGCGAAGCGCAGAGCCAGTGGCGCGGGCAGTTCGACCGCTGCAGTTCAAGCCGGCCGAATCCTGACGAGGGATGACCCTCGTCCGCGCGGTCTTCGCCCTCCTGGCCGCGTCGGCCCTGCTCGTCCTCCTGGTACGATTCCTCGAACCCCGATTCGCATTCTTTCCGCTGCGCGGTGAAGACACGACCCCCAAGGACTGCGGGCTGCCGTTCGAGGCTCGCACCATCGAGACGAGCGACGGCGAACGCCTGCGGGCGTGGCTGATTCCGCACCGCAATCCGCGCGCCATCGTCGTCTACTTCCACGGCAACGGCGGTCACCTGTCGATGTGGGCGCCAATCGTCTGCGCCGTCGCCCGGCAGGGCTATTCGGTGCTGGCGTTCGACTATCGCGGCTACGGCGTCAGCTCGGGCCGGGCGACAGAGACGGTCTCTACCGCGACGTCGACGCCATCGTCGAACACGTGTGGAGTGAGCCTGTTGGCCTCCCCTCCAGCCCCGCCAGCCCCGCCTGCCCTGCCTGCCGGCCCGCCCCGTAATTTACTGGGGACGATCGCTTGGCGCGTCGATGGCCGCATACGCCGCAACCCGGCATGCGCCGGCCGGCGTGATCCTCGAGTCGGGATTTCCCGAAGCCCGCTCGCTCTTTCGCGCGCCGTCGCCGATGGCTTTGCTGGCGCTGTTTTCAACCTACCGCTTCCCCGCCGCGCAGTACATGCGCGAGTCAAAGGTTCCCGCGCTGGTGATGCACGGCGACGGCGACAGCGTCATCCCCTACGACCAGGGCCGCGCCTTGTACAGGCAGCTCACCGGGCCAAAGGAGTTCTTCACGATCAAGGGCGGAGACCACAACGACGCGACACCTCCGGACGAGCGGGCCTACTGGCAGGCTGTCACTCAGTTCGTCGATCGACTGTAGTCATTTGCGGACCACGTAGTGAGGCGCTGACGTTACGGACCGATGAAATCTCCGGTCGTCATCCACTCGGGCGAGATCGAGTGGAGGAATGACCACGACGCGTTGTTCCTCCAGATCCAGATGCCGTGCGGCGGGCCGAAATCAACCGCGAGCTCATCCATGCCGTTGCCATCCAGGTCACCCGTGACAATCGACGCCGGCGACAGGTTATGCACCTGCGCCCACGTTGTGTTGTTCATCCGTTTCCAGAGTCCCGAGGCTCCGAAGTCGATGACCACATCGTCGAGACCATTGCCGTCCAGGTCGCCGACAGCCAGGCTTTCCGCTGCGCCCCCGTGGAGGAGAACCCAACTGAGATTGTTCAGCCGTATCCAGATGCCGAGGCCCGCCGCGAAGTCGATGACCAGGTCGTCCCTGCCGTTGCCATCCAGATCCCCGACGGCCATGCTTGCGGGCGACATGCCATGCAGCGATGTCCACACGGAGTTATTCATCCTGATCCAGATGCCGTAAGTCGCCCCAAAATCGAAGACGACATCGTCCAGACCGCTATCATCGAGGTCTCTGGTAACGATCGTCTGAGGTGAAAGGCCGTGGAGCTGGACCCACACCGCGTTGTTCATGCGCACGTAGACCCCATGCGGCGATCCGAAATCGACAATGATGTCTTCCGCGCCGTTTCGTCAGGTCCCCGGCGGCCATGATTTCCGGCGAGAACGGATGCAGGTGGACCCAGGCGCCGTTCAGGCGCGCTCACAGCCCATGCGACGGCCCGAAATCGACGACCACGTCCTTCTGGCTATTACCGTCCACATCGGCGATGAGCAGGCTTTCCGGCGACAAGCCATGCAACTGGCTCCAAGCCGTGTAGTTGTGCCACACCCACACACCGTGTTGGGTTCCCCGGTCCACCACGAGCTCTTCCCGCGCTCCGGTCGTGGTCAGAGCCAACGTGAACATGTACCGAGGTATCTCTCTTGATCTCCGGTCGGCACACTCACAAAATTCGTTGTTGCCAACCCACGTAACTCATAGGTCACGCCCGCCGCGAGCACTCCCGAGGCGCTACCCACAGCGCCAGCGGCGGTCAACTCGTAGAGGTTCGTGGCGGCCGCGGTATTACGCAACCTGACAGAGGCGCCACTGAAACTATCGGATGTGCTGCTGACCTGGGCAGTGTTGAAGCTGTAGGACGTATTCTCACTGGGCGTAAACGTGACGATGATGCGCGAAAGAGCGGAGCCACTGTGAATCACCTCGCCGCCGGAACCTTCTTCTGAATGCGAAGTGCCGCTGCTCGAAATGGACGAGGCACCGACCGAAGAGTTATTGGCCGTCGAACTTGATGCGCCGCTGCTGCCGAAGAGATTCACTGTTGACAGGTCGCCGAACCAGCGAAGGTGGAACCGGTCGAGGCCTGATCGGCATCGAAGGCGGTCCCAGAAGGTCCGAGAGTAGGAGTTGACGTGATCTGGCAGTCGGAAAGGTAACTGACGCTGCCGACAACTATTGCCGAAGACTCGTCTGGTGGCGTGGTTGCCGGAGTATTGCTGGCTACAACTCCGTTACTAGTCGGAAGCGCTTGCGCGAGCAGCAACATGATAAGAGCACGAACAATGAGCATGAGTCATCTCTTGTTACTAGCCCGAATGTTGCCGCGTCAAAACAGCTGCGCACGCTTGCGCTCGAAGTTGCTTCAGTACCGCACAGTATTGTGCTGATGAGCTTTGGGGATCAATCGGAAAGACTTGGAAAACTGGCTGACTGGAGGATCCGACACGAAGTCGGTTGGAAGGCAGACTTCACGGCCTCACAGGCTTCACCGCGGAGCTGAGGACACTGGGGTAATAGAAGGTCTCTCTGTTTGATCCTCTGCGTCCTCAGCGTCCTCTGCGGTTTTGAACGATTCAGGTCGTCGCCGGTTCCCCAATCGTCTTGCAG
Organism: uncultured Gemmatimonadales bacterium; assembly: GCA_963728705.1. GTDB lineage: Bacteria > Gemmatimonadota > Gemmatimonadetes > Gemmatimonadales > GWC2-71-9 > CAVVWJ01. The sequence continues at coordinate 68,916 of CAVSLY010000014.1, forward strand.
TTTGCCGCGCTTGGCGAGCAGCGCCATGATCGCGGCGAACGGGATGCCCTGGTTGCAGGTGGGTTTGTCGCGGCGGTCGAAATTCGGATCGCCGCTGTGATGCAGGGCAATCAGCTCCCAGTCGGTGTTGAAGCACGGCGACCCGGACGAGCCACCTTCGGTGTTGACCGTGTAGGTGACTCGTGTCTGGTTGCCGTTGAGGGCGACGATGCCGCTCATCTCGAGAGCCAGCTTGAGAGGGGCGGCATCGGGATGCTGGAGGACCATCAGAGGCGTGTTGGGCGTAAAGGGATACGGCTGCTGACGCACCGTCACCCAGCCGCGGCGCGGGCTGCCCGGACTGGCCTTGGCGCCAACCGGATCCAGGCGCGGGTGTGCCCGCCACTCGCACGATCGCGTAGTCGAGCTCGTCGGCCGCCGGCAGTCCGGCCGTGCCTTCCGACACCAGGTCGGACGGGCTGACCGGACTCGAGTCGATCAACCAGTCGCCGTCGGCCAGGCGGAGCGGCGTGCCCTCGCTGACGATCTCGTTGGCCAGCCGCTTGTAGTCGAATCGAAGCAGCACTGCTGAAGGCGGCAATTCCCTCCGGATGACCGGCTCGAGCACGTGATAGTTGGTCATCACGGCGCTCGGCCCGAGCAGGAACCCGGTGCCGAAGATCGTGCCTGCTGGCGTCGGGATCTCAATCCGGCAGACCTGTCCTTCGATCTCGCCGAGCCGCGTGCGGAACTTGACCGGATCGAAAAACGGCGAGTGCTGTTTGATCTTCTGCTCGAGCGCCGGTGTAGCCGCGCTCAGGCCGGTTTCCTCGGCGAACTCCAGCAGCAGCGGGTTTCCCGGGTTGGCTTCGCGCGCGCCGCCCAGCAGTTCCGCCGTCCACCCTTCCGCCTCGCCGGCCTGAATCAATTCGAAGACGACTTCCGCGAGGTTGCCGCCCAGGGAGATCTCGGCGAGGTTCCTGTCGAGCTTGAACCGCAGCATCATCGTGAGCGCTGGCAGCGTCGGAAACGCGGCGCGCAGCGCTTTGCCGAGTCGGTCGTACTGGGTACCTGTGAGTTGGAGTGACGGCATCAGAGAATCCGGACCAAGCTCAGCGCAACCGCACAGGTCGCAGAGCCTGCAGCGAGATCAAACAGTTTTGACCCTCTGCGTCCTCTGCGTCCTCTGCGGTGACTCCTCTGCGATGAGTCTCACGAACGGCGCTAAGAATACCGCAACGGTGCGCAAGCGCGCGCGCGCGAGCCTTGACACCGGATCGTGCTGATCGCAGCATAGGTTCGCTCCGACATGAGCCGACTGTCTGCCACCGCCGTTGCGGCGCTTGCAAAGGCGCTGAGTGAAGCGTACCGAAGTGCGCCCGAGCTGGACATGCTCCTGCACACGCGCCTGAACGGCCGGCGCTTCGACGACCTGACGTCGAAATATCTGCCGCTGGCGACCAACGCCTGGGAGATCGCGACCAAGGCGCAGGAGCAGGGATGGAGCGGCGAGCTGCTCCGCGCGGCGCTCGACGATCGCCCGAAGAATTCAGCCCTCCGCGCGCTCGCCGATCAGGTGCCGGCGGCAGACGCGAACGATGTCGAGGCCAGCCCACAGCGCAACCCCATCGATCGCCCGTCGCTGCTCTGCGGGCGAGGCGATCAGTGGAATCTCGTCTGCCAGTGCGCGCCGTCGCGGATTCACCAGGTCATCCTGGTGCCGGGCGGGCGCGGGCAGGATCCGGTCCACTTCCGCGACCGCGTTCAAACGTGGCTGCCGCCCGATCCCACGCGAAGCATGGTGGCGGTTCACTGGCCATCGCCGCCCCGTCGCCTCGAGGAGCTGCTCGAAGCGCTCGCCTTTGCCCTTCAGACCGACGTCAAGAACCTCGAACAGACAATCGCGGAGCGGCTCGCGCACCGGAACCTGGTGCTGCTCCACTCCTGTCTGGCGACCGGCTTCCGCGAGAAGCACTTCGCGCAGTACTACACCGAGTGGTGGCCGGCCGCGATCGGGTCCGTCAAGACGCCGTATCACGTGAAGAGCGTCCAGCCGGTCGAGTGGCCGATCATCGCCGCCGGCCGGTCGCTCTGGCGCCGCCTCTGGCCGGGCGAGGAGCCGGGCTCCGAGGAGGAGGCAGACGCCCGCACGCTGATCGAGGCGCTGACGAAACACCCCAGCGTGATGCGGGTCGTCGCCGTCGACGAACTGACGAACCTGGAACGCAAGGAGATCGATCAGTTTCTGACGACCAGCGAGTTCAAGCACGAGCAGCAGCAGTTACTGGCCGAACAGCTGACCGGAGGGCCGCAGGTGCCGGCGTTCATGTTCAAGACGATCGACGACTACTGGCGCGAGGTCAACGGCATCCGATGACCACACCACTCATGCGTTACCGCGGCGACGGCGTGTATCCGGACGGCTCGACGCCCGACACGCGAGGCGAGAAGGGCCGGTATCTGGCCGACCCGCAGCTCGTCTCGGCCGTCAACACCGCGCTCATCGTCGAGCAGCCGCTCCTCGTCACCGGCGATCCCGGCACCGGCAAGACCACGCTCGCCTGGTCGGTGGCGAGCGAGCTGGGGCTCGGCCCGGTGCTCGAATTCCACACCCGCAGCGATCACCAGGCGCGCGACGTCCTCTACGAGATCGATCACATGCTGCGCTTCTACCACGCGCAGATCCGCGACGAGCGCGCCACCCGCCCCGAACTCTACGTCCGGTGGAACGCGCTCGGCGAGGCGATCCGCTCGCCGACCCGCCGCGTCGTGCTGATCGATGAAATCGACAAGGCGCCCCGCGACTTCCCCAACGACCTGCTGGACGAGATCGATCGGATGGAGTTCACCATTCCCGAGCTCTCGCTCCGCTACACGGCGGCCGAGCGGCCGGTGGTGATCATCACCAGCAACAGCGAACGGCAGCTGCCCGATCCCTTCCTGCGGCGCTGCGTGTTCCACCGGATCGAATTCCCGCAGCGGGATCGGCTGCAGCAGATCCTCGCGCAGCGGCTGGGCCATCTCAATCTGTCGCAGCGGCTGATCGATGTCGCGGTGCGGCGGTTCGAGGAGATTCGCGCGCTGCCCGGCCTGGAAAAGAAGCCGGCCACCGCGGAGCTGCTCGCGTGGACCAAGGTCTTGTCGGCCAACGGCGTCGAGGCCGGCAACCTCGAGCGCCTTGGCGTCTCCGAGCTTCCAGCGAAGTCCGCTCTCCTCAAGACCGACGCGGATGCCCGGCGGGTGGCCCGCCCGGCCGATTCCGCCGCCGTATGACGGTCCTGCCGTTCAGCGACTTCCTCGAGCTGCTGCGTGCGAAGGGCTTCGGCGTCGGTCTGCACGAGCATCTCGCCCTGGGGAAGCTGCTGGACCGGTGGGTCTCGACGGATCGCGAGGAGCTGCGCGGTTCGATTGCCGCGCTGGTCGCGCGCCACGACGAAGAGGTCGCCGCGATCCTGCGGCTGTTCGACGAGATCTATCCGCCCGTCACGCCCGAGCCCGATGACGACAAGCGGAGAGAGGTCGACCTCCACGCGCGGAAGTACCGGCTGGTGCAGCTCGCCAGGGCCCCTGCGTTCTGGGCCACGACTGCCGTCGTTCTTGCGCTGGCCGTTTCGGTCGGGATCGCCTACTGGTACTACTCGACGGTCGAGTGGCCCGAACCGCCCGCATCGGCGTTCCTGCTCCCGAGGCTGCCGCTGCCGGCACCGGCCGAGAACGCCCCGACGCAGCCGCTGCCCGAAGCGCTGGTCGAGTACCAGGCGGAGCCCGCATCGTCGCTGCCGCCGCCACCAGCCCGGATCAACTGGAGTCCCCTGACCGGCTTATGGGCCGCGGCGCTGGGCGTCACGCTCGTGAGCTTGTGGGGCACGCGGATGCGCCGCAGCGCGCGGCGCTGGACGCTCGACGCGTGGCAGCAGGCGCTGGCAGCGCTGCCCGGCCCGTACAACAGCAGCCTGGTGCTCAAAGACCTCGTGGTACGGCTGCCGCGGGAGGACCTGGAGGAAGCGGCGACGCTCCTGGGGCGCGCCTATTCCCAGGAAGCCAGGGGCCGCGAGCTCGACGTGACGCGCAGCCTGCGCGAGACGCTGCGCGCCGGACTGCGCCCGCACCTCGTCTACAAGCCGCGCCGCGTCCAGGAAACGATCCTGGTGCTGATCGATCACTCGCAGTTCATGACGGCGCATGCCCGCCGCGTCGACACCCTCGTGGCCGATCTCGCGCGCTACGGCATCGCGATGGAACCCTGGTACTTCGACGCCGACATCGCGGTCCAGGCCCGGCGGCCGTTCGGTCAGCCGGTCGCGCTCGACGATCTCGCGCGCCGCCGCGAGGACTACCCGCTGATGATCATCAGCAACGGCTTCGGCGTTGCCGCGGCGATGCAGCGGCCGGACGCGTGGCTGCGGGCGCTGAGAACCTGGACGCGTCGCGTCTGGCTGACGCCGGTCACCGACGAGTCGCTCTGGCCCGCGGCGCTCTCGAAGCTGCCGATCCCGGTGGTCGGGATCGAACCGCGCCGGCCTCCTCCGGGCGGCCAACATTCTGGCGCGCGGCGAGAGCGAAGCGGTGGGCGTGACCGGCCGCATTGGCGCGGGCCCCGGCCCGGTGACGGTGGCGCAGGTCGAAGAGCTCAAACAACTCGCCAGCCTCGTCCCGTATCCGACCGTGGAGCTGCTCGAGCTTCTGCGGCAGCGATTCGCGCCGCACGTGCCCGAAGCAGCGGTGATGCACGTGACCAGGTCGAGCAGGGCAGCTGCCGGCGTGCCGATCCAGATGAGCGACGGCGAGATCCGCGACTACCTGCGGCGGCTTCGCCAGGAGCGGGCCGCGTTCGAGGCCGAGGTCCGCGAATACCTGCTCGGCGTGCTGCGCGATTCCGAGCCCGCACCTGGATCGGTGGCCCATCTTCGCTGGAGTATCTCGACCGCGGTCCACGAACTGCAGCTCGCCGCGATTCGCGGGCGCGATGCCGCGCCGGTGCTGGAGAGGATTGCGGGGCTCGCGCACGGGCCCCTGTGGCAGGAGCTGCGCGACTCGGTTGCGCGGCTGCCGGAGACGGGACGTCTGTCAGACGCGGTCCGCAAAACCGCGGGCGTGAAGGGCGACACCGTCGAACCGCCCGCGTTCGAGGATCCGACCGGGCGTCTGGGTGTGCCCCGCTTCCGGTGGGTCCGGCCCGGCGGACGCGAGCTGGGGCTGTCGTTCGGCGTGGCGCTGATCGTCGCGGCGCTCGCGGCGCTCGCCGCCCCGTTCCGCGTACAGGCGAGCCACGTGCTGAGCGCCTACACCCTGGAGTACGCGCCGCCTCAGGCCAGCTCGCTCGCGGGCGAGCTGCGGATCCGCGCGAGCGCTGGCGACGTCGCGCCGCCCCGGACGCTGCAGCTTTACCGCGACGACCAGCCGTACGGCGCGCCGTTCAGCCTCGACGCCGACGACAGCGCGGCGGTCCGCCTCGAATCGACCGGAACGGCCTACGTCTATCAGGCTCGCGGTGCGCTCGACACCGGCGCGCTCGCCGTCAGCAACGCTCTGCTCGCCCCGTCCCTGCTCGTCGTCGTCGACGCGCAGCCCTGGGCGAGGGTGACGATCCGGTCGGACGGCGATCGCATCCGCGAGATCAGAGACATCACACCGGTCGCCG
>CAVSLY010000015.1:0-18498 GCA_963728705.1 uncultured Gemmatimonadales bacterium
TTGCGGGCCAGGGCATCGCCAACCCGCTGGGCGCCATCGCGTCGGTGGCCATGCTCCTTCGCTACGGGCTCGGCCAGCGCGAGGCGGCCGATCGGGTCGACCAGGCGGTCGCCGAGGTCCTGACGGCCGGGGCAAGGACTCCCGACATCGCCGGCCCCGGCGAGGCGACCGTCGGCACGCGGGAGATGGGCGAGCGGGTGGCGGCTCTGGTCCTCGGCGCCGGCGTCAGCTAGGCGGCGAGGCTCGGCGACGAGGCCCCCCGCTGCCCTGCCCGTTCCCACCACCACACCCACAGTGCCGCCCACCCGGTCCCCATCAGCAGCCCGCCGATCGCGTCAGTCGGCCAGTGCACCCCGATATACACCCTCGAGAAGGCGATCAGGAGCGAGAGCAGCGCCGCGGCACCCACCACTGCCAGCCGCCGAGCGCGCGGCCAGGGCGCAGACCAGATGAGTGCCCCAAGGGCGAACACGAGCGGCGCCAGTGACGCGTGCCCCGACGGAAAGGCGTACCAGCCACCGCCGCTCATGAGGCGAGGGATGACATGGGGACGAGCGCGCTGGAAGAGGAACTTGAGCAGACCGTAGAGGGCCCAGCCGCTCAGCGTCGCGCTGGCATAGCCTGCAGCTTCGGGGCGCCGCCGGATCGTTGCGAGCCGGAGGCTGAACAGGAGGGCAAGCGGAATCTCAACGGCACCCGAGCCCAGAAAGCTCGCGGTGCGCATAGTGTGGGTGGACCATGCCGGCCGATGCGGGGCCAGGGCCAGCATCAGCCGGAGGTCCAGTGCCTGGCTCCATCCCATCTGGACCGCCACCGCCAGCAGGGTGAACAGGACGAAGCACACGAGAGCGAGCCTTGCCGCCCGCGTAGCGCGTGCCGACGAGCGCGGCCGGTCGATGCCCCCCGCGGCCTCGGGGACTACGCGCACGGTGGCGCTAGAGATCCGTCACCGCACCCAGACTGGCGCTCGAGACCTGTCGCGCGTACTTGTGCAGCACGCCCGCCGTGTAGCGCGGGGCGGGCGGCTGCCAGGCGCTACGCCGGCGGGCCAGCTCGTCCTCGCCCACGCCCAGGGAGAGGAGCCGCTCGTCCGCGTCGATGGTGATCGGGTCGCCCTCCTCGACCAGCGCGATCGGTCCGCCGACCGCTGCCTCGGGCGCCACGTGCCCCACCACCAGCCCGTAGGTTCCCCCGGAGAAGCGTCCGTCAGTAATCAACGCGACCGAGTCGCCGAGCCCCGCGCCGATGATGGCCGACGTCGGCGCGAGCATCTCACGCATCCCGGGGCCGCCCCGTGGGCCCTCGTATCTGATGACGAGCACGTCTCCCGGACGGATCCCACCGGCGAGGATGACATCCAGGCACGCCTCTTCCGACTCGAAGATCCGGGCCGGGCCGGTGATCCGCGTCTGCTTCACGCCGGAGATCTTCGCGACCGATCCCTCCGGCGCGAGGTTGCCCCGCAGGACCGCCAGGTGACCTTGAGCGTAGAGCGGCCTCCCCCACGGCCGGATCACGTCCTGATCGGCCCGTGGCTCGTCAGGCAGGTGCGCCAGGGTCTCGGCGACGGTCTCTCCGCTGATCGTCAGCGCGTCGCCATGGAGCAGCCCATGGGCCAGGAGCATCTTCATCACCTGGGGCACCCCGCCGGCCGCGTGCAGGTCCGTGGCCACGTAGCGGCCCGACGGCTTGAGGTCGCAGAGCACCGGGACCCGGGCGCGGATGGCCTCGAAATCGTCGAGCCGGAGCGGCACACCGGCCGAGTGCGCGATGGCGAGCAGGTGGAGCACGGCGTTGGTGCTGCCGCCGATGGCCATCGCCACCGTGATGCCGTTCTCGAATGCCTCGCGGGTGAGGATCTGCCGGGGCAGGAGCTGCCGGCGCACGGCGTCCACCAGGACCTCGCCCGACCGCGCCGCGCTCTCGGCCTTCTCCGCGTCCTCCGCCGCCATCGTGGAGGATCGGGGGAGACTCATGCCCATGGCCTCGAACACCGACGACATCGTGTTGGCGGTGAACATCCCGCCACAGGACCCCTTGCCGGGGCAGGCGTGACGCTCGACTTCGAGCAGCTCGCGCTCGTCGATGCGGCCGGCGCTGAACTGGCCGACGGCCTCGAAGGCGCTGACCACGGTCAGGTCCCGGCCGTGCAGATGACCCGGCCGGATCGTCCCGCCGTAGACGAAAATCGCGGGGATGTTCATCCGGGCGATCGCGATCATGGCCCCCGGCATGTTCTTGTCACAGCCGCCGACGGCGACCACGCCGTCCATGCTCTCCGCGCCACAGGCGGTCTCGATCGAGTCCGCGATGACCTCGCGGGAGACGAGCGAGTATTTCATCCCCTCGGTCCCCATCGAGATCCCGTCGCTCACCGTGATCGTGCCGAAGGTCTGCGGCATGGCGCCGGCGGCGCGCACCGCTGCCTCGGCCCGGTGCGCGAGCACGTCGAGGCCGGCGTTGCACGGCGTGATCGTGCTGTAGCCGTTGGCGATCCCGATGATCGGCTTGCCGAAGTCCGCATCGCCGAAGCCGACGGCGCGGAGCATGGCCCGGTTCGGGGCGCGCTGGACGCCGGCGGTGATCGCATCGCTGCGGAGGGGACTGGGCATGGGCGGGAAATCTAATGGGGCACGGAGCCCGTCATCCCGAGCGCAGCGAGGGACCTACTCCCCCGGGGTTCGATCCCCGCGGAGTAGGTCCCTCGCTGCGCTCGGGATGACGACGGCGAGCGCGCCGTTGCCTCAGGCGTCGTAGTACAGGAAGAACTCGTACGGATGCGGCCGGAGATCGATCGGCGCGATGTCCTTCGCTCGCTTGAGCGAGATCCAGGTCTCCAGGACGTCCGGGGTGAAGACCTCACCCGCCAGCAGGAACTCGTGATCGGCTTCCAGGGCGGCCACGGCTTCCGCCAGCGACCCCGGCACCATCTTGATGCTCTTCTTCCGATCGTCGTGTAGCCCGTACAGGTCCTCGTCGATCGGCGCCGGCGGCTCGAGCTTGCGCTGGATGCCGTCGAGGCCCGCCATGAGAAGCGCCGAGAACGCGAGGTACGGGTTGGCGGTGGGGTCCGGCGCGCGGAACTCCACCCGCCGGGCCTTCGGGCTGCTCGAGTAGGTCGGGATCCGGCAGATGGCCGAGCGGTTCCGGGCGGAGTACATGAGGTTGACGGGCGCCTCGAAGCCGGGCACCAGGCGACGGTAGCTGTTCGTCGTCGGCGCGCAGAGCGCCAGGAGCGCCGGTGCGTGCGCGATGAGGCCGCCGATGTAGTGGCGCGCGGTGTCGGAGAGCAGCGCGTACCCGTTCTCGTCGTAGAACAGCGGCTGGTCGCCCTTCCAGAGCGACTGGTGCACGTGCATGCCCGAGCCGTTGTCGCCGAAGAGCGGCTTCGGCATGAACGTGGCCGTGTAGCCCAGGTTATGACAGACATTCTTGATGATGTACTTGTAGACCATCATGCGGTCGGCGGTCTGCACCAGCGTGCCGAACCGGAAGTCGATCTCCGCCTGTCCCGCGGTGGCCACCTCGTGGTGCTGCACCTCGACTGGAATACCCGCCTCGATCAGCGCGAGCATGATCTTCGAGCGAACGTCCTGCAGCCGGTCGACCGGCGGAACCGGGAAGTAGCCCTCCTTGTGGCGCGGACGGTGCCCCAGGTTGGGCGTGCCGCCATTGCGCCCCGAGTTCCACACGCCTTCCTCGGCGTCGATGTGGTAGTACCCCTCGTGGGCGTTCTGGTCGAACCGCACGGAATTGAAGATGAAGAACTCCGCCTCTGGCCCCCAGTACGACGCGGTGGCGATACCCGTCGTGCGCAGGTACTCCTCCGCCTTGAACGCGATGAACCGCGGGTCGCGCGAGTACGGCTCCAGCGTGAGCGGGTCGTAGATGTCGCACGTCAGGGAGAGTGTCGGCACTTCCAGGACCGGATCGACGAACGCCGTCGAGACGTCCGGGAGCAGCAGCATGTCGCTCTCATTGATGGCCTGGAAGCCGCGAATGGACGAGCCGTCGAAGCCAAGGCCCTCCTTGATCATCTCCTCGTCGAGCGAGGCGGCCGGGATCGAGAAGTGCTGCCAGGTCCCGGGCAGATCGCAGAATTTCACGTCCACGACCTTCAGGTTCTTCTGCTTGATCAGGTCCAGGAGCTTGCCGACTTCACTGGTCTGGGCGACACGGCCGGGGGCTTTGGTGCGTGCGGTAGTGGCCATGACGGATCTCTCGCGCGGTCAGAGGGTGGACAAACACAGGGCCAGCCGGGGCTCGCTCCAGGCGCTCCGGGGCGCCTCGGCGGAGTATAGGGGCGAGAGTCCGGAGTGTCAAGTGAATCGTGCACTAAATGCACAGAATGGCGGGCAGCTAGGCGAGATTTACTGCCAATAGCAGTGTATTACCAGCGCATAGTGCATGATGTGCACACTAATTGAATCAAAACCCAATTCACGGAAGCGCGACGCCCAGGCCGCGGCCCGCCACCGCCCGTGAACGACTTCCCGCCGCAGGGGTTAGCCTATACTCTCTGAATTGACTGCTTTGCATGCCCGTTGCCGCCTGGAGGCCTGCTGCCCCTGCTCGTCTGTTCGTCCTGTCGTGGCCCGCTGCCCGACGGCAGCGCACACTGTCCGCGATGCGGGCCGGGCAGTCTGGCGCTGCTCGGCCCCGATCACGCGCCGGCCGAGGGCCTGCCGCCGGGGCCCGATCGGAGCCACACGCTTGCCCGCGCCCTCGGCCGTCAGTACCGCGTGATCGGACTGCTCGGCCGCGGTGGATTCGCCGAGGTGTACGAGGTTCGGGACGAGGATCTCCAGCGACGGCTCGCGGTCAAGGTGCTCCGGTCGGACATCCCGTGGAGCGCCGCAACGCTCGCGCGGTTCAAGCAGGAGGGACGGGCGATCGCGCGGCTGAGCCATCCCAACACCCTCGCGATCCATTTCGTCGGCGAGGCCGAGGGGCTCGTCTTCTACGTCATGCCGTTCTGCGAGGGGCGGACGCTCGCCGATCTGCTGCGGGCGGACGGAGCGCTCTCCGTGCGCCGGGCGCTGGCGATCGCCGAGCCCATCCTCGAGACGCTCCAGCACGCGCACGGGCATGGGCTGGTGCACCGGGATGTGAAGCCCGACAACATTCTCATCGAGGCCGGAACCGGCCGGCCGCTACTGGTCGATTTCGGCATCGTCAAATCGCTGGACGGCGGGCCCGGGCACACCCAGTCCGGGTTCATCGTGGGCACGCCACTCTACATGAGTCCCGAGCAGGCGCTCGGCCGGCCCGACGTGGACGCTCGGGCCGACATCTACGGCATGGGCGTCGTCCTCTTCCAGATGCTCACCGGGGCACCGCCGTTCGAGGGCGACGATTCGCAGGAGATCGTCACCCGCCACCTGCACGAGCCGGTCCCGGTAGACACCCTGTCCCGCGACCGCGTCCCGCCCTGGCTCTCGGCGGTGATCCTTCGCTGTCTGGCCAAGCATCCCGACGACCGCTACGCCAGCGCCCGCGCGGTGCTCGATGCGCTGCGCGAGGGCCGGGCCTCGGGCGGCGCGCTCCCGGACGAGCCGCGTCCGAGCAGCCAGGCGTCGGTGCCGGCCCGTTCGGAGGATGAGACGCCCACGGCGGCGATACCGCGGGCTGGGCCGCGGCGTCCGGCCGGGCGCCGCCGCGCGTTGGTGGCCCTCGGACTGGTGGCGGCGGCGACTGCGCTCTGGGCCTCGGTACGGCCGCACGCATCGCTCGTCGTGCACAACCGGCTGACCGAAGCGATCGCGGTCACCCTGGATGACACCGGATTCACCGTCGCCGCCGGCGACAGCCTGCGCGTGCCGCTCCGCGCGCGGGCACCGCTCGAGGCGCACTGGGCGATGGTCCGGCCGACCGAACCCGGCGGACGGATGCTGGGCAGCGAGGTCGAGGGGACCATTGTCCGAGCCGACGTGCGCGGCGAGGTGCGCCAGATCGTCGCCGCGGGCACCGACGGCCAGCGGCGTTTTTCCCCGCTGGTGGTGAACGCTACCGCCCGGCGCCTGCACGTCGCCGTCGTGAGCGGGCGCGATACGTCGGACTGCGGCTGCTCGATCGCTCCCGGCGACTCGCTCCGGCTGGGCTACTACCCGCTCCTGCCTGCCGCGGGCGTGCGCGTGCGCGACACGACCCGCGCCATGGGCCGCTTCGATGCCATGTTGACCGGCGTAGACTCCGTGAGCGGCGCGGTGGTGTTCCGCGTGGCGCCCAGCGCTCTGATCGCGCCGCCGCGAATGCCGCGCCCTGAGCCGCGGGCACGCGCGACGGCCCCGCCCAACCCTCTCAAGGGTTTTCTCCCAGTACGCTAATGACGCTTCCAGACGGGGCATCCCAGTCAGGTCCGCGCGCTGAGCGCGCGCCCATATCCGACCCGCGCGCCGAGTCGTTCCGCTTTCCGTGGTTGCCGCTCGTGCTGGTGGCCCTGCTGCTCGCGATCGCCGCGGGGGGCGTCGTGCTGCTGCTTCGGCCGCGACTGGCGTTCACCAACACACTGGCGGGACCGGTCCGGCTGGTGGTTGGGGAAGGAACACCGCGGACGGTGGCCGCCGGGGAGCGCGTGCGCGTCGGCGTCTCGCGAGGGCAGACCATGGTGGCGCAATGGGAGCTGGTCCGGCCGCTCTCCGCGGACGGCCAGCCGATGGGGGAGGATGTGCGGGGATCGGCGGTGCTGCGCGGGCCGTCGGGGACCATGAGCATCGCGGCCACGAGCCGCACCGCGGATCGCGCCTATTTCGCGCCGCTCGTCACCAATGCGTCCGCGCAGTCCCTCCGCGTCATGGTGAATGCGGGGCTGCAGGGCGCGATCGACTGCGGGTGCGCCGTGCGTCCCGGCGCGCGACGCGTGTTCATCGGGTATTACCCGCTGTATCAGAACAGCACCGTGCGCGTCCGCGCGCCGGGCGGGGCGACGGCGGCGTTCCGCGACCTGGGGCCGCAGGTGACACGGGGAGACGGGACGGTTGGCCTGCGGTTCGAGGACAAGGACCTGCGCGTTCCCTGACCGCCGGTCGGTGGAATGCGCGGTGGAGGTTACTCCGTCTCGCGCAGGCGGCGCCTTGAGCCGAGCGCGCTGCCCGGAGTCACCGCCGAAAATCCGAACTTGTCGCGCAGCTGATCCACGGCGACCGAGAGATCGCGCAGCCGGCGCCGCTCGGGCGGCTCGAACAGGTCCGCCTCGGCCGCGACACCCAGGTTGGTGGCCGAGATGCCGATGAGCCGGACGCCACGGTCCCGCCCGCGCACGTCCGCGAACGCCGTCCGGAACAGGTCGCGGGCGGCGGCGTAGAGCTCGCCGTCGAGATCGGTGGCCACCTCGAGCGTGAGCCGCCGAGTCACGGTGTAGAAGTCGTCGTGCCGCAGCTTGAGCGTGATCGTGCGGGCCACGAGGTGCTCGTCCCGGAGCTGTCCCGCCACCCGCGCGGTGAGGAGCGAGAGCGTCGCCTCGAGTGTGGCGGGGTCGCGCAGATCGCGCGACAGGGTCGTCTCACGGCTCACCGAGCGCGGCAGGCGGCCGCCCTGAAGCGTGGTGCCGCCGTGCCCGTGGGCCCGACGCTTGAGGGCCCGCGCCTCCGGGCCGATCAACCGCTCGAGCGCCGGCTCTTCCATCTGTTGGATCTGCCAGACGTCCGCCAACCCCAGCTCCACCCACCGCGCCGCCGTCTTGGGTCCTACGCCCGGCATGGCCTTGAGCGGGAGGCCGGCGAGGAAGCCTTCCTCCCATCCGGCGCGCACCTCCATCAGGCCGCGCGGCTTGGCCGCATCCGAAGCGAGTTTCGCGATCATCCGATTGGGACCGATGCCGATACTGCAGTCGAGCCCCGTATCCCGCCGCACCTCGTCCCGCACCTGCTCGGCAATGGGCAGAAGCGACACCGGGTACAGTCGCTCCGTTCCACCGAAATCCAGATAGGCCTCGTCCAGGCTGGCCATCACCACCGTCGGACTGAAGCGCTCGAGCACTGTGCGGACGGCACGCGAGGCCTCGCGGTAGGCGGGGAAGGCGCCCTGGAAGAACGTGGCCTGAGGGCAGAGCCGGACGGCCTGGGCGATCGGCATGCCCGCGTGAATGCCATAGCGGCGTGCACCGTACGAGGCGGACTGCACCACGCCACGCTGATCGCGCCGCCCACCGACGACCAGCAGCTCGACATCCCGCAGCTCGGGGTGCCGCTGGCGGCACACTTCGACGAAGAACGCGTCGAGGTCGACGTGGAGGATGCGGGCGCTCATGCCTGAAATTAGCCTCGCGCGATCGCCACTGCCGTCCGGCCGGTTCCTCGCTAGCTTTCCCGCTTCATCACTCTCCCGGCAGCGCCCCCGAAAGGATTTCCGCTCGATGCACGTCGGCTTCCTCGGTCTCGGCGCCATCGGCTCCCCGATGGCTGCCCACCTGGCCCGGCGCGGTCCACTCACGGTCTGGAACCGGACTGCGGCGCGCGCGGCGGAGTTCGCCGCCCGGCACGGCGCGACCGTGGCAGCGACCCCGCGTGAAGCGGCGGCGGTGGCCGAGGTCGTCGTCACCTGTCTCGGCAATTCGGCCGACGTCGCCGGGCTGCTCGACGGGCCGGATGGCCTGCTCGCCGGGCTCCGGCCTGGAACGCTGTTCCTCGACTGTACGTCGGGCGACCCGGCCACGTCGCGGCGGATCGCCGAGCGGCTCGCGGTCCGGGGCGTGGCCTTCGCGGACGCCCCGGTGAGCGGCGGCACCAACGGCGCCGAGGCGGGGGCGCTGACGGTGATGGTGGGCGCCGACGCCGCCACGTTCGCACGGGCGCGGCCGGTGCTCGAAGCGTTCGGGCGGCGCATCGAGCACGTGGGGCCGGTCGGCGCGGGCGATGCGCTGAAGGCCGTGAACAACGCGCTTCCTCGCCCTCAACATCCTGGCCGCCGGCGAGGGCCTGGCCGCGCTCGTCAAGGCGGGCGTCGCGCCGCGCACGGCGCTCGACGTGCTGAACGCCTCGAGCGGGCGCTCGTTCGTGAGCGAGGTGCTCGTTCCGGAGCGTGTCCTCACGGGCACCTGGCCGCGCACCTTCCGCCTGGCGCTGCTCGACAAGGACGTGGGGATCGCGACCGATCTGCTGGCGCAGACCGGCGTGCCCGGACCCGTCTTCGAGCTGGTCCACGCGCTCCTCGCCGCCGCCCGGGCCGAGCTGGGCGAGGCGGCCGACTATCTGGACCCCATTCGCCTCACCGAGCGGCAGGCCGGCGTGGAGATTCGCGGCTGATGCCCACTTGCCGCGCCGTGGTCGCTGTCCTCAGTTTCCGTCGACCCGCACGGACAGAGCCGATGAGCGAGTGGGGAATCACCACCAAGGTGCCCGCCGAGGTCGTATTGGTCGAAGGCCTCGTCCTCGCCGGCGACCTTCACCTGTACGCGCGGCCGACGTATCCGCCCGGGCCCGAGACGCCGCTGGAGATGCTCAACCGGGCGGACGTCTTCTTCGCGCTCACGCTGGACGGTGGCGTGACGTTCGTGCCCAAGTCGCAGGTCGTGGTGGTCACCTGCCGCGGCCAGTCGCGGACGTACAGATCCGGACCGGCTCGACCGCCGCGCGCCGAATCGAGCTGGAAGTCGTCACGCAGGCCGGTGGGGAGTTCCGCGGGCAGGTCATGGCGGAGCTGCCGCCGTCCCGCGGCCGGACGCTCGACTTCCTCAACGGCGCGGACGCCTTCTTCGAGCTCGGCGCCGCCGACGTCACCTGGTACTTCAACAAATCGCGCATCCGGCTCGCGCGGCCCCTCGACTGAGAATGCCTGTGGCCCGGCTCGATCGTCTCATCCAGGTGTTGTACGAGCAGCGCGGGGACGCGCTGCAGCTCGCGGTCGGCAAGCCGGTGACGCTCCTCGCCAACGGTTCGGCGCGGGCGCTCACGCGGGATCCGCTGACCGACGTCCAGATCCTCGCCCTCACCCGCGAGGTGGCCGACGCGGACGCGGCCGCGCGCCTCGGCGGCGGCGAGGCGTTCAGCTTCGGCTACCACTCGCCGAGCGGGCAGGTGACGGTCGCGCTCTCGCGGGACGCCGCCGGCCCGCTGGTCGAAGTGCGGGCCGGCGCCCCGGCCGCCGGAGCGCCGGTAGGCGAGCGCAGCGGCGCCCGGCGGTGGCCGGAGCGGCGCCGAGCTGGCCGAGGCGCGCGCGGCGCTGGACGAGCCTCTTCCGCCGGCTGGTCGACGCGGGCGCCTCCGACCTCCACCTCCGGAGCGGGGAGCCGCCGCTGCTTCGCCTGCCATGGCGAGCTGGTCCGCGAGGACCTCCCGCCCCTCTCCGGCGAGCGGCTCGAGTTGATGCTGCTGAGCATCATGTCGCCGCGCGAGGTCGGGAGAGTTCCGCGAGACGCGGCGACACCGACTGGGCGTACGAGATCGCCGACCTGGCCCGCTTCCGGTGCAACGCCGGCCGGGACCGCCACGGGCCCATGGCCGTCTTCCGGGTCATTCCGGCCAGCATCCGTACGGCCGACGAGATGGGCCTGAGCCGCGAGGTCCAGAACCTCTGCTACCTCACCAAGGGTCTCGTGGTCGTGACCGGTCCGACCGGCTCCGGCAAGAGCACGACGCTCGCGTCGCTGGTGGACCTGGTCAACCGGACCCGCAGCGACCACATCATCACGATCGAGGACCCGATCGAGTTCGTGCACCAGAGCAAGAAGTGTCTGGTGACGCAGCGGCAGGTGTCGGTGCACACCCGCTCGTTCAAGCACGCGCTCCGCGCGGCGCTCCGCGAGGATCCCGACATCATCCTCGTCGGCGAGATGCGGGATCTCGAGACGGTCTCGATCGCGATCGAGACCGCCGAGACCGGGCACCTCGTGTTCGGGACGCTGCACACCACGACCGCCTCGTCCACCATCGACCGCATCATCGACCAGTTTCCACCCGACCGGCAGTCGCAGGTGCGGGTCATGCTCTCGGAATCGCTCCGCGGCGTGATCTCGCAGACACTCTGCAAGAAGATCGGCGGCGGGCGCGTGGCCGCGCGGGAGATCCTGCTCACGATTCCCGCCATCTCCAACCTGATCCGCGAAGGAAAGACGTTCCAGATCCCGTCGGTGATGCAGACCAACCGGAAGGCCGGCATGGTGACGCTCAACGACGCGCTGATGGAGCTGGTGGACGCCAAGCAGGTGGAACCCAAGGAAGCGTACATGAAGGCCGTCGAGAAGGCCGGGTTCGCCGCGGCGCTCAGGGCCAAGCGGCATGACGTCTCCTTCCTCGGCGAGGGATGACGGAGGGCGCCGGTCGCCCATCCTCGTGCTGGTCAACCCCCAGGACATCGTCAACATCGCGAGCGCCGTGCGCATCGCCAAGAACTTCGGGATCGAGCACATGCGGCTCGTGGATCCCGAGGTGTTCGATCCCTGGCGGATCGAGGGGATCGCGCACAACACGGCGGACTTCGTGGCCCGGATCGAGATTCTGCCGTCGCTCGAGGCCGCCCTCGCCGACTGCGTGTCCGCCTACGTGCTGACCGGCCGGGAGCGCGCGGCCAAGCGGACGACTCGGCGGCCCCGCGAGGCGGCCGCCGAGCTGGTGCGGGAGCTCGAGGTCGGCCCGGTAGCGATCGTCGCGGGCCGCGAGGACAGCGGGCTCACCAATGCCGAGCTGGATCTCTGCCGCACGGTCGTCACCATCGCGACCGATCCGCGCCATCCGTCGCTCAACCTGGCGCAGGCCGTGGCGATCATGGCCTACGAGACCTGGAACGCCCGGGGTGGCGAGGCGTTGCCGCTCAAGCCGCCCCGGCACGTGGCCGCGCCGGCCACGTCCGAACAGCTCGAGACCCTCTTCGCCGACTGGCACCGCGCACTCTGGGCCATCGACTTCTTCAAGACCCGCCGATCGGAGAACGTGATGCGTTCGTTCCGCGAGATCGTGTTCCGCGCCGAGCTGGACGGCCGGGAGTCCTCGCTCGTCCGCGCGATGGGCATCGAGGTCACCCGCTACCTCCAGCGCGTGGGCGCGCCGGTCGCCGGAACGCCGCCGGGCGCCGGGGATGGCTCGGGGGACGAGGGGCTATGAGCCGCAATCGCTCCAGCGCCTACTGGGCCGCCAACCGCTACGCCGACGAGGCCGCCGAGCCGGCGCCGACGGCGCCGCTGGACGACCTGCCCGCCGCGGCCGCCGCCCGATTCAAGCTGCTGCGCGCGGGCCTGACCGAGCTCGCCGGCGTGGCGGAAGCGGTGCGCTACATGGGCGCCAGCTGGCGGTGGGCCTGGGAGTATGGCGTGGGCAACCGGAAGCTCTGCTGGGTGCACGTGATCGGCGACGCGCTCTCGGCCACGTTCACCATGAGCGATTCGGAGGAGGACCGGCTGGGCCGCGCCGGCCGGATACCTGCCGACGTGGCCCGCGCCATCGCGGAGGGGCAGCGCACCGGGCCGCTCAAGTGGTGCTGGCTGCCGCTGGACGACCGTCGCGCGGTGGAGACGTTTCTCCGGCTGGCAGCCCGCAAGGCGGAATGGCTGGCGGAGCGTCCAGCGCCGCATCGGTCGCCGCAATTGCGGGCTCGACGCAAGGCGTCCGGCGGGTCCGAGGATTCCGAGTAAAGCAGTCGGAATAGCAATTCGATCGGGTTGTGTACTTGGATGTGCGGACTATACTTCGGCGCGCCCTCGGCCGAGGGCGTTTGTGTGCTCGGCAGGGCCACTCCCTCAGCGTGGGATCGACAATGCGTACGATGGCTCTCGTGGTTGGCGGCATCGGCGCCACCGCGCTCGCAGCCCTGCTGGTGTTCGGTGGCGCGCCCAGCCAGGCGCAGCAGTCGAAGCCGGTCGCCGACTCCGTCACGGCTCCCGTGATCACCGACACCGGATCGCTCAAGGGTCCACGCCAGCCGATCTTCTTCCGCCACGACATCCACGCCGGCCAGTTCAAGATGCAGTGCCAGTACTGCCACTACTCGGTGGCGGTCTCGTCCGAGCCCGGCATTCCGTCGATGCAGACCTGCATGGGATGCCACCTGGTGGTCAGTGGCGGCGACAGCTCGGCCAAGGCGGAGATCAAGAAGGTTCGCCAGGCCTGGACCGACAAGAAGCCGGTCGAGTGGACTCGCGTGCACTTCATCGCGCGTCACGCCCACTTCCCGCACCAGCGGCACATCAAGGCCCTCGGCCCTAACGCCTGCACCACCTGCCACGGCGACGTGAGCCGCATGCCCCAGGTGTTCAAGGTGAACAACGTCAACAATATGGGCTTCTGCATCACGTGCCACGTCGAGCGGAAAGTCTCGCGCGACTGCTCGGTATGCCACTACTGATGACCGGCAAATGCAGAGTCATCCGGTGAGCGGGCGATGCAGCGTCATCCTGAGCGAAGCGAAGGAGCCATGGCCCCACGCATGACGTCCAAGGAAATGCCCGAGTCCACCATGGATCGCCGGAAATTCCTGACCGTGGTCGGCGCCACGAGTGGAGGCGCGCTGGCGCTCTCCGGCTGTTCCACCAGCCGGGTCGAGAAGCTGGTGCCGTACCTGGTGCAGTCGGAAGATCAGATTCCGGGCGTCGCGACCTGGTACGCCAGCACCTGTACCGAGTGCGACGCCGGCTGCGGCGTGCACGTGCGCACGCGCGAAGGCCGCGCCGTCAAGCTCGAGGGCAATCCCGAGCATCCCGTCAATCAGGGCAAGCTCTGCTCCCGCGGCCAGGCCGCGCTGCAGGGGTTGTACAATCCGGGCCGCATCAAGGCCCCGATGCTGCGCGGTGCCGACGGCCGATTCAGCGAGATCACCTGGGACGACGCGATCGCGCGGCTCGCCGGCAAGCTTACGGAGGCGGGCGGCAAAGTGGCGGTGCTGAGCGGGGCGGGGCGGGGGACGTTCTCGGACCTGCTCGCCGAGTGGACGAAGGCGCTGGGCGGACGGCTGGTCCGCTGGAGCCCGTTCGACCATGAGCCGGTGCGCGCCGCCAATCGCCAGGTGTTCGGCCTCGACCAGCTGCCGGCGCACGACTTCGGCAGCGCCAAGTACATCGTGTCGTTCGGTGCCGACTTCCTCGACACGTGGCTCTCGCCGACCGAAAACCAGCGCGGCTTCGCCAATGCGCACGGCTTCGCCGACGGCGACGTTGCCAAGTTCGTCTACGCGGCGCCGCGCATGGATCTCACCGGTCTCAACGCCGACGAGTGGCTCGCGACGCGTCCCGGCACGGAGCCGGCTCTCGCGCTCGCCATGGCGAACGTCGTGGCCGGCCTCCGCGGCGGCGCGGCGCCGGTGGCCGCGGCGCTTGCCCGGTTCACCCCCGCGATGGCCGCGCAGGAGACCGGCATTCCGGCCGAGCGGATCGAGCGCATCGCGAAGGAGTTCGCCGCGGCGCAGCCGAGCCTGGCGGTGGCGGGCGGCATCGGCGCGCAGCATGCGGGCGCGGCTCAGCTCTGCGCCGCGGTCAACCTGCTGAACTACGTCGCCGGCAACGTCGGGCAGACGGTCCGGTTCGGCGCCGAGCTCGATGGCGGCGACGGCTACACCGCGCTGGCCCGCCTCGGCGCCGCGATCGACGGCGGCCAGGTTGCCGTGCTGCTGGTGCACGACGCCAACCCGGTCTACGCGCTGCCCAAGGCCGCCGGGTTCGCCGAGCGGCTCACGAAGGTGCCGTTCAAGGTCGCGACCGCGCTCTTCCTCGACGAGACGGCCGCGCGGTGCGACCTGCTGCTGCCGCAGCACCACGCGCTCGAGCGCTGGGACGATCTCGCGCCGCGATCCGGCGTGCGGAGCCTCATGCAGCCGGTGATGGAGCCGGTGTTCAACACCCGCGCCGCAGGTGACGTCCTGCTGCAGGTGTCCCGGAAAGCGGGCGGCGCCCTGGCCGCGTTCACCGCGCCGACCTGGGAGGCCCACCTTCGCGGCCGTTGGCAGGCATTCGCCGGCGAGCGGAAGGAAGCCGATGCGGAGGGGTTCTGGCGCGCGGCGCTCCAGCGCGGCGGCGTGTTCGACGAGCCGGCGGCCCCGGCGCCGGTGGCGCTCGCCGCGACGGCCACCGACGTCGCCTACGCCAAGCCCGCGTTCGAGGGGAAGGGTGAGTTCGTCTTCCTCGCCTACCCGCACGCCAACCTGTACGACGGCCGCGGCACCAATAAGCCCTGGCTGCTCGAGAACGCGGACCCCGTCACCAAGATCACCTGGCACTCGTGGGTGGAGGTGAGCCCCGAGACCGCGAAGGCCCTCGACATCCGGAACGGAGAGATCCTCCGGCTCACGAGTGCCGCGGGAGCGGTGGAGGCGCCGGCCTATGTCTACCCCGGGCTTCACCCGGACGTGGTTGCGATGCCGCTCGGCTTCGGCCATACCGAATACGGGGCCTACGCCCAGGGCCGGGGCGTCAACGCGCTCGACCTGCTCGCCGCCCCGGCCACCGACTTCATGACCTACCTTTCCACCCGGGTCACGCTCGCAAAGACCGACGGATTCCGGAAGCTCGCCACGGTCGAGGGCGTGCCGCGCCAGCTCGGACGGGGCATCGCCGAGGCGATACCGCTCGCGGCGGCGAAGCGGGGCCTCAACCTTAAGGAAGCGTACCTCGAGGAGGGCCACGCCGAGCACGAGGTCAACCCGGAGCGCGAGGTCGAGGCGCTGAAGGGGTGGAGCGAGCAGCAGTTCCAGATGACCCGCCACGGCGACTACACGCGTGATCTTCCGCAGTGGGGCATGGCGATCGACCTGGCGCGCTGCACCGGCTGCCAGGCCTGCGTCACGGCCTGCTACGCGGAGAACAACATCCCGACCGTCGGCGAGCCGGAGGTCCTCAGGGGCCGAGAAATGACCTGGCTTCGGATCGAGCGCTACTGGGAAGGCGGTGAGGAGCCGGGCGAGCCGGTGTCGGCGCGCTTCGTCCCGATGCTCTGTCAGCACTGCGCCAACGCGCCGTGCGAGCCGGTCTGTCCGGTGTATGCGGCGTACCACACGCCCGACGGTCTCAACGGCCAGGTCTACAACCGCTGCGTGGGGACGCGCTACTGCGCCAACAACTGCCCGTACAAGGTGCGGTACTTTAACTGGTACAAGTACAACGAGGTCGCCTGGCCGGAGCCGCTCCACCTCCAGCTCAACCCGGACGTGACCGTGCGGGCCCGCGGCGTGATGGAGAAGTGCACCTTCTGCATTCAACGGATCCGCGGGGCGCAGAACCAGGCGAGGCTCGAGGACCGGCCAATCCGGGACGGGGAGTTCACGACGGCGTGCGCCCAGGCCTGCCCGTCCGACGCGATCGCCTTCGGCAACGTCAGGGACCCCGAGAGCCGCGTGGCCGCCATCAAGCAGGACCACCGTGGCTACCA
Source organism: uncultured Gemmatimonadales bacterium (assembly GCA_963728705.1). Lineage (GTDB taxonomy): Bacteria > Gemmatimonadota > Gemmatimonadetes > Gemmatimonadales > GWC2-71-9 > CAVVWJ01. The sequence goes on from CAVSLY010000015.1 coordinate 16,284, forward strand.
CGTGCTCGAGGAGATCAACGTCCGCCCGGCGATCACCTATCTCGCCAAGGTCCTGCATTCGGTGGAGGCTTAACCGATGGCTGTCGTCGCACCGCCAAGTCGCGCGACCCGTCCTGAGCTCGTGATCAATCAGACCCACGCGGACGTCACCCGCGACGTGGTCGCGACGTTGGAGCCGGCGAGCCGGGGGTACCTGCTGCTCCTGGGCCTGGCCGTCGCGATGTTCCTCGGCGGGCTCACGACCTTTCTGATCCTGGTCAGCGGACCGAACTGGACCGACAAGGCGACGCGGCACATCGTTGCCTTCGCCGAGGCCAGCAACATCCCGGCGAGCTGCTCGTTCCGCCGCCAGGATGCGTTCGACAGCCGCTCGCGCGTCTATGCCGGCGACCTCGGCACGTCGGGTCCGCCGGCGCTGATCAAGCGCGCCAAGGAGGCCGACCTGCTGCTGGTTGTCGGTGCGCGCCTGGGCGAAATGACGACCCAGGGTTACACGATCATGGACTCGCCGGAGCCGCGCCAGACGCTCATCCACATCCACGCCGACGCCGACGAGCTTGGCCGCGTCTACCGGCCGACCATGGCGATCCAGTCGGCCTCGGCCTCGTTCGCGGCACTGCTAGCGACGATGAAGCCGGTCGACGGCAGGCGCTGGGCGGCCTGGACGGAAAAGGCGAGGGCCGATTATCTGGCGACGCTGGTTCCCACGCCGTATAACGGCGCCCTCGACGTCGGTCGCGCGCTGACCGATCTGCGCGACACCTTGCCCAAGGACGCGATCGTCGTCGTTGAAGCCGGTAATCATTCCGGCTGGCCACAGCGCTACTTGAACTATGGCCGGCCTGGCCGGCAGCTGGGCCACCAGCGGCGCCATGGGCTACTCGGTGCCGGCCGCGGTCGCGGCCAAGCTGGTCCACCCCGACCGACTGGTGCTGTGCTTCGTCGGGGACGGTGGCTTCATGATGTGCGGCACGGAGATGACCGCGGCGGTGCAATACGGCGCCAACGTCATCTGCCTCGTCACCAACAATCGCATGTACGGCACCATCCGCATGCATCAGGAGCGCGACCATCCGACCCGCGTGGTCGGCACCGACCTGATCAATCCGGATTTCGCCGAGCTTGGCCGTATCTTCGGCTGCCATGGCGAAGTCGTGACGCGCACCGATGAGCTGGCGCCGGCGCTCGACCGTGCGATCAAGGCCAACAAGCCGGCGATCATCGAGTTGCGCACCGACCAGAACCTCGTCACGACGCGCATGACGATCACGGCACTGCGCGAGGCGGCGCTGGCGCGCGCCAAGGAAAACGCCTGACGCAAGGCGGATTGGGAGCGGGAAAAGGCGCTCACCCCGGCTCCACAGCAAGCTCGGTCCGGACCGCCGGGGTGAGTGCAAAATTCATCGTTACGCCCGCAGCGGGCGGTGCTGTCTGTCTTCCGTGGCGAGCGGCCGGCCGTCCCGGCCGCTTCGCGCCCTCCGCAGTCAGATGGCCGAGATCACCACCACGGCAACCGCGGCGATGGAGCCGAGCGTGACGAATGCATGCGCACCCGCCCGCGTCGTGCCGTCGCTTTGACGGGCCGTGGCACGGATGCGCCGGGCCACTTCCTCGGACGACATCGTCTCGCCGTAATGGCAATAGCAGACGATGTAGTGCATCTCTGACTCGGAGAGGCCGAAGAACGTTGTCGAATTGCCGAGCTTGTCGCTGATCAAGCCTTCGGCGCGGAGCACCGGATCCTCAAACGCCACGCTCAGCGGCGAATTGTCGATCCGCATCAGGTCGCGTTCTTCACGCGGCACGTATTCCGTGCGCACCAGCGAACGGACGCGTGCGCCGTTGAGACGCTCAAGTGCCTCGGCCCACCGCTCGAGGCGCTCGCGCCGCGACAGCGGCTTGTGCGTCCGGACGTCGGCAACCTGCCTGATTTGCTCCAAAGTCTTGTGTTCCATCGATACCTCCAGTTGTCTGTGGCAGCCGACCGGAACAGGCGTTTTTGTTTTGACTTTAGCACGCCGCCGCGACTCCTGTCCTTCGCCTTTCGATCACTGACGCGTGTCTTGGGATGCCTGGCCGGCCTTGCGATTTTCGCAATGCTCCAATCGGCCGGCGTTGAAGAAGTGCCCAAGAACCTTGATAGTGCGCGGTCGGAGACGCGGGGTCTGCGCGGCGGCCGCAGGCCTCGCCTGCGCGGCCGGCCATTGTGTCATGC
>CAVSLY010000016.1:0-226188 GCA_963728705.1 uncultured Gemmatimonadales bacterium
TGGGCGGCAGCGGACGGGCGAGATCGATCCGCATCATCGTGCCGTTGACGACGTACGTGAGCGGCGCCGCCGGTGTGGCTGGCTTCCCGCGCGCCGCGGCTACCGCCGGCTCGCCCACCTTGAGCAGCCGCAACCACCTCGGCGCCTTTGGTGCCGAACCGCGGGTCCTGGCCGAACACCCGGTAGCCGCGGCTCTCGCTGTTGAACAGGTTCTGATCGAGCTGCAGCCAGACGTAGCGCAGGGTGTCCGGCGAGTTGTTCGTATAGGTCACCCGCTCCTCGCCACGTACCGAGCGGCTGGTGGTGTCGAGGGTCGCGCGGATGACGTAATCGGCGCGTTGCTGCCAGTACCCGGACCCCGGGGCTCCGCTCGCAGTGCGGACAGTGTTCGGCGTGGGAAGCTCGAGCCGGTGAAAGACCGGCTCCGGATTGGGGCCCGATGCGGGGGAGGGAGCAGCAGCCTGCGCGGCCAGCGGGCCGGCAAACATGGAGCACACGATGGCGACGCGGAGGGAGCTCAGGCGCACGGGTGGCGTCCTCACATGGGAGAAAGCAAGGGGACGCCCGGAGTCTAGCGTCCCCGCGAATCGGGTGGCAACACTGACGTACTCGGCGGGAGAGGGTTTCAACGACCCGCGCGCGTGGGGGCGGCGGACGCTCAGGGCGTCGTGCCAGCGGGAGCCGTCCAGGCGTCGTTGCCGGGTACGAGATCGGGGAACAAGCCGTCCGGATTCACCTGGGCGCGCACGATCACCTTCCCGGGCTTGAATTGGTAGACGTAGCGGTTGCCGCCGTACCAGATCTCCACCGGCAGCCTCACCACCTGGGAGCTGCCGTCGTCGAAGGTGAGCCCCAGCTCGACGGGCATGACGGCGGCTCCCAGGCTCCGGATGCTGATGAACGCGGTACCATCGGGCGTCTCCTTCACGCTCTCGACACTCTGGTCGAGCGCCGCCGTGGTGTAGAAGAAGCCGCGCCAGAACCAGGCGAGGTCGCGGCCGGACACCTCTTCGATGGTCCGGAAGAAATCGGCCGGCTGCGGGTGCTTGAAGGCCCAGCGCCGGGTGTACTCGCGGAAGGCGGTGTCGAACACCTCAGGGCCCAGGACCTTGTTCCGCAAGCGAGCAGCATGATCGAGGGCTTCACGTACGCCAGGCTGCCGAGGTTGTCGTTGGTCTTGTAGCGGTTGGCCGGGGTCATGATCGGCTGGGCCGTCGGGGCCTGGTCCAGCGCGGTCACCTGGCGGATCTCGTTCCGGCGGGTCTCGCGGTCGTCCCGCTTCCAGTAGTCCTCCTCCGAAAACGTGTTGATGAAGGTGTTGAACCCCTCGTCCATCCAGGCGTAGCGCCGCTCGTCGGAGCCCACGATCATCGGGAACCACATGTGGCCGATCTCGTGGGTGATGCACGTTGTACAGGTCCGGCCGTCGTCGCCATGCGCCTCCATGGCCACCATCGGATACTCCATCCCCGAGACCGGCCCCTCGATGGCGGAGATCTGCGGGTAGGGATAGCGGAACCAGCGGGTGCTGTACTCCTGGATGGAGTAGCGGCTCATCTTGGCCGCGTCCTTCCAGAGCGTCGCGCGCCGGGCCGGTAGTAGGCCTGGGCCGAGCACGCCGTCCCACCCCGAGGCGTCCCACTGGAAGTCCGGCGACGCGGCCCACGCCGCGTCGCGCACCTGCTCGGCCCGGAAGCGCCAGGTCAGCATGCCGTCGCGCGTCGGGCGGGCGCGCCGGAGGCCAGCTCGTCGGGCGGTCACGATCGGGATCGTGGTGTCGGACTGGACCGCCGCGGCCAGGCGGGCCCGCTGCGCCGGCGTCAGCACCTGGTCCGGGTTCTGCAGCGTGCCGCGTGCCGGCCACGATGTAGCCGGCCGGCAGCGTCACCTCGTAGTCGATGTCGCCGTACTCCAGGTAGAACTCGCCCTGGCCCAGATACTGATCGGTGTTCCAGCCGTGCACGTCGTCGTACACGGCCATCCGGGGGTACCACTGGGCGATCTCGTACAGGCTGCCGTCGCGGCCCATCCGGTCGGCGCCGTGCTCGGGCACGTTGAAGCGGTAGGCGAGGTCGAACACCGTGGTCGCGCCCGGGGCGAGCGGTTGGGCAGCTCGACGTGCATCATGGTGTCGTCGACCCGGTGCTCGAGCGGCGCTCCGTCGCGGCAGCGGCGCGCGGCGAGCGCGCCGCCGCGTACCGCGCCGCGCGGGCGCAGCGGCGACCGCGACTCTGGGTCAGCGCTCAGGATGTCGAAGCCGCCCTGGAAATCCGGCCCCGCCGAACCGACTCTCCGCGGCGAACAGCAGGGAGCCCGTGCTGCCCGGCCGGAACAGGTTCTGGTCGAGCTGCATCCAGACGAACCGGAGCGTATCGGGCGAGTGGTTGGTGTAGCGGATCTGCTCGGTGCGCGTCGATCCGCCGGGCGGCGGTGTCGAGCGTGGCCTTGATGGCGTAGTCGGCGCGCTGCTGCCAGTAGCCGGCCCGGGGGCGCCGTCGGCGCGCCGGATCTCGTTCGGCTGGGGCAGCGGCGAGCGGGCTGAAGATCCCGGTGTCGGCCACCGGCGGCTTGAGCGCCGGCTGGAGGTTGAGCGGGCGGGCGGGCTGCGTCGGCGCGTTCGAGTCGGGCTGCTGGGCGGCGAGCGGCGCCGCGCGCCAGGGCGAGGACGAGCGGGAGGTAGTCGCATGGGATTCCGGCTTAGAGCTTCGGCAGCGTGACGCCCGTCTGCCGCTGGTACTTGCCGGCCTTGTCGGCGTAGCTGGTCTCGCAGATGTCGTCCGCGTCGGCCTCGAAGAAGAGCACCTGGCAGATGCCCTCGTTGGCGTAGATCGGGCGGGCAGCGGCGTGGTGTTGCTGATCTCCAGGGTCACGTGGCCCTCCCACTCGGGCTCGAACGGCGTCACGTTGGTGATGATGCCGCAGCGGGCGTAGGTGCTCTTGCCGACGCAGATCGTGAGCACGTCGCGCGGGATCCGGAAGTACTCGACCGACCGGGCCAGCGCGAAGCTGTTCGGCGGCACGATGCACACGTCGCCGTCGAACTCGACGAAGCTCCGGTGATCGAAGTCCTTGGGGTCCACGATCGCGCTCAGCACGTTGGTGAAGATCTTGAACTCGGGGGCCACCCGCATGTCGTAGCCGTAGCTGGAGAGGCCGTAGGAGATGACCCGGCGGCCCTGGGCGTCGACCTGGCGGCCCTGGGCGTCCACGAACGGCTCGATCATGCCGCGCTCGCGGGCCATGCGTCGGATCCAGCGGTCGGATTTGATGGACATGCTTCCTCGAAAACGTGGGCGGCCGCAGGGGTCGTCGGGCGGGGAATATAGTCGGATCGCGAGGCGGGTTGAATTGACCTGCTAAGTCGGTTACCTTCTGCGGGATAAGTGAAAAAATTCACGAAAGCCGAGGCGTATGCTTCAGCCCTACATCCCGATCCTGCTGCTGATTGCGTTCGTCGTGGCCAACGCGATCCTGATGCTGGGCGTGTCGCACGTCCTTTCGACCTACCGCCGGACCCCCGCCAAGATCGCCCCGTACGAATCCGGCATGCCGGTCCTGGGGGACGCGCGCGAGCGGTTCTCGGTCAAGTTCTACATGGTCGCGATGCTGTTCATCATCTTCGACATCGAGACCGTGTTCATGATTCCGTGGGCGGTGGCCTTCCGCCAGCTGGGCGACATGGCCGGCCTGCTCATCATCGAAATGTTCGTCTTCATCGTGATTCTCGCGGTGGGGTACGTGTACATCTGGAAGCGTGGAGCGCTGCAATGGGATTGACCAATCCCCCCACCGAGTACACCGGGCCGGACGCGACCACGGTCTCGTCGGTTTCGCCGAACTGGGTCACCACCACGTCTCGACTCCCTCACCAACTGGGCGCGGAGCAACTCGCTCTGGCCCATGCCGTTCGGCACCGCCTGCTGCGCCATCGAGTACATGGCCACCGCCGCCAGCCGGTTCGACATCGCCCGCTTCGGGATGGAGCGCCAGAGCTTCTCGCCCCGCCAGGCCGACGTGCTGATCTGCGCCGGCCGCCTGCCGTTCAAGCTGGCGCCCGTCATCCGGCGGATCTGGGACCAGATGCCGCAGCCCAAGTGGTCCATCTCGATGGGCGCCTGCGCCTCGTCGGGCGGGATCTTCGACAACTACTCGATGGTCCAGGGCATCGACACCATCATCCCGGTGGACGTCTACGTCCCCGGATGCCCGCCGCGGCCCGAAGGGCTCATCTACGGCATCCGGCTGCTGCAGAAGAAGATCATGGGTGAGAGCTTCACCGACGACATGCTCCGCGACGAGAAGCTGGTGGGCCCGTCCGGGCTGTTCCTGCCCGCCGGACCGGGTCGACGAGCTGTCGGAGCCGTTCGGGAACTCCGTCCACCAGACCCGGTCCACGTCGTGATCCGTCGAGCCAGCAGGTGGCGCGCCTCACGGGGCGGGGCGGCAGCCGCGTGCTGCGTGCGTCGCGGAGATCGCGAGTCCGATCGCATGAGCCCTCGTCTCCCCATCGGTCGCGCCGCTCCGCGCCGAGTTCGGCGCCGCCGTGACGCGCCACTCGATTTCCTGCGGCGACACCATCGTGTACGTCGACCGCGAGCGTGCCCACGACGTCCTCGCCTGGCTCAAGGACGCCCCCGGCCAGCAGTTCGACTACCTCACCGACATCACCGCCGTCGAGTACCGCGATCCCGAGCGCGCGCTCGAGCTGGTCTGGCAGCTCCGCTCCCTCGCCCGCAAGGCGGACCTCCGGGTGAAGGCCGAGCTCGACAAGCGGGCTGCCGCTCGAGGTCCGCTCGGTCTACGACCTCTGGCGCGGCGCCGACTGGCTGGAGCGCGAAGTCTACGACATGTTCGGGATCGACCTTCACCGGCCATCCCGACCTCCGCCGCATCCTGATGTGGGAGACATACGCCGAGGGCTACCCGCTGCGGAAGGATTTCCCCCTGCGCGGGCACTTCAGCCGGGCGGAGCAGACCCGGCAGGCGCTGGCGGCCAATCCCGAGGCGCACTACTCCATGGAAGAGTTGTCCATCGCCGAGGCGTTCGACGAGCTGCCCGCGGACATGCGCGAGCGGCTGGCGCGCGGCGAGCGAGGATTCCTGAAATGAGCACGCGTACGGTCGAGATGGCGCTCGCCACCCCCGGGCTCGACGCCCAGGGCCGCCCCACCCGGATTCCGCTGACCGCGCGGGAGACCACGCCGAAGTTCGACGAGGATTTCGGCGCGGAGCACATGCTGGTCAACATCGGCCCGCAGCACCCGGCCACGCACGGCGTGCTCCGGCTGGTCATCGAGCTCGAGGGCGAGACGGTCAAGCGCTGCATTCCGCACCTGGGCTATCTCCACAGCGGCTTCGAGAAGCTCGGCGAGTACCGCCACTACAACCAGATCATCCCGCTCACCGACCGCACCGACTACCTCTCGCCCATGGCCAACAACGTCGGCTTCGCGCTGGCGGCCGAGAAGCTGATGGGGATCGAGGTGCCGGAGCGCTGCCGGGTGCTCCGGGTCATCGCGTGCGAGATGAGCCGGATCATCTCCCACCTCGTCTGGCTCGGCACCACCGGCATCGACCTCGGCGCGTTCACGCCGTTTCTCTGGTCGTTCCAGCAGCGCGAGGAGATCTACAACCTGCAGGAGCAGTGGACCGGCGCGCGGCTTACGACCAGCCTGACGCGGGTCGGCGGGATGATGGCCGATGTGCCGGACGGCTTCGAGGCGGGACTTCGGAAGTTCACGCAGAGCTTCCCCAAGACGCTGACCGAAGTGGACACCATGTTCACCCGGAACGCCATCTGGATCGGGCGGACGCAGGGAGTCGGCGCGCTCACGGCCGAGCAGGCGATCAACCACTCGCTCTCGGGGCCGATGCTCCGGGCGAGCGGCGTCGACTACGACGTGCGGAAGGACCGGCCGTACCTCGACTACGAGACCTACGACTTCGACGTGCCGGTCGGCCAGTACGGCGACATCTACGACCGCTACCGGATACGGCTCGAGGAGATGTGGCAGTCGAACCGGATCCTCGAGCAGGCGCTCGACCGGCTGGCCCGTCTCAAGGGCGCGCCGATCAACGTCGTGCGACCCGCGCGTCATCCTGCCGCCCAAGTCCCGCGCGATGAGCGACATGGAGGCGATGATCTTCCACTTCAAGCAGGTCATGGAGGGCGTCAAGCCGCCGGTCGGCGAGGCCTACATGGGGATCGAGAATCCCAAGGGCGAGCTGGGCTACTATCTGGTCTCCGATGGAACCAGCAAGCCGGTGCGCTGGCGGATCCGTCCGCCGTCGTTCATCAACCTCTCGAGCCTGCCCACGATGTGCGAGGGCGCGCTCCTCTCCGACGTCATCGCGATCAACGCGAGCGTCGACATCGTGATGGGGGAAGTCGACCGATGAGTGCCCATTCCGCCCGCGGCGCTCAGGCGCCCGTCGGCCACGAGCCGGTGCTCGTGGGGGAGACGCGAGCCAGGCTGGAGCGGCTGTTCGCGCAGTATCCGACCAAGCAGGCCTGCCTGCTGCCCGCGCTCTGGATGGTGCAGGAGGCGCGCGGCTGGATCTCGGAGCCCGCGATCGGCGAGGTGGCGGAGGCGCTGGACCTGACGCCGGCGTACGTAAAGGGCGTCGTCACCTTCTACACGATGTACCACACCCATCCGGTCGGCCGGCACTTCATCCAGGTATGCACTACGTCGCCCTGCAACATCTGCGGCGCGGAGGACGTGGTGAAGGCGCTGCTGAAGGCCTCGAACTGCGGCGAGCTTGGTGCCACCAGCCCGGACGGCCGGTTCACCGTGATCGAGGTGGAGTGTCTCGGCGCCTGCGGCTTCGCCACGCCGATCCTGGTGGACGACGACTTCATCGAGAACGTCACGCCGGAGAAGGTGCCCGGCATCCTGCAGAGGTATCCGTAATGGGCTTTCCCGCATCCGAGCCATCCGAAGGAGACGGTGGTCCTGTCGCAGTATTTCGGCGACGCCGAGGCGCGCACCTACGATGGCTGGACCAAGCGCGGCGGGTACGAGGCGTTCCGGAAGACGCTGGGCATGACCCGCGAGGCCATCGTGGAAGAGGTGAAGGCGCTCCGGTCTCCGTGGCCGCGGCGGCGCCGGCTTCCCCACCGGCCTCAAGTGGTCGTTCATGCCGAAAGAGGTCGTCAAGCCGCACTACCTGGTCTGCAACGCCGACGAGAGCGAGCCCGGCACGTTCAAGGACCGGGAGATCATGCGCTGGACACCGCACGCCCTCATCGAGGGCTGCGCCATCGCCGCGTACGCCATCGGCGCGGAGCGCTGCTACATCTACATCCGGGGCGAGTTCACCGAGCCGTGGGCCGTCATGTCGGCCGCGGTCGAGGAGGCGTACGCCCGGGGCGCGCTGGGCGCCAACGCGCTCGGGAGCGGCAAGCGGGTGGATGTGGTTCTGCATCGCGGGGCGGGGGCGTACATCTGCGGGGAAGAAACCGCGATGCTCAACTCGATCGAAGGGAAGCGCGGCAATCCGCGCATCAAGCCTCCGTTCCCCGCGGTGGCCGGCTTGTTCGGCATGCCGACCACGGTGAATAACGTCGAGACGTTGGCCGCCGTTCCGCACATCATCAACCGCGGCGCGGCGTGGTACAAGGCGCTCTGTCTGGGAAATCCCAAGAGCACCGGCACCAAGCTGATCTCGATCTGTGGCCACATCCAGCGTCCCGGGAACTACGAGGTCACCATGGGGACGCCGCTCAAGGAGATTCTGTACGACATGGCAGGCGGTCCCAAGCCCGGCCGCACGTTCAAGGCCATCATTCCGGGCGGCAGCTCGGTGCCGATCATGACCCGCGAGGAAGCCGAAGCGGCGCTCTTCGACTACGAGGGGATCGTGGAGAAGGGCTCCATGCTCGGCTCGGCGGGGTTGATCGTCATGGACGACACCACCGACATGGTGTATCAGATCTGGCGGCTGGCCAAGTTCTACGCCCACGAGAGCTGCGCCCAGTGCACCCAGTGCCGCGAAGGCACGGCGTGGACTACGAAGGTCTTGGAGCGGATCCTCGGCGGGAAGGGAAAGCAAGAGGACTTCCAGCTGCTGCTCGACCTGTCCGACAACATGACCGGCAAGACCATCTGCGTGCTGAGCGATTCGTGCGCGGCGCCGGTCGTGAGCGGCATCCAGAAGTTCCGGAGCGAGTTCGAAGCCTACATTGCCGGGGCGCGCGAGCCGGCGATGGCGGCGGTGTGAGTTTCGTCATGGTTCACCACGGAGACACGGAGGGCACGGAGAACAGCCACGGAGAACAACAAGAGCTTTTGTTGTTTTCCTCCGTGAGTCTCCGTGTACTCCGTGTCTCCGTGGTGAATAACGCGGCCCGACACCGCCGCGGAGCCTAACGAGAGAGACCGATGGCCGAAGACCTGGTCAACGTAACGATCGACGGAATGCAGCTCAGCGTGCCCAAGGGCACCTCGATCATCGAGGCCGCCAAGCAGGCTGGCGTGCTGGTGCCGCACTATTGCTACCACCCGTCGCTGCCGAGCCCGGCGGTCTGCCGGATGTGCCTGGTCGAGGTGGAGAAGGCGCCCAAACTGATGCCGGCCTGCGTCACCACCGTGGCCGAAGGCCAGGTGGTGCACGTCAACAGCCCCGGCGCCAAGAAGGCCCGGGAGGGCGTGCTCGAGCTGCTGCTCATCAACCACCCGCTCGACTGCCCCATCTGCGACCAGGCCGGCGAGTGCGAGCTCCAGGACTACGTGTTCCAGGAGGGTCGCGCCGGCACGCGCTACCAGGAGTATGCCAAGCGCTACAATCCGGTCGAGGACTTCGGCGAGGACATCCTCTACGTCCCCAATCGCTGCATCCTCTGCACCCGGTGCGTCCGCTTCATGGAGGACGTTGCCGAGACGCCGGTCCTCAACGTGAGCGAGCGCGGGGACCGCGCCTACATCGGCATTTCCGAAGACCAGCCCCTCGATCATCCATGGGCCGGCAACGTGGTAGACCTGTGCCCGGTCGGGTCTCTTCTCTCGAAGGACTTCCTGCACAAGGCACGCGCCTGGGACCTCGACAAGACCGCCAGTGTCTGCCCGGGCTGCACCCAGGGGTGCAACATCAATATCGACACTCGCGATGACGTCGTCGTTCGGATCCGGCCGCGTCCCAACCTCGAGGTCAACCGCCACTTCATCTGCGACCACGGCCGGATGAGCTACCGGTGGATGAACCGGGGCGACCGGATCGAGGCCCCACTCGTGCGAGAGGGCGGCCGCCACGTCGCCACCGACTGGGACACCGCGCTTGCCCGGCTTGACCAGGTGCTGCGCGGCGCGACGGGCTCGGCCGTGATCGTCGCGTCGGGCCGGGCCTCCACCGAATCGCTCGGTCTCGTTCGGCGGCTGGTCGATCGGTTCGAGGTCACCGCCGCTGTGCAGGTACCGATGGGGGACGAGGCGCCGCTCGCCGGGATTCCGAACCTGGCCCTCCGGCGTGAGCGCGCGCCCAACCTGGCTGGCGCCGAGCTGCTCGGCTACTCGGTGCACTGGGAGGCTGCCATGCGCCAGGTGCTCACGGCGGCCGTGGTGATCGTCCTCGACGCCGAGCTCAGCGAGGCCGACGAGGCCGCCATCGCCGCGGCGCGCGGGCTCGTCGTCGTGCTCGGCACCGTCTCCGGCGATTCGCTCCGGAACGCCGAGCTGGTGCTGCCGGTCACCACGATGGCTGAAGAGAACGGTACGTACGTGAACCGCGACCGCCGGGTCCAGCGCTACGAGCAGGCCCGGTCGCAGCCCGGCATGGCGCGGCCGGCCTGGTGGGTTGCCGGCGAGGTGCTCGCCGGGCCGGGGCCGAGTGCCGATGCACCCTCGACGGCCGCCGAGGCGTTCGCCCTGCTCGGGGAGCGGTGGCCCGTGTTCGCCGGTCTGACCCACGCCGCCCTCGGTTACACCGGCCGGGTGCTGGGCCGGGAGACGGCCCGCCCGTTCGAGAGCGCCTTGAGCGGAGGCATCCAGTGACACCTGAGCTCAAGGGGTTCATCCTGTTGAGCGTCCTCAAGATGGTCGGGGTGTTCACCATCATCATGGTGGGGGTGGCCCTGCTGACGCTGATGGAGCGGAAGGTGAGCGCCTGGATGCAGAACCGCCGCGGACCCAACCGGGTCGGCTGGGCGGGGCTGCTGCAGCCGGCTGCGGACGGCGTCAAGAACATCCTCAAGGAAGAGACCTATCCGGGGCTCGCCAGCCCGTGGCTCTTCACGCTGGCCCCCGCGCTGTCGTTTATCCCCGCACTGCTCCTCTCTGGCGTGATCCCGTTTGCGGCGCCACTGCCGGTCAACTTCGACTTCACGCTCGGCCCGCTCGGCGCGTTCAGCTACCACGGCGATCTGCCGATGGTCGTGGCCGACCTTCCGATCGGCTTCCTCTTCGTCCTCGCCATCAGCTCGATGGGCGTCTATGGCATCGCGCTCGCTGGCTGGTCGTCCAACAGCAAGTACGCGCTCCTCGGCGGGCTCCGGGCCTGCGCGCAGATGGTCTCCTACGAGGTGGCGATGGGGCTGAGCCTCATCCCGGTCCTCCTCATGAGCGGCAACGTCAGCTTCACGGCCATCATCCGAGAGCAGCAGGCGGGGCTCTGGTACGTGCTGCCGCTGTTCCTCTCGTTCTTCATCTTCCTGATCTCGGGCTTCGCCGAGACCAACCGGCTCCCGTTCGATCTGCCCGAGGCGGAGTCGGAGCTGATTGCCGGCTATCACACCGAGTACAGCGCGATGAAGTTCAGCTTCTTCTTCATCGCGGAGTATGCCAATGTCGTGACCGTCTGTGCGATGGTCACCACCCTCTTCTTCGGCGGATGGGACATTCCCGGCCGCTGGGACGAGCAGGGCGGGGTGCTGCAGACGCTCGCCACCGGCGGGTTCTTCTTCCTCAAAGTGATGTTCTGGATCTTCTTCGTGATGTGGATCCGGTGGACGCTGCCGCGCTTCCGGTACGACCAGCTCATGGCGCTCGGCTGGAAGGTGTTGATGCCCATCGCGCTGGCCTACATCATGGTGATCTGCACGGCGATCTACGGCATCGAGCACGTCGCCGGGATCACCGATCCCAAGCTTCGCTCGCTCGCCCTGTTCGGGGTGAACGTCGTGCTGGGACTCCTGATCTTCGGGCTGTTGGACAGCGGGGCCTTCATCAAGGGCTCCAACCGCCGGCAGCAAACCTCCAAGGCGCTCGCCAAGCGCGCCACGGTGACGGGCTGATGGCCATCGGCGTCAAGGTTCTGGAGCGTCCCCGGCGCGAGGTCAGCTACGTGCGGGCCACGCTCAAGGGGATGGCGCTCACCTTCAAGCACATGTTCGAGCCGAAGGTGACGATGCAGTACCCGGAGCAGAAGAGCACCACCGAGTGGAGCATTTCCCAGCGCTGGCGCGGCACCCACCGGATGCTCACGGACGAGCAGGGCCGCTCCAAGTGCGTGGCGTGCGGCCTCTGCCCCCAGATCTGCCCGGCCAACTGCATCAAGCTGGTGCCGGGTGAGGACGAGGCCGGCAACCGCTACCCGCTGATCTACGAGATCGACGAGTTCCGCTGCGTGTTCTGCGGCTACTGCCAGGAGGTCTGCCCCGAGGAGGCGATCCACGTGGGTGTCCACTTCGAGAACTCGGAGTACAGCCGAGGACGCTTCGTGTACGACCTCGAGCGGCTCCATTCGCAGACGCACGCGGTCTCGACCCTCTGGGACCCCTCCGATCCCCGGGGGGAGTAGATGAGCACCGTCATCTTCTACGTGTTCGCCGCCTTCGCCATCGTCTCGGCGACGCTCTGCATCCTGCAGCGGAATCCGGTGAGCGCCGCGCTGTGGCTGGTGTCGACGATGTTCTCGCTGGCCGCCATCTACGTCCTGCTCGACGCCCAGTTCATCGCCGCGATCCAGGTGCTGGTCTACGCCGGCGCGGTGATGGTGCTGTTCCTCTTCGTGATCATGCTGCTCAATCTGGGGCACGCGAGCTCCGATATGCGCGGGCCCTCATCGGTGGCCGCGGCGATCGTCATCGTGGGCCTGCTGGTCATCGAGCTGACGGCGCTCTGGCGCTACACCCCGCGCCGGCTTGCGAGCGAGATCGCCCAGTCGCCCGCCCTGGCCGATCCGGCGAGTGCGTTCGCGGCCGGGCCGCTGGCGCAGCAGGAGGCGGCGGCACGGGGCGTCGTCGGTGCCATCGCGGCACCCCTGTTCCAGGTCTACCTGGTGCCGTTCGAGATCACCTCGATCCTGCTCCTCGCCGCCATCGTCGGCGCGGTCGTCCTCGCCAAGCGGAAGGCGTGATGCTCCTCGGACCTGCCCTCGGTCTCTCCGCCATCCTCTTCAGTCTCGGGGTGGCAGGCGTGCTCCTGCGCCGGAATGCCATCATCCTCTTCATGTGCGTGGAGCTGATGCTCAACGCGGTCAATCTCACCTTCGTCGCCCTGGCCCAGCTGTACGGCTCCAGCGGCCAGATCATGGTCTTCTTCGTCATGACGGTGGCGGCCGCGGAGGCGGCGGTGGGGCTGGCGATCATCCTCGCGATCTTCCGGCACAAGCAGTCGGTCGACCTCCAGAACATCAACCTGCTGCGGGGCTGATGACCCTTACTCACGTAGTCTGGCTGACGGTCGCCTTGCCGCTCGCGGGGTTCCTGGCGAACGGCGCCCTGGCGCTCTGGCGCCCCCAGGCCAAGGGGCTCGTCTCCGTGGTGGGCCCCGGCACCCTGCTCGGCGCGTTCGCGGTTTCGATCGGAGTGTTCCTGGAGCTCTGGCGGCAGCCGCCCCACGCGCCGATCATCGTCACGCTGTGGCCCTGGCTGCCCGTGGACCGGCTCCAGGTCGACCTGGCGTTCCAGGTGGACCAGCTCTCGGTGGTCATGCTGCTGATCGTCACGGGCGTCGGCAGCCTGATCCACCTGTTCAGCGTGGGGTATATGCGGGAGGACCCGGGGTACGCCCGCTACTTCTCGTACCTCAACCTCTTCATCGTCTTCATGCTGGTCCTGGTGCTCGGGTCCAGCTTCCCGGTCATGTTCATCGGCTGGGAGGGCGTCGGGCTCTGCTCCTACCTGCTGATCGGGTTCTGGTTCTCCGAGAAGGCCAACGCCGACGCCGGCAAGAAGGCCTTCATCATGAACCGGATCGGCGACTTCGGCTTCCTGGTCGCCATGTTTTACATCTGGCGCACCTTCGGGAGCCTCGATTTCGTCTACGTGAGCGAGCACGCGGCCGAGATGCTGCCATCGGGCGGGGTGGTCGTCACCGCGATCACGCTCTTTCTCTTCCTCGGCTGTACCGGCAAGTCGGCGCAGATCCCGCTCTATACCTGGTTGCCGGACGCGATGGCCGGCCCGACGCCGGTCTCGGCGCTGATCCACGCCGCCACGATGGTGACCGCGGGCGTGTACCTGGTCGCCCGCACCAACGTGCTGTTCGCCCTGGCCCCGGTCTCCAGCACGGTGGTGGCGGGAATCGGCGCGCTCACCGCCCTGTTCGCGGCGACGATCGGCCTCCGCCAATACGACATCAAGAAGGTGCTGGCTTATTCCACGGTCTCGCAGCTCGGGTACATGTTCCTCGGCGTCGGGACCGGTGCCTACGCCGCAGGCATCTTTCATCTCGCCACGCACGCCTTCTTCAAGGCCCTGTTGTTCCTGGGTTCCGGCAGCGTGATCCACGCCATGCATCATGCCTACCACGCCACCCACTCCCACGACGACGCCCAGGATATGCGCAACATGGGCGGGCTCCGGCGCTACATGCCGTGGACCTTCGGGCTCATGCTGGTGGCGACGCTCGCCATCGCCGGGATCCCGCCGTTCTCCGGGTTCTTCTCGAAGGATGAGATCCTCGCCGCCGCCTTCGCACGCGGGGCGAGCATGCCGGTGTTCTATCTGTTCTACGGCATGGGAGTGCTGGCGGCGCTGCTCACGGCGTTCTACATGGCGCGGCTCATGGCGATGACCTTTCTGGGCGAGAACCGAACCGGCGAGCACGAGCGCGGGCACTTGCACGAGGCGCCCTGGATCATGACCGGGCCGCTGGTCGTGCTGGGCGTGCTGAGCCTGGTGGGCGGCGTGCTCAACCTGCCGCACCTGGTCGGCGGGCACGCGGCGCTCGAGCGCTGGCTCGAGCCGGTGATGGAGCCGGCGCTCCGCCTCGGGCGACTGGTCATGCCCGAAGGGTCGACCGAGTACATGCTCGTCGGGGCCGCCGTCGCCATCGGAGTGCTCGGTCTGTTCCTCGGCTTCCGCGCCACGCTGGCCCGGCCCATCCCGACCGCTCGGCAGGCGCCGGCGGACACCGGCCTCGCGCTGGTACTCAACCGCAAGTACTTCGTCGACGAGCTGTACGACGCGGTCGTCGTCCGGCCGCTCGTCTGGCTCTCGCGGGTGGTGCTCTGGAAGGGCGTGGACCAGGGTGTGGTCGACGGCGCGGGCGTGAACGGCACGGCCTGGGCCTCCCGCCTTGCCGGCGGGGGTCTCCGCCTGCTGCAGACGGGGCAGGTGGGAATCTACGTGGTGCTGTTCCTCGTGGGCGCGATCTGGATCCTCCGCGCCGTGATCGGGTGACCGCGCGATGACCGCCTTCCTCCACTCGATCGGCTACGGGCAGTGGATCCTGCACGCCCTCGTGCTGCTCCCGCTCGCCGGTGTGGTGCCGATCCTGCTGGGCACCGAGCGCTCGGCGCGGTGGACCGCGCTCGTGGTCACGACGCTCGAATTCGTCCTGTCGGCCGGCCTCTGGTGGGCGCTGGAACCCGGTGTCGGGACGATGCAGCTCCTCTCGAACACTCCCTGGATCCCGGCCTGGGGCATCGGGTATCGCGTGGGCATCGACGGCATCTCACTCGTCATGGTGCTGCTCACCACGGTCCTCATGCCGCTCAGCGTGCTGGCGAGCTGGCGCTACATCACCACCCGCGAGCGCGGGTTCTACGCCCTCATGCTCACGCTGCTGACCGGCCTGGTCGGGGTGTTCATCGCGCTCGACATGTTCCTGTTCTACGTCTTCTTCGAGCTCATGCTGATTCCGATGTACTTCATCATCGGGATCTGGGGCGGAACCAACCGGCTGTACGCCGCCATCAAGTTCTTCGTCTACACGATGACCGGCTCGCTCCTGATGCTCGTGGCGATCGTCGTCCTCGTGTGGAAGGTGCAGAGCGCCACCGGCCTCCTGTCATTCTCCTACGACCACCTGCTGGAGCACGCGAGCGCGGCCGGCTCCGCCGCGCCCTGGCTGTTCGCGGCGTTCGCACTGGCCTTCGCGATCAAGGTGCCGATCTTCCCGTTCCACACCTGGCTGCCCGACGCCCACGTCGAGGCACCGACCGCCGGCAGCGTGCTGCTGGCGGCCGTCATGCTCAAGATCGGGACGTACGGCTTCCTCCGCTTCGCCAACCCGTTCTTCCCCGAGGTGGCCTTCAGTCCGGCGGTCAGTGCCCTGATGATCACCCTCGCGGTCATCGGGATCATCTACGGGGCGCTCGTGGCAATGGTGCAGCCGGACATCAAGAAGCTCGTGGCCTACTCCTCGGTGAGCCATCTCGGCTTTGTGATGCTGGGTATCTGGGGCGGGACCGTGCAGAGCGTGCAGGGCGCGCTCATGGTGATGATCAGTCACGGCTTCTCGACCGGTGCCTTGTTCCTCCTGATCGGCATGTTGTACGAGCGCCGGCATACCCGCCTCATCGAGGACTACGGCGGCATCGCGCGGGTGGTGCCGGTCTTCAGCCTCATCCTGACGGTCGTGGCCCTCTCGTCGATTGGTCTGCCCGGCCTCAACGGCTTCGTGGGCGAGTTCCTCGTCCTGCTCGGCAGCTTCGCGGCCTTCCCGTGGGCCACCGGCATCGCCACGACCGGCGTCATCTTCGCCGCCGCCTATCTCCTCTGGGCGCTGCAGCGGCTGATCTTCAACCGGCTCGATGACGGCGAGAACGCGCATCTGACCGATCTCACCGCCCGCGAACTCGCCGTGATGCTCCCGCTGGTGGTCGGCATCGTGTGGCTCGGCCTCTATCCGGCGCCGGTGCTCCTGCGCATGGAGCCGGCCACCAGGCACTACCTCGAGGCCACCGTGCCGCACCCGCGTCCGGCATCCGATGTGACGCTCGGAGCCCGGCGATGAACCGTCTCGATCTCAGCACCCCGCTGGGGCGTCACTGTGGCCCTGCTGCCGGAGGTCATTCTCACGGGCTGGACGCTCGTGGTCCTGCTGGTGGTGAGCTGGCGGCATGAGACCGCCGAAGACAGCCGGCTCGCCGGATGGCTGAGCTTCGCTGGCGTGCTGTTGAGCGCGGCCGGCCTCGCGGCACTCTGGGCGAACGGCGTCGTGCCGGACGGCCTCGCCCAGATGGTGGCGCTGGATCCGTTCCGCTACGCGGCCGTGGGGATCTCGTTGCTCGCCGCCGGCGCGACCATTCTGCTCTCGCTTGGGTACATGGAGCGCGAGCAACTGCTGGCCCCCGAGTACTACCCCCTGATCCTCCTGGCCACCGCCGGCATGATGTTCCTGGGCGGGGCGGAGGACCTCATCGTCCTGTTCCTGGGCCTCGAGGTGATGTCGGTGGCGGTGTACGTCCTGGCCGGCTACAACCGCGTCAACGCGTTTTCCTCCGAGGCGGCGCTCAAGTACTTCCTGATCGGGGCGTTCGCTTCGGGGTTCCTGCTCTACGGCATCGCGCTGGTGTACGGCGCAACCGGCACGACCAACCTCAGCCTCATCGGCGCGCAGCTCTCCGGGAGGCCGCTGCCGCTCATGGCGGCGCTCGGCCTGGGCCTTCTGCTGATCGGCTTCGGCTTCAAGGTCGCGGCGGTGCCATTCCACATGTGGGCACCCGATGTATACGACGGCTCGCCCACGCCGGTCGCCGGGTTCATGGCCACCGGCGTCAAGGCGGCGGCGTTCGCCTCCCTGGTCCGGGTGCTCATGGAGGCGTTCCCGTCGGCCGTGAGCGTCTGGCAGCCGATCATCGCCGCGCTTGCGATCGCGTCGATGGTCGCTCGGCAACCTCGTCGCGCTGACGCAGCGGCCGCTCAAGCGGATGCTGGCCTACAGCTCGATCGCGCACGCGGGCTACCTGCTCACCGCCGCATGGCCGGGGTCGCCGGCCGGCGCGGGCGCGGTCCTGCTCTATCTGCTGGCCTACAGCCTCACGACGCTCGCGGCGTTCGGCTTCCTGGCCGTGCTCGGCCGCGGCGGCGAGCGGGACGTGACGCTCGACGACCTCGCCGGGCTCGCCGTCACGCGTCCGGGCATTGCCTTCGGGCTCACCGTCTGCATGCTCTCGCTGCTGGGCTTCCCCGGAACCTTCGGGTTCATCGGCAAGTGGTACATCCTGACGGCGGTCGTCGCTCAGGGGCATTACATCCTGCCGGTGGTCGTGGTGCTGACGAGCGTCGTGAGCGCGGGCTACTACCTGCCCGTCATCATGGCGATGTACATGAAGCCCGCCCCGACCGCCGATCGCTACGCCTCCGTGCGCCTCAGCCCCGCGGCGCTCGGCGCGGTGGCGCTGACGGTCGCGGCCGTACTCCTGCTCGGCGTGTGGCCCGGGACCATGCTCGACCTCGCGGCCAAGAGCGCCGCCACGCTCACGCAAACGGGCCTTCCGTTCGCGGGACCGTGACGGCGGCGCGGGTCGCCATGAACGTCCCCAAGTCCATCTTCCGGCAGTACGACGTCCGCGGCCTCGTGGGCGACGAGCTCACCCCCGAGCTCGCTCGCGGGCTTGGACGCGCGTTCGCGACGGCCGGCTGGGAGCGAGCCGGGCACGTGCCGACGATCGCCGTCGGACGCGACAATCGTCCCTCGGGCGATGCGCTGGCCGCGGGCGTGCGCCGCGGCATCGTCGAGGCCGGCGGTGTGGCGCTGGACGTCGGCACGCTGCCCACGCCGGCGCTCTATTTCGCCGTCCACGCGCTCGGGGCCGACGGCGGCGTCCAGGTCACCGGCTCGCACAATCCCCCGGAATTCAACGGCTTCAAGATGGTGCTCGGGAGCGAGGCCTTCCACGGCGAGGAGATCCTCGAGCTGTGGGAGACCATCGTGGCCGAGCGCTGGCGGAGCGGCCAGGGACGGGAGACGAGCGACGGCTCGGTGCTGGCCCGCTACCGCGAGGGCATCGTCAGCCGGCACCGGCTGGAGCGGCCGGTCCGCGTGGTCGTGGACTGCGGCAACGGGGCGGGCAGCCTCGTCGCCGTGTCGACCCTCGAGGCGCTCGGCGCCGAGGTGACGCCGCTCTTCTGTGAGTCCGACGGCACGTTCCCCAACCACCATCCCGATCCCACGGTCCCCGAGAACCTGCGCGACCTCCAGGCCGAGGTGCGGCGCACCGGGGCCGAGCTCGGGCTCGCGTTCGATGGCGACGCCGACCGGATCGGCGCCGTCGACGAGACCGGCGAGATCATCTACGGCGACCAGCTCCTCGTCATCCTCGGCCGCGACGCGGTGCGCCGCTTCGGGCCCGGTACGCCGGTCATCTTCGACGTGAAGTGCTCGGAGGTGCTTCCCGCGGCGCTCCGCGCGGCCGGCGCGGAGCCGGTCATGTGGAAGACCGGGCACTCGCTGATCAAAGCCAAGATGAAGGAGCTCGCCGCGCCGCTCGCGGGCGAGATGAGCGGCCACATGTTCTTCGGCGGCGACTACCTGGGCTTCGACGACGCGCTCTTCGCCGCGGCGCGCCTGCTCGAGATCGTGAGCCGGCAGCCGTTCGGCCTGGCGCGCGCTGCTCGCCGACCTGCCGCGCACCACCACGACGCCCGAGATCCGCGTCGACGTACCCGAGGCCGAGAAGTTCGCGATCGTGGAGGCCGCCGCCAAGCATTTCACCGCGCGCTATCCCGTGAATACCATCGACGGGATCCGCATCACCTTCCCCGACGGCTGGGGACTGCTCCGCGCCTCCAACACCCAGCCGATCCTGGTCCTCCGGTTCGAGGCCTCCAATCCGCAATCGCTGGACGCCGCCCGCAGC
Source organism: uncultured Gemmatimonadales bacterium (assembly GCA_963728705.1). Taxonomy (GTDB): domain Bacteria; phylum Gemmatimonadota; class Gemmatimonadetes; order Gemmatimonadales; family GWC2-71-9; genus CAVVWJ01. Next base: position 18,967 of record CAVSLY010000016.1, read on the forward strand.
GAAGTCGTCGGCTGGCTTGCGGGGCGGGGCGTCCGAGCCTAGCGCCATGTCCCGGCACACCCGCCGGATCGCCGTGCTGCTCGGCGTCATCGTCGTGCTGCTCTTCGCCGGCCGGTGGACGAGCGGACTGCTCGCCGACCGCTGGTGGGCGGAGGAGGTGGCGCCGGCGGCGGCCGGCTTCATCACCAACTGGCACCTCCTCCGCGGCACCCTCAAGCTGGCCGGGGTCGTGCGTCGCGGCGGCCTGGTTCATCGGCCATCTCCTGGCCGTCTACCGGGCGGTCGGCTCCGTCCAGGTGCGGCGGAACGTGGCCAACCTCGAGTTCCGCGAGGCGCTCACGCCGGGCGCGCTGCTCGCGGCGGTGGTGGGCGCTGGGGCGCTCATCGGGATCATGGCGGGCCGCGGGCTGTCGGCGCACGCGGCCGAGGTCGCCATCGGCTGGCAGGGGGTGAGCTACGGGCTGATCGAACCGCTGCTGCAGCGCGACGTGGGGCTCTACGTCGCGCAGCTGCCGCTCTGGCGCGTGCTGCACGACTTCTGCTTCCTGCTCGTCATGCTGGCGCTCGCGCTCGTCTTCGGGATGTATCTCCTGGTCGGCGCGATCCGCTGGCTCGACGGCCGCCCCGCCATCAACAGCCACGCCCGCATCCACCTGGGCTGGTTGCTCGTCGCCCTCGCGTGCACCCTGATGTGGGGATATCTGCTGGAGCCGTTCGAGCTCGTCGCCGGATACCACGGTACCCCGGACCGGGCGCTCTGGCGCGCCACGACATTCGTTGCCCCGGTGCTCGTGGGCGTGGCGCTGGCGACAGCGCTGCTCAGCGCCGTTTGGGCGGTTCGCGGCCGCCACTCGCTCGCGGCGGCCGGATGGCTGGTGCTGCCGCTCGCGTCGCTCGCGGGGCACTGGATGGTACCGCCGGCGCTGGGCGGTGAAGGGGAGCCCCTCACCGACCGGCGGACCATGGAGCAATTCGAGCGGCTCGCCTTCGGCCTCGAGGGGCTGGCCGGGGAGCCGGCGGCCGGTGCTCCGCAGGTAACGGCGCCGGTCGTGCCGTCGCTCTGGAGCCGGCCGATCGCTTCCAAACTGATCACCGCAGATTCAGCGGAGCTCGTGTCGCTGGACCCAGCGCTGCTGACCGTCGCCGGGCGCCGCCGGCCGGTGTGGCTCGGCACGCGCCTGCTTCCAGGCGGCCGCCTCGTCATGACCGCCCAGGCGGATGACCGCACCGGGGCCAACGGCGAGGCGCTGTTTTATCGCCAGCAGGACTCGGTCCCCTCGCCCTCGGTTCAGCCGCTGCGCGACCTCGGGATGCGCGCGTTTCACGCCAGGTCTCCCGGTTACCGGCTCGGGACGCAACGAAGACGCAGGCGTTGCGCTCGACTCCTGGTTCCGACGGGTGACGCTCGCGTGGGCGCTGCAGGCGCCGGCCCTGTTCGGCCCCCTCGACCCCGATGCCCGCGTGGACTGGTACCTCTCGCCCACCGTCCGGTTGGGCCGGCTGGCGCCGTTCGCACAGTGGGGCGAGCCTACGGCGCGGGTCGTGGATGGCGAGCTGATATGGATCGCCGACGGCTATCTGCCGGCCATGGCCTTTCCGCTGTCCCAATCGATCGTTTGGCGCGGACGCCGAGTGGCCGGGTTTCGCGCCGGGCTGCTCGGCACCGTCTCGGCGCAGACCGGCGCGACCAGGATCTATTTGCGGCCCGGCGCGGACGCGCTCGCGTCTGCCTGGGCCGCCATCGCCGCCGGTGTCGTGGAGCCGAGCATCGCGATTCCCGAGGCGGTGTGGCGGGCGGCGCCGTATCCGGAGGATCTCTTTCGGGTGCAGGCGCGTCAGCTCGAGCGCTCGAGCCTCAAGCCAGGGTCACTCGGCATCCGCACGGCCGCGGAGGCGGTGGAGCTCCCGCGTGCCGAGACCGCCTGGTCCGAGGACACCACCGGGCCCGTGCGGGAGATCGCGTTCGAGCGCCCGGGGGAGCGTCGGCTGAGCGCCTTGCTCACCGGCAGTCATGAGGAGGACAACGACGCGCTGCGACTCACGCGGTTCGATTCGGCGACCGCGTTGCCCTCCCGCAGCGCGCTCGAGAGCCGCTGGGCGCGTTTCCCGTCGTACGACGCGCTGAGCGACTCGATCCGCGACGAGGGCGGCCGCCTCGAGCGCGGCCCGGTGCGGTTCGACCTGGAGACCGGTGGCGTGGTGGCGTATCAGTCGCACTTCGCTTCCGCCGCCGCCGGCCGGCCCGCGCTCGTGTGGGTGACGTTCGCGACCGACGAGCGGCAAGGTGCGGGGCATACGCCCAAGGAGGCGTGGAGCAACCTGCTCGGGGCGACGGTGCCCGCGATCGCTGGCCAGGCGACGGCGACCCGGCTGGACGAGGCACGGGGGCTGCTCCTCCGCGCGGACAGCGCGCTCCGCGCCGGCGACTGGGACGGCTTCGGCCGCGCCTGGTCGAGCCTCCGGCGCACGCTCGACCTGCCCCCGGATTCGGCCGCACCGTGAGCTTGCTCGCTCGTGGAGCAGGGACTACCTTCGGGGACTTTTCCCCCGGGCAAGACGCGTGAGGACGGCGGTGCTGGCCCTCGGTGGAAATGCGCTCGCCCGCGCGGGCGAGCCGGCCACGATCACCAACCAGTTTCGCCATGCCCGCGAGAGCATGGCGATGGTGGTGGAGCTGGCGCGGGCGGGCTGGCGAATCGTGCTCGTACACGGCAATGGCCCGCAGGTCGGCGACGAGCTGGCCCGGAACGAGGTGGCCCGGCGCCTGATCGAGCCCCTGCCGCTCGGCGTGCTCGTGGCGGAGACGGCGGGCTGGATCGGGTATATGCTGCAGCAATCGCTGCAGAACGCGCTCGCGGTGGCGGGGGTGCCGCGCGACGTCATTACGGTAGTGACCCAGACGCTGGTGGACCGCTACGACCCCGCCCTGAGCCGGCCCACCAAGCCGATCGGCCACGCGCTCACTGAAGCCGAAGTGGCGCGCCTCCGCGAGGCGGGGCGGGCCGTCGGCCAGGACGGCGCCGGCGACTGGCGGCGAATGGCCGCGAGTCCGGTGCCGCTCGGCGTCGTCGAGCTGCCGGTGCTGCAGCGGTTGCTCGAGCGCGGCACCATCGTCATCGCCGCGGGCGGCGGTGGAGCGCCCGTGTACCAGGATCCGTTGCTGGGCCTCGAGGGCGTGGACGCGGTAGTCGACAAGGATCGGGTTTCGGCCATCCTCGCGGCCCAGCTGGAGGCGGAGGTGCTGATGATTCTGACCAACGTCGACGCCGTGTTCGAGGGCTGGGGCACGCCGGCCGCCCGGCCGCTCCGCCATATGACGGTCGCCCAGGCCGAGGCGCTCATGGCGGGCGGCGGACTCGACGAGGGCGGGATGAGACCCAAGGTCGAGGCGGCGGCGGGCTTTGCCCGGGACACGGGCGGCCGTGCCATCATTGCCCGGCTGGGCGACGGTCCCGCGGCACTCCGCGGCGAGACTGGAACGACCATCACGAGGGAGCCGTGAATCTCCACGAGTACCAGGCGCGCGCGCTGCTCAAGGCGGCGGGGATTCCGATGTTCGAGGGCGACGTGGCGTCGACGCCGACCGAGGCCGAGGCGGTCGCCCGGAGGCTCGGCGGCACCGTCGTCATCAAGGCGCAGGTCCATGCCGGCGGCCGCGGGAAGGCCGGCGGCGTGAAGCTGGCCCGGAACCCGGCCGAGGCGGCGGACCTCTCGGCGCAGATCCTCGGCATGACGATCAAGGGGCTCACGGTGCAGAAGGTGCTGGTGGTGCCGGCCGCCGAGATCGCCACTGAGAGCTACGTCGGCCTCATCATGGACCGCGATACGCAGCGGCCCGTCTTCATGGTGAGCAGCGCGGGTGGCGTGGACATCGAGGAGGTCGCGGCCAAGACGCCCGAGAAGATCGTCCGGCTGGCCGTGGATCCCACGTACGGCCTGTTTCCGCATCAGGCGCTCGAGCTGGCCTTCGTGCTCTACCGCGACTTCGCCCAGGTGAAGGCCGCGGCCAGGATCATGGAGCAGCTCTACACCGCATTCGTGAGCAACGGCGCTTCGCTGGCCGAGATCAACCCGCTCGTCACCACGCCCGACCAGCGCGTCCTCGCGCTCGACGCCAAGATCGTCATCGACGACAACGAGCTCTTCTGGCGCCCGGACCTGGGCGTGCTGCGGGACGACTCGGCCGAGGAGCCGAGCGAGGCGGCGGCACGCCGCGCCAACCTGACGTTCATCAAGCTCGACGGCAACGTCGGCTGCGTGGTGAACGGCGCCGGGCTCGCCATGGCCACGATGGACCTGGTGAAGTACTACGGCGGCGAGCCGGCCAACTTCCTCGACATCGGCGGCAGCTCGAGTCCGGAGAAGGTCATCAACGCGCTCAAGATCATCACCGCCGATCCGCACGTGAAGGCGATCCTCTTCAATATCTTCGGCGGCATCACCCGGACGGACGACGTCGCCAACGGCATCGTCGCTGCGACCAGCCAGTTCAAGGTCGACGTGCCCATCGTCATCCGGCTCACCGGCACCAACGAGGTCGAGGCCATCCGCATCCTGGAGGGCGTCGGCATGCGGGCGCTGAGCGACATGGACCAGGCGGTGGAGCAGGTGGTCCAGCTCGCGCGGGGGGCCGCATGAGCATCTTCGTCGACCGGAACACCCGGCTCGTCGTCCAGGGCATCACCGGCCGCGAGGGCTCCTTTCACGCGCGCCAGATGCTCGAGTACGGCACCGCGCTCGTGGCGGGTGTGACGCCGGGGAAGGGCGGCCAGACGTTCGAGGGTAAGGTGCCGGTCTTCAACACGGTGGCGGAAGCCGTGCGCGCCACCGGCGCCAATACCTCGGTGATCTACGTCCCGCCGATGGCTGCCGCCGCGGCGATCTTCGAGGCGGCAGATGCGACGCTGCCGCTCATCGTGTGCATTACCGAGGGCATCCCGGTCATGCACATGAGCCGGGCCATGCCGTTCGTCCGGAGCCGGGACGTCCGGCTGATCGGGCCCAACTGCCCCGGGCTCATCGCGCCGGGCGCGCGGGCCAAGGTCGGCATCATTCCCGGCAACATCTGCAGCCCCGGACGGGTGGGCCTGGTGTCCCGCAGCGGCACGCTCACGTACGAGGTGGTCAACCACCTGACCCGGGCCGGTATCGGGCAGAGCACCTGCGTCGGCATCGGCGGCGATCCCATCATCGGCACCAACTTCATCGACTGCCTCCGCGCCTTCCAGGATGACGCCGAGACCGACGCCATCGTCATGCTCGGCGAGATCGGCGGCACCGACGAGCAGAACGCCGCGGCGTTCGTGAAGGACCACGTCACCAAGCCGGTCGTCGGCTTCATCGCGGGGCAGACCGCGCCGAAGGGCCGGCGGATGGGGCACGCGGGTGCCATCATCTCGGGGTCGTCCGGTACCGCGGAGGAGAAGCTCGCGGCCTTCGAGGCGGCGGGCATCGCGATCATGCGCCGCCCGGTCGACGTGGTCCAGCTGCTCCGGTCGAAGATGTGAGGCTGAGCGAACTCCTCAGCCCGCGGCGGGTGGTGGTGCCGCTTCCGGCCGCGACGCTCGAGGAGGGGATCCGGATCCTGGTGGACGCGTGCGTGGCGGATGGGCGCGTGGGCGATGCGGTTCGGCTCGACGCCGCCATCCGGGAGAGCTGGCCGGAAGACACCATGAGCCTGGGCCCGCACGCCTGGCTGCCGCACTTCCGCACCGACGCGGTGCCCGCGCTGGTCGTAGCGCTCGGCATCGCGCCGGCGCCGATCGCCGGCGGAGCACGGGACGGCGGCCGAGATGGTGTCCGCGAGGCGGCAGACCCCCGGATGATCCTGCTCGTCGTGGCACCCCCAAGGGAGCACGCGGTGTACCTCCAGGCGATCGCCGCCTTTGCCCGGGCGCTGTCACGGCCCGCGCTGGCCGCCGCGCTGGTCGCAGCGCAGTCCGCCGAGGAGGTGCTCGCCCTGCCGGGGCTGCGCGAGGTCGAGCTCGAAGGCCAGCTCCTCGTCCGCGACCTGATGCGCGCGATCGTCACCACCCTCCGGCCCGACGACACGCTCGACGAGGCCGCCCGCCGTCTGGAAGCGCACACGGTCACCGCCATCCCGGTCGTGGGAGAAGCCGGCCAAGTGGTGGGGCTCCTGTCGCACCGCGAGCTGCTCAAGGCGCTCGCGCCTGGTGCCGTCCAGCGGGTGACGGCCGCTGCCGCCCCACCCGGCTCCCGGGACATTCGGGTGCGCGACGCCATGGCCCGAAGCGTTCTCTGCATCTCCGAGGATCAGACCCTCGCGGATGCCGCCCAATTGCTGGCCAAGAAGGACGTGGAGTGGGTGCCGGTTGTGAAGGACGGCGTGCTCCGGGGTGCCGTGACCCGTGCCGATCTCGTGCAACGATTGCTGGGTAGTCGCTAACCAATCAAGCCTCTGGAGGAGTCGTGGCCGTGTCGTTGACCCTGGGAATCGTCAAGCCGGACGCTATCGCCACCGGGAAGACCGGAAAGATCGTGGCGCACCTGCAGGAGGCGGGCTTCACCCTGCGCGCCGCCCGACTGGTGCGGCTGACGCCGGAGCAGGCCGGCGCCTTCTACGCGGTTCACCGCGGGCGGCCGTTCTTTGCCGAGCTCGTGAGCTTCATGACCAGCGGGCCATGCCTCCCGATGGCCCTGGAGCGGGCAGAGGCGGTCCCGACACTCCGGACGGTCATCGGGGCCACCGATCCGGCCGAGGCCGCGCCAGGCACGATCCGGAAGCTGTTCGCGGAGTCCAAGGGCCGAAACGCCATCCACGCCTCGGACAGCGACGAGAACGCGGCGCGGGAAGTCGGGTTCTTTTTTCCCGAGGGGGAACTGGCCGCGCTTTGGGGTGACGCGTCATCCTGAGCGGAGCGAAGGATCGGCCGACGCATGCGAGTGACGCTCGAGCCTCACTCGTACCACCGACCCGATCCTTCGCTCCGCTCAGGATGACGCGCCTGGCGGGCGCTGGAGGAGCCTCTCAGCCTTGACCCAAGTCGTTGTCCCAGATACTTTAAGCGGCTATGCTGCGAGTGGACATCCGGGACCTGCAACGCGGCCCCGTCCGGACCGACGGCCGGCTCGACCCCGACGATCCCGCGTTCAACGGGCTGGACCTCGGCCTCACCGGCCCCGTGTCGGTCGACGGCCAGCTGCAGATCACGGGCGACGGCGAGTACCTCTGGCGCGGCCGCGTGCATGGGGTCGTCCGGGGTGAGTGCCGCCGCTGCCTCAGCGAGGTGCTGGACGAGGTCGACATCGAAGTGGCCGCGGCGGTGTTCTCCACCGATCCCGAGGCGGCCGACGATCCCGATTTTTATCCGCTGGCCGAGCGTGCCAACACCGTGGACGTGACCGACGTCGTTCGGGAAGAGTTGGCGCTCGCCGCGCAGACCGACCGGCTGCTGTGCAAGGAAGACTGTGCCGGACTCTGCCCCAAGTGTGGGGCGGACCTGAACGCGGGCCCGTGTGCCTGTCACGCGCCTCCCGCCGAACCTGTTTGAGGACACCATGGCAGTCCCGAAGCGTCGGACCTCGAAGTCCCGGAAACGTCTGCGGCGTGGGCATCACGCGGCGCCGAGCATGGCCACTCAGGCCTGTCCGCGCTGCGGGTCGCCCAAGCTGTCCCACCGCGTGTGCGAATCCTGCGGGTACTATCGCGGCAAGAAGCAGATTGAGGTCGAGGACGCCTGAGCGTGATTCGCGTCGCCGTGGACGCGATGGGAGGCGACAAGGCGCCACAGGCCGAAATCGCCGGGGTGCTGCAGGCGCTCGCGAGCCTGCCGGACGAGTTCGTGGTCCAGCTGGTGGGCCGCCCCGGCGTCATCGAGGCTGAGCTCGCCACACATCCCGAGATCGATCGTAGCCGCCTCGAGATCCACGAGGCGGCTGACGTTATCGGCATGAACGAGAAGCCGCTGGCGGCCGTCCGGAAGAAGCCCAAGTCCAGCGTCGTGGTCGGTTTGACCATGCAGAAGCAGGGGCGGTCCGACGCGTTCCTCTCCGCCGGCAACACCGGCGCCACTCTCGCCGCCTCCACCGTGCTGCTCGGCCTCCACGATGGCGTCGAGCGCGCCACCGTCGCTACGCTCTTTCCCACCGGCGGCGAGCCGGTGCTCGTGCTCGACGGCGGCGCCAACCTCGACTGCTCTGCCAAGGAGCTTGCCGGCTTCGCCTATCTCGGCACCGTGTACATGCGGGACATCCTCGGCCGTGCCAATCCGGTGGTGGGCCTCCTGAACGTGGGCGAAGAGGAGGAGAAGGGCACGGCCGTCGTCCGCGAGGCGCACCAGCTGCTCAAGCGGTCGGCCCGGCTGGCCTACGCGGGCAACATCGAGGGCCGTGACATTCTGCCTGGCCCGCAGCGCCGCACGCATGTCGACGTCATCGTCTGTGACGGCTTCGTCGGCAACATCCTCCTCAAGTTCTACGAGTCCGCCGCGCGGGTCTTCGTCGGCCTCGTGATGGATCGCGCCCCCGACATCTTCGAGCGGCCCGCGGTGCGCGAGCTCGCGAACGTGCTCGACTATTCCACCTACGGCGGCGCGCCGCTGCTCGGCGTGCGCGGCGTATCGATCATCTGCCACGGCTCCTCCAGCCCGAACGCCATCAGGAACGGCATCCGCGTGGCACTTCAGGCGGTCAAGGCGGGGCTCAGCGGGCATATCGCAGCGGAATTCGCCCAGCGCGAGCCCGCGGCCCAATCATGATTGCGCGCCCGTTCGCGGAGGTCGCGAGCGTCGGGGTGGCCGTGCCTCCCGGCGTCCTGACCAACGCCGACCTCACCCAGATGCTGGACACTTCGGACGCCTGGATCGTCGAGCGCACCGGCATCCGCGAGCGCCACATCGCCCGGCCCGAGGAGACAGTCGCGCGGCTGAGCCAGGAGGCGAGCGAGCGCGCCATGGCCTCGGCGGGCGTCACCGCGGACCAGCTCGATGCGATCGTGCTTGCCACCGCCAGCCCCGACCGGCTGCTCCCCTCTACCGCCTGCGATCTCCAGGCCCTGCTCGGCGCCGACAACGCCGCCGCCTTCGACATCGGCGCGGCGTGCCCGGGCTTCGTGTACGCGCTTACCGTGGCCGAGGGCCTCATCGCGTCGGGGCAGAGCGAGACGGTGCTCGTGGTCGGCGCGGAGAAGCTCTCCGCCATCACCGACTTCCAGGATCGCTCCACGGCGATCCTGTTCGGTGACGGCGCAGGGGCCGCGATCGTGCGGGGGTCCTCGCAGCCGGGGCGCGGTATCCTCGCGACCTTCATCAAATCCGACGGGCGCCTCGCGCCGCTGCTCTATCGGCCCGGCGGCGGCTCTGCCGATCCGATCAGCGAGCGGGTGGTGTGCGAACGGTCCCACTACATGAAGATGGCCGGCCGCGAGGTGTTCAAGGCCGCCGTCCGGACCATGGCGGACGCCTGCGACGAGGCCCTCCGCCGGGCCGGTATCACCGCGGACCAGGTGGACCTCCTGGTGCCGCACCAGGCCAACCTCCGGATCATCGAGGCCATCGCCAAGCACGCCGGGTTCCCGATGTCCAGGGTCATGGTCAACTTGGAGCGCTTTGGCAATACGTCGTCCGCCTCCATCCCGCTCGCGCTGGAGCAGGCGGTCGCCGAAGGACGCGTGGGGCCGGGCTCGGTCATCCTGATGGTGGCGTTCGGCGCCGGCTTCACCTGGGGAAGCGCGGTGATCCGGTGGTGAGCGTGCTGATGTGCCCCGGCCAGGGCGCGCAACGCGTCGGCATGGGCCGAGATCTGGCCCAGCGGTTTCCGGCCGCGCACGACACGTTCGCCGCGATCGACGACGCGCTCGGCGTCGCGCTCTCGCGGCTCATGTGGGAGGGGCCCGAAGAGGAGCTCACGCGGACCCACAACGCGCAGCCTGCCATCCTGGCCCACTCGGCCGCCGTGTGGGCCGTCGTCAAGGACAAGGCCGGAGAGATTGGCGCCGCCGCCGGACACAGTCTGGGCGAGTACAGCGCCCACGTGGCCGCCGGCACGCTGAGTCCAACTGTCGCGGCGCAGCTCGTCAGGCGGAGGGGCGAGCTCATGCTCGCCGCCGGGGACGCGAGGCCCGGCGCGATGGCCGCCGTGCTCGGCCTGGATACCGAGCGGGTGGATCAGGCCTGCAACGAGGCGTCCGGACTGGACGGAGTGGCGGTGGCGGCCAACCTCAACGCGCCCGACCAGACCGTCATCTCCGGCGATCCGGTCGCCGTCGGCCGGGCGGGCGAAGGGTGCAAGGCCCGCGGCGCCAAGCGGGTGATTCCGCTCAAAGTGAGTGGTGCGTTCCACTCGCCCCTGATGGCCCCGGCGGTGGACGGACTGCACGATGCGCTCACCGGCGTGACGTTCGCCGACCCGGCGTTCCCGGTGATCGCGAACGCGAGCGGCGAGGCGGTACGCAGCGGGACGGACGCGAAGCGGCTGCTGGTCGACCAGTTGACCGCGCCGGTTCGGTGGGTCGCCTGCATGCAGGGCGCGGCGGCATTCGTGCCCGGGGCGCGGTTTCTCGAGATCGGACCGGGAAACGTGCTGGCGGGGCTACTCAAGCGGATCGTGCCAGGGGCTCCGGCGGTGACGCTGGGGACGGCGGACGAGGTGGAGGCGTTCCTCCGGTGACCACCATCGACCTGACCGGCAAGACCGCGTTTGTCACCGGCAGCACCCGGGGCATCGGGCACGCCATCGCGCGAGCGTTGCACGCGGCCGGTGCCAGGGTCGCCGTAGTCGGCCGCGACCAGGCCCGTGCCGAAGCGGTGGCCGCGGAGCTCGGCGAGCGCGCCGCGGGTGTGGCGTGCGACGTGGCCCAGGGAGACCAGGTCGAGGCGGCGATCGTCGCGGCCGAGCGGGCGCTCGGCCCGATCGACATCCTGGTCAATAACGCGGGGCTCACGCGCGACAACATTCTGCTCCGTCTCACCGACGCCGACTGGAACGCCGTCCTGGACGCCAACCTCAAGGGCGCGTTCTATACCACCCGCGCGGTGATCAAGGGGATGATGAAGCGGCGGGCCGGACGCATCGTGAACATCACCAGCATCGTGGGCCTGACCGGGAACAAGGGGCAGGCGAACTACGCGGCGAGCAAGGCGGGACTCATCGGGTTCACCAAGTCAGTGGCCAAAGAGTACGCCAGCCGCGGCGTCCTCGCCAACTGCGTGGCTCCGGGCTTCATCGAGACGGACATGACCGCCGCCTTGCCCGATGAGGCGAGGGCCACATTATTACAGGACATTGCGCTGGGCCGCCTGGGGCGGCCCGAGGACGTGGCTGGGGCGGTGCTGTTCCTGGCTTCCGACCTGGCCGGCTATATGACCGGCCAGGTGCTGGTGGTCGACGGTGGGATGGTCATCTGACCGCTGTGCTGAAACTCCAATTGAGGACGACATGAGCAACGTCGAAGAGAAGGTCAAGGACATCATCGTCGAGGAGCTCGGCGTCGAGCGCGAGAAGCTCACCAGCGAGGCCAGCTTCATGGAGGATCTCGGCGCCGACAGCCTGGACACGGTCGAGCTCGTGATGGCGTTCGAGAAGGAGTTCGACATCGACATCCCCGACGAGGACGCCGAGAAGCTCCGCACCGTGGGCGATGCCATGAATTATCTCCACGAGAAGATCGGAAAGTAGCTTGACGCACCGTGTCGTCGTCACCGGCCTCGGGCTGGTGACGCCCGTCGGAACCGACGTCGATTCCACCTGGACCGCGCTGCTCGCCGGGAAGCCCGGCGCCGCGCCGATCACCAAGTTCGATCCGGAGAAGCTGTCCGTCCGGTTCGCCTGCGAAGTGAAGGGGTTCGACGCCCTGCAGTACATCGACCGCAAGGAGGCCCGGCGGTACGATCTCTTCGCGCAGTTCGCGCTCGCGGCCGCCCATCAGGCTGTGACGCAGGCGGGGCTGGAAGGGAAGTTCCCGTCGCCCGAGCGCACCGGGGTCATCATCGGCAGCGGCATCGGCGGGATGCAGACCTACGAGGACAACTGCCGGGCCTACGTCCTCAAAGGCCCGGACCGGGTGTCCCCGTTCTTCGTGCCGATGTTCATCCCCGACATCGCCGCCGGCCTCGTCTCCATTCGCTATGGCCTCAAGGGCCCCAATTACGCCACGGTCTCCGCCTGTGCGTCGTCCGCGCACGCGATCGGCGATTCGTTCCACATGATCCGGAACGGCGTCGCGGACGCCATGGTCTCCGGGGGCTCGGAGGCCGCCATCACCGGCCTTACCGTGGCAGCGTTCTCCAACATGAAGGCGCTCTCTTCGCGCAACGACTCGCCGGAGACCGCCAGCCGGCCGTTCGACCGGGACCGCGATGGCTTCGTCCTGGGCGACGGCGGCGCGATGGTGGTTCTCGAGAGCCTCGAGCACGCCGAGCGCCGGGGCGCCCGCATCCTGGGTGAAGTGCTCGGCTACGGGCTCAGCGCCGATGCCTTCCACATCACGTCACCGGCGGAGCATGGCGAGGGTGCCCAGCGAGCGATGCGCCTCTGCCTCGCGGACGGGAAGATCGATCCCAAGGACGTGGGCTACATCAACGCTCACGGCACGTCGACGCAGCAGGGCGACGTGGCGGAGACCGAGGCGGTGAAGGCGGTGTTCGGGGAGCAGGCGCGCAAGCTGGTATTTGGCTCGACCAAATCCATGACGGGGCACCTGCTCGGTGGCGCCGGCGCCCTCGAGTTCGGGGTATCGCTCCTGGTGGCGACGTGCGGCGCCATTCCGCCGACCATCAACCAGTTCACGCCCGATCCCGAGTGCGATCTGGAGTCGGCCCCGAACCACAAGATCGAGCGGCGGGTGGATGTGGCGCTGTCGAACTCGTTCGGGTTCGGGGGCCACAACGTGACGCTGGCGGTGCGGAGGTGGGCGGCGTAGACGCGGAGGTTTTTCGGGACTGGGGGCCGCCCTCGTGAAGAGGGCGGCCCTTTTTCTTGTCCGGGAGCGGTGGTGCCGAGGCGGCATCACCGGAGCTGCCATCTAGGTCGACGCGGGTGCGGGTCGCTCACCGACTCGGGAAGGGTTTGAAGTCGACTGCGAGCGTCACGAGGAACGCACCCATTCGCCGGGCCTCCTCCACGGTCAGGTCCCGCGGCACGACGACCTGAGCGAGCAGGTCGGGTCGCAGCGGGTACTCGAGCGCGATCCCGCTGGGCAGACCCGGGGCGGGGCCGCTCGGTGGTGGCCGGTCCGGGTCCTGGGATGGTGCCGGCGCACCGTCTGGGCGGCGCCGCGTCTCGGCCCTGGCGGCCCGCGGCGGCGACCGGAACGCATAACTCCCGGGATCTTCCATCCAGCGCACGAACTCCTCGATGGCTCGGCCCACCCGTCGGCGATACTCACCTACCGAGGCGGGTGAGAGACGACCCGGATATCGGTTGAGAAATCCCTTGAAGGTGGCCTCGACCTCGATCTTCCGGACGTCCTCGCCCTCGGCGGGCGTCAGGTCCTCCAGGACTTTCGCGGTCGCCACCCGCCAGCCCTGGGCGGTAGCGGGGTGAACCAATCCCTTGGCCACCACGAACTCGATGAACCGGGCCAGGGCGGCGCGGGAGTAGTCGGGTTGAGGCCCCACCAGCACTCCAGGGAACGAGACCCATACAATCTAGGGCCTCTGCGTTTACCCGCAAGCGTTTGTTGATAGATGTTCGCAAACAAAACGCACGCGGTCAGGGGTGTGCATTAGTGTGGATAAACAAAACTCCCAGCACCACATACCCAAGGCCCGTCCCCCGGCGCGCGAGGGAGGGAGATGCGGTCAAACGTATGTCAAACGGATGTAAACGCGTGGCTATTGCGGTCGACGCCAACTGCCGAAGCGCCAAACGCAGACCCAACGCATAGTCAACGGGGTGGCAACGCCCGGTTGGCGGGCCGGACTCGGGTCAACGTTTGGTCGAGAGTCCCGACGGAGGTTGGGCCTCTTGGTGGAGGGATGCCCCCTACAAGCGCGCGCCGCCGGGATGGTTCCGCGTGGGGCAACGCGGCGGACGAGCGTGCGTCTGGTTCGGGACGGATGGTCTCCGCCGAGTGCCGGGCGAACGCAGAGTTGACGCAGAGACCGAGTCACCAGCAGCCCGGTAGGAGCCGTACTCCGGTGCTGGCCCGCCGGGCGCTTCACCTACTACATTTGCACAGTCTTACCTGCGCTCTCCCAAGGAGATAGCATGTCCGACGGCATTGCCGCCTTGCAATTGAGAGACCGGGCCCTCCACGCGATCGCTGACAAGGTGCTCGCCGGCGAGCGGCTGGACGCTGCGGACGGCCTGGCGCTCTACGCCACGGCCGACCTGCTCGGACTCGGCCGCCTGGCGAACGTCGCCAACGCGCGGCAGAACGGCGACCGCGTCCTCTTCTCCGCCAATCAGCATATCAACCCGACCAACGTCTGCGTGCTCCGGAACACCTGCACGTTCTGCTCGTTCGCCCGGATGCCGAAGGAAGAGGGCGCGTACACGCGGTCGCTCGAAGAGGTCTACCACGAGGCGGAGCAGGCGCGCGGGATGCCGACGCGCGAGTTCCACATCGTGGGCGGCCTCCATCCGAAGCTCCGGCTGAGCTACTACACCGAGATGCTGCGCGGGCTCAAGCAGCGGCACCCCGACGTCCACATCAAGGCGCTCACCGCGGTCGAGATCGCCCACCTCGCGCGGATCGAGCGGGTCTCGGAGCGCGACGTGCTCCTGGCTCTCAAGGAGGCCGGGCTCACCAGTCTTCCGGGTGGCGGGGCCGAAGTGTTCAGCACGGCCGTGCGGGCTACCATCGCCGAGCGCAAGCTGACGGGTGAGGAGTGGATCCGCGTGCACCGAACCGCGCACGAGCTGGGCATCCCGACCAACTGTACGATGTTGTACGGCCACGTCGAGACTGCCGAAGACCGGATCGCGCACCTGTCGATGCTTCGCGCGCTGCAGGACGAGACCCACGGCTTCCTCACGTACATCCCGCTGGCGTACCACCCCGACCACAACGAGCTTGGGGAGGAGCTGGGCCGCGTGGGCACCGCCACGACCGGGTACGAGGATCTCAAGAACATCGCCATCGGGCGGCTGTTCCTGGACAACGTGCCCCACATCAAGACCCACTGGCCGATGGTGACACCGTTCCTCTCGCAGATCGCGCTGAGCTTCGGCTGCGACGATGTCGAGGGCACGGTGGTGTATGAGCGGGTGTACCACGAGGCCGGTGCCCACACCCAGATGCACATGCATTACCACGACCTCGTCGGCCTCATCCGCGGGGCGGGGAAGCGGCCCGTCGAACGCGACAGCCTCTATCAGTCGGTGCGCGAGGAGTTCGACGACCCGCCGCCGGAGCCGTCGCTTCGGCGGGGCGCGGCGCTGCCTGTGGTGCACGCCGCATGAGGTTGGGACGGATTCCGTGGATCAACTGCTATCCGATTTACGGCGCCATCGATCGGGGCCTGGTTCGGGTGCCGGCCGAGCTGGTGACCGGCACCGCATCCGAGCTGAACGACCTGCTCGCCGCGGGGGAGCTGCAGGTGAGCGTCGTCTCTGCCGTCGAGTACGCGCGGAACGCCGCGGCGTATCACCTGCTGCCCGACCTCGCGATCACCTGCGACGGACCGGTGCACAGCGTCGCGCTCTTTTCCCGGCGCCCGGTCACCGAGCTCGACGACTGCACGGTGCTCCGCACCGCATCGTCCCGAACGTCGGTGCTGCTGCTCGACCTGCTCGCGCGCCACCGCTGGAATGTGCGGCCCCGGTACGCCACGGCCCGCGCCGAGGTGGCCGATCTCGACGCGCTCTCGCGTCTGCCGCACGAGGCGGTGCTCGTCATCGGCGATGCGGCGCTTCTGCTCGCGGCGGAGGAGCGGTATCCGGTCCGCGTGGATCTCGGCGCGGAGTGGCGTGCGTGGACGGGATTGCCATTCGTGTTCGCGGTCTGGGCGGCGCGCCGGGAGGCCGGGCTCGAGGCGGTGCAGGCGGTGCATCGCCGACTGCTCGAGAGCCGGGCCTGGGGGTTGGCGCACCTGGACGAGCTTGCGGCGGCGGCCGCGCGCACGACTGGTGTCGCGGAGCGGGTTTGTCGGGCGTATCTCGGGGACTTGGACTACGCGCTGTCGTACCGACACCTGGCCGGGCTCACGGACTTCTTCCGGCGCCTGGCGCAGGAAGGGCTGGTGCCGGATGGGTCGCTGTCGTTCATCTCGGCGGCGTAGGGCGCGTCGTCATGCCGAGCGGAGCGAGGGATCGGGTCGGTGGTGCGAGTGAGGCTCCGGGCTCACTTGCATGCCTGGAGCGATCCCTCGCTCCGCTCGGGATGACCGACGCTAGGGCAGACGCCGTGTCGAGCTACCGTGGAACGAAACCACCGAACTGGTTGTTACTATGAGCGTTGTAGACCGCACCTCAAGCGAATTCAAGGCCCACCTGGAGCTCTACCAGCGCGCCCCGCTCCTCGAGCTCGGCCAACTGGCCGACGCCGAGCGCTGGCGGCAGCACCCGGACCCGGTCGTCACCTACATCATCGACCGCAACATCAACTACACCAACGTCTGCGTGGCGGACTGCCAGTTCTGCGCCTTCTATCGCCGGCCCAAGGACAACCAGGGCTATGTGCTGAGCTTCGAGCAGATCGGCGCCAAGATCGACGAGTGCAAGGCGATCGGCGGCGTCCAGATCCTGCTGCAGGGCGGCCATAACCCGTACATCCCGTTCGAGTGGTACCTCGACCTGATGCGCTACATCAAGCGCCACCATCCGATTCACATTCACGGATTCTCTCCGTCCGAAGTCGTGTTCTTCGGCGAGCGGTTCGGCCTGAGCGTGGCGGACGTGGTGCGCGAGCTCAAGGCGGCCGGGCTCGACAGCATTCCGGGCGGCGGTGGCGAGATCCTCGTGGACCGGATCCGGGAGCGGGTTGCGAAGAAGAAGGCCCAGACCGAAGAATGGCTGGGCGTACAGGAGGAGGCGCACCGCCAGGGCATGAAGACCTCGGTCACCATGATGTACGGCCTCGGCGAGAGCGACGAGGATCGCATCGAGCATCTCTATCGCGTGCGCGAGGTGCAGGCGCGCACTGGCGGCTTCACCGCCTTCATCTGCTGGCCCCTGCAGCCCGAGGGCACGCCGGGCATGTCGCACTACCGGAAGACCGACGCGGTGACCTACCTCCGCATGCTCGCCATGAGCCGCATCGTGCTCGACAACGTGCCGAACCTGCAGTCCTCGTGGGTCACCATGGGGCACAAGGTGGGGCAGGTGGCCCTCCGCTTCGGTGCCAACGACTACGGCAGCCTCATGATGGAGGAGAACGTCGTCTCGGCGGCCGGCACCACGTACCGCACCACGCTGCAGGAGATCGACCGCTTGATCCGCGACGCCGGTTACCAGCCGATGCGGCGCCGCCAGGACTACAGCGTCATCGAGGAGACGGTCGCGGCGTGACGCGCGTGGGGATCGGCTACGACTCCCACCGCTTCGTCGCGGGGCGCCCGCTCGTCCTGGGCGGCATCACCATTCCGCACCCGCAGGGCCTGGCCGGCCACTCGGATGCCGACGCAGTGGCGCACGCGCTGACCGACGCCATCCTCGGCGCCGCCGGCGCGGGCAACATCGGCCAGCTGTTTCCCGATAGCGATCCCCAGTGGAAGGACGCGGACTCCATGGAGCTCCTGCGCACCGCCCATGAGCTCGTCCGCGGCCGCGGGCTCACGCTCGCGCAGGCGGACTGCTCGGTGATCACCGAGCTCCCGAAGCTGGCGCCGCATGTCGGCGCCATGTCCGCGGCGCTCGCCGCGCGGCTCGGGGTGGCGGCCGGCGCCGTCAGCGTGAAGGCGAAAACGAACGAGGGGATGGGCTTCATCGGGCGAGGCGAGGGACTGGCCGTCATCGCCGTCGTCGTGCTGGAGGCCCGCTGATCGAGTCCCTGCTCGACTGGGTCTCGCAGCTTCCGCCCGCCGCCGTGTACGCGGTGCTCGGGCTGCTCGCGGCGGTGGAGAACGTGGTGCCGCCGGTCCCCTCGGATGCCGCCGTGGCGCTCGGCGCCTTTCTCTCCCATCGCGGCGTCACCACGTTCGGCGCTGTCTTCCTCGTGACCTGGGTGTCGAATCTGATCGGTGCGGCCGGCGTCTACTTCGCCGCCCGCCGCTATGGCCGCCAGCTGTTCGCCACGCCCACGGGGAGACGGCTCCTTGCCCCGCGCTCGCTCGCCATCATCGAGCGCGAGTATCTCCGGTTCGGCATCGTCGGCATCTTCATCAGCCGCTTTCTTCCCGGCATCCGAGCCGTGGTGCCGCCATTCGCGGGCCTGGTTGGCCTCGGCGCGGTCAGGACCCTGGCGCCGATGGGGCTCGCGTCCGCCATCTGGTACGGGGGCCTCACCATCGTCGGCGCCGTCATCGGCTCGGAGTGGGAGCGCATCAGCGCGCTCATCGCCAGCGTCAACCGGACGCTGTTCATCGCGACGCTGGTCCTGGGCGCGGCCGGTGGCATCTGGTATCTGGTGCGCCGCCGGCAGCGCGGACGCGAACGGGTCTGGCATGCCACCCGGGATGCTCTCGATCCGGCCGCGCCGTCGTTTCTGGCTGGCACCGACATCGCCGTGGGCTCGGCCCGGCAGGCCGCGGCGCTCGTGGTGCTGGAGATCGCGTACGCCGATCCGGTGCTCACGGCCGACGACCGGCGCCTCATCGCCGAGCATCTGCACGGCCGCTGGGGTCTGGGGACCGGCGGCACGCCGCCGTCCCCGGCACCCGAGGAGGAGCGGCGCACCCGATTTGCCGATTACGCCCGGCGGCTCCGGAAGCGCGTCGGCCGCCCGGAGCGGCTGGAGCTGGTCGAGCGGATGTGGACCGTCGCGTTCGCCGACGGAGCCATCGGTGCGCACGAGGCTCGGCTCATGCACCTGGCGGCCGAGCTGCTCGGCCTCAAGCCTGCCGAGCTGGCCGATGTGTCGCGGCGTCTGCAAGCGGAGCGGGATCGATGACTGTCGCGGACGTGCGCGAGCGCGCCGCGCGCGACTTCGGGCTTGAGGGCTTCCGCGACTTCCTCGCGCTGGAGTCGGGCCACAGCGAGAACACGGTCGAGGCCTACCTCCGCGACCTGGTACGGCTGGCCGAATTCGCCGCTTCGAAAGGCGTGCGCGATCCCGGCCTGGTCACCCGGACGCACCTCCGCGACTTCGTCTACCTGCTCAAGGACCTGGGCCTCAGCGCCGCGACGATCCGGCGCGAGGTCTCCGCTGTCCGGACCTACTACGGCTTTCTCGTCGGCGAGGGTCGCCTCGCCACCGATCCAAGCGATCGCCTCGAGTCTCCCCGCCGTGGCCGGGTCCTCCCCGACACACTGACGCGTGGTCGAGATCGAGGCGCTGCTCGCCGCCCCGAGCATCGACGAGCCGCTCGCCTGGCGGGATCGCACGCTGCTGGAGCTCGGGTACGGCGCCGGCATGCGCGTGTCGGAGCTCTGCGGCCTCGGCGTGACGGACCTGCTGCTATCCGAGAATCTCGTTCGCGTCTTCGGCAAGGGCGGCAAGGAGCGCCTCGTGCCGATCGGGCGCACGCGTGATCGGCGCCGTCTCCGTGTACCTGCACCAGGTCCGGCCGGAGATCGACCGGGGGCAGAGCGGGGGGCGCGTGCTGCTCAACGCGCGAGGCCGGCCGCTCTCTCGGGTGGGAGCGTGGGGCATCGTGAAGCGCGCCGCGGCGCGGGCCGGCATCACCAAGCGGGTGACGCCTCACACCCTCCGCCACAGCTTCGCGACGCACCTGCTCGAGGGCGGCGCCGATCTGCGCGCGGTGCAGGAGATGCTCGGGCACGCGGACCTCTCCACCACGCAGATCTACACCCACGTCGACCGCGAGTATCTCCGCTCCGTCCACAAGCAGTTCCATCCGAGGGGCTGAGGGGTTCAGCGGCGCAGACAGCCCCGCCGATTCCACCGAGACCAGCCAGCTCGTGATCTCCGTCAGCGACCGCTCGTACTCGACGGCTCCGAGCCGGCGGGCCGCACGCGGCATCCCGTAGACCACGCAGCTCGCCTCGCTCTCGCCGAGCGTCACGCCGCCTGCCGCGCGGATGGCCGCCATCCCCACCGCGCCGTCATCGCCCATGCCCGTCAGCAGGATGCCCAGCACGCGGCCGGGCCACGCCGCGCGCCGCCGATCGCATGAGCACGTCCACGCTGGGCGTGTGAGCCGTGTCGCGCGGCTCATCCTGAAGCGCGACGGTGCGGTCCCCCGCGATCACCAGATGCTGCCCGGCGGGCGCCACGAGCGCTCGCCCGGGGATCAGGGAATCGCCGTTCCGGGCCTCGCGTACCGCCAGCCGGCACATCGTGTTCAGCCGGTCGGCGAACGGCTTGGTGAAGCCGAGCGGCATATGCTGGACGATCGCGATCGGCATGGGAAACGCCGCCGGCAACCGCTCGAAAATGTACTGCAGCGCCGGAGGCCCGCCGGTGGACGTCCCGATGACGCACAGGTCGCACTGGGACAGGCTGGCCGGCGTCTCGGGCGCCTCCGGCGTGTCCACCAGCGGCACCCTGGCCGCGCGCGCCGTGGGCCGCTTGGGGCCCCAGAGCTTGATGCGCTCGACCAGCTGGCGGCCGAGGGAGTCGAGGTCCAGCACGCTGAACGCGCTCTTGTCCACGAAATCCACGGCGCCGATGGCGAGTGCCTCGATGGTCGCTGCGGCGCCCTCGTGCGTGTGCGCGGACAGCATCAGCACCGGGAGGTCGCTCCGCCACGCGAGCAATCCTCGGAGCGCCTGCAGTCCGTCGAGCCCCGGCATCGCCAGATCGAGCGTGACCACGTCCGGGTTCGCGCGTGCGATGGTCCGGAGCGCTTCCGCTCCGCTCGCCGCCTCGCCCACCACGCGCAGATCGGGGTCGCGGTGTAGCACCTTGACGATCGCCTTGCGCACGAAGGTCGAGTCGTCCACCACGAAGACGCGGATCATGCCGCGGCACTCCCCGCGCGGTAGACCACCGCGTCGGGCAGGCACACCGGTTCGAAGTCGGTGCCGCGATCGATGAGCGACTCGGCGTGGCCGAGCAACAGGTAGCCCCCCGGCCTGAGCCAGCCGGCGAACTGCCGGATGAGGCCGTCGAAGGCTTCGGGGCTGAAGTAGATCAGCAGGTTGCGGCAGAGGATCGCATCGTAGGCGCCCGCCGGGATCGGCGCGCCCGGGGCGGCGAGATTCACCTCGAGGAAGCGCACGCCGGCGCGATGCCGGTCATTCAGCCGATACTGGCCACCGGTCTGGGTGAAATAGCGCGCCCGCGTCTCGGCGTCGCAGGCGCGGAGGGCCGAGTCTTCGTAGACGCCGGTGCGCGCGCGGGCGATGCGCTCCGCGTTGACGTCACACGCGTCGATCTCCCAGGTGACGCCCGCGCGGTCGAAGCCCGCGTTCTGCAGCGTGATCGCCAGCGAGTACGCTTCCTCGCCCGACGAGCACCCGGCCGACAGGAGCCGGAGCGGCCGGCTCCGGAGCTGCGGCAGCAGGGGCGGCACGATCTCCCGCGTCAGCACCTCGAAGTGATGGGCTTCCCGGAAGAAGTAGGTCTCGTTGTTGGTGATGCGGCAGGCGAGATGGGCAAACTCGGCTTCGCGCTGCGGATGCGCGCGGAGGTAGCGGTAGTACTCGTGGTAGGACTCGAGGTGGAGCTCCTGCAACCGGGCGTGCAGCCGCGACTCGAGAATCTCCCGGCGGATGCCCGGAAAACACAGCCCGAATCTGGACTCGATCAGTCCCGTCAGGAGCCGCCATTCGGCCTCGGCCGCGGCTTTCACGCGATCGCCCGGAGCGTCCCCCCGCCGAGCTGCTCCAGCGCCGCCCGCGCCGTCTGGGCCACAACCGCTTCGACGTCGCGTACCAGCGTGAGCAAGGCAGCCTGACCCGCCGGCAGCGCCAGGCGTCCCAGCCCCGCGGCGGCCTCGTTCCGGACGGTCCAATCCGCGTCGCCCGCCATCAGGAGCAGGATGCCGATGTCGTTCGGTTCCGCCAGCAAGGCGACGCCGTGCGCGGCGATCTGCCGGATCTCCTCGCGCTCGGAGGCCGCCAGGCGGGATACGAGGAAGGGGACCAGTCCCGGGGGCGCTATGGAAATGAGCGCGGCGACGATCTCCAGCCGCTCGTGCAGGGCGCAGGCCTCGTACAGATCGCTGAGCTTGGGCACTGCCGTCTCGGCCTTGAGCCGCCCGAGCGCGCGGATCACGTGGTAGCGCAGCGAGTCGGACGCGGAGAGCAGGCCGATGAGTGTCGTCACGCTCTGCTGGCCACCCCGACGGACGAGCAGGTCGAGTGCCGACAGCTGGATGGCCTCGTCCTTGTCGCCCATGGCGCGGAGGAGCGCGAGCTCGGCGCGTTGTCCCGGAAGCCGTGCGAGCACCCGGCAGGCCGCTCGGCGCACCGTGGTCACACGATGGCGGCAGAGATCGAGTGCCGTCGCCTCGAACCTCGGGCTGCCGCTGCGCTCGAGCACGGGCAGCACCAGCAGCAAGGTCTCCACCGCGCTCGTGGGCGTGGCGAGCGGGAGCAGCACATCCAGCGCCTCGGCTGGCATGCGGCCGAGCGCGTCCGCCGCGGCGGCCCGTTCGATAGGCTCGCCGTTCCGGAGCCGGTCGATCAGGGTGGGGACCACCTGCGGGTCTTCGAGCGAGCCGAGTGCGCGACACGCGGCGGCACGCACCGTCGCCGAGTCGTCGAACATCCGCCCCATGATGACCGGCACATCTTCCGGATCGTACGATCCGACCAGCAGCGCGCCGCGGCGGATCGTGGGATCCGCATGCCCGACGAGATCGAGCAGCTCCTCCGACGAGAGGTTGCCGTGCCGCCGCCAGAGGGCTTCCACCCAGTTGCCGCGGTCGGGATGGCCCGCGTACACCAGCAGTGACGGGTAGAGCGGCCGGAGCTGGGCGACGACCACCACGCCCTGCCGCGGCCCGGAGCAGGCTGCCGCCACCCTGGATCGGCTCGCCGTCGCCGAAATCTGCCGGCCGCCCGGCCGCCTCCTCGTTCGAGCCCAGAATTCCGGCGAGGTAGCCCAGCACGTTGCCCGGAGCGTCCGGCACGAGGCAGGCCTGCCCGAAGCCCGATGCCACACCGCGTGCGTCGGGGTGCATGTCGATCACCACGCCGATGGCCTCGAGAATCGAGTCCCGCAGCGCGCGCTCGCGATCGTCCTGAAGCCGCTCAAGCAGGGGCACCAGCGCGTCCGGCGCCGCGATTTTCTGGAGCGCCTGTACGGCGGGGTCGGCGACGAGGGTGTCGGGGACGAGGGCGAGCAGCGGGCCGACGGCCTCCGGCGCGCCGATCTCGCCCAGCGCGGCGATCGCCGCGAGCTGGAGCCACAGATTCTGGCCGAGCATACCGAGCAGGGCAGGCACGGCTTCGTAGGCCCGGAGCCGGCCGAGCGCTTCGATGGCGGCCTGCGCCACGTTGGCGTCCGGGTGCCGGAGCAGGGGCAGGATCGCGGATGCCGAGCGGCTGCTCCCGCTCCGCGCGAGCACCTGCAGCACGAACATCACCACTTCGTGGTTGTCGTCGCCGAGCGCCTGCTCGAGGTACGGCACGGCATACGGGCCCTGCCGCTCCAGCGCAGCGATCGCCGCGTTCCGAAGCACCGCGTTGACATCGTCGGCCACGAAGGTGCCCAGAACATGCGGCTCGATGTAGCGCGCGGCCAGCCGGATGGCGGCGTCGCGCACCGGGATGGCGGAGTCCTCCATGGCGGCAATGATCGCCGCCTGCCGCTCCGGGCCGTCCCGAAGCGCGTTCAACGCGGCCAGGCGCTCCGGGACGGTCATACGCGGAATGCCTCGATGCGGCTCTTGAGTGTCTCGGACTCGCTGGCCAGGTGTTTCGCCGCGCCGGCGGTCTGACCCGCGGCCACCAGGTTCTGACGGGCCACGGCCGCGATCGACTCCACTGCGCGCACGACCATCTCGCCGCCCCGCTTCTGCTCGAGCACTGCCTCCGACATCTGGTGGGTAAGCTGGTTCATCTTGAGCGCGGCCCGGCTGATCTCGTTGGCGCCCACCGCGTTTTCCTTGACCGCTGCGGCGATGACCCGCGTCAGCGTCGACATGTCGCCCGCCATCTTGAGCACCTCGTTCGCGCCGCTCGCCTGCTGTTCCGTGGCGGTGGCGGCCTCGTCCACGAGCTGCGAGGTCTTGTTGATGGAACCGACGATCCCGGTCATCACGTGCTCCATGAGCGTGACGGCAGACCGGGTCTCGCCCTGGACGGTCTCGATCACGGTCGCGATCTCGTGCGTGGCCTGCACCGACCGCTCGGCCAGGCGCCGCACCTCATCCGCCACCACGGCGAAGCCCTTGCCGGCCTCCCCCGCGCGGGCCGCCTCGATCGTGGCGTTCAGAGCCAGCAGGTTCGTCTGGTCGGCGATTCCCTCGATGACCTTGACGATCTTGCCGACTTCCTGCGACCGCTCGCTGATCGACCGGAACGAGGTCTGCAGCTTCTCGCCGCCGGCCTGCGCTTCCTCGGCCGACTGGCGCGAGACCTCGTCGACCATGTGCACCCGGCTGGCGAGGGCGGAGATGTTCTCGATCATCCGCGTCAGGGTGCTCGCGGCGCCTTCGACCACGCTGACGAGCTGGTCGCCGTTCTGGGCGGTCTGCGCCAGCGTCGCGCTCATCTCCTGAATGGAGGCCGAAGTCTCGTCGACATTGGTCGCCAGGCCTTCGGCGTTGGTCGAGAGCTGCTGCATCTGGGCCGCCATCTGGACCAGGGCGGCGGAGGTTTCGTCGGTCGAGGTGGACTGGGTCTGCGCCCCGCGCTCCATCTCCTCCGTGGCCGCGGAGATCTGCTCGGCTGCCACGGCGAGCCCGCGCGACGAAGTCGCCATCTGCGTCACCAGCGAGCGCAGCTTGTCCACCAGCTCGCGCATCGAATGCTCCAGCCAGCCCACTTCATCCCGCGAGCGGCTCCGGACCTTCACCGTCAGATCGCCCTTCGCGATGGTCTCGGCCGCCGTGCCGAGATCCTCGAGGCGCCGGCCGATCAGGGTCGTCAACATCTTCGCGACCCATAGGCTGGCGACCAGGCTGACGACCGTCGCCACGATCACGATCATGCGCGAGTCTCGGAACACCTGCTCGACGGCGGCGCCGCTGCCGGTCCCGACGGCGTCGTGCGCCAGCGTCAGCTGGCGGAGGATCGCCCATCCCGCCGCGAGCGTGATGCTCACCAGGAAGAGCTGGGCCAGGAGGATCTTGCGGCCGATCGGCCAGTCATTCGCCGTCTGCCGCATGCGGCTGGCGAGGGTAGAGGGCGGGAGCGGTCTGTGCGTACGTCACGAGTCACCTCTAGCGTCCAGGAGCAGGGCCTTCTCGAGCTGCAGCAGGATGATGAGCCGGCTGCCCATGCGGGCGACGCCGGTGATATAGTCGCTCGCGGCGGTCATGATCTCTTCCGGCGGCGGCGCCACGGCGGCCGACGGGACTTTCACGACGCTCGAGACCGCGTCGACGAGCAGGCCGAGCAGCCGGCCATGCACCTCGACCAGCACGCAGCGCGAGCGGACGGTGAGCGGAGTGTCGGGGAGCCCCATGCGGGTCTTGATGCTGACGATGGGGACGATCCGCCCGCGAAGGTTGGTGATCCCCTTCACGTGCGGCGGCGCCTGGGGCACGCGGGTGATGTCGCCTACGCGGAGGACTTCGCGCACCGTCTCGATCGGGATCCCGAACTCCTCGGCGCCCAGATGGAACGTCACGAG
Source organism: uncultured Gemmatimonadales bacterium (assembly GCA_963728705.1). GTDB lineage: Bacteria > Gemmatimonadota > Gemmatimonadetes > Gemmatimonadales > GWC2-71-9 > CAVVWJ01. Next base: position 44,675 of record CAVSLY010000016.1, read on the forward strand.
GTGGAGCTCCACATCCGCCGGCGCGACCTGCGCCTGCTGGGAGAAGTCGTCCATCGCGTCGGCGAACCCGAGCAGGCTGTCGCGCCCGCGAGGCACCGCGGCGGCGGCGGCCGCGAGCTGTTCGCCGGGGATCTCGGCCGGCATCGGTCCTAAGGTCATGCCGCACTCCGCTGATCGAGGATCCGCACCGGATCGAGAATGCAGGCGACGCGACCGTCGCCCAGGATCGCTGCACCCGACACCACGTCAGGCCGGCCGAGGGCGGGATCGAGACCTTTGACCACCACGTCCTGGTAGCCGATGAGCCGGTCCACGAGGATGACGCGCCGACGTCCGCCCGACGTGATCACCAGGTAGAAGGAGCGCGCGTGCTCGCCCGCGGATGGGGAGCCGAGCAGCAGGCCGCCGTCCGTCACCGCGACGGGGTGGCCTCGCCAGATCGTGACGCCCTGCCGGTTGATGTCGTGGATGGCGGCCGGGTCCACCCGGGCCGTCTCCACCACGTGACTCAGCGGCACCGCGTAGCGCTCGCGATCGACTTCGATAATCAACGACTTCACGATCGCGAGGGTGAGCGGCAGCCCCAGCACGAAGGTGACGCCCTGCCCGGGTACGTTCCGGATCTCGATCGTGCCGCCAAGCTCGCGGATGGACTGCGCCACCACGTCCAGCCCCACACCGCGGCCGGCCAGCGTCGACACTTGGTCGGTGGTGGAGAAGCCGGGCCGGAAAATCAGATTCGACAGCTGCTCCGTGTCGCCGCCGGCTACCGCGATCCCCAGCGCCGCCGCTTTGGCCTGGATACGGGCGACATCGAGGCCTCGGCCGTTGTCCGACACCGTGATCACGACTCGGTCGGAGATCGGCGCCGCCCGAAGCACCAGTGACGCCTCGGCCGGCTTGCCGGCGGCGACACGCTCCGCCTCGGGCTCGATGCCGTGCACGATCGCATTGGTCAGGAGGTGCACCAGCGGCTCTCCCAGCCGGTCCAGCACGGTCTTGTCGAGCAGCGTCTCTCCGCCGTTGGCCACCAGCCGCACCCGCTTCCCCTCGCTCCGGGCCACGTCCCGCACGAGACGGGTGAAGCGGCCGAACACGGTCGAGACCGGCAGCATGCGCGTCCGCATGAGCGCGTTCTCGAAGCGCTTCATGGTGGAGTCGAGCGAGAGCAGAGTACGGTCGAGGTCGCTCACTTCCGGGCAGGCGCCGAGGCGGTGGAGCAGGCGCCGGTGGGCATCGTGCAGCGCCGCATGGTCGATCATGGACTCGCCGAAGATCTCGAGCATCGTGTCCAGCAGCCGAAAGTCGATGCGGACGGCGCTTCCATCGTCTCCCGAACCTGCCCAGCCGCGCCGATCGGTGCGGCGCCGGTCGCCTTCCCGGCGGTCCGTCTCGCGGCGGTCGGGCTCCGCTGCGGCTGGCGTCTCGAGCAGGCGGCCCACACGAGCCACGAAGTCCGCGGGCGCTTCGGGCGTCGGCGGCGTGGCCTCCGCGTGACGGATCAGGTCGATGAGCAGAGAGCCGCCCTCGACCAGGAGATCCGCAGCCTCCGGAGTACGCAAGGCCGGATCGCTGGTGCACCTGGCGCACAGATCCTCGAGTGCGTGGGCGAGCGCCTGGAGCGGCGTGAAGCCCATCATCCCCGAGTTGCCTTTGAGCGTGTGCAGTGTTCCCTTGAGCCGGGGGAGCAGGTCATCCGCTGGAATGCCCTCGCTCCAGCAGCGCTCGAGCTCCACGAACGTGTCCGTCACCTGTTCCGCGTGCGGCAGGCACTCCGCGACGTAGTCGCGGATCAGCTCCCTGAAGAGGTCCTCATCGCCGCTCATTGCCGGTACCGCGCTCAGGCGCTGGCTGCGAGGACGCGCTGGGCCAGCCGCTCGACGTCAGCCGGCTGGAACGGCTTCCGGAGATAATCCCATGCGCCGGCGGCCCGGCCGCGGGCCTCGTCGTCCGGGGTGCCCTCCGTCGTCACCAGCACCACCGGCACGTCCGGGTGCAGCTTGTCCGCGCGTCGGCGCTCCAGGAACTCGAGTCCGTTCATCTCGGGCATGTTGAGGTCGAGCAGCACCAGCGTGAGCTCAGGATGCGCCATGAACAGGGCGTAGCCCTCGCGGCCATTGGACGCGTGGTAGAGCGTGCTTCCCTGCAGCGAGCCGCGCCCGAAGATCAGCTTGTACATCTGGTGGTGGAGCGGGGAATCGTCGACCACGAGAAACGCACGCGGTGGCGTCATGAGTCAGGCCGTTGAGTATGTACGATCGGGGGTAGCGCCGAGGGACAATCCCGAGAGTGCAAATTCTGAACCGCTGGGCTCGAAGCGGGTAACATTCGGAGAGGGCACAACTTGCGGTGGGCAGTGGGGTTGCTGGGGACGCCGGAGGCACGGCCTTCCCCCGGATTTCCCCGGTTCTGCAAAAACGCTCAGCTCATGATGCCGGCCATCGGCTCCATCCGCTCGAACACACGGCCCAGCTGGCGCACCAGTACCAAGGACTCGGCCGCGATGCCCGCCAGCAGCACCAGCGCCGCCGGTACGGCGGCCCACCAGCCCAGGCTTCGCTCCAGAACAATCCCCAGTGTGGCCGCGATCCCCGCCGGCCCCGCGAGCGACAGGGCGAGGAGCGCCCCGTACGCCACGATCATCAGCATGTTCTGCCCGAGCGCCTCGACGCCTCCGGGTCGGTTGTTGCCGAGGTGGACCCAGGCAGGGAACAGGAGCGCGGTCCCGTTGTGGATCAGCATGCCAAGGAAGTTGATGCCAGGCAGGCAGACGACCGCCGCGACCAGCACCGCGGTCCGGATATCGAGCGGCGGATCCAAATCGGGTACGCCGATAAACGCGATGTACGCGACCAGCAGCAGGCCGAGCTGGAGGCAGGTGAGCACTACGGTGGAGGCGGCGGTCTCCGCCGCGACGACCGAGCGACCGGGCAGCGGATAGCTGCGGAGCAGGTCGAGCTTCAGAAGGTCGCTTCTGAGATCGTTGCGGATCCACTGCGGGCCGATCACGAGCGAGAGCGCGGCCCAGGTCGTCGCCAGCCAGCCGGCGATCTCCGCCGCCGTGCCGTCCCCCTGGAACGAGAGCGCGGCCGCGGCGACCGCGGCGACGATAAACGCCATGGCCATGTTCCGTGCGCGCCGCGTGCGCACGACGGCGAGCAGGTTCTTCCACAGGAGAGCGCCGCCCCGCCAGCCGACCGGGGCCAGCTGGAAGAGCGGCGGCAGACGTCGATGCGCGAGGCCGGGCGAGGCAGACGCCCCGCCGCGCGCCGATACATGACGGGCGCGGAGCAGGGAGGCCTCGGCCGCGGCCTCCTCGAACGCGGTGTCCGCGCGGATCACCCATATGTAGTGAAGAGCCAGGAGCACCAGCGCGGGCCCCATCGCCTGGACCCATTCCCCGAATGAATGGGCGGTCAGCGGTCTGACCAAGGCCCGGAACGGCGCCAGCACCGTCCGCGGCAGGGGTGCGGCCGCCGCCTCGGCGAGCGCGTCCAGGAAGGTTGCGGGACCCGCCGCCCAGCCGGCTGCTAGCTCCGGAAGCGCGTCCTGGGCGCTCCAGACGATCCCGATCACCAGGGCGCCGAGCCCCACCAGCGAGACCATGCGGTGTCGAAGCGCGATGCGGCCGTGCTCAAGCAGGCTCGTGCGCACGAACGAGGCACCCAGCCGGTGAAACGAGATGGTCGTGAGCAGTACCCAGATCGAGAGGGCCCGCAGCCAGGGCGAGGCGCCGAATCGCTCGCGCGCGAGGATCAGCGTCCAGAGGAGCGAGTTGAAGAGGATGAGGAGCTGGTTCCGCAGCAGCTTGTACTGCACGAGGCCGCGCCGCGGTACCGGCCCCGAGAACAGGAACGTCACCTCGGCCGGTGTGAACGACAGCACCCGGCGCTCGACGCCGAAGACCCATCCCCAGAGCACCGCGCCAACCACGCCTAAGGCGGCCAGCAACTCGACCCATCGCGCCCCCACGACGGCCGCGGGAGCCGGTTGCGGCCGCTGCTCTACTGCCACGACCCAGAGGTAGGCGAGGCCGAACACGAGTGCCGCCAGATACCGTGGGCTCCTGAGCTGGCGGAGCTGGCGGCTCACCCGGTTGTAGGCCGTTCGCCGGGCGAGGTAGGCGAAGACGCGGATCACGAGGGTGGCTGGTCGTCAGGCGTGATGAGCGCGAGAAACACGTCCTCTAGCCGCCGGCCGCTCAGCGCCGGGCGGCTGGCCACGATCTCGGCGATCGTCCCGAACGCCACCGACTGTCCGGCCTGCATCACCAGGACGCGGGTGCAGATCTCCTCGACCAGGTGGAGCAGGTGCGAACTGAGGATGACGGCGGTGCCGGCCTCCGCCCGCCGGATGATGGTCGACTTCATCCGCCGGATGCCGACCGGGTCGAGCCCCGTGAGTGGCTCGTCGAGCAGCAGTGCCTTGGGCTCGTGCAGCAACCCGCATGCGATGGCGAGCTTCTGCTTCATCCCTCGCGAAAGCTCTCCCGGCAGCGCGTTGCGCTTCGATCCCAGCTCCAATTCCTCGAGCACGCCGGGAATCCGCGCGTCCACGTCGGCCACCTGATAGAGGCGGCCCACGAACCGGAGGTGCTCTTCTACAGTGAGGTAGTCGAACAGGTGCGGCTCGTCCGGGATGAACGCGAGCAGCGATTTGGCGGCCACGGCCTCGCGCCCCAGGTCGTGCCCACCGATCCGGATCCGGCCCCGGCTGGGTATGATGATGCCGGCGATGCTCCGGATGGTCGTGGTCTTCCCGGCGCCGTTCGGCCCGACCAGGCCGAGCACCTCGCCGGGCTGCACCTGAAAGGAGAGCCCACGCACCGCCGGGAAATCGCCATAGAGCTTCTCGAGCCCTTCGACCTCGATCACGGCGATTCCGTGGCCGCCGGGGACTGCCGCTGGGGCGCCCGCGGGTGAAACTTTCGACGGGCGTGGAACGTCTCTGGTTGCAACATACCCCCTTCGACGGGTGCGGAACCCCTGTAAGCGGCCCTGGAGGCCGAACCGTATGCGAACCTACTGGTTGCGAATCCTGCTCGGAGCCCTGGCCGTGTTCGCCGTCGGCATGATCGGGCTCACGTTCGCGCGGCGGACCAGGGATACCGTCACCGCCGTGGTGACCGGCTCGGGACCGCTGTCGATCCCGCTGCCGTTCGTGCCGTTCGAGCTCGAGGGCAACAAGCTGGGACAGCTGGAGCGGCTGGTCGTCAATCGCGAGGCTCCCAAGAAAGTGTCCTCGGTCGAGCTTGAGGTGAAGCTCGACGACTCGTTGGTCGTCCAGGGACTGGCCGGCTGCCGGCTCGCGGCCAATCTCGAGAGCGACTCGAGCAAGTCCGGCGACATCAATTTCCGCTCGCACCGGCTCGAAGACCAGGCGTTCTTCTTCTGCGCCAAGAGTGACTCGGGTCTCGTCGAGTTTGGCACCGTCCGCCTCACCCCGGGGGACGTGACCGTGCCGCTGCTCGTGCCGGTATCGCTGGCGGAGCAGATGCGGGCGGGGAACTGGGGAGACCACGACGGCGCGGACTCGGCCGATGTCCTGGCCGAGCGGGCCGAATCGCTGGCTGGAAAGGCGGAGGAAGCGGCGGACTCCATCGCCGAGATGGCAGGGGAGCGAGCTGCTGCATCGGCTCGAGTCATGAGTTCCCGCCTGGGCGACTCGCTCCGCGCGGCGGGGAAGGCGCGGGCGGAGTCGCTGCACGCGGCGCTCGGTCACATGGCGGACTCTTTGCGGGCCCGCTAGCTTCGGGAATCATGCTCCTCGTCCTCGACAACTACGACAGCTTCACCTACAACCTGGTCCAGTACGCCGGCGAATTGGGCGCCGATCCGGTGGTGTACCGGAACGACGCCCTTGGCGTCGACGAGGCGCTTGCCCTCGAGCCGGTAGCGATCGTGATCTCGCCGGGCCCCTGCACACCGCGCGAGGCCGGCATCAGCGTACCTCTGGTGCGCGCCGCCGCGGCCGCCGGCGTGCCGCTGCTCGGTGTGTGTCTCGGCCACCAGGCCATCGGCGAGGCGTTTGGCGGAGAGGTGGTTCGAGCCGAGCGCCTCATGCATGGCAAGACCACCATGGTGGCACACACCGCACACCCCCTGTTCGCCACCCTGCCTTCGCCGTTCGAGGCCATGCGGTACCACTCGCTCGTCGTGGCGCCCGGAACCCTGCCGGACGAGCTGGACGTGACCGCGTGGTCGAATGACCGGCCGGCCGGCAGCGAGATCATGGCGCTATGCCACCGGGAGCTGCCGGTGTACGGCGTTCAGTTTCACCCGGAGTCGGTGGGGACCGATCAGGGGAAGCGCATTCTGGCCAACTTTCTGGGCCTCGCCGACCGGGCCAGGCCACGAGTCACCCTGAGCGAAGCGAAGGGGGCATGAGTCAAGGCTTGTTTCCTTCGCTTCGCTCGGGGTGACTCGTGGCGTAAACCTTTCGTAACACTGACCATAGCCACGCGCAACACCCGTCGCCCCACCCCCGGCACGACTTTTGACTGGACCCCCGTGCGCGATTACCTTTCGTGATGCGCGTCCTGGGTGTCATTCCGGCTCGTCTTGGCTCGACCCGTCTCCCCAATAAACCGCTCCAGTTGCTGGCCGGTGAGCCGCTCATCACCCGGGTTATTCAGCACGTCGTGGACCTCGGTCTGGTCGAGCAACTGGTGGTGGCCACCGACTCGCAGATGATCGCCCAGGTGGTGGAGCGGGCAGGCGTGCGGGCGGTGCTGACGCATGACGGCCACCTCGCGGGGACCGACCGGGTGGCCGAAGCTGCGGGACGGGCCGAATTCGCGGGCTTCGACGTGGTGGCCAACGTACAGGGCGACGAGCCATTTCTCCCGCGAGAGGCGCTCGCGGGGGCGATCGATCGGGTGGCCCAGGGCGACGATATCGGCACCGCGGCGGCCCCGCTCTCACCGGAGCACGCCCCCGATCCCTCGCGGGTCAAGGTCGTGACCGATGCGCGGGGCCGAGCGCTGTACTTTTCACGGGCGGCCATTCCCCGCCGGCGGGAGCCGACCGACCCGGTCGATGGACTCTACTGGCAGCATCTCGGGCTCTACGTGTATACCCGGCCGGCGCTGGCGCGCTGGGTGGCCACACCGCCGAGCCCGGCCGAGCGGGCCGAGCATCTGGAGCAGCTCCGCGCGCTGCATTGCGGTCTCACGATCGGCGTGGCCCGGCTAACCGAGCCCGCGCTGCCCGGCGTGGACACGCCGGACGATCTCCGACGGGCGGAAGCCCACTGGCACGCACTACAAGGGTAGCCATATGAATTCGGGTCCGAACGCGACCAAGTACATCTTCGTCACCGGCGGCGTCGTCTCTTCCCTCGGGAAAGGCATCGCCGCCGCGTCACTTGGACGCCTGCTCGTCGAGCGCGGCCTCAGCGTGACGATGCAGAAGTTCGACCCGTACATCAATGTGGACCCCGGTACCATGTCGCCGTTCCAGCACGGCGAAGTGTTCGTGACCGATGACGGGGCGGAGACCGATCTCGATCTCGGCCACTACGAGCGCTTCATCGACCGCTCGCTGTCCCAGCAGAACAACATCACCACCGGCCGCATCTACCAGACGGTGATCAACAAGGAGCGGCGCGGCGAGTATCTCGGCTCCACGGTGCAGGTCGTGCCCCACATCACGGACGAAATCAAGAACGCCATCCGCCGCACCGCGCCGGGACACGATGTGGTGATCACCGAGATCGGCGGCACAGTAGGTGACATCGAGGCGATGCCGTTTCTGGAGGCCATCCGCCAGTTCCGCCAGGAAGTCGGACGCGACAACGCGATCTTCATCCACCTGACCCTGGTGCCCTACATCGCGGCCGCCGGCGAGCTCAAGACCAAGCCGACCCAGCACTCGGTCCGCGACCTGATGCAGATCGGAATCCAGCCCGACATCCTGATCTGCCGGAGCGAGCAGCCGATCTCGGCCGACATCAAGCGCAAGATCGCGCTCTTCTGCAACGTGGACTTCGGCTGCGTGGTGGAGAGCCCAGACGTGCGGTCGATCTACGAGATCCCGCTCCGCTTCCTCGAACAGGGGCTCGACCGCGAGGTCTGCCAGCGGCTCCGGCTCGAGACCAAGGAGCCCGACCTCAGCGGCTGGAAGGCGATGACCGACCGGATTCTCCACCCGACCAACCGGGTGCGCATCGCGGTGGTCGGCAAGTACACGGCTCTGCACGACGCGTACAAGTCGGTGAGCGAGGCGCTGATCCACGGTGGCATCCCGCACGACGCCAAGGTGGACGTCGAGTGGATCCCGAGCGACCGCTTCACCGATCAGGCGGCGGCGGGCCGTCTGCTGTCGGAGTATGATGGCCTGCTGATTCCTGGGGGCTTCGGCGAGCGTGGCGTCGAGGGCATGATCGAGGCGATCCGGTGGGCGCGGGAAAACGGCCTCCCGTTCTTCGGCATCTGTCTCGGCCTGCAGGTGGCGATCATCGAGTTCGCCCGCGACGTCTGCGGGATGCCGGAGACCAACAGCACCGAGTTCGACCCTGATTGCACCGCTCCGGTCATCGCGCTGATGCAGTCGCAACGCGACGTGAGCAACCTGGGCGGCTCCATGCGGCTCGGCGCCTACACGGCCAAGCTCCGGCCCGGCTCCCGGGTGGCGCTGGCCTACGGGACGAACGAGATCAGCGAGCGGCACCGGCACCGGTGGGAGGTGAGCAACGCGTACCGCGACGTGCTCGCCGAATACGGGCTCCGGCTCTCGGGCCAGTCGCCCGACGGCGGGCTGGTCGAGACGATCGAGCTGCCGGACCACGCCTGGTTCATCGGCTGCCAGTTCCATCCGGAGCTCAAGTCCCGGCCCACGCGGCCGCATCCGTTGTTCGCAGGGTTCGTCGGCGCCGCGCTGCGCCACGGGCGCGGCGGGCAGCCGTCGACTGCGCCGACGGAGCTCGCCGAGATCGGGCGCTGATGGGCTGGTCGTTCGCGCGGAAGCCATTTCTCATCGCGGGGCCCTGTGTCGTCGAGCCGGGAGACGTCCTCCCGCGGGTGGCCGAAGCGCTTGCGCGGCTGGCGGAGGCGCGCGGGCTGCCGGTCTGCTTCAAGGCGAGTTTCGACAAGGCCAATCGCGCCCGTGGCGATGCGCCCCGCGGTCCCGGGATGGACGAGGGGCTCCGGGCGCTCGAGCGGGTGCGGGCCGTGAGCGGATTGCCGGTGCTGACCGATATCCACGAGGCCGTGCAGGCCGCCGCCGCCGCGGAGGTGGTGGATGCCCTTCAGATTCCGGCCTTCCTCTCCCGGCAGACCGATCTGCTCGTGGCGGCCGGCCGCACGGGCCGCCCGGTCAACGTGAAGAAGGGGCAATGGATGCAGGCCGAAGGGATGGCGGGCGCGGTGGAGAAGGTGCGATCGGGCGGCAGCGCCGACGTCGCGGTCACCGAGCGCGGCACCTTCTTCGGCTACGGTGACCTGGTCGTCGACATGCGCAACTTCGACCGGCTGCGCGCTGCCACGGGAGCGTCGGTGGTGTTTGACGCGACGCACTCCGTGCAACAGCCGGGGCAGGGGGTGGCCGGGGCGAGCGGAGGCCAGCGCGAGCACATCCCCGCGCTCATGGCCGCGGCGGCCGCGGCGGGAGCCGACGGATTCTTCCTCGAGACTCATCCTGACCCGGCGCGGGCACTCAGCGATGCCGCGACGCAGTGGCCGCTCGACCGGCTCGATGCGCTGGTGGGGCGGACGCTGGACCTCTGGGCCCGCGCGCATGATTGACCCCGGTCTGGCGCGACGGATTCGCCTGCTGGGACTCGACGTGGACGGCGTGCTCACCGACAACGGGATCTTCCTCGGTCCCGTCGACGGCCGGGTCGTGGAGCTCAAGCGCTTCGACATCCAGGACGGGCTCGGCCAGGTGATGATGCGGAGCGCCGGGCTGCCGGTGGTGTGGGTGAGCGGCAGGTACTCGGAAGCAACCACGGCGCGCGCGCACGAGCTCCGCATTGAGGAGGTGCTCCAGGTGCCGGGCCCTCACAAGCTCGAGGCGTTCGGGGCCCTGCTGGAGCGCCGGGGGATCGCGTGGGAGGACACCGCGTTCGTCGGCGACGACCTGGCCGATCTGCGGGTGCTCCGCCGGGTGGGACTTCCGATTGCCGTGGCGAATGCCGTGGCCGAGGTGAAGGCGGTGGCGGCCTACGTGACGACGGCCGCCGGCGGCCACGGCGCGGTGCGCGAAGCGGTCGAGGCACTCCTCCGCGCGCGGGGCGAGTGGTCCGGGCTGCTCGAGCGCTATTTCGCGGAGCCCGCGGCCCATGTCGTTTGACCCGGCGACGCTCGTCGCCCTCGGCCGCCGGGTCGTCGAGGTCGAGGGCACGGCGGTATCGGCGGCCGCGAAGCGCCTCGACGACCGGTTCGCCCGGGCCGTGCGCCTGCTGGCCGATGCGTCCGGCCGCGTGATCGTCTCCGGCGTCGGCAAGTCCGGCTTGATCGCGCGGAAGCTGGCGGCGACGCTCACGTCCACCGGCACCGTCGCCACCTACCTGCACCCGGTCGATTCGCTGCACGGCGACTTGGGTATGGTTGGGCGGAGCGACGTGGCCATCGTGCTCAGCAAGAGCGGTGAGTCCGAGGAGCTGTTCGGACTGGTGGGGTCGCTGCAGCGGCTCGGCGTGCCGATCATCGCGATCACCGGCGCCATGGCCTCGACGCTTGCCCGGGTGGCCACGGTGACGCTCGACGGAGGCGTGGAAGAGGAGGCCTGTCCCCACGACCTGGCGCCGACGACGAGCACGACGGTCGCCCTGGCGCTGGGCGACGCGCTCGCGGTGGTGCTGCTGGAAGTGAAGGGGTTTCGTCGCGAGGACTTCGCGGCCCTTCATCCGGGTGGCTCACTCGGACGGAAGCTGCTGCTTCGCGTGCGCGAGGTGATGGTGCATCCCGGCCACGTGCTCGGGCCCGACGCGACGATGCGGGACGCGGTCGTGAGCCTCGCCCACGACCGCGGGCTCGCCATGGTCGTGGAGGGCGGCCGCCTGACAGGCGTCCTCACCACCGGCGACCTGACCCGCATGGCCGAGCGTGACCCGGGGTTCCTGGACCTGGCGGTGAGCCGCGTGATGACCCGCACGCCGCGGACGGCCGCGCCGGACGACCTCGCCGCGGCGGCGGTCGGTACCATGGAGCGCCACGGCGTGATCGCGCTGCCGGTGGTCGAGAGCGATGGCAAGGTCGCGGGTGCGGTGCACCTGCACGACCTGATGCGGGCGGGCGCAGTATGAGGCGCCGGGAATTCGGGTGGGGCCTGTGCCTGCTGCTGGCGGCGTCGATCGTCGCTTGCGAAGAGACCGGCGCGAAGCCTACGACCACGGTCCAGGCCAGCGACAGCGCCGACCAGGTGCTCGAGGGGTTCTCGCACTACGTGACACGCGACGGGATTCGACGCAGCCGGGTGGAGGCCGATACGGCGTTTTTCTACGAGGGGACCCAGGTCACGCAGCTCAAGAACATCCGGGTCGTCTTCTTCGACGTCCAGGGCACGGAGGGGTCTACCCTTACCGCGAAGCGCGGCACGTATCGCTGGCAGGACGGCTCCATGGAAGCGAACGACAATGTGCTCGTGGTCTCCCCGGATGGCCGGCGGCTCAGGACCGAGGCGCTCAAGTACGACAACGGTGCAAACACGATTTCGACCAACGTGCACTTCACCTTCGACCGGGGCGGCGAGCACCTCGAGGGGAACAGTTTCCGCTCGGACCCGGACTTCAAGAACGTCGTCACCGACCGGCCACGCGGTGTGGCCGGCGACGGGATGCTGCTGCCGGGGCAGGAGCCATGAGGCGGCGCGCGGTCAGGATGACTTGCACGGCCAGCATTCTGCTGCTATTCGCGCTGCACGGCCTCGCCCAGGCCCAGGTCCCCGCGCCCAAGCCGGCGCCCGTCCGGCCGCAGCCCGCGAAGCCGAAGCCGTCCCCAGCGAAGCCGTCCGGCGCTGCCCCGACCCAGCCCGTCGCGAAGCCCATCGCCTCGTCTCAGCGGTGCACCTTCCAGATCGACAACGTCGACCGCCAGGGCGCGGTGAATGAGACGCCCACCGGGACCAACTACTTCGCCGGCGGGAACGTGCGCCTCCGCTGCCGCAACATGCAGATCACCATGCAGAGCGACAGCGTCGCGGCTTACGGCGGGAACATCGTGCAGTTCATCGGCCACGTGAAGTACCGCGACTCGACCCTGTCGATGGACGCCGACTTCGGCACCTACCACAAGAATGGCGAGCGGTGGGAAGCCCGTGGGAACGTCGACACCAAGAACTTCAAGACCGGCTCCACGCTCACCGGGCCCGCGCTCGACTATCTCCGGGCCGTCAGCGGGGTCCGGGATACGCTCGAGATGTACGCCACGGGCCGGCCCAACATTCACTACTTCGAGTCCGACACCGCCGCCGGTCGAAAGGTGGAGCCGTACGTCATCGTCGCCGATCGGGTGCGGTTCAAGGGGAGCGACCGGATCTGGGCCGGTGGAAAGGCCACGATCGACCGCTCCGATTTCGCCGCGCGGTCCGACTCGATGCGGCTCGACACGGGGAAGGGCAGCGATGGCACGCTGATCGGCGGCGAGCCGATCCTCCGCGGCCTTGGCACGGACAGCTTCAGTTTGCGTGGACGGCGGATCGACCTGGCACTCACCCAGCGCGAGCTGAGCAAGCTCACCGCTCGCGGCCAGGGCCATGCCGTCAACCGCGACTGGGACCTGACCGCTGACACCATCGTCATCGACCTGAAGAACCGGAAGCTCGAGCGCACCATCGCCTGGGGCAAGGAAACACGGCCCTATGCCCTCTCAACCACCTACGCCATGCGGGCCGACTCGCTCGCGCTCGATTCACCGGCCCAGGCACTGCGGGAGGTCCGCGGCTTCGGCAAGGCGTGGCTGGGCGGCTCGGTCGACTCCGCCACCAAGGACCGCGATTGGATGCGGGGCGACACCGTCGTCGCCACCTTCGCGCCGTCCGACTCCGCCGGCCGGAAACGCTCGGTGCTGAGCCGGATCAGTGCCCGGACCGCCGCGCAGTCGTACCACCTGGAGCGGAACGCCAAGGCGCCGCGGCGGCCGTCGATCAACTATGCCCGGGGGGACGCCATCACCGTCACCATGAAGCCGCCGGCCGCCGGTGTCACCACCGGCGTGGATCGGGTGGACATCCGGGGCAAGGTCGATGGCATCCAGCTCGAGGCCGCCACCGATTCTGCCGCGACCGATTCTGCCGCGACTCCCGCCGACACCTCCGCCGCCAAGGGAACGTGGCGATGAGCACCTTCGAATGGATTGGGGCCCTCGGCGACCGCGACCCCTCCGTGGCCATCGCGCTCGCCGCCATCACCCGGGCGGCCGGCCCGAGCGACACGGTGTCGTTCGCCGATCTCGTCATGAGCTATCGCGAGGCGCACCTCGCCTGCTACCAGGCCATCGGCAATGCCAAGGAGCAGGAGATCACGGGCGACGAGATCCGGGACCACCTCCGGCGCTCCGTCCTGCCGCGGCTGGCCGTCGAGGGCTGGATCCTGGAGACGTCCGCCAGCGACTGGGATCCGGTGCAGCCGCGAGTCGCCTGGTGGGGCGAGGAGCTCGAGGACCGGAGGGCGATCTACGCCGCGCTGCTGTCGGCCGCGCGGCGCGCGGCCCAGCGCACCAAGCCGCCGACGCCCCAGCGGGCCTCGACCAGCGTGCTCGAGGGCGTCAACCTGGCCAAAAGCTTCAAGGGACGGCGGGTGGTCAACCAGGTCAGCGTCCGGGTGGAGCAGGGGGAGATCGTCGGCCTGCTGGGGCCCAACGGGGCGGGAAAGACCACGACCTTCTACCTTATTACAGGGCTGATCCGCCCGGATGCCGGCCAGGTGCGGCTCGACGGGCTCGATCTCACCCGGATGCCGATGTACGAGCGGGCCCGTGCCGGGATCGGCTATCTCGCGCAGGAGCCCTCGATCTTCCGGAAGATGACCGTCGAGGAGAACATTCTGGCGATCCTCGAGACGCGGGATCTCGGGCGCGAGGAACGCCACCTCCAGCTGGACAAGATGCTCGACGAGCTCTCGATCAAGCATCTCCGGCGGAGCCGGGCCTACAGCCTGAGCGGCGGCGAGCGCCGCCGGCTCGAGATCACCCGGGCGCTGGTGACCGACCCCAAGTTCATGCTGCTGGACGAGCCGTTCGCGGGGGTCGATCCGATCGCAGTGCACGACATTCAGACCATCGTCGCCGGCCTCAGGCATCGCGGCATCGGCGTCCTCATCACCGATCACAACGTCGAGCAGACGCTCGACATCGTCGACCGGGCGTACATCATGTTCGAAGGCAAGGTGCAGGCTGCCGGCAAAGTGAGTGAGCTCGTCTACGACGACCGGGTGGCGCAGTTGTACCTGGGCCCCACCCTTACCGCGCGTCTCCGCGCACGTCTGGAGTCGGTGGCATGAGAACAGGGCTATCCCAGCACACCAGCATGCGGCAGGAGCTTCGGGTCAACCCGCGGCTCTACCAGGCCATGGACATGTTGTACATGCCCATGATGGACCTCCAGCAGCACCTGAAGCAGGAGCTGCTGGCCAACCCCTTCCTGGAGCTGCTGGAGCCCGAGGAGGAGGCGCCGGAGCAGAAGGACGCCGAGCAGGAGAAGGAGCAGAAGGAGAAGGAAGACGAGATGGACTGGGAGGAGATCCTCCTCAACGGCTTCGAGGTCGGCGGTACCCGCGAGCAGTACGAGCAGCTCGAGTACACCGAGCCGGTCACGGTCGAGACCAAGGACCTGATCGACTACCTGCGCGAGCAGATGCAGATGATGACGCTCACCCCGCGCCAGCTGCTCCTGGGCGAGGAGTTCCTCGGCAACATCAACGAGGAGGGCTATCTCGCCGCCTCGCTCGAAGAGATCCTCGGCAGCGTGAACGAGCTGGTGGCCGGGCATCTGTCGCCGGAAACCGAGACCGCCGACTACGCCGACGCGCGCGAGGACGAGCCTGCGCCGGCGGCCGGCGGGGCGGGGCCGACGGCGCTGTACACCATGGCCGAGGTCGAGGAGATGCTGGCGATCGTCCAGCGGCTCGACCCCCCCGGCATCGGCGCGCGCGACCTTCGGGAATGCCTCCTCATTCAGCTCGGCGAGCAGGCGGACACCGCGTCGCTGACCTACCGGCTGGTGCACGACGCCTTTCCCGATCTGATCGCGCACCGATGGAACGATCTGGCCAAGCGCTTCGGAGTCGAGCCCGTGGCAGTGCAGGCCGCGGCCGACGAGCTCGCGCGGCTCGACCCCAAGCCCGGGCTCAAGCACGCAAGCGCGAGCGACGGCTACATCATTCCCGACCTGATCGTCGACAAGATCGGCACCCGCTACCAGGTGTTCCTGAACGACACCGGCATGCCGCGGCTGCGCCTCAGCCGCTCCTATCAGGAGATCGCGCGCGACAAGAAGAAGATGACGCCGGAGAACCGCGAGTTCATCGCGTCCAAGATGAACAGCGCGAACTGGATGATTCAGGCGATCGAGCAGCGCCGGCAGACCATGCTCAAGGTCATGAACTTCATCGTCGACCGGCAGCGCGACTTCTTCGAGAAGGGCATCGAGTTCCTCCGGCCACTGACGCTGCGGGAGGTGGCCGAGGTCATCAACATGCACGAGTCCACCGTGAGCCGCGTGACCAACGAGAAGTACGTCCAGACGCCGCGCGGCGTGCTGCCGCTCAAGTTCTTCTTCTCGAGCGCGCTGGCCACCGCCTCGGGCGAGGATGCGAGCGCCCGCTCGATCCGGGCCAAGCTCGAGAAGATGGTCGGCGACGAGGACAGCGCGAAACCGCTCACCGACCAGCAGATCGTGCACCTCTTCCAGGAGCAGGGCATCCAGATCGCGCGCCGCACGGTGGCCAAGTACCGGGACCAGCTCGGGATCCTGCCGGCACGCATGCGGAAGCGGGTATGACCCTCCCCGCCGCCGAGACGCTGGACGTCAGCGTGCTCGTCCCGGCGAAGGACGAGGCGGCCAATCTTCCCGAATTCGTGCGGCTCTGCGCAGAGGCCATGGACCCGGCCGGCTTCACGTTCGAGGTCGTGATCGTGAACGATGGCTCGCGCGACGAGAGCGGGCGCGTGCTGGGCGAGCTCGAGCGGACATATCCCTTCCTCCGTGTCGTCACCCACCGGCGGCAGCGCGGCATCGCCGACGCCCTCCGCTCCGCGGGCGACGTGGCCCGCGGCGACGTCTTCGTCTTCTACCCGGCCGATCTGCAGTATCTGCCCGAGGATATTCCCCGGCTGGTCGCGCCCGTCCTCGAGGGCCGGGCGGACATCGTCACCGGCACCAAGCAGGGGAAGTACGAGAAGGCCTTTGTCAGCGGCGTCTACAACACGCTCTGCCGCTGGCTGTTCGGCGTGCGGGTGACCGACCTCAATTCGGTGAAGGCCTACCGGCGGGAGGTCATGCAGGGTGTGCCGCTCCGTCCCGACTGGCACCGGTACATGGTCGTGATCGCCGCGGCGGACGGCTTCCGGCTCGACTCGCTGCCGGTGCCGCTCTATCCGCGGCGCGCGGGGGTCTCGAAGTTCGGCTGGCGCCGCATTCCCGTCGGCATCTTCGACCTGCTGAGTGTCTGGTTCCAGCTCCGCTTCGGGCGGAAGCCGATGCTGTTCTTCGGCGTGGCCGGTATGACGCTGTTCATGATCGGCCTGCTCGCAGGCATCGTCGCCCTGGTGCTCCGGTACGGCTACGGCATCGGCCTCCGGCCGCTGCTCAATCTCGTCGAGACCATGGTGATCAGCGGTATCGTGCTTTTCGGCTTCGGCCTGCTCGGCGAGATGGTCGCGGGTCTGCAGGAGGAGACACGGGCGATCGCCCGTGGGCTCGATCGACTGGACAAGCCCGACCTGCGGGACTGAGCGGTGCGGGTCGTCTTCCTGACCCACAACTATCCCCGGTGGCCCGGGGATCTGTCCGGCTCGTTCCTCGGCACACTCGCCGCGGCGCTGGTGCGCCGCGGCATCGACGTGCGCGTCGTCGCGCCGAGCGATGCGGGGCAGGGTGGGGAGGAGGAGGTCGATGGGGTGCGCATTCGCCGGGTGCGCTACGCCTCCCCTCGTGGCGAGACGCTCGCCTATCGTGGCACCATGGCGTCCGCCCTCCGAGCTCCCGGCGGCTGGCGTGCCCTCGCCGGACTCTGGCGCGCGCTTCGACGCGCCTCCCGCGAGGAAGTGGCCGCGGGCGCGGACCTGATCCACGCACACTGGTGGGTGCCGGCCGGGCTCGCCGCGCCGCCCGACGTGCCGCTCGTCCTGACGGCGCACGGCACCGACGCGGCGATGCTTCGCACCTCTCGGCTGGCGCGCCGGCTCGCGCGTCCGGTATTTGCCCGCGCGCGGGTCGTCACTGCCGTCTCCCGCGAGCTCGCGGCCTGGGTGCAGAATGCCACGGGCCGTCACATCCCGGCAGACAAAGTGCACCCCATGCCGGTCGACACCTTGACCTGGCCCTGGACCACGGGCGGTGGCGGCACCATCGTGGTCTCCCGCCTCACGGCGCAGAAGCGGATCAGCCTGGCCATCGAGACCACCGCGTTCCTGGCCTCGTGCGGCCACGACCTCCCGCTCACGGTCGTCGGCGATGGTCCGGAGCGCGAGGCGCTCGAGCGCCAGGTCGAGCGCCTCGGGATCGCCCCCTTCGTTCGCTTTGCCGGCGCGGTCCCTCCGAACGAGGTGATCGCGTACCTCGGCCGTGCCGACGTCATGCTCTTTCCGGCGCAAGGAGAGGGCTTCGGCTTGGCGGCCGCCGAGGCGCTGATGGCCGGCGTGCCCGTGGTGGCATGTTGGGACGGCGGTGGGTTGCTCGACGTGGTGCCGGAGAGCGGCGCCGGCCGGCTCACGCTCCCGTCGGCCGAGGCGTTGAGCGACGCGACGCTCGATCTGCTGCAGGACCCCGACCGTATGTCGCTCGCCAGGCTGGTGGGCGAATCGTGGCGCGCCCGACTCTCGCCCGAGCACGTGGCCGAACTGTGCGAGGGGTGGTATCGCGAGGCGCTGGGTGCGTAGGCCGTGGCTCCGGGCGGCGCAATGGCTGGTCGGCCTCGCCATCATCGGCTTCGCCGCCCGGAGCCTGTTCCGCAACTGGACCGAGCTCAGGTCGCAGCCGCTGGAGTGGCGGATCGAGCCCGGCTGGCTGGTGCTGAGCGCGCTGGTGGTCTGGTCGATGTACGCGCTCCTCATTGTGGCGTGGCGGACCATGCTGGCGGGATGGGGTCAGCGGCTCGACGGCTGGACCGCCGCGCGCATCTGGACGGTGTCGAGTCTCGGCAAGTATCTGCCCGGCAAGGTGTGGGCGGTGGCGGGCATGGCGCTCATGGCGCAGCGGGTGGGGATCGCCGCATGGGCGGCGACGGGCTCGGCGGTGGTGCTGCAGGTGCTGGCCATCGGCACCGGCGCCGCGGTGGCCGGACTTAGCGGACGGCGCGCCATTGAAGCGGCGGATCCGAGGATGGGGGCAGGGCTGCTGCTGCTCATCGCCGGCGCGGTAGGCGGCGTGGCGCTGCTGCTCTGGCCCCCGTTCCTACGCCGGCTGCTCCGGCTCGTGGCGCCCGATACCGAGGCGCGTGGCACGCCGCCCGTAGCGGGCATCGTGTTCGGCATCGGCGCGAACCTGATTGCGTGGGTGGGCTACGGACTCGCGTTCTGGCTCCTCACGCGCGGGCTCCTGCCGTCGGCAGGCCTCGATCCGGCGCTCGCCATCGCGGTGTTCACGGCGTCGTATCTCGCGGGATTCCTGGCGCTCTTCGCCCCCGGCGGGATCGGAGTACGCGAAGGACTGTTTATTCTCATGTTGCAGGGTCCCTTGGGCATCGCCGCGGCGACGGCGCTGGCGCTGGCGTCGCGTGTGCTGCTTACCATCACGGAGCTCGGCGCCGCGGTGCCGTTTCTCGTCTTCTCGCAGCGGAGCGCGCGTGTCGCACCCTGAGTCGCAGTCGGCAGTTCCGTTCGAGCCGCCCCGTCCCGCCCTCGTCGCCGGTGTGGTCTGCGTGCTGGCCGCCCTGGTGGTGTGCTGGCCCATGCTCACCGGCCAGTGGCTGCTCGGCGACGATCAATATGTGACTGGGTATGGCTTCCGGCGCTTTGGCGCCGAGATGTTTCGGGCAACGGGCCGGATTCCGGAATGGAACCCGTACCTCTTCGGCGGCTTGCCGTTCGTCGCCGCCCAGCATGGCGACATCTTCTACCCGACGGCGTGGCTCCGGTGGGTGCTGCCGATCGACACGGCGATGAATCTCGGCTTCTTCGCGCACATCGCTCTCGCAGGCGCGACCATGTACGCGTTGCTCCGGGCGCTGCGCGTGAGCTGGACGGGCGCGGTGGTGGGTGGCCTGGCGTACGAGCTCTCGGGCATCGTCGCCTCGATGGTGCGTCCCGGCCACGACGGCAAACTCTACGTGTCGGCGCTGGCGCCGCTGGTGCTGCTCGCGCTGCTTCGGGCCATCCGCGACCGCCGGCCTTGGGGCTATGGCCTGCTGGCGCTCGTGGTGGGACTCTGCATGCTGAGCCCGCACTACCAGATGACCTACTACCTGCTGGTCGCGGCCGCGGTCTGGACGCTCTACCTCGTCTTGCTGGATCCGGACCGTCCCGCAGGACTGCGCTGGCCATTGGAGCTCGGCTTGGCGTTCGGCGCCGTGCTCCTGGGCCTGGCCATCGCGGCGATTCAGGTGCTGCCCTTCCTCCAATACATCCCGTTCTCGCCGCGAGGCGCAGGCGGGCCAAGCGCCGGCTGGGATTACGCCGTCCTCTTCTCGATGCCGCCCGAGGAGCTGATGACGACGGTGCTCCCACAATTCAACGGGATGCTCGACGGCTACTGGGGCCGCAACTTCTTCAAACTGCACACCGAATATCTCGGGGCGATGGTCGTGGTGCTCGCCGCCTTCGGGCTCGTCGACCGGAGCCGGCGGCGGCTGGTGCAGGCGCTCGGAGTCATCGCGATCCTGTTCCTGCTCGTGTCGTTCGGCGGCCACACGCCGTTCTACTATCTGTGGTACGAAGCGATGCCGATGATGAAGAAGGTTCGCGCCCCCGGCATGGCGTTCTTCCTGGTCGCCCTGCCGGTTGCCGCCTTCGCCGGATTCGGCACCGAGCGGCTCCTGCGCGGAGAGGTCACCCGGCGCGCCCTCGTCCTGCCGCTCGCTGTGCTTGGCGGCGTGGCGCTGCTCGGCTGGGCCGGCATCCTGCAATCCGTCGCGATTGTTATCGCTTCCGGTGAGCAGGCCTCCCGGGTCGCCGCCAATGCAGGCGCCCTCCAAGGCGGGTCGATCCGGCTGCTCGTCGTCGTGCTGGCCGGCGGTGGCGCGCTCTGGGCAGTGTGGAGCGGTCGGCTCCGGGGCGCGCTCGCGGCCGCGGTGCTGGCGCTGGTGGTCACGGGGGACCTCTGGAGCATCGACCGGGCCTTCTTCGACTTCCGCGGGCCTCCCTCGGAGGTGTACGGTGACGATCCTGTCACGACCAGGCTTCGGGCCCAGCCGAAACCCTTCCGGGTCTTGGACGTCGGAGTGTATCAGGGCTCGTATCTGATGGCCCACGACATTCCGACCGTGCTAGGCTACCATGGCAACGAAATCCGTTTCTACGACGAGCTCCTCGGCGGCAAGGGGCAGTGGCGCAACGCGGGCAGCCCGACACTGCTGGATCTCCTGGCGGTGCGCTACCTGCTCCTTCCCCAGGCGCAGCCGGTGCCGGGGTTCCACCAGGTGCTTGGCCCGGTGACGACGACGCCCGGATCGCCGGCGGTCCTGCTCGAGCGTGACACGCTGCAGCCCTTCGTGCGCGTGGTGCCCGGTGCCCTCAAGCTCCCCGAGGACCAAGTGGTGCCGACGGTCATCGACCCGCGATTTCCCTTCAACTCGGTCGCCCTCTATCCGGATACGGCCGGGCTCACACCCGAGCCGATCCGCGGCGGGCAGGTGCCCGAGGCCGTGAACGTCCGGCCTACGCTGGCCGAGTGGGCCCCCGGCAGGATGCGGATTACGCTCGCGGGGGCCGCGTCGAAGCCGGCGTACCTCGTGATCGCCGAGAACTGGTATCCCGACTGGCATGCCACGGTGGACGGAAAGCCCGCGCCGGTTTACCGGGCGGACCACACGCTCCTCAGCGTGGTCCTGCCGCCGGGCGCCCGCGAGGTGACGCTCCACTTCGCGTCGGCCGCCTACGCGCGGGGCAAGCTGGTGACGCTGATGGCGCTGCTCGTGACGCTGGCGCTGCTGGCGGCGGCCTGGTGGCCTCGCCGTCGGAGCGCGGTCCATGGCTGAGCGGGCCCTGGTGGTGATCCCGACATACAACGAGCGGATCAACCTCCCGCTGATCGTGCCGCAGATTCTGCAGCAGGATCCGGTCTTCGACGTGCTCGTGGTCGATGACAACTCGCCCGACGGCACCGGCCAGTTGGCCGACGAGCTCGCCGCGGCCGAGCCGCGCATTCACGTGCTGCACCGGCCGGGCAAGGCCGGCCTCGGGAAGGCGTACATTGCCGGGTTCGGGTGGGCGCTCGCCCGGGGCTACGACCTGATCTTCGAGATGGATGCCGACTTCAGCCACGATCCCAAGTTCCTGCCGGAGTTCCTGCGCGCCGCTGAGCATGCCGACCTGGTGATCGGGTCGCGCTATCACTCGGGCGTCAACGTGATCAACTGGCCGATCGCGCGGCTGCTGCTCTCGGTCGGCGCGAACGAGTACGCTCGCCGCATCACGGGACTTCCGCTCACCGACTCGACGGGCGGATTCAAGTGCTTCCGCCGCCGCGTGCTCGAGGCGATCGATCTCGATCGGGTCCGCTCGAACGGCTACTCGTTCCAGATCGAGATGAGCTTCCGGACGTGGAAGAAGGGATTCCGCCTGGTCGAGATCCCCATCGTCTTCACCGATCGCGTCGAGGGGCAGAGCAAGATGAACAAGCGCATCGTGCGGGAGGCGATCTGGATGGTCTGGTGGCTTCGGGCGCAGTCGCTGGCGGGCCGGCTATGAGGGGGACGATCGTCTACAAGATGACGGGGTCGGGCAACGACTTCGTCCTCCTGGATGGCAGGGCCACGACGCCCGCCGAATGGCCGGCTGCGCGTGTCGTGCAGCTCTGCGATCGGCGCACCGGCGTCGGTGCGGACGGCCTCGTCATTCTCACGCCCGACGGGCCCGGGGACGTGCGCATGGCGTTCTGGAACTCCGACGGGTCCCGCGCGGACATGTGCGGCAACGCGGCGCTCTGCAGCACCCGCCTGTCGGTCTACCTCGAGCTCACCGCGCCGGGCGACCTCAGATTGCTCACCGATGCCGGCATGGTCCAGGCCCGCTGTCCGGACGCGGGCGATCAGGCCGAGGTCCGCCTCCCGGACTTCGAGCTGGCCCAGGCCGAGGGTAAGGGTGCCGCAGTGTCTGGGCTGGAGCTCGGACCCGGTGAGCGCTGGATGGCCTTCGCTAGCGTGGGGGTGCCGCACCTGGTTATCCGGGTGGACGACATCGAGGCGGTGGATCTGCTCGGACGAGGTGGGAGCCTCCGCTCGGATCCGCGGCTCGGCGCCGCCGGGGCCAACGTGAACTTCATCGGCGCGCCGTCCGGGCCGGACGAGCCCTGGCTCATCCGGACCTACGAGCGTGGCGTGGAGGGTGAGACCCTGGCGTGTGGTACCGGGACGGTGGCGGCGGGAGTTGCCTTGGCGGCCTGCGGGGAGGCCAAGCTGCCGGTGCGGTTCCGGAGCAGGGGGGGCGAGGAGCTTCTGGTTCGGGCCGAGCTGAAGGGTCGCCGGGCGTCCGAAGTCTGGCTGGGTGGCCAGGGCAAGCTGGTGTTCCGGGCGGTCTGGGAGGCCTGAGTCGTCATTCATCTCCCCGTGTCCCATCTCCAACTGAATCAATCGCTTATGCCGAAGGGGAAGGAGAACTCCACACTTCTCAACAGTTATCCCCAGAGGAACTTAACATAATATATCTTATACGTCATTTAATATCACGACGTCGTTACCCTCAGATCGGTATTTCCCGGGTTGTCTCGGTCGACCGTGTGCCTCCGTGCCTTCCGTGTTTCCGTGGTGAGCCTGCTAAGGCTTCAAACCGGAGGCGCGCGCTGGGCGCCCCAGCCGGCTGGCATTCCTTGACCGGCCCCAGGCATCGAAAAAAAAGGCGGAACCGCCCCAAGGCAGTCCCGCCACGATTCCAGGCCGGAGTTCTCCCCAGCTACATCTTCCCGTCCGTCATCTCCGCCAGCCGCACCTGCGCCTCTGTGAAGCTGGGGGTCTTCGGGTACTTCTGGATGATCTCCCGGTAGACCGCCAGCGCCTGATCCGTCTTGCCACCTTCGCGGTAGGCTCGGCCCGCGTCGACCAGGTAGCGTGCCTTGAGGTATTCGAGGTCGGCCGCGCGTGAAGCGTTGGCGAAGGCATCACCCGCATCCGCCCACTTCTGCGCGTTCTCCAGCGCGGCCCCCAGCAGCCCGTAGGCCGGCGCCGCATACTCGGCGGCGGGCTTGGTGGCCAGAAAGTCCCGAAGACCCACTGCCGCGAGCTCGCTCTGCCCGTTGACCATCCGGACCTGGTTCAGCGTGATGACGCCCTCGCGGGCCGCATCCGTGCCCTTGTAGGTCTGAATCAGCTTCTGCAACTCGCTCGAGGCCAGTGGCAGGTTTCCCGCCTCGGCCGCGGCGCGCGCCTGGTTGAGGCTCCGTGCGGCGAACTCTTCCTTCCGCCGGCCACTCGTGACCATGAACCACCCGATCAGTGCCGCCAGTACCACCGCCCCGGCGATCGCCTGGAGTTGGCGGTTCCGGTCGCGGTACCACGGCGTCCCCGTCGCCGCCACGGTGGCACGTTCACGAGTTGTCGGTTCCACTGTCGTCGCCATGTCTACCCTGCTGAAAGATGGTGTTGCCGCCGCCGCCCAGCGAGTGCCCCCGGCGTGACTCGAACACGCGGCCAACAGTTTAGGAAACTGCTGCTCTATCCATCTGAGCTACGGGGGCGGGTCCTGCCGGACGCCGCCGGGCGCTCGGCCGGCCGGTATGGTAACCCATTGGACCACAGCGCGAAAGCCCGCCGCGGCAGGCCATCCGCGGCGGCCTACCGCCGAGCCAGGACGTGCGCCACGGCCCCCTGGAGCTTCTCCAGTCCGCCCAGGCCCGCGATCTCCAGGAGAAAGCTCCAGCCCACCACTTCGGCTCCCAGCGTCCGGGCCAGCTGGCCCGCGGCCCGGGCGGTGCCTCCGGTCGCCAGCACATCGTCCACGATCAGCACGCGCGCGGGCTCGGGCAGCCCATCGCGGTGGCACTCGAGCGCATCCGTCCCGTACTCGAGGTCGTAAGTCTCGGCCACGCGCTCCCAGGGCAGTTTGCCGGGCTTCCGCGCCGGAACGAACCCTGCCCCGAGATTGGTCGCCACCGCACCGCCCAGGATGAACCCGCGCGCCTCGATGCCGAGGACGTGGGTCACGTCGGCATCCCGGAAGGGATCGGCCATGGCCTCGACGATGGCCCGGAACAGTGGCCCGTCGCGCAGGACCGGCGTGATATCCTGGAAAATGATCCCCGGCTTCGGGTAGTTGGGAATGGGCCGGAGCGTGTCCAGTACATGGCGGGCGAGCGGCGTCACGGTCGTCATCGGATGTCGAAGCTCCTCGGGGGAATCTGCGGGTCGTCGGCCTGATCCTGCGCCTCCACGCTGTCGACGCGCGCGTGAGCGGGGCCCGCGCGGAGCAACTCCTCGAGCCGCGCGAGCGTGGCCGCGTCGCTCCCGGCGGCCACCACCTCCACCCGCCCGTCGGCCAGGTTGCGTGCGTACCCCGCGAGGCCAAGCCCGCGTGCGTGCCGCGCCACGAACCATCGGAAGCCCACGCCCTGCACCAGCCCGGCTACGACGTACCGCCGCGTCATGCGGGCCGGCGCCGCCCGCGAATCGCCTCCACGGCGATGGGCATGACCGAGAGGGCGACGATCGCCAGGATCACGATCGTGAAGTTCTTGCGGACGACCGGGATGTTACCGAAGTAGTAGCCCGCCAGCACCAGCAGCACGACCCAGAGAATCGCCCCCACCACGTTGTAGATGAGGAATCGGCCGTAGCTCATCGCCCCGACCCCGGCCACGAACGGCGCGAAGGTGCGGATGATCGGAACGAACCGCGCCAGGATGATCGTCTTGCCACCGTGCTTCTCGTAGAACGCGTGCGTGCGGTCGAGATGCTCCTTCTTGAGGAACCGGATGTTCCCCTGAAAGGCCCGTGGACCGATCGCGGCGCCGATCCAGTAGTTCACCGTGTCGCCCAGGATCGCCGCGACGACGAGCAGCAGGATCATCACCCGTACATCCAGGTCGCCGATGGCGGCGAACGTGCCCGCCGCGAACAGCAGCGAGTCCCCCGGCAGGATCGGCGTGATCACCAGTCCCGTCTCGCAGAACACGATGAGGAACAGGATCAGATACGTCCAGGTCCCGTACTGGGAAATGACCTGGCCCAGGTGCGTGTCGAGATGCAGAAAAAGGTCGACGAACTGCTTCACCCAATCCATGCGGGCTCTCCATGAGTCGGCGGCGGCTCAGCGAAATCCGAACTCGCCGAGGAGCGGAACAAAGCGGACATCGGCGACGGTGCTGGTACGCACCTCGTCGCCCACGCGCTGGGCCAGAGTCAGGATCTGGTTGTGGCGATCGCCCAGCGGGATGATGAGCCGCCCGCCCGGGGCGAGCTGCTCCATCAGCGGCGCGGGAATCTCCGGTGAGGCGGCGGCCACCAGAATCGCGTCATACGGAGCGAACGGGCGCCAGCCGAGCGTGCCGTCGCCCACCAGCACCGTCACATTCCGGAGGCCGGCGGCCTCGAGCGCGGCGCGCGCGCTGTGTGCCAGGGAGGCGATGCGCTCCACCGCGAACACCGAGTCGGCCAGGAGCGCGAGCAGTGCCGTCTGATACCCCGACCCCGCCCCCACCTCGAGCACGCGCTCGCGGCCGCTGAGGGCTGCCAGCTCGAGATAACGGGCCTGCACCCACGGCTGCGAGATGGTCTGGCTGCCGCCGATCGGCAAGGCCACGTCGTCGTATGCCTGGTGACGCACGCTCTCGGGCACGAACAGGTGCCGGGGCACCGTCCCTACGGCGCGCAGCACCGCCAGGTCGCGAATGCCCTTCTGCTGGAGCGTCTCGACCAAGCGGCCCCGGTAGCCGCCGTAGCCGTCGCCCTGCCCTACTCCAGCGACCATCCCTTGACCGTCTCGAGCAGCGAGTAGTTCGTGAGGTCCATCTGGAGCGGCGTGACCGACACGTATCCGTTGGCCACCGAAATGTGGTCGGCGTTCTCGGTCCCCGTCCACGTTATCGTCCCGCCGCCGATCCAGAAGATCTCGCGTCCCCAGGGATCCTTCATTCGCGTGAGCGAATCCGAAAAATAGCGGCTACCGAGCTTCGTCACCTGGATGCCGCGCACTTCGGAGGCCGGGATGCCCGGCAGATTGACGTTGAGCAGCGTGTGCTCGGGAAAGGACGGCACGCTGGTGATCTTCCGCACGAGGTGTACCAGCATGTCGCGATAGGTCGCGAGGGTCTCGAGCTGATTGCCGGTGAACGAGATGCCGATGCCGGGAACACCGAGGGTCACTGCTTCCATCGCCGCCGACACGGTGCCCGAGTACAGCACGTCCTCGCCCATGTTGGGGCCGTGGTTGACGCCGGAGAAGACGAAGTCGGGCCCCTCGGGCATGAGCGCCTGGAGCGCGAGCATCACGCAGTCGGTGGGCGTGCCGTCGATCTGCCACGCGCCGTCGGGCCGGCGCGCGGGCCGGAGCGGGCGGTGCAGCGTGAGCGAATGGGAGGTGCCGCTCTGCTCGCGGTCGGGCGCCACCACGGTGACCGTGCCGACCTCGCGGCAGACATCGGCCAGGAGCGCCAGGCCCGGCGCGAGAATGCCGTCGTCGTTGGTGACGAGAATGTTCATCCGCGCGGCCCGTTCGGGCGGCCGTCGAGGATCTTCACCACCTCCTCGATCGCCGCGCGAACCTCGGCCGCCAGCTCGGCCTCGAACGCCTGTCGGGCCGAGGACCGCAGCTCGCCCGTCCGGCGGTACTGGTCGATCCGCTGGCGGGCGCCGTCGATGGTGAACTTCTCGGTGTAGAGCAGGTGCTTCACCAGCATGATCAGCTCGACTTCCCGGCTCTTGTAGACGCGGTTGCCGGAACGATTCTTCGCCGGGTTGAGGAACCGGAACTGGCTCTCCCAGTACCGGAGCACGTGCGGCTTGAGGTCGGTGAGCGCGCAGACCTCACCAATGGAATAAAACTCCTGGACCGGCCGGGTGGTGGTCATCGCCACAGCTCCGCCTTGAGTTCGCGTCCCATCAGCTCCGGCACCGCGTCCCGCGCCGGCTTCCCGCTGAAGAGGACCTCGCAGACTTTCTGGATGATCGGGAGCTCCACACCCATGCGCGCGCCCAGGGCGACGCCGGCACGGGACGTATTGGCGCCTTCGGCTACGCTCCGGTGCGCCGTCCGGTACTCCGCGAGCGTCTGCCCCTGCGCCAGCGCCACGCCGAGCGCGCGGTTCCGGCTGAGACTTCCGGTGGTCGTGAGCACCAGGTCGCCCATGCCCGCGAGCCCCGCGAAGGTCGACGGGTCCGCTCCCATCGCCACGCCCAACCGGGTGATCTCGGCGAGCCCGCGCGTAATGAGCGCCGCGCGCGGGTTGTGCCCGAGGCCCAGGCCTTCCAGGATCCCGGCGGCGATCGCGATCACGTTCTTGAGCGCCCCCGCGAGCTCCACCCCGACGACGTCCCGGCCCGAGTACACCCGGAAGGCCGGCGTCGCGAAGAGCTGCTGTGCCGCGAGCGCGCTGGCCTCGTCGCGTGCCGCCGCCACGACGGCCGTGGGCTGCCCCTGGCAGACCTCGATCGCGAAGCTGGGACCCGACAGCGCGACGAACCGCGCTTCGGGCAGCCGCTCGGCGAACACCTCGGACATGAGGGCGAGGGTGTCGTTCTCGATGCCCTTGGTCGCGCTCACCACCAGAACCCCGGGGACCACTGCCTCGCGCACCCCGTCGACCACCGCACGGGTCACGTGACTGGGCGGCGCCGAGAGGATGACGCCGGCGCCGCGCACGGCCTCTTGCGGATCGCCGAACGCCCGCAGGTTGGCACCGAGCCGCACGCCGGGGAGAAACAGCGGATTCTCGTGGGTGCGGTTGATCGCCTCAACCACTTCCGGCTCGTACGCCCAGAGGCGAACCGTCTCACCCTTGCCGGCGAGCAGGTTGGCGAGCGTGGTGCCCCAGCTCCCGGCCCCGAGTACCGCGACGGCACTCATGAACGCGGCGAGGAGGCCGCGTGGCGGCCAAACCGGTTTTCCGTTCCCTTGAAGAGACGCTGGATGTTGCCGCGATGGAACCAGACGATGGCCGCGGCGACCGCGATGTCGAGCCACAGCATGGCCGGCTGATCGGGCGGCTCGAGCAGGTAGACCGCCAGGGGAAAGATGGCCGCGGCCGCGATGCTCCCGACGGACACGTACCCGGTGAGATACACCAGCGCCGCCCACACCAGTACCGCGACACCGAGCGCGGCCGGGGTGAGGCCCAGCATCACGCCCGCCGCGGTGGCCACGCCCTTCCCGCCCTTGAATCCGACGAACACGGAGAACACGTGTCCCACCACCGCCACCAGCCCGCAGATCAGCGCGAACACTTCCGACGAGGCGACCCGCGGCGCAAAGACCAGCACCGGCACGAGGCCCTTGGCCGCGTCCAGCAACCCGACCGGAACCGCGTACCGCCACCCGAGCACACGGTACAGGTTGGTGGCGCCGAGATTGCGGCTGCCGTGCTCACGCAGATCGATGCCCCGGAACAGCCGCGCCGCCAGATAGCTCGTCGGCACCGCGCCGAGGAGGTAGGAGGCGATGAGCCAGGGCAGCCCGGCCATCAGCGCTTCGAGCCGCGCGCGGTGAACTTGAGCCGGAGCGGTGAGCCGGTGAACGCCCACGCTTCGCGGAAACCGTTGACGAGATAGCGCTCGTACATCTCAGGCACGTCATCGGGTCGGTTGCTCACGATGGCGATGGTCGGCGGCGCCACCGAGATCTGGGACGCGTAGAGCAGCTTCACTTCCTCACCTGGCTTCTGGGGCGGCGAATTGCGCTCGAGCAGCGTCGTCAACACTCGATTGACCTCCGCGGTCGGCACCCGCTGCTCGCGTCCTTCGGCGACCTCGAGGATCAGGTCGAGGATCCGGCGCACCCGCTGCCCCGTGAGCGCGGAGACGTACACGAACGGCACATACCGGAGGAACGGCGCTTTCTCCATCAGCTCCTCCTGCCCTCGCCGTGCGGTGTTCGCGTCCTTCTCCTCGACCAGATCCCACTTGTTGACGACCACGATCAGGCCGCAGCCGTGGTCCCATGCTTCGGTGGCGATCCGGAGGTCCTGATTGTGCATGCCCAGCGTGGCGTCGACGACGAGCACGCACACCTCCGCCCGGTCGATGGCGCGCTCGGTGCGGAGGGTGGAGTAGAACTCCAGATCATCCTCTACTTTAGCACGACGACGTAAGCCTGCGGTGTCAATGAACTTGAGGCTCTTGCCTCGATACCGCAAGAGGGAGTCGATGGCATCGCGCGTCGTGCCGGCCTCCGGCGCGACTAGGTGTCGCTCCTCGCCCAGGAGCCGGTTGACGACCGAGGACTTGCCCGCGTTGGGCCGCCCGACGACCGCAACGTTGACCGCCGCCTCCACCTCGGCCGGATTGAACGGCGGCAGCCGCTCGACGACGGCGTCGAGCAGATCGCCGCTGCCCTTCCCCACCGACGCGCTCACGCCCAGCGGATCGCCGAAGCCGAGCTGGTAGAAGTCGAACTGGGCGGTACTGCGCTCCAGGTCGTCGAGCTTGTTTACCGCGAGCACCACGGGCCGCTGCGCCTGGCGGAGCCGTTCCGCGATGGCCTTGTCCACCGGGTTGATGCCTTCGCGCCCGTCGACGACGAACAGCACCACATCGGATTCCTCGAGCGCGAAATCCACCTGCTGACGGATGGCGCGCTCCATCGAATCGTCGGACTCAGGTACCAGCCCCCCGGTGTCCACCAGCCAGAACTGGCGGCCCTGCCACTCGGCGTCGCCGAAATGCCGGTCGCGCGTGGTGCCGGGCCGGTCGGAGACGATGGCCGGCCGGCCGCCGATGATGCGGTTGAACAGGGTCGACTTGCCGACGTTCGGCCGGCCGACGATGGCGACGGTGGCTTTGCTCATGCCGCGGCCGGCACGTGCAGCGCGTCGATGAAGTCCTTGGAGAGGCGCAGCTCCATCGGCACGCCGGCCGAGAGCAGGTCGAGGCTCATGTCGTCCATGAAGAGTCCGTCGTCGTTGATGGCCTCGCCGGGGAGGAGCGCGAGGTCGAGATCGCGGCGGCCCGTCAGCGCCTGCTGTAACGCGATGCCCGGCAGAAGTCCCGCGGTGGTCACGGAGGCGCCGAAGAGGGTGTTCACCACCGGGATGAGCTCGAACGTGGCACCGGTGGCACGGGCGAGAGGATCGAGCACCATCGGCATCAGCTGTCCCATCGCCGTGCCGGTCACGACACCGATGCGCCGGCCGGTCCAGCCCTGGAGCTCGTCTGCGCCGCTCTCGATCTGTCGCTGAAGCCAGCGCACGCTGCCGACGCCGTTCTCGACCTGATCGAAGCCGTCGTAGATCTCGGCCGGTGGCAGTTCGACGCCAGCCCGCACGTAGAGCTCGTCGGCCCCGAAGGCCCAGTGGATGCCCCGCTCCCGCCGCGCGATCGCCGCGCGGGCCTCGACCAGGCGGATGGCGGCCTGGCATTCCCCGGCGGTCGGCTCGCGCACGAGGTGATGTTTGCTGAACTCGGTAAGCCCGACCGGCACCACCGAGCAGCCCAGGATGGCCGGCCCGAACTCGTAGAGCTCGCGCAGCGTCTGCTCGAGCACCGCGCCATCGTTCACGCCCGGCGACATCACGACCTGCGTGTGGAACTCGATGCCATGGTCGGCGAAGTGTCCGAGCTGAGGGAGGATCTCGGGCGCGGTGGGATTCCGGAGCAGGTAGCGGCGCACCGTGGGATCGGTGGCATGGACCGACACGTAGAGCGGCGAGAGCCGGAACTCGATGATCCGCTCGATGTCCTTCGGCTTGAGATTGGTGAGCGTGGCGAAGTTGCCGTAGCGGAACGACAGTCGATAGTCGTCGTCCCGGATGTAGAGCACGTCGCGCAGCCCATCGGGCAAGCCGTCGACGAAGCAGAAGTCGCAGCGGTTGGCGCAGCGCCGGATGCGGGCCGGCTCGAGGGAGACGCCCAGCGGCTCACCCAGCGGGCGCTCGATCTCGTACTCGATCTCCTCGCCGTCCGGCTGGCGGACGTGGAGGAGAAATTCCTCTTCGGCCGTGAGGAATTCCCAGTCCAGGAAGTCCTCGAGCTCCCGGCCGTTCACGGCCAGTAGCTCGGTCCCCTCGGCGAGCCCGAGCTCCTCTGCGATCGATTCGGGCTGTACCGCCGTCACTCGTATCATCCCACGCCTTCCCCGGCCTCTGGCCGTGTGTCGAGGCGGGGAAGATCGCCCGGAATGCTGGTAAATTCAAGGCCCCAAACCACTTCCCGCTAGCGCCGCAAGTGACTTCTCAACCTGTTCGCACGCGCGAGTGACTTCTCAGCCTTCTCCCAGCAGCGCGAGCAGGGCGGCGCCGTATGCCTCGAGCTTGGCCGGTCCGATGCCGGGCACCTGCCGGAGCCCCTGCAGGTCTCTCGGCCGGGCGGCGGCCAGCTCGGCGAGCGTCCGATCGTGGAAGATGACGTATGGCGGCATCGACTTTCGTCGCGCCTCCGTGGTGCGCCAGGCCTTGAGCTGGGCGAGCAGCGTCGGATCGGGCTCCGGGCCCTCCCCAGGGACAGCGCCTGCCTCCCCGGCGGCCGGGGAGGCCGCGCTCGCCGGACCACGGCGGCCAGTGCCCGCGCGAGCGCGGCGGCTTCGAGATCGAGCAGCCGGCTCGGACGGAAGGGCGAGCTCCGGTCGGACTCCTCCCATGGCCACCCGGCGCCCCTCCGACGTGAGGGCGAGCACGAATGCGCCCGGGCGGCCGCCCTCGATTCCCTGGCGTTCGATGAGCCCCGCATCGGCCAAGACGTTGAGCAAGTCCTTCACCTGGCCTATCGGGACACCGGCCAGCTTGCCGTACGTCGGCACGCGGTCGAGCCCGCGATCCAGGATCTCGCGCACCTGGCTGCCGGTGAGCACCTGCGCAATCCGCTCGATGCCGAAGCGCCCGGAGAGCCGCCCC
Source organism: uncultured Gemmatimonadales bacterium (assembly GCA_963728705.1). Taxonomy (GTDB): domain Bacteria; phylum Gemmatimonadota; class Gemmatimonadetes; order Gemmatimonadales; family GWC2-71-9; genus CAVVWJ01. The sequence goes on from CAVSLY010000016.1 coordinate 76,954, forward strand.
ACGCCCGACAGCGCGATACGGACGCGCAGCAGCTCCGCGTCGTCGAGCGCCCGGCCGTCGCGCTTGCCCCAGCCGAGGCAGACGTCGCACACGCCGCAGCGCGGGGCGGCGCCACCGCGGGCCCCGCCGGCGAAGTAGTCGTAGATGAACCGGGTGCGGCAGCCACGAGAGAACCCGTACCGCACCATCGTGTCGAGGCGCTCGCGGTCCCGGCGGGCCTTGAGGGCGCGGATGCCCTCGTCCAGCGGCACGGGCCCCTCTCCAGTGGCGATCCCGCCAGCTTCGGCCGCACGCCGAAGGAGGCGCGCCGCGGTGGCGGCGCTCATCGAGGTCGAGGAATCCCCTCCGAGCCGACCGACGATCTGCTCCTCATCGAGACCCTCGCCGAGCAGTTTCCACGTCGCGCGAAGGATTTCCCTGGTCGGGTTGGCGCCGGCGAGAAAGAACTCCTGCGTCCGCGCGTCCGCCGGCGAGAACAGCAGCGTGCAGCGCGACGGCTGCCCGTCGCGCCCCGCGCGGCCCGCCTCCTGATAATAGGCCTCGACGCTTCCCGGAAGCTCGGCGTGCACAACGAACCGGATGTTCGCCTTGTCGACCCCCATCCCGAAGGCGTTGGTGGCAGCGATGACGTCGATGCGGCCGGCAAGAAAGTCGTCCTGCACCCGCGTGCGCTCTTCGTCCGACAACCCCGCGTGGTAGCGCCCGGTGCGAAGCCCTTGTCCCGTGAGCACGTCCGCCCAGAGCTCCACCGTCTTCCGGGTGGCGGCGTACACGATCCCCGGCGTTCCGACCTCGGTGATGAGCCGCGCGAGCGCAGCAGCCTTCTCCTCCCGGCTCCGGCAGGGCTCGACGGCGAGCGTCAGGTTGGTTCGCTCGAAGCCGGTGATGAGATCGAGCGGGTCCTGGAGACCGAGCTGGGTGGCGATGTCGGCGCGGACGTCGGGCGTGGCGGTGGCCGTGAACGCGGCAGCAGGCACGCCAAGCTCCGCGCGGAAGCCGCCGAGCCGCCGGTAGTCGGGGCGAAAATCGTGGCCCCACTGGCTGATGCAGTGGGCTTCGTCTACAATGAGCCGCACGGGGCGGATGCGCCGGAGCAGCTCCCGGAAGCCGCTGGCCCCCAGGCGCTCGGGGGCGACGTACACCAGGTCCAGCCGTCCCGCCGCCAGCTCGGCCTCGACGGCGGAGCGCTCGTGCGGTGCCAGGCCCGAATGCAACGCGGCAGCCGCGATTCCGCGGGCACGAAGCCCGTCCACCTGGTCCTTCATGAGCGCGATCAGCGGCGACACGACAACCGTCGTGCCCTCGAGCAGCAGCGCGGGAAGCTGGAAGCAGAGCGACTTCCCGGCCCCGGTGGGCATCACCGCGACGAGGTCGCGGCCCTCGAGTACTGCGAGCGCGGCCTCACGCTGGCCCGGACGGAAAGCCCGCAGGCCGAAGCGTTGGTGCAGGGCCCGTTCGAGGGCATTGGACCGGGACTCGGCGGTCAGGATGGGACTGGACACCCTGGAAATCTACCCGCGCCAGCGGAGCCTCGCAGCACGAATCGCCGCGCGTCGGTACGACTCCGCGCGCGGGCTATGGCCGGAGCACGGTTGTACTAGAACGCACTGGCCCGACCGACCGAGTCTTCACACTGCCGCGCACCGGTCCCAAGAGTGAAGAAAGCGAGTGTGCAATGAGCTCATCCACCGCTATCCACACGAACTCCGCCGCAACCAATACCTCGGAGATCGCGTTGACCGTCAATGGTCAGCCGCACCACCTCGACCTGGATCCGCGCACGTCGCTCCTCGACGCGCTCCGCGAGCACCTCCACCTGACCGGTACCAAGAAAGGCTGCGATCACGGGCAGTGCGGCGCCTGTACCGTGCTGGTCAACGGCCGGCGCATCAACTCCTGTCTCACGCTCGCCGTCATGCACGAGGACGACGAGATCGTGACGATCGAGGGCCTGGGCCAGCCCGGCACCCTTCATCCCTTGCAGGCAGCGTTCGTCGAGCACGACGGCTTCCAGTGCGGATACTGTACCTCCGGCCAGATCTGCTCGGCCCTTGGCATGCTCACGGAGGCCAAGGCCGGCTGGCCCAGCCACGTCACCGCCGACGTGGCGTCGCGTGAAATCGCGCTGACCGACGAAGAGATTCGGGAGCGTATGAGCGGGAACATCTGCCGCTGTGCCGCCTATCCCAACATCGTCGCTGCCATTCGGGACCTCGTGGAAGGAGCCCGCCAATGAGAGCCTTCACGTACGAGCGGGCCACGGACTCGCAGGCGGCTCTGGCCGCGGTGGCGAAACCTGGGGCCAAGTTCATCAGCGGCGGCACCAATCTGCTCGACCTGATGAAGCTGGAAATCGAGCAGCCGACGCATCTGGTCGACATCAGTCGCCTGCCCTTGAAAGCCATCGAGGAGCTGCCCGATGGCCGGCTCCGAATCGGGGCGCAGGCGGCGAACTCCGATACCGCCGCGGACGCCAGGGTGCGTGCCCGATACCCGGTCCTCTCCGAGGCCCTGCTGGCCGGTGCCTCTGGACAGTTGCGCAACAAGGCGTCCATCGGCGGGAACCTGCTGCAGCGCACACGGTGCCCCTACTTCTACGACACCGCCTCCGGGTGCAACAAGCGCACGCCCGGCTCGGGCTGCTCGGCGATCGGTGGGATCAACCGGATCCACGCGGTTCTCGGCGCGAGCGACGCCTGCATCGCCACCCATCCGTCCGACATGGCCGTCGCCCTGGCGGCCCTGGAAGCTCGCATCGAGTTGCTCGACGCCGACCAGGCCATTCGCACTATCGCCATCGGGGACTTCCACCGACTGCCCGGGGAGACGCCCCACATCGAGACCGTCCTCCGTCCCGGCGAGATGATCACCGGCGTGGTGCTGCCCGCGCCGCCACCGGGCCGGCAGGTCTACCGGAAGGTGCGCGACCGGGCCTCCTACGAATTCGCCCTGGTGTCGGTGGCGGCCATCGTCGCGGCGGAGCGCGGCACGATCACGGCGGCCCGGATCGCGTTCGGCGGCGTGGCGCACAAGCCCTGGCGCGCGACCGAGGCGGAGACGGCGCTGGTGGGCCGCCCCGCCACGATGGCCAGTTATCGCGCCGCCGCCGAAGCGGCGATGAAGAACGCAATGGGGCACGGCCACAACGACTTCAAGATCGACCTGGCGAAGCGCACCTTGTGCCGCACGCTGGCACATGTGGCGCAGGAGGGCTGACGCCATGACCGCAATCATCGGGCAACCCATCAGCCGCATCGACGGGCCGCTGAAGGTCAGTGGCCGGGCTACCTATGCCGCCGAACACTGGGACGTGGGGCAGCCGCTCTATGGCTTCATCGTGGGCGCCACAATCGGCAAGGGACACATCACCGCCATCGACACCGCGCGCGCCGAGAAGGCGCCGGGCGTGCGGATGGTGATGACTCACCGCAACGCGCCGGCGCAGGGAAAGGCCGACCCGTCGATCCGCTCGGCGTACTCGCGCGCTTTCCCGACGCTGAGCGGGGCCGACGTTCACCACTACGGCGAGCCCGTGGCGCTCATCGTGGCCGAGACGTACGAGCAGGCGCGCGCCGCGGCGAATCTCGTGGACGTTACCTACGCCGGCGAGCCGGGACGGTTCGACTTCGCGACCCGGCTGGACCAGGCATACGCCCCCAAGGCGGTGAACGCCGGGCTCCCCACCGACAGTGCAGTCGGGGACTTTGACGGTGCGTTCGATGGCGCGGAAGTCAAAGTGGATGAGACCTACACGACGCCCTATCAGTTCTCCCAGCCGATGGAGTCGCATGCCTGCATGGTAGTGCCCAGCGGCGAGGACCTGACGGTCTACGTCTCCTCGCAGATCGTGTCCGAGGCACGCACCGCGATCGCGAGCACGCTCCGGATGGACAAGAAGCGGATCCGGATCGTGACCCCCTATGTCGGTGGCGGGTTCGGCTCCAAGCTGGGCATCCACTCCGAGACTATCCTGGCCGCGCTCGCCGCGCGCGAGCTCAAGCAGCCGGTCAAGGTCGTCATGACCCGGCAGCAGACCTTCCAGCTCGTGGGCTGCCGGCCCATGACGAGCCAGCGGGTCCGTCTGGGAGCGACGCGTGATGGCCGAATGGTGGCCTTGGGGCACGACGTGATCATGCACACGAGCCCGCTGGCCGAGTTCGGCGAACAGACGGCGACCTCGGCGCGGCCGATGTACGCCGCGCCCGACCGGCTGACGCGGCACCGGCTGACGGAGGTCGATCTGCCCCGCGGCGAGGACGTCCGCGCCCCTGGCGAGGCGCCTGGTCTGCTGGCGGTCGAGTCGGCGATCGACGAGTTGGCCGTGGCGCTGCGCATGGATCCGATCGAGTTCCGGATCCTGAACGAGCCCGCGGTCCACCCCGAGACAGGTCAGCTGTTCAGCGACCGCCGGCTGGTTGAGTGCATGCGCGAGGGAGCCCGGCGGTTCGGCTGGGAGCGACGCTCGGCGAAGCCCGCGAGCCTCCGAGACGGCCGTTGGCTGGTCGGGTACGGAATGGCGGCCGCCGTGCGCATGCAGTTCCAGTTGCCGAGCAAGGCCACGGTGCGGATGATGCCGGACGGGACCGCCGTCGTCCGCTCGGACATCACAGACATCGGCACCGGGACGTACACCATCGTGGCCCAGGTCGCGGCGGAGACGCTGGGCATTCCGCTTGATCGGGTGCGGGTCGAAATCGGAGACTCGAACTATCCGCCGGGCGCGGGCTCGGGCGGGTCCTTCGGCGCCACCAACACTTGCACCGCGGTGTATAACGCCTGCGTGGCGCTGCGCCAGAAGCTCCAAGCGGGACGGGCCCCCGCCGAAGGTGTGGAGGCAGAAGGCGAGATCGGCGCCATGTGGGCCGACCCGAACTACAAGAAGTACTCGATCCACGCCTACGGCGCCCACTTTGTCGAGATCGGAGTGGACGCGGACACGGCCGAGATCAGGCTGCGGCGGATGTTGGGCGTCTTCGCGGCGGGGCGGATCTTCAACGCCAAGACGGCGCGCTCCCAGCTCATCGGCGGCATGATCTTCGGCGTCAGCTCGGCGCTGCTCGAGGAGGCCTTGGTGGACACGCGCACGGGCGCGTTCGTCAACCATGATCTGGCCGGATACCTGGTGCCGGTGCACGCCGACATTCCTGAGATCGATGCCATCCTGCTGGACAGCGTCGACGACAAGGCCAACGTGCTGGGTGCCAAGGGCGTCGGCGAGCTTGGGAACTGCGGCGCAAACGCCGCGGTCGCGAACGCTGTGTTCAATGCGACCGGTGTACGCGTGCGCGAGTTTCCCATCACGATCGATAAGGTGCTGCCGGGGCTGCCGCTTGCGGATGCCTGATCGGCCCGACGAGCTCTGAGGCACAACCGTCATCCCGAGTGGAGCGAGGGACCCTGCCCCGCAACGGCTCGAGCTATTCCGCGCAATGCCCCTCGCTGCGCGTGATCACCCGCGCCTTTCGCACAGATCAAGCGAAGTCAATCGCCAGGCGGTGCCCTTCCGACCCGCTTTCTTTCAAATTCCGCTCGCGCCCGTTCGTACTCCCGCATCGTCTCCCGCATGGCGCTCATCAGCTTCTCCTGCTCCTGAGCTACTGCTCGCGCCTCCGCCCCTGCCGCACGCGCCTCCCCGGCGGCACCCCGCAAGAGTTCAGCGGCGCTTCGCGCTTCCTCAGCCGCCCGCCGTGCATCCTCCGCCGCATGACGCGCCACTTCGGCCCATTGGCGGCCGGCCTCACCCGACTCTCGCGTGACCTCGGCGGTATCCCGCGACGTCTCTCCGGTTTCCCTTAGCGCCTCGGAAACTTCGCGCTGACCCTCGGAAACCTCGCGCGCCGCCTCGGCCTCCTCGCGCTGTTTCTCGGGGCTATCCGGCGTCGCGTCCTTTGGCCTGCGCTCGCGATCCCGGCTCATGGCGTATCTCGGTCTGTCGTCGAGGGCCGGTTCGGTAACCTGACTCCGCCGCCATGATGGGTCGGCGTGCCAGGACCTTTAGATCCATAACTATTAGGCGGTCGCATTCCACGGGCGCCGGTCGCGGCCTGCGCCGATTGGACGTAACAGCTCCAAGTCGATGCCCTGACTACGGTTCCGCCATGATTCGCTACCGTCATGTTGCGCTTCCCCGTGTCCGGCGGATTGCGTCAAAGAACACTCATGGGCGATATTGTTTTCGGGGCGACATTGCCTCCCCTGGCTGATGGTCGGCCAGGCTTCGTGAGATACCAAGGTGGGCAAATGCGGCCTTTGTCGGAACCCCGAATCCGGGGAGCGCGTCGCCGTGCGATGCGATGTTGTGTGGTGGTCATGGCGCTGGCGCCCTCGGTTGTTGGACGAGTTTCGGCCCAGATGCCGTCGGTGGGCGGCCCGGCGGTCGGCCGCGAGCCAGCATCCATCCGGGTCACACCGGAGAACGTCCGGATCGGCAACTATCTTCGCGATCTGGCCGGGCCGCGCGCCGTCCTCGGCGTAGTTGGTGGTGGAGCGCTCCAGCAGCTTCGTCAGAACGACGGTACGGAATTGGGACAACGGCTGGCCCAGCGGGCCACCCAGCACGCGGCCGAGATGAGCGTCCGCCACGGCTTGGCCGCGCTCATGAACCGCAGCACGGACTACCACTACCAGTTCTGCGACTGCCGGGGATTCGGGCCGCGCGTTCAGCACGCCCTGCTCGAGACCTTCACCGATCGTCGCGCCGACGGAAGCCGGGCGCTCTCGGTCCCCCGTATCGCCGGGACCTACGCCGGAGACTTCGCCGGCATGGCCTGGGAGCACGATCGTAGCGTGGGCGGTGCTGTGGGTGGTGCCACCCTGTCCTTGGGCTTCTCCGCACTCTTCAACATCGGCCGCGAGCTGACCGGCTTGGGACGTTAGGCCCTCCCCCGTTCTGCCACGTCGGACCGGTTCCAAGATCTCCCCTGTCGATCACCCATCCACGGCCATTGCATCGTCTCGACCCGAAGCGTTTGCTCCGCCTCGCCTGATGCTCGGCCATATGGATCACCTCGATCGCACCCTTTCTGTTCACCACCTTTCACTCACACGCGAGATTCACGGCGCTGGCTCCGGAAGAGGGATCCGGGGTGAGCCACGAGCCGAGGGCACCGGAGAAACACGGGCGGGGCGACAACCGTACGTGGAGAAGGCGACCTACTCCCGGAGCTCCCCCCATGACGCGTATCGACCCCGAGGGTACACGACTCCCCGTCAAGATCGATTCCACCTCCAATGGTGAGTATCCACCGATCCCGGTGGGGGAGCGCAACCTCGAAGCCAATCGCCTCGCACTGGTGCGGGCCACGGACAATGCCACGCACCTCTCGATGACCCGGCGCAGCTTTCTCGTGTCGAGCGCAGGCGCGGCGAGCACGCTCCTCGCGTTCAACGAAGTGAACGCGGCGGCGGGTAAAACCGGGGCGTTCTACGACATCCCGCGGGACGCGGCACTGGACAACGATATGGCGCGCACAGTCATGGAAGGGTCGGAGTTCATTTTCGACGTCCATGGACATTTCGCCAACCCCACCGGCGCCTGGCTCAAGAAGGTTCCGCCGGGCAAGAGTCCCGTCCTCAACCCGACGCCGGCCATCTCGGCGGAACGATTCATCAAGGACGTGTTTCTCGACAGCGACACGGACATGATGGTGCTGACCTTCATTCCGTCCATGTCGGATGCCGAGCCCCTCACTATCGAAGAAGCCGCGGCTACGCAGAAGATCATCGACAACCTGGAAGGCACCAAGCGGCTCCTCATCCACGGTCGGGTCAACCCCAATCAAGAGGGCGATATCGATCGGATGGAGCAGCTGTACAAGCGCTACGGTGTGGTGGGGTGGAAGACGTACACCCAGTGGGGGCCGGCGGACAACGCCTACCATTCGCTCGAGACGGGACGCGGGTTCGAGTTGACGGACGAGCGGTACGGCGTTCCGTTCATCGAACGGGCGCGTGCGATCGGCGTTCGGAACATCTGCATTCACAAGGGAATTCCGTTCGGCCGCGATGCGAGCTACAAGTACGCGCGCTGTGACGACATCGGCAAAGCGGCCCGGAAGTTTCCCGACATGAACTTCCTGGTGTATCACGCCGGCTTCGACCCGGAGAATCCCGAGCTGCCGTTCAACCCCGGGGCCGGGCGCAACGGCATCGACTCGCTGGTGCAGTCGCTGCTCGACAACGACATCGCGCCCAACAGCAACGTCTACGCCGATCTCGGGACGACCTGGAACATGTTCAGGCGCGACCCCGACACGGCGGGGCACGGAATGGGCAAGCTGCTCAAGTATGTCGGCCAGGACAACGTGATCTGGGGAACCGACTCGATCTGGACCGGGTCGCCCCAGGACCAGATTCAGGCCTGGCGCACCTTCCAGGTCTCCGAGGAGTTGCGCGACCGTCACGGCTATCCCGAGATCACGCCCGCGCTCCGGGCGAAGGTGTTTGGCCTCAACGCCACCCGTCCCTACAAGATCAGCGCCGAGGAGGTGAAGCTCCGGTCGGCCGGCGATCGCATCGGCAAGAAGCGCCTGGGCTACCGCGAGGATCCCGACCCGCTCTTTTTGACCTACGGTCCGAAGACGCGGCGGGAGTTCCTGAATCTGTTGAGCTGGAAGGGCGGCAAGCTGGGCGACTGACTAGGCCCGATCAGGGGCCCTGGCCTCCGGCCCTAGCAGACGTCATCGGCATCAGTGGAGAGCGCCGGCCGGCGGCACCGTGCCCGGCACGCCGGCCAGGGCGGCGTCGGCTTCGGCACGAAGCACCGTAAGGGCGGGAACCGGCCGATCGAACCGCTCGAGGAACTGGGCGTAGTATCCGGCGGCGTGTCGCGAGCGACCCTGGGCCGCCTCGATCCTGCCACGTTCGAGCAGCGCGAGCGGCTCGAGCGTGCGGTTGATTCGTTCTTCCGGGTTCGTCGCGCCCCACCGGACCGCCTCGTGCCAGGTCAGCAACCTCGCGGCCTGGTCGAGCGCCTCGAGCTCCACCAGCCAGCGCGCGCCCATGATTCGGTTGACGGCGGTGTGATATGGATGGGCAGGTGCGTAGGCCGCGTAGACCTGTCGCTGGGCCTTCTCCTCTTCCAGTTCGGCGAGCCCGGCGGCAGCCCTGGCCGTATCGCCCGCTGCGGCCCTCTCGAAGGCGGCGAGCGAGCGGTCGAGCCAACCGGCGTATCGGTACTGCATCCGCCGCAGCTCCCACCTCGCCCGCCCGAGCGCCTCCTGATCGCCGACTCGAAACGCCACGAGCCCATCGAGCCAACACAGCTCCGCGCTGTCCGGCGACGAGACGAGCGGCCTGCCGCTCAGGACGCGTCGGGTGCGCGCGACGTCTTGCGGGTTCACCCCACCGACGACGGTGCCTACGGCCGCCAGGGCGAAGGTCGCAAGCGCCGCCTCGGAGGTCCCCGCGAGTCGCGCGCCGCGCTCGGCCGACGCGATGGCCGAGTCCCAGGCACCGCGCGACGCCCATGCCTTCGCTCGCCCGAGCAGCACCGCCGAGGCGAGGTCTCGCCTCGGTTCGAGCTCGAGAATCGCGTCCGCCAAAGCGATCTGTCCCCGCGCGAAGCCGAACTCGAGCAGGCCGTGGCCGATGTTCTCGGCCGGGATCGGCGGCGTCCCGGCGATGTAGGCGGCATTGCCGGCCAGCACCGAGTCGGGGACGTCACCTCCACCCACCAGCCGCATCAGATGGTCGTAGTACCGGAGTTCCCCGTGTTGGTCGTAGTAGCTCCCCGGCCCCGCGAGGCGCCGCACCCGGTCGAGCGCCCGACCTGCGCGGACCGCGTCGCGCTGGTAGATCGCGATCCAGAACAGGTGCTCCCACGCTGGAGCAAAGCGTGGCTGCAGCCGCACGACCTGTTCCAGCGCGACCCTGGCCTCGTCGTAACCGGTACCGGCGTACGGACCGTCGTGCACGAGGGTGTTGCCGTATTCGTACCACCCGGGCCAATAGCTCGGAAAGCTCCTGGTGAGATGGTGACCGGCCGCAAGCCGCTCATCCAGCCGCGCGGCGGTCCTAGCCCGGATCAGCAACTGGTCTGGTACGGGCAGATCGTCGCGGTGTGCGAGCACCGCGTTCACCTTCGCGATCTCCGCCGGCGGAGTGCCGTCGTACACCCGAGGATAAAGCGACCGCCAGTATGCGATCCAGAAGGTGGAATCGGTCTCGAATGCCTGGTCGAACGCGGTGACGGCACCGGGAAAATCGCCTCGGGCCAGCGCGCGCTCGCCGTCCAGATACTGCTGGAGTGCCTGCACCGACGACGTGGCGAGCCCCGCCAGGCTCGGCGCGGGGACATCGCCTTCCCGCCAGAGCCCGCGGACCAGCCCGAGCGTGGCGGAATCGGTAAGGGCGATGAGATCATCCACGCCGGCGGCTGCGGCCGTGCGCGCGATCGGCCGGCGGTCCGGCAGGCTGAGGAGTGCCGCATCCAGACGAACCGAGTCGTCGCCGACACGGACCAGCGTCCCGTGGAGCACGCTGACCGCCCCCAGCCGAGCCGCGAGCTCGGGCCGCCTGCTCCCGTCCCAGCGGCTGTGCGGTATCGGGCGCCGCGGCCAGCACGGCCTGCGGATCGATCACGCCGCCGTCGGTCAGGGTCCCGACCGTTGTGCTGAGGGTAATCACGAGCTCGCGGCCGAGGCGTTCCAGCACCGTGTCCGCCACGGCGGTGGCGAGGGGCATGATCGCGAGGCCCGCGAGCGGCGAGGGGCGCTCGTCTTCCTCCGCCACCCTTCCCCGGAGGAGAATCCCGCCGATCACCGCGGCGGCGGCCAGGGCACCCGCCGTTCCCACACGTCCGGCCGCACGGGAGCGTACGATGTGCGTCCGTTCGAACGCCTGCAGATCCTCGAGGAGGCCGACCGCATCGGGGTACCGTTGCTCCCGATCCTTCTCGAGGCAGCGGTGCACGATGGCGCGCAGGCGCGGCGGGACCGGCGCCGACAGCACGGGACGATCGTTACGGACGGACCTGATGACGGCGTCGGCATCCGCCCCCCCGAACGGCCGCGCCCCGGCGAGCATCTCCCACAGGACGACGCCCAGCGCCCAGACATCGGCGCGGCCATCTACCGTGTCGTCGTCGATCTGCTCGGGACTCATGTACGCGACGGTTCCGGCGCGCGGCGCCGGGCCCTCCGCGACGCCGCGTCGCCAGCCTCGCGATGCCGAAGTCCAGGATCTTCACGACGTTTTCGGGCGTGATGAGAATGTTCGCCGGCTTGATGTCGCGGTGGACGAGCCCGGCCTCGTGCGCCGCGACCAGCCCGGCGGCGACCTGTCGGGCGATCTCCGCCGCCCGGGCCGGCGGCAGCGCGCCCCGGCCGAGCAGCTTCCCCAGCGTGACCCCGGCGTAGTGAGACATGACGATGAACCAGCGGCCGTCGGGGGTCTGACCGACGTCGTGCACCGTGGCGATGTTGGGATGGTCGGTAGCCGATGCGGCCCGCGCCTCCTGCGCGAGCGCGCTGTTTGCGTTCGCATCCTCGGAGCGGCGGATTCGGAGAACCTTGAGCGCCACCTGCCGGTCCAACAGCGGATCGTAGGCCAGATGGACGACGCCCATGCCCCCGCGACCGATCTCGCGTATGAGGCGGTAGCGCCCGAGGACCGCCCCCCCGAGTGCGTCCGGGTCCAGCAGTGCAGCCGCCCGCTCCTCGTCGATCACCCCCAGGAAATCGCCCCGGCCCGACTCGAGGCTGTCGTGTGCCTGGAGCAGACCGGCGATCTCCTGCCGCAGGTCGGCATCGTCGCAGACCCGGTCGAGGTACGCGTCGCGCTCCGCGGTTGGAACGGTGCGTGCTCGGTCGAACAGCTCGCGCATGAGCGCCCAGCGCTCTTCAGGCGTCGCCATCGTTCCGCCCGCGTCGGGGAGGGCCGCGGCTGTCGCCCCCGCCGAGCTCTCGGAAGAGCCAGGCGCGGGCCATCGTCCAGTCCAGTTCCACGGTTCGGACCGACACGCGCAGGAGCTCCGCCACTTCGTCGACCTCGAGTCCCCCGAAATACCGCAACTCTACGACCTGCGCCTGCCGCGGGCTGAGCTGCGCCAGCCGCTGCAGCGCCGCCTCCAGGTCGAGCAGCTCGGCGGCGAAGCCGTCAACCGGCGAGTGCCCATCCTCGAGCGTGACCACCTCCATCCCCCCACCGCGCTTGAGCGCGTCTCTTCTCCGTGCGTAATCCACCAGGATCTGCCGCATCGCCCGTGCGGCGGCACCGAAGAAGTATGCCCGCCCGCGGCGGGTCACCCGGGCGTCATCGACCAGCCGCAGGTACGCCTCGTTGACCAATGCGGTCGTGTCGAGGGTATGGTCCGCCGCTTCGCGTGCGCGCTGGCGATGGGCGATGGCGCGAAGCTGGTCGTAGACGATCGGGATGAGCCTATCGAGGGTGGCCGACGGGTCGCTGTCGCCGCGGTCGGCGGTGTCGAGCAGCTCGGCGGTCCGTGCGCGAGGTGGCGACGCGTCCGTCACGTCGAGCGGCGCCCGGGTGGGAGTTGCGGGTGGGGCCCCGGTCTTGCGCAGGAGGGGATACGGGACTGCGCGCACGCGCGCCCCGAGACTCGCATCCCCGGGCCGCGGGAGACGCGGCAAGGAGGCAATATGCTCGAGCAACGAATGCTGGTGGGCACGCTGGTCACGGCACTGACGCTGGGGGCCTGCGCGGACTCCGGCCCCGCCGATCCTTCCGTTCCGTGGGAGTCGCCGCAGCTGGCGGCGGCGAACGCCCCCGTCATCCTGGACATTCCGGCGGACCATCCAGGCCCGCCGTGGTACACCCTGGTATTCAGCGGCGGCGCCGAGCCACCGTTGGGCTACATCCCAAACGACGGGACCTGGGCGGCCGTCCCCTTCTTTCGTGAGACGTCCTGCGTGCCGGGGGATTTCGACCTGCTCCAGGTGCTCGATCTCCAGCCGCTGGACCCGCCCGACGACCCCCGGCCGCGCGCGTTCGGCTGCGAGCTCACCCTCAGCGGCCGGGTCTGGTTCGAGTCGGGAGGCGGCATTCCGACCCAGGAGCGGTACGCCGGTCTCGGCGCGGTCCCCATCTTCTTCGTGCTGCTTTCGGAGGTCCAGTCGGTCGCGGGCGACAGCCCCGCCGACGCTGACTCCGACCCGGATATGTACATCGGCGAGCTGGCCGGGCTACCCTCGCTCAACATCGGCCATGCCGATCGATTCGATATGGTCGTCCACAACTCGAACCAGGGTGCGAATCCCGGGCATGAAGTGGTAGACGCCAGTGGCACGATCACCGAGGGCCACTTTGCGGGTCGCCCGTTCCGCTATCACCATAACGAACGGTTCGACCCGGAGACCGGGGAACACAGCTATCGTGCCGTGCGAATCTCGTTCGAGTGAACAGCGTTCACCTCGGGCGGCGCCGCAGCGGAGCCCCGTGGGGCCCGTTGCGGCGCCGGCCATGGGGCTGCTCACCCTGTAATCTGGCGAGTCGCGCAATGCGGTGTCGAGGGGCTGCGTGGGACGAGTACCAGGAGGGCCATGCGGTCGCTGGGGCGGCGCGGTCGCGGAGACGAAAATCCCCGACAGCACGAAAGTGCCATCGGGGCAAAAGCTTCCAGAGAGCGGGCGACCGGACTCGAACCGGCGACGTCCAGCTTGGGAAGCTGGCATTCTACCACTGAATTACGCCCGCGGGGCGTGCCTGACGTGCGCGGTGAATGTGCCCGACCCGCTGGCCGGTGTCAAGCGTTCAGAGCGCCCGCGACGCCTCCAGAAAGCTCCGGAGATCCGGCTCACTGACCGCCGGCTCTCCCGGGGACACATTGTCCAGCCGGCCCTCCCGCATCCACCGCTCCAGGTCTCCGACCAGCTCGAACAGGTGGTCGAACGAATCCACGACGAACAGCAGCGGCTGGTACTGGTCGATCTCGAAGGACTGGTTGATGACCCACTCGAGTTGCATCGGGTAGCGCTGCACCATCGGTGAGTCGATGGCGTGGGCCAGCTCGCCGTGCGAGCTCAGCAGGCCACTGCCATAGGCCTTGAGCCCGTCCGGAGTCCGCATCAGCCCGAACTCGATCGTGAACCAGAAGAACCGGGCCAGCGCCCTGAAGATGCTGGTGACGCGCCGGATCTGTTCCTGCTCGTCGATGATGCCCGCCACAATCGCCGCCGCCGTGTGAGCGCAGTCGCCGAACCGCACGAGCGTGTCGGCGAACGCGCGATCGGTGTGCATCGGCACATGCCCGGCGATGTCGTGAAAGATGTCCGGCTCCGGGAGATAGTCGAGCGTGGCGCCGTCCCGGATGGTGATCGTGGTGGGGAATTCGCGGTTGCGGAGACAGTCGAAGAACAGGAAGGAAGGAACGTACCCGCTCACCGGCTTCGCCTTGAAGCCGGTGAGCGGGCTGAGAAATCGATTGACGTCCTCAAGCCTCGGCACCCGCTCGGGGTCGAGGCAGAGGTTGTCGATGCCCTGCAGGAAACGCGGGTTGGCGTACCGGCGCCAGCGGTCCTCCATCCGGGTGAACAATCGGCGCCACGCGTCGTGATTGGCGTCCGAATACAGCTCGTACGGCTGGGTGATGTACAGCCGCCCTTCGGCCTGCGCCTGCTCGATATACGGCGCCCGGGTCGTGGTCAGACCGATGCGGCTCGTCTGCCCTTCACGTAGGCCTGCCATAGCTCCTTCCTCTCCGGACACCGCTCGTCCGGTTCCCCCGGCGTCGAGCCTACTTCCGCTTGTACCGCCAGGCCGCGATGCCGGTTCCCTGACCCGCGACCTTGATCTCCTGCGACGCACCCGCGGTGAGCGGCGGCACCTGCGCCTCCTGGGTGGCGACAACCGTTCCCGTGCCGCCCAGAAACTCGACCACGATCGGAACGGCCGCCGCCGGGATAGCCTTGCCTGCGGGCGTCTGGGCCGCGCGCCCGGTGGCGGTGAGGGTCAGATTGGCCCCGCTAGCCGTCGCCTCGAAGTCCGATGCCTTCACGTCCGCTGGAAGCGCCAGCACCTGCTCGGCGGTCTTCACCGCATCATCGACCTTGGCGCTCTGCTTGTAGCCTTCCCCCTGGAGCTTGAGGGCGGTCTCGCTCAGCGGCTCGATGGCCACCAGCTTGGCCGCCGTCGCCGCGAGCTTGGGGCCGTTCTTCATCGCGAGATAGGTATTGCTGAGGTTGTACAGCGCATCGCGATTGTTGGGCTCCGCCGCCGCCAGCTTCTCGAACGCGGCCGCGGCATCAGCGTACTTCTTGTCGTTGTAGGCGTTCACGCCCGCCGACATCAGGTCCTGCGAGGCGGCGCCAGCCGAGGGTGCGCCCGCCGCGCCCGGCGCGCCACCGGCGGCCACGAGCTCCTTCTCCAGCGCCTGCGCCTGCTCGATCTTGCCGCTGCCGCGGTAAGCCGCAGCCAGGCCGCGCTTGGCTTCGATGTCCTTCGGAGTCCGCTTGAGGTACTGTTCGAAGACGACGGCCGCCTGGTCGTACTTCTTGCCGTTGAGGAGCAGCGCTCCCTGATTGAACGCCGACCGGTCGCGGACCTTGATGTCGGTCGTGTCGGTCGATACGACGGCGGCGGCCTGTCCGAAGTAGTAGGCCGCGCTGTCGGTCTGTCCCTTGTCGTTCAAGATCGCGGCAGTCTGATAGAACGCGATCGGCGAGCCCCGATAGATGGCACCCGCCTGCCGGTACATCACGAGCGCGGAGTCGGCGTTCTTGTCTTCCTCGAACTTGGTGCCCGCCTTCACCAGCGCGACCCAGGCGCTCCGGCGGTAGCCGGCGATGTCCTGGGCGCAGTCCGGTGCGAGCTGTTCCGCTTTCGTGAGCGCGCTATCCGCCGGGTACAGGTTGCCCTGCTGGAGGTAGATGCGCCCCAGGTAGTACCAGGCGCCCGGATTCTTCTCCTGGCTGTTCTGCTGTATCGCCTCGAGATCCACCTTCTCGGCCTGTCCCAGGATCCGGGTCTTGCTCTCGGGCACATCGGTCTCGATGGCCGCCTTCAGATAGCCGGCGGCGCTTGCCACCTTGAAGTGGCCCGGCTTGATCTTGCACTGGGCCGGCATATACGTCGCGGGCATCGACTTCGCTACCCGGTCGTTGAGGACCGGCTGCTGGGCCTGGCCGACTGTGGCACCGACGGACAGCAGGATGAAGGCCGACGCGATCTTGGCGTTCACTAGTCACGACTCCTTGTTCGGGGTCTGTAGCCCGGCGGCACTCTCGGCGTTCACCAGGCGAATAGCCCGGTCATGCAAGTCCCTTGCCACCTCGTGGGCAGGGCGTCCTGTGCGTTGCGCCAGGGCCGCCACGTCGTCGAACTCCGGTTTCATGCGCGGGCCGTCGGGCGCGTCCAGCACCTTCACCCGCACGCGGGTTCCGTCGGCCGCTTCGACCTGCAGTTCCCGCCGGGCCAGGGTCACACGCTCCGCGGACTGGCGCCGGACACCGGCGGTCGTGCTGTGCCGGAAGAAGGCGCTGCTGACCGAATCGGCGTCGGCGGCTCCCACGACGGCCTCGATCCGGAATCCGGTCCGCCCCTTCTTCATCTGCGTGGACCACACCTGCACATCCAGCGCGCCGGCCGCCACGAGCGCCTCGCGCAGCGGATCGAGATACTCGGGGCTCAGGTCGTCCAGGTCGGTCGAGAGCACCACCACATCCCCTGCCTCGGCCGCGGGCTGTGCGATGATGACCCGGAGCGCATTGGGGTAGTTCGACGGATCGCGCCCGCCCGCACCCCACGCGCCGCCAGACACCGCCCGCCAGCGCGCCGGCGGCGCACCTTCCGAGAGCACCCGGAGCAGCACCGCGCCGGTCGGGGTTACCGCCTCGCCGGAGATGGGGCCGTTGGGGCCGATGTCGATGCCCTCCAGCAGGAGCGCTGTGGCTGGCGCGGGCACGGGGATGACCCCGTGGGCCGCTCGTACCCAGCCGCTGCCGACCCCTACCGGCCGGTTGCAGACCCGGTCGATGCCCAGGCGCTCGAATCCTTCGATAGCGCCGACGATGTCGATGAGCGCGTCGACCGCCCCGACCTCGTGCAGCGCCACCTGCTCCGCCGGCATGCCGTGCACGCGGCCCTCCGCCTCGCCCAGCAGCCGGAATGCGCGCACGGCGCGCTCGCGCACCCAGGGCGAAAGCGGCGCGCGCTCGACAGCGGCGATCAGGTCCCCGATGTGGCGGTGCGGCCCCGTGGGATGCGATCCGTGTGCATGGCCCCAGGGCCGTGCGCATGGTTCGTGTGGACCAACTCCGCGGGATGCTCCCGCGCACCGTCCGGCAGGACCACGTCGACCTTGGTGGCCCGCACGCCGCAGCGCGCGACCTCGGTAATCTCGACGGTCACGTCCGGCACGCTGAGCCTGGCCGGCAGGCTCCGCAGCCAGTCGGCCGGCGCCCCGGCCGCGATGAGTGCGCCGAGGAGCATGTCGCCGCTGATTCCGGCGGCCGGATCGAGGATGGCAAAACGACCATCAGCCATAGACTTATAAATATGGCCGAGGTCTAGACCGGAGGCAAATCCCCCGGGTCGCGGTACAGCCAGCCCGCTCCTGTGTTGAATGCCACCACCCTGTCCTCCGGACTGAGGACACCGCTGGCCCGGAGGGCCCCCGCCGCGGCGAGCGCCGCCCCGCCCTCAGGGGCCAGGTCCACCCCTTCTTCCTGCGACACCTCTCCCGCCTCCCGCTCGAGCTCGGCATCGTCGACCGCGACCGCGCCGCCCCCCGTCTCGCGGAGGATTCGGAGCATCAGGCGGCCCCCGAGCGGGCTGGGCACGCGGAGCCCGCTCGCCACGGTCCAGGGATCGGACCATGGCTCGCACTGATCCGCCCCGGCCTCGAACGCGCGGACGACGGGCGCGCACCCGCGGCTCTGCACCGTGTACATGCGTGGCAGGTCGCCCAGGACCCAACCGGCGTCGCGGAGCTCGAGGAAGGCCTTCCACATCCCGATCAGCCCGGTGCCGCCCCCGGTGGGATAGATGATCGCAGCCGGGAGCGTCCAGCCGAGCTGCATGGCGAGCTCGAGGCCCAGCGTCTTCTTGCCCTCGATGCGATAGGGCTCCCGCAGCGTGGAGAGATCGACCGCCCCGGACTCGGCGGCGAAAGCGCGGGCCGCCTGACCGCAGTCGCCGATGTGCCCGTCGAGCAGCACGAGGTCCGCTCCGTAGGCAAGCATCTGGGCGAGGATGGTTCGCGGCGTCGTGCTCGGCGCGTAGACTTTGACCGGCACGCCTGCCCGCGCGCTGTACGCAGCCGCGGCGACGCCGGCGTTTCCGGCGGTCGGCAGCACGAACCGATCGGCGCCGGCCGCTACGGCACGGGTAATCGCAGCACTCAGCCCGCGGGCCTTGAACGAGCCGGTCGGATTGGTCCCTTCGTCCTTGATCCAGAGGTTGGCCAGCCCGAGCCTGGCGCCAGTGCGTGGCGCCCGCAGGAGCGGGGTGTCACCCTCGCCAAGGCTGATCGGCTCTTCGCCCGGGAGGAGCGGCAGGAACGAGCGGAACCGCCACATCCCGTGCCGCCGGCGCAGCTCGGCACGATCGACGATGGTGTGCACCCGGGTGGGGTAGCGCACGAGCCACGGGAGCCCGCACACGTCGCACACGGTGGGCAGTCCCTCGGGCCCGCGACGATTATCGCAGTTGGAGCACTCGAGGGTCCAGTCGGGACCTGCCGCCGCGTTCACGTGGTGGCGTTCAGGTGCGACAGCACCCGCTCGGCCAGCCGGGCCGAGAACCCGGGCACGGTGGCGAGTTCAGCCACGGATGCCGACTTTACGCCGGCCAGGCTGCCGAAGCGCTCGAGCAGCTGGCGCCGCCGGTTCGGCCCGACGCCCGGAATGTTGAGCAGCTCCGAGGTGATGGTGCGCGTGGTGCGCCGCTGGCGGTTGTACGCGAGGCCGAACCGGTGCGCCTCGTCGCGCGCCCGCTGCAGCAGCCGGAGCGACGGGCTCCGCCGCGACAGCCGGAGGCTCTCGGCGCGCCCGGGTAGAAACACCTCCTCCTCCCGCTTGGCCAGGCTCACCATGGGGATCGGCCCGAGGCCGACCTTCTCCAGCGCGTCCAGCGCTGCGTTCAATTGTCCCTTGCCTCCGTCGATGACGAACAGGTCCGGCATCGGCAGCGCCTCGTCGCGCCGGCGCGTGAGATAGCGCGTGATGACCTCATGGATCGCCGC
Source organism: uncultured Gemmatimonadales bacterium (assembly GCA_963728705.1). Taxonomy (GTDB): domain Bacteria; phylum Gemmatimonadota; class Gemmatimonadetes; order Gemmatimonadales; family GWC2-71-9; genus CAVVWJ01. The sequence continues at coordinate 96,092 of CAVSLY010000016.1, forward strand.
GAAGTCGTCCTGCTGGCCCAGCCCCTTGATCTTGAACTTGCGGTACTCGCTCTTCTTCGGCCGGCCCGCCTCGAACCACACCAGCGAGCCGACGGTGTCCTTCCCCTGGTTGTGGCTGATGTCGACGCAGACGAGGCTTCTGGGCACGGCGCTCAGACCGAGGTCGCGTCCCAGGGCATACACCGGGTCCTCGGCCCGCTCCTCGGTCTCGAACGACTCGATGCGCAGGCTCTCCATGAGGTGCCGGGCGTTGTGATCGGCCAGCTCGAGCCAGCGGTGCGCGGTGCCGCGCTGCGGGACGGTCCACTCGGCGTCCGGCAGGAGCTCCCGCAGAGCGTCCCAGTCTGCCGGGGGAAACGGGATCACGAGGCGCCGTGCGCGAGCTTCGACCGGGACGTAGTAGCGGACCAGGAAGGCGCTCAGCACCGCGGCGTCCTCCTCCTCCTCGAGCCCCTCGAGGAATCGGTGTTCGCGCCCCACGACCCGGCCTTCCCGCACGCGGATGAGCACGCCGACCGCGTCGTCGCCGTCCCGGGCGTAGCCGATGACGTCCGCGTCGCCCGTGCCCATCACCTCTACGCTCCCCGGCTCCTCCAACCGCTCCAGCCAGCGGAGCGCGTCGCGCATGTCCTTGGCGCGCTCGTAGTCCTCGCGCCCGCTCGCGGCGATCATGGCCTCGCGCACCTTCTGGCGCACGTCACCGGTGCGCCCGTCGAGAAAATCCACCACGTCCTCGACCATTCGCCGGTAGTCCTCCATGCTCTGCCAGCCCACGCAGGGCGCGAGACAGCGGCCGATGTGGTAGTCCAGACAGGGCCGCTCCCGTCGCTCGGCGGGCAGATCGTCGGAGCAGCTCCGCACCGTGTACAGCCGGCGGATGATGGCCAGGGTGCGCCGGAGCTGGCCGACGTCCGTGTATGGGCCGTAGTACCGAGCGCCCGGTATGTCACGCCGGCGGGTGACGAGCACGCGGGGGAACGGGTCGGCGAGGGTGACGGCGATCGAGGGATAGCTCTTGTCGTCCTTGAGCCGGACATTGAACCGGGGACGGTATTCCTTGATGAGGTTGTTTTCGAGGATCAGCGACTGCGCCTCGGAGGGCACGACAATGGTCTCGACGTCGGCGATCAGGCGCTGGAGGAGCTGATTCTTGGCACTGGTCTCGAAATCGACCGCGAAGTAGCTCCGCACCCGGCTCTTGAGCCGCTTTGCCTTGCCGACGTACAGGATCTCCCCGCTCGCGTCCTTCCACAGGTACACGCCGGGGCCATCGGGGAGGGTATCGAGCTTGCGCTGGAGCGCGTCGGGGATGCCTGGAACCGTCATGGAGTCCATTGCCAACGGGTCAACCCGCCGGACCGCCGCGGGGTTCCCGCCTGCGGAGCCGTCTGGTCACCGCCGCGGCCTCGGGTACGCCGAGACGGTCTGTGAGGAAAAAATACACCCCTCCGTAGACGGTCAGGAGCAGCACAGCGGAGAGAATCGGTCCGCTGACAGGAACCAGCACGCGGAGTCCCCAGGCTGCCCCTGCCCCCGCGGCGGCGGCCGCCCACAGCCGAGTCGTCAGCGCGGCCGGCAGGCCGGTCCTGCCGATCCGCCGGTGGAGCGCGGCGCGCAGGAGGGCGAACTCCACCCAGCCCGCGAGGCCCGCTGACGCCGTGAGCCCCGCCGCGCCCCAGCGTGGGTCGATCCCCAGCAGCCGCGGCAGGGGGAGTGCGGCCAGGTAGCCGAGCCCGATAGTGAGGGCGACGCGCACCAGCGCGAAGCGAAGTGGCGTACGGGTGTCGTGCAGCGCGTAGTACGTGGAGGCGTAGAGCCGGCCCATCGTCGAAGCCAGCAGCCCGACGGCGGAGCCGGCAAGGATGCCCCACACGTAAATCGTCATCTCGCGCGTGAATGCTCCCGACTGATAGAGAGCGCCGGTGACGACGTCGCCGAGCGCCAGGAAGGCCATCGCGGAGGGAACGACGAAAAACGCGATCTGCCGAAGGCCCGCCCCAAGCCGTTCGCGCAGGACCGCGGCCCGCTGGGCTTCAGTGCCGGTGGCCCCAGCCATGGTCGGCAGCTCGGCCGCCGAGACCGACATCCCGAACAGGCTCACCGGCAGCGTGTAGAGCACTTGCGCGTAGGAGAGTCCGGCAACCGCGCCCGTTGGCAGCAGGCTCGCCAGCACGGTGTCGACGTAGGCGCTGATCTGGACGACCCCGCGACCCACGAACACCGGGCCGAAGTTGCGGAGGACCTCGCGCACCTGGGCGGACCCGCGTACCAGGCGTGGCCAGGTCCCGGCCAGAAGCCTCATCACCGTCGGCATCTGAACGGCGAACTGCAGCAGACTGCCCAGCACCGATCCCCACGCCGCCATCTCCGCCAGGTCGTACGCCGAGCGCCGGCGGCCGAACGCGATCAGGCTCGCGATAATCGCGACGTTCCAGAGCACCGGTGCCGCGTAGCTCAGGAAGAACCGCCGGTGGCTGTTGAGGACGCCCAGGCACCAGGCAGAAAGAACGAGCAGACCGGCGCCCGGGAACAGGATGCGGACGAGCCGGATCGTCGCCTCGCGCTTCTCGCCCGCGAAGCCCGGGGCGATGATCGCGATGAGCCACGGCGTCAGCGCCACGCCGAGAAGTACCAGTCCCGCCGTCACCAGCCCGAGCAGCGCCGCCACGGCCCCTGCCACTCGGCGGGCTTCGGCCTCGTCGCCCCGGGCGCGGAGACTGGCGTAGACCGGAATGAAGGAGGCCGAGAGCACACCTTCGCCGAACAGGTTCTGCAGGAAGTTCGGGATGCGGAACGCGGCGTTGAAGGCGTCGGCCGCGTCGGAGGTGCCGAAGTAGTGCGCGAACACCCGGTTCCGGACGAGGCCGACGAGCCGGCTGAGGAGGATTCCCGAGGCCACCATCACCGCCGGCCGAGGGCTGCGGCGCGCGGCGGCGCTCAGGACCGGGGTGGTGGTGGGAGGGTGGAGCGCGACGAGGGGTCGGCCAGCAGGCGCTGCAGAAAGGCGTTCTCGTCCTGGAGCGACTGCATGCCGCGGGTGAGGTCGTCCACCTCGGCCTCGAGCAGCTCGACCCGCTTGGCGAGCGCCAGGACGTCGGGCGGCGTGGCCTGGGGGCCCTCGAGCCGCCGCGCCAGCGCCCGTCCGATCGGCGAGTCCACCACGATGCCCAGAATCGGGATCAGCAGCGCCACGAGGAGGAAGAGCGCGATGACCGACATAGGTCGAGTCTACGCCCGTTGCGACGGCGCTTCAAGGGCGCCGCGATACCATGCCTGGAACGCGTCCAGCAGTTCCGGCAGCAGGGCCGGCCCGTAGCGGGCGAGGAACGGCGCCACGGTCAGCACCCGCTCCTGCGGCTTGCCGTTCGGGGACGATCGCCGTCCGCGCCCGGGCCAACTGGCCGAGCTCGGTCTCCTGCCGCCGCTTGAGGTGGTGCACCAGCTTTTTCTCGATGTCCTGGGTGCCACCGAGCGCCTGCTGGCGGGCCGTCTGCGCGGGCCGGGCCAGCGTAGGATCGATCTCGGTGGCCGCGCGCTCGAGCACGGTGTATTCCTCGTCGAGCGCGTGCCGGAGCCGGTCCAGCGCCTCGGTCGCCTCCGCCGGGAGCTGTGCCCGCACCAGCCGGGCCTCGAGCGCTCCAGGCGGGGCGAACAGGTCGGTGAGCTGAACGCCGAACTTCTCCAGCACGCGGTCCACGCGGGGCTCCACGATGACGCCCGACCACGGGGCAGCGGAAGCTGTCGCGGGATGCCGAGGCGGTCGTACACCGGCGGTGTGAGCGCGAGGTAGCGGAGCTCGCCGGGGCCTCCCAGGTAGGCCACCGTCGGGAGGATGGCGCTCTCGACCGCCGGCCTGAGCAGCACGTTGGGCGAGAGCCTGGTGGGCTCGTCGGCCGCGATGCGCTCGATCGCCGCCAGGTCGAATCGCTCGCGGCTCCGGCGGGTCATGAAGGCGGCGCCGTCCTGCACCAGACGGTCGCGCCCCAGCGACGCCTCCACCATGACGAGCGCCGCCCCGTCGCCGACCGTGATGCCCGAGGTCCGCGCGGTGACGCCCTGAGCCTCGGCCCATCGGTCGAGATCGGTATCGATCTCGCGGGCCTGCCGGAGGGCGTTCACCAGATGGGGCGCCGCGGCCCGCTTGGCCGCCGGGTGCGTGCTGTCGAACGCGAGGATCCCGAGCGGACCGAGCAGCTCGGCGAGGGCGCCGCCATAGCTCTCGGCGACGGTGGCCTCCGGGCGGTAGTGCCGCTCCAGCCAGGCCAGGGTGGCATCCCGGAACTCGGAGGTCGGGAGTCCGGCCGCGAGCTGGTCGAGCGCCGTGCGCACGCCGTCGCCGAGCGGCAGCCGGTACATCGGCGTCAACGGCGCCTCCGGCGGCCTCGGCGGCAACGCCGCCGTGGCGACGGTCGCCGTCGGCCGTGATCCAGGCAGGTAGTGCTGGCCTCGGTGAAGTCGTGGTCGTCGCCGGCCAGCCAGAAGATGGGCACCACGGGCCGCCCCACCGCGCTTCCAGGATGGCGGCGAGCGCCGCGGCACTGAGGGCCTTGTGGATGGTGTAGAGCGGCCCGGTGAAGAGCCCAGGCTGCTGACCGGTGGTGACGGCGAGGGCGCCGGCAGTGCGGAGCCTGGCGAGCAGCGCGTCCCGCGTGGCCGACGGCAAGAAGGCGGGGGCGAGCGCGTCGATGGCCTCGGGCCGCGCGCTCTCGCGCGCCGCGGGTGCCTCGAGCGGGTGCTCGAGCGGCGTGGCGACGAAGCGAAGACTCACGCCGTCTGCCCGAACAGGATCGTCCGCGGCGAGTCGTCGGCGAGGGGCGACCCGTCATAATTGCCGAAGCGATGCCGGACGGTCACGCGCGCCTCGGCGAGCATGGTCGTGATCTCGTCGGCGCCGAAGAGCCGGACGCGCTCGGTGAAACGCCGGCCGCCGGCCGTGGTGATGGTCTTGCAGACGTACCGTCCATCGGCGGACACCGATCGTGCCACCGCCACGTCGCCGCCATCGAGCCGACGGGTTTCCCGCGGCACGAGCCGTGCGCTCACGGCCGAGGGATTCAGGAAGTCGATCACAAACCATCCTTGCGGCCGCAACGTGGCGACCATCTCGTGAAGCGCGGCCGTGTGCTCCGCATCGCGGTCGAAATATCCGAAGCTGGTGAACAGGTTGACCGTGAGGTCCATGGAGCCCAGCCGGACCGGCAGCGCCCGCATGTCGGCCCGCACCAGGGGAGCACCCGTCACCCCGCGGGCGACGCGGAGGAGCGCCATGGACAGGTCGAGCCCGACGCAGCGGGCGCCCGCGGCCTCGAACGCTCGGGCATGGCGGCCCGCTCCGCACGCGACGTCGAGCACCCGCCAGCCCCGAGCGAACGCCGTCCGCTCCAGGATGAGCGCCACCGCCCGCTCGGCCTCGGCCGCGTCGCGGTGAGGATAGAGCTGGAGGTATTCCTCACCGAACCACTCTTCGAACCATTCGGTCATTCGCGCGTACCGGCGCCCTTGTGATACGGTTCCCCGCGCAGAATCGTGCTCGCGCGGTAGAGCTGCTCCGCCACCACCACGCGCGCCAGCTCGTGGGGCAGCGTCAGCGGACCCAGGCTCCACCGGTCGGCGGCCGAGGCGACGAGCGCGGGGTCGAGGCCGTGACTGCCGCCGATGCGCGAGCGCTACCGGGCGGGCCTCGCGCATCCAGCTACCGAGCCGGCGCGCCAGCTCCTCGCTGCTCCAACCCGTGCCCTCCCGCGCCAGCACCACCAGCCGCCCGCCGGCCGGCAGCCTGGCCCGGAGCCGCTCGCCCTCTTCGCGCTGCTGGGCCTCGACGGTCGGCGCGCGGCTCGCTTCCCGCACCTCGACCTCGCGGACCTTGTGGTGCCGGCCGAGACGGCGCAGGTAGTCGTCGGCGGCCGCGCGGAAGGTCGGGCGGAGCTTGCCGACGGCGAGAAGGACGAGCTCCATCTCGATGGGCCCCGGCCTCACAGTCACCCTGAACGAAGTGAAGGGGGCATGACCTGAATCATGCCTCCTTCGCTTCGCTCAGGATGACGAGCTCCGCGGGTAGAGCCGGCGGCCACGACGCCGTCAGGCGTACATCCCCCGCAGGCGGTGCACCGCCGCCACCCGCTCGATCCCCTGCATATACGCGCCGATCCGGGTGCTCACGTTGTGCTTCCCGACCATCCCCACCACCTCGTCGAACGACTGCACCATGATCCGCTCGAGCCGCTGGTTGACCGTGTCCTCATCCCAGAAGTAGCCGCCGCGGTCCTGCACCCACTCGAAGTAGCTCACCGTCACGCCGCCGGCGTTGGCGAGGATGTCGGGGATGATGAAGACGCCCTGGTCCTCCAGGATCTTGTCGGCGCCGGCGGTGGTCGGGCCGTTGGCTCCCTCGCAGATGATGCGGGCCTTCACGTCACGCGCGTTGTGGCTGGTGATGACGTTCTCGAGCGCGGCGGGCACGAGCACTTCGCAGTCGAGCGTGAGGACGTCGAAGTTGCCGACGTGGTCCGCCTCCTTGTACTCACTCAGGAACCGGTGCTGCTTCACGTGCTGCTGCACCTCCCTGATGTTGAGGCCTTTCGGGTTGTACAGGCCGCCCGACTTGTCGCTCACGGCCACGACGGTGAGGCCGAGCTCCTCCATGAGCTGCGCCGTGATCGAGCCCACGTTGCCGAACCCCTGCACCGCCACCCGGGTTCCCTTGATCGGCATGCCGAGCCGCTTGAGCGCCTCGCGGGTCACCAGCATGCAGCCCCGCCCTGTTGCCTCGCGGCGGCCGAGGGAGCCGCCCATCTCCACCGGCTTGCCCGTCACGACCGCGGTCACGGTGTGGCGCTTGTGCATGGAGTAGGTGTCCATGATCCACGCCATCATGCGCTCATTGGTGTTCACGTCCGGCGCGGGAACGTCGGAGTCGGGGCCCAGGGTGTCGATGATGGCGGAGGTGTAACGGCGGGTGATGCGCTCGAGCTCGGCATTGGAGAGATTCGGGGGGTCGCAGATCACGCCGCCCTTCGCGCCGCCGAACGGGATGTTGACGACCGCGCACTTCCACGTCATCCACGCCGCCAGGGCCTTCACCTCGTCGAGCGTCACGTTCATGTCGAACCGGATTCCGCCTTTGGCGGGACCGCGGCTGGTATTGTAGAGCACGCGGTAGCCGGTATAGACCTCGACCTCGCCGCTGTCGCGATGGATGGGCACGCTGACGATGATCTGCTTCTCCGGGCTCCGCAGCACCTTGTAGAGCCCCGGGTCCAGGCTCAGGCGTTCCGCCGCGTAGTCGAAGCGCGACATCATCGCCTCGAACGGATTCTCTTCGTTGAGGAACGTGTCCTTCTCCGGGCGGATGAGGTACTGCGAGGGACGGCTCGTGGTGCTCATAGTATGGTCCGAGTTGCTCCGAAGATGAGTTACAGGCGTTCTACCGGGGTGACGACGGCATCCAGCACGGCGACGATACGGTCGCCGCCTTCTTCCCACGTGAGGTCGAGCAGGGCCACGAGCGGCTCCGGGACCGCGGCCGGCCAGCGGTCCCGCAGCTTCACGGCGTCCTTCTGGGTGATCACGACATGGTCGGCGCGGCGGGCCGCGTGGGCCAGCCAGGCAACGTCCTCGTCGCGATACTCGTGATGATCCTTCCACGTGGCCACCTGCACCGCGGCGCCGGTCGCCTTGGTCTGGGCCACGAACGCGTCGGGATCGGCAATCCCCGAGGCGGCCACCACTCGCTTTCCGGCCAACGTGCTCGCGGACCGGCGGGTTCCACTGACCAGGCCCTCGAGCGTGCCCATGCCGAGGTGCGCCACCGCGATCGGCCCGCGCACCAGTCCCTCGAGCTCGCCCGCCAGGGCCATGGCCGCCTCGACCGTGGCGCGCTTCCGGGTGACGATCACCGCGTCCGCGCGGTCGAGCGCCGCCCAGCCTTCGCGCCACGGCCCGGCCGGAAGGGGCCAGCGGACCGCGCGGGTGGTCTCCGCGCTCATGACCAGGATGTTGAGGTCGCGACGGACGTCGAGCCGCTGGTACGCGTCGTCGAGCACCAGGACCTGGGCCCCGTTCGCCAGCGCGCGCTCGGCGCCGGCGGCCCGGTCGGGGTCGGCCACGACCACCGCCTCGGGCACCGAGTGCTGGTGCACGAGCGTTTCGTCGTTGCCGTAGCCGCGGAGCAGAATGCCCGGCCGAAGACCGCGCGATACGTAGTGTCGAGCGATCCAGATGGCGATCGGCGTCTTCCCCGACCCGCCCACCGTCAGGTTGCCGACCGCCACCGACGGCAGCGGCAGATCCCGGACGGCCATCCACCCGCGGCGGTAGGCCAGGCTGCGCGCGTCCATCGAGAGCCGCCAGAGGCCCGAGACCGGCAGCAGCGCCAGCCGCGCGAGCCGCGCGTCAGGGCGCCGGCTGGTCCACAGCCAGCGCATGACCCGGTGCGTGTCGCCCCGACGGCTCATGGCTCGTTCCCCGAGATTTCCCGCAGTCGCTCCTCCGCCTCGCCCAGTCCCGCCGCGAGCCCGGCGTCGCCGGCGGCCACCTCGAACGGGCGGCCGTACCGGATGCGCACCTCGGCGCCGGGCTTCGGGATCATGAATCGGTCCCAAGAATCTAACCGCCACGCCCACCGAGCCTCGGCATGGAGCGGCACGATCACCCCGCCCCCTCGCTGCGCCGCCGCTACCACGCCCGGTTTCATCTCCCGCCGCGGCCCTATGGGCCCGTCGGGCGTGAACGCCACCGCGTAGCCGGCTCGGAGCTCGCGGACTGCGCCGAGCAGGGCGCGGGCGCCTCCACGCCTGCTCGACCCGCGGACGGTCCGGTAGCCCAGCGAGACCGCGAAGTCGGCCAGGTATTGTCCGTCCCGCGCCTCGCTCACCACGATCGCGATCGACTGGCGCCGGTGATGCCAGAGCAGCGGCAGCAGCGCCTCGTGCCAGAGCAGGAAGACGTGTGGCCGCCGGGCTTCGTACAGTGGGCGCCAGCGCTCCTCGTCGATCGTCCGCATCCGCCAGGACGCGGCCAGCACGCGGAACGCCGGGCCCAGAAACCGGCGCGCGGTGGACGGCGAGATCCGCACGGTCAGGCGCCGAGCAGCTCGTCGGCCAGAGCCACCACCCGCGTGGTGGCGCCGGGAGCGCCGAGGCGCTGCCGTACGAGGGCGAGCCCTTCCCGCTGGGCGACGGTGACCGGGTCCCGGGGATCGAGCAGCGGCCGGAGCGCGTCGGCGAGCGGGCCCGCCTCGGCCTGTTCCTGCAGCAGCTCGGGCACCACTTCCCGCTCGGCGACGAGGTTGACCAGGCTCACCCATTCGACGGTACGAAGCCGCTGGAACATGAGCCAGGTCAGCGGGTGCACCTTGTAGGCGACCACCATCGGCACGTCCGCGAGCGCGGCCTCGAGGGTGGTGGTGCCGGACTTGGCGAGCGCCGCATCGGCCGCGGCGAACACCGGGACCGGGTCGCCGCGGAGGATCGTGAGCGGCCCCGGATCGGGATACTCGCCGGTCGGCGTGCCCGCGACCAGCACGCGGTCGCAGCGCCCCTCGTCGAGCAGGCGGCGGGCGGCGTCGCGAAACGGACGCCAGAGCCGCCCGATCTCCTGCTGCCGGCTCCCCGGAAAGATGCCCAGCACCCGGCTGTCCGGCGGAACATCGAGCAGCGCTCGGGCCTCGGCTCGCGTGGGCCACGCACCCCGGTCCACCAGCGGGTGGCCCACGTAGTCGCTCCGGAGCCCCAGGCCGCCAAAGAAGCGCTGCTCGAACGGGAGCACAACCGCGAGCCGGTCGACGGCGGACGCGAACCGGCGCGCCCGCCCCGGCCGCCAGGCCCAGAGCTGGGGCGCAATGTAGTAGAGGACTTTGGTGCCCGCCTCCCGCGCCGCCTCCGCGACGCGGACGTGGAAGCCGGGGTAATCGATGAGGATGACGAGATCGTATCGATGTGACCGGAAGTCAGCCCGGAGCGCGCGCAACAGGCGCAGGTGGGCGCGCAGCTTGGTCACGACCTCCACCAACCCGAAGGCCGCGAGCCCTTCCATGGGATAGCGGATCTGCGCCCCCGCAGCCGCCATGCGCGGGCCGCCGAGCGCCTCGATCGTGGCATCCGGGTGACGGGCGCGCAGGGCCTGGACAACCCCGGCGCCGTGAAGGTCACCCGAGGGTTCGCCGGCGGAGACGAAGATGCGGGGGGCGGGCCGAGCGATCATCCGGCCGCGGGCACGGCGAGCGGCGACGTCCGGACGGCGTCGGCCACCCGGAGCGCGAGGGCGAGAGCGCTGCGTCCCTCCTCGCCGCTCACGACCACTTCGCGCTCCCCCTGCACCGCGTGCACGAAGCTCCTGAGCTCGAGCTGCAGCGCGTCGGCCTCGGGCGCCTCCAGCACCACTCGCTCGACGACGTCGGTCAGCGCGGTCCCGGTGCCCGGCTGCCAGTCGGGCCGGACCCGCATGAACTCGCCGGCTCCGCTGGCCAGGTCGAGCGAGAGGTAGCCGTTCGGCTGGAACAGCCGGAGGCGGCGGACGCGCTCCCGCGAGACCCGGCTGGCGGTGGCCAGCGCCACCGCTCCGTTGGTGAACTCCACGCGTGCGTTGGCGATGTCGAGATGGGAGCTCAGGAGCGCGAGGCCCGAGGCCCGCACCTCGGTGGCCTCCGCGCCGCCGGTCAGGCGCAGCACCAGGTCGAGGTCGTGGATCATCAGGTCGAGCACGACGGCGACATCGGTGCCCCGGGGCTGGAACGGCGCGAGCCGCTGGCTCTCGATATACCGCGGCCCGTCCAGGTAGGGCTCGGCGGCGCGAAGGGCGCGATTGTAGCGCTCGATGTGGCCCACCTGGAGCTGCACGCCGCCCCGCGCCGCCGCGGCGATGAGGGCGTCGGCCTCGGCGACTGTGACCGCGAGCGGCTTCTCCATCAGAATCGGCACGCCGCACCCAAGCGCCCGGAGGCCCACGGCCGCGTGGGCCGGCGTGGGTACCGCGATGGTGACGGCCTTGACCCGGGCCAACAGCGTGTCGAAATCGCCGAAGGCGGTCACCCCCAGCTCCCCGGCCACGTCGGCGGCGCGCGCCTCGTCGGTATCGTACACGCCGACGAGCTCGGCTTCCTCGAGCATCGCCAGGTGACGGGCATGGTGGCGGCCGAGCGCTCCGACGCCGACCACCCCGATCGGCAGGCGCGCGCTCACGCGGGCACGCCCCGCTCGGACGACTCGACGAATGCGAGGAACCGTTCCACCTCGGGCGAAGCCGGCAGGTCGCTCCGCGCGCGCTCGAGCGCCTGGGAGAGATTGAGCTCGGAGTTGAAGAACAGCCGGTAGGCGCGCTTGAGCGCGGCGATGGTGTCGCCCGAAAAGCCGGCGCGCTGGAGCCCGATCGAGTTGAGCCCGTAGAGCTCCATCGGGTTGCCGACCGCCTTCACGTAGGGCGGGATGTCCTGGTTGACTCGGGAGCCGCCGCCGACGAAGGAGTAGGTGCCGATGGTGACGAACTGGTGCACTGCGTTGAGGCCGCTCAGCACCGCGCGGTCGTGGATGGTCACGTGGCCCGCGCACTGGGTGCCATTGGCGATCGTGACGTCGTCGCCGACGTGACAGTCGTGCGCGAGGTGCACATAGGTCATGATGAAGCAGCGGGCGCCCACCACGGTGCGATAGCTCTGCGAGGTGGCCCGGTTGATCGTGGAGTACTCGCGGATGATCGTCCCGGCGCCGATCTCGACCCAGGTCTCCTCGCCCCGGTACTTGAGATCCTGGGGATCGCCCCCGAGGATCGACCCGTCGCCGACGGACACGTCCTCGGCCAGCAGGACGTTCCGCACCAGCCGCGAGCGCGGACCGAGCCGACAGCGGTCGCCCACGGTGACCTGGGGGCCGACCATGGCCCACGGGCCGATCTCGACGTCGTGCCCGATCCGGGCCGACGCGTCGACGATGGCCGTGGGGTGGACGACCGTGGTCACCGATCCACCACGCGCGCCATCATCTCCGCCTCCGCCACCACGTTCCCGTCCACGTAGGCGATCCCCTTCATCCGGCACGTGCGTCCGCGGTTCTGCAGCATCTCGAGCTCGCAGCGAAGCTGGTCGCCCGGCAGCACCGGCCGGCGGAACTTCACGTTATCGAGCGACATGAAGTACACCACCTTCTGATCCGGATCCTCGATCGTGCCGAGGAGCAGCATCCCGCCCACCTGCGCCATGGCCTCGATGATGAGGACGCCGGGCATGATCGGATGGCCCGGAAAGTGGCCCTGGAAGAACGGCTCGTTGATGGTCACGTTCTTGATCCCGACGATCCGCTTGGTGCCTTCGACCTCGAGGATGCGATCCACGAGCAGGAAGGGATACCGGTGGGGGATGACGTCCAGGATCTTGCCGATGTCCATCGCCACGCCTCCGTCGCGCTGCGCCGTACGGGTGAGCCAGCGGGCCAGCGCGATATTGCCCTGATGGCTTGGCTTGGTTGCGATCACGTGCGCCTGGACGCGGCCGCCGACCAGCGCCAGGTCGCCCAGGAGATCCGCGGCCTTGTGGCGGACGAACTCGTCCGGCCAGCGGAGGGTGGCCCCGCCGACGAGGCCGTCCTCGCTCAGCACCAGCGTCGAGTCGAGGGCCGCGCCGAGGGCAAGGCCCCGGGCCCGGAGCGCTTCGGCCTCACGAAGGAAACCGAACGTGCGCGCGCCCGCCAGTTCCCGCGCGAACTCGGCGGGCGTGATGTCGTAGGCGCCGCTCTGTCGGCCGATCAGCGGATGCGCCCACTCGATCGTCGTCGTGAGCCGGAGCGCCGGTGCCGGGGCCACAACGTAGCTGGAGTCGCCCTCGCTGAGCTGGAACGGCGTCATGACCCGGTACACCACGGGCTGGCCCGGCGTCTCCGCGATGCCGGCTTCGGTGAGGGCCGAGAGAAACTGGGTGAACGACCCGTCGCCGATCGGCGGCTCCGGCCCGTCGAGGTCGACCGTCATGTCGTCGAGGGCCAGTGAGGCCGCCGCGGCGAGGAGGTGCTCCACGGTCTGCACCGAGGCTTCGCCCCGGCCGAGGGCGGTGCGCCGCTCGGTGGACTGCACCTCGGCGATGCGCGCGGGAATCGACGGCGAGCCCTCGAGGTCCGTCCGCCGGAAGACGATGCCCTGGCCGGAGGGCGCGCCGGAGCACCGGGCGGTGGCCGCGCGGCCCGTGTGCAGGCCGGTCCCTTCCACCACGGCGACGCCCGCGAGCGTCCGCCTAGCCATCGCGCCGCCTCCCGGGCCGGTCGTCCGGCAGCAGCCGCTCCAGGTCGCTGATGATCGGCGCGACCCGGTAGAGCGCCGCCTGCGCCCGGAGGAACTGGCGGTGGGGCCGCGCGGGATGTCCGCTGAACGACGCGCCCGCCGGGATATCGCCGAAGACGGCGCTCTTGGCCGCGATGCGCGCGCCGTCGCCGATCACGAGATGGTCGGTGACGCCGACATGGCCCGCGAGGATGACGTCGTCTCCGATCCGCGTGCTCCCGGCAACGCCCACGCCGGCCATGAGGAGGCAGCGCTGCCCGATGCGCACGTTGTGCCCCACGTGCACCAGATTGTCGAGCTTGCTCCCTCGTCCGATGACGGTGTCATCGACGCTGCCGCGGTCGACACAGGAGTTGGAGCCGATCTCTACTTCGTCCTCCAGGGTGCACCCTCCGACATGGGGAATCCGGCTATGGCCCGCGGCGCCGGAGAGGTAGCCGAAGCCGGGGCCCCCAAGGACGGCGCCAGCCTTGATGACCACCCGGCTGCCCACCGTAGTGTCGGCGTAACAGACCGCCCGTGGTCCGATCACGGTGTCCGCTCCCACGGTCACCCCGTCGCCCAATGACACGCCCTCGGCGAGCCGGCAGCGGTCTCCCAGGTGGACACCCCGGCCCAGCACGACGATACGCCCCAACGCTCACGTCCTCGCCCAGCACGCAGCCCGGACCGAGCCGGGCCGTCGGATCGACGCCGGGCGCGGGAGCCACGGGAGGAAACAGCTCGCCGATCACGCGCACGAGGGCGGCATAGGGATCTCGTACCACCACTCGGGCGCGCCGGCCTTCCGGGGGCTCGGCCAGGGCCTCGGGGACGAGCACGAGCCCCGCCCGAGAGGCCCGGAGCTCGTCCGCGTAGCGCGGCGAGACGGCCAGCGACACGGCCTCGGGGCCGGCGCTCGCGAGAGCACGCACCGCGCGCACCACCACCGTTCCATCGCCAAGCAGGCGGCCACCGACGAGGTCGGCGACCGCCTGCGCGGTGAGGCCTGCCTGGGTCACGGGCTAGGTGCCCGTCTTGAGCTGCTGGATGACCTTCTGCGTGAGGTCGAGCGATTTGTCGGCGGTGACGATGCCGCTGTTGGGCGCGCTCACGTCGAAGATGATCGCGTAGTTCCCGGCGGCGCGCATGCCTTCGATCACGCTGTTGACCTTGGTCTGGATCGGATTGAGCAGCTCGCGCTCGCGGGTGGCGGCGCGCTGCTGCAGCTCCTGGGTCCGCTGCTCGAGCTTCTGCTGCTGGCCCTCGAGGTCTTTGCGCTTGGCCGCGCGCTGCGTGGGGCTGAGGAGCACCGACTGCTGCTCGAAGTCCGAGGCCGCGGAGTCGAGGCTGGCTTGGAGCTTCTGGACTTCGCCCCGGTAGGTCTCGAGCTCCTTCGTGAAGGTCGATTCGGCCGACGCGTAGCCCGGCGTCGCCTTGAGGACCGCCTGGGTGTTCACGTAGGCGATCTTCGCCCCCCCGCCCTGCTGCGCCGCGAGCGGCGACGCCGCGCAGACGAGCGTGAGGAAGGCGACCCAGATTGCCGGAACGGACAGCTTCATGCGTGGCTCCCGATGAAAGGTGCGGTGACGTGCTAGAAGAAATTGCCGAGCTTGAAGTGCAGCTGCCAGCCCGGATCGGGGCGGCCGTCCCCATCGACGCGGTCGAAGCCGTAGCCGATGTCGATCCCGATCGGTCCGAGCGGCGAGATCACGGCGCCGCCGAAGCCGGCCCCGCGGAACAGCCGGGTCGGGTTCCACTGGCGCGAGCTGCGGTACACGTTGCCCGCGTCGAAGAACGTGCTCAGGTAGAGCGACTGGCTGATCCGCGCGCCGGCCTCCACCGTGAAGGCGGCGAAGGACTTGCCGAAGGCGTCCGGACTGGCCTGGCTGCCGCTCGCCGACGGGTCGAAGCCATTCGGCGTGATCGAGAACTCGTCGTAGCCCCGGAGCGGCACGCCGTACTGGACCCCGCCTAGCGAATAGAGCTCGGTGAAGAACGGACCGGCGTCCCCGAAGATGAATCCCGACTTGGCGGTGAGGCCTAGCACGAACTGTACCCCAGCGCCGAGCTGCCCGGCGCCGCCCAGGGTGCCCAGGGGCGCGTACCACCGCCCCTCCATGTCCACTTTCCGGTAGTTACCCGTCCCCCCCAGGAACCCGCCGTTGAGCTCGGCGCTCACGTTGGTGAACGAGCCGCCGACCGCGAACGGCAGGCCCACCCGGGTGTCGCGGAGCACGCTGGTGCCCACCGAGGAACGGCTGCAGGCGCTGCAGCTGAACCGGGCCCGCAGGTCCGCGGAGCCCTCGGAATAGCGGACCCGCTGATAGGAGTAGGTCGTGAAGAACCGGGTGTACCGCGAGCCGAAGAACGGGAAGCCGAGCTGGACGCTGCCGCCGGTCTGCTTCCGCCGCCCGAGGTCGCCGATGGTATAGCGGGCACGGGAGTCGAACAGCGAGACGGTGCCCGAGATGCGGCTCTCGCGGATGGCGGGATCGGTGTAGCTCAGCGTGAAGTCGTTGATGTTCTTGCCGAACTGCCACTGAAGCTTGCCGCGCTTGCCCCGGCCGAACAGGTTCGGCTCCTCCAGCCCGAGGAATCCGCCGACGCCGGTGCCCTGCCCCAGCGACGCGCCGAAGTTGATGTTGCCGGTGCGGCGCTCCTCGACCCGGAAGACGATGTCGACGTCGACCCCGTTGGCCGACGGCTTCACGTCGGGGCTCGGCAGCGGCTGCTGGAAGAAGCCAAGGTTGGAGACATTCTGGTACGAGCGGATGAGCCGCTCCCGGCTGAACAGGTCGCCGGGGAGCATGACGATCGCCTCGCGGATCACCCGCTCGTGCGTGACGTCGTTGCCCACGATCTCGACCTTGTTGATCGTCGCCGGCTGGCCCTCGCGAATGGCCCACTTGAGGTCGAGGATCGGCTTGCCATCCGCGCCCGTGCGACGGGTCTCGGTCGGCTCGACCTGCGCGTAGATGTAGCCGTTGTTGGCGTAGAGATTCTGCACCTTCTCGGTGGCCCCGTCCCAGTCCGAGCGGCTGAACGGGCGCGACCCGCCCACGGGCGTGCCGTTCGGGCCCACCGGGCCGAACGGATAGAAGGTCTGCAGCTCTTCGGTCGAGAAGCGGCGCGCACCCTCGATGTCGAAGACGCCGACCTGGTACGGCTGGCCCTCTTCGACCGTCAGGTGGAGGACCGCCTTGCCGCCCGCCGAGTCGGCGACCAGGGAGTCGTGCGTCACCTGAAAATCGACGAACCCGTTGTCGGCGTACCAGCGCGGCAACCGCTCGCGGACGTCCTGGTCCACCTTCCGCTCGTCGTACTCGCCCTTCTGGAACCACCAGAAGCCCTCGGGGCGGGTGTCCATGTGCTTGACCACCTGCTTGTCGCCGAAGCGCTTGTTGCCCTCGACCACGACCTGGCTGATGGCCACGCGCTGGCCCTCGTTCACGTCGTAGACGACGCGAACCTTGCCATTGTCCTGCGGCAGCTCGAGGAGCTTGATCTCGGCGTTGTAATAGCCGGCGTGCTTGTACAGCGAATCGATCGAGGCGCGCGACTGCTCGACGGCATTGCGGTCGAGCGGGCGCCCTTCGGACAGCTTGACCCGACCCTTGACCTCGTTCTCGCCGAGCTTGGCCACCCCGCGCACCGCCCACTTCTCGAGGACGGGGCGTTCCTTCACCCGGACGATGAGCATCAGGCCCTCGCCGAGCGGCTGCTGCTCGACGAGGACGTCGTCGAACTGCCCGGTCCGGAAGAGGGCCGTGATGGCCCGCTGGATGTCGCGGTAATTGACCGGCTGCTTCACGATGAGCCCGGACGTCCCGACGATCTGGGAGGCCGTCAGCCGCGAGTGACCAACGACGGCGATGCTGTCGACGATGGGCGGCTGTTCGGTCTGGGCGAGCAACGCCGCCGGTCCCCCCAGCAGGAGGGCCACGGCGGCGATGGTGGGGAG
Organism: uncultured Gemmatimonadales bacterium; assembly: GCA_963728705.1. Taxonomy (GTDB): domain Bacteria; phylum Gemmatimonadota; class Gemmatimonadetes; order Gemmatimonadales; family GWC2-71-9; genus CAVVWJ01. The sequence continues at coordinate 113,295 of CAVSLY010000016.1, forward strand.
AGAACGCTGCATCCGCACTCGTCGGAGGAGGGTGCGCCGGCTCCTCCCGCGGAGCCGGCGCGAAGCGGTCTAGGCCTGGGTGCCGGTCAGCGCCCGGAAAGCCAGCCGCTCACCATCCGGCGCGACGTCCACCTCGATCTCGTCGCCGCGGCCGAAGTCGCCCATGAGGATCCGCTCGCTCAGCGGGTCCTCGATGTACCGCTGAATCGACCGCTTGAGCGGCCGGGCCCCGTAGTTCTGGTCGTAACCCTTCTCGACCAGGAACTCGATCGCGGCCGGCGTGAGCTTGACCTCGTCGCCCAGGCGGCGCTGCACTTCCTTGAGCAGGATCGTGACGATCTGCGCGATGTGCTCCTTCGTCAGCGGGTGGAACACGATCACGTCGTCGAGCCGGTTCAGGAATTCGGGGTTGAACACCTTGTTCATCTCCTCCTTCACCGTCTCCTGCATCTTCTCGAAGTTCCCCTTCGTGTCCCCGCCGTGGAAGCCCAGCGTCTTGCCCTGCATGATGTCGCGGGCCCCCACGTTGGACGTCATGATCACCACGGTGTTCTTGAAGTCGATCACCCGGCCATAGTTGTCGGTCAGGTGGCCCTCGTCGAGCACCTGGAGCAGGATGTTGAACACGTCGGGGTGCGCCTTCTCGATCTCGTCCAGTAGGACGACCGAGTAGGGCTTCCGCCGCACAGCCTTGGTCAGGGTGCCGGAGTCCTCGTAGCCCACGTATCCCGGAGGGGCGCCGATCAGGCGCGAGACCGAGAACTTCTCCATGTACTCCGACATGTCGACCCGGATCAGGGCCGACGCGTCCGCGAAGAGGAAGCGCGCCAGCGCCCGGGCGAGCTCGGTCTTCCCGACGCCCGTGGGCCCGGAGAAGATGAACGAGCCGATGGGCCGGTTCGGGTCCTTGAGCCCGGCGCGCGAGCGCCGGATGGCGCGGGACACGGCCTTGATGGCCTCGTCCTGACCCACGACCGAGAAGTGCAGCTCGTCTTCCATCCGCATGAGCCGGGAGGCCTCGGCCTCCTGCAGCCGGGTCACGGGGATGCCGGTCCAGCGCGACACGATGAACGCGATGTGCTCCTCGTCGATCACCGGCCGGCGAGTCTGGCGCTCCTTTTCCCACTCCTCGTTCTTGAGCCGGATCTGGTTCTGGAGATCCCGCTCCTGGTCGCGGAGCGACGCGGCGCGCTCGAAGTTCTGGTCGCGGACCGCATCCTCCTTCTGGAGGTTGACCTTTTCCAGCGCGGTCTTGAGCTCGGCCACCTCGGCCGGCGGGACCTGCGATGCCAGGCGCGCGCGGGCGCCGGCCTCGTCGATCACGTCGATGGCCTTGTCCGGCAGGAACCGGTCGGTGATGTAGCGCTCCGACAGCTCCGCCGCCGCGGCCAGCGTGGCGTCGGGAATGCTGATCCGGTGGTGGTCCTCGTACTTCTTCCGGAGGCCCTTGAGGATCTCGACGGTCTCTTCGACGGTGGGCGGCTCCACGACCACGGTCTGGAAGCGGCGTTCGAGGGCGCCGTCCTTCTCGATGTACTTCCGATACTCGTTGAGCGTGGACGCGCCGACGCACTGCAGCTCGCCGCGCGCGAGCGCGGGCTTCAGCATGTTGGAGGCGTCGATGGCTCCCTCGGCCGCGCCGGCGCCGACCAGCGTGTGCAGCTCGTCGATGAACAGGATGATCTGCTTGTTCTGCGCGATCTCGTTCATCACGGCCTTGAGCCGCTCCTCGAACTGGCCGCGGTACTTGGTGCCGGCGATCACGGCCGCCATGTCGAGCGAGAGCACCCGGTGGTCCCGGAGGACGTCGGGGCAGAGCCCGTTGGCGATGAGGAGTGCCAGCCCCTCGACGATGGCCGTCTTGCCGACGCCGGGCTCGCCGATCAGCACCGGGTTGTTCTTCTTCCGGCGCGCCAGGATCTCCATGACTCGCTCGATCTCCTTGGCCCGGCCGATGGTCGGATCGAGCTGGCCCTCGGCCGCGAGCTGCGTGAGATCGCGGCAGAAGTGGTCGAGCGCCGGAGTCTTGGACTTCTTCTCGGACTTGGGCGCGGAGCTCGGCTGGCTGCCGCCGCTCGCGCCGGCCGAAGTCTGCGGCATGTCGCTCCCGAGCAGGCGCAGCGTCTCCGCGCGGCTCTGCTCGAGGTTCACGCCCGCGTCGGTGAGCACCTGGGCCGCGATGCCCTTCTCCTCACGCAGGAGGCCGAGCAGCAGGTGCTCGGTGCCCACGTACGAGTGATTGAGCTCGCGCGCCTCGGTCATGGCGAGCTCGAGCACCTTCTTGGCCCGGGAGGTGTACGGGAGGTCAGGGCCGGCGGCGGCGGCGGCCTTCCCCTTCTTGACCGTCTCCTCGATTTTCTGCTGAATGTCTTCGAGGTCGACGTTGAGGTTGGTGAGCACCGCGGCAGCCACACCTTCGCCCTCACGGATGAGGCCGAGGAGGATGTGCTCGGTACCGACGTACTCGTGGTGGAGACGGGCCGCCTCTTCGCGGGCCATCTGCAGGACCTTCCGGACACGATCAGTGAAGTTGTAGCCGTTCATCGCGGTACCCTACGTTGCTCCGAAGGCCGTCGTCGCGGCTCATCCACGGCGTCCTACTTCGGATTCCAACACTTTTCGCACGAACCGTGCCCGCCGAAACGGCAGGTCGGCATCGTCGGGAGCTATGCCTTCCGCGACCGCCAGGTGCGCCGGCTGCGTATAGATCAGCAGCTTGTTGAGCGTGTACATGGCGACGTCGGGGATGAGACCCACCCCCACTCCCAGCCGCACGGGACTCAGCAGGTTCATCGCCTCCTCGAAGGAGAGCGACCGCGCGTAGCGAAGCAGGCCGTACGCGCGCCAGACTTTGTCCTCGATGACGGTGGCGGCGTCGCGCAGCAACACCTGGCGCGCCTGCTCTTCGTAGTCCATCACCTGGCGAACCATCTTGCCCAGGTGATCCAGCAGCTCCCGTTCGGAGCTGCCGAGCGTGGTCTGATTCGACAACTGGAAGAATTGGCCGACGACCTCGCTGCCCTCGCCGTACAGGCCGCGATGGGTCAGTCCGACCTGCGCTAACCCGTGCAATACCTTGTTGATTTCCTTGGTGAGCACGAGCCCGGGCAGGTGGATCAACACCGAGGCGCGGAGCCCGGTCCCGACGTTGGTCGGACAGGAGGTAAGATAACCGAATTCCGGGTGAAATGCGAAAGCAAGTCGTTGTCCCAGTTCGGCGTCCAGCCGGTCCACCTCGGCGTAGGTCTCGTCCAGCGCGAAGCCGGAATGGAGGCCCTGAATCCGGAGGTGATCCTCCTCGTTGAGCATCACGCCGATCCGCTCCTGGACCAGCACCGAGGCGCCCGAACGCACCCGCCCGTCCGGATCGAGACCCGCCAACTCCTTGCTCACCAGGTGCCGCTCGTGGAGCAGCTGCCGGTCGATCCGGTCCAGCCGGTCCAGCCGGAACCGGGTGGCCCGGCGGAGCAGTACCGACTCCCGCGCGGCGTCCTCGACGGAGTCGAGAATCTCCTCACGGTCGGTCTCGGAATTCCGGCCCTGGAAGACGTGGCCGGCCAGGTTCCGGGCCAGCCGGATGCGGGTCGAGAGGACCAGGTGACTGGCCGGCCCGCTGGCGTCCAGCCAGCCGACCCCCCCATCCGTGAGCAGGCTCAGGTCGATCATTCCAGCACCCGCAGGCGGTCGCGCAGCTCGGCGGCCAGCTCGAAGTTCTCGGTCTCGACCGCCAGCCGGAGCTGTTCCCGGAGATCGGCGGCCTGCTCATGGTCCACGATCACGGCGGCGGCGGGCTCGCGATCGGCGTACCGCTCGCCCAGATGGTGGGTCGATCCGTGCAGCCGCCGGAGCAGGTCCCGGAGCGCCGCCTCGAACGAGCGGTAGCAGTCGGGGCAGCCCAGCCGGCCGGTCTCCCGGAAGTCCTGGAACGAGCCGCCGCAGCGGGCGCAGGCGTCGCTCGAGCGCGGCGCGGGCGGCTGCTCGGTGCTCTTGCCCATGGCCGCCCCGATCAGGGTGCCGAGCGGCGTCTTGGCGTGCGCGCCCGGGCTATCCACGCCCTTCTCCGCCGCGCACTTCTCGCAGAGATGCAGGGTGGTCACCTGATCGTTGACGATCTGCGTGAGCTGGATGACCGCCTCACGCTCGCGACACTGCTCGCACGACATCAGGGCATCGACTCCACGCCGGACAGCGGCACCAGACGTCCGCCCTCCAGGGACAGCACCCGGTCGGCCCGGCCGGCCAGCAGACGGTTGTGCGTCACGACGACGAGCGCCGTCTCGAACTCGCGCGCCAGGCGGGCGAACAGCTCGTGCAGCCGCTCGCTGTTGCCATGGTCGAGGTTGCCGGAGGGCTCGTCGGCCAGCACGACCCTCGGATCGGCGGCCAGCGCCCGGGCCACCGCCGCGCGCTGCTGCTCGCCGCCCGAGAGCTGCGAGGGGCGGTGCGTCATCCGACCGGCCAGCCCGACCGCGGCCAGCAGCTCCTCCGCGCGCGAGCGGGCCCGGCTCTCGGCTTCCCCAGCGATCAGCAATGGCATCATCACGTTCTCCAGCGCGCTGAACTCCCGCAACAGGTGGTGGAACTGGAAGACGAATCCGATCTTCCGGTTCCGCACCGCCGCGAGTGCGGCGGCGGTCTGCTCGCCGTACACCAGCCCGTCGAGCCGGACCTGGCCCGACGGTCGGCGTGTCGAGGGCGCCCAGCAGATGGAGCAGCGTGCTCTTTCCCGAGCCGCTCGCGCCCACGATGGCCACGAACTCGCCCCGGGCAACCGCCAGGTCCACGTCCGACAGCACCTCGATCGGGGCGCCGTCCCCGCCGCGATAGAGCTTCCTGAGCCCCTGGGCCTCCAGGATCGCGCTCATTCGTGGCGGATCGCGTCGACGGGAGTGAGCCCCGCGGCCGCGCGGGAGGGATAGACGGTGGCCAGCACCGCGACGGCCAGGCTGGCGAGGACGACCACCGAGACGTCCGACGCCTCGATGTGCACGGGGAGGTGATCGATGAAGTAGACGGCCGGGTTGATCCGCACCCAGCCCGACTTGTCCACCACATACGCCACCGTGAGACCGGTCGCGAGGCCGATGGCCGTACCAACGCCGCCGATGACGGCCCCCTGCAGCAGGAAGACCCGTGCCACCGCGGGCGACGTGAGCCCCATGGCGCGCAGAATGCCGATTTCCCGGGTCTTGTCGGCCACGACCATCGTGAGGGTGCCCACGATGTTGAATGCCGCCACCACCATGATGAAGAAGATAATCAGTCCCATGGCCAGCTTCTCGAGCTGGAGGGCGCTGAACAGGCTCGCGTTCTGGGTCTGCCAGTCGAGGGAGCGGTAGGGGTAGCCGAGCCGTTTCTCGAGCACCTCGCCGATCTCGGGCGCCTTATCCGGATCGTCCACCCGGACGGCGAGCCCGGACACCGCGTCGCCCAAACCGGTGAACTTCTGAGCCACTTCCATCTTCACGACGACGAACTGATTGTCGTATTGAAACATGCCGGTGTCGAACAGACCGGTCACCTCGAACCGCCAGAATCGCGGCACCGCCACGCCCAGCGCCGGGTTCACCTTGGCCTGGGTCACGGGGACCAGCGTGACCACGTCGCCCGGGTAGACCGACAGCCGGTTGGCGAGCCGTGCGCCCAGGAGGACGCCGCCGTCGACGTTGGGCTTGGTGGTGCGGAATGAGAGGTCGCCCTGCCGGATCGACTGGGGAAGCGAGGTGACCGAGTGGGCCCCGGTGTCGGCGTCGAACCCGACGAGGTTGACGCCCTCACCGTAGTCCTGGCCCGCGGTGATTCCCGCCTGGCTGATCACCTCGGGCGCTGCCGCCACCACGTGGGGCTCCTTCCGGACGATCTGGAGCACCTTGCGCCAGTCGTCCATGCGAAGCCCCGCACCGAAGGTCAGCACCCGGAGGTGCGGGTTGGCCACCAGGATCCGCTCCCGGAGGTCGTTCCGGAGCCCGTTCATCACCCCGAGCACTACGATCAGCGCCATGACGCCCACGGCCACGCCGCCGGCCGAGATGACGGTGTTGAGCGACGCCGCGCTCGAGCTTCGGCGACTCCGGAGGTAACGCCGGGCCAGGCGCCACTCCAAGGAGGTGGGCCGGCGAAAGATGGCCCAGAAGTCGGCGCGCTCGGCGCCAGGTCCTTCGGCCATCTACGCCTCCGGCCGCATGGCGGGAAACAGAATGACATCGCGAATGGACGGCTGGTCGGCGATCAGCATGATGAGCCGGTCGATGCCGATCCCCACGCCGCCCGCAGGGGGCATCCCGTACTCGAGGGCGCGAATATAGTCGCCGTCGTACGGCTGGGTCTCGTCGTTGCCGGCAGCCTTTTGCCCGACTTGGTCCTCGAACCGGCGGCGCTGGTCGTCGGGATCGTTGAGCTCGCTGAAGGCGTTGGCCAGTTCCCGTCCGCCGACGAACAGCTCGAACCGCTCGGTCAAGGCCGGATCATCCCGGTGCTCCTTGGCCAGTGGCGAGAGCGGCTTCGGATAATCGATCACGAAGGTCGGCTGCACCATGTCGGGCTCGAGTACCACCTTGAATACTTCGTCCTGCAGCCGGCCGCCGGCGAGTACCGCCAGGATTTCGTCCTCGGCGCCGCGCGACCGGAGCAGCGCGCGCATCTCCGCATCGGTGGCCGTGCGGAGGTCGAGTCCCGACCGTTCGCGGATCCCCTCGATGAACCGCACCCGGCGGAACGGCGGCGTGAAGTCGAGGGTGGTGCCGTGGCGCTCCAGCCGGAGCGTGCCGAGACAGTGCTGCACGACACCGCTTACGAGGCCCTCGACCAGGGTCATCATGTCCCCGTAGTCGCCGTAGGCCTGGTAGGCCTCGAGCATGGTGAACTCGGGGTTGTGGGTCCGGTCCATGCCTTCGTTCCGGAAGTCGTGGCCGATCTCGTAGACCCGCTCGAACCCGCCCACCAGCAGCCGCTTGAGGTAGAGCTCGTCGGCGATCCGGAGGTACAGCGGCATGTCGAGCGCGTTGTGGTGAGTGACGAACGGCCGCGCCGCGGCGCCGCCGTAGAGCGGCTGCAGAATCGGAGTCTCGACCTCGAGAAATCCATGCTCGTCCATGTAGCGGCGGATCCAGCTGACGGCTCCGGACCGGAGCCGGAAGACGGCCCGCACGTCCGGGTGCACGGCAAGGTCGGCGTAACGCTGGCGGTAGCGGACCTCCGGGTCCTGGAGCCCGCCGAAGATAGTGGTCCCGTCGTCGCCGGTGCGGGTCTTGCCGCGGGGAAGCGGCCGAAGCGACTTGGTCAGGAGCATCAGGCCGGCGCGTGCCGACCCGGGCGGGACCCTCTCGTTCGGATCGTCGCCGATCGGCGGCCGGTTCTCCGCCCGGATCGTGATCTCACCGGCCCGCGTCCGAAAGATGCGCCCATGCACGCCGATGTGGTCGTCCAAGTCGAGTTGCTGGAGCAACCCGTATGCATCGCCGAGCACGTCCCGCTTGAGATATACCTGGATGCGACCGGAGCCGTCTTCGAGGTGGAGGAACGTGGTCTTCCCCTGAGATCGGAGACCCACAATCCGCCCGGCGACATCGACGGCCGGCCCATCGTCGCCCATCGCGTCGTCGTAGGCCGCCAACGCCTCGGCGGTGGTGTGGCTCCGCTCGTACCGGTAGGCGAATGCCGGCACACCCTCGGCCTCGAGCGCCACGCGCTTCTCGCGGCGTGCGGCCTCGACGAACGAGCGCTCGTCGTCGCCCTCACGGCCATCGCCGCTCACGCCGCCTTGCCCCCGAAGCGCTTGAGGTACGCCTGGATGAATGCGTCGAGATCGCCATCCATGACCCGCTGAACGTCGCCCACCTTGACCTCGGTGCGGTGGTCGTTGACCATCGTGTACGGCTGGAAGACGTAGGAGCGGATCTGGTTGCCCCAGGAATTGTCGGTCTTGGTGGCCTCGACGACGGCCCGCGCCGCCTCCTGTTCCTCCAGCTTCTTCTGGTAGATGGCCGCCCGCAGCATCTTCATGGCCGTCGCCCGGTTCTTGGTCTGGCTGCGCTCCTGCTGGCAGGAGACGACCGTGTTGGTGGGGACGTGGGTCAGCCGGACGGCCGATGAGGTCTTGTTGACGTGCTGGCCGCCGGCACCGGAAGCGCGGAAGACGTCCATCTTGATGTCTTCCTCGCGGATGTCGACCTCGATCGTATCGTCGATGTCGGGATAGACGAACACCGAGGCGAACGAGGTATGGCGCCGCGCCTGGGAGTCGTACGGCGAGATCCGCACGAGCCGGTGCACGCCCTTCTCCGCCTTGAGATAGCCGTAGGCGTATTCGCCCTTGATCAGGATGGAGACCGACTTGATGCCGGCCTCTTCGCCAGGCAGCAGGTCGAGCACCGAGACCTCGAAGCCGTGACGCTCCGCCCAGCGGACATACATCCGCATGAGCATCTCGGCCCAATCCTGCGACTCGGTCCCGCCGGCGCCGGGATGGATGGTCAGCAGCGCGTCCCGGCTGTCGTCAGGCCCCTGCAGCATCGCCTGGAGCTGGAAGGCCTCGACGGCGCTGTCGAGGGCGTCGGTCTCGCGCGCCATCTCCTCCTGCAGCGCGGCGTCGGGCTCGGTCTCCAGCAGCTGCGCCATCTCGAGGGCGCCGGTGATGCGCCCGTGGAGCTCCTCCCACGGCGTGACCCATCCCTTCAGCGTCTTGATCTCCTGCACCGTGGTCCGGGCGCTGTCGGGATTGGACCAGAACCCCACCTCCGACTGGGACGCCTCGAGCGTCCGGAGCCGTTCTGCCTTGGTGGTCAGGTCAAAGAAAGTCTCGAAGTTCGGTGACGCGGCGCTGCAGCTCGGTGAGTCGTTCGACGAGATCGGTCATGCCAGCCACTCCAACGATGAATGTTCCAGTGAATCTTCGGGCCCCGGGGCGCCAACGAGTGAGCCGTCCTTCCGCCCGGCGGGCGGACGAACGGCTCGGGCACTGAATATACCCCGGCTCAGAAGATCTGGCGACCGCCGGCGAGGATCTCGTTCAGGGCTTCCTTGAAGTAGGGCGTGCTGTCGGCCACGTCCTTCCCCACCTGGTCCGCGTACTCCTCCCAGCTCTTCCGGATCTCCTCCTCGAACAACTCCTTGAGATTGCCGTCCCGGAGCCCGTCCTGCCGCTTGGTGGGATGATACACCACCATGTCGGAGATGAGCGCGCGCGCGAGCCGGCGGGCCTTGAGCGCGGGGTCCTGGGAGAGGAAGGGATTCACGGGCCGTGAGCCCGTAGTCGGCGCCGGACGCGGCGGGGGCGGCGGCGGTTGCGCGGGTGACGGTGGCGCGGCAGCTGCCGGCGGCGGGGGTGCGGGGGGAGCGGTCGGCATTCCCGTCGGGCGAGCGGCCGGCACGGCTGAGGCACCTTGCCCGGCAGGGGCTGCCGGGCGTGGAGCCCCCATCGGCGCGGCTGGCGGCGGGAAGCTGGCCGGCCGGGGCGGCGCCGCCGGCGACGACACCGGCGGGAGCGGCGCGATCGGCCTGGCGGGAGCGGCCGGCATCGCGGGCGTGCCAGGATTCGCCGGGAACGCGGGCCGCACGGGCTCGGCACGGGGCACGATCGGCGCGGGCGGCGGGGTGCTGGGCGACACTGGTGCCGAGGGCGCGCTCGGCACGGCGACGCTTGGAGCGGCCGCACTCGGGGCGGATCCACTCGTCGGAGCCGCGGCGGCCGGTGTGGCCGCCGCGGGCGTCACCGGCCGCGCCCCGGCGCCGCCGCCGCTGCTGGCGACGGCGGCCGGATGGTCCTGCGCGTCCCCCTCGCGCCGCACGGCGAAGACGGCGCTGCAGATGTTGCAGCGCGCGCGCACGCCGCCCTCGGGGATCTTGCTCGGGTCGACGCGAAACATGCTGGCGCAATTGGGGCAGGTAACGTTCATCGATCCATCCTCACGGCTGTTCTCTGGATCCCGCGCCCGACCGCTCTTCGCCGTTGGTCCCCTGCCGGCGGTCCACCACGAAGACGGAGCCCGGGAGCGTCTTGGCGTAACTCTTCATTTCGGTGGCAAGCTCGCTCACCTGCGCCGGATGCGCAAATTGGCGGTGGCGATTGGTGACGATGCCGATCGAAAGCGTCATCAGCGGCACCCGGTGCAGCTGGCCTCGGCGGTCCTTGCCGAAGAAATAGCCGGCGCGCCGATCCTGCTCGTTGTATTGCAGCGGGATCAGGGTGTCGAAGACGTCCAGGATCTCGCTGCAGACCGGGCTGATCTCTTCGGTCGGCACGACGAAAATGAAGTCGTCACCGCCGATGTGGCCCACGAATCCGCGCTGGGCGAGCAGTCCCTTCACGACGTCGTGCAGGATGCGCGACAGCAGATAGATAACCCGATCGCCGTCGTAGTAGCTGTAGCGGTCGTTGAATTCCTTGAAGTGGTCGAGGTCGGCGTAGCAGACGGCGAACTCCTTCTCCGACTCGAGCCGGCGCCGGATTTCGCGCTCGATCTCGGTGGTCCCCGGGAGCCGGGTGGAGGGGTGCACCGAGACATCCCGCTCGGTGCGCACCAGCATGGCATCGAGCCGCGCGCGCTGTTCGGCCGGGGAGAAGATACCGGTGATCACCTCGTCTGCCCCCGCCCCGAACCATGCCTGCACCTGTTCCGCGTGGTGGTCGGCGGCGAGCACGGTGACCGGCACGATGGCCGTGAATGCATCCAGCTTGAGCCGGGTCACCAGGTTCACGCCCTCGTCGCGGGCATCGTTCCCGTCGACGAAGAGCAGGCAGGGGTGCCCGCGCAGGACGATCGCCTCCACCTCCTCCGGCTGGCTGAACACCAGCAGAGGAAACGCATTGGCCGACGCCCACTGACGCACGAGCGCGGGCACTGGGCAGGCCTCCGGCGTAAAGAAGAGAATCGTCGGGCGAGTCCGCACCCATTTCCTCTCGTAAAGGTTTACCGCAAGCTAACTTGGACGCAGTCTGCCGCCAAGGTCGCTCAGGCCAGGTCGCTCACAGGAAGTACGCCCCCACCGCCACCAGGGCATACACGGCCAGGAGCTGGACGCCTTCGAACCAATGGGATTCGCCGTCGAGCGTGATGATGGCGACGACGATGGTGGACAGGCCCAGCGCGACGACCTCGAACGGCTGGAAGACCAGGTTCATGTCCTGGCCCATCAGCACACCGGCGAACACCAGCAGGGGCGCTACGAGCAGCGCGATCTGGGTGCTCGAGCCCAGGGCGATCTGGAGCCCCAGATCGATCTGCCCCTTCCGGGACAGCATCACCGCGGCCGCATGCTCGGCGGCGTTGCCGATGATCGGGATCACGATCAGGCCGAGGAACATGGTCGAGAGCCCGAGCGCCTCGGTGGCCTCGGTGGCGGCATGGACCAGCAGCTCCGACTCGATCGCGACCCCGACGGTTGCAGCGGCCAGGATGGCGACGGCCTTTCCCGCGCCCCAGACGGGGCCCGCCATCGGGTGCGCCTCCCCGCCGAACAGCGTTCGGTGGGTGCGCAGCGTGAACAGCAGCGAGAAGCAATAGGTGAGGATGAGGATCACCGCCACCGCTTCGGACATGTACAGCTCGGACGCCCGCGCCGCCGCCTCGGGGTGGACCGAGTGGAAGAGTGCCGGGAAGACCAGCGCCACCACCGAGAGCGCCAGCATACCCGCGCTCATGCCGGCATTGGTCCGGTTGAACCGGAGCTCCGACCGATTGGTGCCGCCGGCGATCAGGGCCAGCCCGAGGATGAGCAGCAGGTTGCCGAGGATGCTTCCGGTGATCGAGGCCTTCACCAGCTCCACCAGGCCCGCTCGGAGGGCCACGATAGCGATGATCAGCTCGGCCGCGTTGCCGAACGTGGCGTTGAGCAGCCCGCCGATGGTCGGGCCCGTGCGATGCGCCAGGTGCTCGGTGGCCTCTCCCATCAGCCCGGCGAGCGGCAGGACGCCAAGACAGGCCGTGAAGAAGATCCACACGGCCGGCGCGTGGACCACGTAGCCGAGCACCATGCTGACGGGGACGGCGAGGAGAAACAGGAGCCGCCAGGGCACGCCGCGCCGCTTGGGGATGAGGTGCGGCGGGAGTCCGGTCGTAACCGGCTCGGCCGGCCCACGGGCGGCGCGGTCAGCCCCTGAACCGGCACCACCCTGTCCCAGCTCGGCGCGCACCCGCTCCGCGGTGACGCCGGCCTCGGCGAGCAGCTTGCTCATCGTGCCGCGTGGCTCGACCAGCGCGGCGAGCAGCAGATGCTCGGCGGAGAGACTGGTGCCGCCCTCGCGGGCCTCCTTCGACGCCGCCTCAATGAGGTGCTTGGCGTGGGAGGTGTAGGCCAGGGACTCCGTACCGCCCCGGGCCGGGCCTCGCCGCCCGCCCCCTCGAGTCGCTGGCGCACGCGAGCCAGGTCGAGACCCAGTTTCCGAAATGCCGGTGCGCCCGGCCCCTCGGGGCCGAGCAGCGCCAGCACGATGTGCTCGGCGCCGATGGCGTCGTGCTCGAGCCGCACCGCGTGGGCCCGCGCGTCGTCGAGTGCGCGCTGTGCGCTGGCGCTCAGCGTGTGTGGGTTCACGCGGGGCGCGGGAGGCTCCTGACTCAGAGCGGCTTCGCTTCGTCGACGAGCATGATGGGGATGCCGTCCTCGACGGGGTAGACGAGGCGGCAGGCGTGGCAGACGAGGGATTCGGGCGACTCGCGATACTCGAGCTCACCCTTGCACTTGGGGCAGACCAGGATCTGCAGCAGCTCGGGGGCCAGCGTCATGGGGTCTCCGACTCAGGGAATCCGAAGCGGGTCAGCGCCGCGGCGCTCTTGCGCCAGTGGGGCAGCACCTTGACCCAGCAGTCGAGGTAGACGGGTGCGCCGATCAGCTCCTCGATGCGGCGCCGCGCGTGGGCGCCGATCGCCTTGATGGTGGCGCCGCCGGCGCCGATCACGATCCCCTTCTGGGATTCGCGCTCCACGAACAGCGTGACACGAATGTATACGGGCCGTTCGGCTTCGCGAAACTCCTCCACCTCGGCGGTAAACCCATAGGGCAGCTCGTCCTCGAGCAGCTCGAAGGCAGCCTCGCGGAGATACTCCACGACGAAGAAGCGCACCGGCTGGGTGCCGACATCGTCGGGGTCGTGGGCGAACGGTCGCTCGGGCAGATGCTCGCGGATACGCGCGAGCAGGCGTGGGAGGGTGGCTGCCCCGTCGGTCGCGGAGACGACGAGCGATGACTGCTCGAGCTCGGCCCGGCGCGCGGCGGACAGCAGGTCGCCCTTGGTGTACACCGTGAGCAGCGCCGCCTCGAGCGGGTGGTCGAGCCGGGCCAGCGTGTTGAAGGCGGGCGCCGGGGCCTCGGGCGCCGGGTGCAGGTGGAGCACCAGGTCCACGCGCTCGAGGGCGTCGAGCGCGAGCTGGCGCATGCGGGCCTGCATGAGGTAGGCGGGGTCGAGCAGACCGGGCAGGTCGTGGAAGACGTACTGGGTGTCGCCTTCGGTCCGGAGGCCGGTCACGGGGAGCCGGGTGGCCTGGGCGCGCGGGCTCACGATGGCGAGGTGCTGGCCGATGAGCGCGTTGAGCAAGGAGGACTTGCCGACGTTGGGAGCGCCGGCGAGCGCGATGTGGCCAGTGCGAGGCATGCGGAAAGGTACTCCAAAAAAGAAGCCCGGGAATCAAGGATTCCCGGGCTTCACAGAAAAGGCTGGCGACGGCCTACTCTCCCACCATCTCGCGATGGCAGTACCATCGGCGCTGCAGGGCTTAACGGCCGTGTTCGGAATGGGAACGGGTGTGGCCCCTGCGCGCTAGTCGTCAGCCGATTGTGCGATGGCCCGCGGCCCGAATGCTCGGGCGCGCGCCGTCACCTTGCGGGATCCCGAAGGATCCCGCGAACAATCGGTCGAATGGATGGTCACACAATATGAGGAATGGGAAGAGATCAAACTTCACGGGCGATTAGTAGCGCTCGACTGAAGAGGTTGCCCTCCGTACATCTGCGCCCTATCAACCAGGTAGTCTCCCTGGGCCCTTGAGGGGGCTTATGCCCCAGGAGTGTTCATCTTGGGAAGAGTTTCCCACTTAGATGCTTTCAGCGGTTATCTCCGCGCGACATCGCTACCGGGCGATACCCTTGGCAGGATAGCCCGTACACGAGCGGTCGCTTCGTCTCGGTCCTCTCGTACTAGAGACGACGTCCCTCAACACTCCCACGCCCACGACGGATACAGACCGAACTGTCTCACGACGTTCTGAACCCAGCTCATGTACCACTTTAACCGGCGAACAGCCGGACCCTTGGGACCTTCTCCAGCCCCAGGATGTGATAAGCCGACATCGAGGTGCCAAACCGCGCCGTCGATGTGAACTCTCGGGCGCGATAAGCCTGTTATCCCCAGCGTACCTTTTATCCGATGAGCGATGACCCATCCACACGGGATCACCGGATCACTTAAGCCGACTTTCGTCCCTGCTCGCGCCGTCGCGCTCGCAGTCAGGCGGGCTTCTGCTTATACACTCGTCGTGCGATTACCGACCGCACTGAGCCCACCATAGCGCGCCTCCGGTACTCTTTAGGAGGCGACCGCCCCAGTCAAACTACCCACCAGCCACGGTCCTCGACGGTGTTGCCGTCTGAGTGAGAACGTTAGTAAAACAAGGGTGGTATTTCACTGGTGCCTCCCTGATCCGCCGAAAGGACCAGATCGACGGCTCCCACCTATGCTACGCAGGTTATACCGACGTTCAATGACAGGTTGTAGTAAAGGTGCACGGGGTCTTTTTGTCCTGTCGCGGGTAATCGGAATCCTCACCGATACTGCTATTTCGCCGAGCTTACGGAAGAGACAGCTCCCAAGTCGTTACTCCATTCGTGCAGGTCGGAACTTACCCGACAAGGAATTTCGCTACCTTAGGACCGTTATAGTTACGGCCGCCGTTTACCGGGGCTTCGGTTCGCAGCTTCGCCTTGCGGCTAACCGCTCACCTTAACCTTCCGGCACCGGGCAGGAGTCAGAGCGTATACGTCGGCTTGGACAATGCCTTGGCACGCTCCTGTGTTTTTGCTAAACAGTCGCTTGGGACGATTCTCTGCGGCCGGCTTGAGCTTCTCCTGTACGGAGTCACCTACCACCGGCACCCCTTATCCCGAAGTTACGGGGTCATTTTGCCGAGTTCCTTTTCCGTAAATCACTCGAGCCCCTTAGGCTACTCGCCTCGCCCACCTGTGTCGGATTACGGTACGGTCAACTGCAGTCCTGGTCTGCGAAGCTTTTCTTGGCAGTGTGCGTCAGCCACCCTTGGCGAGGCCTAACGGCCTCTTCGGCATCGGTTCTCGACTATCCCGGCGGATTTGCCTACCGGGAAACGTCTACCACCTTGCATCGGATAATCCACCACCCGACGGTAACCTTGCTCCTGCGTCCCTCCTCAGACTCGTAACGGCCTACAGTTGGTACGGGAATGTTGACCCGTTTCCCATCGTCTACGCCTCTCGGCCTCGACTTAGGGACCGACTGACCCTGAGCTGATCGACATGGCTCAGGAACCCTTAGGCTTTCGGGGACAGGGGTTTTCACCCTGTTTCTCGCGTACTTAATCCGGCATCCTCACTTCCCATCGCTCCACCGGAAGGCTTCCGCCCCGGCTTCACTGCTCTGGGAACGCTCCCCTACCCCTTACGCTTGCGCGCAAAGACATAGCTTCGGCGGGCGGCTTGAAGTCCCGACCATTATCGGCGCAACATCGCTGGACTGGTGAGCTATTACGCACTCTTTAAAGGAATGGCTGCTTCTAAGCCAACCTCCCAGTTGTCACAGCAAAATCACATCCTTTGCTACACTGAGCCGCCACTCCGGGGCCTTAGCTGATGTTCTGGGTTCTTTCCCTCTCGCCACGGTACATTAGCGCACCGCGACTGCCTCCCGGGCAGCATTCAACAGGCATTCGGAGTTTGGTTGGGGGAGGTATCGTTATTCACGACCCGGACCCATCCAGTGCTCTACCTCCTGTGAACTCATTTCCCGAGGCTATACCAAAATATATTTCGGGGAGAACCAGCTATCTCCGAGCTTGATTGGCCTTTCACCCCTACCCTCAAGTCATCCCAGCGGTTTTCAACCCACATGGGTTCGGTCCTCCACCGCCTGTTACGGCGGCTTCAACCTGCTCAAGGGTAGATCGCCACGGCTTCGGGTCTACGACCACGTACGAGACGCCCTTATCAGACTCGCTTTCGCTTTGGCTCCGGCCCTGAAGGCCTTAACCTGCACGTGATCAGTAACTCGCCGGATCATAATGCAAAAGGCACGCCGTCAGGCGCTTACGGCCCTCCGACCGCTTGTCGGCACACGGTTTCAGGATCTATTTCACTCGCCACCTGGCGTGCTTTTCACCTTTCCCTCACGGTACTAGTGCACTATCGGTCATCGAGGAGTATTTAGGCTTGGAGGGTGGTCCCCCCAGATTCGCGCAGAATTCCACGTGCTCCGCGCTACTCGGGATACCACTAGGGGCCGTACGCGTCTGGTTACCGGGCTTTCACCGTCTCTGGCGGGCCATTCCAGGCCGCTTCACCCTGGCGTCGTGCATCCCATGTCGTGGTCCCACAACCCCGGGGGAGCAAGCTCCCCCGGTTTGGCCTCTTCCCCGTTCGCTCACCGCTACTAGGAGAATCTCGGTTGATTTCTGTTCCTCCGGGTACTGAGATGTTTCAGTTCCCCGGGTTGGCTCCGCTTGCGCGGTGACCGGCGTCGCCGCCGGTCGGGTTTCCCCATTCGGGCATCCTGGGATCACGGCTCATGTGCAGCTCCCCCAGGCTTATCGCAGCTTATCACGCCCTTCATCGCCTCTCGATGCCAAGGCATCCACCGTGTGCCTTATTGCGTTTGATCTCAAATCTCATGTCGTGCCCGATCCTGCGATCGGATCGGGACGACCGGTGTTGATTCCTCACACCCTGCCTGCCGACATCCGTGCACTCGCAAGCGAGCACCCGGGCGCCTCCAGGCAAACCATCCATTCGTCGATTGTCAAAGAGCACGGCGGGCCCCACAGGGCCCGCCAGGCGGATCCCAAGGGGACCCGCCAAGAGAAAGTGATGCGAGCTAGAAAGCGACGGAGTGCGGGCGACTTCTGAGGACTTTCGTCTCGGATTCCCGTGTTGAGGGTGCACCGAGCGTACTCGTCGCTCCAGAAAGGAGGTGATCCAGCCGCAGGTTCCCCTACGGCTACCTTGTTACGACTTCGCCCCAGTCACTGAATTGACCTTTGACGGCTGCCTCTCTTGCGAGTTAGCCCACCGGCTTCAGGTCCCCCCAGCTTCCATGGCGTGACGGGCGGTGTGTACAAGGCCCGGGAACGTATTCACCGTGGCATGGCTGATCCACGATTACTAGCGATTCCGGCTTCATGCAGTCGAGTTGCAGACTGCAATCCGAACTTAGACCGGCTTTTGGCGATTAGCGCACCCTCGCGGGTTGGCGACGCTCTGTACCGGCCATTGTAGCACGTGTGTCGCCCTGGACGTAAGGGCCATGATGACTTGACGTCATCCCCACCTTCCTCCGGTTTGACACCGGCAGTCTCCCTAGAGTGCCCGGCATAACCCGCTGGTAACTAGGGACGAGGGTTGCGCTCGTTGCGGGACTTAACCCAACATCTCACGACACGAGCTGACGACAGCCATGCAGCACCTGTGCATGGACTCCGAAGAGGAACCGATGTTTCCACCGGCTTTCCCATGCATGTCAAGCCCAGGTAAGGTTCTTCGCGTTGCTTCGAATTAAACCACATGCTCCACCGCTTGTGCGGGCCCCCGTCAATTCCTTTGAGTTTCAGCCTTGCGGCCGTACTCCCCAGGCGGGGCACTTACTGCGTTAGCGACGGCACCGGGAGGGTCGCTCCCCCCGACGCCTAGTGCCCATCGTTTACGGCGTGGACTACCAGGGTATCTAATCCTGTTTGCTCCCCACGCTGTCGCGCCTCAGCGTCAGCAACAGCCCAGCAGGCCGCCTTCGCCACTGATGTTCTTCCCGATCTCTACGCATTCCACCGCTACACCGGGAATTCCACCTGCCTCTACTGTGCTCTAGCCTGACAGTTTAGAAGGCAGCCTTGCGGTTAAGCCGCAAGATTTCACCCCCTACTTATCAGGCCGCCTACGCGCCCTTTACGCCCAGTGATTCCGGACAACGCTCGCACCCTCCGTATTACCGCGGCTGCTGGCACGGAGTTAGCCGGTGCTTCCTTTGGAGGTACCGTCACTCGCCTTGCGGCGCATTCGTCCCTCCCGACAGTGGTTTACAACCCGAAGGCCGTCATCCCACACGCGGCGTCGCTGCGTCAGGCTTTCGCCCATTGCGCAATATTCCCCACTGCTGCCTCCCGTAGGAGTCTGGGCCGTGTCTCAGTCCCAATGTGGCTGGCCATCCTCTCAGACCAGCTACCCGTCGTCGCCTTGGTGAGCCGTTACCTCACCAACTAGCTGATAGGCCGCGAGGCACTCTTTCGGTGCATTGCTGCTTTCACCAACCGGGGATGTCCCCGAGAGGTCGTACGCGGTATTACCCGGCCGTTGGGCCGGCTATCCCCCGCCGAAAGTCATGTTCCTCACGTGTTACGCACCCGTCCGCCACTGAACCAGAGTTGCCCCTGGTCCCGTTCGACTTGCATGTGTTAGGCACGCCGCCAGCGTTCGTCCTGAGCCAGGATCAAACTCTCCAATGATTTGGAAATTTGAACAGCTCGTTCCGAACGACCTGGTATTTCTTGTCGTCCGAATCACTTTGTGAATCAGAGTAAAACCCTATCTGGTCGGTCTCTGTGCCCGTCCAGATCAATGGGTCCGCACTCCATCACTTCTAGCTCACATCACTTGTCAAAGAGCATTTGGAGCCGTGCGCCGGCCAAACCGCTTTTGCCGACAGCCCCCCATACTAACGGGCTTCGGACTTCGGGTCAAGTGCGCTAAGCCTCGGAGTGCGAATTGATTCGCCCGCCTTGCCTGGCACCTGTCCCTTCCCCCTTGGCGCGGCGAGCCGCGAACCTCGGGAGCCCGATAATTTGCCGAATGTGCGTGGGTTTGTCAACCGGTTGGACGTACGGAGATCGACCTGGTCTTCGCCGCCCAGCCACCCCACCCTGACACCGCTCGGGCGCCCTACTGCCTTCGGCCCTCACCGTCCCCAGCCGCCCGGATCCGTCGGCCCCCAAAAGGCCTCAGAATTCATGCGCTGTGGCCAATTTGGGGGACCGCAATTCTAACAGTCGTTACTGGGAGTTGCAATAGTCGTGACTTGCGAAAGAAGAGATGGTCCGCGGTCGACTCGTGATGGCGCCACCTCCGTCCGGCACCGATTCCCGACCTGACGCCATCGACCTGCCGCTCCCCGATGCCGACTCAATCCCCGTGACCTGATACTGCCAAGTGATGCACAACACGGCATCGTCTCGCGCCGCGCGTACCTTCGGACGGTGGCCCGACGCACCTCTCGCAAGGAGATCCGATGCCTCAGTTCGCATCGCTGGACGATCTGCTCGTGCACGAACTGCAGAGGATCTATCACGCGGAGACGCAAGTGCTCGAGGTGTTGCCCCGGATGGTCGAGGCGGCCACCGATCCCGATCTCAAGCAGATACTCGAAGCCCATCGCGAACAGTCCACGGAGCAGGTTCGGCGGCTCGAGCGGTCGTTCCTGCTGCTCGGCTCCCCGGGCAAGCGCCGGACCTGCGACGGGATGGCGGGATTGCTCGAGGAAGTCAGCCAGATCCTGGAGGAGAATGCCGCCTCACCGGTGATGGACGTGGCGCTCATCGCGGCGGCGCAGAAGATCGAGCATTACGAGATCGCCGCCTACGGCACCGTCTGCACCTACGCGGAGATGCTGGGCTACGATCAGGTCCACGAGCTGCTCGGCCAGAATCTCGACGAAGAGGAAACGACGGACCAGAAGCTTACCGCTCTCGCCGAGTCCGCCATCCAGCAGCACAGGGACGACCTGGCGCTGGAGGACTTGGGCGTGGAGCGCCAGGCGTGAAAACCGCGGGCACGCCCGAAGCGTCGGCGGCACTCCTGTCGCTGGTTGAAGCCTGCAGGGACGGAGAGCTCGGCTTCCATGCCGCGGCCGCCACCATGGTGGACCCGCTGCTCCGTCAGCTCTGCGAAAGCTACGCCGACCAGCGCGCCGGATTTCGCCGCGAGCTGGGTGGAGAGCTCGCACGGCTCGGCCTGGGGACGGTCGCGGCCGATCCCCCGGCGAGCCCGACTGGCCACGGGGCGCCAGTGTCGGCTGCGCCGGACGAGAGCGCCACGGTCGCTGGGCTTGCCCGGGGCGAGGCGTCCGCCGAAGCCACCTACCGGGAGGCCCTGGACCGCGGGATCCCGGGGCCCGTGAGCGAGATAGTGGAGCGGCAGCACCTCCAGATGCTGGACGCGCTCAAGCACCTCGCCCAGTTGGAACAGGCGCTCGCCAGCTAGAGTTGAGCGTGGCACGGGGCATCGGTCGCCCATCTTCGCGACGGTCGTCGGGACGGCAGTCAGTCCCGGGCGCCCGGCGAGGGGATGGGCGACCACTCGTTGGGACTGCCTGAGGCGGCGCTCGGGTCGATGATTACCCGGCGCTGTTGCCGGCCCAGCGCGATCCGGACCCGCACCAGCAGCACCGTGGCCACCACGGCGAGCCCGAGCACCAGCCCCCACCACAATCCCACCGGCCCCATCCCCAGTCGAAAGCCGAGCACGTAGCTCACCGGAATCCCCAGCAACCAATACCCGAGGATGTTGACCAGCATGGCCACGCGAGTCTCGCCCAGGCCGCGCAGGATGCCGCCGGCGACGACCTGCAGGCCGTCGAACACCTGGAACACGCCGGCCAGGGGAATGAGGAGCGCGGCGACCGCGAGCACCGAGGCATCCAGGGTGTACAGCCCCGCCAGAAACCCCGGGACGGTCAGGAACAGGAGCGCCGTGCACGACATGAACGCCGTGCCGCAGACGAGGGCCGCTCGGGCCATGGCGCGTGCGGCGGCGGGATCGGCGCGGCCGACGGCGTGGCCGACCAGGACCGAGGCCGCGTCGCCCACGCCGAGCGGCACCATGAAGGTGAGCGAAGCCAGGTTGATGGCGACCTGATGCCCCGCCATCTGACGGGTGCCGAGCCAGCCCATCATCAGGGCCACCAGCGCGAATGCGCCGAACTCGAGCACGTACTGGAAGCCGATCGGGAGACCCAGCCGCAGCATCCGTCCGAGTGGTGCGGGGGCCCACACCTCGGGCAATCGCTGGCTCAGGTGCGGCCGCAGGTGTTTCCAGGACAGGACCACGAGGAGACCGGCGAGAAGCCATCGGCTCACCGTCGTGGCCCAGGCGGAGCCGAGCACGCCCATCTCCGGCATCGGGCCGTGGCCGAAGATGAGCACCCAGTTGAGGCCCGCGTTGACCAGGTTGGCGACGAGGATGGAGATCAGGATCGCGCCGGTTCGATGCAGCGCCTGCAGGCTCTGCCGGAACACGATGAACAGGAAGAACGGCAGCACGCCGGGCGCGAGCCGGACCGTGTACGCCGCCGCGAGGGGGACCACCTCGGCCGGCTGGTGGGCGAGCCCGAGGACTGGGCCGGCCACGAGCAGCACGCCGATCGACGGCACGGCCAGGATGACCGCGAGCAGCACGCCGCGCTGGATGCCGCGGGCCACCGCGGCGGGATCCTGCGCGCCCACGGCCTGCGCCACGACGGGGTCGAGCACCATCAGCGTCCCCATCCCGAAGACGCCGATGCCGAAGAAGTAGAGATGTCCCAGCGCAACGGAGGCCAGGCCGATCGACGACTCGCCCGCCGCCAGATGCCCCACCATCACCGTGTCGACGACGCCCATCAGCATCATGCCGACCTGCACGAGCACGACGGGCACCGCCAGGCGGAGCATCGCGCGCAGCTCGCCGGACCGGGGGAGGATCCGGCCGGCCATGGTTCCCGGTGTCATCGATCAGGAGGGAACGGAGGGACGGGCGGTGTCCTGGGCCGGACGCGGGCTCGCGAGGAGGCGCTCGGCGAAATCCACGCGCTCGGCGAGCTCGGAGACCTGCTGGCGGAGCTGGTCCAGCTCGTCGAGCACCTCGGCGGGCATGGGGCCGGCCGGGAGCGACTCCTCGGGATCCCACCGCCGGACGAGCCTGCCCTCGGCGTCACGGAACGAGCCGCTGGCGACGAGGATCAAGTCGTACAGATACCACAGCCCCATCCCGCCGATCGTGACGGCCATGAGTACGCCGGTGCCGGTCTTCCCGACGTAGAAGCGGTGTCCGCCGAACGGCCCGAGGATCGCCGCAAGCGCCATGGCGACGCCGCGCGACTTGTCGGACGTCTCGGACGACTCCAGCGGGTATCGGCCAGTGGTTTCCATGGACAGAGAATATCCGTGGGCGGCGGCTTGGTGTCCACGGTCTACGGGACGAGGTGATTCGGGAGCGCGGGCGAGCCCCACGGCGGCGGGCGGCCCATGCCAAGCAGGAGTCGTAGTCGAAGGGAGTGCGCCCGGGTGGACTCGAACCACCGACCCACAGCTTAGAAGGCTGTTGCTCTATCCAGCTGAGCTACGGGCGCGAGGCGAGGCGATGGGGCGGCCTGCGCTCGGACGCCGGAAGTTACGATGGAGCCGGCGCGGCGCCAATGCGGTGGAGGCCTATCCTCGCTGCCGGCCCCGGCGCTCCGTGAAGCGAAACGGCCGTCAGGTGGCGGCCGTCGGCACGAGCACTCCATCGGGGCGCCGGGATTCGAACCCGGGACCTCCTGCTCCCAAAGCAGGCGCGCTACCGGACTGCGCCACACCCCGTTGTTACCAGCCAACAACTTAGACGCTCGCGGGCGCCTCGCCAAGCCGAGTGTGCACGTTTCTGTGCACGTTGTGGTGTTCTAATCATGCCTTCCGAACCTCGCGGAGCTGAGCCCCGCTCATCACACCGCAAGCATCGTCTCGTCATCCGCGTGGAGGTAGCACCGCTGCAGCGCCTCGGTGCCCTTCCAGCCGCCAGCGGCCGCGATGTCCGGCAGCGGGAGATGCTTCCTGGCCGTGGCCCACCCGCGCCGGTAGGCGTGCCACGCGCTGTCCTGCTGTGGCTCGAGCTCAGCGAGCCGCTCCGCCTGCCGTAACCACTGTCGGACCAGGTCCTTGTTCACCGCGCGCGCCGGGTTGATCGGACTCGGAAATAGATAGCCGGCGGCGATACCGCGGCCTTCGAGCGTCTGGATGAGCGCGGCGCGCACCGTGGGCGAGATGGGGGCTGTGGACTCCCGCCCAATCTTGTCGGTGTCCGCCGGCCAGTGGATCGCGCCGTGGGGCGCCGCCGGCGTCGCGACGAGCCGTAGGTGCCGCCGGTCAAGGCTAGCGAACGGTCGTCGCCTCGACGCCGAGAACGAGATCGGTGAAATCCGGCTCACCTGGTGCGCCCGGATGGTCGCCATCCTCGTAACTGATCGTCCAGTTCGGGAAGGTTCCCTCCAGGCGGCCCTCCGCGGGATTCAGCGCGCGATTAGAAACCCCCTGGTGGAACCATATCCGCGCCTGAGTGCCCGCCTGGTACAACCAGCGGCCCTGGTCGTTGCTGGCCCATATCCAGTCCGAGTCGCCCACCATTTTCTTGCACACGTTTATGAATAGCCAGTCGTAAATTGGTGGGGGGGTGCTGACTTGTTGCCCCAGGTCGCAGCTGGCGCCGCGTATCGTGACTCGCAGGTTGGACCGCGCTGGAATGTCGAGGACGCACTCCACGATCTTGTCGGAGGTGGTGCAACCCTGAACGGCGGGAGGCAGGGGGGTAACGGTGACCTGCTTGGTTGCGACGGCAACCGCGCCCTGGTTGTCCGTCACGGTGAGTGTCACCGTGAAGGTCGTCTTACCGGTAATGCTGTAGACCACCCGGCCGGCTCCACACAGTTCAATCCACGGGAAGCACTGATTCCGAATCGAAGTCCCACCGTCGCCGTAAGTCCAGGCATGGCTTGCAATGGCACCCGGGGATGCGTCGGTGCTGTTGTTGATGAAGATGCACCCCTCTCCGTAACACTTTGCAGTGAAGCTCGCGGTGGGCGGAGTGTTGACCGAAGCGTCCGGATTTACTGTTATCGCCTGCGAGGCGACAGCAGTAGCGCCCTGGTTGTCCGTGACCGTTAGCGTAACGGTGAATTCCGTAACGGCGGAAATGGTGTAAGTATGCGCTGGATTATTTCCAACGGCCTCAGCGCCGTCACCGAAGGTCCACGCAAACTTAGCGATCGGCGCACCATCCGGGTCCTTGGCGGTGCTGATGAAAGTGCAGGCGGCGGCGGCACAAGCGTAGCTGAAGCTGGACGTTGGTGGATTGTTCAACGGATCGACGGTGATGGTCCGCGTCGCGACGGCGGTGGCGCCCTCGTTGTCGGTCACCGTGAGTGTCACCGTGAAATCGGTGCGCCCAGTGACGCTGTAGGTATGGGACGGGCTCTTCACTGCCGCTGTGCCACCGTCCCCAAAGGCCCAGGCGTAGCTCGCGATCGTTCCGGGCGCCACGTCAGTGCTGGTGCTGGCGAACGTACAGACCGCCAGCGTACACGCATTGGTGAACCCGGCGGTCGGCGGATTCACTGGAGCGGCGGGGGTGACGGTGATGGTTTGAGTTTCGGCGTCGGTAGCGCCCTCGTTGTCGGTCACGGTAAGCGTCACCGTGAACTCCGTCGGGGCTGTGACGGTGTAGGTGTGAGTTGGAGACGCCTGGTCCGACGTCGCGTTGTCGCCGAAGGTCCAGGCATAGGTCGCGATCGTGCCCGGCGCTGCGTCGCTGCTGGTGCTGACGAACTTGCAGACCAGCAGCGTACACGTCTGGGTGAACCCGGCGGTCGGCGGATTCACTGGAGCGGCGGGGGTGACGGTGATGGTTTGAGTTTCGGCGTCGGTAGCGCCCTCGTTGTCGGTCACGGTAAGCGTCACCGTGAACTCCGTCGGGGCTGTGACGGTGTAGGTGTGAGTTGGACTCGCCTGGTCCGACGTCGCGTTGTCGCCGAAGGTCCAGGCATAGGTCGCGATCGTGCCCGGCGCTGCGTCGCTGCTGGTGCTGACGAACTTGCAGACCAGCCCATTACAGCTGTAGGTGAAGCCCGCGGTCGGTGGGGTGTTGACAGCTGGATCGATGGTGATGCGGCTGGTCTTCCGATGGCTTAATCCCTCGGCATCGAACACGGTCAGACTGACGTCGAAAGTACCCGCCGTCCGGTAGATGTATTCGGCGGTCGCGGTGTTCGCGTCGGGAGTGTTATCCCCGTTATAGTCCCAGCTCCACCCGGTCACGGCGGCATCATCGGTGCTGGTGCCGACGAACTCGCACGGCTCGTCAATAGTGCATGCCGGCAGCTCGAAATTCGCGACCGGCGCTTCGTTCTCGGGTCGGATCAGGTCTCTGCCCCCACTGCACGATGAGCCCAGAACCAGCGTTCCAGAAACTACGGCCAGTAGACCAATCGAGCGCATAGAAACATCCAGTCAGAAAAACGAAGATGTGCCCAGGGAGCCAACGGGTTCGAGGGGCGACGCGACACACGCCCTCCCTTGGCGCTTGTGCCAGAGTCGTGCCAGTCGCATGGGGACTTGCGCCCGCCAACTGTATGGGTCACAACGCCATACGGTGTACGGCATTACAGCTGACAGCCCTGCCATCATGGCTGTGCTGCAAACCTGCAACTGTGGCGACCGCGCATAGTTGCTGTACGAGGAGTTTGTGTTGGGAAGCGTTGGGGCAGCCTGGGGCAACGAATGCGGAAGTCCTACGCCTGCGTTTCAACGTCCTTCCTGCTGGTCGGACTGGCTCTGGCTTGTGGGGGAGACTCCGTCGGCTCCCCGGGAACGGCCATCCTCGAGATCACGACCACGACCAGCGAAGTCGAGCCCGACGCCGATGGATACCTGGTGCAAGTCGATGCCGGCGGACCGAAAGCGATCGAGACGGGAGGAACCCTTCGAATCCCGGACCTCGCCGCCGGCAGTCACACCATCTCCTGGCAAGGTTTGCCTCCAACTGTACCGTGGCGGGTGACAACCCCCACACCATCGACGTGCCCGGGGGGCTGACCGTGGCGGCAAGCTTCGCGGTAACGTGTGCCCCCACGACCGGCAGCGCGTTCGCTCAGCGCTCCAAAAACCTTCCGAGCCGTCAGTTCCCTGCGCACTACTAGGATCGTGCCCTGGCGGGCCTCATGCGCGACCTGGCAGTGTTCTGGGGACAGCTCGCGGTTTTCTAAAGCCGGTAGGGGTTAAGCAACCGCGAAGAAGCCAAATGTAGAGGACCGTGCACGTTTTTGTGCATCGTTGGGATACGGAAACGGGCGCAAAAACCATTCTTGGCTTTCGCACCCGTTCTGTCTTTCCGAGGGGAATGTCGTATCCGATGCGAACGTCCACGCCTCTGGATGGGCTCCCATAGCAGGCGCGCTACCGGACTGCGCCACACCCCGTTGTGCGTTCTATCAATTCTACACTTAATCACTTAGACCGCTCACCTGCCTCTCACGTTAGGGCACCCACAATGCCGGGTCACGTTCTGGGTCACAAACGGGGTCCTCACACACCGGCACTGGCTGCGGGCCGGCCGAGGATCGCGCCGTTCAGCTTGCCCACCACTGAAGTGGATCCATCGCGCAGGCGATTCCTTCCCAGTCGGGATCTCCATCGTCCCGGCGACCCGCATTCTGCTCAGCCACGGTCATCCGTGACTTCACCTTCGGACCGGGTGACCTGCGGGTGCGAGCCGGCGAGCGAGTCACCTGGAATCAACTGCGATGAGGACCAGCACACCAGCACGGCCGATGGCGGTCAATGGGTGTCGGGCCTACTCTCCCCGGGCGACGGGTTTACCCAGACCTTCCCGACCACGGGAGAATTCACGTATCACTGTGAGCCGCACCCGTTCATGACGGGACGAGTGATCGTGGAGTGAGTGAGGGGAGTGTGCAGGCAGGACGACTTCAAAGTGCTTAGGGGGCGGAAAAGCCCAGGGCCTCGGCGAGACCTCGGAGCGCGCGGCCGCGGTGGCTCACGGCATCCTTCTCTTCGGCCGAGGCCTCGCCGAAGGTGCGGCCAAGCTCGTCGCTGAGAAAGAGGGGGTCGTATCCGAACCCGCCCTCACCGCGCGGGGCATCGAGGACGACTCCGGCACAGGCGCCTTCGAACACCTGCGGCACCGCGCCGGGCTCGGGCAGATAGACGAGCACGCAGCGATAGCGCGCACGGCGCCGCGCCTCGGACGCGCCCAACAGGCGGCGCAGGAGCTCGGCGTTGTTGGCCGCGTCGACCTCGGGACCCGAGCCGGTGACGCCCGCCCACCGACGTGAGCGGACGCCGGGCGCGCCGCCGAGGGCGAACACCTCCAGCCCCGAATCGTCCGCGACGGTGGGGAGGCCGGAGAGCCGCGCGAAGTGCTCGGCCTTGCGGCGCGCGTTGCCCTCGAAGCTTTCGGCCACTTCGAGGGTCTCCTCGATCTGGGCCTCCCAGAGGCCCATGTCGTCGGGGAACACGACCTCCACCCCCGCGGGCTCGAGCACGCGTCGGATCTCGGGCTGCTTGCCCCGGCTCCGGGTAGCGGCCAGCAGCTTCACCAGCCGAGGACCGCGCGCTGGGCCTGGAACAGCTCGGTGATGCCTTTGCCGGCCAAGTCGAGCAGGACGTCGAGCTGCGCCCGGGTGAAGCTGTCGTGCTCGCCGGTGCCTTGCACTTCCACGTATCGCGCGGGCTCCAGCATGACGACGTTGGAATCGACGTGCGCGTCGCGGTCCTCGAGGTAGGCGAGATCGAGCCGCTCCTCGCCGGCGACCACCCCGACCGAGACCGCCGCGACGAGCTGGCCGAACGGCGAGGGCCCGCCCGTCCGCTGGGCGAGCCAGGCGCAGGCATCGGCCAGCGCCACGCAGCCGCCGGTGATGCCGGCGGTGCGGGTCCCCCCGTCAGCCTGGAGCACGTCGCAGTCGATCCGGATGGTGTACTCGCCGAACGCCATCGTCGCCATGGCGGCACGGAGCGATCGGCCGATGAGACGCTGGATCTCCTGCGTCCGGCCACCGGGCCCGGTTCGCTCACGCGAGGTGCGCTCGACTGTGGCGCGGGGCAGCATGGCGTATTCGGCGGTCACCCACCCTTCCCCGCTGCCCTTCTTGAACCCGGGCACGCCGGTCTCGACCGACGCGGTGCAGTGAACCAGCGTGCCGCCCATGCGGATGAGGCACGAGCCTTCGGCGTAGGGGTTGGCCCGCCGCTCGAGCACGAGCGGGCGGAGCTGATCGTTGGTGCGGCCATCAGGACGGGGCACGGAGTTGCTCCACGAGAGCGGTGGTTGAGAAGCCGGCGACGACCGGGACGCGAACGACGCGGCCGCCGCGGGCCTCGATCCAGTCGGCGCCCACGATCCGGTCGCGCGGGTAGTCGGCGCCTTTCACGAGCACGTCAGGCGCGAGCGCCTGCAGCAGGGCCAGCGGCGTGTCCTCGTCGAACAGGACCACGCAGTCCACGGCGGCGAGTCCGGCAAGCACGCGGGCGCGGGCTTGCTCGCCTGCTACCGGCCGCTCGGCGCCCTTCCCGAGGCGGCGGACCGAGGCGTCGGTATTGAGGCCGACCACGAGCGAATCGCCTTCGCGCCGGGCCGCCTCGAGCAGCTCGACGTGGCCCGGGTGCAGGAGATCGAACACGCCATTGGTGAATACGACCGGGCCCGCTCGTCCGCGCCGCCATTCGATCGCTTCGGGGAGGGAACGAACCTTGACCGCGCTGCCCACCCGGGGCGCGTTCACCCGGCCGTCTCCGCGGCCGCGGCCCGGCCAAAGAGCGCCTTGAGTCCTGGCGGCGCGATGAAGGTGGTCACCATGACCATCAGCAACACCGCGCCGAACACCTCGGCCGACAGCACGCCCGACCGGCGGCCGATGTCGGCGAAGATGAGGCCCACCTCGCCGCGGGGCACCATGCCGACGCCGACGACGAGGCGGCGCATGGGCAGCCACGGTGCCGCCCAGCCGGCCGCGACCTTGCCCACGACGGCAATGGCGGTGAGCGCCGCGGCGACGGCCAGCGTGCCGCGCGCCGTGGGCGAGGTCGGGTCGAGCAGCCGGAGATCGACCGACGCGCCGACGCTCACGAAGAAGATGGGCGCGAAGATCGCGCCGACCGGGCGGACCTCGCGCTCGATGGTGTCGAACTGATTCGTGCCCGAGAGGATGATGCCGGCCGCGAACGCCCCGATGATGAGGGCGGAGCCGGCCAGAGAGGCCACCGCCGAAAGTCCCAGCGCGAATGCGATCGCGAACACCAGGAGCACGTAACGCACCCGCATCCGCACTACCACGTCGAACAGGCGCGGCACCAGGAAGCGTCCGGCCAGCACGGCGACGACCAGGAACCCGACCGCCACCGCCAGCGTCCCCAGGATGCCCAGCATCGTGATGGGCGCGCCGGAGGCTACGCCGGAGACGACGCTCAGGATGACGAGACCGAGCACGTCGTCGATCACCGCCGCGCCGATGATGATGCGGGCCTCGGCGGTGCTCATGCGGCCCAGATCCGAGAGCACCCGGGCGGTGATCCCGACCGAGGTCGCGGTGAGGGTGGCGCCGACGAAGATGGCGGCGGTCGTCACGTTGCTCTCGCCGCTCGCCGGATGCGGCAGGTAGGCCCAGTAAGCGTAGCCGAGGCCGAAGGGCACGGCGACGCCGACGACCGCCACGGCGAGTGACGCCGGCCCGACGCGAAACATCTCGCGCAGATCGGTCTCGAGCCCGATCTCGAACAGCAGCAGCAGGACCCCTAGCTCGGCCAGGACGTGCAGCACCTCGCCGGCCGCGCCGGCCGACGGTACCACGCCGAGGACGCTGCTCCCTAGCAGGACACCAGCGACCAACTCGCCCAGCACCGCCGGCTGCCCCACGCGCTCGGCGAGCTCGCCCAGCAGCTTGGCCGCGACGAGGATGGCGGCCAGCGCCAGAAACAACTGCGCGACGTCGAGCCCGCCGTCGGCGGGGCCGGTCACCTTACAGCGGCTCCTCGGCGCGGGGCCGCAGCATGAATGTGTGGTTGAAGCCCGGCAGGGCGACCGTCTCAGTGTACTCGGTCTGGATGGTGATCCGGCTGGGCCGGCCGCCGCGCTTGATCCGGAAATCGGGCGTCTGGCCGAGGACCGAGTCGGCCTGGGCGGCCAGGTGAGCCTGGATGACGTCGTCGGTGAACTGGTCGGCATGCCGGGCCTGCTGCCGCATGTCGTCGAGCAGCGAGTAGTAGCGCCAGTAGACGCCGCCGATGTGCGCCCCGTAGTAGAGCGCTCCCAGGAACAGCACGACTGAAACGAGGCAGCCGAGCATGCTGGCGCCTCGCCGTCCGCGGCGGAGACTCACCATTGGGACTGGGCTCCTTCCACGATGTTGGTCACGAGCTTCTCGAGAGCGTTGTCGCGCCCGTCCCGCTCCCGGCCGGGATCGTACTCGCCCTCGAGCACCAGGCCGCTGCGCTGCCAGAGCGGCTTGTTCGCCTTCTGATCCATGATTTCGACCGAGACCGTGATCTGGACCAGGCGGCGGGTGACGTTGACCGTGCGGTCCTCGCCGCCGACATACTGGACGGGCAGGTCGGGCTCGTAGCGGACGA
Organism: uncultured Gemmatimonadales bacterium; assembly: GCA_963728705.1. Taxonomy (GTDB): domain Bacteria; phylum Gemmatimonadota; class Gemmatimonadetes; order Gemmatimonadales; family GWC2-71-9; genus CAVVWJ01. The sequence continues at coordinate 143,882 of CAVSLY010000016.1, forward strand.
TCGTGCCGCGGACCACCGCGTCGGCCTGCCTCTCGGATGCCTGGCGGAGGCCCAGCCGGCGCTCGACCGCTTCACGCACCGAGGATTGCACTTCCTGCGTCAGGGTCGGCTCGGCGGTCTGGTTGTCGAACGGCAGCAGGGCCACCGTCTTGATCGACGGCGGAAGCCCGCCACCGGCGAAGCCGTAGAGACAGCCGGTCAGGCCGGCGGCGAGGAACAGCGGGGTAAGCAGCCTACGGCTTGCGAGCAGTCCAGATCTCCGGCGCAAAGTCGGCTCGCGCGGTCGAGAGGAAGGTCAGGTTGAGCTTGGCCGGCACGCTGGGCACGACCAGCCGGGCGGTGAGTGGCACGCCGGCGGAGTCGAGCGTCGTCTCGGCGCGACCGACGATCTTGCCGCTCTGGCGCACCTCGGCCACGAGCCGGCCCGAGGTACCGGTGGTACGCACGTAGCTCACCGTGTCGGTGGCGTTGGCGTACTGCCAGGCGATGGTCTCGCCGTCCGCCAGCCCGCGGAGCGAGTCGCCCGGCTCGGGCAGTCGCGCGACGCCGAACATGGCCCACATGAGCGGGTAGTTGGGCACCAGCTTCTTCACGGCATCCGGCGGCTCGGCCCAGAGCGGCTGGGACCCGATCACCGCCGCGGAGGCGGCGCCGGAGCCGAAGGGCCCCGCGACATCGAACCGCATGGAGTCGGGCGGCGCGATCCGCGCGCTTCCGCGCCCTCCCGCGCTGGAACGCTCGTCCTGGAACAGCCACTTGAAGCGATGGAGTCGCTGTTCCGGCGGCACGGTGGCTTCCACCCATCGGGCCACCTGCTCCCGGCTCACTGGCGCCGCGGCGACCGGCACCAAAGCCCCGGGCGCACTCCGGCATCCGCCGAGCGTCAGGGCAAGATAGGCCGCGAGCACTCGACGGTCAACGAGAAGGCGTTGTGGCATCAATAGTTATAGCCAAAGAAGAAGCTGACGAACCCGGGTTTCTTCTGGTCCGAAGCGAGCCCGTAGCCGCGGTACTCATCATTACTGAAGCGGCGGCCGACGTCCAAGCGGAGGACGGCCAGCGGGCCCACCGCCATGCGGAAACTAACGCCATAGCTCCCGAGCAGCGCGCGGTTGGTGGTCGTCGAGAAGCGCGCCTTGCCCACGTCGGTGAAGAGGCCGGCCTGAATTTCAGGGAAATCGAGGTCCCCAAATGGCGTGCCGAGGGTCAGGTGGGTCAACAGCGGGAAGCGCACCTCCTGATTGAACATGAAGGCTTCCGAGCCCACGATGTAGCCGAACTGCGGATAGCCGCGAAGGCCGAGGGTGCCGCCGATGTTGACGCGGCGCGGACGATCGCCGGCGCTGTAGAAGCCGTAGGCCCGAAGCGCCCATGCGCTCCGGCGGCCGAGCCGCAGATACTGGCGCCAGTCGCCCGAGATGAGGTAGCTGTCGAACCGGCTGTTGGAGAAGTCGCTCGAGAGCCCCGCGGTAACCGCGAACCGGCCGCCGTCGATGGGACCGCTCGGCACCCAGAGCGAGTTGTCGCGCACGTAGCTCAAGTAGTGGGACGCGATCCAGCCGATCCGGCGGGGGTCGTCGACCGGCAGCGTGAAGTCCACCCGGTCGGAGTGCTCGACGACCATGGTGGCTTCGACCCGGGTGAACCGGGTGAGCGGGTAACGCAGCAGGCCGATCCCGCCGTAGGCGGTCTCGTCGTAGGCGACGACCCGTTCGCCCTCGAAGTTGCGGCTCTTGGTGCGGAAGGCGCCGACGCCCCAGTTCACCCGCCGACTCTGATTCAGGTAGATGCTAGTGGCGCTGATGTTCGAGAGGATGCTGCCGAGGCGGCGCCCCTGGTACGAGGAGACCGACCCGAACAGGAGGTTGTCGCCGAGCAGATCGCTCGCGACGAAGAAGATGCCCTGGGCACCGCCGTAGCCCGGGATCACGACCGCGTCGCCGGCGGCGAAGTCGAGCGAGAGGCGCCGGCGGTAGGGCTCGCGGCGGGCCGCGATGCTCGTCACGGTGTCGCCGGGGGCATCCCAGCCCCACTTCTCGGGGGCGGCCGCGTCGGGCACCCGCGCGAAGCGCTCCCGATGCGCGGAGGAGTCGACCGGAATCCGGTAGAGGTTCCAGCTCAGGTCGTGAAACCCGCCGACCACCAGTCCGCCTCCGGTCAGCGGGACCGCGTCGAAGGCGCCGGTCCAGGCGGAGGTCTCACGGCGGCCCGTCCCGGCGGAATCGACGGAGAAGACGTTGAGAACGCCGTCGCGGTCGGACGTGAAATAGATGCGCCCGTCCGCCGCCCACAGCGGAGACTCGTCTCGCCAGTCGCCGGACGTGAGCTGGGTCGTGGCACCGGAGGCGAGGTCGAGCAGAAACAGATTCGCGGCCCCGCCCCGCCCGTCGGCAGTCCGGTCGGAGGCGAACACCACCTGGCGCCCGTCGGCGCTGGGGCTCGGGTCGAGGTCCTGGTAGTGATCGGTGGTGAGCGGCGTGAGCTCGCCGCCGGGCAAGGTGATCCGATAGAGATCCGAGACGCCGCGCTCCGACAGTCCGCTCACGACAATACTCTGGCCGTCCGGCATCCAGTGGGGCGAGAGCAGCGACACGAGCTCCGGGAACTGGTATCGGCCCGTCGTCTTCCGCCGTTTGAGGTCCCAGACGAAGAGCGCGTCGCGGTCGCCGTAGCGGGCGGTGAACAGCAGCAGGCCCGGGCGGGACGCGTCCATTCGTGAGTCGAACGCGTGGAACGACTCGATCTCCGCCTTCCGGCCCCCGGTCACGATCGAGTGCGCCTTGGATCTCGGCGAGAGCGGTTTCTGATAGATCGAGACGTACCCGTTGGCCGGCGACACGTAGACGATCCGTCCCGGCGACTCCAGGTCGGCCGTATCGGGCTCCGTCTCGGCGATGACCGCGGCCTTCACGCCCAACCGCACGATCTCGGTCCCGAGCAGCGGCAGTGGCGCCAGGGTGTCGACCGACGGGTAGAACTGCCGACGCATGGCGAGCTGGAACTCGTCGCTGAGCTGGTCGACCGTGCGGCCGTAGACCGCCTGGATGGCGGTCTCGAAGCTCTCGTGGCGGTTGAGCTCCTTGTACATGAGGGCTGCCCGCCAGTCGCCGTAGGTGTCGGCGAGCCACCGGTGGATCTGCCCGCCGATGGGATACACGATGCCGCCCGTGGTGTACGTGAGCTGCTTGAACGGCGGCAGGCGGCCGCTCAGCGTGAGGTCCCGCATTACCATCTCGTCGCGCGCGTCCTGTCCCGCGGACCAGAGCTCCGCCAGCCCCTCGCTCCACCAGAGTGGGAAGTTGAAGCGCCGCGCGCGGGGCGCCAGGTTGTAGTTCTCGACCAGCATGTCGAGCTGGAACACGTGCACCATCTCGTGGCGCATCGTGTGCCGGAACTCGGCGAAGTTGCCGCGGAATGGCAGCGCCACCCGGCGCTTCAGGAAGTCGGTCGCACCGAGGAGCCCTTCGGGCGGCGTGAACGGCAGGATGTTGGTCTGCTCGAAATCGGTGTGCGAGGCGTACACGATCAGCGGGATGCGGGTCGGCACCGTGTGCCCGAACTGCACGCTCAGCGTGTCGTAGCTCGCCTCGGCGTAGGCCAGCGACGCGGGGGCCAGGTCCGCCTCGGCTGAGTAGTAGTACAGGTCGACGTGCGGTCCCTTCATCACGCGCCAGTCGAGCTTCCGGTACTGGATCTTGTTCTGGCCGAAGGCGAAGAACTGGGCTCGCGCGGGGAGGGCTACCGCGCAGAGCAGCACGAGGACGGCGAGGACCAGGCGGCGCGCGCCGAACGGCAGTGAAAGGCCTGGAGTCATCTGGCTACTTTCTGGCCACGGTCCGGATCACATCTCCCTGCGTGATCCGGAACAGGGTGCCCGTGCCGCCGACGACCTTGCCGAACACCGTGTAGGTGCCGTCGAGGTGCGGCTGGGCGGTGAGGTTGATGAACCACTGGCTCATCCCGGTGTCGGGGCCCGAGAGCGCCATGCCGAGCTTCGGAGCGTCGTAGCGATTGCGGTTGATCTCGTCGCGAATGGCGCCGCCGGGACTGCCGAATCCATCGCCGCGCGGATCGCCATCCTGGACGACGAAATTGGGCACGACGCGATGCCAGCGATTCCGGTCGAAGAACCGGCGGTCGACCAGCCGGAGGAAATTGTCGACCGTGAGCGGAGCGTCGGGTCCCAGGAGCTCGACCTCGACCAGTCCGCGACCCTCGGTCTCGATGATGATATGCGGCCGGGCCAGCGAATCGGGGCCGGTGAGGTAGCGACGCACGAGATCACGATAATCCTGCAGCGACCGGCCGGTGGCGATCGGCTGTACCGGTCCCCAGCGCGCGGCCGCCTCAGGCCAGTTGTCCGCCGCCCACTGCCGGAGCAGATAGTTCTGCGGCCGGGTGGCGCCGAGGAGGAACTCGCGGTCGACGCGCATCTGCGCGGCAGGCCCGGTCTTCCGGATCGCGAGGATGGCGTCCAGGGCCGAGAGGGCGGCCTCCGGAAAGGAGTCGCGACCTGTGGCGGCGTACATCCGCGCGAGGGCAGTCAGGTCCGCCGGATCGGCCGCCCGCGACACCGCGTCGGCCGCGACGCTTCGCACGGCCGCGTCCGGGTGCGCGAGCAGCGGCCGGGCGGCCGCGAGCAACGCCGCGTCGGGACCCTCGACCTCGCCCGCCCACGTCTGGAGGCCCGCGGCGATGACACGGCCGTCGCGGTCGGCCAGGAACGCCGGAGCGCGGCCCGGTCCCGTGAGGGCGGCTACCCTCCGCGGCGGCGGCTCGGTCACGCCAGTCGCTACTGGCGCGCCAGCGGGCTGCCGCCTGGGTGAACGCGGCGGAATCAGCTGCGGCCGAGGGCCACCAGGGCGGCTCGACGGAGCGCGAAGGTGCCCTTGCCGCCGACCACGCGGGCGAGCGCCTTGACCGCCTCCTCGCCGCCAAGCTCCCCGAGCGTTTCGGCGGTCTGCACCTGCACGCCGGCCAGCTGATCGTTGAGCATCAGGGTGAGCTTGGCCGAGAGCCTCGACGCGAGCGCAGGGTCCGTATAGCTGCCGAGCGAGCGGATGGCGTTGATCCGGACTGCCGGGCTGGGATCCTCGGCCGCGCCGAGCAGGAGATCCGCCACGGCCGAGGGCGCCAGACCCGCCGAATCGGCGTAGGTCCGGGTGAGGGCCTGGGCCGCGAGCGAGCGGATGTAGGCCTCGGGATCGCGCAGCTCGAGTAGCATCCGGTTGCCGGCCGCCGCTGCCCGAGGCGCCCGAGCGAATAGGTCGCCCGGAGCCGCGGCCCGGGATTGGTGTCCTCCATGAACGGGAGTAATTCCGTCACAGGGGCGTCGTCGCCGAGCCGCCAGGCTTCGCTGAGGACCTGGTTGAAGGCGGTGGTCCGGTCTTCCTGTGACAGCGCCACCCGTCCGCCCAGGACGCCGCCCAAGAAATCCCCGCTCCGGCGGCCGCCGATCTTGGCCAGGGCGGTCACGGCCTCGGCGGCCGTCGGCGCATCGAGCGCGGGCGTGCCGGTCAGCCGGTCGATCAGCGGCCGCGACCGCGGCGCTGTCCTGAAGGAGGCCCAGGGCGAAGGCCGCGGCCACCCGCACCGTCGAATCGGGATCGGACAGGAGCCGGACCACGATCGGCGTCGCGCGATGGTCGCCGATCCGGCCCGCGGCGAGCGCCCCGATCCTGCGCACGAGCGAGTCGGGCGCCACCAGGGCGCGCCCGAAAAGATCGGCCTGGAACTCACGGGCGTCTTCGGCCGCGAGCACAGGGGCCAGCTGCTCGACGACCGACTGCTCCTGCGCGGCGAGTGCCGACGGTATCGACGAAAGCAACAGCAGACCACAGAGGCACAGAGGCCACAGAGGCGGTCGGGAGGAAATCGAGGGACGGAGTCCGTTGTTTTTCACTTGTTTTCTTTCACTCTGTGTCCTCTGTGCCTCTGCGGCGAATCCCGGCCGTATCGAACCCGAGCCGAACGGGATCGAGAGCAACGGTGAGCACGCGCGCCGACCTCGGCCGGCAGTCGGCGCAGCGCCATCGCGGTGTCGAGCGCCAGCAGGGCCACGGTGGCCGTGGCGAGCAGCCGCCCGTCGTCCGCGTGATCAACGGCATACCCGAACTCGACGCGGCGCGACTCGATCCGGCGCACCCAGCAGCGGATCCGGAGCAGGTCGTCGAAGCGGGCCGGCTGCCGATAGCGAACGCGACACCTCGCTTACGACCAGGCGGAGCCCCGCGGCCTCGAGCTCGCGGTAGCTGGCCCCGCGGCCCCGGAGGTGCTCCGTGCGCGCGACGTCGAGCCAGACGAGGTAGCGCGCATGGTACGCGACCCCCATCTGGTCGGTCTCGGAATAGTTCACGCGGACCAGGGTTTCGGTGACGGTCGGAGCCGTCATGCCGGCCTCTCGGGGTTGGTGACGCTCAGCAGGGCGATGCCGTGACACCCGGGTCGCGGTTGCCACGCCGGACGGAGCGGCCCATCTTTGGCGCCGTGCTGGGCCACGCGCTCGTCGTCATGTCCGATGCCCACCTCGGCGGTGGGCCTCCCGCGGTCGAGGAGGCGCTGCTGTCGTTTCTGGAGGCGGTCCCCGACCTGGGCGATTGCCTGCTCGTCAACGGCGATCTGTTCGACTTCTGGTTCTCCTACGGCCGGGTCATCCCTCGCCGCGGCTTCCACGTGGCAGCGGCGCTGGCCCGGCTCCGCCGGCGGGTGCCGATCGTGATGGTCGGGGGGAACCACGACCGCTGGGGTGGCGACTTCTGGGAGCGGGACGTCGGGGCGGGGTTCGACCCGCACCGTTTGACGTTCGACATCGGCGCCCGGCGGGTGGCCGCGATCCACGGGGACGGGCTGACGGAGCCCCGGATGCGCGCCACCCTGCTCCACCGCGCGATCAATCATCCGATCACCGCCGCCGTCTATCGCGCCATCCATCCCGAGATCGGGCTCCGGATCGTCGACTTCCTGAGCCCGCGGCTCGGCGACCACACCCCCGACGCCGCTCGCGTGGGAGAGGCGGCGGTCCGGCAGGCCGAATGGGCCACCCGGCTGCTCGCCGCGGAGCCAGAGCTGGGCCTGGTCATCATGGGTCACACGCATCTGCCGGCGTTGGCGGCGCCGATGCCGGGCCGTCAGTACCTCAATCCCGGTGCCTGGTTCGACGGCTTCCGATACGCCGTCGCGACCGAGCGCGGCGCCGAGCTTCGGACCTTCAGTGCAGCGGCACTACCTCCGCCCGTCCCAGCCGCTCCCCGATGAAGCGCGCGCCGACCTGACGGAAGCGAGTCTCGTCGTCGCTCACGGCGAAGCGGTGCGTGGCCGCCGCGTCCGCGGGCGCGGACAGTGAGGCCCGCTCGAGCACCTGCGCCACGGCCGCCGCCGTCTCCTCACCGCTGTCGATCAATCGCACCTCCGGCCCCATCACGCGCTGCAGCAGCGGCTTGAGCAGCGGATAGTGGGTGCAGCCCAGCACCAGCGTGTCCACCCGCGCCTGCGCGCAGCGGCTCCAGGTACTCGCGGGCGATCAACTCGGCCGCCGGGTGCTCGAACCAGCCCTCCTCTACCAGCGGCACGAAGAGCGGACAGGGCTTCTGCTCGACGCGGGCGCCGGCACGCCTCCGCTGGATGGCGCGTGCGTAGGCGTTGCTCGCGATGGTGCCGGCGGTGCCGATGACTCCGATGGGTCCGGCCGTCGACGCCGCGGCCGCGGCGCGCGCACCGGGCTCGATCACGCCGATGACGGGCACGGGCGACTGCTTCTGGAGGGTTTCGAGCGCGTGCGCGGTGCTCGTATTGCAGGCGATCACCACCGCCTTCACCCCCTGATGCAACAGCCAGTCGAGGATCTCGAGGCTGTAGCGCGTCACGGTCTCGGGCGACTTGGGGCCGTAGGCACGCGGGCGGTGTCGCCGAAGTATACCGTGGACTCGTGCGGCAGGCGCTCGTACACCGCGCGGGCCACGGTGAGCCCGCCGATGCCGGAATCGAAGATGCCGATGGGTGCGGCGTTCATCGCACGCGGAAGGGGATCGAGATGCTGGCCCCGAGCCCGCCCGGCATCGCCTGCACCTGGAGGTCGGGCGGGAAGTCGGTGAGGTGGCCCGGCACGTAGGCCTCGAGGCCGGCCAGCAGGTGGTTGAACCAAGCAGCACCAGCCAGTCCTCATGCTCCCGGCGCTTGTCCTCGGCGCGCCCGGAACCGGTCCGGCGGAGGTAGGCCAGTTCATGCCGGGTCTTGAGGCTCATCGCGAGCGTGGTTCCTTCCCAGGCGAGGAAAATGCCTCCCGTGAGCTTGCGGCCGACGCGTGCCTGCCCCCAGCCCGGCAGCAGGAACGATCGCCAGAAGGCGCCCATCGGGCTGGTGCGAGCGCGAGGGAGTCGGCGAGGGTCGCCGGAGGCGGCGCGACGGGGGCCGAATCGGCCGGCGAGTGCGACGGCGGAATCGGGCGTCGGCGGCCGTCGAATCCTGGGCCGCGGCCCGGAAGGGCGCCGCCAGGAGCGCACCGAGCCCCAGGGCGAGCCACGCGATCGATCGGATTGCACCAGGGAGAGGTGGCGGGAGCGTGTGGGAATCGAACCCACCGGAGCCACCGTAAGGCGTCTCCGTCGCGGTTTTGAAGACCGGCCAGACCACCAGGCCCGATCCGCTCCCGTCAGATGATGGCGGCAGGCTGGCGACTCCCTGTTGAAGGGGTGGCTGCGAGTGCGTCCGGCAGAAATATAGGGCCTTCGGGTGCGGTCAGGGCGCGGCGATCGCCTCGATCTCGACGCGGGCACCGCGAGGCAGGGCCGCGACCGCGACCGTGGAGCGCGCGGGACGGTGGTCGCCGAAGGCGCTGGGCATACGCGGTGTTCATCTCGGCGAAGTCGGCCATGTCCACCAGGAAGACCGTCGTCTTGACCACGTTGGCCATATCGAGCCCGCTGGCCTGCAGGATGGCCCGGATGTTGAGCAGCACCCGCTCGGTCTGTTCGGCGATCCCGCCGTCCACCAGCTCGCCCGTCGACGGGATCGAAGCCGACCTGGCCGGCGGTGAACAGCAGGCCACCGGCCGGGTGGCCTGGCTGTAGGGGCCGATCGCGCGGGGCGCGTTCGGGGTGGCGACGAAGTCGATCGGCATCAGAACAGCCCCTCGATGGTGCCGTCGGGATGGACCCGGATCGCCTCGGCGGACGGCGTCTTGCTGAGGCCGGGCATGGTCATGATCTCGCCCGCGAGCGCCACGACGAAACCGGCACCGGCGGAAGGCGTGACGTCGCGGACGGTGAGCCGGAAGCCCGTCGGGCGGCCGAGCTTGGTTGCGTCGTCGCTGAAGCTGTACTGGGTCTTCGCCATGCAGACCGGCGTGCCGGCGCAGGCCCATGGCCTCGCACTGGGCGATGTTCTTCTCCGCCGCCGCGCTGTAGTCGACGCCATCGGCGCCGTAGATCTCCTTCGCGATAGTCTCGATCTTGGCCTTGATCGGCAGGGCGACGTCGTAGATCGGCTTGAAGTCGGCCTTCCCCTCGTCGAGCAGGGCCAGCACCTCCGTGCGACCGCTTCGCCCCCTTCCCCGCCCTTGGCCCACACGTCGCTCAGCGCCGCCCGCGCGCCCCAGCCCTTGGCCGCCCGCGAGCACGACATCGATTTCCTCCGGCGTGTCCGAGATGAAGCGGTTGAGCGCGACGACGACCGGCACGCCGAACTTCTGCACGTTCTTCACGTGCGCCTCGAGGTTGACCATGCCCCGCGTGAGGGCCGCCACGTCGGGCTTGCCCAGCGCGTCCTTCTTCACGCCGCCGTGCATCTTGAGCGCCCGGACCGTGGCGACGACGACCGCCGCCTCGGGCTTGAGCCCGCCGAACCGGCACTTGATGTCGAAGAACTTCTCGGCGCCGAGGTCCGCGCCGAAGCCGGCTTCGGTGAGCACGATTCGCCGAGCGACAGGCCCAGCCGGGTGGCGACGAGCGAGTTGCAGCCATGGGCGATGTTGCCGAATGGCCCGGCGTGCACCAGCGCCGGCCCTCCCTCGAGCGTCTGCACAAGGTTGGGGAGGATGGCGTCCTTGAGGAGCAGTGTCATCGCGCCGGCGGCCTTGAGCTCCCCCGCGGTGACCGGCTTCCGGTCGCGCGTGAGCCCCACGATGATCCGGCTGATGCGCGCCTCGAGGTCGCTGAGATCACTCGCGAGGGCGAGGATGGCCATGATCTCGCTGCCGGGCACGATGACGAAGCGCTCCTCACGCACCGGCCCCGCGTTGATGCCGCCGAGGCTGATGACGATCGAGCGCAACGCCCGGTCGTTCATGTCCATGGTACGCGGCCAGGTGATGCGCCGCGGATCGAGGTTGAGCGCGTTGCCCTGGTGCAGGTGATTGTCCAGCATGGCCGAGAGCAGGTTGTGCGCCGAGGTGATGGCGTGAAAGTCACCGGTGAAGTGCAGGTTGATCTCGTCCATCGGCACCACCTGCGCGTACCCGCCGCCGGCCGCGCCGCCCTTGACCCCGAATACGGGGCCAAGCGACGGCTCCCGGATACAGACGACGACCTTCTTGCCCAGGCGCCGGAGTGCCTGGCTCACCCCCACGGTGACCGTACTCTTCCCCTCGCCGGCCGGCGTGGGGCTGATGCCGGTGACCAACACCAGCCGCCCGGTCGGCTTGCCGCGGGCGACCGCTTCCGCACTGATCTTGGCCTTGTAGCGGCCGTACGGCAGGATATCGTCGGGACCGAGGCCGAGCTCGGCCGCCACGTCCTGGATGGGGCGCATCTTGGCGGCCTGCGCGATGGCGATGTCCGAAGGCACGGTCACGGCGGATGCTCCCGCAGCTAGGGGTTTGGAAAGCGAAAGACGCGCGCCGCGTTGACGGCGCTCGCACGGATCAAGTCATCGACCGCCAGCCCACGTACCGCCGCGATCCGCTCGGCCACGTGCCGGACGTACGCCGGCTCGTTCCGCTTGCCGCGGTGGGGCACGGGGGCGAGATAGGGCCCGTCGGTCTCCACCAGGATCCGGTCGAGCGGTGTGTCCAGGATCGCCTGGTCCAGGCGCCAGTTCTTGAAGGTCACCATTCCGCTGAACGACACATAGTGGCTGAGGTCCAGCCCCGCCCGCAAGAGCCCGGGCCCGCTGCTGAACGAGTGCAGGATGGCGGGGACGTCCCCGTTGTCCCTGAGTACCGCGGCCACGTCCTCGTCCGCCTCGCGGGCGTGGATCACCACCGGTTTGCCAGCCTCCCGTGCGAGGCCGAGCTGGGTCTCGAACACCTGTCGCTGCACGTCGCGGGGCGAGTGGTCATAGTGGTAGTCCAGTCCCATCTCGCCCGCCGCCACCACCTCGGGGCGCCTGAGGGTGCCGCGCAGCCAGTCCCCGACCTCGTCGGTCCAGGCACTAGCGTCGTGGGGGTGGACGCCGGCGGTCACCGACAGCCGCGGCTCGTCCACCGCGAAGCCCAGCGCGCGCTCGGCCGACTCGCGCGAGGCGCCGATCACGACGATCCGCGCGAGCCCGGCGGCCCAGGCGCGCGCCAGGACCTCGGCACGGTCGGCGTCGTAGTCGGCGTCCGCGAGGTGGCAGTGGGTGTCGATGAGCATGGGGACGGTTGGTGGAGTCGATGCTCGTGGCGGAAGGTGGCGGAGAGTCGTCACCCTGAGCGGAGCGAAGGGGGCATGACCCGAATCATGCCCCCTTCGCTCCGCTCAGGGTGACTCGCCGGTGGAGTTTGGATGCCGGCAGTCCCTCCGCTCCACGCCGCTACGCGACCGGCGCCGTCTTCCGCCCGCCGCCGGTCGCCGGCACCGCGGCGGGGCTCGGCGCGATGTGGCCGCGGGCGAGCTGGCCGGGCCACCGCTTCTCGATCGCCATCAGGACCGGCGAGGCGATATAGATCGACGAGAATGTCCCGGTGAAGACGCCGAAGAACATGACCAGGGCGAACGGCCGGATCACCTCGCCGCCGAAGACGATCAGGGCGAACAGCGACGAGAGCGTGGTGCCGTGGGTGAGCACGCTGCGCGGCAGGGTCTCGTTGATCGACCGGTTCAGGATCTGCTCGAAGGTGTCCTTCTTGTGCTTCTTGAGGTTCTCGCGCACGCGGTCGAAGATGATGATCGTGTCGTTGAGCGAGTAGCCCACCATCGACAGCACCGCCGCCACGACGGTCAGGCTCACCTCCAGCCGCAGCATCCCGATGAACGCGATCGTGGCCAGGATGTCGTGCGCGGTCGCGAGCACGGCCGCGAGGCCGAACCGCCACTCGAACCGGTACGCCAGATAGGCCAGCACCGCGAAGAACGAGAGGAAGATGGCGAGGAACGCCTTGCTCCGAAGCTCGCCGCCGACCTTGGGCCCGACCGCCTCGGTGCGCTGGATCGTGAAGTTGCCCACGCCGAGCACGCCGGTGAGTGCATCGCGCACCGCGTCGGCGGTGGCCTGGGTGTCGTTCGCGTCGGTGCCCGGCTTGGCCACCCGGGCGCGCACGACGAATTCGTTGGCGTTCCCGAAGCTCTGGATCTCGGCGCCGTGGAGCCCCTGGCGGTCGAGCCCGGCACGCAGCGCGCCGACATCGGCCGGAACCTTGCTCTGCACCTGGACCAGCGTGCCGCCGGTGAACTCGATGCTGTAGTTGAGCCCGTGCACCATCAGCCAGAGGAGGCCGGGCACGATGAACAGCGCCGTGACGGCGTAGGCCCGGTTCCGGAAGGCGATGAAGTCGTAGTGGGCGTTGGCGAAGAATCTCAGCATGTCAGATGCTCAGGGTAGTCATGGCCGGCCGGCGCTGCAGCCAGATCATGAAGAAGGTGCGGGTGACGAAGACGGCCGTGATCATCGAGGCCATGATGCCCATGATCAGCGTGACCGCGAACCCCTTCACCGGGCCGGTCCCGAACTGGAAGAGGAACAGCGCCGTCAGCACCGTGCAGACGTTGGAGTCGATGATCGCGTTCATCGCGTGCTTGAAGCCCTCGTCCACGGCCAGCCGCACGGTCTTGCCGTGCAGGAGCTCCTCGCGGATGCGCTCGAAGATCAGCACGTTCGCGTCGACCGCGATGCCGACCGAGAGCACGATGCCGGCGAGCCCCGGAAGCGTTAGCGTGGCCTCGATCATCGACAGCCCGCCGAGCGTGAACAGGATGTAGAGCGCGAGCGCCGCCACCGCGAGCGCGCCGCTCATGCGGTAGAACACCAGCAGGATCAGAATGACCATGGCCGTGCCCACGACGCCGGCGGTGATGCCCTTCCGGATCGAATCGCTGCCCAGGCTCGCGCCGACCTGTCGCTCCTCGACGATCTTGAGCGGGATCGGCAGGGCGCCCGCCTTGAGCGTGAGCGCGAGGTCCTGCGCCTCCTGGAGGCTCTTGCCGCCGAGGGTGATCTGGCCGTTCCGACCGATCCGGCTCTGAATGACGGGGGGGCGGCCCTGGACACGTCCGTCGAGCAGGATGGCCATGTAGTCGCCAACGTGGCGGCCGGTCTCGTCGCCGAATTTCCGCCCGCCGGCGCGGTCGAGCTGGAAGGTGACGATCGGCCCGTTGGTCAGCTGGTCGAGCTGGGCTCCGGCATCCTCGAGGTTACTGCCGGTCACGATCGGCCGGTCGTCGAGGGCGTAGAGGTAGCGGTACTGCTGGACGCCGATGCTCGTCGGGGCCGACGACCAGCGCAGCACCACGCCGCGCGGGAGCTGCCGGGCCACGGCCGGGATGTTGATGAGACTGTCGACCCGGGGGAACGCCGTTTCGGGCACGACGTACTCGCCCGGCGTGGCGGTGCCGGCCACCGCGCCGGCCTCCTGGATCAGGCTGCCCAGGACCCCGCCGGCCACCGGCGTGGTATCGGCGGCGGTGCTATCGGTATTCGCCTTGGCCGCGGCCTTCGCTGTGTCGGGCTTTGCAGGCGTGGCGGGCCCTACCTTCTTGGCCGAATCCCCGCCGAGGAGCTGCTCCACGGCGGACGGCTTGCCGGCACCCGCCGCTGTCTCACCCTTCACACCCAGCCCGCGGAGCACGCGGTCCATGGCGGGAAGCGACTTCTCCAGCGCGCTGGTCTTGTTGGTGATGCGGAACTCGAGGAAGGCGCTCCGCTGAACGATCGCCTTGGCGCGCGCGGGATCGGTGATGCCGGCCAGCTCGACCACGATGCGGTCGTCGCCTGCCTTCTGCACCAGGGGCTCCTCGACGCCGAACTCGTCGATCCGCTTCCGCAGGACCGTCAGCGCCAGATCCAGGTCGCGCTTGGGATCGGCGGAGACCTGCTTCGACTGGTCGAGCTCGAGCGCCAGGTGCATGCCGCCCTGGAGGTCGAGGCCCCGCTTGAGGGGCACGCGGGTCACGGTGGTGTCGCGCATGACGCCGTTGGCGGCGCGCTCGCGCAGCTCGACCGTCCGGGGGAACAGGAAGTAGATCGAGCCGATGATGAGCAGCGCGATCACGATCAGGCGAGAGCGAATGGTTGCGAACATCGTCAGGTCTGAGTCTCAGGCATGGGGTCCCCGGCTGGACGCCGGCCCGGCCGCGGCGAGCACCGCCCGCGCCCGGGACTGATCACGCTCCAACTGCTGCTGCAACGCCTCGACGGAGGCGAACCGCTCCACGTCCCGCAGGCGCTCCACCCACTCGATCCGCACCCAATCGCCGTACAGGTCGCCGTCGAAGTCGAAGAGATGCGCCTCGAGGCTTCGCCGCCCGTCCTGGAAGGTGGGCTTGGGGCCCTGGTTCATCATCCCCCCGGCGCGGCCACCGCGCCATTCGACCCGGACCGCGTACACGCCGTCGGGCGGCAGCAGCTTCTGCGGCGGCACATCGGCCAGGTTGATCGTCGGGACACCGATCAGGCGTCCGCGCCGCTCGCCGTGCCCCACGCGCCCGCTCACCTGGTACGGGCGTCCCAGCATGCGCGCCGCGGTGGCGAGGTCGCCGCCGGCGACCGCCCGGCGGATCCGCGAGCTGGAGACGTGCTGCTCGCCGACATCCACCACGTCGACCACGTCCACATCGAACCCGCGCTCGGCGCCGAGGCGGCGGAGCGTCTCGACATCGCCGCTCCGCCCGCGCCCAAAGCCGTGATCGTGCCCGATCACCAGCTCGCGCATCTGGCAGCGATCGAGCAGCACCTGCTGCACGAATTCCTCGGGTGTGAGCGACGCGAGGCGCCGGTCGAACCGGAGGAAGAGCACGTAGTCGAGCGGCAGCTGCGCCAGGATCTCGCGCCGCTCGACGCCGGTGGTGAGCAGCGGCGGCGCGGCCTGCGGGTTGACGATCTCGAGCGGATGGGGCTCGAAGGTGACCAGCACGCTCGCCCGCCCTGCCGCGTCGGCCCGCCGCGCGATCTCCCGCAACACCGCCTCGTGCCCCAGGTGCACCCCATCGAACGAGCCGACGGTGACGGTGCTTCCCCGCGACAGCGGCGGCAGTGCCCCGGTCACGGCGTCCCCAGGACGACGCTCGGTCGAAACCAGCCGTCGCCGGCGCGCGCCACCGCCACTAGCTCGCCCTCGTGCATCAGGGCGACATCCCCCCGGGCATCGGCATCGGCCGGGACCGCCCGGCCGTGGATCACCGCCACGCGGCCGGGCTCGTCGAGCTCCACGGCGGGCAGGTGCCCGAGCACTGCCCGGGCCGGCCGGACCGCCGAAGGATCGACCTCCGCGAGTCGAACCGCGTCCTCGACCCGGAGCGCGCCGATCGATTCCCGCCGGAGCGCGGTCAGGTGAGCGCCGACCCCGAGCCGCTCGCCGAGATCGCGTGCCAACGCCCGGACGTAGGTGCCGGCGCTCACCGTGACGCGGAAGACCAGGTCGGGCGGCACGTACTCCACGAGCTCGATCCGACGCACCACGACCGTCGTCTCGGCCGGCTGGACCGCGACACCCCGCCGCGCCAGCCGGTAGCTTCGTTCCCCATCCACGTGCTTGGCCGAGTAGATCGGCGGGCGTTGTCGCTGTTCCCCCGCGAACCCCGCCAGCACTTCGGCCACGCGGGCTTGGCTGAGTTCACTCGGGTCGGCGGGTAACCCGAGGGGCGCGCCGGTAGCATCGTCAGTGTCGGTCGTGATGCCCAGCCGAGCGGTGGCGAGATAGGTCTTGGCCTCCGCCTCGACGAACCGCGCGAGCCGCGTCGCCCGCCCCACCAGCACCACCAGCAGCCCCGTGGCGAACGGATCGAGCGTGCCGGTGTGGCCCACGGCCCGCGTCTTCAGCACCCGCCGGACGCGATGCACGACATCGTGCGACGTCGGCCCCGCCGGCTTGTCCACCAGGAGGGCACCGATCAGCTGGGCTCCTCGCGCCGGAGGCCCGCGAGCAGCTCGTTGATCCGGGCCGCGTGCGCCAGGCCCTTGTCCAGCTCGAAATGGAGCTCGGGCACGATCCGGGTCGAGAGCTCCCGCGCCGCCTGCGACCGGAGGAAGCGGGCCGCGCTCTGGAGGCCCTCGAGCGCGCGGGCCTGCTCGGTGTCGTCGCCGGGCACGCTCACCATCACGCGCGCGTGCGAGAGATCGCCGGTCACGAGCACGTGGGTCACCGTCACGAATCCGACCCGCGGATCACGCACCTTGCGCGCGAGCCCATCGGTGATCACCTGCCGCAGCGTCTCCGCCACCTGCTCGGGCCGCCTGGAAGACGATTTCATCGCCACACCGTCACCGTATCCATGATCCGCACGCCGTCCGCCTCCTCGATCGCGCGGTCAGCGGCCCGCAGGGTTTCCTCGACCACGGGCCGCGCCGACCCCACCGCCGCGCAGGCGATCTCGGCGCGCTGCCAGAGGTCCTGGTGGCCGGTTTCAGCCACGGACAGGTTCAGCTTCTGGCGGAGCGCCACGGTGAGCGGCTTGAGGGTCCCGCGCTTCTCCTTCAACGAATGACACCCCGGCAGATGCAGCTCCCACACCTGGATCCCGACGATCACCCCACCGCGCCGCCGGCCGCCGGCTGGAGGGTCCGCTTGATCTCCTCCATGCGGAACGACTCGATCCGGTCTCCGACCTTGATGTCGTTGAAGTTCTCGATCCCGATGCCGCACTCCTGCCCTTCCCGGACCTCGCGGACGTCGTCCTTGAACCGCTTGAGGCTGGAGAGCGCACCGGTGTAGACCACCGTCCCGTCCCGGGTGACCCGCGCCTTGCCGGTCCGCTGAATGGTCCCGCTCCGCACCATGCAGCCGGCGATGGTGCCGACCTTGCTGACCTTGAAGAGCTGCAGCACCTCGGCGTCGCCGAGCACCGTCTCCCGCTCCTCGGGCTTGAGCAGCCCTTCGAGCGCGTTCCGCACGTCCTCCACCGCCTCGTAAATGATGCGGTAGGTGCGCACGTCCACCTGCTCCCGCTCGGCCGCCGTGCGCGCGTTGGAGTCGGGCCGGACGTGGAAGCCGAGGACGATCGCGCCGGAGGCCTTGGCAAGGAGCACGTCGCTCTCGCTGATGGCACCGACGCCGCGGTGGACGACGTCCACCCGGACCTCGCTCGTGCTGAGCTGGGCCAGCGCATCGGCCAGCGCTTCCGCCGGACCGCCCTGGTCGGCCTTGATGATGATGCGGAGCGCGGCCACGCCGCCCTCCTTGAGCGCCCGGCTGAAGTCCTCCAGGCTGGTGCCCTTCTGGCTGCGCCGGTTCTGCGCTTCGCGCTCGAGCCGCTGCCGCTTCTGCGCGATCTCGCGTGCCTCGTTGGCATCGGTCACCACCGCGAACGTATCGCCCGCGGCCGGCACGCCCTCGAAGCCGAGGATCTGCACCGGGATCGACGGGCCGGCCTCCTTCACCGTCTTGCCGCGCTCGTCGTACAGCGCGCGCACGCGGCCGCTGAACTTGCCGCAGATGAAGTTGTCGCCGCCGCGGAGCGTGCCGCGCTGCACCAGGATCGTCGCCAGCGGACCCTTGCCCGGATCGAGCGTGGCCTCGAGCACGGCGCCGTGACCCTTGGCCTGGGGATTGGCCTTGAGATCGAGGATCTCGGCCTGCAGCAGGACCTGCTCGAGCAGGGTCTCGATCCCGATTCCCTTTTTGGCGGAAATCTCCGCCGAGAGCACGTTGCCGCCGAACTCCTCGAGCACGACGTTGTGCTGCAGCAGGTCCTGCTTGACCTTCTGCGGGTTGGCCGTGGGCAGATCGATCTTGTTGATCGCGACGATCATCGGCACACCCGCGTTGCGGGCGTGGCTGATGGCCTCGACCGTCTGAGGCATGACCTGGTCGTCGGCTGCGACGACGAGGACGACGATGTCCGTCACCTGGGCGCCGCGGGCGCGCATGGCGGTGAAGGCCTGGTGGCCCGGGGTGTCGAGGAAGGTGATGGCCTTGCCGCCGGGCAACGACACGTGGTACGCGCCGATGTGCTGCGTGATGCCGCCGGCCTCCCCGGCGACGACGTTAGCCTTCCGGATGTAGTCGAGCAGCGATGTCTTGCCGTGGTCCACGTGACCCATGATGGTGACCACCGGCGGCCGCGACACCAGCTGTTCGGGCGTGTCCTCGGTGGCGTCGGTCTCCATCTCCGCGGCGTACTCGTCCTCCCGCGTGGCCTCGAACCCGAACGCCGACGCGATCAGCTCGATCTGGTCGAAGTCGAGCCGCTGGTTGACCGTCACCATCAGGCCCAGCTCCTTGAACGCGAACTGGACGATCTGGGTGGCCGGCACCTTCATGGCGCCGGCGAGTTCGGACACGCTGACGAACTCGTTGACCCGGATCCGGGTCTTCTCGCGCTCGCGCTCTTCGGCGATGCGGCCGGCCACGACGTCGCGATACGACGGCTCGTCGGAGCGGCGCACGCCCTTCCGGCCGGCCGGACCCTTCATGCCCTGCAGGGTCTTGAGGATGTTGGCCTGCACCGCATCCTGATCGACCGACGAGCGCTTCCCCTTCTTGCCCTTCTTCCGGCCGCCGCCCTTTTCGGCGTCCGGGCCGAACTGGCGGGCCGGCGGCGCGCTGCTGCGCTCGGGCCCGCCGCCGGGACGCGACGGCGCGCCCGGGCGCGAGGGCGCGGACGGGGCGCTGCTGCTGAACACCGGCTTGGGGCCGCGCGGCGCCGCCGGTGGCGGACGCTGGATGCGCGGTGGGATGAACGGCGCCTTCGACGGTGAGCCGGAGGCGCTGTGCGTGCCCATGCGCGGGGGCAGCGGCTCGGCCGGGGCGGCGGGCGCGACCGGCGCGCTTGGCGCGGCGTCCTCGGCGGGCGCGGCGATCTCCTCCTCGGTCTCGACGGGGGCGGCGGGCGGCAGGTCTTTGAACAGCGCCTTCGCACGCTCCTCGAGCGACTGCGTGGGCACCGGCTCCTCGAGCTCGACGATGGGACGCTCGAGCTCGAGTGCCGCCATCTCGGCGGCCTTCTCGGCCTGGGCCTGGGCCTCGACCACCGCCACCTCGGCGGCGGTGCGCCGGCGCTTGGTCGGCTTGGCCTCGACCGGCGCCGGCGGCGCCTCGGCCTTGACCGCCTTGCGGCGGCCCTTCTTGGCAGTGGGCTCTTCGGCGCTCTTGCGCTTCTCGCGCTCCCAGCGCACACGGACGGCGGAGACCTGGTCGTTCTCCAGGGCCGACATGTGGCTGCGCACAAAGATGTTCATGTCCTTGAGCATGTTCAGAAGCTGCTCGGGCGCGACGCCGAACTCCGCCGCCAGGTCGTGCACTCTCGTCTTGACCACTCAATCCTCCATCAGGAGCGTACGGGCGCCAGCGGCACCATGCCATTGGCCAACGCGCGGTCGCGTACGCCTACCGCCATTACCGGCGGCTTTCCCAGCTGCGCGCCGATCGCGACGGCGCGCGGGCCCGCGAGGATCGGCACTCCCTTCGCCGATGCCAGTCGGACCACCTTGTCGATGGCGCGCGGGCTGGCGTCTTCCGCCACCACCACGCACCAGCACTTCCCGGCCTGCAATTCCTTCCGTACCGCTTCCACTCCGATCACCACCAGCCGGCCCCGGTACCCCAGCCCCAGGAGGCCAAGCAGTCCGCTCATCGGGGCGGCCTACTTGGCCTCGCCGCCGTCCCCTTCGTCCGTCAGCTCGGCGAGGAAGCCGAGCAGCTGTTCGGCGCTCTCCGGCGTCATCCCGGGGATCTTGGCGATGTCCTCGCGCTCGAGGTCGAGCACATCGTTCAGCATCTTGTAGCCGGCGCCCTCCAGGATCGTCATCAGCTCGGGCGAGAGTCCCTTGAGCTCGCTGAGCGGCACCTGGGCCGCGGTCTCGTCCTCGGGCGGGAGCGGGGCGAACAGCGGGCCCTCGCCACCGCGCTCGAGCCACTCGCGGCTGGAGTAGAGATCGATCTTCCAGCCCGTCAGCTCCGACGCCAGCCGGACGTTCTGTCCGTTCCGGCCGATGGCGAGCGACAACTGGTCCTCGTCCACCACCGCCTGGATGGTCTTGGCCTCGGGGTCGCTGAACACCTTGGCCACGCGCGCCGGCGCCAGTGCCAGGCGGGCGAACCGCTCCGGATCGGGCGACCAGGGCACGATGTCGATGCGCTCGCCGCCGAGCTCGTTCACGACGGCCTGCACCCGCGAGCCCTTGAGGCCCACGCAGGCGCCGACCGGATCGATGGCGTCGTCGCGCGAGATGACGGCGACCTTGGTGCGGCTGCCGACCTCGCGGGCGATGGCGCGGATCTCGACGATCTGCTGCTGGATCTCGGGCACCTCGAGCTTGAACAGCGCCTTCACGAACAGCGGATCGCCCCGGGAGAGAATCAGCCGCGGGCCCTTGGGCGTTTCCTCGAGCCGCTTGAGCACGGCGCGGATGGTGTCGCCCTGGTGGAAGTGCTCGCGGTGGTTCTGCTCGCGGTACGGGATGATCGCTTCGGCCTCGCGGAACTTGTTCAGCATGATGACGAGCTTGCCGCGCTCGATCTGCTGGACCTCGCCCGAAAGCAGGTCGCCCACCTTGGAGGCGAACTCCTCGCGGATCCGCATCCGCTCGCCCTCGCGGACGCGCTGGATGATGCGCTGCTTGGCGGCCTGCACGGCGAGGCGGCCGAATTCGACGAACGGCACCTCCTCCTCGAGCATGTCCCCGATCTGGAAGTCGGGATCCTCGTAGCGGGCCTCTTCCATGGCGATCTGCCAGCTCGGGTCCTCGACCGTCTCCACGACCTGCCTGAGCCGCGTCACCTTGATGCTGCCCTGCATCTCGTCCACGCTCAGCTCGAACTTGACGTTCGGGCCGAACTTGCGGACCAGCGCCGCCTGTATGCCGTCCCGGAGCAGATCCAGGAGGTCGGAACGCTCCAGCTGCTTTGCGGTGGTCAGCTCGCGAAACGCGGCCAACATCTCGGTCGATCCTGCCATGTGCGTCTCACTCCTCTTGATCGATCGCCTCGCGCGATCGCTACTTCGATCCGGGCTTTCGCGGCAGCGCGAACTCCACTACCAGCGTCGCCTCGTGGATGTCGTCGAGTGCCACGGTGATCTCACCGCCGCCCTCGGGCCTGAGCGTCACGTGCCCCTCGTCCGGCACGGCGACGATCTCGACCTGGCGCCGGCCGCCGCCGAGCGCCCGCGAGCGGACCCGCGCGCGCCGGCCGACGAAGCGTCGCCAGTGCTCGGGCCAGCGCAGCGGCCGCTCGATGCCGGGTGAGGACACCTCCAGCACATACCGCGGCCCGACCATCGCGCTGGATTCCAGGAAGCGCTCGAGGGACCGGCTGATCCCCGCACAGTCGTCGGCCGTGATGCCTTGGCCGGGTCGGCTGTCCGGGCGGTCCACCCGTACCTGCAGGATGGGGCGCTCCAGCGTCCCGACGTGACGCAGATCGACGAGCTCGAACCCGAGGCCGGCGATGTGATCACGAATCGGTGCGAGCAGCGCGTCGACAGACATCGGGGTTGCAGGAAAAAAAATGTGGGGGAACTCCCCCACATCGCACAGTTGGCCCGACCAAGCGCCCCCCGGGACAGCAGGTAAATATTACCGCGGTCAGCGGATGGAGTCAATCCGAACGCGGCAGACCCAGATAGGCCACCATGCGCCCGTCGGCGCCTCCGGATGCGCGGTGACTATAGAAGGAATGGCGGTCGTGGGCGCTGCACCAGCCGGAGACCGTGACGGTCCCAACCCCCAGGTTTTCCCCGGTGGCGGCCAGATGGCGCCGCAGATCGAGATGCCAGGGTCCGGTCCCCTCCGCCGGAAGGCCGCAGCCGGTGATCACTTCAGACCCCACTTCATAGCACGGCCCGCAAATTCCAACCCCACAATGCATTAGGATGTCGGCTCGCTCGGCGCCGGTGACGGCGAGCAGGCGCTCGACCCCGGCGCGCAGGATCCCCCCGGCGGTGCCGCGCCATCCCGCGTGCAGCAGCGCCACCCCGCGATCCGGCACCACCAGATAGACCGGAACGCAGTCGGCCAAGGTCACGGTGAGGAGTACGCCTCGCGCGGTGGTCACCCAGCCGTCGATGCCGTCGATCTGGATCCAGCCGCGGCCGGGGCCGATAGTCTCGACCACGATGCCATGGACCTGGGTGCCGAGGATGACGGCATCGAACCCCGGCAGCGCCCGACGGAAGGCGCGCCAGCGGCTCATCACCTCGCCGACAGGCGCATCGGACCAGAGGCCGAGGTCGAAGCCGCGGCCGGGGTCGGCGCCGCGGCCAGTGATGCCGGCGACGACGCGGTGGGAATGCCAGTCGGTGAGATTGTAGAGGGGACGGGCCCTGGGGTGAGCTGCTCCCGAACGAGCGATGGAGTCGTAGCCGTCATCCCGAGCGCAGCGAGGGAGCTTCGCGACCGTCTCGGAGCGATGCGGCGGTCGAGGGCGCGCTACCCATCCGCCCGCTCGATCTCCGCCCCGAGCGCCCGCAGCCGCTCGTCGATCCGCTCGTAGCCGCGCTCGATCTGGCCGACGTTGTGGATCGTGCTCGACCCTTCGGCCGCCAGCGCGGCGAGCAGCATCGCCATGCCGGCGCGGATATCGGGTGACTCGACTGTGCCGCCCTTGAGCGGCGACGGCCCGGAGATGACCGCGCGGTGCGGATCGCAGAGCACGATCCGCGCGCCCATGCCGATCAGTTTGTCGACGAAGAACAAGCGCGACTCGAACATCTTCTCGAACACCAGCAGCATCCCCGCACACTGGGTGGCAGTGACGATCGTGGTGCTCATGACGTCCGCCGGAAATGCCGGCCACGGCCCGTCCTCGAGCTTCGGCACGTGCCCGCCGAGGTCGGGCCGGATGCGCCGCTCCTGATCGGCGTCGACGGTGAGGCGCGACCCCTCGATACGCGGCCGGATGCCGAGCCGCTCGAAACCGAGCAGCACGCTCCGGAGGTCGTCCGCGCGGACCGGGTCGATGGTGATCGCGCCGTTGGTGACCGCGGCGAGCCCGATAAAGCTGCCGATCTCGATGTGATCGGGGCCGATGGTGTAGGCGGCGCCGCCCAGCGGACGCCCGCCCTCGATGGTATAGATGTTCGAGCCGATGCCGTCGATCTGCGCGCCCATGGCCACGAGGGCGCGGGCCAGGTCCTGGACGTGCGGCTCGCAGGCGGCGTTCCGGAGCAGGGTCCGGCCCTTGGCGGCGACCGCCGCCATCAGTGCGTTCTCGGTCCCGGTGACGCTGGGCTCGTCCAGGAAGATGTCCGCCCCCACGAGCCCCTTCTTGGCCTCGAGCTCGTAGCGGTCGCCGACGGTGACCGAGGCGCCCAGTTGCTCGAGCGCCAGGAAGTGGGTGTCGACCCGACGGCGGCCGATGACGTCGCCGCCGGGCGGCGGCAATGTCACGGTGCCGAAGCGGGCCAGCAACGGTCCCGCCAACAGGATCGAGGCGCGGATGCGGGC
Source organism: uncultured Gemmatimonadales bacterium (assembly GCA_963728705.1). Taxonomy (GTDB): domain Bacteria; phylum Gemmatimonadota; class Gemmatimonadetes; order Gemmatimonadales; family GWC2-71-9; genus CAVVWJ01. Next base: position 167,612 of record CAVSLY010000016.1, read on the forward strand.
GCAGAGCTTGGGATCGAGCGGCTTGGGCCGCACCCCGCGCGCGTCGACCCGCACGAGATTGGGTCCAGTCCACTCGGCCGAGGCGCCGAGATCGACGAGGAGCGCGAGCATGGTCTCGACATCCCGGATGCGCGGGATGTTGTCGAGGTCCATCGGGCCGTCGGCGAGCACGGTACTGGCGAGGATCGGCAGCGCGGCGTTCTTGTTGCCGGCGGGTCGGATCGACCCGCGCAGCGACTGTCCACCGCGGACGAGGAAACGTGGAGGCATGGCCAAAGCTGACGGGGTCGGTTGAGCGCGTCAAGCGGAACGAGGGGGTTGCGATGCTCCCCCGACCCCGTTGTTTTACGCTGAGGCGCGAGTCGCCACCTTGGCCGGCGGGTCCGCCGGCCCTTTTGGGGAGGACACCGTGGGATCCCACACACTCGCACTGCTCCAGGTCGCCGGCGGCCCCGCATGGGTCGGCCCGACCATGGCCGTATCGCTTGCGGTCATCGCGCTCTGCTTCCTGGGCGTGACCGCCGCGCTCGGCCTCGCTGCGCTCCGACTCGCCGCCGAGGTCAAGAAGCTTGGTGGGATGGTGGTCGGGACTGCAGGATGACGTCGCCCAGGCGCTCGGGTCCGTTCGTCGCCTCACCGAGCAGGGCCAGGACCTGATGGTGCTGGTGCGGCACGAGGCGGGGGCGCTGGCCCAGACGAGCCGACGGGTGCGGCGGAAGCTGGTGCAGGGCGTCGACCGGGTCGAGGACAAGCTGTCCGACCTGGAGACGCTCTACGATCTGGTCCACGGCGAGGTCGAGGACGCAGCGCTGGACGTGGCGGCCACCCTCCGCTCGGTGCGCCGCGGCAACGGTGTGATCGGGCGCGTGCGGCGCCTGCTCGTGGCCAGCCGGTCATGAGAGCCACGCGCCTCGCGCTCGCCTTCGCGGGCGTGGGGCTCGTGCTCCTCGCGCTTCCCGACGCCCTCTACGCCTGGACTCCGGGCACGCACATCTACCTCGGCGAGACCGTCCTCTCGAGCCTGGCGCAGCTCAATGCGCCGATCGCCGACCTGCTCCGCGCCTACCCGTTCGACTTCCTCTACGGCAACATCGCCGCCGACTCCTCCATGGCGAAACGCTACGCCCCCCTGGGCCGGCATTGTCACTACTGGCACGTGGGCCAGGAGATCCACGACCTGGCCACGTCGGACGCGCTGCGGGCCTTCGGGCTCGGCTATCTCTGCCATCTCGCCGCCGATACCGTCGCCCACAACTACTTCGTGCCCCGCCAGCTCATGATCACGAGCAGCACCGCGGCCGTCGGGCACTCGTACTGGGAGGCGCGGGTGGAGGGCCACCTGGGCGACGCCTACTCGAAGTCGGCGAAGGACGTGATCCTGCTCAAGCACGCCGAGGCCGACGCGCACCTCGACCGGATCATCTCGCCGACGATCTTCAGCGTGCGCACCAACCGGCGGCTGTTCAGGGGCATGGTGCACCTCACGGAGAGCTCGAGCTGGCAGCGCGCCACGCAGGTCGCCCGGGAGTACAGCCGCTGGCCCCTCACCGACGAGGATGTCGAGCGCCACCTCGGCATGGCCTACGACTACATGGTCGAGCTGCTCGGCGGCGACGACACGACGGCCCACCAGCTCGACCCCTCGGGCGAACGCCCGCTCAAGATGGCCAAGGAGCTCCGACGCCGGGTGCTGCGAGACAGCGGGCGCCGGAACACCGCCCGCCTCGAGACCGCCGCCCTGGAGCACTTCGGCCTGCCCGACCGGCCGCTCTCGTTCTGGACCCGGGTGACGACGCGGCTTCCGTGGCGGGCGCCGGAGAGCGCCGCGCCCTCGCCGCGCGCGCTCGTGAGCGGCGACCACTGAATCCCGACGACGTGGTGCGGCGCCTGGGCCTGAGGCCGCATCCCGAGGGCGGCTTCTACGGCGAGACCTTCCGCAGCCCGCTCCGCCTCACCCTGCCCGATGGCCGCCAGCGCAGCGCCTCCACCGCCATTCACTACCTGCTCCCTTCCGGCGCGTGGAGCACCTGGCACCGGGTGCGCGCCGACGAGGTCTGGCATCACTACGACGGCGGGGCGCTCCTGCTCTACCGGCTCGGCGCCGGGGCCGCTGCGGCTCGACCGGCTGACGCCGCAGGCGGTGGTCCCCGCGGGAGTGTGGCAAGCGGCCGAGCCCGAGGGCGAGGCGGTGCTCTGCGGCTGCACGGTCGCGCCGGGGTTCGAGTTCGAGGACTTCGAGATCGGATCGCCCGAGACGCTGGCAGCGGAGTTTCCGTCGGAGGCCGCGCTCATCCGGCGACTGGGCCGATGACATGGGGAACGGCGGGTGGGCTGCTCGCGCTCGTGGCAGGCGGGCTCGACCTCCGCGCGCAGGCAGTACCTTCCGCCCCGGCGCGGGACTCGCTGCCCGCGTTGGTCACTGTCGAGACCGCGCCTTCACCGCCTGCGCGCGGCAGCGTGGTGTGGCTCGTCGTGACGCCGGCGGGAACGCCCGACACCTCGCGTACACTCGACGGCACCGCGGCGGGCGAGCCGCTTCACTTCGAGCGCCTGCCCAGCGGACGGTTCCGGACCTTGCTCGGCGTCCCGCTCGAGGGCGGCGACTCGCTTCCGGTCGCGCTCCGACTCGCGCACGGCGCCACCTCGGACACCATCGTCGCGACCCTCTCGGTCACGCACCCGGTCTACGCCAGCGAACGGCTTACCGTGGCACCGCGCTACGCCGAGCCCGACAGCGCGTCCCGGGCGCGGATCGACGGCGAGCTGGCGCAGAGCCGCGCGATCTCCCGACAGGCGCACGACACGCCGCGGCTGTGGCAGGGGCCGTTCCTCGGCCACGGCCGAGTCGGATCACCAGTGTGTACGGCACCGGCCGGGAGTTCAACGGGCGGGTGACCAGCCGGCATCTCGGAACGGACTTCGCCGGGGCGGTGGGCGCGCCGGTGCGCGCCGCGGGACGCGCGGTGGTGGCGCTGGTAGCGGACTTCTATCTGGCGGGGCACGCGGTGTACCTGGACCACGGCGGCGGGCTGGTGACCGGCTACTTCCACCTGAGCCGGGTGAATGTGACGGCGGGTGACACGGTCACGGCGGGCGCGGTGATCGGGGCGGTGGGCCGGAGCGGGCGCGCGACGGGCCCGCACCTGCACTGGATCGCGCGGTATGGCGGGATTACGGTGGATCCCATGTCGCTGTTCGCGTTGCCGAAGGTGGAGCCGGGGGATTAGGCCCCGAGCTTCTCCTGCAGCACCGGCTGCACGCCCTTCGGATCGGCCTTTCCCTTGCTCTTCTTCATCACCTGCCCAACGAAGAACCCCATCAGTTTGGTCTCCCCGCCCCGATAACGTGCGACCTCGGCCGGATAGGCGGCCAACACCTCGTCGACCCAGCTTCCCAGCGCGCCCTGATCGCTCACCTGCACGAGGCCGAGCCGCTCTGCCACGGCCTTGGGCTCGTCGCCCGGGCCCTGGGCCAGCTCGGTGTAGACCCGCTTGGCTGCCTGATGGCTCACCACGCCCTCGCGCACGAGCGTCACGAGGCCGGCCAGCCGGCGGGCCTCGACGGGAAAGGCGCCGGTCTCGTTGAACGTGGTCATCACGTCGCCCATGACCCAGTTGGCCGCGATCTTCGGCTCGACGCCGGCCCCGACGACCGACTCGTAGTACTCCGCCAGAGCGACCTCGCTGGTGAGGACGCGTGCATCGTAGGCCGGCAATCCGTACGCCACCTCGAGCCGGGCACGGCGCGCTTCGGGGAGCTCGGGCAGGCCGTCGCGCTGGTCGGCAATCCACTCGGGCGCGAGCACGAGCGGCGGCAGATCGGGGTCGGGGAAGTACCGGTAGTCGTGGCTCTCCTCCTTCGACCGGAGCGGCCGCACCTGTCCCGTGCCCGCGTTGAAGAGCAGCGTCACCTGGGCCACGCGCTCGCCCCGCTCGAGCAGCCCGATCTGCCGCTCGCGCTCCGCCTCGAGCGCCCGCTCGACGTTGGCGAACGAGTTGAGGTTCTTCACCTCGGTCTTGGTGCCGAGGGTGGGATCGCCCGGGCGCCGGATCGAGAGGTTCGCGTCGACCCGAAGACTTCCCTGCTCCATGCTGCAGTCGCTCACGCCGGCGTAGATCAGGATCTGGCGCAGCGTCACGAGGTAGGCGCGCGCCTCGGCCGGCGAGCGGAGATCGGGCTCGCTCACGATCTCGGCGAGCGGCGTGCCGGCACGGTTGAGGTCGACGGCCGTCTTTCCGGGGAAGCGGTCGTGCACCAGCTTGCCCGCGTCCTCCTCCACGTGCAGGCGAGTAATGCCGACCTCGATCCGGCCGCGCTCGGGCGAATCGAACGCCACCCGACCGCCGGTCGCGAGCGGCTGATCGAACTGCGAGATCTGGTAGCCCTTCGGCAGGTCGGGATAGAAGTAGTTCTTCCGGGCGAACACGCTGGTCGTGTGCACCTCGCAGCCGAGTGCGAGCGCGCCGCGCGTGGCGAGGCGGATCGCCTCGGCATTCGGCATCGGGAGCGCGCCCGGCAGGCCCAGGCAGGTCGGGCAGACGTTGGTGTTCGGCGGGTCGCCGAACGTCGTGCGGCAGCCGCAGAACATCTTGGTGCGCGTGCGGAGCTGCACGTGCACCTCGAGGCCGACGACGGTCTCCCATGGCATCAGCGCACCTCCTCGGTGGCGGCCACCACCCGCTCCACCGCGGCCGCCGCCGCGAGCATTCGCTCGTCCTCGCAGAACGGCGCGATGATCTGCGCGCCGATCGGCAGCCCCTCGGTCCTGCCCACCGGAATGCTCAGCGCCGGCAGGCCGGCCAGGCTGATGGCGCACACGAAGATGTCGGCGAGGTACATCGAGACAGGATCCTCGGTCTTCTCGCCCGCGCGAAAGGCCGGCGTGGGCGTAGTCGGCGTGAGCAGCAGGTCGACGCCGCCCGCGAACGCGCGCCGGAAGTCGTCCGCGATCCGGGCCCGGGTTCGCTGCGCCTTCCTATAGTAGGCGTCATAGTAGCCCGCGCTCAGGACATAGGTGCCCACCAGGATCCGGCGCTGGACCTCGGGGCCGAAGCCCTCGCCTCGGGTGGCCTGGTAGACGTCCCGGATATCGCCGCCGGGCCCGACCTTGCGGGGCCCGTAGCGCACACCGTCATAGCGGGCGAGATTCGCCGCCGCCTCGGCCGGCGCCACGATGTAATAGGTCGGCACCGCGAACTTCGAGTTGGGGAGCGACACCTCCACCAGCTCGGCGCCGAGATCCCGGATCGCCTGCTTGGTGCGCTCCATGCCCGCCGCTACGCCCGGGTGGAGATCCGCCGGGAAGTATTCACGCGGCAGGCCGATGCGGAGACCCTTGAGATCCGGCAGCGCGGTCGGCACCGCCGTCGGCGGACGGTCGAGCGTCGTGCTGTCGAGCGGGTCGTGGCCGCTCATCGCGCTGAGCACCCGCGCGGCGTCCTCGACGGTGCGTCCGAACACCGAGATGCAATCGAGCGAGGAGCCGAACGCCACGAGGCCGAACCGGCTGACCCGGCCGTAACTCGGCTTGACGCCCACCACGCCACAGAAGCTCGCGGGCTGACGCACCGAGCCCCCGGTCTCGGAGCCGAGCGCGGCCGGCACGACACCCGCGGCCACGAGCGCGGCCGAGCCGCCGGAGGAGCCCGCCGGGCACCCGGTTCGGGTCCATCGGATGCTTCACGCGGCCATAGGCCGAGTGCTCCGTGGACGAGCCCATGGCGAACTCGTCCATGTTCGCCTTCGCCGCCATCATGGCACCCGCGCCCCGCAGGCGCTGGACCGCCGTCGCGTCGTAAGGCGAGACGTAGCCTTGGAGGATGCGGGACCCGCAGGTCGTCGGCGCCTGGATGGTGACGATATTGTCCTTGAGCGCGATCGGCATGGCCACGAGTGGACCGGCCACCGCCATGGCGTCGACCCGCGCCGCCTCGGCCTCGAGGAGCGACTCGGACCAGTGCAGCGTGGCGTTGAGTCCGGCCGCGTCGGCCGCTGCCAGACGTGTGGCCGTGGCGCGGGCTACGGCGGCCGCGGTCACAGGTCCTCCATCGCGCCGTGACGCGGCACGAGGAAGAAGCCGTCGGCAAACTCCGGCGCCATCGCCGCCGGCGGCCGCGCCAACGGCACCGAGCCGGGAACGTCCGCCCGCAGTGCGACCTGCTCCGGCCCCGGCAGGAAAACATCGGAGGCGCCGTCGGCCGGCACCTGGTCGAGCTGCGCGACGTAGTCCACGATGCGATTGAGCTGGTCCACCAGCCGGGTCAGGTCCTCGTCCTTGACCGCCAGCTCCGCCAGCTTCGCCACGTGGATCACGTCGTCCCGACCGATGCTCATGCGCTCTCCCATTCGCGCTCGAGGCCCGCATAGGCCACGAGAAGTTGTTTGACGCCGATTTCGGCGTCGTCGAACGCCACCGACACCTTGAGATCGCGTCCACCGCCGGTCAGGCCCTGGATGGTGCCGCTGCCAAACCGCCGGTGTCGCACTCGCTCGCCTTTGACGTAGCGAGGGGCGTCCTGGGAGGTTTCCTCCTCGGACGGTCGGACTGGCGGGCGGTCGGACGGTCGGTGAGACCCCACGCCCTCCGATGACCGACCTCCTGACCATCCGACCGAACGACCGTCCGACCGTCTGCCCGCCCGACCGCCCCCCCAGTCGGGCGCCCAGAGCGACGTCGTCCGGCGTTCTTCCACGATCGCCGGCGGCAGCGCGCGCAGGAAGCGGGACGGAATCCCCGGCCGAAGTTCACCCCCGCGACGACGGGCGCGCGCCCAGGTGAGATAGAGCTTGTCCTTGGCCCGCGTCAACCCGACGTAGCAGAGCCGCCGCTCCTCCTCGAGCCCGTCGGGTGTCTCTTCCGCGCGGGCGAGCGGGAAGAGTCCGTGCTCCAGCCCGGTCAACACTACGACGGGCCACTCCAGGCCCTTGGCGGTGTGAAGTGTCATGAGGGTGACGCCATCCTCGGTACCCACGACGGTGTCGGCGGAGGACAGCAGCGCCGCCTCGGCCAGAAACCGCTCGAGCGGCGTTCCGTCGGCCTCCTCGGTGACTTCCTCGGACCAATTCGCCGCGCTGGCGACGAGCTCGCGCACGTTCTCCCACCGGTCGGCGCCCTCGGGACCCTCGGCGAGGAGGAGAGCCTCGTAGTCGATCGCCCGGATCAGCTGCTCGAGCACCTCGGCGGGCGCCAGGCTGCCGGCCCGCTGGGCCAGCCCGTCGATGAACGCGGCGAAGTTGCGGAACGCTTCCCGCACGTTCGGCCGCAGGTCGGTGATCCCTTCGGCGCCGCGCGCGGTGTCGAGCAGCGGCTTGCTCCAGCGGATGGCCGTCTGGCCAAGGGCAGCGAGGCTGGTCTCGCCCAGGCCGCGGCGGGGCACACCGACCGCGCGGAGAAAGGCCTCGTCGTCCGACGGGATTCGCCACGAGCCGCAGATAGGCCAGCAGGTCCTTCACCTCGCGCCGCTCGTAGAAACTGATGGCGCCCACCAGCCGGTACGGGACGCCGGCCCGCCGGAACGCTTCTTCCAGCGCCCGTGACTGGGAGTTCGTGCGGTACAGCACGGCCATGCCGCCGTAGCTCCAGTCGCCGGCGGCGCTCCGGCTCTGCAGCTCGCGGACGACCCACTCCGCTTCGTCGCGCTCGTCGGCGGCGGCCAGGAGCGTCACCGATTCTCCGCCCCGGCGGCGGGTGGTGAGGGTCTTTCCGATCCGGCCGGTGTTCTCGGCGATGACCCCGTTGGCGGCGTCGAGCACGACCTGGGTGGACCGGTAGTTCTCCTCCAGCCGCACCAGCTTCGCACCCGGGAAATCCTTCAGGAACTCCTGCATGTTGCGCACGTCGGCGCCGCGCCAGCCGTAGATGCTCTGGTCGTCGTCGCCGACCGCGCAGACGTTCCCGTGCGCGCCCAGGAGGCGGATCAGCTGGTACTGCGCCCGGTTGGTGTCCTGAAACTCGTCGACCAGCACGAAGGTGAACTTGGCCTGATAGAACTGCAGCCGATCGGGATGCTCGCGGAAAAGCGTGAGCGGATGCAGCAGCAGGTCGTCGAAGTCCATCGCGTTCGCGGCCTTCAGCGCCGGGCCCATGGCCGCGTACACGTCGGCGGATACCTGGGCCAGGCGGTCGAACTGCGAGACGCCGGCGGCGAGCTCCGATGGCGGGCATCATCCGGTTCTTGGCGCTGGAGATGAGCGCCTGCACCGCGCGCGGCGGGAACACCTTGGTCGAATGCCCCCGCTGATCCATCAGCCGGCGGATGAGGCTCAGCCGGTCGTCCTCATCGTAGATCGTGAACTGGCGGCGTGAACCCGAGCAGCGGCGGCCTCGCGCCGGAGCAGCCGCGCGGACAGCGAATGGAACGTGCCGATCCAGAGGCCGGACGGGTCCCGGTCGAGCAGCCGGCCGATCCGGTGCTTCATCTCGCCCGCGGCCTTGTTGGTGAACGTCACGGCGAAGATGCGGTCGGGCGGGACGCCGTGCCGGTCGATCAGGTGGGCGATGCGGGTGGTGAGCACGCGCGTCTTCCCCGAGCCCGCGCCCGCGAGCACGAGGATCGGGCCGTGGACGTGGTCCACCGCCTCCTGCTGCGCCGGGTTGAGCGCGTGGCTCAGCTCGGGCCCGGAGGTATCGATCACGTGGCGGACTCCACCAGCGGCAGACGAATCACGAAAGAGGCTCCCTTTTCGGTCGGTTCGAGCACCAGCTGTCCGCGGTGGGCATCCTCGATCACCCGCCGCGCCAGCGCGAGGCCGATGCCCCAGCCGCCGCGCTTGGTGGTGATGCCGGGCTCGAACAGCGTGCGGCGGATCTCGCGCGCGATGCCCGGGCCGTCGTCGATGACGCGGATCTGCCCCTTCCCGATCTCGGCGCCGACTCGCAGAATAATCGTGCCGGCGCGCCCCTGCAGCGCGTCGATCGCGTTTTTCACCAGCGCCTCCAGCACCCACTCGAGCAGCACGGCGTCACCCAGCACCATCGGTCCCATGCCCGGCGCTTCCAGCTTGAGCTCGATCGGGTTGGCGCGCTTGGGCAGCCGGGGCCGGAAGTAGCCGGCCACCCGGTCGGCGAGCGCGCCGAGCCCGACCGGCTCGCGCTTGGCGGGATTGCCGATCCGCTCGAAGCGCTGGGCCACCCGGTCGAGCCGCTCGGCGTCGGCCGCCAGATGATCGGCGAGGTCGGGCGGCGGCGTCGGCCGCGTGCGCACGCGCTCGATCCAGCCCTGGAGGCTGGTGAGCGGCGTGCCCATCTGGTGCGCCGCCTCGCGCGCCATCGCCACCCACAGCCGGTCGCGCTGCGCGGCGATCGCGCTGCGATAGGCGAAGACCGCCACCGCCACCATCACCGCGATCGTGAGCCCCTGCAGGATCGCCAGCGCCGCAAGGTTTCGCTGCGCGGGCAGCGGTCCGTAGTGGACGGTCCCGATCGCCTCGTCCACGATCGGCGGATTCCAGCGGTCGAGCCGCGCGGCGTACGCCTTGACCCGGGGATCGTCGATAGGAGCGTCGAACGGCAGGTTGGCCGCGGCGGTGACCCGCCCCGAGCGATCCGTGACCACCAGCGGCAGGCCCAGCGCCCGCACCTGCGCGCCCAGCCGGAGCAGCGCTTCCGCCTCCGCGCCCGGCCGCGGATCGTTGAGCCCGCCGAACACGCCGGAGTAGAGCCGGCTGGTCGCGGTGGCATCGGCCCTGAAGTGTCGGAGGACCAGCAGTCCCGAGCCGAGGCTCAGGCCGGCGAGCAGGGCCACGAGCACCACCGCGACGGTGGGCGCGAGGCGCTGCAGCCGATCGCTACGCACGGGGGACCAGGCGGTCGACGCCGAGATACGGAACCAGTGCCTGCGGCACCCGCACCGACCCGTCGGCCGCTTGGTTGTTCTCCAGGAGGGCGATGATCGTGCGGGGAAACGCGACGCCCGAGGCGTTGAGCGTATGCACGAACTCGGGCTTGGCTTTGGGCTCGGGCCGGTAGCGAATGTTCGCGCGGCGCGCCTGGAAGTCGGTGAACGTGCTCGAGCTCGACGCCTCGAGCCAGGTGCCCACCCCGGCGGCCCACACCTCGAGATCGTAGGTGCGCGCGCTGGCGAAGCCGGTGTCGCCCGCGGCGAGCTCCAGCACGCGGTACGGGATCTCCAGGCGCTGGAGCACGGTCTCGGCGTGGCCGGTCATCCGCTCGTGCTCGGCGGCCGCGTCCTCGGCCCGGGCGAAGCGCACCAGCTCCACCTTGTCGAACTGGTGGACGCGGATGAGCCCGCGGGTATCCTTGCCGTGCGCACCTGCCTCGCGGCGGAAGCACGGCGTCCACGCGCAGTAGCCGCGCGGCAGGTCCGTCGCCGTCGAGGATCTCGTCCCGATGAATGTTGGTGAGCGGCACCTCGGCGGTCGGAATCAGGAAGAGATCGTCCGACGGCACGCCGTAGAGGTCGTCTTCGAATTTGGGGAGCTGGCCGGTGCCGGTGAGCGGTCGCGCGGTTGACGAGATAGGGCGGCGCCACCTCCTCGTAGCCGTGCTCGCGGGTGTGGAGGTCGAGCATGAACCCGCTCAGCGCGCGCACCAGCCGCGCGCCCAGCCCGCGCAGCAGCGGGAATCCCGATCCGGCGATCTTGGCGCCCGCCGGCAAGATCGAGAATGCCAAGGGCCGCGCCCAGCTCCCAGTGCGGCCGCGGCGGGAAGTCGAACTTCGGCGGCTGCGCCCCAGGTGCGGACGACGCGGTTGGCCGACGCGTCGCCGTCCGGCAGCTCATCGGCCGGGAAATTGGGCACCGCGAGCACGCGCCGGTCGAGCTCGGCCTCGAGGTCGCGGAGCCGGGCGTCGAGCGCCTTGACCTCGTCGCCGCTGGTCTTGAGGCGGGCCATGAGGTCGTCGGCCGGCTCCTTGGCGCGCTTCCGACGCGCCACCTCCTCGCTCGCGGCGTTCCGCTCGGCCTTGAGACGTCTCCGCCTGCACGAGCAGCTCGCGCCGCTGGCGGTCGAGCTCGAGGATCGCGTCGAGCAGCGGCCCGACGGCCGGGTCGCGGCGGCGCAGCAGCGAGGCGCGGCTGGCCTCGGGATCCTGGCGCAGGCGCTTGAGATCGATCACGCGCTCAGTCTTCCGGCAGGCCGGGGAGCAGGTCCTTGAACCCGCAGTTCTGGTTGGCCAGCACCTGGAAGGTGACCGTGCTGTCCTGGAAGCTGAGGATCTGCGAGCTTGCCGTAGAGCGGCACGCCGATGCTGCAGACCACGCGCGAGCGGACCAGGTATCGCTCGCCCAGCATGGATCGGGACGGCGGAGTCGGTCACGTACCCGTTGCTCGGGGCGCGTGGTGATGTCGTTGAAGCTCTCCTCGCGCCGCTGCAGGCCGGGATCGGGCTGGTCGGTGCGAGGCAGCCCGAGGGCGGCGAGGGGCAGGAGGACCCGCTGGAAGGTCCGTCGTCGAGTCGGCGGATGTTGTAGGCGAACTCGAAGTCCACGAGTCTGGTCGGTCCGCACCGGGACGCGGTGGCGATGCTGCGGAACCCGCTGGGCGTCGAGATGGGCGTGCCTTCGAGCGCGCCGAGGGTCACCGTATCGACGGCGTTCACCTCGGTGGCGTCGCCCAGGCCGTTGGAGTCGCTGCAGGCGGCCGCGAGGGCCAGCGGGAGGAGCACGGAGAGACCGCGGATTGTTCGCATGGAGGGGGAAGATTAAGGCCCACGTTGAGAGGGGTCAACTGCTGTTCGTTTCTTGACTTCGACCGGGACGGCCCCTACGTTGCGCAACGTTTCCTCCGGCCCGGAGTTCGACCCCATGATCGAGTTGGGAGCGGTGGTCCAGAGCCTCGCCGGCCGCGCCGGCGTGGAGGCGGTGCTGCTTCTCAGCGGCGACGGCCTCCCGATCGAGCACGCCGCCCGCGGCGCGTTCGATTCGGAGACGGTGGCGGCCCTCGGCGCCACACTCGCTCAGCACGCCGGCCGGCTCGGCGAGGGCGCGGCGCGGGGCGAGCTCGCCACGGCGGTGCTCGAGTACGCGGGCGGCCTGCTGGTGCTGGCGCGCGCGGGCACGGGCGATTGGCTCGCGATTCTCGCCTCGGCCGACGCCGACATCGGTCCCCTGCTCTTCGATCTGCGCCAGCATCGTCCGGCGCTGGCTACGCTGCTCTGATGCGCTGGGCCGTCCTGCTGGCGGGAGGCTCGGGTTCCCGCTTCTGGCCGCTGAGCACCCCCCACACCCCGAAGCAGCTGCTCCCGCTCTCGGGCGCCGGCTCGACCGCGCGAGGAGGCGGTCGAGCGCCTCACCGGCCTGATCCCGCGCGAGCGCATCCTGGTGGTGGCCGGCGACGGGACTCGCCGGGCGGCTCCGCCCGCTGCTCGAGTCTGCCGGCCGAGAACTATCTGGTCGAGCCGCGCGCGGCGTCGACCGCCCCCGCGCTCATCTGGGCCACCTGGGAGGCGCAGCGCCGCGACCCGGACGCCGAGGTGCTGTCGCTCCACGCCGACTGGGCCATCGGCGACGGCGCCGCCTTCCGGCGCACCGCCGACAGCGCGCTCACGACCGCGCGCGACCCACGACCGCCTCGTCACCGTCGGCGTGGTCCCGTCCCGGCCCGAGACCGGATACGGCTACATCGTCCCCGGCGTCCCGCTGGACGAGCGCGCGCGCTCCGTGGCGCGGTTCTCCGAGAAGCCCGATGCCGCCACGGCGCTCGATCTGATGGCGGCAGGCGCGCTCTGGAACAGCGGCCTGTTCGCCTGGACCGCGGACCGGCTGCTGGCCGAGGTGGCGCGGCACACACCCGAGGTGGCCACCGCTCTGCCCCGCCTGCAGGGCGGCGACGTCGCCGGATTCTTCGCGGCGGTCACGCCGATCTCGATCGACGTCGGCGTGCTCGAGCGGAGCGGCGCGGTCGCGGTCGTGACCGGAGCATTCGCCTGGGACGACGTGGGCACCTGGCAGGCGCTGGCACGGGTGCGCCCCAAGGATCCGAGCGGCAACGTCGCTCGTGGGCTCGCGGCTTCCTGCAGGAATCGCACGACTGCATCGTCTGGTCCGACCGCGACCCGATCGTGCTCTGCGGGGTGCAGGACCTCGTGGTCGTGCAGGCCAACGGGCGGATCCTGGTCATGCCCACCGAGCGGGCCGCCGAGATGAAGCAGCTGCTCGATGCCCTCCCGCCCGAGATCCGCGACATCGACCCATGATCGACCGCGATGAGCCACGCGTGAGCGATCTCTACCTGCTCGAGCCGGCCGAGCCGGGCGCCGCGTGGGCCCCGTTCGCCGGCGTGCGGCCGATCGCGGAGCTCCGCGCGGGCGTGTGGCGCGTGCGCGAGCGCTGGGAGGCCGCGTGCGACCGCGAGGCGAGCGCGATCCTCGGCGCCCACGTCGACGGCTTCCACGAGGCGGACGAGCCGCGCGTTCGGCCGGTCGGTGCCGATCGACGGCCCCGCGATCGTGGCCGACGTCGACATTCGCGCCGGCCGGCGATCGCCTGCCGGCTACCGGAGGCGCGCGGCGGCTGCAGCATCGGGGCGTCACCGTCGGCTGGATCGTGGCGCGCGGGCGAGCGGTGGAACGGGCCGCACGATGCAGGGCGACGCGGTCGAGATCGACGGGCTGCCGCTCCGGGGCGCGTTCGACCTCGTCACCGCGCTCGAGCGGTTTCTCGCCGAGGACTGCGCCGACTTGCGGGCGGCGCCCTCGACCGGCGTGCCCGAGGGCAGCCTCGTGCTCGGCGACCCGGCCGACGTCATCGTGCTCGGCGCGGCCGTCGAGCCCGGCGTGGTCTTCGACGTGCGCCAGGGCGCCGTCGTGCTCGAGCCCGGCGTCGAGGTGCGGCACGGCACCCGGCTCGAGGGCCCGCTCTACGCCGGCCCGAACAGCAAGCTGCTCGGCGGGCTTCATCCGCGCGTCGGTGTTCGGCCCGGAATGCCGCGTGCACGGCGAGATCTCGGCCAGTGTGTTTCTCGGCTACGCCAACAAGAGTCACGACGGGTTCATGGGGCACAGCGTGGTCGGGCACTGGGTGAACCTCGGCGCGCTCACGACGACATCCAATCTCAAGAACACCTACGGCCCGGTGCGGCTCGACATCGCCGGCCACCGGATCGAGACCGGCCGGCAGAATCTGGGCACCCTCTTCGGCGACCACGCGAAGACGGCGATCGGGACCATGCTCGCCACCGGCACCGTGGTGTCGGCCGGCGCCAACCTGTTCGGCCCGCCGACCCCGCCGAGGTACGTGCCGCCGTTCGCGTGGGGCGGCCAGGACGACGCGCGGCTGACCGCCGACGGCTTCCTCCGCGTCGCCGAGCGGGTGATGCCGCGCCGCGGGGTCGAGCTCACGCCGGAGCGGCGCCGGTCGCTCGAGCGGACGTTCGCGCGAGGCACTACGCGATGATGCGGCTCTACATGCTGGGGTCGGGCTCGCGTGGCAACTGCTGCGCGGTCGAGGCGGACGGCGCGGCGATCCTGCTCGATACCGGCTTCAGCGCGCGGGAGATCGAGCGTCGCGCGAGCCACGGTCGGGCTCGACCTCAGCCGCGTCCGCGCGATCGCGCTGACGCACGAGCACGGCGACCACGCGTGCGGCGCGCCGCGGCTGGCGCGACGCCTCGGTGTGCCGGTGCTGACGGCTGCGGGGACATGGGACCGGCTGGTGGCAGGCATGGGCGACGCCGACTCACCAGCCGGTGGGACTGCGCGCGACCGTCGAGCTCGGCCCGTTTCGGATCGAGGCCTGCCCCACGAGCCACGACGCCGCGGATCCCGTGGCCCTCGTGGTGCGAACGGCCGATGGCACGGGCGTCGGCGTGGCGTACGATCTGGGCAGGCCGACGGCGGCCGTGCGTTATCTCCTACGGAACCTCACGGCGCTCGTGCTCGAGGCGAACCACGACGAGGTGCTGCTCCGGACGAGCGGCTATCCGCCGGTGGTTCAGCGCAGGATCGCGGGGTCGGGCGGCCACCTGAGCAACCGGGCGGCGGCCGAGCTGCTCGTCGAACTGCATCATCCCGGCCTGGCGGTCGTGGTGCTGGCGCACTTGAGCCAGCGCTGCAACTCGGCCGACGACGCACGCGCCGCGGTCGCGCCGGCACTCCGGCGAGCCGGGTTCAGGGGCGAGCTGCACGTGGCCGCGCAGGACGCGCCGCTGGCGCCGATCGATGTGGTGATGCGGGGGATGGTGCAGCTGCGGTTGGCGCTGTAGGAGGACGGAAAGACGGAAAGAGGGAAAGCCGGTAGGCGTGAGGGCGCGTGCGAAGCCCGTCACCCTGAGCGCAGCGAAGGGGCCATGATTCGAGTCATGGCCCCTTCGCTCCGCTCAGGGGTCGAAGCGGACGTACGACGCCTGCGTATCCGGATCCGGCGGCACCGGCACCGTATCGGGCCGTGGCGTTGCGGGGCCGACGCGCTGGAAGGTGACCGGCTCGTTCAGGTCACCACCCGAGAGCGTCAGGTTCTTCCCTTTCAGCTTCAGCCGGTAGTTCACCCACTCGCCGCCCAGCGCGAGCGCCAGGCTGTCTCCCACGATGCGCCACCGGACGGTCTGGGTACCGTAGCTGGCGCTGCTGTCCGGCCGCACGATGACCGTTCGCGGCCCTTGCTTCTTCTGGTCCTGCTTGAGGTCGAACTTCCAGGTCCCCAGGATCGCGGCCTGCTGGGCGACGGCGATGCGCGGGGCGAACAGCATCGCCACCACCAGGATACAACCGAACCTCACATGTCCCCCCGGGATGACGGAATCCGCACGACTGCGACTGCGGGTATAGTCTAATTGCGGACTCCGTGCCAACCAACCGAGCCGATCAGCGGCCGAGCGGGATCCCGAAGCCGAACGAGAGCTGGACGTCGTTCTGGGTCTGCTTGTCCGCCTCGAGCGAGGTCGCGTCGATGCGGGTCCCGTAGATGTAGTCGTCGGCCGCCACGTAGAAGCTGAGCACGTGGCCCAGCCGGAATCCCACCGTCGCGCCGACCACACCGCCGATATCGTCCTTGTCCTCCGCGCCCTGGTAGGCGTCGCCGCTCCGGCGGACGTAGCTGCCGCCGCCGTTGACGCTGAACCACACCGGCGAGGTGACCGGCAGGACGTAGAACGTCGCCCGGGCGGAGCTGAAGAGCAGGTTGGCCTTGTTCTTCACCTGCTGGCCGGTGGCGAGGTCGAGCTTGAGGTCGCTCGGCACGTACGTCACCGTGGTCAGGATGCCGAACCGCGGGCTGAAGTCGAGACCCAGGCGGCCGCCGACGGCCAGGCCGATCTCCTGCTTGAACTCATCGCCGTTGGCGGCCTTCAGGAGCTCGCTCGTCGGGATATAGACGCCGATGGTCGGCGAGATCGACAGCTTCTGCGCGACCGCCGGAGCGGCCTGGGACAGCATGGCCGCCAGGGCCAGCACGGTCATCCTGATGGATGCTTTGAACATCGAGAGCTCCTGTCGGGTGGGGGTCGGTGCCGGCAGCGGTCCAGGTGACCGGCGGCTGCACGTAAGACGTCGCGCGCCGCCGGCCATTCTCACTCCCGGTAATCTTTCTTACTTGACCTTGACGATCTCGAGGCGAGGATCGCCGTCCCGCTTGATCTTGCCGGCCAGCGGCACTGCATTCTGTTGTCCGGCCATCGGGCCCGAAAGAAACGCCGCCTGCACCGACGCCAGCCGCTGCGAGCCCAGTGACTTCGTCGCCGCGTCGGGCGACTGCTTGTCCATGTAGAGGTCCAGCCGGTAGGATCCGCCCGCCTGCAGCACCGCGGTGCCCGCCTGGCTGAGCGCTTGCTGGAACGCCGCCGTACCCGTCGCCGAGACGGCGCCCGTTCCCGGCACCCAATCGATGTTCCGGATCACGGTCTTGTTCTTCTCGGCCGTAACGGCGATCGGCTGCCCCATGCCTTCGCCTGTCATTCCGCCGCCCGGCATGCCGGGCATCGTGCCGGGCACGGCACCGGCGGCGCCGGCCATCCGCTGCATCTGCTGCATCTGTGCCATCTGGGCGCTCACCGCCTGCATCTGCATCGCGGCCATCATCTGTGCGTTGCCGGCCCCACCCGCGGCCGCCTGCGCGGCTTGGATGTCGGCGAGGTTCGCACCCTGTCCACCGGGCACGCCCGGGGTCATGCCCATTCCACCGAGCCCTCCCATGCAGCTGCTGCCGGTGGCCGCGCCGGCGGCGCCCGTCGCGGCACTCTTGTTCGCCGCCGCGTCGATCGCGCCGGCGACGTACTGACCGCCCGGCACCATCGTACACGCCGCGGTCTTCACCACCGACTGGACGACTTTGTTGTTGGCGACGCCCTTCACCTTGCCGAAGAGGCCCCCGCCCTTCTTCTTCTTGCCCGACTCAGCCGCGCCGGTCGAATCGGGCGCGGGGGCCGCGCTATCGGGAGCCGCGACGGATACCGCGGCCAGCGGCGCTGCCGCGGCGGCGGCCGGAGGGTCCTGCCGGTGGGTCGAGCCCTGCGCCGCCGCCGTCGCTGCCGCCAGGCTCAGCGCCAGCACCACCCCGAACCAGCTCACCGTCGATCGCTTCTGCATACCATCCTCCAATGTGTGCTCGGCTCGCGCCGGTTTAGAGTCGCACCAGCTCCACGCGACGGTTGTTCTGGCGGCCTTCGGCCGTGTTGTTAGGCCGACGGGTCGACCTCAGGGCTTCTGGGTGAGCGGCACCCCGGCTCGGCGATCCTGGCTTGCATCGAGGTGCGAGCGAAGCCAGGCAGTCGCGGCAGCGACACCGCGCGTGACCTCATGAAGGCATTGGCTGGGCGGGCTCATCTGGAGGCTCACGCCGCAGGCGAGGAGTCGAGCCCCCCTTGACCGGAGCGCCGCCGATCCCGATAGCAGCAGCACCGCCAGGACCGCCACGATCAGCAGGCGCCGTCCACTCATGAGCCGAAGCAATCCCAGCATCGTCCCCTCTTTCCGCTCCGTGCCTAGCGATCCCGGTCCGCCGGCACGTCGGACCAGGTGGCCATGAGTTGCGCGAGCTGGTCACCCGTCGCGAAGGCCCGCTTCTCGCCCGTGCCCAGCCGCTCGACCTGCCCCGTGACCCGCTCGGGCTCGTCGGCCGACCGGACAACCCGGACCATGAAGTAGTCGAACTGCTCGGCTCCTCCTGTTCCCATCCTTGCCCCCTCCCGGTCGGCGCGGCATGTTCCCGATCTTCCATTCGACATCGCCAATCTGCGCCCGACGGCGCAGGCCGCCGTCAACTTCGCCGTCAACCCTTTCCGCCTGCGGGACTTGCACTCGACCATGCTGCGCCTTCGCTGCTTCGGAACAGCCCGCCTCGACGGCGTCGTGGCCACCGGTCTGTCGGCGCCCCGAAAGCAGCTGGCGCTCCTCGCCTACCTGTCATTCCAGGGTCGGCGGCCGATCAGCCGGAGCCTGCTTGCCTCCTTGTTCTGGGAGGGCCGGGACGAAGCGCACGCCCGCCAGTCCCTGCGACAGGCGCTGCTCGAGCTCAAGCGGCTGGTCGGAGAGGGTCTCGTCGCCGCGGACGACCGGGTTCACCTGCTTCCCGAGGCCATCGCTATCGACGCCCTCGAGTTCGACAGCCTGCTGGCCCGGGGCGATTTGTCAGGCGCGGCCGCCCTGTACGTGGGCGAGCTGTTGGAGGGCGCCGAGCTCGCGGGTGGGGAGGAGTTCCGGTCGTGGTTGGAGGCGGAACGGGAACGGCTTCGCCGGGCGGCGGGTGGCGCCTTTGGCCGGCTGGTCTCCGCCGCGGTGGCCCGTGGGAACTGGGATGAGGGGATGGCGTGGACGGAGCAGTCGTTAGCGGCCCTCCCGTTGGACGAAAACGCGCCGACTCGGCTGATCGAGGGGCTGCTGCTCGGCGGCCGGACCGCTGAGGCCGTCACCCGGCACGCCCAGGTCGTCGCGCGACTCCGCGGGCGGGGGGTGGAGCCGAGCGCCGAGCTGGCAGCGCTCGGTGCGCGGCTGGAACGCGGGCCATCTCCAAGGAAAGACGCTCACAGTCTCGGTTCGGCCGCATTGTTCAGCCCCGACTTCGTCGGACGGGACCACGCGCTGGCCGAGCTCGGGCGCGGCTGGAGCGCCGCCGGCGGAGGCGGATTCACCGCCGTGCTGGTCGAGGCGGAGCTGGGGATGGGAAAGACCCGCCTGTGCGACGAGTTCGTGCAACGGTGCGCGGCATCCGGTTCTCCGCCCCGGGTGTTTGCGATTCGGGGTGCGCGCGAGCGCGCCGCCGCTCCCTCGGCGGGTCTGGGGAGCCTGCTCGCCGGCATCGCCGACGCTCCCGGGTTGGCGGCCGCCTCGGCCGAGTCGCTGGCCGAGCTGGCGGCTCGCGCCCCCGCCCTCCGCGACCGCTTCCCCTCGCTTCCCGCGGCTTCGGGACAGACGGCGGCGCTGGGTCGTGCCCTGGGCGAGGCCTTCACCGCCGTTGCCGAAGAGCGCCCCGTCATCGTGGTGCTCGAGGACATTGCGGGCATCGACACCGAGAGCGTCCGCATCCTGATGCTCGCGCTGTCGGTGGCACCGGCTCGGGTCATGCTCCTGGCCACCGCGCGCGTGGGTGAGGGGGAGCCGGTCGCGAGCGCGATCGGGCTGCACCGCCTGCGCCTGCCGCCGCTCGGCGAGCGCGACACGGAGTCGCTGCTGGCATCGATGCTGATGATGCCGGGCCCAGCGCGCCATCACCTGGCCGAGCTGCTGCACGCCGCGTGTGGCGGCAACCCGCTCCACACGGTCGAGGTCATCGCAGCGCTGGTGGACGAGGAGCTGTTGACGCCGGCCCCGGACGGTACCTGGCAAGCGGCAGGCGCCGAGCACTGGCCGCTGCCGAGCGGGCTCCGGGAGGCCATCGGACGGCGCATCGCCCGCCTTGGCCCCGAGGCAGGAACTTTTCTCGACGCAGGGGCCGTACTCGGCCATGTCTTTCGGCGGGACATCGCGGCATCGATCGCCGGACTGGACCCACCGGCCGCTGAGGCGGCATCGGGTGAGCTGATCAGCCGCCGGCTGATCCGCCCCGTCGCCGGCTCCGAGGAGATGCTCGAGTTCGTGCACGAGCTCGTGACGCGCGTCGCCTATGACCGAGTGCCCGCGGTTCGCCGCGGACGGCTCCACCGTGCCGCGGCCCGGGCGTGGCGAGGCAGACGCGGCGATCCGGCCGGCGCCGCGGCCGCCGCGCGCCACGCGCGGCAGGCGCGGGCGGCGGGCCGATGGCGCTGGTGGGGCCGCGTGGGGCTCGCGGCGGCGGCGGCGCTCGCGGTGACCGTCGGCGTGGCGCTTTTTGCGATCGGCCCGGAGCGCCGGGCCACGCTGGCGACCCTCGTGACCCGCCCGGGCGCGACCCTGGTGCCCAATCGCATCGTGGTGGCTCCGCTGGCGAATCGCACGGGCGACAGCACGCTGGCGGCGATCGGTGACATGGCGGCCGACTGGATTGCGCGCGGCCTCACCAGGACAGCGCAGTTCGAGGTGGTGGACCCGCGCACGGCGTGGATGACCGCCAAGCTGGTAGACCGGATTCCACGCCTGCTTCGCCCGGGAGAAGCCGCGATCGCGATCGCGGAGGAGACCGGCTCCGGGCTGGTCGTGTCCGGTAGCTACTATCGCGCGGGGGACAGCCTGCGTTTCGAGGTGCAGATCACCGACGTCGCGTCCCACAACCTGAGCCGGGTGCTCGATCCGGTCAGCGCGCCGATCGGTGAGCCGGCCAGCGCGCTCCCGACCCTCGCCCGCCGGACCGTGGCCACCGTGGCTACCGCCGCCGATACCCTCAGCGTGGGTCTGGCCGCGGGGCTGAGCCAGCCGCCCTCGCAGCAGGCATACGAGGAGGTGAGTCGCGCGTGGGAAAGCTTCTGGCGCTGGGACACGACCGACATTTTCGCGCGCACGGCGCGGGCGCGATCACTCGATGCCGAGTACATGCCGCCGCGTCTGATGGAGGCGTACGTCCGGTCCCTCCAGGGGCAGTGGCCAGTCGTGGATTCGATCGTGCGCGAAGTGGACGAGCAGCGCACGCGGCTCACGCCGGTGGAGGGCGCGATCCTCGACGGCCTGCACGCCAACCTTCGGGGCGACCGGCCCGGACGGGTCCGAGCCGCGCGCGACCTGGCGCGGCTCACCCCGGGCTCATTCGAGGGATACACGCTGCTTGCGGAGATGGCGCTGGCCGTGAACGATCCACACCAGGCGCTCGAGGCGCTGTCGCACGTGGACCCGGATCGCGGGCTGCTCCTGTTGTCGCCGATCTACTGGCAGACGTCCGCGCGGTCGTTGCACCAGCTCGGACGCTATCGCGACGAGCTGCCGGTGGCGCGCCGCGGCGTGCGAAAGTTTCCGGACGATGTGGGACCGCATGTCGCGCTGGTGCGGGTGCTCGCGGCCCTGGGCCAGGTCGACGAGCTGGAACGGGAACTCGCGCGGCCGCTCGCGACCGGGCCCGAGCCCGGCTTTGACGAGGACTATCGCCTCCTTGCCGCGGCCGCGGAGCTCCGCACGCACGGCCATCCGGAAGACGCGGTGCGCATTCTCCAGCCGGCGCTCGCTTCGCCGAGGGCGGCATCGCCGTCGCAATCGATCGACGGCGAGCGGATCGGGGCGGACCTGTTGTACGAGGCGGGACGGTGGGCCGACGCCGGGCGGAGGTACGCCGAGGTGTGGACGCGGCACCCGGCGGACCTCGAATCGCTCATCGGAGTCGGCGCCTCCGCCGCCCACCTGGGCGACCGGGCGGAAGCGACCCGGGTCGCGGATCAGCTGGCCCATTGGACCCAACCCTTCCCGCTCGGCCGCAACACCTATGGGCTGGCCCGCATCACGGCGGTGCTCGGCGACTCCATCCGGGCGATCGCCCTGCTCGAGCAATCGTTTCGCGAGGGCTATCCGGTGGTGTCGATCTGGGAGCGGCACGCGCACACGGAGCGAGACTTTGTCGGACTGGAGCGGGATGCGTCGGTGCGTGGGATGATGGGCATTCGCTAGGGTGCGCCTGCCCCCCAAAGGAGCCGCCCCGGGTTGCCCTGGGGCGGCTCCTGCTGCGTGGGCTCGAGGCGCTCCCAGGAAGGACTGGCCGCGGCTGTCCGGAAACCGGACGAAAATCCGATCTCAAAGTACAGCCGTCACGCCTCCCTACTACCGAGGGCCACGTCCATGCGTACATCCATCACTGCACTCGCCGGGCTGCTCATCCTGCTGACGGCGTGTTCCGATACCGACCTGCCTGGACCCAGCCCCGACGAGCCGGTGCTCACGCCCCAGCTCTCCGTGGTGACCTTCGGAATCACGACCATCGGTGATCCGACCGGCGGAAGCGGAGCGCATGCGCTCAACGAGCTGGGCCAGGTCCTCATGGCGCAAGGCCCGACACCATTCCGGCCGTTCGTGTGGACGAATGGCGGTCTGTCGCCCTTGCTCGCACCATTCGACGCTCGGCAGGTCCAGGGCATCGACCTGAACGCCGATGGGACAGCGGTGGGGGACGTAGATAGTCACGCGGCGGCGTGGGTCGGCGGAGAGCTCACGCTGTTACAGGTGGAAGAACGGTTCTCCTCGAGTCAGGCGGTCGCCATCAACGACGGGGGACAGATCGTCGGTGTGGCGTTCGTGCCGAACGAAGGTCCGACGCCGGTGCTCTGGCAGGACAAGGGTCAGCCCATGACCGTGCTCCCCGGTGGATTCGGGCGAGTGGAGGACATCAACAATGCCGGGGTCATGGTCGGAACGAGCGTGGACGTGGCCCTCAATTTTCTCCGGGGCGCCTACTGGTCGAGTCCAACGTCGGCACCGCAGTTTCTCAAGGGGCCTACCGGGCAACCCTGCGGCGATCCGAAGGCCATCAACGATCGCGGCGAAATTGTCGGATTCTGTAACAACAGCGCGGCCTACTGGTCCAGTCCCGGCGCCAACGCTGTCCTGCTCGGCGGCGTAAGCAGCGCGACCGGCATCAACGAGCTCGGCCAGATCATCGGGATCACCCTCAACGGCCAGTCGGACAGTCGCCCGACCTTGTGGCAGCAGGAGGGGAGCTCGTTCCGAGCCTTCGATCTGGGTGTTCCCGCCGGCCAGGTGGAGGGAGGAGCGGGAGACGTGAACAACCATGGCCAGGCGGTCGGCACGGCAATCCACGAAGAGTCAGGGGTCGGGCCGGTAGGGGTTGGGGTATTGTGGCAGATCCCGGTGCGCGTCGCAGTCGACGTTGTTCCGGGCGTCGGTACGTCCGTGAAGATGGGGGGCACCGGCACGGTGGCGGCGGCGCTCCCGGGGTCGCCCTGGTTCCATGCCGGCGATATCGATCCCGGAACCCTGACCCTCGGTAACGACAACGGGACCGAGACGCCCGTGGCCAGGAAGAAGGGAGCACCGTCGACGAAGCTCATCGACGTCGACCGGGACGGGGACCTCGATCTCGTGGCGGAATTCGACAAGCAGGCGATGACACGGTCCGGGGATCTCGTCGCCGGGCAGCAGACGCTCATTGTCCAGGGACGGCTGCGGGACGGCACGCGGCTTCGCGGGGCGGATCAGGTGGCCGGGGTGCGCTGAGGCGACTGCGTCGCAGCGAGGTCCGGTGCCACCGTGCAACACAAAGATGAAGCGCCCCGGCACGTGCCGGGGCGCTTCATCATGCTGGGTCGGTGAAGCCTGGGGTTAGTACATCCCGCCCATGCCGCCGCCCGGAGGCCCACCGGCCGAGGCCGGCTTGTCTTCCTTCTTCTCCACCACCACGCACTCCGTGGTGAGGAGCAGCCCGGCGATCGACGCCGCGTTCTGCAGCGCCGTGCGGGTGACCTTGGTCGGATCGATGACGCCCGACTTGACCAGGTCCTCGTAGTTGTCGGTCGCGGCGTTGTAGCCGAAGTTCTTGTCCTTCGACTCGCGCACCTTGGCCACGATGATCGAGCCCTCGGCGCCCGCGTTCTGGGCGATCATCCGGATGGGCTCCTCGAGCGAGCGCCGCACGATCTCGACGCCGATCTTCTCGTCCTCGGTGCCGCGGATCTTCTCCAGCGCGGCCTGCGCGCGGAGCAGCGCCACACCGCCGCCCGGGACGATCCCCTCTTCGACGGCCGCGCGGGTCGCGTGCAGCGCGTCCTCGACACGGGCCTTCTTCTCCTTCATCTCGGTCTCGGTCGCGGCGCCGACGTTGATCACCGCCACGCCACCGGAGAGCTTGGCCAGACGCTCCTGGAGCTTCTCGCGGTCGTAGTCGCTGGTGCTCTTGTCGATCGCGGCCTTGATCTCGTTGATGCGGCCCGAGATGTCGCCTTCCTTGCCCTTGCCGTCGACGACGGTGGTGTTGTCCTTGTCGACCACGGTCCGCTTGGCGCGGCCCAGGTCGTTGAGCGTGGCGTTCTCGAGCTTGAAGCCGACTTCCTCGGAGATGACCTGGCCGCCGGTCAGCACGGCGATGTCGCGGAGCATCTCCTTCCGGCGGTCACCGAAGCCCGGAGCCTTGACGGCCACGACCTTGAGCGTGCCGCGGAGCTTGTTCACGACCAGCGTGGCCAGCGCCTCGCCCTCGACGTCCTCGGCGATGATCAGCATCGGCCGGCCGCTCTGCGCGACCTTCTCGAGCACCGGGAGCAGCTCCTTCATGGCCGAGATCTTCTTGTCGTGGATGAGGATGTAGGCGTCGTCGAGCACGGCCTCCATCTTCTCCGGGTCGGTCACGAAGTAGGGCGACAGGTAGCCGCGGTCGAACTGCATGCCGTCCACGGTCTCCAGCGTGGTCTCGAGGCCCTTGGCCTCCTCGACCGTGATGACGCCGTCCTTGCCGACCTTCTCCATCGCATCGGCGATCAGGTTGCCGATTTCCTTGTCGTTGTTGGCGGAGATGCTGCCGACCTGGGCGATCTCCTTCTTGCCGGCCGAGGGCACCGACATGGTCCGCAGGTGCTCGACGACGGCCTCGACGGCGCGATCGATGCCGCGCTTGAGCTCCATCGGGTTGGCGCCGGCGGTGACGTTCTTGAGCCCCTCGCGGAAGATCGCCTGGGCGAGCACGGTGGCGGTGGTGGTGCCGTCGCCGGCGAGGTCGGACGTCTTGGTGGCGACCTCCTTCACCATCTGGGCGCCCATGTTCTCGATCGGGTCGCTGAGCTCGACTTCCTTGGCCACCGTCACGCCGTCCTTGGTGACCGTGGGCGAGCCGAACTTCTTGTCGATGACGACATTCCGGCCCTTGGGGCCGAGCGTAACCTTCACCGCCTCGGCGAGGGCGTCGACGCCCCGCTTGAGCTTGGCGCGGGCTTCGGTGTTGAAGAGCAGTTCCTTCGCAGCCATCTGTAATTCTCCTTGGTGGGGTCGCGCTGAATTAGCCGAGCTTGGCGAGGACGTCGGACGCCTTGATGATGACGTACTCGTCGCCGTCGAACGTGTAGGGCGTGCCGCTGTACTTCCCGTAGATCACCAGATCGCCGACCTTCACGTCGACCGGGACGCGGGCACCCTTCTCGAACCGGCCCGGGCCCACGGCGATGACTTCACCCTGGGTGGGCTTCTCCTTGGCGGTATCCGGGATGTACAGCCCGCCGCGCATGGACTCGGATTCCTCAGCCGGCGCGATGACCACGCGGTCCTCGAGCGGGTGGATCTTGAGACCTGGCTTGGCCTTGGTAGCAGTCGCCATCTGTCCTCCACAGCTTGTTAGTTGGTTGGTAACACATTGCATTACAGTAAGTTAGCACTCCAGTACATCGAGTGCTAACGACTGGTCGCAAAGATAAGCCTGTGCGGTGCCCTGTCAAGCGACCGGTTCGGCCGGGTGCGTGGGCAAGCGGAGGGCCGCGAAGACGGGCCAAAACGGCAGGGATGATCGGGGAGACCGAAGCAGCGATCGGAGAAGCGGGCAGGACACCGGTCAGGGCGGCAGAAGCCCTCGTCATCCCGAGCGCGGCGAGGGACGACGGCCCGCCTTGAGGCAATACAATTCGCCCGACGCTACAGGTCGAACCGCAGCTCCGCTCCGATGTAGCGGCTCTCCCGCCGGAAGAACTGCCGCTGCGTGGACAGTCCGTCATGGGCAATCAGCGCGATCCCCAGTTCCCTGCCCCCCGCCTCTCCTGCGACCGCCACGCCGAGCTTGGCCGAGCTGCTGATCCGCCAGCTGGTCGCGGCCGTGCCTTCGAAGAAGACGCCGCCCACCGGCCGCACCCGTCCGCCCAGGAAGGAGCCGAATGGTCGGCCCACCCAGTCCGCCGCCAGCGCCGCGGCCGGGCGGTCGAGATCCAGCTGGTCGATGAGCACATAGCTCAGGTTGCCGGTCACGCTGAGGCGGGCCGGTTCCGTACGTGAGCCAGGCCCCCACGACCTCGCGGGTCCAGTCGAGCCGGGACGCGCCGAACCGATTGCCGTATTCGTCGCCCAGATGGCTGCTCTCGTGATAGACCTCGCCGGTGAGCCGCCAGGCCCCGAGCACCGCGGTCGCATTGATGCCGACGACCCAGTCATTACTGATCAGGGCGCTCTTTCGGTCGCCCAGGCTGAACCGTCCGTACACCTGGGTGCCGAACCCGAGCGTCACCGGTCGGGGGCCGCGCCGGAGGGCCACCACGGGGAAATTCTCGCCGATTCCCACTTCGGCCTCGGTCTCCGGCCCGAAGTCGCTCTCGCCGCGGCGCGCGGAGATGAGCCGGCCGACGATTCCGTGCACCCGGGGCGAAGCCTGTGGCAGCTCGAAGCTTGCCACCTGAGGAAAGATGCGCGCCTGCGCCCCCAGGGGGGCAGCCGTCACCGCCGGCGCGACCAGCGAGAAACAGGATCATCAGCTGCCGCCGCCGCCTGCTTGACATTGTTCTTGCGCCCTCAGAAGTTCCGCCTGCGTGCACCTGTCACGTGCTGATACGTTGGACGCGCGTAACTTGTCCGGCGACCGGAAGCGGCGCAATGCCGTCTGGCCGGTCCCGTCCCTCGTCGCGGAGCTTGCATGATGATGTGGAGTCTGATCTTTGCCGCTTCGGCCCTCACGGGCCCCGGCCCGGCGACACCCGTGTCAGTCAGCGTGGCGATCGACTCGTCGAAGCACGAGCTCACGATCACGGCCGGTCCATACGATCTGCCCAACATGCCGCCGATGGAAGACCACGGGATGATGGACCTGGGGATGTCGCACGACACCCCGGTCCAGAACTTCGACTGGCCGATCGACGGTTGGTTCCGCGGCTTTCGGGTGGACCTGGTCAACGCCAAGGGCCAGCCCGTGCCCCGGCACGTGATGCACCACCTGATCATGGTCAACTTCAGCCGGCGCCAGTTGCTCTATTCGGCCGCCGAGCGGCTGATGGGCGCGGGGACGGAGACCGACGAGGAGATCAGCGTCCCGAAGACGATCGGCGTCCCGATGACGCCCGGGATGAACCTCGGCATGTACGTCGCGTGGCACAACGATACCGGCAAGGACCTCGACGGCGTCTTCCTCAAGCTCACGATGCTGTGGACGCCCAAGAACCAGAATCCGCGTCCGGTCAACTCCCTGCCGATCTACATGGACGTGAACCTGACGGTCGGCGGGAGCAACACCTTCGACGTGCCGCCGGGCAAGTCGTCGAAGGCCTACGAGTTCTCCCTGCCGGTCGGCGGCCGGTTGCTCGGCGTCGGCGGGCATATGCACGACTACGGCGTCGGCGTGCGGCTGGAGGACGCCGAGACCGGCAAGGTGATCACCCGCGTCGTCGCCACGCGTGACACCAACGGCAAACTGATCAAGGTGAGCCGGAAGCTGTACGGCGTGAGCGGTGATGGCCTCAAGCTGAAGGCCAATCACAAGTACCGCGTCATCGGCGACTATGACAATCCCGACGGGCGAGACCCTGCATCAAGGGCGCGATGGCCCACATGGTCGGCCTGTTCGTGCCGGACGACATGAGCGAGTGGCCCAAGATCGACCCCAAGCGATCCCACCTACCAGCGGGACCTCGCGTCGCTGCAGGTCCGGGGGGAGGAACGTGCAACGGCCACCACGGGCGCGGATGAAGGAAGGGATGAAGATGGACAGCACGTCGGCTGGCCAGGAGATGGATCATGGTCAGACGGATCACAGCCAGATGGAGCACGGGAACCACAAGTAGCGGTGGTCGCCGTCGTGAGGTCGTCACCCTGAACGAAGCGAAGGGGGCATGCTTCCAGGCATGCCCCCTTCGCTGCGCTCAGGGTGACTCGCTCCTCCCCCTCACTCCACGATGCGCCGCACCCCGACCCACCGGACGTACCACCACCGGCCGTACGGATCGTCCCCGCTCAGCACGCTCACCTGCACGCCGCGCGTGGCGCTGTGGATGAACTTGCCCTCGCCGATATAGAGCCCGACGTGGGTCACCGGCCCGCCGCGGTTGGAGAACGTGAGCACGTCGCCCGGAAGAAGCGCCTCGTACTTCTTGCCGATGGCGGTACCCTCCCGCGCCTGGTCGACGCTCCGGCGCGGCAGCGTGACGCCGTGCCGGCCATAGGCATACTGGATCAGGCCCGAGCAGTCGAAGCCGCCGCCGTCCTCGCCGGTCCCGCCGTATTCGTACGGCCGGCCCATCGCCTCGGTCGCGGTCGCGATGACCGCGTCGGCCAGCCGGGCCGCCGGCGTGGAATTTCGCGGTGTGCCGGGGAGCGGGGTCGTGACCGACGGAAGGCTCCCATCGTCGCCACCGGCGCTGCCGGCGAATGCGGTCCGTTCCCTTCGACTGCGAAGACTTCTTTCCGCCGCCTCCGAAGCTGAACGAGAGTCCCGCCGCCAGCTCCATGCCGTCCCGCCTGTCGAGCGACATCTCGCGCCAGCGGGATTCGAGACCGACACGGAGGAACGATGCCGGCTGGAGCTCGTATCCGAGGCCGGCGGACCAGCTCGTCCACGTGCTGGAGAACGAGCGCGAATGCGGCGAGCCCATCCCCGCCCCGATGCCGGCGACGACATACGGGCCCGGTGCCCCGCCCTGGAATGCCGTGACGTCGAAGCCGAGCCCGGCAAAGGCGCCCTCGCCATCGCCGACGCGCTCGAAGTAGTCCCCGTGGAACGTCGTGCCGATCGGGCCGACGAGCGGACGCCGGAGACCCAGCCGGTAGACGGTCCATCCATCGTCGTCGTAGAACCGGCCGATCTTCCCCTCGATCCCCTGCGCGGCGAGCGGCGTGGTCAGCGCCGCCGTTAGCGGCACGCCGCGGATGCGGTCAGACACGTGAGGAACAGCGCCAGCCACCGCCGCCTCACGGGCGCTCCCGCACCGGACGGCCGGTTCGGAGATCCACGAGGTAAGCGTCGCCCGGGCGGCAGCCGTTCGAGAGCCGGGCCCGGAGCGTGGTGTCGTTGAGGATTTCGGGGGTCTCGCCGGTATAGAGAAGCGGCACCGGCACGCGGGTGCCGCCACGGCGGATCTCGATCGCGCGGTCGACGCACTGGCGGCCCTCGGCGGTGTCCGGCCTTGCCAGCGTGAACCACACCTCCACGCCGCCGGGCGCAGTGGCAACCAGCGAATCGGCTGGCGCTGGGCGGCTGGCGTGCTCGCCGGCGACTGCCGCGGAGTCCGACTGGCGCTCGGCGCAGCCGAAGCCGCTCAACACCACGGCACCGAGGAGGACGCGCACGCTCACTCGGGCGCACTCCCAGTTGCCGGAAGTCCCAGGGCGACGGTATCCGGCGTCCCGTCCTCGGTCACGGCGAGGACCTCGCGGACCTCCGGGCTCTGCCGGAGATAGTGGAGCCAGCCGAGGATGGCCGCGAACCCGGTCGCGGCACCGCACAATGCCGTGACGGCCAGCCCGTCGACGGGATCCTCGATCCGCATGGCGATGAGCGCGCCGCCGACCGCCCCGAAAAACGAAGCTGCCCACGCCAGGAACGGCGTGAGCAGCCACCCGAAGATCCGAAAGACGAGCCGGAGCCAACGCATGCCTCAGGCGCGTTTCGCGCCCAGCCCCGAGATCACGGTGGCCAGGGCGAGCCCGGGCAGGAAGGCAACGCCGAAGGTGCCGAGGTTCCAGGCGGCACCGGGAAAGTGCGCCACCGTCCCGACGACGGCGAGGGCGACACCACAGCCAAGCGCCAGAGCGAACGCCGCGCCGGGCGACACGGTGCTCCCCTTCACGAGCTGGTTGGCGAGCATCCACGCGCCGAGCCACGGAAGGAAGGTGCCGACCATCCACCAGACGGGGTGATACCACCAGTTGCTGCCGCCGCCCAGCTCGAGCCAGCGGTGCCCGTACGTGCCGATGTTCTGCAGCAGCGTGACGTCGATGAACAGATACACGATGGCGGCTGCGAGGCCGATGCCGGCGGCGCCGGCGATTCCCTCGATAGTGCGGGGCCGGGTCCAGAGGCCGGGCAGGAACGTGACGGCGAACAGCCCGGCAACCACGATCACCCCGAGCACGGCCGTCTGGAGCACGCCGTTCGGCAGGAAGCGCGAGACGAGCGAGATCACGAGCACGAGGACCGATTCCAGCAGCCCGAGCTTCACCGCGCCGCGGACGATGGCCGGGACATCCGTCAGGTCGTGGTCCGCGCGCAGTTCCACCGCCGAGTGCATGCCGTCTCCGGGAGAGTGAGGAGGTGTCGAAGTATACGCAGCCGCCGCGGGCCCGGCCAAGGGGCCGCTCAGGTGCCCCACGCCAGCACGACGACCACGTCGGTGACGGCCCAGGCGCCGAGCGCCCGGTACATGCCCCGCTGGTGGTCGGCAGGCGTCCAGCCGCGCCTGGTGCAGCCGCCAGGGGATCAGCACCCACGCCCACGCCGCGAGCGCCAGACCGAGCCCGGCCCAGCGCCAGAGGTCCGTCCCGCCGACCCGCCAGCCGGCGCGGAGCCCGGCCGCGGCGAACAGCGCGAAGGCGAGCGCCGCCGTTGCGATCGCCGCGTCGAGGCTCCGCCGGACGCCGAGCACGCAGGCGAGCGTGCGGTCGCCGCGGCGGGTGTCCTCTTCGAGCTGATAGAGCTGGGTCGAGCGGATACAGCGCCGCGAACAGCGGGCAGAAAGCGAGCAGCACGAGCCAGCGCGCCATGTCGATCGGCAGCCCGGTCGCGGTCCAGCCGGCGAGCGGCGTGAGCGTGCCGAAGCCCCACATGTTGATGATCCAGTCGGCGCCCGCCACCGCCTTGAGCCGGAGCGGCGGCACGGAGTACGCGAGCGACAGCACGAAGCACACGGCGTAGGCCATCGGGTAGGGCGCGGCCAGCCGGAAGGCGAGGATCTGCCCGACGCCCATGAGGGCGATGCTGAACGCCGCGAGGTGGCGCGGGGGCACCGGCGGGCGGCGGAGGTAGGCGATGTCGCCCTCGTCCCGGTCGAAGGCGCTGTTGAGCGCGAGCGTGCCGCCGTTGAGGCAGACGACCCAGAGCGCGAGGCCCACGAGCGCCGGGCCGAGGCGCACGCCCTGCCGCGGCGCCGGCGAGACCCGACCGCCAGCAGGTAGCCGACCGCCGTGTGCGCCGCCATGATCGGCCACTCGGCCGGGCGCAGGTGAAGGAGGTAGTCGAGCCGACGGCCGAGGAGGCGGTAGCCGGCCTCTCGCGCCGAGCTCACCACGTCAGGCCGAGGTGCCCGGCGGCGAGCCGGAGGCCCCGGAGCGTCAGGTCGGGATCGGTCTCCTCGATCGAAGTTGTGAGCGGGGCTACGACCGTCGCGAGCCCGCCCGTGGCCACCACCTTCGGCCGCCGCCCCTCCGGCCACTCCGCCCGGATGCGCCGCACGATGCCGTCGACCGCTTCGGCAGTGCCGTAGAGTACGCCGGCCTGGATGCATTCCTCGGTGCGGCGCCCGATCACGCGCTCAGGCGCGCGCAGCTCCGTGGCGGGCAGCTTGGCCGTGCGCTGGGTGAGCTGGTCGGCGGCGGTGCGAAGGCCCGGCATGATCACCCCGCCGATGAAGCGGCCTTCGGCGGTCACGCAGTCGAAGGTCGTCGCGGTACCGAAGTCGACCACGATCGCATCCACGCCGTAGAGCTCGACCGCGGCGAGCGCGTTGACGATCCGGTCGGCGCCGACGCTGAGCGGCTCGTCCACGTCGAGCTCCACGGGGAGCGGCGCACGCGCGTCGATCTGGACGCCGGTGCAGCCGGTCGCGCGCGCGATGCCCTCGACCAGCGCCTGGGTCACGCTTGGAGCCACCGAGGCGAGACACACGGCGCGCACCTCGTTGGGCGAGTGACCGGCGGCGAGGATGAATCCGCTGACGGCGCTGCCCCACTCGTCCGGGGTGCGACCGGGGTTGGTGGTCATCCGCCAATGCGCCCCGAGGTCTTTTCCCCGGAAGAGACCAGCGGTGATCTCGGTGTTGCCGATGTCGAGCGTCAGGAGCATGATCGAAGATCCGCCGTGGCTGAGGTCCCCGCCAGCGCGACGGTGCCCGAGCGGACCGCCGTCGTCGTTCCGTCCGCCGCGCGCACCAGCAGCGCGCCGTCCGCCGCCAGCCCGTCGGCGGTGCCGGTCACTGGCGCCGCGAGCGCACGTCCGCGGAGCCAGTCGCGCCGGGCAAATCGTGCCCGCTCTCCGTCGTCGAGCGAGCCGGCCGCCGCATCCACCCGCCGAAGCGCTTCCACCATCGGGATGACCAGCGCTTCGGCGGTGAGGGCCGTGCAGCACCGATGACAGGCTGGTGGCCGTTTCCGCGAGAGGCGGCGGCACCGCGTTGGTGACATTGAGTCCGAGCCCGATCACCACCCAGGCGGGCGTGTCGCCCTGCCAGCGCGCCTCGCACAGGATGCCGCCGCATTTCCTGTCGTCGAGCATCAGGTCGTTCGGCCATTTGAGCGCGATCCGGCCCTCGGCGCCGAGCGTCTCCAGCAGCTCCGCCACGGTCAGGCCCGCGCGGAGACTCAGCACTTCGAGCGCCGCCGCCCGTGGCCGCGCGAGCACGCTGAGCCAGAGCCCGCCCCAGGGCGACGACCAGCTCCGCCCGCGCGACCCCCGCCCGGCGTCCTGGATCTCCGCCACGACCGCGGTGCCGGCTTCGGCACCCGCCTCGGCAAGAGCGTGCAGCGCGTCCATAGTGGATGACGTGCTCGTGAGCCGCACGATCGACGAGTTTGCGGGCATCAGCGCAGAAGCAGCAGGAGAACGAGGCCCAGCGCGATCCGATACCACGCGAAGGCCGCGAAGCTGTGGCGGGAGACGTAGCCCAGGAAGGCCTTGACCACGATCACGGCCGAGACGAACGCCACCAGGAAGCCGACGGCGAAGGCCGGCGCGTCGGCCAGGCTGAGCGCGTCGCGGCTCTTGAGCAGATCGTAGCACGTGGCGGCGACCATCACGGGGATCGAGAGGAAGAACGAGAACTCGGTCGCCGCGCGGCGCGAGAGGCCGAGGGCGTATCCACCCATGATGGTGGCCCCCGAGCGGGATGTGCCCGGCACCAGCGAGAGCACCTGGGCCAGCCCGATGCCGAGCGCGGTGGGCGGCGAGACGTCTCCCACCTCGGGGACGCGTTCGCGGGGATGCAGCCGCTCGATGAGCAGGATCACCAGGCCGCCGACCACGAGTGCCGACGCCACCACCGTAGGCGTGAAGAGCCGCTGCTTGATCCAGTCGTGCGCCAGGAACCCTACGATCGCGGCCGGCAGGAACGCGATCAGCAGGTTCAGGAGGAACCGCCGGCTGGCCGGATCGCTCCGCGCCGCGAGCACCACGTGCGTGAGCCGCTGCCGGTAGAGCCATACGATGGCGAGGATCGCGCCGAGCTGGATGAAGATGTCGAACGTCTTGGCGGCCTCGCCGGTCTGGCCCAGCCAGTGGCTCGCGAGGATGAGGTGCCCGGTGGACGACACGGGAATGAACTCGGTCACGCCTTCGATCAGGCCCAGGAACGCGGCCCTGAGCAGCACCTCACCGCCCATCGGCACGACTCATCGCGGGACTGCCCCGCAGCACCTCCTCGTAGAGCTGCTCGTACATCGGCACGATGCGATCGGCGGAGAACTCCCGCGCCTTGGCGATGGCGGCGTCGCGCATGGCCGCGTAGCGCCGCGGGTCACGGAGCAGCTCGACGGCGCGGCGGCCCATCGCCTCGACCGAACCCACCGGCTCCAGGATGCCGTTGACGGCGTCGTCGACCACCTCGGGGAGGCCACCGGCCCGGGACGCCACCACGGGCGAGCCGCACGCCATCGCCTCGAGCGCGGCGAGGCCGAACGACTCGGTCTGGGAGGGCAGCAGGAAGAGATCGGTCGCCTGGAGCAGCGACGCGACCGAGTCGAGCCGGCCGAGGAACCGGACGTCCGCCGTGACGCCAAGCTCGCGGGCCTCGTTCTCCGCGTCGACGCGCTCGGGGCCGTCGCCCACCATGATGAGGGTCGCGGGCATCGCCCGGCGGATCCGCGCGAACACCCGCACGACGTCCTTCACCCGCTTCACCTCGCGGAAGTTGGACACATGGGTGATCACCTTGCCGCCCTCGGGCGCGAGGCTGCTCCGGGCACCCGGCTCCCCCGGCTTGTACTCCCGCAGGTTCACGAAGTTGGGGATCACCTTCACGTCGCAGCTCACGCAGCCGAAGGCGCGGTAGGTCTCGTCGCGCAGGTAGGCGGAAACCGCGGTCACCTCGTCGCTCTGCTCGATCGAGAACTTGGTGATCCCGTAGAAGCTCGACTCCTGGCCCACCAGGGTGATGTCGGTGCCATGGAGCGTGGTGATCACCTTCAGGGGCTGCTGACCCTTGAGCATCTCCCGCGCGAGGTACGCGGTCGTCGCGTGGGGGATCGCGTAGTGCACGTGCAGGATCTCGAGCCCCTCGCTGAGCACGACCTCGTACTGCTTGGACGCGAGCGCCAGCGTGTAGGGGAAGTGGTCGAACAGCGGGTAGCGGCCCATCCGCGTCTCGACCTGATGGAAGTAGATCCGCTCGGTATAGCCGTGCAGCCGGAAGGGCGAGTCGTAGGTGATGAAGTGCACCTCGTGCCCGCGCCGCGCGAGGTCGAGGCCCAGCTCGGTCGCCACCGCGCCGGAGCCGCCGTAGGTCGGATAGCAGGTGATGCCGATCTTCATAGCCACCCGGAGCGTAGGGGCGTCTCCGAGGGAAATCGTCTCGGGATGGCCCGTGAAAACCCGTGGAATCTCGGGGTCTGTAGTGCAACGGGTGGTGCAATCAGTCCGGCCATCTAGTGGTCCAGGACCACGCCGACGATGACCCCCGCGGTGTTGATCACGGTGAGCCCGGCAATCCACCACGTAAGTGTCCGCATCTGGCGGGTCATCTTCTCCATCCGGTCGCCCTGCCTTGCAAGGTCAATCTGGAAGATTGCCTCCCGGATGAACGAAATGCTCTCCACCCCCACGGACTTCGCCGCGTTGTCGTACTCTCGGGCCCAGTCGTCCCTGCTGAGTTTTTGCGACTCCGCCCATGTTCGCGCCATCCCTGCCCCCTAGATCGTGGGTCGCTGGAAGATAATCGGGGCGGGATGGCCAGAACGGGGCGCAGCGTGGCGCCTAGCGCGTGTGGTGGGCGTCGTGGGAGGCACAGTGAGCCGAGGCCCGGCGCACGCTCTCACGCCAAGGCTTTACTAGTTCTGAAGCGCTCGGCTTCGGGGCCGTGCGTCGGCAGTTTAACGGGCACCTTGAATCGGATGCGACCCACCGACGTGCTGCGCGTGTCGGTCTGCCCCTGCGTCCCGGCCGTCACCGCCCCAACAAAGATCCCGAGGCCGCTTCGATTGCCCGAGCCCTCCACGGTATTCACTTCAACGTCAAACTCGACTATTTGGACGGAGCTCCCCGCCATTTGTGGAGAGACGATCCCCCCTGTGTCCTTGGCGCTGGCCTGAGCCTGTTGCACGCCCGCCAAAATGCCAGCAAGTGTCTCCGAAATGAATTCAGGAAGGGGAAGCATCGGGCGCCTCTACGGAAGTTAGGTGTCAAGTTCACCGGGTTTGAGATCGTCGAGTGCCATGCCACGCCTGAAGTGGTCCCGGAACCTAGCCTCTTGCTCAGGAGTGTCGATCGACTCCGGGTCGATGACGCGAATGGCTGTGGCTCGCCGGGCTACGCCGCACGGGAGCACATAGAGCCCGGTTGGCATCCCCTGTTGTCGCTTCACGAGTCGCTCAGCCTCGTCGTCCGGGAGCGATACTTCGATTTCCAACACCGCTTCAAAGAGGAATCGCCGGAACGTGGTCCGGTCGATCCACTCTTGAAGACTCTCGGTCATTGCGATGCCGACCAGAGGCTGATCCCCTGAGTACAGTTGCTCGTCTCCAGGTTGAAAATCGCCACGGAGAAAGCGGGCGGCATCCGAGTGAGAGCAGCCCAAGTAAAGGCGAAGATCCACGCTTGTCGCTCTATTTTCAGGCGCCATTGGACAGCTCCCCGTCACGGAACTCCAACAAGGCCGGGCCGACCGACCGCACCTTCCCCGGCATGTCCAGCCACACGTAGCCCGGCAGGCCCTGCACGCCTTCCGGGTGGCGCTCGAGCACCGGAACCCAGTCCCGCGGCAGGCCCGGCCGCTTCCAGAGGAGATGGGGTAAGCCGCGGGCCCAGCGTTGAGGATCGGTTGATCCCGTGCGACTAAGGTCTGGCACCGGCTGCTCTTCTAGGGTCAAGGGGTAGGGTGATGCTTAGTTGTATCAGAGCCCTGGGTAATGGTATCCATGGACGGCGAGTGCGGTCGCGGCTCGCCATAGGTGGGGTGGCGCGAGCAGGCCCCGGTGACGGTCATCAGTGCGAGGAGCAGCCACCTTATCGAGGGCATTGCAACGTATGGGAGTACGCGGGGCATATCGAGAGTCTCAGGCAGAGGCAGCTAGTGAGAGGCCCACCGGGGCGTGATGGTCGCATCCGCTCTGGGCGTACCCGGCGGTCCCCTCACCCGGCACGATGGTATATCCACTCTCCGATCGCTGCTATTGCATGCGCGTGCCCACGCTCGGTCGCCGGGCGACCGAGTCGCGCCCGTCTTTGAGCGCATAGTGCGCCTCGGTCACACCCACCAACTTGCCATCCTGGAGTCGGTTGACGTTGCGCGTCGTGACCTGGACACCTTTCAGGATGAAGCTCTCGTAGGGACCTGACTCGGTGACGATGCTGTCGCCCGCGACTGCGACCACGCGCACCGGCACGGGTTTCCGCTTGGGGGCTGTCATCGTCCAGCCGGAGCTGTCGGCCGTCGCGTTCAACACGGCCTCGACGGGGTGGCCTCCGCTCTCATCAGTGGTGCGCATCTTCCACTTGCCTGCGATATCTGCCAGCGAAATCGAGGCTTCCGGGGCAGGCGCAGACTCAGCGGCTGGCCCGGCCTGTGCACTCGTATCCATCGCGCCGTGCTCATCGGGAGCGCGGCCTGCGGGCTTGCCGCACCCCGCAAGGATGGCCGCGGCACAGATCAGGGGGAAGCAGCGCATAGGCACCTCCAAGGCGAAACGTGGCGGGACAGACAACGCGCAGCGCTCGGCAGCTCGGCGATCTTAGGACCCTTCGTGGCGTCAGTAGCTAACCACTGTGACCCGCGTCGCGAAGGGGCGAGGACCGTGGCTTTGCGGCCCCGGCTTTTGCCGGGTGTGCCTTTTCGAGGGATGGTAAGCTGGAGTTACGGGTCGGTACCAGTGATGTCAATAAGGCGAGAAGTGCGAGGAACTATGTGCGCAACCGTACTAACCGCCGACCAGCTCCAGCGCCTCGCGTCCCGGACTCCGCGCAGTAAGCCTGGGCTGCCTTCCCTGTCCTGCACGTCCGCCATCTCCGCTCCTCCGATGTGGCACGGCACCGCGGACCGAAGTGATCCACGGGGGCCGTCCTACAAGGTCGCGATTATGCGGAGCGTGAGGTAGAGGGTCAGATCACCCCAACTAGAAAGAGCGCCAACAGGAGCACCCAGGCCCAGAAGAAGCCATAGGGTAAGCGACTGGTTGACATTGCCCAGTCATCGGGGTTGTCGATGCCTAAGCCGCGTGGCTAGGTCCTGGCGAACATTTCGGCGGCTTCAGAGGGGAATGACAGGGTGAGTTGTGCAGGATGCACTGCCCGAGGGCCAGAAATGTGCAGGATGATCATTAGAAGTTCGCACAGAAGTTTGCACACCGCTCCCGAAGCCGGTCCTCGGATGCCTACCTACGAGGAGGGAGCGGGCTCCACGTCTCCTCGTCAGCGCCCTTTAGGCACGGCCGCTCGAGGGCATCGAGGAGTCGCTTGGCGATCGCAGCCAGTTCGTCCATCGGGCATGTCGTCCCCAGTGCCCTATGTGGAATACCGATCGTTGAACCAGGGCTCCGCGGAGTTCGAGTAGCCGCGCACCTCCCAGAAGCCTTTCTTTTCCTCCGCGAGGAACTCGATCTTGCGGATCCACTTCGCACCTTTCCAGGCGTACAGCTTCGGCGTGATCATGCGGCACGGGCCGCCGTGTTCGCGCGGCAGCGGTTTACCTTCCCACGTGTGGACCAGCAGCACATCCTTGTCCACGGCGCGCGCGAGCGGCACGTTGACGGTGAAGGGAATGTGTGTTCCCGGCATGAAGTCGTAGCCGGTGCACAGCACGAACTTCGCTTGATCTTTCGGGACGGCTAGCTCCGCCACTGTCCTGAACCGGACCCCACCCCAGTGGTTGTCGTACCGGCTCCAGGAGGTCACGCAATGAAAATCGCTGACATCCTCAGCCTGCGGCAGCGCGAGGAACTGCGCCCACGTCAACGTCAGCGGATTCTCGACGAGCCCGCCGACCTCGAGCTTCCACGCCTCGACGGCGATGTCCGGGTGGTCGCCCAGATCCATCACGGGCCAGTTCTTCACTTCGTGCTGTTCGACCGGCAGGCGTGGCATGCCGTGCCGGTTCGCCTGACCGGTCCCCGCCGGCGTGCGACCGGCGAATTCGACGTTCACCGCGCCTTTGTCGAGCGCGATCTGTCGCTCGATATATTTCTGACGGCGTTCGACGAGGCCGTCCTTACGCACGAGCGCCCCAGCCCATCACGAACACGTATTCGTCGAACGCGAACAAACCCTTCGCGCGCGCTCTCTGAACGGCATGCAGGTCGTCGCGGGACCTGGACTGCACGACTGGCCAGGGCGCGCCCTGTTCGTGGTAGACCCGGTACGCCGTGTCGACGATGAGGCAGTCGATACCGCCCCCGGCGACATGACGATACGACATGCCATCCTCTCGGCTCAGGATGGTTCGCCAGAGGAACTCTGCCAGAGGAACTCTAAAGCTGCGGGAACGAGGCGTCGGATGTCCGCCGTAGTCAGCACTGGAATCCTCGAGCGCGCGGAAGCCTCGCGCTGCGGAAGTCTCATGGCTATGGTATACCTGCCCCACGGATCCCCGTCAAGGAGAGTCGATGTGGCCGGTCGCCGGGTTGGGTGGCTGTCCTCCGAGACGGCCGCCAGCGCGGTTCGCTGCGCACGGTCCCGCATCTAGCTCCGACGTCATCGAACATGTATCCGGTGTTCCACTTCGTAAGGCGCACGGGCTGGCGGAAGAGAGCGAGCGGCTAGTCTCAGCATCCAGAGCGAGGATGACTTCCTCAGCGCTCCGATGGCATCCCGGTAACCACCGTCTGTTGGATGCGCGGGTACCCCCTTGGACCTGCACGTAGGCGGGGCTCACTCCCCGCGGCATGAGTCCGGAGCCGTCGGTGTGGGTGGGGGCGGGGAGCGGACGGGAATGCTGTATTGCGTCAGCGATCCGGTGTGAGACATGCTGCGGGAATCGGTGGAGACCGCGGTCGCGCTGTCGGGGCGGCGAACGGTTTTTCCTCCGCAGTCTTCAGCCTCCCGCTGCCGCTTTCGACGCGCTGCCTGATACCGAAGACGCACGGCGTCGGACCTCAATTTCCTCGAGCCGCAGAACGGGAGGAACAATGACGGCATCCGCCTTGTTCGGGGCTGGCTGGGAGAACGGGCACCTCGATCTGGCGACGGCGATCGAGGTCTCCGAAGCGGTTTCCGGTGAGATCGTGTTGGAGAAGCTGATCGACACGCTCATGCGCGCAGCAATCGAGCACGCGGGCGCCGAAAGGGGTCTCCTGATTCTTCCTCGAGGCAAGGACTATCGAATTGAGGCGGAGGCGACAACCAGGGGCGACACCGTTACCGTCGTCGTGCGACAGGGGGACCTCACCGCCGCGAATCTACCTACTTCGGTGTTTCACTATGTCCTCCAGAGCAAAGAGAGCGTGCTCTTACATGATGCGTCCGGTCAGACCCCATTCGAAGACGACGAGTACCTTCGCGGCCATCACGCACGGTCTGTGCTCTGCCTACCGCTACTGAAGCGGACCAGAATGGTCGGTGTGTTGTACCTGGAAAACCATCTCACCCCTCACGCCTTTAGCCCTGACCGGATGGCCATCCTCAGGCTGC
This sequence comes from uncultured Gemmatimonadales bacterium, assembly GCA_963728705.1. Lineage (GTDB taxonomy): Bacteria > Gemmatimonadota > Gemmatimonadetes > Gemmatimonadales > GWC2-71-9 > CAVVWJ01. Next base: position 207,779 of record CAVSLY010000016.1, read on the forward strand.
TTGCCTCGCAGGCGGCCGCCTCGTTGGAGAACACGCGTGTATATGGTGATCTCCAAGAGCGTGAAGCACGCGTCAGACGCCTGGTGGATTCCAACATTGTCGGTGTTCTCATTTGGGATTTCGACGGACGGATTCTTGAGGCCAATGACGCGTTTCTCAACATGTTGCAATACGGTCGTGAAGATCTCGTCTCCGGTGGTCTGCGCTGGACGGATCTGACGCCATCTCAGTGGCGGGAGCGAGACGAACGCGCGACAGCGGATCTCAAGTCGACTGGCACGGTTCAGCCCTACGAAAAGGAGTTCTTCCGGAGAGATGGCAGTCGCGTCTCTGTGCTGACGGGCGGGGCGCTGTTTGAAGCACGAGGAAATGATGTCGTCGCCTTTGCGTTCGATCTGAGTGACCAAAGGAATGCTGACACAGAGATCCGGACGCTCAAGGATCAGCTCTATCGGGAGAATCTGGCACTGCGGGACGAGATCAACCGATGCTTCATGTTCGAGGAGATTGTCGGTTCCTCCCCTACGCTGAAGAAGGCATGTTCCCGGATTGCGAGAGTGGCTCCCACTGACGCCACCGTGTTCGTCTCGGGAGAGACTGGCACCGGCAAGGAACTCGTCGCCCGCGCCGTCCACAAACGATCCCAGAGGGCTGGACGTGCCTTCGTCAGTGTGAACTGTGCCGCACTGGCGCCCACGCTGATCTCATCAGAACTGTTCGGCCATGAGAGAGGCGCATTCACGGGAGCCACGCAACGCCGGCTTGGACGCTTCGAACTGGCTGATGGCGGCACGATCTTCCTCGACGAAGTGGGCGACATGCTGCCAGAGACGCAGGTCGCGCTGTTGCGCGTCCTGCAAGAACGGGAATTCGAGCGACTCGGAGGTACACAGACGATTCGGGTCGACGTTCGTGTCATCACAGCGACGAATCGTGATCTCGGGGCTGCGGCGGCGAACGGAAGCTTCCGACAGGACCTGTTCTATCGACTCAATGTGTTCCCCATCGAGATACCGCCCCTTCGAGAACGCCAAGAGGACATCTTTTTGCTCGTCCAATACTTTGTGCACCGCTACGCCACACGGTGGGGCAAGAACATCCGCTCGATTGACAAGAACACGCTGGAATTGCTCCAGGCCTATCCCTGGCCGGGCAATGTTCGTGAGCTGCAGAACGTGATCGAGCGGTCGGTGATTCTAAGCGCCAGTGAGGTGTTTGCCGTTGACGAGTCGTGGCTGCCGAAACAAGCGGTGCAACCTAGACCCCCTGTTGCGGTAGCCTTGGCTCAAGGCGCGCCCCGCAGCGAGCGGGAGACCATCGAAGCCATTCTCGCCGAGTGCCGAGGCCGTGTCGGCGGCTCGTCAGGGGCTGCGGCGAAGCTCGGAGTTCCGCCATCCACACTCGACCATCGCATCAAGGCGTTGAACATCAATAAGGCGCAATTCAAGTTTCGCTGAAGTGCGCCAGTATCACCCGATCCACACGAATCAACCCGATCCACCAGATCAAGCGAGATACACTCAGATCCACCACTCTCACCAATCGGAAGCGACTCGACATCAGGTTTCAGCCGCATTTCAGCGGCTTGCGGATGGCATCCGCTTTGCCAATCGGAGTTTCGGGACGACGGTCCAAACAACCATGACGTCCAGATTCAACCGACTTTCCCTGGAGGCAGTGATGCCAAGGCTCGCAAATGTGGTAGAGGCAACGGCGATTCGTTCGTTCGAGGTGAATACTCCCGAGGCGGAACTCACCGAATTGCGCCGGCGTGTTGTGGCGACACGATTCCCGGAGAAGGAAACCGTCACGGACTTTTCGCAAGGCGTCCAACTTGCGACGATGCAGAAACTCGCGCGCTATTGGGCGACGGACTACGACTGGCGCAAGTGCGAGGCGAGGCTTAACGCGCTGCCGCACTTCGTCACCGAGATCGACGGGCTAGACATTCATTTCATCCATGTGCGTTCCAAGCATGACGATGCGCTGCCGCTCATCGTCACCCACGGATGGCCTGGCTCGGTCATCGAGCAGCTGAAGATTGTCGAGCCGCTGACCAATCCCACGGCGCATGGCGGGAAGGCATCGGACGCCTTTCATCTGGTGATTCCCTCGATGCCGGGCTTCGGGTTCTCGGGCAAGCCCACCACGACCGGCTGGGGCCCCGACCATATCGCGAGCGCTTGGATCGAGCTGATGAGGCTGCTCGGATACAAGCGATTCGTCGCGCAAGGCGGCGATTGGGGCGCGCTCATCGTCGACCTGATGGGGGTCGAAGCGCCACGGGAACTGCTCGGTATCCACACCAACATGCCCGGCACGGTTCCGCCCGAGATCGACAAGGCGGCCTTTACCGGGGCGCCGGCGCCGGACAGCCTTTCCGCCGAGGAGAAGAAAGCCTACAACCAGCTCGCGTTCTTCTATACGCTCGACCTGGCCTACGCCCAGGAGATGGGAACCCGCCCGCAGACGATGTACGGGATCGCCGATTCACCGGTCGGCCTGGCCGCATGGATCCTCGACCACGATGCGCGCAGCCTCGAGCTCATCGGGCGGGTCTTCGACGGAAAGTCTGAGGGCCTCACGCGAGACGACGTGCTCGACAACATTACGCTCTTCTGGTTAACGAACACGGCGGTTTCCGCGGCTCGCATCTACTGGGAGAACAAGTTCAGCTTTTTCGACGTCAAGAACGTCACCATCCCCGTGGCGGTGAGCGTCTTTCCTGACGAGCTCTATCCAGCCCCGCGGAGCTGGGCCGAGAAGGCGTATCCCAAGCTCATCCATTTCAACCGGCTCGACAGGGGCGGGCACTTCGCCGCTTGGGAGCAGCCAGAGCTGTTTGTCGAAGAGGTTCGCACCGGCTTCCGGTCGCTTCGTTAGACAGCCGTTTACGCGGCGGCGCACATATTCTGTGTGCCGCTGCCTTACCCATCGAGGAGCATCGAGGAGCTTTGCCATCGATGCTCTCCAATCGGAATTAGCCGTTACGGACCTTGGGATAGAACAGGTCACCTCGACCCTCCAGTTGCGTGTACGCCCGGTTCTTCACCTTGTACCAGACCGTTTCCGGCCCATAAGAGTCCTTCTTCCGCTTCGCCACCACGCCCTCGAGATCCAGCCGCTCCGCCGCGGCGAAAAGGTCGCGTCCGCGGCGTGCGCGAGAACGGCCCGAAGGGAAAGCCCATCGTGATCTATCTTCGCCGCGATCTCGACGCGTGGCTCGAAGCGCAGGCCGCGGCGCGCGAGCCGACCATCGGAGTGCCCCAGAGAGCGAGCTAACCATGGTGTTCAAGCGCACCGGGGCCCGCACCTACGCCTTTCAAGCCCGCCTCCCGAACGGCCGATACAAGCAGATGCAGACCGGGGCACCGTACACGGCAGCCGGGAAGGCACTCGCCCAACGCATCGAGTCCATGTGGACCGCCCTCGCCCTGGAGTATCGCGCGTGGGATCTGCTCGAGCCCGTGTTACTGGCGAGTCGCGGGGAGCGGTCGGCGCGGCTCGGCCGACTGTACGACCTCTGGATGAGCACGCGGCACAATCCGGGCGAGATGCGGCGGCTGCTGTCGGACGTGGACGTGGAGCCGCATGTCGAGCCGTACCTCCTGGCGCACTCGCGCGGCGTCGGGGTAGGCTCGGCCGCGCATGTGCGCCTCTATCTCCGCACGCTGATTCCCGCGGGGGAGCCCTGCCCTATCAGTCGCGTGACGCCCGGGTGGCTCACCGAACGGCTGTCGGTCTATGAGGGCGGCCGAAGCACGCTCCGGTTTGTCGCCTCGGCCTGGTCGGGATTCTTCACCCACCTCACGGACGTACACGGCTTGTTCCCTGCCAACCCCATGAACCGCGTCACCCGGCCGACAATCCGCCGGGCGCCGGTTGCCTTCTACGAGCTCGAGACGGTCAAGCGCATCGTGGCCGCGCAACCGACTGCGGAGCGGCGGGCGCTACTGGCGATCCTCTACGCGACCGGCACCGAGGTGAGCGTCGCCCTCCGGCTCACGCGGGCTGACATATGGGACGCCTCCCACGAGATCAACGCCGCGGGCACCAAGACGCATACCCGGCACCGTGTCGCCAGCGTGCAAGACTGGGCCTGGCCCATGATCGCCGCCTATGTGCGGCCGTTCCTGCCGGCGGCCCGACTGTTTCCGGCCGCCTGGACGCCGGAGAGCGTGAGCCAGTGGCACCGCTACTCGATCCGGAAGGGGTTGAAGCTGGCCCAGGTGCTCCGGCTGCACAGCGCCCGGCATCATTGGGCCGTGCTCAACCTCCGAGCGGGCGTGCCGGTGGCTGTCGTCCAGCACCAGCTCGGGCACGCCTCGGCCAGCATGACGCTGAACGTGTACGGCGCATTCCTCCCGTCGGCGGCGGACCGGGAGCACTGGCGGGGCAAGGTTACTGAGGCAGAGGCGAAACGGGCGGAATCGCAGGGGGCGTAGTCTAAAGGACGTGCTGCAGCTCGCGGGCCGAGCGTTGAGGCTTTGTGTACTCCACGCTCTTAGTCTAGCGAGGTCACAACCCGCGCCCTACATTGGGGTAACACTCGCTCCTCAGAAGATCTGCAGGGTTCCCTGCATCGCCCGGTGCACATGGACGCAGCCCCCACCCATCCTCACGGCCCGATCTGGCACGGGGCCACCGTGCTGGTGGTGGACGACGAACCGGACCTCCGTCAGGTCGTTCGCCGCACGCTCGAAACCGAAGGCTTCCAGGTTGAAGAGGCTCCGGATGGCGAGTCCGCGCTGAGGCTCGTTCAAGCGCGCGCCGAGCCCTTCGAGTTGGTCCTGACCGACCTCTCGATGCCAGTGATCGACGGTCGTCAGCTCTCGGAAACGCTGGCACGGTATCGGCCGGGCGTTGCTCTCCTCTGCATGTCCGGCGACCCCGACGCGGTGCCGCATGTCGAGTTGTCGGACACGCCCGTCCGAGTGCTGCTCAAGCCCTTTTCCGCCGACGACCTCTACCACGCGGTCCGTGACGCCATTAGCCGCGCCACCGATCTGGCGGCCATCGCTGAGGCAGAAATTGTCCTGGCGCACGCCGGATTGAGCAAGCTCGCATTGGCGCTTGAGGGCAGTCGCACCATGCGGGTGCAGACACTCGATCTCGTCGTCGCTGCCCGTGAGCTGCGGCGGGCGGCTGCCGAGCAGTGGAAGAAACCGGCGGAGGGCGGGCACGAGCATTCGGGCGGCTCCGCCGGCAACACATGACCACGCTCACCCGGAGAACAACGATGCTTCGATCCCCTTGGTCCTGCGCCGCCGGCGCTGTGATCCTGGCGTTGGCTGTTGCGCACCCCGCAGCCGCGCAGGCCGCGGCACCGAGCCCGGCGGCAGCGGCTAACCCCACGACTTCCTTTGCCCCCACGCTTGCCGCTACCCACCTCGGCTTGTCGGCCGAGGACCACGCGCCGCTCACCGTCAACGCCTCCGCCGCCAGCATGGGCGCTCGTGAAGGCAAGGCCGCCGCGATCGTGGGCGCGGCCGTGGTGGTTATCGGCCTCGTGGTCGGCGGTGACGCCGGCACCGTGATCGCCATCGGCGGCGCCGGCCTCGGCCTGTTCGGCCTCTACATCTGGCAGCGGGGGGACTGAGCTAGCGGAACTGCAGCGGCGGGTGGTGTCCATTCCTTGCATGCTGGTGGTGTCCATGCCCTGGTAGGGGCTGCCGGTATCCATCCCCTGTCGCATGCTGGAGGTATCTGCGCCTATTTGGCCCTCGAGCTGTCTACGCCTGGGTTGATGGTGTCACCCTTAGAGGTGACCGGCTGGCCCTGGTCCGGCCGGGGCTTTTCGAGGTTCTTGCTGAGCGTAGACTGGCCGCTCGAGTCGGTGACGCCCGACTGGGTCTGATCCGTGGTCGTATCGGTGCGGGCCGTTGCGCTGGTCGAATCCTGCGCGGCGCTCACTTGGTCGTTGGTCTTGTTCCGCGCACATGCCGGGGCAACGAGCATCAGCGCCAGGCATGCGGTCCGTGCCATCAAGTCGAGCCTCATGCTCCCTCCCGGAGTCAGGATTGCGGTTTCGTGCCCACCTTTTGAATAGCTGCCGCACCAGCAGGGGCCCGTGTGCTGAATCACCACTACCTCCGCAACCCTTCCGCTTCGCTGAGCGCCAAGTCTACTCCTGATACTTGTCGGCCAGGGAACGCACGATGGCGACGAACTCGTCCGGGTTGAACGGCTTGGTCAGGGTCCGACTGGCGAACTCGTCGGTGTCCGCGGCGGGGTAGGCCGTGACGAAAAGCACCTGGACGCGCGGCCATGCCGCGGCGAGGGAGCGGCCGAGCTCGAAGCCCCCCATCCGCGGCATGCGCACGTCGGTGACGACCACCGCCACCGCGTGTTGTGTGCACTGGTCAAGGGCTTGGAGGCCGTCAGCCGCTTCCACGATAGTGAAGTCCTCGGCCTCCAGCATGCGGCCGATGATCCTCCGAACGTTCGGATCGTCATCGACGACCAGGATGGTCGCCGGCGGCCGCGAACGCCCTGCGTCCCGCTCCTCCTCGGCCCTGCGGTCCTCCTCACCGACCCGCCGGGTCGACCGGCCGGGGTCTCGAATTCGGTACCAGTCGGGCATGCTCTGCCGACCACGCCTGCGCGACGGACGCACCCCATAGCAGCTGGTCATCACGCCTCCTCATGCGGAATCATGCTGGGAACTCGCCGCCCCTTGCCCGCTCCGCGGCCGGGGCATCGGCACCATCAGTTCCTGGGGCGCAAACAGCGTCGGACTTCGTCTAGGAGCGTGTCAGGCCCGAAGGGCTTGACGAGCAGGGCACCGGGGATCTCGGCAGGGTTCTGATCGTAACCCGAGATGAACAGGAGCACCGGGGGGCGGGCGACCAGGGTGGCGCGCCTCGCCAGCGTGAGGCCTCCCATGTTGGGCATGCCAATATCCGTGATTACCAGGTCGATTCTCGGGTCACTGCCGAGCAGCGCGAGGGCCTGAACGCCATCGCGTGCTTGAACGACCCGGTATCCCTCTTGCACGAGGCTCCGAACGATCATCTCCCGCACCTCGTCCTGATCTTCGACGACGAGAATGGTGGTTGAGTCGGGCGGCTGGTCTGACATGGGCGGCGTCCCTAAGCGCGAGAGCAGGCCCATAATAATTTGGAAAGGTCTGCGCGGGCGGACAAGTCGCGGACCTACTCGACGCGAGCGGCTTGCGGGTCCACGCAGGAGACGATGTCCTTGACGGTCCAAACCCGGCCTGTCAGGCCCGACGCCATGGCCGGGGTCGTCTTGACGCCCCCGCGCGTTGCCGCCCTTCTTGCGGCCAGCCCGACCGCGCTCCACGGCGTCAGGATGCTTTTCCATCCGCTCCTTGGGCGGCGGAGTCTTGGGTGCTTGGCTGGTTGTCTCTAGCACTAAGCGCGTTCTTTGCCCAGCAGCCCTCTAACCTGGGCGAGCAGTTGCGCTTCGGTGAAAGGCTCGGCAAGGGATGGTACGTCGGCGAGTAGTCCGTCCGGGTCGGGGAGTGGCTCGCCTATGTGCAGAATCGGGAGCCCTGGCTTCTCCGCGCGAACCCGTCTGATAAGCTCTCGAGCGGAGACGGTGCCCAGGCGTGTGTTGGTGACCAACAGGTCCAGCTTGGGAAGCATGAGCGCCAGCTCGCAGGCCGAGTCGCCGTCGTATGCAGCGAACACGCAATGGCCGGCCTTCTGAAGAACGCTAACTAGGAATTCCACGAGCTTGGGATCGTCATCGGTCACGACAATCCGCAAGGCCGACGGTTGATGGGTCATTGCGGCACTTGGTCTGGCAGAGACGGCCAGGGTGGCAGGGCTTGAGCCGAGACGTGTAAATCTAGCGCTGGTGGGACCGAATGGCAGTAGCCGGACTGCCCACTACGACGCTTCCGCCGCGCGGCGCTCCGCCATCTCGCGCAGTGAGGTGGAGACCTCCGCGAAGACGCTGCCCCAATCGCTGGCCGTGGGCTGCCGGAAGAGCCGGGCACTGGGATACCAGGGCGTGCGCTCCCCCTCGAGTTGCCACATTGGCGCCCCAGCCGCTTGAGGGCGTCGTCGAGCCCGGTGACGGCCTCGACGGTTTCCTCTCCCATTCAGGTCTCGTCGTCCAGCGGCACCGCCGCCACCCCCTCTCCCCGTTTCGCCGCGTTCCTCGCGCGCGCGTGGTCCACCAGGAGATGCCGCATGACCCGTGAGGCCAGGCCGAGGAAGTGGCAGCGGTCGCGCACGTCCACCCGAGGCGAGTCGACCAGCCGGAGATAGGCCTCGTGCACCAGGGCGGTGGTGTTGAGGGAACCGTCGGGATCACTCCGGAGCCGGTAATGGGCGAGCTGCAATCGTCGGCATCGCCCCGGTGAGAACCCGGAGGAGCTCGTCATCTTCCGTATCAGTCAACTGACCACGATTCCTAGCATAGGCCGCTCAGGGTCCGAGCGGCTTCAACTCGAAGATATCAACAATCGGCGTAGACGAGCCCGCAAACCGCGTGACGATGTGGAGTTGCACCTTGCCACCATCCGGCGTATCGAGAACGGCGATCCACCGCTCGCCGAACGAGTTCTTGCCTGGGCCCTCACCGGTGAGGCTGTTGTCGGTACTCTGGATACTCCCCCGACCAGTCCCGATGATGGGAGCCCCCACCAAGTCGCAATCATTGAACACCACAGCGTCGTACACGGTAAACGTTCCCGAGAACCGGCTGAGCGCCTTGATCGGCCCGGCGGGCGTGTGCACTTCCTGACTGAAGATTTTCGCGTCGCTCTCGAACTCGGGGAATGGCTCCCGCGGCTCCGGAAAGGGACACAGGTCCGCGAGTGGGGTGAGAAGTCCTACCGTGAGTGTGATCCCCTGCTCGGGGAAGACTTGAGTCAGAAAGCCTCCCTCGATGCGGTCGCGGAAGACTGCTAAGGAAGGCGGACTGACGAGGGAGCAAGCGTATCGGTGTTAGACTCGTTGACGTCCTGGCAGCTCACGAGCAAGGCAGCGAGTGCCAGGGGAACAGCTACGGGTGTGATACGCACGGGGACCTCCAGGGGGTCAGGAGTCTGCGAGCGGACGTCAGGCGGCTTATCTCGGACGCCCGGTGACCCTTCGGCAGCCTGGCGGTCGTGGGGTCCTTCGAGGCGTCCGGCGAGACTCAGTCGGCGTCGCGGAGGAGGCGAGGACCCGTGGCTTTGCGACTCCGGCTTTCGCCGGGTGTGCCTTTTTCGAGGGTGGTATACAGGGTTAGGGTCGGTACCGGGGATGTCAATAAGCCAATCGCTGCGACGGGACTATGGGCGCCACCGTACTAACCGCCGATCAGCTCCAAGGCTTCGCGTCCTGATGCCGTGCAGTAGGCTTGGGCTGCTGAGAAGCGCCGGGCGAGCGTGGCGGCGGTTGTGGGTTCTGCGACCGACACGGCGAGCACGATTCAGCCCGACTTCCGAACGCCTGTTAGCACGTCGCGACTGGTCTTCATCTCCGCCTGGAGCTAAGCGGCCATGGGAGGCACCTCCGGCGGTGAGACCAATCACTGAACCACGCTCCCGTCGGCGTCATTATCGACATGCGATCGCCGGGACCCAGCCAGCGATCAGAGTCACAATGGAGGCTCGACATGCGGATACACATTGCAGCATCACTAGCGTTGCTGGCGCTCACAGGGTGCGACCGCCGCCACGAGACCGGCCAAGCGGGCGCAACGGACACCATGGTCACACGAGAGAGACTCAGGACACCACGCTCATAAGCCATGACACGACAGTGTCCACCTTCAAGCACGGCGACGAGGCCACTCGCGTCGATGCCGCGAAGAAGACCGGTCAAGCCGGCAGGGCACCGGTCACACAGGACTCCACCAGGTAAACATAAACGCGCAATGCATGGCGGGCGTTCGGGTTTGCTCCGTTCGCCGGAGCCAGAGGAGGCAGTATGTTTGGACGTCGCAGCACCAGCCGTCGCCAGCAGCGCGGGGCACTTAGCAGCTCCAATCTGATGAAGGCCTTTATCGCTGGGGCGGGTATGCTCGCCCTACGGTGGTGGCGCAATCGCCAAACTTCGGACCGGACTGCTCGATCGGGGGAGCCGACGAGTTCGAGGCAGGCTGGACAGACTGGCTGGTCGTAGCAGTCCAGCAGCCTCAGTGCGCTCGGAGGGTAGAGGCCACACCCTGCCTCTGCCCTTCCTGCGTTGTCGGAGGTTGAGCCCGAGTGGCGGCGATACCTTGGCGACCGGACCATCCGCGTTAACGATGGCGCGGGGGGGTGCGCTCGTCATTGACCACGAGGGCCAGGGGTCGAGCGGTAGGACCTTCACGTCCTCTGTGGTCACAGGGCCTCCGGGCAGCAGCCGTACAGGCGCCGTCGGGTCTTCCCCACGAGGAGGACGGTTCGGGCTGCTTCGCTAGCCTAAGCGGGGTGGGACGGCTGGGCTGTGATCTTTCCCACGTGGGCAGGCTGGCATCCAACGCGCGCGAGGGTTACACCTTGGAGGAACTCGTCCGCCTGCTCCGCGAGCCCACGCCGCGGCGGGCGGGGTAACGCGCGCAAGCGCGCGCGCGTCCGGCCGGGTGAGCTTCGGCTCGTGCTCCACACGCTCCGGACGGCGCTGTAACTGGAACGGGGACAGGGCGCCGCCCGGTATCTTCGCGCGAATTCCGCCACGTGAGCGCGTAAAGGGGAACGGCGTGCGGGAGACAAGTGCTCCCTCACGCCGTTCTTCAGGCTTCCACTAGTCCATCATTTAGCGGCCGTGGGTGCGCCCGCCGTTCCGTGTCAAAACCTGACGTGCCTGATCCGGCGAAACCACGCCCTCAGTATCCACGGCAACCAGCACTCCGCCACGCTCAACAGCCGGGCCGTAGAACTCGGACTCCTCCCGGGTGTACCCCGCTTTGCTTAACCCACCAGCGATAGCACCCGAGGTGCCACCCACGATTGCGCCAGCGGCCAAGGCACCGCCGGTCGTGCCGAGGGCGGAAGCGAGAGCCCCGGCGGTGATAAACGGCCCCACCCCTGGGATCGCGAGAGCTGCCAGCCCGAAGAGTAGGCCAGCGCCTGCCCCAGCAGCCGCCCCCTTGGCGGCTCGTTTGCCTGCGGTGTCAGCCGAGGCGCCTGCCGCGACAGCTTCCTCTTCGTTTCGAGCGACGAATGACAGGTCGGTATCGGTCACGCCCAAGCGCCGCAGCTCGGTGACGGCACCTTCAGCTCGCGCCCGGTCGTCAAATACAGCAGTAACTCGTGCCATAGTAGTGCTCCTTCACTTTTCAGGCTCAAGAACGCATCAAGCCTACATGAATAGCACAATGGATATCTGGAGAGCGTGAGCATGGTCACACAGTCGGGAGTTAGTGGCCCGGCCGTTCCGGACTCATCAATGCGACCTTCTTGCGCTCCTTCCCCGACCACCCAGGGCAGTCGACTATGTCAACGAATCTCGGCTACACCCGGCGCGGGTGGAACAACTCGCCTCGCCCTTCGATCTGCGTATACGCACGGTTTTTAACCTTATACCAGACCGTGCTCGGCGCGTAGGGATCTGCCTTCCGCTTGGCCACGATGCCCTCCAGGTCGAGCCGCTCCGCCGCGGCGAAGAGGTCACGGCCACGGCCCTCGACCGCGAACACGCGCGACAGCACGGTGCTCGTCGCCGGGATGACGCGCTCAAGCGCGCGCTTGCGACGCGTGAGCGGCAGTCCCCGGAGGTCCTTACCGTTGAGCCAAAGGACGTCGAACGCGGCGTAGTGCAGGTTCCCTCGGCGGGCGAGGAGCCCACGGAAGTCCTGCCGCCCTTCCGGATCCAACGCCACCACCTCCCCGTCGAGAATCGCCTCCTTGACCCGCAGTTCCTCCCGGACCCAGTAGCAAAGCTGCTCAAACTGCTTGAGGACGTTGCCGCGCTTCGACCGGAAATGGCACTCCCGGCCACTCAGGTAGAGCAGGCCGCGGAACCCGTCGTATTTGGGTTCGAAGAGGTAGGCTGGATCATCGAAGGGCTGGTCGCGAAGCACCGGCACGATCGGCGCGACCAGCGGCAGCGTTACGGCGCGGCGGGTCGGCCGCTTCAGGCCGGGTGACTGCCGGAGGGGAAACGTCGCGCCCGCGGCCGGCTCATGGACGGCCGGCGGTTCGGCTCCCTCGCCGGTGGGCCGATCAGTTCCGCGAGTATGGCGGCGAGTCGATCGCGGAACACCGGCTTGGCCACGCACGGGAGGCCACCGAAGCTTGGTATAGGCCGTTGCAAGGCGTCATCGCCGGGCGCAACCATCAGCACGACCCGCAGTCCGGGGACAATGGCGAGCGCGCGTGTGGCGACCTCGCGGCCATCCATGTCTGGGAGCCCGACATCCGCCAGGAGGCACTGCACGCCGTCTGGATGCAGCGCCAGGAACGCCAGGGCGTCGGCAGCGGTCGAGCAGGCTTTGGCCGGGTAGCCGAGGTTCCGGACGGCGCTGGTCACCAGCACTCGAGGCGTGCCATGGCGCTCGGCGACCAACACCAGCCGGCCGCGCATGATGGGAATGACCTTGGGATCGTGGGGCATCGGGCCTCCGGGCAGCCATATAGGCGCCGTAGATCCTCCCCACGAGGAGGGCGGTTCGGTGTACTTCGTCTAGCCTAAAAGGATGGGGACGCCGGGGCTGTGATCTTTCCCACGTAGGCCACCTCGCTAAAGACGAAGGTCTCGCCAGCTGAGTTGCTGAACGTGGTGGCCAGATGGAAGACAACTCCGGCGCGCCGCTTTGAGGCGGCGCCCCGGTTTGTCCACTTACTGGAGCGCCTGCTCGTGACTGATCGCCCAGTCTGCGACCGCCCTGCCGAGGATCCACGCCGCGGTGATATCGAAGCGGTAATGGATACCGGCATAAATCCGCGAGAGTCCCGCCTCAGTCACGAGATTCGCAAACTCGGTCGCGCGAGCGGGGAAGAAGTGCTCGAGCACACGTGCGGCCGACGACGTTGCTGCCTCACCACATCAGCCACGTGGTCTGCCGGGAGCCAAGTGTCTGGCTGCACGCGGGGATACCACCGATGGTACTGCCCCAGTAACCGCGTCTCGCGAGTAATCATTCAGTCCGACCCACTTGAGGTTCGGGACAGGCCAGTCGTCCGCCCGCATCCTTGTACTTGATGATGAGCCGGCAGTTCGGCATCTCGTCGCGCGCTGCTTGGCCGAATCGGGATACGAGGTGATCACCCTGCAGGACCCCCTCACCGCCTTGGAGTTTGTCTTGGAAGGCGGCTGTGATCTCGTCATCACCAATAGCGTGATGCCTGGGATCAGCGGGGCACAGTTGGTCGCCCGATTGCGCCGCCAGTTTCCGACGCTCCCCGTGCTCCACCTGGACGACCAGGCACACCCTCGAGCCTCGGAGTTTCCAGCAGACGTGCCCACGCTCAACAAGCCGTTCGCGCACGACGAGCTCCGCGACTGCGTGCGGCAGCTTTTAAAGCGGTGAACCCATCGGCCCGAGTCGCTACGTCTCGACCTCCTACGTCGAGCGGGCCAACATCACGGTGAGCACTTTCTGAGGTGACAGATGTCCAGTGAACAAGAGCGGGAACAGGCCGAACGCGCACGTGCAGCGGCGGAGCGCCGTCGTGAGGATGCCGAGTTGCATCGCCGCGGGACGGAGGATGGCCGTCAGGTGGGCGAGCGCCTGCGGAACCGGGGGGAGCAATTTCGCGCCAAGGACGAGGGGGAGCGAGTTGTCGTGGAGGAGGAGCGGGTCGGCTCCGAGGAGGATCGCGTCGACTCTGAGAACGTCCGGGATTCCTCGGAGACCGTCCGGGACGCCCAAGAGGGGGTCCGTGACCTGGCGGAGAGCGCCCGTGAGATGAGCGAAGTAGTTCGGATTGCGGCGGAGGAGGCCCGGCAATCAGCGGCGGACGCACGTGCAGTGCTGCAGGAAATGAAGGACATGGCGCGGCGAGTCCGTCTCGCCACTGAGAAGCAGGAAGCGGCGGTGGAGGAGTTCCGCAGATGGGTGCTGGACCGCCAGCGGGACCACAGGCCAACGTCCTAGACGTACTGCCTCTCCGCGCCGGCTCGCGCCTTGGTTATTACGTGGCTTAGTGCAGAGGGTAGTGCAATCCTGTGACGCGACTTGGTAGGCGCCGACGGAAGCGTAGGCGGTGGTATGGGTTAGGATAGACGGCCAAGACCGCCGCAGGAAATGCCGATCTTCATGCGCCGCCTCTCTCCCATGCCTCGGCGATCTCCGCGGCCAAACGCTCCGGCGGCCGCGTTGCGTCGAGGGTGAGCACCGCCCCGTCGAGCTGATGGCGGAACCAGGTCTGCTGCCGTTTGGCGTACTGCCGCGTGCTGAGCGTGATGGCCTCCGCCACCGATTCCCGGGTGCGGTTGCCATGCAGGTACTCAACCGCCTCGCGGATCCCGATGCCGTCGAGCCCCGGCGCCTGCGGCGCGTGGCCCTCGGCCAGCACCGACGCCACTTCCTCGATCAAGCCACGCTGCATCATCTCCTCCGCTCGCCGCGCGATCCGCTGATGCAGCACGGGCCGCGGCGCGGTGAGCACAATGTACCACGGGTCCAGCGCCCCTCGCGCGCGCGCCTCCTGCTGCCACCATGAGAGCGGGCGACCCGAGAGGAGCGCGATTTCCACGGCCCGCGCGGCCCGCTGGCGTCCTCCGCCACGAAACCCGGGGTCCAGCCGGCCGGCCCAGCGCAGCAGCTCGATGTCCTCGAGCCGCGCCGTAAAGGCGTCCAGGGCACGGCGTCGGGCGGGGTCAAGCCCCGGTTCGCGAAAGAGCCCCTCGGCCAGCGCCCGGATGTAGAGACCCGTGCCGCCGACCACGACCGGCAACTGGCCCCGGTTTCGTACGTCTGCCAGCCAGCCCTCGGCGTCCCGCGCGAAATGCCCCGCGCTGTAGCGCGTGCCGGGATCCACGAGATCGAGCCCGTGGTGCCGCACCCGAGCCCGCTCTTTCCGGGTCGGCTTGGCCGTGCCGATGTCGAGCCGGCGGTAGACCTGCCGGGAGTCGGCCGAGAGGATCTCGAGCGGCCAGTGGGCCGCGAGCGCGAGCCCTACCGCCGTCTTCCCGACGGCGGTCGGCCCGACCACCACCGGGACTTTACCGCCGCCCAAACCGTCGCTCCAGCTCCTCGCGCGGCAACTGCACGATGGTGGAGCGCCCGTGCACGTCGTGCGGCGGCAGATCGGTGGCGAAGAGCCGGAGCAGCAGCTCGCGCATCTCGCGCTGGTCCAGACGGGCGCCACCCTTCACGGCCGCACGGCAGGCATAGGTGGCCGCGAACCGCTCGAGGCGATTGGCCCAACCGCCGAAGCGGCCGCGCGCGAGGTCGGCCACCAGCTCGCGAAAGCAGGCGCCGGCATCGAAGCGCGGGTGCGGCGACGGCACGGCGTGGAGCACCACGGCCCGCCCTCCGAACGGCTCCGCCTCGAAACCCACGCGGCGAAGCTGCTCTGTGTGCTGCTCGACGGCGTCGAGCTCCTCGTCGGTGAGCTCCAGCGTAAGCGGCAGAAGCAGTCGCTGCGCGGGTGCGTCGGCGCCGGTAAGCTGGGCCATCACCGCCTCGAACAGCACCCGCTCGTGCGCCGAGTGCTGGTCGACGATCACCAGCCCCTCGGGAGCTTCGTAAACGATGTAGGTATCGAACAGCTGCATCAGCGGCGCCTGGAAGCCGAGCGGCTCCGGCGCGGCGACCGCCCCATCTCCACCGGGTGTGCTCGAGTCGTCGGCCGCGGCGAACAGCTCGTCGATCACTGTCGACGGAAGTCCGCCGCCCCCCGAGGCCGCCGGGAGCGGTCGCCAGTCTCCTACCGGCGCGGCGGCCACGAGGGCGCCGAGCGCGTGGCGCACGCCCTCCTCCACCACGCGCTCCACGCCGATCCGATCGCGAAACCGGACCTCCAGCTTGGCCGGGTGCACGTTCACGTCCACGTCCTGGGGAGCAGCCTCCACCTGGAGGAACACCGAGGGACGGTCGCCAGGGTGAATGGCGGAGCGATACCCGGCCTCGGCGGCGCGCACGAGGAAGGCATCCTTGAACGGCCGCCCGTTCACGAACAGCTGGGTCCGGCGGCCCGTCGGCTGGGCGTCGCCCGGGCGCTGCACGAACCCGCTGAGCCGGAACGCACCGGCGGCGTATGCCACCGGGATCAGCGTGCCCGCGAGCTCGCGGCCCCAGACCGAGGCCAGCCGCTCCTCCGGCGCCTGGCCGGGCGGCACCGACAGCCGAGTCGTGGCGTCCACCTCGAGCAGAAAGCCGACCTCCGGATGCGCCAGCGCGAGCGTCGCGAGCGCCTCCTGCGCGGCGCGCGTCTCGCTCGCCGCCGAGCGCAGGAATTTTCGTCGGGCCGGTGTGTTGAAGAAGAGCGCTCGCACGGTGATCGTGGTCCCCCGCTGGCGCACGGCGTCGGCGACGCGATCGAGCCGGCCGCCTGTGACGCTGAGCTCGGTGCCGGTCTCGCCGTCGTTGGTCGAGAGCGAGAAGCGCGATACGGAGGCGATCGCCGGCAGCGCCTCCCCACGGAAACCAAACGTCGCGACCCCGACGAGATCGGCAGCGCTCCGCACCTTGCTCGTGGCATGCCGATCGAGCGCGAGGACTGCATCCTCGCGACCCATGCCGGTGCCGTCGTCGCTCACCTGGATCAGCGTCTTGCCGCCGTTCTCGAGCGTCACCCGCACTTGGCGGGCGCCGGCGTCGAGCGCGTTCTCGACCAGCTCCTTCACCACCGAGGCCGGGCGCTCCACTACCTCGCCCGCGGCAATCTGGTCGGCGACGGCGTCGGGCAGAATGGCGATGCGTCGCGTCATGGCGACAATCTATCCGCCGATCGCGGCCACCGCCGCGGCGGGCAGCCACCCCTCACCGCCATCGGGGGTACGCACGAGCACCCAGCCGGGATTGCGCCGGACCAGCCGCACGGCGCTGCCCCCCTCCACGGGAGCCAGCGCCGGCGCGCGTCCGTGCGGGCTCAGGCGAAGCGTCGCCGGATCGACCACGATGGCCAGCGGCACACGATACCACATCCGGAGGCCCAGCCCGCCCATGACCGCCACGCCCGCGAACACGAGGAGGATCAACCATCGCTCCCGTACCCGGGGCCGGACTATCCAGCCGAGCCAGCCGACGATCCAGCCGAGCCCGCCGATCAGGAGGAGCTCGTCGGGCGTCAGCGGCGGCGACCACGTCCAGCGCGCCGAGGCCACGTCGGCCGGCGGCGTGAGCGCGAGCGCGCGACGCACCGCGGGCCCGCGCGGATCGAGTCGCCGCGCTCGAAGCCACGCGGCCTCGGCTCGGCCGGTGGCGCCTAGCCGGTAATAGGTGGCGCCGAGGTTGTACCAGTGCTCCGCGACGGCCGGCTCGTCGGCGGCCCGGCGGCCGAAGCCCTCGGCCGCGGCCCGGAGCGCGCCGCTCTCGTACAGGGTCTCCGGCGGCGGACTCTGCGCCGCCAGCCGGCTGAAGCCCGCGATCGCGAGCAGGACGAGGATTGCGGCGCCCCGATGGCGCCACGCGCGGAGCGAGCCTCCGAGCCGCTGGGCCACCTCATGCGCCTCGGCCGCGAGGCTCGCGTCGTCGGTCGCGGGCGCGGCCGGTCCGTACCGTCGGGCCAGCAGCCGGTCGCGCACGGCAGTGACACGTGCCGCGAGCGCCGCGTCGGCACCGGCCGCGCGGACGGCGGCCGCGAGGGCGGGCCCGAAGCGGAGATCAGGATCGGGAGCGAGCGATTGCAGCAGGTCATCCAGCGCCGCCTCGGCGCTCCGGAGGTCGGATCGGGCTTCGCGTGCCACGCGGCGGCGCGGTGCGCGCAGCTTGCGTCCGCGGAGCGAGAGCAGCAGCGGTGGGAGTCCGAGGAGCGCGAGCCAGGCCCAATCGGGCACGCCGTGGGCCATCCTCCACGCCGCCGCCGGCATGTCGCCGCTGAGAAGCCCGGGGGGAAGTGCCGCCGCCGCGGCCGTCTCGCCTCGCGTCGTCACCGGCAGCGAAGCGGCCGGGAGGTCGAGCTCCAGGTAGCGGTTTGCCGCCAGGTCGAAGTAGGGGTAGCGCACCGCGGGCAGCGCGAGCGGTCCCGCCGAGTCGGCCACCACCAGGTAGCGGAACGTTTTGGTGCCCCCCACCAGACCTTCGGTGGTGCCGACCTTCTCGTCCACGCGCTCGAGATAGGCGCGGAGGTTGGCCGGCCACCGGAGCTCAGGATTGGGCCAGAGCGCCGTGTTACCTTCGCCGCTCAGCCGGATCTCGACGGCAACGCCCTCGCCGACGTTGGCCGTCGCCCGGTCGACGTGGCGGTCGAGCGTAAGCGCGGACCCGATCGCGCCGCCGAACCCGGCGGGGCGTCCCGCTGCCGGCAGCGGCCGCACGACGAGGGTGTCGGCCCGGCTCGAGAGCGCGAAGCGCTCCTCCTGGCTGAAGAACTGCATCGCGACCGGCGTGCTGTACTTGAGCGTCGCGCGCGGGAT